>NZ_JAPVLR010000003.1:0-583585 GCF_027157935.1 Microbacterium sp. H37-C3 | reverse complement strand
TTTCGGCGGCCATAGCGTGAGGGAAACGCCCGGTTACATTCCGAACCCGGAAGCTAAGCCTCACAGCGCCGATGGTACTGCAGGGGGGACCCTGTGGGAGAGTAGGACACCGCCGGACTTCTTTCGTGAAATGGCCACCCAATGTTGGGTGGCCTTTTCTCGTTTCCGGGACGAAAGGAACGTCGTGACTGAAGAAGACCGCCCGCGATCGGAGCGCAAGCCCCGTTACTCTGCTGCGGATTCCGGCGCACGGCGTCCGCGTCGCGACGGCGATGCTCGTCCGCCGCGTTCCAACGACGAGCGCCCGCGCCGGGAAGGCGATTCCCGTCCGCGTCGTGACGGCGATTCCCGCCCCCGTCGTGATGGTGACCGTCCGTCGTACCCGCGTCGCGATGGGGCGGGGGATGGTCGTCCCCGTCGTGACGGTGATTCGCGTCCCCGTCGTGACGGTGATTCGCGCCCCCGTCGTGATGGTGACTCGCGTCCGCGTCGTGATGGTGACTCGCGTCCGCGTCGTGACGGTGATTCGCGTCCGCGTCGCGATGGTGACTCCCGCCCGCGCCGCGACGGCGACCGTCCGTCGTACCCGCGCCGTGATGGTGACGCGCGCCCGCGGCGCGACGACCGCGACGGGGCACGTTCATCGCGTCCGCCGCAGGGGTCCGAGCGTCGCGACATCCCGCGCGGCCCCGAGATCCCCGAGACCGTCACGGCTCGCGATCTGCCGGGCGCTGCGCGCAACGAACTGAAGACTCTGAGCAAAGAGAACGCGGAGCAGGTGGCCCGCCACCTCGCCATGGTCGCCCAGCTGATCGACGACGACCCCGCGCTCGCGCACGAGCACGCCCTCGCGGCTTCACGTCGTGCCGGACGCGTCGGGGTCGTGCGCGAGACCGTCGCCATCACCGCCTATGCGACAGGGGACTACGCCCTCGCCCTGCGGGAGCTCCGCACGTACCGACGGATCTCCGGCAGTGACGACCAGATCGCGATGATGGTCGACAGTGAGCGCGGTGTCGGTCGCCCCGACCGGGCGCTCGAGGTCGGTCGAGCGGTCGACCGGTCGACGCTTCCGATCGAGGTTCGCGTCGAGCTCGCGATCGCGATGTCGGGGGCACGGCTCGACCTCGGTGAGACCGAGCGCGCGCTGCAAGAACTCGACATCCCCGAGCTCGACCCCGACCGCGCGTTCTCGTGGAGCCCCGCCCTGTTCGCCGCCCGTGCGGCCGTGCTCGAGGATCTCGGCCGCTCCGAGGAGGCCGCGCTCTGGCAGCGGCGCGCCCTCGTCGCCGAGGAAGCCCTCGGCGCGACTGATGCGGACCGTGAACTGATCGTGGTCGACGACATCGACGAGGACGCCGCGCTCGAAAGCGAGGCGCCGGCGGAAGGCAAGACGGAGGAGCGCGGCTGATGGGCCTGTTCTCCCGGGCATCGTCGACACCGCTCGACGGTGTGGATGCCGTCCTGGCCGACCTCGACGGTGTCGTCTATGCCGGTCCGGGCGCCCTGCCGCACGCGATCGAGAGCCTCAACCGCGCGGGGGAGACCCGCCGGCTCGGGTACATCACCAACAACGCGTCCCGGCGCGACTCGGTGGTCGCCGACCATCTGCGGGAACTCGGCCTGACGGCGACGCGCCCCGAGGACGTCATCACGAGCCCGCAGGCAGCGATGCGCCTCCTTCGCGAACGTGTTCCCGTCGGGGCGACGATCCTCGTCGTGGGCGGCGATGGACTGGTCCACGAACTCGAGAAGGCGGGCTACGTCCCCACCCGATCGGCCGACGACGGTCCGGCGGCCGTCGTGCAGGGATTCGCACCCGAGGTCGGCTGGGCGCAGCTCGCCGAAGCCGCCTATGCGCTGGCGACTCCGGAAGACGAGGGCGGCATCCCCTGGATCGCCACGAACACCGACTGGACCATTCCGCAGGCGCGGGGGATCGCGCCGGGGAACGGCACACTGGTGTCCGCCGTGCACACGGCGGTCGGACGTCTCGCGACCGTCGCCGGCAAGCCCGAGCGACCCATCTTCGATGAGGCCGTCGCGCGTTTCGGCGCTTCCCAGCCGCTCTTCATCGGTGACCGACTCGACACCGACATCGCCGGGGCCCAGGCGGCGGGCATCCGGTCGGTGCTGGTGCTGACGGGTATCGATCGGCCCAAGCACGTGCTGGCGGCGCCCGCCAACTCGCGCCCGACTTACATCGTGAGCGACCTGCGCGAGCTCCACGAGCCCTACCCCGAGGTCAGGACGAAGGGCGACGTGACGACCGTCGGCAACGCGTCGGTCCGCATCGACGGCGCCGACATCGTCATCGTCTCGGCAGGCGACCGGCCGATCGATCTGGTCCGGGCGGGCGCGGCCGCGATCTGGGCGACGGGTCGCGCGATCTACGGATTCCGGGTTCCCGAGGCTCTCTACGCGGATCCCTTCCACCGTCCCTGACCCCGCGTATCGTGGGATCCATGTCGATGGATGGTGCCGACCCGGGCGAACACGAGCCCACCGCCGCGGACAGCGCGACGCCGAGCATCGCCGAGCAATGGCGCGACGACCTGCTGTCGTCGCTCGACGTCATCGAAGACCAGCCCCTGAGCGAGCGTGCCGCGTCGTACGCGGCGCTGCACGATGAGCTCGCGCGCCGCCTCGACTCCGGTCCGACCGGCGCCGCGTGAGCACCCGACTCGATGCGGCCGTCGCCGCCCGGGGTCTGGCGCGCTCACGCAGCCACGCCGCAACACTGATCGCGGAGGGACTCGTCTCCGTCGACGGGCGCACCGTCGTGAAGGCATCCCATCCGGTGGCCGACACCGCGACCCTCGTCGTGGCCGGCGCCGACCACTACGTGAGCCGCGCCGCCCATAAGCTGATCGCCGGACTCGATGCGTTCGGTATCGCCGTCGCCTCGCGGAGCGCACTCGACATGGGCGCCTCGACCGGCGGCTTCACCCAGGTGCTCCGCGAGCGCGGCGCTCGGCCGGTCGTCGCCGTCGACGTCGGTCACGGTCAGCTCGCGCCGAGCATCGCCGCGGACGACGACGTCATCGCGGTCGAGGGCTTCAACGTCCGCGACCTCTCGCCCGAGACGCTCGCCGGGCTCGTCGGCACCCCGTTCGAGCCGCAGGTCATCACCGGCGACCTCTCCTTCATCTCCCTCGAGCACGTCCTGCCCGCCGTCGTCTCGGTCTGCTCGCCGGGAACGGATGTCGTCCTGCTCGTGAAGCCGCAGTTCGAGGTCGGGCGGACCGCCGTCAAGGGCGGGCTGGTCACCGATCCGGCGCTGCGGGCGGATGCCGTGATGGGTGTGCTGTGGTCGGCGTGGGACGCCGGACTCGCCACCCACGGGGTGATCGCCTCGCCGCTGGTCGGTACCCACGGCAATCAGGAGTACGTCGTCCATCTGTGCATCCGCGCTGGTGAGGCGGGCAATCCGACACAATGGATACACACGGTGGACGAACTGGCGGGAGCCCGATGATCGACGCGATGCGCAACATCCTCGTCGTCGCCCACGCGCGCCGTCCCGACACCGTCGCTGCGGCGCAACGCGTCCTGAACGCGCTGTCCGGCGCGGGGGCGCGTCCCGTGCTGGCGGCCGATGACCGCGCCGAGCTCGTCGAGGCGCTGGGCGAGCTTCCCGGTGTCCTCACGCTCGACCTCGACGTGAGCGTCGCCGAGCTCGAACTGGCGATCGTCCTGGGCGGCGACGGCACGATCCTGCGCGCCGTCGACCTCGTCCGGGGCGGCACCGCTCCCGTCCTGGGGATCAACATGGGCCACGTCGGGTTCCTCGCCGAGATCGAGGCCGACGACATGGACGATGCCGTCCGGCGGGTCATCGACCGCGACTACGACGTGGAGGAGCGAATGGCGCTCTCGGTTCGCGTCAAGGACGGCTCCGGCGACGTCGTCTACGAGACGTGGGCGCTGAACGAGGCGACCGTCGAGAAGGCCAGCCGCGAACGGATGCTCGAGGTCGTCCTCGAGGTCGACCGGCGTCCGCTCTCGGCCTTCGGCTGCGACGGAGTGGTGATCGCGACTCCGACCGGGTCGACGGCGTACAACTTCTCCGCCGGCGGTCCCGTGATCTGGCCGGACGTCGAGGCGGTCGCGGTGGTGCCGCTCTCCGCGCACGCGCTGTTCGCACGCCCGCTCGTGATCAGCCCGGAAGCATCCGTCGCGATCGAGGTCGGCGCGGGTACGAACGGCACCGGCATCCTCTGGGCCGACGGACGCCGCTCGCAGGAGCTGCCTCCCGGAGCCCGCGTCGTCGTGCGCCGTTCGAAGACCCCGGTTCGCCTGGCCCGGCTGCATCCGGCCGCCTTCACCGACCGGCTCGTCCGGAAGTTCCGGTTGCCGGTGGTCGGGTGGCGTGGTCCCAGTCTCGAGCAGCGGGAGGGCGCCTCGTGATCGAAGAGATGCGCCTGCGCGGCCTCGGTGTCATCGCCGAGGCGACGCTGCCGATGGGCCCCGGGTTCACCGCGATCACGGGCGAGACGGGCGCGGGCAAGACCATGGTCGTCACCGGACTCGGGCTGCTGCTCGGCCAGCGGGCCGACTCGGGCGCCGTGCGTGCGGGCGCGCCGCAGGCATCGGTCGACGGCGTCTGGATCATCGACGAGAGCGGACCCGTCGCCGAACGCGTCCGCGAAGCCGGGGGAGACGTCGAGCCGATCGGCGGAGGCCGCTCCGAGCTGTATCTGGGACGCGTGCTGTCGAGCGAAGGTCGTAGTCGCGCCAGCGTGGGCGGGCGTCCCGCGCCGGCGGCCGTACTCGCCGAGCTCGCCGAACAGCTCATCGTCGTCCATGGGCAGTCCGACCAGCTGCGGCTGAAGTCGGCCACCGCCCAGCGCGACGCACTTGACCGCTTCGGCGGCCCCGAGATCACCACGGCGCGCGACCGCTACCGCGCGGCGTTCGACGCCTGGCGTGCCGTCGACGCAGAACTGACGCAGCTCGACGCCGATCGCGACGCGCGCCGCCGCGAGGCCGACGACCTGCGCGCGCGCATCGCCGACATCGAGGCCGTCGCCCCGCAGCCGGGGGAGGACGCGGCGCTCGCCGAGCGGGCCGAGAAGCTCGCCAACGTCGAAGAGCTGCGTGCCGCCGCTGCGACGGCGCACGACGCGCTCTCGAACGACGACGAGCTGCCCGACGCGGTGTCTCTGCTCGCCGAGGCCCGGCGCGCGATCGAGCGCTCGGCGGCGAGCGACACGGCCCTCGCCGCTTTCGTCGAGCCGCTGGCCGACCTCGGCTACCGCGCCGCCGACCTCGTGACAGGCCTGAGCGCGTACCTCGCCGATCTCGACGAGAGCGGGCCGCAGGAGCTCGCGGCCGTCGAGGAGCGGCGCGCCGCGCTCGGCGGTCTGCTGCGCGTGCACGGCACCCTCGACGAAGCACTCGCGCTGCTCGAGAGCGGGTCCGCACGGCTCATGGAGCTCGACGACGACGGCGACCGCATCGAGCGCCTGCGCGCTCAGCGCGACGAGCTCGCTGACGCGCTGGATGCCGCCGCCGCCGAGCTGACCGCGGCCCGTACCGCCGCCGCGGAGCGACTCGGTGCCGCGGTCACGGCGGAGCTCCGCGAACTCGCCCTGCCCGACGCGCGCCTGGTCGTCACGGTCGAGCCCGGCACGCCATCGGTCTCGGGGCGCGACGACGTCACGATCCTGCTCGCGCCGCACCCCGGCGCCGAGCCCCGTCCGGTCGCCAAGGGCGCCTCGGGCGGTGAGCTCAGCCGGGTCATGCTCGCGATCGAGGTCGTGATCGCGGGAACCGACCCCGTGCCGACGTTCGTGTTCGACGAAGTGGATGCCGGAATCGGCGGCGCCGCCGCGATCGAGGTCGGGCGCCGGCTCGCCCGGCTCGCCGAGACGAGCCAGGTGATCGTCGTGACCCACCTCGCCCAGGTGGCCGCTTTCGCGACGAACCACCTGACCGTCGTGAAGTCGAACGACGGCTCGGTGACCGCGTCGAGTGTCCGGCGGCTGGAGGGCGGCGACCGCGAGGCCGAGATGGCGCGTCTGCTGTCAGGCCTGCCGGATTCGGGGGCCGCGATCGAGCACGCCCGAGAACTGCTGAACCTCTCGCGTTCCTGACTGATAGAATAGAAGCCCGTGACGGACACTCATCGCGCGGCCTCTTCCCAGAACACCACCAAGCAGATCTTCGTGACCGGTGGTGTGGTCTCTTCTCTCGGTAAGGGACTGACCGCCGCGAGTCTCGGCAACCTTCTCACCGCACGCGGTCTTCGCGTCGTGATGCAGAAGCTCGACCCCTATCTGAACGTCGACCCGGGCACGATGAACCCGTTCCAGCACGGTGAGGTCTTCGTGACCGATGACGGCGCCGAGACCGATCTCGACATCGGACACTACGAGCGGTTCCTCGACATCGAGCTGAGCCAGGCGGCGAACGTCACGACCGGTCAGATCTATTCGCAGGTCATCGCCAAGGAGCGCCGCGGCGAGTACCTCGGCGACACCGTCCAGGTCATCCCGCACATCACCGACGAGATCAAGCGCCGGATGCGGCTGCAGGCGACCGAGGAGCCCCGCCCCGACGTCATCATCACCGAGGTCGGCGGCACCGTCGGCGACATCGAGTCGCAGCCGTTCCTCGAAGCGGCCCGTCAGCTGCGCCACGAGCTCGGCCGCGACAACGTGTTCTTCGTGCACGTCTCGCTCGTGCCGTTCATGGGCGCCTCGGGCGAGCAGAAGACGAAGCCGACGCAGCACTCCGTCGCGGCCCTCCGCCAGGTCGGCATCCAGCCCGACGCCCTCGTGCTGCGCAGCGACCGCCCCGTCAGCGAGAGCAACCGCAACAAGATCGCGCTCATGTGCGATGTCGACGTCGAGGGCGTCGTGAACACCGTCGACCTGCCGAGCATCTACGACATCCCCTCGACCCTGAACGATCAGGGTCTCGACGCGTACATCACGCGCCGGCTCGGGCTGGCCGAGAAGGCCGACGACGTCGACTGGACCCGGTGGAGCAAGGTGCTCGACGCCGTCCACAACCCCAAGCACGAGGTCACGATCGGTCTCGTCGGCAAGTACATCGATCTTCCCGACGCGTACCTCTCGGTCACCGAGGCGCTGAAGGCCGGCGGCTTCGCGCAGGAGACCAAGGTCAACGTCACCTGGATCCCCTCCGATCTGTGCGAGACCCCCGAGGGCGCCGAGAAGGCGCTCGCGAGCGTCGACGGCATCGTCGTGCCCGGCGGCTTCGGCATCCGCGGCATCGAGGGCAAGCTCGGCGCGCTGAAGTTCGCGCGCGAGCAGGGCATCCCGACCCTCGGCATCTGCCTGGGGCTGCAGTGCATGGTGATCGAGTACGCCCGCAACATGGCGGGCCTCGCCGGTGCGTCGTCGAGCGAGTTCGACCCGGAGACCGAGTTCCCCGTCATCGCGACGATGGCCGAGCAGGTCGACATCATCGCCGGCGGCGACCTCGGCGGCACGATGCGCCTGGGCCTGTACGAGGCCGACCTCGCCGAGGGCTCGCTCGCGGCCGAGGTGTATGGGGCGACGAAGGCCTCCGAGCGCCACCGCCACCGCTACGAGGTGAACAACCGGTACCGCGACCAGATCGCCGAGGCCGGCCTGGTCTTCTCGGGCCTGTCACCCGACCGCAACCTCGTCGAGTACGTCGAGCTGCCGCGCGACGTGCACCCGTACTACATCGCGACGCAGGCCCACCCTGAGCTCCGGTCGCGTCCGACCGAGGCGAACCCGCTGTTCCGTGGGCTGGTCGCCGCCGCCCTCGACCGGCACCGCGCGAGCGAGCTGTTCGAGGTCGAGGATGCCTGAGCTGCGCGACGAGCCCGTCGAGCCCGAGGTCATCTCGAGCGAGCTGGTGTACTCGGGGCGCGTCTGGGACGTGCGGAGCGAGACGGTGCGTTTCGGTGACGGGGAGATCACGCGCCAGTTCGTGGACCACCCCGGTGCGGCCGCGGTCGTCGCGATCGACGACGAAGAGCGCGTCGTGCTGATCCAGCAGTACCGGCATCCGATCCGTCATCGCGACTGGGAGATCCCCGCGGGGCTGCTCGACGTCGCCGGCGAGCCCCCGATCGAGACCGCGCGGCGGGAACTCGCCGAGGAGGTCGACCTGGTGGCGGCGTCGCTCGAGCCGCTCGTCAGCATCTTCACGACGCCCGGGGGCAACGACGAGGTCATCCACGTCTTCCTCGCGCGCGGCCTCAGTCCGGCGCCGAGCGCGTACGAGCGCGAGGACGAGGAAGCCGACATGCGCGTCGAGCGCGTACCGCTCACGGAGGTCGTCGACGGCGTGCTCGCGGGACGGTTCCGCAACGGCATCCTGGCGACGGGCGTGCTGGCGGCAGCCGAACGGCTGCGCCGGGGCTGACGGACGTGCGGCTCGACCGCGCTGTCGCGGCGTACCTGCGCCACATCTCGGTCGAGCGCGGGCTGTCGGCGCACACCGTCGCGGCCTACCGGCGCGATCTCGACGCGTACACCGCGTGGCTCGCCGAGCAGGGGATCGGTGACACGTCCGCGATCACGGCTGAGGTCGTGACCCGGTTCGCCGAGGAAGCGGCATCCGCCGACCCGCCGCCGGCGGCCACGTCGCTGGCGCGGCTGCAGTCGTCGCTGCGCGGGTGGCACCGCTTCCTCGCCCGTGAAGGCATCGTCGATGCCGATCCCACGCAGCGGCTGCGCCCGCCCAAGACGCCGCGGCGCCTGCCGAAAGCTCTGACGATCGACCAGGTCGAGAGTCTGCTCGACGCGGCGGGTCCCGCTCCGGGCGATGTCGCCGCGACCGACATCGCCGCGCTGCGGGATCGAGCGCTGCTCGAGCTGCTGTACGCGACGGGCGCGCGCGTGTCCGAGATCGTGCAGCTGGATGTCGACGACCTCGCCCTCGGCGACGTGCTGCGCGTTCGCGGCAAGGGCGCGAAGGAGCGGATCGTCCCGGTCGGCTCGTACGCGCGCGCCGCCGTCGAGGCTTATCTGGCGCGCGCCCGGCCGGAGCTCTCCCGGCGCGGACGCGCGACGCCCCGACTCTTCCTCGGGGTACGCGGTGCTCCGCTGTCGCGGCAGAGCGCGTGGCTGATCATCCAGCAGGCGGCCGAGCGCGCGGAACTGACGGCGCATGTGTCGCCGCACACCCTGCGGCACTCGTTCGCGACGCACCTGCTGCAGGGCGGGGCCGACGTCCGCGTCGTGCAGGAGCTGCTCGGGCACGCCTCGGTCGCCACCACCCAGATCTACACGCACGTCACGGTCGACGCGTTGCGGGAGATCTACGCCACGTCGCATCCTCGCGCGCGCTGAGACGGGGTACAAGCGGACGGCGTCGCAGCCCCGGCACGGCAGGATAGGGGCATGAGCAGCGGCGCACCCCGGGACGACGCCGGCGCCGCCCCGTTCGGCACCGAGGCGCTCACGACGCCGCTCCCCGAGCCCGGCGACGAGGGGCTCCGTGGCGAAGCGGGCCGGCGCGCCTCATGGCTGGTCGCCGTGCGGGCGGTGTTCGTCTCGGCGGTGCTGGTGCTCGGGGTGGGCCTGCTCGCGTTGCTCTTCGTCCTCTTCATCCAATCGATGGCAGGCGGCTCGGGCCTGTCGTGGTCGAACATCGTGATCGCGGCGGTGATGATGCTGCCACTCGCGGTGAGTCGCTTCGGCGGGATGCGTCGCGCCCGGCAGGAGGCCGATGCCGCGTTGTACCGTCTGGAAGGGTTCGCGACCGCGAACCGGCTCGGTCTGCGCCACCGCGAGGACGACCCGCAGGAGAGTGCGACCGTCTTCGGCCTCGGCAAGCGCCGGATGGCGACCGCTGTCGTGACGGGGAGCGAGCCGCGCCCGTTCCGGTCGGCGGACTACGCTTTCGACACCTGGATCGGCCGCTATCGGATGCCGCACTCGCTGACGTATCTCCGCGTAGGCCTCGCCGCCGAGCTGCCGCGGGCGAGCCTGGTCGCGGTGCACGCGCCGGGCGCGCCCTCCTGGCGTCCGCCCCTCGGGCAGGAGCGGATCGAGATCGGTGGCGGGTTCGACGAGCACTTCGGCGTCTGGTGCGCGCCCGCCGACGGCGACCGTGTTCGCCGGATGCTCACGCCGTCCGTGCGCTCCGGCCTGGCGGCGGTCGCGCCCGACGTCGACGTCGAGACCGTCGGCCGACACGTGTACTTCCTCTCGCGTGGCGCGCTGGCGCGCTGGACCGCCCCGTTCTGGCGCTGGACCGAGGACCTGCTCGCGATCGCCGCGCGTATCGAGGATGCCGCGGCCGCTCACCCGGAGCCGTCGCCGGGCGGCGCGCTGCGCAGCACCGACGCGGAACGGGCCGAGACGCGAGCGCACCTGTTCACCCGGCCCGCGGTCGGTCGCCCCGTCGCCATCGGCTGCCTGCTGCCCCTCGTCTTCGGGGTCGTCGCCGGTCTCCTCACCGCCACCTGGCGCTGAAGCTCGGGCGGCGCTCGCGGCATCCGGTCGAACCCGCTTTTTCCCGGCACGGGGCGGCCGCGGGCGCGGTACCGGCGCCGCAGGATGACAGCATGCCCACCGCAGCATCCGCCGCCGTTTCGGAGAACAGGCGCGGCATCCGTCCCGGCCCCGCGCTCGCCGTCGTCTGGATCGTGGCGGGCGTCGCGGGCTGGATCGTGTCGTTCCTGCTCTACCACGAGTACATCGGCCAGCTCACCGGTGCCGACGCCCTCATCTCGTGCGACATCAGCCCGATCGTCACGTGCGGCCCCAACCTGCTGAGCCCCGGCGGGAACCTGCTCGGGTTCAGCAACTCGATCATCGGGATCGTGCTCTTTCCGGGCGCCATCTACGCGGGAGTCTCCGGGCTCGCGGCGCCGGGCGGGCTGCGTCCCTGGTACTGGCGGGTGTACGCGGGGTTCATCGCGGCGGCGTTCGCGCTCGTCCACGTCTTCGCCTACCGCAGCGTGTTCGAGTACGGCTCGCTCTGCCCGTGGTGCATGGTCGTGTGGCTCGTGACGATCCCGCTGTTCTGGACGACTCTCGGGTGGACGCTGCGCGAGGGGGTCTGGGGCCGCGCGCCGCAACGCGTCGGCGCGCTGCTGCTGGCGTGGACACCCCTCGTCGTGGTCGTCGACTACCTGCTGATCGCCGTCGCCGCCCAGCTGCGGCTCGACGTGCTCGGGAGCCTGTGACCCGGAGGCGTTGCGGAGATACGTTCGTCGGATCGGCGGTGCTGGTGTCGCCTCGGGCGTCGGCCCAGGCCACTTCTGCCCCGCGCGTCCGACGAACGTATCGGCTCACGCCGGGTGCCTGTGCGAGAATCGATCGCACGCTACGGAAAGCAGGAGTCTCGGTGACGGACAAGTCGCGGAAGGCCGGGAAGGCCCCCACGGAGGACACCCCGATCGGACCCACCGGTCGGCCATACCGAGGTTTCCCGACCCCGCCGAAGCTCGATGGTCACGGCCCGGCCCGCATCATCGCCCTCTGCAACCAGAAGGGCGGCGTCGGCAAGACCACGACGACGATCAACCTCGCCGCCGCGCTCGCCGAGTACGGTCGCAAGGTGCTCGCCGTCGACTTCGACCCGCAGGGGGCGCTGTCGGCGGGCCTCGGAATCGCGACGCACGACGTGCCGACGATCTACGACCTGCTGCTCGACACCAAGCGCGACCCTCACGAGGTCATCGTCGAGACGTCTGTGCCCGGGCTCGACGTCATCCCCGCGAACATCGACCTCTCGGCGGCCGAGGTGCACCTCGTCAACGAGGTCGCCCGCGAGACGATCCTGGCGCGCGTGCTGCGCGGGGTCTCGTCCGAGTACGACGTCATCCTCGTCGACTGCCAGCCCTCGCTCGGGCTGCTCACGGTCAACGCGCTGACAGCGAGCCACGGCGTGCTCATCCCGCTCGAGTGCGAGTTCTTCGCGCTGCGCGGCGTCGCGCTGCTGATCGAGACGATCGACAAGGTGCGCGACCGGCTGAACCCGTCCATCGAGCTCGACGGCGTCCTCGCCACGATGTACGACCCGCGCACCCTCCACTCGCGCGAGGTGCTCGAACGCGTCGTGGAGGCCTTCGGCGACGACGTGCTCGAGACGGTCATCGGGCGCACCGTGAAGTTCCCCGATGCGTCGGTCGCGGGGGTCCCGATCATCACCTTCGCGCCGGAGCATCAGGCCGCGCAGGCCTACCTGCGTCTCGCGCGGGAGCTCGTCGCCCGTGGCGCCGTCGCCTGACGGGATCGTCGATGCGGCCGGGCCGGCCGAACCCGACGCGGGCGATCCGAACGGTCCGGGCTTCCGGGTCTCGCTGACGAACTTCGACGGCCCCTTCGACCTGCTGCTGAACCTCATCGGCAAGCACGAGCTCGACATCACCGAGGTGTCGCTCAGCAAGGTCACCGATGAGTTCATCGGCTACCTGCGCGGGCTCGAGCCCGCAGAGCTCGACGCCGCCTCGGAGTTCCTCGTCGTCGCCGCGACGCTGCTGGACATGAAGGTCGCCGGGCTCCTGCCGCAGGGCGAGCTCATCGACGCCGAGTCGGTGGCGCTGCTCGAAGCGCGCGACCTGCTGTTCGCCCGTCTGCTGCAGTACCGCGCGTTCAAGCAGGTCGCCGGCTGGTTCGCCGAGCGGGTCGTCGCCGAGGACCGTCGTCACACCCGGTCGGTTCGCCTCGACGAGAAGTACCGCGCGGCCGCGCCGGAGCTCGTGTGGACGCTGACCCCCGACGACTTCGCGGCACTGGCGATGCTCGCGTTCGCTCCGAAGGAGATCCCCGTCGTGGGGCTCGACCACCTGCACGCTCCGCTCGTGTCGATCCGCGAGCAGGCGGCCATCGTCGTGACGCTGCTGCGCGGCGCGGGTACCCTGAACTTCCGTGAACTCGTCGCCGGGGTCGCGCAGCCCGGCGTCGTCGTGGCCCGTTTCCTCGCCGTGCTCGAGCTCTACCGTCACGCGGCGCTGTCGTTCGAGCAGCTCGAGCCGCTCGGCGAGCTGACGCTGCGCTGGACCGCGGAGCGCTGGTCCGAGGAGAACCTCGCCACCCTGGGAGCCGACTATGACCGATGACCCGACACCGACCGTGGCCAACCCGATCGCGGACGTCGCGCGGCGGCTCGAGGCGGTTCTGCTGATCGTCGACGAGCCGCAGAGCCTCGTCTCCCTCGCCGCCGCCGTCGGGGCACCCGTCGCAGCCGTGCGGCAGGCGGTCGCCGGGCTCGTCGCCGATTACGACGGCGAGACGGGTGGGCCGCGTCGCGGCTTCGAGCTGCGCGAAGTGGGCGGCGGGTGGCGGATGTACGTGCGAGCGGAGCACGACGCCCTCGTGAGCGAGTTCGTCAACACGCAGGCGCCGTCGCGGCTCTCGCAGGCAGCCCTCGAGACCCTCGCGGTCATCGCGTACAAGCAGCCGGTGTCGCGCAGTCAGGTGGCGTCGATCCGCGCCGTCAACGTCGACTCGGTCGTGCGCACCCTGCTCTCGCGCGGGTTGGTGACAGAGGTCGGTCACGACCCCGAGACCGGTGCCATCCTGTACGGCACGACCGACGCGCTGCTGGTCAACCTCGGCATCAACTCGCTCGACGAGCTGCCGCCCATTTCGCCGTTGCTCGACGACGGCACCGACGGTTTCGAAGGAGAGGCGACCCGATGACGGATGCCGAAGGAGTACGCCTACAGAAGGTCCTCGCCAATGCCGGGGTGGCGTCGCGCCGCGTGTGCGAGCAGCTGATCGTCGAGGGGCGCGTCCGGGTCAACGGAGCCGTCGTGACCGAGCTCGGCAGCCGCATCGACCCGGCTGCCGACAGGGTCGACGTCGACGGCACGGCCGTGCAGCTCGACACGACGAAGCGCTACGTCATGCTCAACAAGCCGACGGGTGTCGTCAGCTCGATGAAGGACGAGAAGGGCCGCGCCGACCTGCGCCGGTTCACGAAGGACTGGGACGAGCGCCTGTACAACGTCGGCCGCCTGGATGCCGAGACCAGCGGTCTGCTCGTGCTCACGAACGACGGCGAGCTCGCCCACGTCCTGGCCCACCCCTCGTTCGGGGTGACGAAGGTGTACATCGCGAAGGTGCGCGGGCGCGTGGCCCCGCAAACGATCGCACGGCTGACCAAGGGCGTCGAGCTCGACGACGGCCCGATCGCGGCCGACAAGGCGCGGCTGCTCGACACGTCGGGTGAGACGAGCCTCGTCGAGCTGACGCTCCACTCGGGCCGCAATCGCATCGTGCGGCGCATGATGGCCGAGGTCGGGCATCCGGTTCTCGAGCTCGTGCGGCGACAGTTCGGGCCGCTTCACCTGGGAACCCTCCCGGCGGGACGCGCCCGGGAGTTGACTACAGTGGAACGCGGTGCGCTGCTGACGCTCTCGCGCAGCGCCGACGGTGCCCCCGAGCACCCGACTTCTCCGGAGAACCCGTGACCGATTCCTCGCTCGATCCCGTGCGCCCCGGCCGTGCCGCGCGCACGGCCGGCACCGTGCGCATCGTCGGCGCGGGCCTGCTCGGCTCGAGCATCGGTCACGCCTTGCGTCTGCTCGGCGTCGACGTCGTGCTCGACGACGCTTCGCCCGCTCAGCTGCGGCTCGCCGTCGACTACGGTGCGGGCCGGCTCGCGGCCCCGGACGACCGCCCCGTCCTCATCGTGGTCGCGGTGCCGCCCGACGTCACGGCGGATGTGATCGAGCGCGAGCTGCGCGCCCACCCCGGCGTCGTCGTGACGGATGTCGCGAGCGTCAAGCTCGAGCCCTACCTCGAGCTGCGCAAGCGCGGGGTCGACCTCACCCACTACATCGGCTCGCACCCGCTCGCCGGCCGCGAGCGGGGCGGCGCGATCTCGGCGCGCGCGGACATCTTCATCGGTCGCCCGTGGGTCGTGTGTCGTGACGATGAGACGCGCGCCTCCGATCTCGCGGTCGTCGAAGGGCTCGCGCTCGACCTCGGCGCGATGCCGCTCGAGATGACGCCGCAGGAGCACGACGAAGCCGTCGCCCTCACCTCGCACGTCCCGCAGCTGGTGGCGAGCCTCCTCGCCGGACGCTTCGTCGCGGCTCCCGAGGGATCCCTGCGCTTGACCGGTCAGGGCGTGCGCGACACGACGCGCATCGCGGCATCCGCTCCCGAACTGTGGGTGCAGATCCTGGGCGCGAACGCGGCCCCCGTCGTCGCCGTGCTCGATGAGCTGGCGGGCGACCTGCGTGCAGTGGCCGACGCGCTGCGCGACCCGGCGGCCCCCGGTGCCCGCCGCGCGCTCGCCGACACCATCCGTCGTGGCAATGAGGGCGTCGAGCGCCTGCCCGGTAAGCACGGCCAGAACCGCCGGTTCGAGCAGATCGTCGTGCGCGTCGACGACACCGCGGGTCAGCTCGGGCGCCTGTTCGGCGACCTCGGCGAGCTCGGGGTGAACATCGAGGACCTCCGCCTCGAGCACTCCCCGGGCGCGCAGTTCGGGCTGGCCGAGCTGAGCGTCGTCCCCAGCGCCGTCCATGAAGCCGTCGCCGGGCTCGAGAAGCGCGGCTGGAAGATCGCGAGCATCCCCCATGCCTGAGTCGTCTCCGGTGCCTGAATCGTTCCCGGTGACCGTCGCGATCGACGGTCCCGCCGGCAGCGGCAAGTCGAGCGTGTCGAAGCAGGCGGCCCGCGTGCTCGGCTACGGCTTCCTCGACACCGGCGCCGCCTACCGTGCGCTGGCGTGGCGCGTGCTCGAGCGCGATGACGACACCGCCGACGCGGACGCCGTGGTGCGCGCCCTCGACGGTTTCGACTACGCGATCTCGCTCGACCCCGATGACCACTGGGTCCGCGTCGGCGACGTCTTCGTCACCGATGAGATCCGCGAGCCCCGCGTCTCGGCGGCCGTCAGCGGCGTCGCACGCGTGCCCGAAGTGCGCGAGCGCGTTAACGTCCTGTTCCGGGCGCTCGTGGCGGCATCCGAATCGGCCGGTGTCATCGTCGAGGGGCGGGACATCACCACCGTGGTCTTCCCCGATGCGCCCGTGCGCATCCTGCTGACCGCCAGCCCCGAGGTGCGCGCCGCGCGCCGCAGCGCCGAGCTCACGGGGGAGGATGCCGCGGCTGTCGCCGAGGCGCTCCACCGGCGTGACGCGTCGGACTCGAAGGTCGTCGACTTCCTCACCGCGGCGCCCGGCGTCGTGGTGGTCGACTCGACCGAATTGGACTTCGATCGGACCGTGGACGCCGTCATCGACGTCGTTCGCACCGCGACAGGAGAGAACTGATGGCTACGACCGAAGACGAATATCAGGGCGGTCCCGACCAGCTCGAGGAGAAGCTCGCGAACCTCGACGAGGAGCTCGCCGACCAGCGGGCCGCCGCGCTGCGGGCGACCCTCGCCGACTACGAGCTCGATGATGAGGATGCTCACCTGCTCGCAGGCCTGACCGCGGGTGGCGAGGTCGTCGAGGTGCTCCCGGCGCTGCCGGTGGTCGCCATCGTCGGGCGTCCGAACGTCGGGAAGTCGGCGCTGGTCAACCGCATCCTGGGTCGGCGCGAAGCCGTCGTCGAGGACACCCCGGGTGTCACGCGTGACCGCGTCAGCTACAAGGCCGAGTGGATGGACCGCCGTTTCACCCTCGTCGACACCGGCGGGTGGGAGCCCGACGCCCGCGGCATCGACCGTTCGGTGGCCGCGCAGGCCGAGGTCGCGATCGACCTCGCGGATGTCGTGCTGTTCGTCGTCGACGCGATGGTCGGGGCCACCGCCACCGACGAGGCCGTCGTCCGTCTGCTGCGCAAGAGCGACAAGCCGGTCTTCCTCATCGCGAACAAGATCGATGACGCGCGCCAGGAGCCCGAGGCTGCGGCGCTGTGGAACCTCGGCTTGGGCGAGCCGCACCCCGTTTCGGCCATCCACGGGCGTGGAGTCGCGGATCTTCTCGACGAGATCATGAAGGTGCTCCCCGAGGTCTCGGCCGTCGCGAAGAACGAGCTGGGCGGACCCCGTCGCGTCGCGATCCTGGGGCGCCCGAACGTCGGCAAGTCGTCGCTGCTCAACAAGGCCGCGGGCGAGGAGCGCGTCGTCGTGAACGACCTCGCGGGCACGACCCGCGACCCCGTCGACGAGGTCGTCGAACTCGGCGGCAAGCTGTGGCGACTCGTCGACACGGCCGGCATCCGTCGACGGGTGCACCTGCAGCAGGGTGCGGACTTCTACGCGTCGCTGCGCACGTCAGCGGCCCTCGAGAAGGCCGAGGTCGCCGTCGTCGTGCTCGACGTGACCGAGTCGATCAGCGTGCAGGACCTCAACATCATCGACCTCGTGCTCGAGTCCGGTCGAGCGCTCGTGCTCGCGTTCAACAAGTGGGACCGCCTCAACGACGCCGACATGGACAACGCCGACCGTCGCCGCTACCTCGAGCGCGAGATCGAGCAGGACCTCGCGCACGTCACGTGGGCGCCGCGCGTCAACCTCTCGGCCCGTACCGGTCGTCACCTCGACAAGCTGGTTCCCGCTCTCGAGACCGCGCTGCAGTCGTGGGATCAGCGCATCCCGACGGGCAAGTTCAACGCGTTCCTCGCCGAGCTCGTCGCGGAGCACCCGCACCCGCTGCGCGGCGGCAAGCAGCCCCGCATCCTGTTCGGGACCCAGGCGTCGACGCGTCCGCCGACATTCGTGCTGTTCACGACCGGGTTCCTCGACCCGGGCTACCGCCGGTTCATCCAGCGACGGCTGCGCGAGATCTTCGGCTTCGAGGGCACGCCGATCGTGACGAACATGCGGGTGCGCGAGAAGCGCCAGCGCTGACGCCCGGCGCAGCACCCCGCGGCCGCTCGTGCTCAGAACGGTGGAGCCCCGGGCCGGGTGGATCCGTGGTCGTGAAGGCGACGAGGGGTGGTGGTGCGTCTTCGCGGTAGATCCGTCCGGTCGGTGATGTCCAGATCAGCCTTCCGCCGGGGAGTTGTCGTACTCGCCATCGGGTGTGGTGTTTGACGTCGTGATGGCGTTTGCAGAGGTTCGCCAAGTTGCACACGTGGGTGGCACCGCCGTCCGATGCGGCGATGGTGTGGTCGAGTTCGCAGCGGATGGCGGGTTGTCGGCATCCGGGGAACCGGCAGTGCCGGTCCCTCGCCCGCAGCAGCCGTACCATCGCGGCGGTGGGGCGGTAGCTGTCGCACTCGAGCACCGTCCCGGTGACCGGATCGGTCAGCAGCCGGTCCCAGGAGGTTGCGTTGCCCGCGAGTTCGCGTGCGGTGGCGGCGTCGATGGGCGAGCGCCCGGCCAAGTCAGCGGGCCCGTCGTCCTGACCCATCAGCGTGAGTGCGGACACGGCGACTTGCACGTGGGCCCGGATCGCTCCGAGCGTCCCGTCGCCGTCACCGGTGCCGGTGGGATCGAGGGCCGGCGACCCGGCGAGGAGCAGGTCGGAGAACACGTCCGCGCGGACCTGATCGATCGTGCGCGCATCGTCGACGAACGACGACCCGTCGCGAATCGTCGTGTCGGCATCGGGTAAAGCGCCGTTCGCGTCGGCTCGAGTGTCAGGCGTGCCAGGCACGTCAGCCTGGGCCCGCGCATTGATGATCTCCCGGGCCTGACGCGTCAGCCGGTCCACGATTCCGTCGGCGATCACGGTCGGCAGGGTCGCGATCAGGTCGGACATCCCGTCCGGCCCGGCCTGCACCCGCACGCACCGTCCCGCGGCGGCTTCTTCGTGCCGCTCGGTGAACGTCCGCGGGGGAATCCGCTCCGCCAGCATCCGCAACGCGTCGCGCACCCGGTTGGGTGTCTCGTCCTCACACCGTTCGACCGCGACGCGTTCGAACTCCGCTCGATCCGCCACGGGCACGATGCAGCCGATCTCCTGGATCACCCGCACATGCCCGCGGACGATTCGTCCGTCCTCCCACGCGGCCAGTGTTAGCGGGAAGTTGTCGACCAGATCGCGCGCCTCGTCGATGCGGCGCTGCAGCGTCCGGTCGGTCGCGACGAACACTCCGGCCAGTTCCGCGGCGATGCCCCGCAACGCCATCTCGCGCGCCTTGACCTTCTCCGATGCCCCAGCCGCCTGCTTCTCCGCGAGCACACCAGCCGCCGCGAGCACCCGAACCTCACGAATCTGCACCGCCCGCGCGGCATCCGATACGCCCTCGGCATCCGCGACGAGCTGAGCGAGGGCATCGACGTCACCGTCGCGGCCCATTCCGCCGCCGAGCCCATCATTCGAATACATGTTCGAATAGTGTCACGGGCCTCCGACATCGCGCCTCGACTATCCACAGGCAGCGCCGTGCTGATCGCTGCCGGAGCGCGTTCACCGGTTTCTGCCTCAGCGCTTGGCGGGTGACGCGCGACGCACCATCGCGGTCTCGTCGGGGGTCTCGAAGCCGAATTCGGCGTAGAGGCTGTGCGCGTCGCGCGTGAACAGCGTCCAGCGGAAGTCGTGCCCGGGGCCCTCGTCGATCATGCGCCGGAGGATACGGTGCGCGACGCCCGCGCCCTGGTGCTCGGCGACGACGAAGACATCGGCGAGATAGGCGAAGCTCGCGCCATCGGATGCCGCGCGGGCGAAGCCGATCTGTTCTCCGGTGTCGGCGCGATAGGCCCCGACGACCCGCCAGGCCGCGTCGAGCTGCGCCTCGAGCACGGAGCGCTCGCGCCAGCGGCCCCAGTAGGCCTCGGACGAGAGCCAGCGCCATACGACGTCGAGCTGGATGCGGGCGGGTGAGTCATCGATCTCGTACTCCACGTCCCCATTGTGCGCCGCAGCACCGGGGAGACCCGGCTGGTAACACGATGCCAATCACGGGCCCGCGGACCGCGGCTGTGTCAGGCTGTGAGGATGACCGACGATCCCGCCGCCGCCCCGCGCCCGCCGCACGGCCCGCGCGATCCCGGCGACGCGTGGGTCGTGGCGCCGTCGGGCGAGCGGTACTGGGGGCGCTTCGGTGCCGCGGGCCTGCTGGCCATCGATCCGGAGCGGGGCGTGCTGCTGCAGCATCGGGTGTCGTGGAGCCACTTCGGCGACACCTGGGGTCTTCCCGGCGGCGCGCGTCACGCGGGGGAGTCCGCGCGCGACGGAGCATTGCGCGAGTCGGCGGAGGAAGCCGGCGTTCCCGCGGACGCCGTTGCGCCGCGGTTCCTGTCCGTGCTGGATGTCGGGGTGTGGACCTACGGCACCCTCGTGGTCGATGTCACGACGCCCTTCCACCCGGTCATCAGCGATCCCGAGAGTCGCGAGCTCGCGTGGGTTTCCATCGATGAGGTCGAGTCCTTCCCGCTGCATCCCGGGTTCGCGGCATCCTGGCCCCGGCTGCGCGGCCTGCTCTCGCTACGCCCGACCGTCATCGTCGACGTCGCGAACGTGGTCGGTTCGGTCCCCGACGGCTGGTGGCGCGATCGGGCCGGTGCCGCCGAGCGGCTGCTCGCCCAGGTGGCGGCGTTGGCCGAGCGGGGGATGGATGCCGCGGACCTGGAGCTCCCCGAAGACATCTGGTTCCCGCGCGTGGTCGCCGTCGTCGAGGGGCAGGCGCGCGACGTCACCGCCCCCGCGGGGGTCGAGCTCGCTCGCGCACCGGCCGCCGGTGACGATGCGATCGTCGACGCGACCACCGCCGCCGTGGCCGCGGGTGAGCGGGTCAGCGTCGTGACGTCGGATCGCGAGCTGCGCGCTCGCGTCGAGGCGGTGGGGGCCCGGGCGGTCTCGACGTCGTGGCTCCGCGACCGGCTGTGACCACCGGCCGCGCAGCCCGGCGCTGGGGCGCGGCCGCGCTGGCCGTCGCTGTCGTCGCGGCAGGGCTCGTGGTCCACGGCATCCTGCCCGACACCGCCGCGACCGACATCGCCGGTGACGCGCTCTACGCCGTGTTGATCTACGCTCTCGTCGTCGCCGTCGCACCCCGTGCCGCAACCGTCGTCGTCGCGGCGGTCGCCGGCATCTGGTGCATCGCCGTCGAGCTGTTGCAGCTGAGCGATCTGCCCGCGCGGGCGGCCACGGTCTTCCCGCCGGCGGTCCTGGTGCTCGGGACGGTGTTCGACGCGCGCGACCTGCTCGTCTACGTCGTGACGATCGTCATCACCGGGGCGCTGGATGCTGTGTGGCGCCGCCGGCGAGCACCGTCGCCACCCCCGCGATGATCAGGTCGAGCGCCGCGGTGAAGCCGTCATCGTCGCCGGCGGCGATGCGCGCGGGCGAGGCGGCGACGTCGCCCGAGGCCGCGCCCCACGCGTCGGCGCTGCGGCGCTGCTGCTGGTGGAAGGTGAAACCGACGACGAAATGGGTGACGGTGTCGGCGATCGTGTCGGCGAGAGCGGACGGCTCGCCGCGCTCGATCGCGGCGGCCCGGAGCCGCGCGTGCACGGGTGGCTCGACGAGCCCGAGCGCGAGCGAGCTGGAGACGACTTCAGCCCCGTCGCGGTAGGCGAGCAGGCTGTCGTGCAGGCGCACGGCGACGTCTCGGGCGGCGACGTCGAGGTTCGTGCCCGCCTCGTCAGCTGCGCTGACCGGACGGAGGATACGCGCGCTCACGGCCGCCAGCAGCTGCTGCTTGTTCTCGACGTGCCGGTACAAGGCACTCGGCTGCACGCCGAGATGCTCGGCGAGGCGCCGCATCGACAGATCGGGCAGGCCGACCCGGTCGAGCAGCTCGAGGGCGGCGTCGACCACGTCGTCCCTCGAGCGTCGGGGCGCGCGACCTCCGCGGTTTGAATCGTCGGCGATCATGGCGCTACTCTACCTGAACGCCGTTCACGTGAACGGTGTTCAGGAGGAACCATGACCCCGCCGATCCCCGCGTCGCGCGCCGCGCTCGATGCGACCGACCTCGCCCGCGCCGCGGTGTTCGCGGCCCTCATCGCCGTGCTCGGGCTGCCCGGCTCGTTCGCGCTGTTCGGGGGTGTGCCGATCACAGCGCAGACCCTCGGCGTGATGCTCGCCGGCGCCGTTCTCGGGCCCGTCGTCGGCGCGGCCTCGGTGGGCACCTTCCTCGCTCTCGTCGCCGTGGGGCTTCCGCTCCTCGCGGGCGGCCGCGGCGGGCTCGCGGTCTTCGCCGGTCCGACGGCGGGCTACCTCGTCGGCTGGCTCGTCGGCGCCGTGGTGGTGGGGCTGATCGTCCACACCGGCGGGCGGCGACCCGTGTGGTGGCGCACCGCGGCCGGGCTCCTCATCGGCGGGGTGCTCGTCGTGTATGCGTGCGGCATCCCGGTCCAGAGCCTCGTCCTGCGCCTGCCGCTCGAGCAGGCGGCGCTGGCGAACCTCGCTTTCGTCCCGGGCGACATCGTCAAGGTCGTCGTCGCGATGCTCGTGATCGGAGCACTCGTGCGCGGCTACCCTCGCGCCTTCCGGCGCACGTGGGCGCCGCGTGCGAGCACCCGGACCGGCGATGATGCGCCGACCCGGACCGCCGCCCCGGCATGACGGTCGGCATCCGTCTCGAGGCCGCGGCCGTCCGCCTCGGGGACGTGCAGGTGCTGGAATCCCTCACCGTCGGCCTCGACGCGCGCACGATCGCGGTGGTCGGCGACAACGGTTCGGGCAAGTCGACGCTGGCCCGACTCATCGGTGGACTCGTGCGGCCGACCTCGGGAGCCGTCCGGGTGCTCGGCTGCGACCCGGTCCGGGATGCGGCCGAGCTGCGGCGCCGCGTCGCGATCGTCTTCAGCAACCCGGACGCGCAGATCGTCATGCCCACGGTCGCCGAGGACGTCGCCTTCTCGCTTCGCGGTGATCGCGGCTCGCGCGCCGACCGCGTTGCACGGGTCGACCGGGCGCTCGATCGGTTCGACCTGACCGATCTCCGCGACCACCCCGCGCACGAGCTGTCGGGCGGGCAGAAGCAGCTGCTCGCGCTGTGCGGAGCCTTCGTCCGCGACCCCGAGCTCGTCGTCGCGGACGAGCCGACCGCGTTCCTCGACGGGCGGAACGCCGCCCGCATCGCCGGTCATCTTCTCGGCGACACCGGCCACCGACTGCTGCTCGTGACCCACGACCTCGATCTCGCGCGGCGGTGCGAGGTCGGCGTGCACGTCGCCGCGGGACGCATCGTCGACGTGGGAGACGCGGCCGAGGTCGTCGATTCATACGCGAGGACTTGGCGATGACGTCTACCGAGGCGGGTGCGGCACGATGCTGACCCTCTACCGTCCGGATGCGCGGGGGTGGCACCGGCTCCCGGCGGGGCCGAAGACCCTGCTCCTCCTCGGCCTGGTGACGACGGTGTCGCTGCTCCCGGCCGCACCGGCCGCACCGGCGACTGCGGCCGGTGCGGCCGCCCTGTGCCTCGCCTGCTACGCCGTCCCCGGAACGGGCTGGCGCGAGCTGGTCCGACAGATCCGGGCGCTGCGGTGGCTCATGATCATCGCGCTCGCCGGCCAGCTCATCTTCCTGGGGCTCGAGTCCGCCGTGGTCGGAACCGTGCGCATCCTGGCCGCGATCCTGCTCGCCGCCCTGCTGGCGCTGACGACGCCGGTCGCCGCGCTGCTCGACCTCTTCGAGCGTGCCCTCCGTCCCGCCCGGGCGATCGGCGCCGACCCCGAGCGCATCTCCCTCCTCCTCGTCGTCGCGCTCGGCTCCGTGCCGACGCTCGCGCGCCTGGCAGGCGAGGTGCGAGACGCGCACCGCGCGCGGGGCGCGGGAGGCGGCATCCGTTCCTCCGCGCTGGCGTTCATCGTCCTCGCGCTGAAACACGCCGACGACCTCGGCGACGCTCTCACGGCGCGGGGCGTGCGCTGACTCGCGCCGAGTCCGCGCAACCGGGGCGCCTCATCTCACGTCGACGCGCTCGAACCGTTCTCGCGGCACGCGGTCGAGCCGCAGCGGGGCGGCGACCGGCGTGCCGCACCGGCTGCCCGCCGCACGGAATCGCTGGATCGCCCATTGCCGCACCCCGCGGTCGGCCAGCAGCTCGCCGAGATCGCCGAGCCGGGCGTCGTCGATGAGGTCGGGATGCACGGTCGTGCGGACCTCGACATCGAGCGGATGCGGCGAGGCGGCGCGCTCGCGCTGAGCGGCGACCACGAGGTCGAGCGAGCGCAGTGCGGCGCGTCCGCTCGGACCCCGGCCCGTCACGCCGGCGTAGTCGTCGGCCCCCGCTTTCGCATCGAGGCCGATCCACGACAGGGCCGGCAGCACGGCTTCGAGCAGGTCAGGGTAGGCGCCGCCCGTATGCAGTCCGACGTCGAACCCGAGTTCGCGGGTGCGTGCGATCGCGTCGGGGAGGGCGCGTTGCATCGTCGGCTCACCGCCCGAGAAGACCACCCCGTCGAGCAGGCCGCGGCGCTCGCCGAGGAAGGCGGCGACGTCCGCCCACGGCATCACCCCGCTTGTCCGCGGATCGATCAGATCGGGGTTGTGGCAGTAGCGGCAGTCCCACGGGCATCCCTGCAGGAACACCGTCGCCACGAGGTGCCCCGGCCAATCGACCGTCGAGAACCGCGAGAGTCCCGCGATGCGCAGCTCGGAAGCGCTGCGACCCGCCACAGCGGACACGTCACACGACCGCCGCGGCGCGTTCGTACGAGAACGCCACACGCTCGGCGGCCTCGCCTCTCTTGCCGATGTTGAACGACGAGACCGGGCGGAAGTAGCCCATCACCCGCGTCCACACCTCGCATTCGGCACGGCACTGCGGACATGACGCGTGGTCGCCCGAGAGGTACCCGTGCTGGGGGCAGATCGAGAACGTGGGTGTGATCGTGATGTACGGGATGCGGAACCGCTCGAGCGAACGGCGGACGAGGGTCTTGCACGCCGCCGCCGTCGGTGCGGCCTCTCCCATGTAGAGGTGCAGGACGGTGCCGCCGGTGTACCTCTGCTGCAGCCCCTCCTGGAGCTCCATCGCCAGGAACGGGTCGTCGGTGAACGCGACCGGCAGCTGCGACGAGTTCGTGTAGTACGGGTTGGCGGTCGTGCCGGCGTGACGGATGCCCGCGAAGCGCGCGATATCGGCGCGGGCGAAGCGGTACGTCGCCGATTCGGCCGGGGTGGCCTCGAGGTTGTAGAGGTGCCCGGTCTGCTCCTGGAACTCCACCATGCGGGCGCGCACGTGATCGAGTAGGTCTGCGGCGAACCGCATCCCCTCCTCGGTCGTGATGTCATCCGCGTCGCCGGAGAAGTTGCGCACGGCCTCGTTCAGCCCGTTCACGCCGATCGTCGAGAAGTGGTTGTCCAGGGTGCCGAGGTAGCGCCGGCTGTAGGGGAACAGGCCCGCGTCGAGGTGGCGTCCGATGACGGTGCGCTTGGCCTCGAGGCTGTCACGGGCGATCTCCAGCAGCCGGTCGAGCTGCGCGTACAGGCCCGCGCGGTCGCCGGCGTGCACGAATCCGAGCCGCGCGCAGTTGATCGTGACGACCCCGACCGACCCGGTCTGCTCGGCCGAGCCGAACAGCCCGTTGCCGCGCTTGAGGAGTTCCGTGAGGTCGAGCTGCAGGCGGCAGCACATCGACCGGATCATGCCGGGGTCGAGGTCGGAGTTCACGAAGTTCTGGAAGTAGGGCAGGCCGTACTTCGCCGTCATCCCGAACAGCGCGTCGGCCTCGGGGGAGTCCCAGTCGAAGTCCTTCGTGATGTTGTAGGTCGGGATGGGGAAGGTGAACGCCCGGCCGTCGGCGTCGCCCTCGGTCATCACCGACAGGAACGCGCGGTTGATCATCGCCATCTCGGGCGCGAGATCGCCGTACGTGAAGTCGGCGAGGCGCCCGCCGACGAGCGGGCGCTGGTCGGCGAGGTCGTCGGGGCAGGCCCAGTCGAAGGTCAGGTTGGTGAACGGGGTCTGGGTGCCCCATCGCGAGGGGACGTTGAGGTTGAAGACGAGCTCCTGGATGCCCTGGCGCACCGCTCGCTCGTCGAGCCGGTCGAGCCGCACGAAGGGTGCGAGATAGGTGTCGAACGAGCTGAACGCCTGCGCTCCGGCCCACTCGTTCTGAAGGGTGCCGAGGAAGTTGACGATCTGGCCGAGGGCGCTCGAGAAGTGCTTCGGCGGGGCCGACGAGATCGCGCCCGGAACCCCGTTGAAGCCCTGCTCGAGGAGCTGGCGCAGCGACCACCCGGCGCAGTAGCCGGCGAACACGTCGAGATCGTGGATGTGGATGTCGCCGTCGCGGTGCGCGGCTCCGGCCTCGGGCGCGTAGACCTCGTCGAGCCAGTAGTTGGCGATCAGCTTGCCAGACGCGTTGAGGATGAGCCCGCCGAGGCTGTAGCCCTGATTCGCGTTCGCGTTGACGCGCCAGTCGCGTCTCTCGAGGTACTCCTCCACGGTCGCCTGGACGGAGATGGATCGCGCGGTCATGTGAGCTCCTTCGTCGAGACTCCCCAGATATGGGGGTCGGGTCTCGATTCAGCCACTACATGATGTGCCTGATCTGCGTGGCGCGCCGGAACAAATCCCGGCGCACCACGCGCGTCAGCCGTCAGCGGGCGAAGCGGAGGGTCACGATCTCGAACGGGCGGAGGGAGAGGGGAACGGCATCGTCGACGAGGGCGGAGGCCGCGACCTCGCGCTCGAGCAGATCGGTCCGAACCACCCCGAGCGCGTCGAAACCGGGGTGCACGACGGTGTCGACACGGCGACCGAGCGCCTCGTACAGCCGCACGACCACGTCGCCCGAGCCGTCCTCGGCGAGCTTGACCGCCTCGACGACGACCCCCGGATCCGCCACCGTCACGATCGGCTCGATCGCGGATGCGGTCCCCCTCACCACCCGTTCGGGCAGATTCAGCCGATAGCCCTCGACGACGGCATCCTCGACGTCCGCGCCGACGACCAGGCCGACCCCCAGTGCATACGTGCCCTGATCCTGCGTGGGATCGGGGAACAGCGCCGACCGGATGAGCGACAGCCGGACGACCGAGACCGTGCCGCCGCCGACCGAGCGCTCGGCTCGCGTGATGTCGTGACCGTAGGTGGAGTCGTTCACGACCGCGACGCCGAAGCCGGGTTCGCCCACGCGCACCCACCGCTGCGCGACGGTCTCGAAGCGCGCGGCATCCCACGACGTATTGGTGTGGGTCTTCCGCTCGATGTGGCCGAACTGCACCTCCGAGGTCGCGCTGTCGGTGTGCACGTCGACGGGGAACGCGAGCTTGAGCAGTTTCTGCGTCTCGTGCCAGTCGAGTTCGAACCCGAGCGACAGGGTGCGCGACCCGGCATCGAGTCCGATGCGCTCGGTCACGCGCGATGAGCCGAACGATCGGGTGACGACGACCTCGTCGCCGTCGAGCTCGAGGCCGTCGATGTCGGTGAGGTCGGTGACGGTGTTCCGATAGTGCACGTCGACATCCCAGGCATCCCACTGCGTCGGGGTGTCGCGGTGCAGTTGCAGAAGAGCGGATGCCGCGCCCGGCGGCACGCTCTCGCGACCACTCGCCACATCGACCGCCGAGACGATCAGGCCGCGATCGTCGATCACCACGCGCACGATGCCGTTGTCGAGCACCCAACCCTCGGGCGAGCGTTCGGGGCGCACGCGGGATGCCGGGGCAACGGGTACGGCTCCGAGCGCCGGAACCCCGCCGCGCGCGTGCGGCGCGGCGTTGACCCTGAGCTCGGATGTGGCCTCGCCCGACTCGGGCGGTCCCGCGAGAGCGGTCAACGCGTCGCCGATGATCTCCTCGAGCTCGCGGGCGACCGCGGCGTAGTTGCGCTCGGCGTCCTGATAGACCCAGGCGATCGACGATCCCGGCAGGATGTCGTGGAACTGCTGCAGCAGCACCGTCTCCCACGCCCGCGCGATCCTCTCGGCGGGATACGGTGTGCCGGTGCGCACAGCCGCGGTCGTCGCCCACAGCTCGGCCTCGCGCAGCAGGTGCTCGCTGCGGCGGTTGCCCTGCTTCGTGGCGAGCTGGCTCGTGTAGGTGCCGCGGTGGAACTCGAGATAGAGCTCGCCGACCCAGACCTCGGGCTCGGGGTACTCCGCTTCGGCGGTCTCGAAGAACCGCTGCGGTGTCGAGTGAACGACACGGGGTGAGCCCTCCAGCGAGGTCGTCCGCGCGATCGCCGCCGTCATCTCGCGCGTGGGGCCGCCCCCGCCGTCACCGAATCCATAGGGGAGCAGCGACACCGTGCCGCGCCCCTTGTCGGCGTAGTTGCGTTCGGCGTGCGCGAGCTCGGCTGCCGACACGATCGAGTTGTACGAGTCGACCGGCGGGAAGTGGGCGAACAGGCGGGTGCCGTCGATGCCTTCCCACCGGAAGGTGTGGTGCGGCATCCGGTTCGTCTCGTTCCACGAGATCTTCTGCGTGAGGAACCAGCGGGCGCCCGCGGCCTTCGCGATCTGCGGAAGAGCCCCGCTGTAACCGAACGAATCGGGAAGCCACACCTCGGGGGTGTCGATGCCGAACTCGCGCTCGAAGAAGCCTTGGCCCGCGATGAACTGCCGCGCAAGGGCCTCCGCGCCGGGCAGGTTCGTGTCGGATTCGACCCACATGCTGCCGACCGGCACGAACCGGCCCTCCGCCACACGCGCGCGGATGCGCTCGAACAGGTCGGGGTAGTGCTCCTTCACCCATGCGTACTGCTGCGCCGACGACGCGGCGAAGACGAAGTCGGGGTCTTCGTCCATGAGCGAGAGGACGTTCGAGAACGTGCGAGCGACCTTCCGCACCGTCTCGCGCACCGGCCACAGCCACGCCGAGTCGATATGGGCGTGCCCGACGGCATGCAGGGTGTGTGCGCTCGCCGAGGCCGGCGCGGCCAGCACGGGAGCGAGGACGGCGCGGCCCGCGGCGGCGGTACCGGCGACGTCGTGCGGGTCGACGACGTCGATCATCCGCTCCAAGGCGAGAAGGAGGTCGGCACGGCGGGCCGACGCCGGGTCGAGCTGCGCCGCAAGTCCCCGAAGCGCCGAGGTGTCGTCCAGGAGAGCGGTGACCTCGAGGTCGCGCAGTCGCACATCGACCGTCCGCAGCACGTAGACGGGATCGTCCCCGGCGGTCTCTCGGTCCCCGACCGGTGTGGGCGCGAAAGTGAAGATGCTCCCGACGTCGGGGTTGGAGGCGCCCTCCACGAAGACGTCGATCGCACCGCCCGGCGACACCGCCTCGGTCACCGCGTTGTTGAACGGCGCGATGCCGCGCAGCGGCCGGCCGTCGACCGACCACACCATCGCCTCGCATTGGAAGCCCGCCTGTCCGGTCGTGAATCCGAGGTCGACGACGAGCTCGGGTCGCGTCCCGGCGATCGGCTCGCCCCCGTCGAACCACTCGTCCGGCGCCTCGCCCGTGACGCGGAACCAGGTCGTCCCCCACGGGCGTCCCCACGGTTCACCGACCGTGATCGGACGGTAGGCGCCGTCGCGGGCCTCGTCGAAGGCGACCGGCTCGGCCGGCGCCTCCCAGCAGCTGACCGCGAGCGGGCGGGAGTCGCGGTGGATCGCCGGGGCCAGACGTTCCCGGACGAATCGGTCGATGCGCAGCAGCGCGAGAGTGGAGCGGTCGTGCATGGAGGAGCCTTTCGAGGAGGAAGCGGGTCAGCCCTTGACGGAGCCGGCGAGGGCGAACGAGCCGCCCGAGAATCGCTGGACGAGGACGTACAGCACCACCATCGGTGCGGCGTAGAGCACCGAGTAGGCGGCGAGCTGTCCGTAGGCGATCGAGCCGTACTGACCGAAGAAGTTGAAGATCGACACCGCCGCCGGGAACTTCGACGACGTGAAGAGCAGCACGAAGGGGACGAAGAAGTTCCCCCAGGCGGTCGTGAAGACGAAGATGAACACGACGCCGATGCCTGAGCGCATGAGCGGGATGACGATGCGCGCGAGAGCCTGCATCGACCCGGCCCCGTCGACCCAGGCGGCCTCTTCGAGAGAGATCGGCACCGAGTCCATGAAGTTCTTCAGCATCCAGATCGCCATCGGCAGAGATGTCGCGGCCATGAAGACGATGACGCCCCACACCGAGTCGAGCAGCCCGAACGAGACGAACAGCGCGTAGACCGGCACCATCATCGCGGTGATCGGCAGCCCGGTGCCGAAGAGGATCGCGTACATGAACGTCTTCTGGAACCGCATCGCGTAGCGCGACAGCGGGTAGGCGGCGAGCACACCGACGACGACGGTGATGACGGCGGTGCCCAGCGAGACGAGGATCGAGTTCAGGAGAGGCTGGAACGTGAGCTCCCACGTCATCACCTGCGTGTAGTTCTCGAGGGTCCAGGTCTCGGGGACCTTCATCGTGACCTTCGCGTCGCCGTCGAAGGAAGCGAAGACGATCCACAGCAGCGGCACGAGGAAGAGCACGCCGATCGCCGCGAGGATGATCGACGACAGCACGGTCTGAGCCCGCTTCCGCGGTGCCGAGACCGAGGTGGCGATGGTGGCCATGTCAGTCGACCTCCGGCTTGAGGATGCGGATGTAGACGGCGGAGAAGACGGCGCCGATCAGGAGCGTCACGACGGCGATCGCGGTGCCGTATCCGACCTGGGCGAACTTGAACGCCTCCTGGAACGCCAGCACGGGGAGCGTCGACGACTGCGTTCCCGGACCGCCCCCGGTCATCACCCAGATGAGCGTGAACACGCCGAGCGTCTGCAGCGTCGTCAGCAGCAGATTGGTGGAGATCGACCGCCGGATGACGGGGAGGGTGACGCGGATGAAGCGCTGCCAGGCGCCTGCGCCGTCAATCGTCGCGGCCTCGATCAGCTCGGGCGGCACCTCGGAGAGCGCCGCGTTGTAGACCATCATCGAGAAGGCCGTGCCGCGCCAGATGTTCGCCAGGATCACCGCGAGCATCGGGAAGTAGTACAGCCAGCTCGTCCCCTCCAGCCCGAACCAGCCGAGGAAGGTGTTGAGGGTGCCGTCGGTCTGGAAAAAGGCGTAGAGGGCGAAGGCGGCGACGATCTCGGGCAGCACCCACGCCAGCACCACGAGTCCGCCGACGAGCGAACGCAGCGGCTTCACCGAGTTGCGGATGAGGACGGCGAGCAGCATCCCGAGGACGTTCTGGCCGATCACGGCCGAGGCCAGCACGAACACGACGGTGAGTCCGAGCGAGAGCCAGAACTCTCCCGAGGCGAACAGGGCCGTGTAGTTGTCGAGTCCGATGAACTGCGGGTTCGCGGCGCGGGGCCCGGTCATGGCGCGGTCGGTCAGTGACCCGTAGAGCGCGTAGACGATCGGTCCGAGCATGAACGCCAGCAGCAGGAGCACCGCGGGCAGGAGCGGGAGAAGTCGTGCGGCGGCACGGCCGGCCGACCGGCCGGACCGGGAGGTGATCTCCCGGCCCGGGCGGTGCCGACCGCCGGTGGTGACGGTGGCGGTGGCGGTCATCGCTGGATCAGCCCGCCTGCGTGTTCTCCTCGCCGACGATGCCGACGAGAGCGGAGTCGTACGCGGCCTGTGCATCCTGCGGGGTCGCCTGACCGGTGAAGATCGACTCCGTCGCGCGCGGGATGTTCGCCGAGATCTGCGAGTAGTCGGGCGTCGCCGGCCGGAAGTGGGTGTACGGCACGAGCGATGAGAAGAACTCGAACGACGGGTTGTAGTCGAGGTACTCCTGGCTGGCGGCGACGTCCTTGCGCACGGCGATCTGTCCGGCCTCCTGGTGGTACATCAGCGCGTTCTCGAACGTCAGCGCCTGGGCGATGAAGTCGAAGGCAGCCTGCGGGTTCTTCGCGTTGGCGCCCATCGCGAGCGTCTAGCCGCCCGACATCGAGGTGAAGCCGTCACCGCCGCCGTCCTGCGTCGGCATCGCGGCGAAGCCCATCGTCTGCTCCCACTCCGGCCAGGCGTTCTCGCCGTCGATCCAGTTGCTCGGCAGCCACGAACCGTCGAGCGCGATGGCGATCCCGCCCTGGGGAAGGAGTTCCGTGCTGACCTTGGTTCCCCAGCCGGCGTCGAGAGCCAGCGCGGGGTCGGGGCCGAGCTTCTCCTCCGCGACCGTCTGATAGAACTCGAGTGCGTCGAGGAACCCCGTCGAGCCGGTGACCCACTTGTTCGTGTCGGTGTCGAGGAGCTCATCCTCGGTGCCGTAGAGCAGCATCTCGAAGCCCTGCATCGACGTCGCCTCGCCCAGGGCCTGCGACGCGTAGATGTTGAACGGGATGACGTCGGGGTTGCTCTCCTTGATGGTGCGCGCAGCCTCGAGCACGTCGTCCCAGCTCTCCGGCGCCCAGTCCTCGGGAAGCCCCGCCGCCGCGAACAGCTGCTTGTTGAAGTAGAGGCCCCGGGTGTCGGTGCCGAGCGAGACGCCGTACGTCTTGCCGTCGTCGCCGAGCCCGGCCTGCTTGGCGCCGTCGTCGTACTGCTCCCACTGGTCCCAGTCGGCGAGATAGTCGTCGATCGGCTGCAGGTATCCGGCGGCGGCATCCGATCGGATTTGGAAGGTGTCCTCGTAGATGACGTCGGGCGCCGTCCCCGCGGACCCGTTCATGAGGGCGAGCTTGGTGAAGTACTGGTCCTGCTCCGCCTCGATCGGCACGAGCTCGACCGTCATCCCCTCGTGCGCGGCCTCGTACTCCTCCTTCGTCTTCTTCATGAGCTCGTCCATCGCGGTGAACGACGTCGTCTTCTGGTAGGCCACGCGGATCGTGTCGGACGACGCTTCGTCTCCGCCCCCGCCGCCGCTGCCGCAGCTCGTGAGAGCGAGCGAGAACGCTGCGATGCCGACGACGGCCACGGTCGTGATGGGTCTCTTCATGGTCGAAGCTCCTTTGCTTTGACGAGGGGCGCTGGTGCGTGCGCACGTCTTTTATAAAACAAATGGAATAAAAGAACAAGGTTTCGCCTCGACGTTTCCCGGTGGGTTTAGTCCGGGGCGCCCGCGATCATGAGGTCCGTCGGGCGGGCGGTCATCGCGGCATCGAGCACGAGGCACGCGGCGCCCACGGCGGCGGCATCCGTGGCCAGTCCGCTCTCGAGCACGCGGATGCCGCGCACCGTGGCGGTCTCGGTGCTCGCCGCCACGGCGTCGGAGAGAGCGGGCCCAGCCGTCGTCGAGAGGAGCTTCCACAGCGGCCCCCCGACCACGACGACATCCGCGTCGAGGAGGTTGTTGATCTGCACGACGGCGCGGGCGAGGCTCGACCCGGCTCGCCGCACCGCCGACGCGGCGCGCTCGTCGCCGGCGCGCGCCCGGGCGGCGAGTTCGCGGAGACGTTCCCGGAGCGCGGGTGCGGCCACGGGCTCACTGCCGTCGATCACGCCCCCGTCGACGAGCAGCCGTTCGGGGGCGATGGCGGCGCCGAGGCATCCGCGCTGACCGCATCCGCATGCCGGCCCGCCCGGTTCGACGACGAGGTGGGCGACGTCACCGGCGTTTCCCGTACGGCCCCGGATCGGTGCGCCGTCGACGGCGAGGCCCGCGCCGACGCCCGCTCCGTAGTACACGAAGATGGAGTCCTGCAGCTCTTGCGCGGCATCCCGCCAGAGCTCGCCGACCATCGCCGCGACGACATCCTTCTCGACCGTGGTCGGCAGTCCCGTCGCCTCGCGCAGCAACGGCCCGAGGGCGAGGTCGTGCCAGACCGGCGGCAGGAGCGGCGGCTCGAACAGGACCCCCGCGTCCGCGTCGAGCGGGCCAGGAGCGGCGACGCCGATGCCGAGCACGGATGCCCGGGAACGGCCGCCCTCCGCGAGCAGCGACTCGACGGTGCCGACGAGGTCGCCGAGGATCTGCTCGCGGGTCGCGTCGGGTCGCGGGGTGCGCTCGGTCTGAGCGACGACCTCGCCCAAAAGGTCGACCACGACGACCGTCTCGACTGCCGGATCGAGATGGATGCCGACGGCGCACCGGGCCGTCGGGTCGAGCTGGAGCGGGGTCCGGGGCTTGCCGGGGCCGGTGACGATCGGGGTTCCCTCGCGCACCCAGCCCTCGGCGACGAGACGGCGGGCGACGTTGCTGAGCGTCTGGGCGGACAGCCCCGTGCGGGCGGCGAGCTCGATGCGGCTGATGCCGTCGGGGGAGCGCCGGATCAGGTCGAGCACGAGCGTCTGGTTGTACGTGCCGACGGCCGGCAGGTTCGAGCCGCGTCTCATGGTTCCTCCCGTCGAACCATACTGCGCACGCGCATGGCGAAGGCCCGCCCGGCGAACCGGACGGGCCTTCGGCGATCGCGGGGGAGCGTCAGTTGTTGCCGCGCAGGATCGCGATGATGCGGAGGATCTCGACGTACAGCCAGACGACCGTCACCATGATGCCGAAAGCGCCGACCCAGCCGTACTGACGGGGTGCGCCGTTGCGGACGCCCTGCTGGATGTTGTCGAAGTCGAGCACGAGCGAGTACGCCGCCATGATGACCACGAGCACACCGATGATGAGGCCGAGCGGGATGCCAGCGATCTTCATGCTGTGGAGGCCGAACATCATGCCGCCCGGGATTACCCCGAAGAGCATCAGGCCGACGTTCAGCAGCGAGAAGACGAGGTAGCCGAGCATCGCGATCATGAAGATCTTCGTCGCCTTGGCCGACGCGCGGACCTTGCCGCTGGCGAAGAGGGCAAGGGTCACGCCGACGACCGCGAGGGTCGCGAGGGTCGCCTGCATGACGATGCCCGGGAAGATGAACTCGAGGTAGGCGGAGATACCGCCGACGAAGAGGCCCTCGAACGCGGCATACCCGAAGATCAGGCCGGGCCGGACCTTCTTGCGCGAGGTGAAGGTGACGACCATCGCCAGGACGAAGCCGCCGAGCGCGCCGATGATCCAGGGCATCATCGTGGGGGCGGGGTTGTCGCGTGTCACCGGCGAGAGCGTCCAGACCCAACCGACAACCGCCGTGGCCAGCAGGATCGCGAAGAGCCCGAGCGTCTTGACGACGGTGTCTTCGACCGTCATGCGGGAGGTCTCGCGGGCACCGGCGGCGGGTGCCGCGTACATGCCTTCGAGGTGGGCCTGCGTAGCGGCGTTCACGCCGGCGTGCTGCGCCGAGGCGGTCTGCATGCCGGGGGCGGCGGGCGGCGTCAGACCCGGCCGCTGCTCCTTGAACGCGGGATTGTCGAATGCGGGGTTATTGAGGGCCACTGCTCTCACACTCCAAGTCGAGGGTCGACACAGCTGGATGCCGTGTATCCCCAGCCTACGGGAACCGGTTCCTCCCGGATATGCGCGGCGCTGTGAGCAGGCCATGAAGCCGATCGCCCTGAGCGAAATCACGCGTCATCGGCCCGTACGCTGGGGTCGTGTCCCGCCCGCTCGTGATCGGCCACCGCGGTGCGCCCGGGTATCGTCCCGAGCACACCCGCTCCTCCTATCTCCTCGCGCTCGAGAGCGGGGTCGATGCCGTCGAGCCGGACGTGGTCTTCAGTCGGGACGGGGTCGCCGTGATCCGGCATGAGAACGAGATCGGCTCGACCACCGACGTTGCCGACCATCCCGAGTTCGCATCGCGCCGCACCACGAAGACCGTCGACGGCGCGTCGCTCACCGGCTGGTTCGCGGAGGACTTCACCTGGGACGAGCTGTCACGGCTGCGCTGCCGCGAGCGGCTCCCGGCGCTGCGGCCCGACAGCGCTCGTCATGACGGCGCGGAGCCGATGCTGCGGCTGCGCGATCTCCTCGACCTCGTCACGGATGCCGCGAAGACCTCCGGGCGGCGGCCCGGCGTCGTGCTCGAGATCAAGCACGCCACCTTCCTGGAGGCCGCCGGCTTCGACGTGTCCGGGCTCATCGCGGCAGAGCTCGACGCGGCTGGCTGGACCGACGGCGACCTGCCGCTGTGGATCGAGTCGTTCGAGCTCACGATCCTCGACCGCCTGGCAGACGCCGGCGTCCGGGGCATGCGGATCTTCCTCCTCGAGGCCGACGGTGAGCCGTACGACCTGGTCGCGACCGAGGGCGCGGGGGCACGCAGCTACCGGGAGTGGTCGTCGCCCGCGGGGCTCGACGACCTCCGCGGGCGGGTCGCCGGCGTGAGCCTGGACAAGCGGATGATTCTCGACCCCGCGCGGGGCACGGACGGCGGTCGGGTGCTCGTTGCCGCAGCGCACGAGCGCGAGCTGGCCGTCTTCACGTGGACGGCGCGTCCCGAGAACGCCTTCCTCGTCCGGCGGCACCGACGCGGTGGCGGTCGGTCCGCCTGGGGAGACTACGCGGGCGAGTGGGCCGAGCTCGCGGCATCCGGCGTCGACGGCGTCTTCGTCGACCACCCGGATCTCGGCGTCGACGTGTTCGGGCGCTGATCCCCGATGCTCAGCAGACCCCGGATCCAGCCCTACGCCCAGTATCTGGTGGGGGCGTCGACGGTGATGATCTCCACGACCGTCGCGGTCGTCGCTCCCGAGCGCATCACCGTGGCTTACGTCGTCGGCGCGAGCGTCATCGTCGCGGCCTGTGTCGCGATGGGGCTCGTCTGGCGCGACAAGCCGACTCGCGGAACCGTCTGGGTGTGCATCGTCCCGCTCGTCTCGATTCTCGCCTGCGCCCCGCTGCGCAACGGTGCCATCGATCTGCTGCCGGTGACCGGAATGCTCGTCATCTTCCCGATCGCCTGGCTCGCCTTCGCGTTCCCACCGCCCGTCGCGGCGCTGGGCGTCCTCCTCGCGGGGCTGCTGCCTCTCGCGGCGGCGACCGAGCCGCCCGCCGGGCTCGCGGAGTGGCTGGCGCTCGCGACGGTGCCGGCGCTGCTCGGCATGTTTGCGATGGGAAGTCGTTTCGTCTCCACCGACCTCGGCCGCCACCGCACCAGGGCCCGACGCGCCACGCATCGATTGGCCGAGGCGCTCGACTCCTCGAACCGGGCCGACGCCGCGCTGCGCCAGCTGCTCGACACGAGCCCGGACGCGATCGTGCTCTTCGGCGATGACGGCGCGGTGCTGGTCGCGAACGCCCCCGCGCATGCGCTGGCCCAGCGTGCGGGGATCGCGATCTCGCTCGACCAGGACGGGCGCACGTCCGTCTACGAGGAAGACCGGATCACCCCGGTCGGGGTGGGCGCGGACCTGCGCGACATCATCCTTTCGGGTGAACTCGCCGAGGCGCGTCGCGTGTGGGTCGGTGAGCCGGGCGATCAGGTGGCGCTGCGCTTCGTCGCCCGCCCCATCTCGCTCGACGGCGAGCCCATCGGTGTCCTCGTGGTCGCCCAGGACGTGACCGAGCTCGTCGAAGCCGTCGACGTCCGCGATCGGTTCCTCGACACGGTGGGCCATGAACTGCGGACGCCGCTCACGGTGATCCTCGGCAATGCCGAGCTCGCGCTCGCCGGGGCGATGCCGGAGCATCGCGACCGCTGGGAGACGATCCACCGCGCCGCCGAGAGGCTGGAGCACACCGTCGAGCTGATCCTCGCGACGGGTCGAGCGGACGCGATGCCCGGGACGGCGGCGTGCGAGGTCCGTGCCGTCGTCGACCGGGTCGTCGCCGAATCGGCCGACGGCGACTCCGACGTGGCCGTGACCGTCATGGGAGCCACGGCGCACGCGCGCATCGCAGCCCGCGACCTGCATGCGATCATGACCGAGCTGCTGCACAATGCGCGGCAGGTGTCGCCTCCCGCCGGCGTCGTCGAGATCTCGATCGCGATGAGAGCCGACGAGGTCGAGATCTCGGAGACCGACGAGGGCCCCGGCATGACCCCTGCCGAGCGCCGTCAGGCGTTCGAGCGGTTCTATCGCACCACGCGCTCGCGTCGGAGCGCCGCGCAGGGGCTCGGGCTCGGGCTCGCTCTCGCGCGCGGGCTGGCGCGCGCCCACGGCGGCGAGGTGCGGCTGACGCCCGGGCGGGTGGGCGGTACCGCCGCCGTCGTGAGGCTGCCGCGGGCCAGCCTGCCGGACGCCCCTCCGCCTCTCGATCACGTCACCGCCGTCCCCTAGGGTGTCGGACATGCTCACCGCCGGGATCACCGTCCGCGATGTCCGTCGATCGTTCGGGCGCGTCGAAGCCGTTCGCGGAGTGGATCTCGACGCTCGCGCGGGAGCGGTGACCGGACTCGTCGGCCCCAACGGCGCCGGTAAGACGACGCTGCTCCTGATGCTCGCGTCGCTTCTCCAGCCGGACGAGGGCAGCATCCGGATCGCCGGCGTCGACCCGGTGACCGATCCCGCCCAAGCCCGGGCGCGGCTCGGATGGATGCCCGACGCGCTGGGCGCGTGGGGCTCGCTCACCGTGCGGGAGACGCTGGAGATGACCGCCCGGCTCTACGACCTCGACAGAGCCGAAGCGGCTCGCCGCGCGCGGGAGCTTCTCGATCAGGTCGGTCTGGTCGATCTCGCCGAGTCGCCCGCCCGTGTGCTCTCGCGCGGGCAGAAGCAGCGCCTCGGTCTCGCGCGAGCTCTCGTGCACGACCCGTCCGTCCTCCTCCTCGACGAGCCTGCCTCGGGCCTCGACCCCCAGGCGCGGGTAGACCTGCGCGGACTCCTGCGTGCATTCGCCGCTGCAGGCAAGACCGTGCTGATCTCCAGCCACATCCTCTCCGAGCTCGAGGAGGTCGTCGACGACGCGGTGTTCCTGCTCGATGGCGCGACCGTGAGTCCCGACCGGGTCGCGGCGGCGGCTCGCCGCACCCGCACCTGGCGCGTCCGCGTCGCCGATCTCGATGCGCAGGCTGCCGTGCTCCCGATCGCGACGGCCCTCGGGCTCGACGTCGCGCGCGTGCCGACAGACCGCCGTGATGTCCTGATCCCGTTCTCGTCCGAGGCCGAGGCTGCCGCCGGTCTGCGGGCGCTGCTGGGCGCGGGCATCGCGGTCGCCGAGTTCTCGGCCGCGACCGGGATGCTCGAGCACACCTTCCTCGATCTCGGCGCCGGCCGGGATCTGGGCACCGAGGGGAAGGAGGCGTCATGAGCGTCGCCCGGCTGTGGACGGTCGCTCGGCTCGAGCTGCTCCAACGGGTGCGCACGGTGTCGTGGTACGTCCTGCTCGGCATCTTCGCCGTGCTGCTGATCGGTGTCACCGCGCTGTCGTTCCTGGCCTTCGGCGGGGGCATCGCGGAGGGCGAGCAGCGCGGCGCCGGCATCTACTCGACGATCGTCATCATCACGTTGCTGCTCGTCGTCCTCGTCTCGCCCACACTCAGCGGCAACTCCGTCAACGGCGACCGGGATGCCGCGACCCTCGCACCGGTCCAGGTGACGCTCGCGCGAACCTCCGAGATCCTGCTCGGAAAAGTGCTCGCGGCATGGGTCACGGGTCTCGCGTTCGCCGCGGTGGCCGCCCCGTTCCTCGTCATCGCGACCCTGGCCGGGGGAGTGGACCCTGTCGTCGTCGTGGTGTCGCTGGTCGTCCTCGTGATCGAGATCGGCATCATCGCTGCCATCGGCGTCGGGCTGAGCGGCCTCATCGCCCGGCCTCTCTTCTCGGTCGCCGCGACGTACCTCGTCGTCTCTGCGCTCGTCTTCGGAACGCTCATCGCCTTCGGCCTCGGCGCGACGGCGTTCTCGAGCGAGGCGACCGCGACCTACCGGCCGGCGCAGTACAACGCCGACGGGTCGCCGCAGTGCATCGACGGGGCGGACGACTGCTGGAACGATCCCGCTCGCATGGTCTGCGGCGAGCCGGAGACATCGACCTACACCGTGCCGCGGTTCGATCGTGTGTGGTGGGTGCTCGCGGCCAACCCCTTCGTCATCCTCGCCGACGCGACGCCTGCCGAGTACGACCGGTTCGGCTACCCCGTCGACCTGTTCGGTCAGATCGCATCCGGCGTCCGGCAGGCACAGGTCGCACCTGATCTCGAGACGGGGTACGACGAGTGCCGGCCGGCCGCAGACGGCGCCGTGCCGACCGCGGCGGAGATCCGGGAACGAACGGCGCCGAGCTGGTTCGTCGGACTGGCCGGGCAGATCGTGGTCGCGGGTCTGCTCGTGGCGGGAGCGTGGTCGCGGACGAGGACGCCGGCCCGAGCCCTGCCGCCCGGAACGCGGATAGCGTAAGAGTGCCATGGTCACCGAACTCGACATCACCCGCCGCGAGGCGATCGACGCCTATCACGTGATCGGCGAGGCCCCCGCGCCCGACCTGCAGGGGATCGTCCGCCTCGCAGCCACCGTCTGCGGCGTCGACACGGCCGTCATCAACATCATCGACGACCGCTCGCAGCATCAGATCGCCGCGGTCGGTTTCGAACCCGCGGTCTGCTCACGCGAAGACTCGATGTGCGCCGCCGTCATCGCGCGTCCCGGTCGGGTCATCGTGCCCGACGCGCGGCTCGACGAGCGGTTCGCACACAACCCCTTCGTCACCGGTGAGATCGCCCACGTGCGCTTCTACGCATCGAGTCCGCTCGTCACACCGGCGGGCGTCGCCATCGGCACCCTCTGCGTCTTCAACGACTCCGTGGGCGACCTCGACGAATCGGCTCGCGAGGCGCTCGATCTGCTGGCTCATCAGGTGGTCGACCTGCTCGAGCTGCGCCGGATCAGCCGCGCTTTGAGCGAGTCGAATGATCAGCTCTCGCGTTTCGCGGGGCAGATCAGTCACGACCTCCGCAATCCGCTGACGGCCCTCACCGGCTTCCTCGAGCTCGCGATCGACAGCCCCGACATGGACAACGCGCCCGAGGCGGCGCGCGTGCTCGCCCGTGCGGAGTCGGCGGCCGACCGCATGAACGCCATGATCTCCGACATCCTCGCCTACGCCCGCATCGGCGGTGCGAGCCCCCAACGGGCACGCGTCGATCTCGGTGCCGTGATGCACGCCGTCGTCGAGGATCTCGACGCGTCCATCTCGGCCTCCGGCGCCGACATCCGTCAGGACATCGAGGTCGAGCCCGCCGGTGATCCCACGCTCCTGCGCGCGGTGCTCCAGAATGTCGTGGCGAACGCGGTGAAGTTCACCGCGGCCGCGGGGAAGGTCCCGCAGGTGCGTGTCGAGGCGCACGCGGTGCACGGCGGCTGGCGCATCACGGTCGACGACAACGGTCCCGGGGTGCCCCCGGCGGACCGCGAACGCGTCTTCGCGCTGATGGAGCGAGGGGACTCCGAGGCCGAGGGTCTCGGCATCGGCCTGTCGACCTGTCGACGGGTGATCCAGGCGCACGGCGGGCGCATCGGTCTCGACGACTCACCGCTCGGCGGCACCCGCGTCTGGATCCTCCTGCCGGACCCCGCGGCGACCGCCGCCTGAGTCGCGCGCCTCAGCGGCGCAGCGTGTGCGAGGGGTGCTCGCCGTACATCGCGGCGTAGAGCTGCGCGAAGCGTCCCGTGTGCGCGAACCCCCAGCGCAGAGCGACATCCCGCACGGTCGTCGACCCGGGCGGCGCAGCGCGGAGCTCGCGGTGGGCGCCCTCGATGCGCAGGCGGCGAAGGTAGGTGCTCGGCGGGATCTCGAACGCCTTGTGGAAGGCGCTCTGGAGTGCGCGGACCGATGTTCCGGAGGCCACCGCGATGTCGCTGATGCTGATGGGGTTGCTGACGTTCTCCTCCATGAACGCCACAGCGCGGCGCACGGCTCGCGCGGTCGGGCGTCGGCGTTCCCCCTCTTCGGGGTCGATGACGGGGAACGCCGTCACGAGCGATGCGACTGCCTGGTGCATGAGCTGAGTGCGCATGAGAGGCGAGGCGGCGACCTTCTCGTCGGCCAGCATGGTCGCCTCGAGAAAGCGCAGGGTCTCGGCGACGAGCCGTGGGTTCTCGGCCCGGCGGTTCAGTCCGGAGAACTGCAGATGGTGAGGGTCGTCGCCGATCATGCCGCGCAGCACGTGGTCGAGCGTCTCCGTGGTGACGCTGAACGTGCGCAGGTGCAGCTGACCGAACTCGGCGGTGAACTCGGTGTCCGGCGGCACGATGAAGGGGGTCCGGCCGTCGCCGGACTCGCCTCCGACCTGCCACCGGTGGCTGCCACGCGCCGCGTGCGCCACGATGAGACGCGGAAAAGCCCGCGTCGTGGTGCGCATCGTCCCCGTGAACCGCACAGCGGCGGCGGCTGCGGCCGGGTGGGCGAGTGCCGCCATCTCGTAGCGGAATGGCGCGGACCCGTCGACCGCGAGCGCCACCGGCGTCTCGTACAGCGAGCTGACCGATTCCTGTGCCCGACCGGGGTCGTCGGTCTGCAACCCCCGCCGAACGGGCTCGCTATTCAACAACGAGCTTGTCGGATGCGGACTCTGCCGGTTCGGGGACGACGTGAAGTCCGCTGGGGGAGTTGGCCGTGTACATCAGCGCCTCGAGCCAGGCACGGTTGATCGCGGGGGTCCGGCTGCCGTGGAACGTGAAGACGAGAGAGGCTCCGGCGTGCATCCAGACGGTCGTCCGCCCCTTGCCGACGCTGACGTCGTCCTTCCAGGTGAAGAAGAACGCCTCACCGCGACGAAGCTTCGCACCGATGGTCATCTGGAGGTGTGCGAGCGTGCGGTCCTCGATCTCGACGCGATTGTTGCCGTCGTAAACAAACCTGCCCAATATTCCTCCTCACGCGCCATTCGGCGCGATCATCAGCTTCCGCGATCGGGTCACGACGCCGCGCGGAAGAGTCCGTTCCGCGCGCGCTCTGTCCGCGACGCGCACAGCCGTGCTGTGCCACCGCAGATTTCAGGCAGTTGTCAGGGAGCGGGAGGGGGTTGACTTTTACGGATGATTACGTAACACGTTAATCACCGGGAATGGCGGCGAGTGTGACGTCCACCCCTGAGGTGATGAGCAGATCGGTGGACTGCGCCACGCCTTCGCCATCGTTCACGGTCAGCCAGCCGTGACCGAGCGCGAGTGCCGCCGCGATCTCGGCGCGGACGTCTTCGATATCGCGACCGCCGATGCTGTACGGGCGACCGCCATAGAACACATCCACTCTCTTCGACACGCTTTCGCCCTTCGCTCCACCGGCGTCGAGTCCGCCGTGTCAGGCGAGACTACCGATCAGCTGAGGAATCACAAGGGGATGCGGCAGGACCGCGCTGATCACTATTGTCAGGTCGAGCACGGGAAGGAAGTGCGATGGGCAGATTCATCTACGAGAACCAGATCCGCGCAGATTTCGAGGATCGGACGCTCGCGCACCTCCAGGCCGTGATCACGACGAAGCTCCGCCGGGGCGAAGCCTTCACGCTCACCTGGAAGGACGACGTGAGCATCGGCGACGGCCGCACGACGGTATGGCTGCACCCGGGCTGCGGCCTCGTCTTCAAGTACTACGGCAGCCGGACGCCGTCGCTGAATCGCGCATGGCTCGAGGCGCTGACATACACGGCGAACTCGCCGACGGGCCTGTACGTCGTTCCCGAGCCGCCGGAATCGCCCCGTAACGGCGCGTTCCTCGACGGCGCGGAGTAGCGGGGCGCCGAGCGTCCCGCCTGTGCGACCGCCGTGCATCGCCGGTGAGACCGGGGCATATACCGCTCCGGCGATCCAGCGCTCCGTAGTGTGAGCCACAGCCGTCGGCATCCGCCTTCTGCTCCCGACCTTCCCGGTCACGAACGAGTCAGCAGGTGCTCTCATCGCTTCATCCGTCGTCGAGTCGCGTCTCGGCCCCATCCGCACCACTTACGCCGGAACCGCCGATTTCCCGCCGATGGCCAAGGCCTTCACCGATGTCTCCCGCGTCGTTCGGGAATCGGGTCTGCTGCGGCGCACACCCTGGTTCTACGGCCTCGTCGGCCTCGCCCTGATCCTCGCGATCGGCGGCTGCGTGACCGGATTCGTCCTGCTCGGCGACAGCTGGTTCCAGCTGCTCATCGCGGCAGCCCTCGGCATCGTCTTCACCCAGGTGGCTTTCCTCGCACACGAGGCCGACCACCGGCAGGTTCTCGCCTCCGGCCCCGCGAACGACCGCCTGGCCCGCTTCCTCGCCGTCGGCGTCGTCGGCATGAGCCTGTCGTGGTGGACGTCCAAGCACGCCCGGCACCACTCGAACCCGAACAAGGTGGGCAAGGATCCCGACATCGAGATCGACACGATCTCGTTCATCGAAGAGGACGCGGCCACTGCGCGCGGCATCCGCCGATTCATCACGCAGCGCCAGGGCTGGTTCTTCTTCCCGCTGTTGCTGCTCGAAGGCCTGAACCTTCACGCGCTGTCGATGCGCCACCTCTTCAGCCGAGGCCCGGTGAAGAAGCGTGCGGTCGAGATCACGCTGATCATCGCGCGGTTCGCGGTCTTCGTCGCTCCGATCTTCATCTTCCTGCCGATCGGTATGGCCTTCGCCTTCTTCGGCGTGCAGGTCGCCGTCTTCGGGCTGTACATGGGCGCCTCCTTCGCGCCGAACCACAAGGGCATGGCGATCATCGCGCCCGACGCGAAGCTCGACTTCTTCAGCAAGCAGGTGCGCACCTCGCGCAACATCGGCGGCGGCTGGTGGGCGACGTGGCTCATGGGCGGCCTCAACTACCAGATCGAGCACCACCTCTTCCCGAACATGCCGCGGCCGGCACTCGCCCGCGCTCGCGAGATCGTGAAGGACCAGTGCGACGCCCTGAACGTGCCGTACACCGAGACCACACTCTGGCGCTCCTACGCCATCGTCATCGACTACCTCAACCGCGTCGGACTCGCCGCCCGCGACCCGTTCGACTGCCCCATGCGCGCGGAGTTCCGTCGCGCCTGAGGCGCAGCATCCCTCGACGTCGGCCACGGCTCATACTGAGTCCGTGGCCGAAGTCGATTCCGAACGCTGGCTCGTCATCGACGGGAGACGCTGGCGGCGCACCGACCCCTCGCTGCCCGATGATCTCGTCGCTGCGCTGAAGTCCCACCTCGGACGCGGCCGATCGGCGGTGGGAGCCGCGAAGCGGCGCGGAGACGACGAGGCGGTCGCCGCAGCGCGCAAGCGCGTGGGCCTGGCCAAGCATGGCCTGGGAGAGCGCGGACCGTACTGGTGGGACGAGCCCGAGGGCGACCGCCTCGCGCGGGCGCGGGACGCGCTGCGGCGACTCGATGCGCTCGACGGGGATTGAGACCCGAATGGACGCGACGGCGGGAGTCGAACCCGCAACGCGATCGGTTATGAGCCGATGCCCGGGACCACCCGGATCGCCGCGATGCCTTCACGCTACGTGGGCGTCCGCCGGGTCGCCAGGGGTGTGAAGGCCGGAGACGCCGTGCTACGTCGTGTGACGCTCCGGCGTCTCGCAGGCTCGAGCGCGGACCCCGCGGAGACTCGTCCGGCGTCGCGGGCCGGACGGGTGTCGGTGGCCGAACGTAGAATCGAGTGGTCATGCCAGAGCCCATCAAGCCCGTCATCGTCGGGTCCGCCGCATCCGTGCGCCCCGGCGCCTCCTCGGGCGAGCGTCCCGACGCCGACCTCCTCGAGGGGCTCAACCCGCCCCAGCGCGAGGCGGTGACCTATCGCGGCCCGGCGCTGCTGATCGTCGCGGGCGCAGGCTCGGGCAAGACCCGGGTGCTCACACATCGCATCGCGTCGCTGCTCCGAGGCCGCGAGGCGTGGCCGAGCCAGATCCTCGCCATCACCTTCACCAACAAGGCCGCCGGCGAGATGCGCGAGCGCGTGCAGCAGCTGATCGGCGACAGCGCACAGGGCATGTGGATCTCGACGTTCCACTCGGCGTGCGTGCGGATCCTCCGGCGCGAGGCGCAGCAGTTCGGCTTCACCAAGAACTTCACGATCTACGACTCGGGCGATTCGCGCGCGCTCATCAAGCGTCTCGTGAAAGAGCACGAGGCCGACGCCTTCGGACTCACGCCGGCGGCTGTCCAGAGCCGCATCTCGAAGCTCAAGAACGAGCTCGCCGACGCCGACTCGTACGCGCGCCAGGCGAACATGTCGGATCCCGCCGAGCGCGTCTTCGTCGAGCTCTTCGGCGCCTACCAGTCCGCCCTGCAGCGGGCCAACGCCTTCGACTTCGACGACCTCATCGCCCAGACGGTCTACCTGTTCCGGGCGTTCCCGCATGTGGCCGATGTGTACCGCAAGCGGTTCCGGCACATCCTCGTCGACGAGTACCAGGACACCAACCACGCCCAGTACGCGCTGATCCACGAGCTCACGCGCCCCGTCCAGGGGCAGGGCGGCGACGCGTTCTCGTCGGGCGGCATGATGATCTTCGAGCCCGAGTCGGCCCCCGAGGTCGAGGCAGCGTCACTGACCGTCGTCGGCGACTCCGACCAGTCCATCTACGCGTTCCGCGGCGCCGACATCCGCAACATCACCGAGTTCGAGCGCGACTATCCCGGCGCGAAGGTCGTGCTGCTCGAACAGAACTACCGCTCGACGCAGAACATCCTCTCCGCCGCGAACGCCGTCATCTCGAACAACTTCGACCGCAAAGACAAGAAGCTCTGGACGGATGTCGGCGCGGGCGACGCGATCGTCGGCTTCACCGGCTACTCGCAGCACGACGAGGCGCAGTTCGTCGCCGACGAGATCGAAGCGCTGCACCGCTCGTCGGTGCCGTACTCGCAGATGGCGGTCTTCTATCGCACGAACTCGCAGTCGCGAGCGCTGGAGGAGATCTTCATCCGCGCGGCGATCCCGTACAAGATCATGGGCGGCACGAAGTTCTACGACCGTGCCGAGATCAAGGATGCGCTGGCCTACGTCGTCGCGGTGGCGAACCCCGCCGACGAGCTCGCGGTGCGCCGCATCCTGAACCGCCCGCGCCGCGGCATCGGCGACGTCACCGAGACGTCCATCGCCCGGTACGCGGCCGACCAGCAGATCACCTTCCGCGATGCGCTCGCCAACGCCTCGGCGCTGGGCGTGGGTCCGAAGATTCAAGCCGCGATCGCGCAGCTCGACGCCGTGCTCGCCGAGGCGTCCGAGATCATGCTGCCGAGCTCGGGCGAGATCGCCCCGCCGACCTCCGTGACCGAAGGTCTGACGGTGCTGTTGAACAAGTCAGGGTACATGGACGCCCTCCGGGCGAGCCGCGACCCGCAAGACGAGGCGCGCCTCGAGAACCTCGACGAGCTGATCGCCGTGACCCGCGAGTTCGCGCGGAACAACCCCGAGGGCACCATCCTCGACTTCCTCACCGAGGTCGCTCTCGTCGCCGACGCCGACGACCTCGACGATGCGTCCGGAACCGTCTCGCTGATGACGATGCACACCGCCAAGGGGCTCGAGTACGACGCCGTCTTCGTCACGGGCGTGGAGGAAGACCTCATTCCGCACCGCATCTCGGCCAACGAGCCCGGCGGCCCGCAGGAAGAGCGGCGGCTCTTCTACGTCGCACTCACCCGTGCCCGCAAGCGCCTGCACCTCTCGCTCGCGATGACCCGTGCCCAGTTCGGCGAGGTCTCGGCTGCGATGCCGAGCCGGTTCCTGCAGGAGATCCCGCACGACCTCATCGACTGGCGGCAGTCGCCCGGTGATGTGAACTCGCGCGGGGGCTCGCAGTCGCGTGCGCTCAACGGACGCCGTTCCGGCGGCTCCGGTGGCGGGTTCGGCGGTTCGGGCAAGCGCTACGGCGACGACCTCGTGCCCCTTCCGCGCAAGGAGAAGAGCGGCGACATCGCGAAGTTCGCCAACCGTATCCCGGCGAAGGTCCGCGACAACGGCGACCTCGAGCTCGGTCCCGGCGACCGCATCAGACACGACGATTTCGGCGAGGGTCGCGTCGACGCGGTCACCGGCGAGGGGGCGAAGCGCGTCGCGCACGTCCGCTTCGATTCGGCCGGCCCGAAGAAGCTGCTCATCAAGATCGCACCGATCGTCAAGCTGTGACGCAACCCTCCGCGCGGCGCGGGGGTGCGGGTTAGGCTCGGGGACATGGCGATCTTCAAGCGCTCCGCGCGAGACACCACGAGCCAGCCCGCGAACGCCGACGAGGGCGCTGCCGACGTCGACGGCGACTCCGCCGTCACCCCCGACGCCGAGACACCTGCCGAGGTGGTGCCCCACGTGGGCATCTCGGTGTCGACCTTCGGTGCGCCCGCTCAGGCCGCAGCCCCGGCGCAGCCCGAGCGGACGGTCACACGCCCGCCGGCTGAGGCCCCCGCCCGCACCGAGACGGTGACGGGCATGCCCGATAACACCCTCGTGCAGGCGGCCCTGGCGTCGCTGCCGGAGAAGCCCGGCAACGTCGACGTCATGAACGTCATGCGTCAGAGCATGCAGGGCACGATGTACGTTCGCGTGCGCGGCGACGCGCGGGCCCTGACGGCCGAAGGCAAGCCGATCACGCTCGCGGTCTCGCAGATCGACGGTGCCCGCTTCCTCCTCGCCTTCACCGGCGGTGCATCGCTGCGGGCGAGCGTCGAGGCCGACGGCGACCGTGACACCTCGGCGCTGGGGCTTCCCGTCGCGAACGTGTTCCGCAACGCGATCGAGGGTCCGTACGAGGGCCTCATCATCGATCACGCGGTCGCCGGATCGCGCATCGTCCTGCCCGTGCAGCTCATCACGAAGGCGTTCGAAGAGGGCGATCCCGCCTTCACGATCAAGAACCTGCTCGCCGGACCACGCAGCGCCGAGACGGCGGCTGCGGTCGGCGAGGCTCTCGCGCAGGCACCGTTGTGGGTGGCCGCCGGTCTCGCGGGCGACAGCGGCCAGCTCGGTCTCGCCGAGTCGCGCACCGTATCGGGCGAGCGGCGCCTCGAGGTCTACTCGCACCCGCTCGAGGTGCTCGTGCTGCAGCGCGGCGACCGCCCCGTGCCGGTGACCGCACCCCAGCTGGCGCGTGCCCTCCAGTCCAACCCCGCGCTCAACGGCGTCATCGTCGACCCGGGTGGGCCTTGGATCCATGTCGACCGCGCCGACCTCGGTCCCGTCCTCGCGCGGGCCGACGAGCCCGACCCCGAGCCCGCTCCGGCCGCACCGGCTGAGCCGGCCTCCGAGCCGCCGGCGTCCTGACGACGTCCTCGCGCTGATACATCCGTCGGGCCGCCGGTGCCGCTGAGCCCACACGCCGCGTGCGAGGGCTCACCAGCACCGCCGGTCCGGCAGGTGTATCAATCCGCTCGCTCCGTCGCCGAGCATTCCGCCGACGGGATTGTCCAGGGGGTAGGTCACCGGGCGCCGACGCCCTAGGGTCGGGCCATGGCGAGCGAGCGCATCACCCTGACCGTGCCCGGCCCCGAGGGCGACCGTGAGGTCGGCCTCTCGAGTCCCAATCGGGTGCTCTGGCCCGAGCTCGGCATCACCAAGCACGAGTATGCCGAGTACGCGATCGCCGTCTCCGAGCCGTTCCTCCGTGCGAACGGTCATCGGCCCGTCTCGCTGGAGCGCTTCCCCGACTCGATCGACGGCGAGCGATTCTTCTCGAAGAATCCGCCGAAGGGCGCCCCGGGCTACGTCGATCAGGTCGTGTGCACCTACAACAGCGGGCGGCGGCATCCCCAGGTCGTGCTGAACGAGACCGCCGCCGTCGTCTGGGCGGTCCAGATGAACACGGTCGTCTTCCATCCGTGGGCCTCGCTCGCCGCCGACACGGACAACCCGGTCGAGCTGCGGATCGACCTCGACCCGCAGCCGGGCACGGACTTCGCGGATGCCGCATCCGTCGCGCCGGCTCTGCGTGAAGTCCTCGCCGAGGCCGGCCTGACGGCGTTCCTCAAAACGAGCGGCAATCGCGGCCTGCACGTCTTCTGTCCGATCGAGCCGACGCACGAGTTCCTCGATGTGCGGCACGCGGTCATCGCCGCCGGGCGCGAGCTCGAACGCCGGATGCCCGACCGGGTGACCACCAACTGGTGGAAGGAGGAACGGGGCAAGCGCGTCTTCGTCGACTTCAACCAGGCGAACCGCGACCGCACGATGGCGGGCGCCTACAGCGCACGCGCGCTGCCGGCGGCGACGGTGGCGACACCGATCACCTGGGAGGAGCTCGAGGCCGGAGTCGAACCGTCCTCGTTCACGGTCCGCACCGTGCCGCAGCGGCTGGCGGACATCGGCGATCCCTGGGCCGAGCTGCAGGCCGACCCCGGCCGCATCGACACCCTGCTGGAGTGGTGGCAGCGCGACCTCGACGCCGGTCTCGGCGAGCTGCCCTTCCCGCCGGAGTTCCCCAAGATGCCGGGAGAGCCGCCGCGCGTGCAGCCGAGTCGTGCCCGACAGCCCGGCGCCGACTAGCCGGCATCCCGCCGCTCACCGGGCGGAGGGTCGCTGCCACTCGCGCTCGGTGACCACGCGCGCAACGGTGAGGCCCACCGCCAGAGCGACGACGACGAACACCGCCGTCACCCCGTACTGCACCGCGCTGATGGTGTCGCTCTCGATGGTCCCGACGATGGCCCGGTAGGCGGAGGCCCCCGGCACCATGATCAGCACGGCGGGCACGGTGAGGGTGATGCGCGGCGCCCGGACGAAGCGCGACACGGCGAACGCTCCGAATCCGACCGCGACACCGGCTGCGGCGGCCGCGACCGGCTGCATCGTGCCGTGGTCGATCATGAGGAGGCGGCCCACGTTGGCGACCGTGCCGATCGCCGCGGCCGCGAGGGCGATGCGCCAGGGCGTCGAGAACAGCAGAGCGAAGCCCATCACGCCGACGAACCCCGCGATGAGGCGACCGAGGGAGAGCAGCGGCTCCGCCAGCTCGGGGGCCGCGACGGCGACGGCACTCGTCTGGAACACGGCGGCCACGGCCCACACGGCGCAGCCTGTCGAGAGCAGCACGAGGCAGGCGTACACGACGCGGTTCACTCCCGCGTTGAGATCGAGGCGGGCGAGATCGAGGGCACCCGTGACGAGGGGGAATCCGGGCACCAGGTAGAGCACGGCGCTCGTCAGCGCGGCGCCGTACTGCGGCGAGGGCGCACCGAGCAGCTCGATCAGATGCGAGACGCCCAGGAAGGTGAGCAGCGCGGCCGAAGCCGACAGGAACACCAGCAAGAACTCGTTGACCTGCAGCCGGGCTCCGCGAACGCGCACGTACTGGCCGAGCGCGACGGCCAGCGCCACGCTCAGGCACTCGGCCCATCCGCCGTTGTTGAGGAACGCGAAGGCCGTGCAGGCCGCCGCGGCGGCCAGCACCCGCACCGCGGTCGGGTAACGCGGCGGCATCCGTTCGATCCGGTCGAGCTCGCGCTGCAGGTCGTCCGCGGTGACGCCGCCGGCGACGCGATGGGAGAGGTGCATGACCTCGGCGATCCGCTCGGAGTTGACGACGGGATGCCGCACGTCGGCCACCCTCGTGCGGAAGAGCTGTCCCCGCTGCGCGGTGATGACGATGTCGGTCATCCCGACGCGCGACTCGAGGCGATCGAGGCCGAGCCCGTGAGCGGTGCGGTCCATCGTGTCGCGCACACGGGCCGAGGAAGCGCCCGCGCCGAGCATCAGCGTGCCGAGGCGGAGGACCGCATCCGTCCGCGCGATGAACCGCAGGGGCTCGAGGTGCAGTTCGGCGGTGCCGTCGGGGACGTCGTCGCGCTGGTCATCCCGCATGGTTCGATCCTCCCACCCGAGGAGGCTGCTCGGGTGGGAGGATCGGCCGGACCAATCGGGTCGATCGGGTCGCCGTGCTGTCAGCGGCGCGCGAGGCGACGGAGCCGCGAGAGCAGCACGACGCCTCCGGCGGAGACCAGGAGGACTCCGCCGATCAGGAGACCGGCCGGCGAGCCCTCGCCGCCGGTCCGCGCGATGCGGTCGGTGGTGGGTCGCGCCGCGCTCGTACCGATCGCCGCAGCGGAGTCGCCTCCGGCAGCGGTGTCGGAAGCTCCGGGCATCGGAACGCCGGGCGCCGGGATGCCGGGCGCCGGGGCGCCGGGCGTCTCGCCGGGCGTCTCCCCGGGGGCGGTGACGTCGACGAGATACACCCCGTCGGCGCGGTACTCGAGTGCGCCGTCGAAGCCCGCGCCGGCGCCGGTGAGCTCGACCGCGTCGAACGTCGTGTGGGCGGCACGCGCGCCGTACGCGATCAGCCGCAGGGGAGAGGTCGGAGCCTCCGCGGGAAGGTCGACGCGCAGGGTGCCTCCGAGCGTGGCGGTGCCCGCGATCGAGAGGGCCGGCGCTGCGTCCTCGACCGACAGCTCAAGCGCGGCATCCTTCGCCTGCGTGAAGTCGCCGCCCACGGCGAGCCCGGAGGTCGCCTCGACGAGCGATCCGCCGGTGACCGAGAGGTCGCCCGTGCCGAGGGCCGTCGGGGAGGTCGCCTGCACGATGCCGTCGCCGACGATGGTGCCGCCGGTGTAGGTGTTCTCGCCCGACAGGACGAGGGTGCCGGAGCCGTCCTTCGTCAGCGACCCGGAACCGTCGATGTCGTTGCGCCACTCGTCGGCTGCGGCGAAGCCGCCGGAGCCGGCATCCATCGTCACCGTGACATCGGTGTCGAAGGCGCCGTAGCCGTTCGACGCCTCGAACAGGTTGAGTCGTCCCCAGCCCTCGGGGTCGTCGAGCACGGCGTGGCCGGAGTCGATGGCGGTGGAGTGGAGCACCCAGCGGCGCTGCTCGGCGTCGAGGTAGGGCAGCCGGTGCTCGAGCAGCACTTCGGCGCCTGCCGGGACGCGTGCGGGCAGGCCGGCGATGCCCGTGCTCGGCAGCCCGTAGGTCATGCGATCGCGGTACTGCTGCGCGAGCGCGTCGTAGTCGGCATCGTCGAGCGTGGATGTGGATGCCGGGGCGGGCAGCGTGTCGATCAGACCCTGGGCCTCGGTCGACGCGGCGGCACGCAGCTCGGCGTTGGCGGGATCGTTCAGGCTTGCGGCGGCGAGGGCGGTCGCCAGCACGCGACCGCCGATGACATCGAGCGACGAGTGCATCCCGGCGACGGTGCGGCTGTCGCCGATCTCGGCGGCGTTCGCGATGAGGAGGTCCTGGTACTGCGGCGCCGCGTCGGCGAGGGCGAACGAGGCGAGGTAGGCGGCGTTGGTGTGACCGCTCGGAAAGCCGCCGTCGCTCGCCGCCTCGCTGTCGGGCTTTCGCACCGGCATCAGCGCGGGGACGATGATCGAGTCGTCCACCCAGCGGAAGGGGCGCTTGTAGCTGAAGAAGTTCTTCGACGGGTTCGACGAGGCCGAGGGACCGCGCACCGTGTCGACGAGCGCGACGACCGAGCCGAGCTCGGAGTTCGGGTCTGCCCAGCGGCCCGAGGCGTTGCCGGCGTCGTCGTAGCGCACCGTCGTGGCGTCGGCGGGGATGGCGTCGGGGATCGTGGTGCCGGCATTCATCGCCTCGCGGAAGGCGGAGGCTGCCGGGCCGAGTCCGTCGATGGCGCTGTAGCTCTGATGACGGCGGTCGAAGATCCACGCGGCGGTCTCATCCGCTGCGGTACGGGTGCGCGCGACCTCCACGTTGCGCGCGATGTTGGCGTCGAGCACCGCCGAGCCGGCAGCCGTCGCCCGGCCGGTGTCCCAGGTGGCTCCCGGCTGCCAGAGGTCGAGCATTCCCGAGAGCACACCGATCGCGGGGTTCGTCTCGGGCGTGGTGTTGGCGGAGCTGTTCGCGGTGTAGACGTCGACGAACGTGCCGTAGGGAGCGGCGTGCGGTGCGATCGCGTTCTCGTCGAGCAGATCGCCGGCGGCCGCGTTCGCGGGCGCGGCGACGCCGAGAGCGAGGGTCGTGACGGCGAGGGCCGCCACGGCCAGGGGGATGCCCGTGCGGCGCCGGGATGGATCGGAACCAGAGGGAGCGAGGTGCATGCAGTGTCCTTCGGATGCAGGGGGGATCGACCCCCGAACGCTAGGAAGGCGCCGACAACGATCGGTGGCCGCGGCGTGAACGGCCGGTGTCGCCCGCCGTCAGTCCAGAACGTCGGCCAGGTCGTAGGCGGCGACGGTCTCGAGCTGGTCGAAGGTGCACGAGCGGGCATCCCGGTCGTGGCGCCACCGCTCGAACTGCACGGTGTGGCGGAACCGCCGCCCCTCGAGCTGGTCGTAGCGCACCTCGAGCACGAGCTCGGGTCGCAGCCTCACGAATGAGACATCCTTCGACGATGCGAAGCGCGAGCGGTCGGATTCGCCGGTGACGGCCGCCCCGGCGGCATCCCGCTCGACCAGCGGCTCGAGCTCGTCGATCAGCTCACGGCGCCGCTTGTCGCTCCACGCGGACACCCCGCCGACCCCGTGCAGCTCGCCGTCATCGCCGTACAGCCCGACGAGCAGGGAGCCGACCCCGGTGCCGGACTTGTGGATGCGGTATCCGATCGCGACGACGTCCGCCGTGCGGGCATGCTTGATCTTGAGCATCGTGCGCTTGCCCGGGGCGTAGGGCTGATCCACGGGCTTGGCGACGACGCCGTCGAGGCCGGCGCCTTCGAACTCCGCGAGCCAGCGACGCGCGGTGCGCACGTCGTCGGTCGCGCGCGTCACGTGGATCGGATCGGGCACGTCACGCAGCAGCTCGACGAGTTCCTCACGCCGCCGTGAGAAGGCCTCGGCCTGCAGGTCTCGCTCGCCGCGGGCCAGGAGATCGAACGCGATGAACATGGCAGGTGTCTGCTCGCTCAGCAGCGCCACGCGCGAGGCCGCGGGGTGGATCCGCTGCGACAGAGCCTCCCACTGCAGCCGCCGGCCGGCACCGGTGTCGGTGGCCACGACGATCTCACCGTCGATGAGGCACGGCTCGGGGAGCAGCCTCGAGAAGGCGTCGACGAGCTCGGGGAAGTACCGGGTGAGCGGCTTCGAACCGCGGCTTCCGATCTCGACCCTCTCGCCGTCCCAGGAGACGATCGCGCGGAATCCGTCCCACTTCGGCTCGAACGACAGCCCCGCGCCGCGGGGCCCGGCATCCGGAATGGCGGGCACCGCTTTGGCCAGCATCGGCGCGGGGATGTCGTAGGTCATCGCGGTTCCTCAGGCGCGCAGCTGCTCGCGCGGCTTCGGTCGGGCCCAGCGGGCGGGCAGGTTCGGCCCGTCCCACACCTGCACGATCCCCCAGACGACGGCGGTGATGGGCACGGCGAGCAGGGTGCCCAGGATGCCGCCGATCGCGGTGCCGGCGGTCAGAGCGACGAGCACGACGAACGAGTGCAGCTTCATCGTGCGGCCCATGAGGACCGGCTGCAGGAAATTGCCCTCGAGCTGGTTGACGAGCACGACGGCACCGACGACGAGGACCGCATTGAGCGGGCCGTTCGCGACGAGTGCGACGAGCGCGGCCAGGATGCCGGCGAGCGTCGCACCGACGATGGGGATGAAGGCCAGGAGGAAGACGAGCACGGCCAGGGGGATGGCGAGCGGAACCTGGAGGGCGAGCAGCGCGATGAAGATGCCGACCGCGTCGACGAAGGCGACGGCGGCGGTGCCGCGGATGTAGGAGCCGAGCACCACGACCGTCTTGTCGCCGATACGGCGAGCCCGCTGCTCGTTCGCCCCGCGGAACGGGCGCAGCAGGAACTCCCACATGCGCGGGCCGTCCTTGAGGAAGAAGAACAGGATCACCACCATCAGCACCGCGCCGGTGATGAAGGTCGCGACCGCGCTCACGCCGGCGATGGCGCCCGAGCCGAACTGAGCGCTGGTGACGAAGTCGCCGAGGGCGCCCAGCCACTCGTCGATCTGGCTCTGATCGATCGAGAAGGGAAGGGTCTGCGCCCACGCGACGAGCTGCTGGAATCCTTCCTCGGCCTGCGAGTACAGATCGTCCCACTGGTCGCGGACCGCCCACACGATGAGCCACGAGAGGCCGCTGAGCAGCAGCACGATCGTGAGCAGGGTGATGATCGTCGCGAGCAGCGACGGTACGCCGTGCCGACGCATCCAGCTCATGGCCGGCGCGAACGCGCACGCGAAGATGAGCGCGAGGATCAGCGGGATCGCGACGACGGACACCTGGCGCAGCACGTAGACGACGCCGATCGCGAGGATTACCAGGACGATGATCTGCACTCCGCGGATGGCCAGCCGCCCGAAGCCGTCGGCCCACAGGCCTGCGGGAGGTCGCTCGGCGTCGCGGTCGATGGCATCCGCCAGCACGATCTCGGGCCGCGGTCTCCGTCGGAACAGGCTCATGACGACGACGCTAGCGGACCGCGACGCCCCTGACGCGGGGTTGCGCTCGAGGCGCTCGCGGGGCAGGGCAGCGGCGACGGCGGTCACGTCCGCGGCTCCTCCCGTTCACCGACCCGTCGCTCAGGTGTCGGCGGGTGGCCACCTGCGCCGACCACCGTTGAAGGGCCGCCCGCACGCGGCGGCTTTCGCACCTCCCCCCAGATACGAAAGAGGATCTCCATGCAACGGAGAGCGCACACGCGCGCCTGCACATTGACGGCGACGAGCATCGTCACCGGCCTCGCCCTCGCGTCGGCACCCGCCATCGCCGCGGGCGCGACCGAGGCCGACCCGGCATCCCTTCCGAAGAACGTCATCCTGATGATCTCGGACGGCGCGGGCTACAACCAGTTCGACGCCGCGAGCCTGTATGAGCACGGAACGAGCGCGCACCAGGTCACCGTCGATCCCGCGACCGGCGCGATCGCGCACGAGGCGGCCACGCCCGGTCAGGCCTACGAGACCTGGCCCGTTCAGGTCGCCCAGTCGCACTACTCGGCCTCGGGTCGGGCGGAGTACGTCACCGAGAAGGCGTGGGGAGACTTCGACTGGGTCGCTTCGGGCGCCACCGACTCCGCGGCAGCGGGCACGGCGCTCGGAACCGGTGTGAAGACGAACAACGGGACCCTCGGCTTCGAGCCGGGCGGGGACCGCCTGCTCACCGTCGGCGAGCAGGCGCAGGAGGTCGGTAAGAAGGTCGGGCTCGTCACCTCCGTGCCCTTCAACCACGCCACCCCCGCGGGCTTCATCGCCCACAACGCCGACCGCAACGACTACCAGGGCCTGGCGGCGGAGATGATCGACAGCGGCGTGGACGTCCTCATGGGCGGCGGGCACCCGATGTACACCGACGGACACCAGTCGCGTGCCGCCGACTGGACCTGGATCGCGCAGAACGACTACGAGCGGGTGTCGACGGGCGCCACGCCCTACAGCTTCATCGACGACAGAGCCGACTTCGAAGCTCTCGCCGCAGGCACCGCCGTCCCCGAGAAGGTGTTCGGCCTCGCGCAGGTGGCCGAGACGCTGCAGTACAACCGTCCCGGTCTCGCCAACGATGCCGTGCTGCCGTACACCGATCCCGCGAACGACGTCCCCGACCTGGACACGCTCGCTCGCGGCGCGCTCAACGTGCTCGACACGGGCGACGAGGGCTTCTTCCTCATGGTCGAGGGCGGGGCGGTCGACTGGGCCGGCCACGCGAACCAGACCACGCGCCTGATCGAGGAGCAGATCGCCTTCAACGACGCCGTCGAGGCCGTCGAGGCGTGGGTCGAGGAGAACAGCAGCTGGGACGAGACGCTCGTCGTCGTCACCGCAGACCACGAGACCGGCTACCTCGCGGGTGCGGGCGCCGGTCCCGAGGCCGGATGGACGCCGATGACCGGAACGGCGGGTCAGCTGCCGGACCTCACCTGGCACTCGGGTGGACACACCAACGCGCTCGTTCCGCTCTTCGCCAAGGGCGCCGGGGCCGAGGTGCTCGAGGCGCGCGCCGATCAGTGGGACGTCGTCCGCGGCGCCTATCTCGACAACACCGCGATCGGCGAGACGATCTTCGACTTCCTCGGACACGGCGAGCGCAGCTCGGCGGATGCGGTGGCGCTCGAGGCCACGGTCGCGGGGCGTCAGGCGGAGGGGGCCCTGAGCCTGAGCGTCGCCGGCCACGGCGAGCGCGTGTCGTTCAGCGGTTCGGGGGAGGGGCTCGACGCCGCTCTGCCGCTCGTGACGGTCGCCGATACGCGCAATGAGGTCCGCGCTCAGGGACGCGGTTGGACGCTCGCGGGCTCCGCGACCGATTTCGTCGCGGGCAACCGCACGCTCGCGGCAGAGAACCTCGCCTGGACGCCGCGCGTGGTCCGGTCGGAGTCGGGCGCCGCCGCGGGCGGGCGCGCGACCCTCGAGGCTCCCGCGACTCTGGCGGCGGCGGACCGCACGTCGCGCCTGGGCGCGACGGTCGTGGGCGCTGATCTCGACCTGTCGATCCCCGCCGAGGCAGCGGGCGGTCGCTACGGCAGCGAGATCACGCTCACCCTGTTCGCGCAGGACTGAGCGTCCCGCGCAGCACACCCCCATCGGCGGGGGCGGGCTCCCGCCCGTCCCCGCCCACGCTCACCGGAGACACCATGCCCCGCATCCCTCTCGTCCGTGCCGTGCTGCTGGCGACCGGCGTCCTCGTCGCGCTCACGGCGTCCGCTTCACTCACCGTCGTTCCGGCATCGGCTGCCGCGCCGGAGTCCCCCGCGATCGAGTGGGGCGTCGTCCCCGCCGACGCTGCAGGACCCGACGGCCGGGTGTCGCTGCGGCACACCATCGACCCGGGCGCCGCGATCACCGACGCCGTCGCGGTCACCAACCACTCCGCCGAACCCGCCGTCTTCGCCGTCACCGCCGGTGACGGGGTCGTCGGCGCCGACGGTGCTTACGACGTCCGCACGGACGCGCCGGCGGCGGGCGGCGCCTGGATCGATGTCGACGGGCTCGACGGCGGGTCGCTGGCCCTGGCGGCGGGCGAGACCCGGGTGCTGCCGGTGACGATCACCGTCCCGGCGGACGCGACACCCGGCGACCACCCCGCGGGGATCGTCGTCGGACTCAGCGCCGACCAGGCGGGGGTGACGGTGACGCACCGGGTCGGGGTGCGCGTGCACCTGCAGGTTGCCGGCGATATCGCCCCCGCGCTGCGGATCGACGCCGCCACGGCGAGCTTCACACCGTCGTGGATTCCGTTCGCGCCCGGGACCCTGACGGTCGAGTATCAGGTGACCAATACCGGCAACGTCCGGTTCGGGGCGAGCGCCGCCGCCGAGGCCGCGGGGCCGCTCGGACTCATGCCGGGCGGCGGCGCCGGTGAAGCGCTCGAGGTGCTGCCCGGCGGCTCGGCGACGCAGCGCATCGAGCTGCCGATTACGCCGCTGTTCTTCGCCGCCGGCGAGGTCGCAGTGACCCCGATCTCGCTCGGCGACGATCGCGTGCCGCTGCCCGAAGCGGCATCCTCGGGGTTCTCGACGCCGGCTGTGCCCTGGTCGTCGATCGCCGTCGTCGTGCTGGGCGCGGGGATCATCGCGCTCGTGGCGGTCATCGTTTTGCGCCGGCGCGCGCGCTGAGCCGCAGTTCGCCGGCCGGCGCTCAGGTGAACGCGCCGACGCCGGTGATGTCGCGGCCGAGCAACAGCGCTTGCACGCTCTCGGTCCCCTCGTAGGTGTGGATCGCCTCGATGTCGGCCATGTGCTGCATGACCCCGTTCTCGAGCAGGATGCCGTTGCCGCCGAGCAGGTCGCGCGCGACCTGGGCGATCCGCCGTGCGGCGCGGGTGTTGTGGTACTTCGCCAGGGAGGCCTGGGTCGGGCGCAGGCCGCCGGCGGTCTCGAGGTCGGCGAGGCGGCGGCAGTAGAGCTGCATCGCGGTGAGCTCGTCGAGCATCTGCGCGAGGCGCTCCTGCACCATCTGCGAGCGGGCGAGCGGCCGCCCGAACTGGATGCGTTCGCCGGCATAGGTGACCGCCGCCTCGTAGCAGGCCGTCGCGTGGCCGAGCGCCGACCACGCGACCCCCGAGCGGGTGGCGTAGAGGACGGTCGAGGCATCCCGGAACGACCTCGTGCCCGCCAGCACCGCGTCGGCCGGAAGCCGCACGTCGCGCAGGGCCACGTGAGCCTGGTGGATGCCGCGGAGCGATGCCTTGCCCGCGATGACAGTGCCGGTGTAGCCCGGGCGGTCCTGCTCGACCAGGAAGCAGCGCACCGAGCCGTGCAGATCATCGCCCTCGTCGTCGACGCGTGCCCACACGAACGTGATGCCGCCCGAGGCGCCGTTGCCGATCCACTTCTTGGCGCCGCGGAGCACCCACTCGTCGCCCTCGCGGCGGGCGACGGTCTCGAGCGAGACCGAGTCGGAGCCGTGGTCGGGCTCGGTGAGGGCGAAGCTGCCCAGCACCTCGCCCGTCGCGAGGGGGCGCAGCCAGCGTTCCTGCTGGGCGGGCGAGCCGAACAGCGCGAGGGTGCGCAGCGCGAGCCCGCCCTGCACCGCGTGCGCCGTGCCGAGCGAGCCGTCGCCGCGGGAGATCTCCATCGTCACCAGGCCCGCCCCGAGCGGCGTGATGCGCGTCAGGTCCGCATGCTCGATGCCGTCGACGAAGAGGTCGAGCTCACCCATCCGCCGCACGAGATCGAGCGGATAGGTCGCGGCGTCCCAGGCCTGCTGCATCCGGTCGCCCACCTCGTCGACGAAGGCGCGGGCGCGGTTCCAGGCGGCCCGGTCCTCGTCGTCGACGTCGGCGAAGACGCCGTAGTAGTCGGTGTCGCGGCGTCCCGTCAGGACATACGAGGCGACGCGCTCGCCGGGGAGCGCGTCGAGATCACGGTCGGCTTCATCGCTCATGACATCCAGTATCGCCTCGAATGGCACTGAGTGTCACCGGTTGCACTCAGGAGAGATCGGCGCGGAGACGGCGGGTGACCTCGGCGAGCGGCATGCGGCGGGGGAAGACGGCCACCACGACGTCGTCGGCGGCGGGCGCCTGACCGTCGGGGTGCACGCCGAAGCGATGCAGCAGGTCGTCCAGCGCGGCTTCCACCGTGGCTCGCGTGACGGCGTCGTCGCCGCGCAAGAGGCGGCGCAGGACATGATTGTGCACCGCGGTCACGGCCGCGCTGAAGGCGACGGCCTCGGCGGGGTCGAGGCCGGGCAGGCGTTCGCGCAGGTGGTCGCCGAAGAGCCGCTCGTACCGGAAGACCATCACGATCTCGCGCTCGCGCAACGCGGGGACGCCTCGCACCACCCGGTATCGACGCCGCGCCAGCTCGACGTCGCCCGCGAAGTGGTCGAAGGCGGCGAGGGCGGCGTCGCACACGGCCCGCCACGGGCTCTCGTGCGGCGTCTCGAGCAGCGTGCGCAGCGTCGCGATCGCGACGTCGTGGTCGGCGAAGACCACGTCGTCCTTGCCGCCGTACTGCCGGAAGAACGTCGACCGCGACAGACCCGCCGCCCGCGCGATGTCGTCGACCGAGGTGCGCTCGTACCCCTGCTCGTCGAACATCGCGACGGCCGCGGCCACCAGAGGGTCGCCGGGGGTGCGGGAGGCCTCGGTCATGGGCACCGAGCCTAGTGTCAAGTCGCTTGCCGCCGTCCGGCGCTCGGCGTTGACTGCGAGGATGACCGCGCTCTGGAAGTCCGACGTCGCCGTGCCCGCCGGAACGCCGTTCGAACCCGGTCGACGCCACGACGTGATCATCGTGGGCGCGGGGCTGACCGGCCTCGCCACCGCCCTCGAGCTGGTCCGGAGCGGCATGGATGTCGCGATCGTCGAGCGCGGCGGCATCGGCGAGCTCGCCTCGGGCTCGAACACCGGCAAGATCTCGCTTCTGCAGGGCACGACGCTGTCATCGCTCCGCCGTCACCACCCGGCATCCCTCGTCCGGGCCTACGTCGACGCGAACCGCGACGGCTTCGAGTGGATCACCCGCGCCGCGGACGAGCTCGGGGTCTCGACCACGACCCGCACCGCGTACACGCATGCGCAGGGGGCCGAGGGCGTGGCGGCCGTGACCGAGGAGTACCGGGCGGCCCGGGAGGCGGGCCTCGACGTGCGGCTCGCGAGCGCCGACGAGCTCGCCGCTAGTCCCGTCCACATGACCAGCGCCGTCGCTCTGGATGATCAGCGCGCGATCGACCCCATGAGCCTGCTGGCGGCACTGGCGACCGCGTTCGTCGCGGCCGGAGGTCGGCTCCACCTGGGCACGGCGGCGAGCCGGGTACGGGTCGTGCCGAGGCCGCGGGTCGACACCGAGGCGGGCCCGCTGTTCGCCGGGAAGATCGTGCTCGCCACGGGCGCCCCCATCACCGATCGGGGGCTCTACTTCGCCAAGGTGAGCGGGATGCGGTCGGCGTGCGTGTCGTTCGACCTCGAGGGCGAGGTGCACGCCGGCATGTACCTGTCGGCCGACAGCCCCACCCGGTCGGTGCGCACCGCGACGGCCGCCGACGGCGCCGGCCCGGAGCGGTCACCGCAGCTCATCGTCGGCGGCGCCGGACACCCGGTCGGCCGGATCGACAGCGAGCTCGCGAAGCTCGACGAGCTCATCGCGTGGGCCCGGGACACGTTCCCGGTGGGCGCGGAGACCCACCGCTGGTCGGCGCAGGACTACACCTCGCACAACCTCGTGCCGTTCATCGGCTCGATGCCGCGCTCGCTCGGTCGCGTGCGCTTCGCGACCGGCTACGCCAAGTGGGGGCTCACGAACGCGCCGGCAGCGGCCCTGCGGATCGCCAGCGAACTGCGCGGCGAGAAGATGCGCGAGCGGCCGACCTGGATGACGGTCATCGGAACGCGATTGACGGTGCCCGCAGACCTGGCGCGCGGGGTGTCCGAGAACGCGAAGGTCGGAGCCGTCGCCGCGCAGGGCTGGACCGCGGCGCTGGCCCGGTCCACCCCGGTCGCGCAGCCCGCGGAAGGCGAAGGGACCGTCGCGCAGCACCACGCTCGGCCGGTGGGCGTCTCGACGGTCGACGGTCAGACGCGGGCGGTCAGCGCGATCTGCCCGCACATGGGCGGTGTGCTCGAGTGGAACGACCTCGAGTGCACGTGGGACTGCCCGCTGCACGCGTCGCGCTTCACCCCCGACGGCGAGCGCATCGAGGGTCCCGCCTCGACGGGCCTGCGACGTCTGCGCTGACCCGAGATGTCAGTCCCGCGCGAGCAGCTGTTCGCGCACCTGACGTCGCAGCACCTTGCCGATGAGCGACCGGGGCAGGTCGTCGACCGCGACGATGCGGCGCGGGACCTTGTACGCGGCCAGACGCGTCCGGCAGAAGTCGCGGAGCCCCTCGACGTCGAGCGAAGCGCCCTCGCGCAACACGACCGCGGCGACGACCTCCTCGCCACCGGATGAGCGGGGAGCCGCGACGACGGCCGCCGCCTCCACGTCGGGGTGCGCGTGCAGGGTGTCTTCGACCTCGCTGGGCGAGACGTTGAACCCGCCGGTGATGATCAGCTCCTTGAGCCGGTCGACGATCGTGACGAAACCGTCGGGCGAGACGACGGCGATGTCTCCGGTGCGCAGCCAGCCGCCGGGCAGCAGCGCGTCGGCGGTCTCGGCGGGGCGGCGCCAGTAGCCCGAGAACACCTGGGGACCGCGCAGGAGCAGTTCGCCCTCCTCGCCCGGTTCGCGGTCGACCGACGGGTCGTCGGGGTTGACGATGCGGATGTCCGTGCTCGGGAACGGCACCCCCACGGTGCCGGGGCGGCGTGAGGGACCCATGGGATTGCCGAGCGCGACGGGCGAGGACTCGGTCATGCCGTAGCCCTCGACGAGCAGCCCGCCCGTGGTGTCCTCCCAGCGGCGGACGGTGGCGACCGGCAGGCTCATCGCTCCCGAGATCGCGAACCGCACGCGCGAGAGGTCGATGGTGCCGCGGGATGCTGCGCGGGCGAGCTGGTCGTAGATCGGCGGCACGGCGGGGAGGAACGTCGGCGGGCTCTTCTTCGCGGCATCCGCCATGAGGCCGACATCGAACTTCGGGAAGAGCACGAGCTTGGCTCCGATGCTCATCGCGAAGGTCAGGCAGAGCGTCATGCCGTAGGCGTGGAAGAGCGGCAGGACGCCGTAGAACGTCTCCTCGCCCTCGACGAGCCCGGGAACCCACGCTCGCCCCTGCATCGCGTTGGCCCGCAGGTTGCGGTGGCTCAGGACGGCGCCCTTGGGGATGCCGGTCGTGCCGCTGGTGTACTGGAGCAACGCCGTGTCGTCGAGGGCCGGGCCCGCCACACGACGCGACAGGGGGCGGTGGTCGACGAGCTTCGACCAGGGCAGTGCATCCTTGGTCCGCGGCTTCGCGGTCAGCTGGGCGCGCGACTCCCGTGCTTTCGCGATCGGCAGCCGGAGCAGCATCCGCTTGCCGCGGGGGAGCGCCTCGGTGACGTCGACGCTGATGATGCGCTCGACGCGCAGATCGGTCGGGAAGTCGGCGATGGTGTCGACGGTCTTGTCCCACACGATGGCGAAGCGCGCGCCGTGGTCCTCGAACTGGTGGCGCAGCTCGCGGGCCGTGTAGAGCGGGTTGTGCTCGACGACGATCGCGCCGAGGCGCAGCGCGGCGTAGAACGCGACGACGTGCTGCGGGCAGTTGGGCAGCACGATCGCCACCCGGTCGCCCGCGGTCACCCCGAGCCGGCGCAGCCCCTCGGCGGCCCGGTCGACGTTCGCGCCGAGCTCGCGATACGTCATGGTGGCGCCGAAGAATCCCAGAGCGGTCCGGTTGCCGTGCCGTTCGACGGTCGCGGCGAGCATCTCCGGCAGGGTCTGCGTCACCTCGTCGATCTCGGCGGGGACGCCGTCGGCGTAGGCCGACAGCCACGGGCGGGACTCGAGGGCGGTCATGTCCCCATCCTGCATTCCGCGGCATGCCCGCCGCTGAATACGGCCTGGGGGTTGCGTGCGCGTCAGGTGGCGACGTAGAGCACTCCGGTGATGAACAGCGTGATGATCGTCGTCCACATCGCGATCGCCGCTCCCTGCCAGAGCAGGACGGTGCGCGGGGGCACTCCGGTGGCGGTCAGGGCGGCGGCGGTGAACTGCGTGGGCAGCAGAAGCGGACCGAGTAGGCTCACGCCCGGGGTGCCGTAGCGGTGGTACGCCTTCTGGAACTTCTCGCTTCGGGCCGACTTCGGCTTCTCGGACGCCCCGCCGCGCGTCGTCACAGCCGTGCGGACACGAGCGGCCACGAGCACGACGACCGCGACGCAGACGAAGTTGCCGATGGCGCCGGCCAGCGCGGCGACGACGGGGTGGATGCCGCCGATGATGCCGATGCCCGCGGCGCCCTCGCCCTCGATGAAAGGCACCGCGCCGGCGAGGGCGACGATGACGGGCTGGAGGATGTCGGGCATCCGGGCGACGAGGTCCTGGAAGCCGAGGATGAGGTCTGCGAAGGGATTGGTCATGGATCCATCCCAGCGGCGGCCCGACGCTCGCGGGAGTGCCGGGGCGTCACGGGAGTCCGGGAGGTTCCGCGACCCGGACCGTGACAAACGTCATGGTCGTACTGTGGGCCTCGTGAACGACCGCGACCCCCGACCGGCAGCCGCGCCGCGCAGCACGACGCTCGCCCGCGAGGTCGTGGCCACCTCGTGGTACATCGCCGCATCCGTGGTGTTCTTCATGATCTCGGCGCTCGGCATCTGGGGCCTGTGGGCGCTGCTGGTCCGTACCCGCCTGGAGGATCCGGCGGTGATCGTCGGGTACGCGGTCGGCTCGGTCGCCGTCCTGGTCTCGACGGTCGTGCTGCTCGTTCGATACCGCACCGACGGCGATGTCGGCGAGGCCGATCGCCCGCCCCGCCTGCGCCGCTTCCTGTCGTGGCCGGTTCTGCTGGGTGTGGGCGGGTCGGTGCTGCTCGGCGCGGCGACCGTGTCGGTGCTGTTCGCGGCCTCGGTCCTGGCGACGATCCTGTGCCTGGTGCGCTGGGGGCCCGGCATCCGGTGGCGCGGTGTGATCCTCGTCGAGGCCGCGCTCGTCGCGCTCTGGTTCGCCGAGCGCGCCCGTATCGAGGGCGCAGGCTCGCTGACGTTCGCTCTCCTCGTCTTCGCCGTCGCCCTGCCGGCCTCCATCGCCCTGTCGCTGTGGTCCTGGGACGTCGTGCTCGAGCTCGATCGTGCGCGTGCGACCGAGTCGCGCCTGGCCGCGACGCAGGAGCGGCTGCGCCTGGCGGGGGAGCTGCACGACCTGCAGGGGCACCATCTGCAGGTGATCGCGCTGCAGCTGGAACTCGCCGAGCGGATGCTCGAGCGCGATCCGGATGCCGCGGGCGAACAGATCCGTCTGGCCCGCGCCTCGGTCGATGCGGCGCGTGCGGGAACGCGCGAGCTCGCCGGACGCTTCCGCGGCGTGCCCCTGCCCGACGAGCTGGCCAACGCCGCCGATCTGCTGCGCGCGGCTGGAATCGCGGTGCGGTCGGATGTGGACGCCGATGCGGTCCTCGCGCCCGCAGACCTTCTGGGTCCGGTGATCCGGGAGTGCACGACGAACGTCCTCAAGCACGGCGGCGGCCGGTGGGCGGAGGTGCGGCTCGATCGCGACGGCGGATACTGGCGCCTCGTCTTCGCCAACGACCCGGGTCCGACGTCGTCGCTCGGCGCAGGCTCGGGGCTCGCGGGCATCTCGCACCGGGTCGGGGTGGCCGGCGGCGATCTGCGGACCCGCCGCGAGCACGACCGGTTCGAGGTCGTCGTCTCGGTGCCGGCGGAAACCCCGGTGGCCGCCGCGAGGCGGGGGCGAGCGGACGAGGGGATGCCGCGATGATCCGCGTGCTCATCGCCGACGACGAGGACATGATCCGTTCCGCCCTCGCCGCGCTGCTCCGGCTCGAGGACGACCTCGAGGTGATCGCCGAATGCCGCGACGGCGAGAGCGCGGTGGAGCGGGCGCTCGAGCTGCGCCCCGACGTCTGTCTGCTCGACCTCGAGATGCCCGGCATCGACGGGGTCGAGGCGGCGGCCCGCATCCGGCAGCGGGTTCCGGCGCGTTGCGTCGTGGTCACCCGGCACGCGCGGCCGGGCGTGCTGCGACGCGCGCTGAGCGCCGGCGTCGACGGCTTCGTGCCGAAATCCCGCCGCGCCGACGACGTCGCCGCCGTCATCCGCGAGGTCGCCGCGGGGCGACGCTACGTCGACCCCGAGATCGCCGCCGATGCCCTCAGCGACGAGCGGAGCCCCCTCACCGATCGGGAGCTCGACGTGCTGCGGGCAGGTGCCCGAGGCGAGACGATCGCCGAGATCGCGGCGACGCTGCATCTGTCGGCGGGCACGGTCCGCAACCACGTCTCGTCGGTGCTGGGCAAGCTCCATCTCGCCACCCGGCAGCAGGCGGCGATCATGGCGCGCGAGCGCGGCTGGATCTGACACCGCCCCCTCCGTTCGGCGGGGAGCGGACACGGGGCCGTCAGGCGCGGGTAGTAGGCTTTCCGATCGGGCGATCTCTCGACATCGAGATTCTTCACGCCCATCACCCACCGTCGCCCAGCGAAGGATTGCAGTGGACCTTTACGAGTACCAGGCCCGAGACCTGTTCGAGAAGTACGAGGTGCCGGTGCTCGCCGGCATCATCGCCGACACCCCTGAGGAGGCGAAGGCGGCGGCCGAGAAGATCGGCGGTGTCGTCGTCGTCAAGGCTCAGGTCAAGACCGGAGGTCGCGGCAAGGCCGGCGGCGTCAAGGTCGCCAAGACCCCCGACGAGGCATACGCCGCAGCCGAGGCCATCCTGGGCCTCGACATCAAGGGCCACGTGGTCCAGCGCGTCATGATCGCGCAGGGCGCCGACATCGCCGAGGAGTTCTACTTCTCGGTGCTGCTCGACCGCGCCAACCGCTCGTACCTGAGCCTGTGCTCGGTCGAGGGCGGCATGGAGATCGAGGAGCTCGCCGTCGAGCGTCCCGAGGCGCTCGCGCGCATCGAGGTCGACCCGCTGCAGGGCATCGACAAGGACAAGGCGGTCGAGATCGCCCGGGCCGCGAACTTCCCCGACGACCTCGTCGAGAAGGTCTCGGACGTGTTCGTCAAGCTCTACGACGTCTACAAGGGCGAGGGCGCGACCCTCGTCGAGGTGAACCCGCTCGTCCGCACGGGCGCCGGTGACATCGTCGCCCTCGACGGCAAGGTCTCGCTCGACGAGAACGCCAGCGAAGTGCGCCACCCCGAGCACGAGGAGCTCGAGGACAAGGGCGCCGCAGACCCGCTCGAGGCCAAGGCCAAGGAATCGGGCCTGAACTACGTCAAGCTCGACGGTCAGGTCGGGGTCATCGGCAACGGTGCGGGTCTGGTCATGTCGACCCTCGACGTCGTCGCCTACGCCGGCGAGAAGCACGGCGGCGTCAAGCCCGCGAACTTCCTCGACATCGGCGGCGGCGCGAACGCCCAGGTCATGGCCTCGGGTCTCGACGTCATCCTCGGCGACGAGCAGGTCAAGAGCGTCTTCGTCAACGTCTTCGGCGGCATCACGTCGTGCGTCGCCGTCGCGGAGGGCATCGTCAAGGCCCTCGAGATCCTGGGCGACTCGGCGACCAAGCCGCTCGTCGTGCGTCTCGACGGCAACCAGGTCGACGAGGGCCGCGCGATCCTCGCCGACGCGAACCACCCGCTCGTGACCCTCGCCGCCGGTATGGACGAGGGCGCCGACAAGGCCGCCGAGCTGGCGAACGCCTGAGCTCCGGACGCGAAAAGGACCAACGACATGTCTATCTACCTCAACAAGGACTCCAAGGTCATCGTCCAGGGCATCACGGGCGGTGAGGGCACCAAGCACACCGCGCTGATGCTCAAGGCGGGCACCAACATCGTCGGCGGCGTCAACGCCCGCAAGGCCGGCACCACCGTCTCGCACACCGATGCCGACGGAAACGCCGTCGAGCTGCCCGTGTTCGGATCGGTCGCCGAGGCGATCGAGAAGACCGGCGCCGACGTCTCGGTCGCGTTCGTGCCGCCCGCGTTCACCAAGGACGCCATGGTCGAGGCCATCGACGCCGAGATCCCCCTCCTCGTCGTCATCACCGAGGGCGTGCCCGTCGGCGAGTCGGCCGAAGCCTGGGCCTACGCGAAGTCGAAGGGCAACAAGACCCGCATCATCGGGCCGAACTGCCCCGGCATCATCACGCCCGGCGAGGCTCTCGCGGGCATCACGCCGGCGAACATCACGGGCAAGGGCCCGATCGGCCTCGTGTCGAAGTCGGGCACCCTGACCTACCAGATGATGTTCGAGCTGCGCGACCTCGGCTTCTCGACCGCCATCGGCATCGGCGGCGACCCGATCATCGGCACCACGCACATCGACGCCCTCGCGGCGTTCGAAGCCGACCCCGAGACGAAGGCCATCGTCATGATCGGCGAGATCGGCGGCGACGCCGAAGAGCGCGCGGCCGAGTACATCAAGGCGCACGTCTCCAAGCCGGTCGTCGGCTACGTCGCGGGCTTCACCGCCCCCGAGGGCAAGACCATGGGCCACGCCGGCGCCATCGTCTCGGGCTCGGCGGGCACGGCGCAGGCGAAGAAGGAGGCCCTCGAGGCCGCCGGAGTCAAGGTCGGCAAGACGCCTTCCGAGACCGCCGCGCTCATGCGGGAGATCATCGAGAAGCTCTGACTTCGGGATACGACGAAGGGGCGGATGCTGCGGCATCCGCCCCTTCGCTGTTCTCCGGAGTTGCGCCCGGCGGCGGCGCGCCGCGGTCGGGTCAGACTCCGAGGAGCGCCTCGAGGGGCCCGCGGGCGAAGAAGATCACGAATCCGCCGGCGACGACCCACAGCAGCGGGCTGATCTGCTTGACGCGGCCCGAGAGAGCGTTGACGAGCACCCACGAGATGAAGCCCGCACCGATGCCGTTGGCGATCGAGTAGGTGAGCGGCATGACGGTCGCCGTGAGGAACACCGGCAGCAGGACGCGGAAGTCGGTCAGGTCGATGTGCGCGATCTGCGACAGCATCATGGCTCCGACGATGACCAGTGCCGCCGCGGCGACCTCGGTGGGCACGATCGAGGTCAGCGGCGTGAAGAACATCGCCAGCAGGAAGACGAGGCCCGTCACGACGTTGGCGAGGCCCGTGCGCGCGCCCTCGCCGATGCCCGAGCCGGACTCGACGAAGACCGTGGCCGACGACGAGCTCGTCGCGCCACCCGCGATCGCACCGACGCCCTCGACGATCAGCGCCGACTTGATGCGCGGGAAGTCGCCCTTCGCGTCGGCGAGGTTCGCCTCCTTCGCGAGTCCGGTCATGGTGCCCATCGCGTCGAAGAAGTTGGAGAAGACGAGGGTGAAGACGAGCATGACGAGGGTCACGATGCTCACCTTGCCGAGGTCGAACCCGAAGTCGACTGCGCCGATGAGGCTCAGGTCGGGGACGCTGACAGGCGAGCCGGAGAGGGCCGGGACGGTCAGTCCCCACCCGCCGGGGTTCTCGGTGGCCGCGCCGAGGTGCCAGATCGCCTCGACGACGATCGACAGGACCGTGCCCGTGACGATGCCGATGAGCATGCCGCCCTTGACCTTGCGAGCGACGAGGATGCCGGTCAGCAGGAGGGTGATGACGAACATCAGGGTCGGCACCGACGCGACGGACCCGCCGACGCCGAGACCGACCGGGGGAGAGGCCTGTCCGGTCGAGGTCACGAACCCGGAGTTGACGAAACCGATGAACGCGATGAACAGGCCGATGGCCACCGTGATCGCGAGCTTCAGCTGCACGGGCACCGCGTCGAAGATGAGCTTGCGCAGGCCGGTGGCCGCCAGCAGCACGATGATGACGCCGTTGATCATGACGAGCGCCATCGCCTCTGCCCACGTGACCTCGCCGACGACCCCGAACGCGACGAAGGCGTTGATGCCCAGGCCGGCGGCGAAGGCGAAGGGCAGACGCGTGATGAGCCCGAACAGGATGGTCATGACACCCGCCGTCAGAGCGGTCGCGGCACTGACCGCCGCGAAGTCGAGGGTGGTCCCCGCGACATCCGGCTTGCCCGACAGGATGATCGGGTTCAGGATCACGATGTAGGCCATCGTGACGAAGGTCACGAGGCCGCCGCGGACCTCCGTGCCGATCGTCGAGCCGCGTCGGCTGATGTCGAAGAAGCGGTCGATGGCACCCTGGGGCGCGCGCGATTGCGTAGTGTTCACAAAATCCTCCGAGAAGACGGTAGCGCCCCGCGCGCGTCCGCCCGACACGCACAGGCTCGCTGGGTAGGGTCGATCAGGCATGAATCGCCTGCTCGTCGCCCTCCTCTCCGCCTTCGACGCCCTCGTCGCGGTGGCCGTCGGCGTTGCCGCGGCCCTGGCGCCGCTGACCGTCCTCTGGGCCGTCGCCTTCGGTGGTGGAGCCGACTGGTCGTCGCTCTGGCCCGCGTCGGTGCGCCTCTGGCAGTTCGGGAACCTGGTGCCGCTGCAGGTGACGCTGCCGCAGGAGTACACGGTGGGAACCGGTATCGGCGCCGACGCGATGTCGTTCTCGCTCTCGCTCGCGCCCCTCGCCGTGGCGCTGCTCATGGCGCTTTTCGCCGCGCGGTCGGGATCGCGCGCCGCCGGAGCCGGAGCCGGCTTCACGGGGGTGCTCGCGGGGGCGGCGACGGTCGCCGTCGTTTCGGCCATCCTCGCCGCGACAGCCTCGACTCCGTACGCCGTCGTCGAGACCTGGCAGGCCGTCCTGCTGCCCACCGCCGTCTTCGCGGTGCCGGCCCTGCTCGGCTCCGTGACCCGCGCGTGGCGCGACGGCGACGACGGCCCCGTCGATTCGCTCTTCGTGCGGCTCGACCGCAGCGGTCATGCCGCCGCGGTATCGGCGGGGGCTCGCGGCCTCGCGATCGCCGTTCTCGGCTTCGTCGCGGTCGGTGCCCTCCTCGTCGGCGTCGCTGTGCTCGTCCGCGGCGGAGAGATCGTGGCGCTCTTCCAGGCGGCCAACGTCGACGCGATCGGCGCGACGGTCATCACCATCGGCCAGGCGGCGTACCTGCCGACCTTCTTCGTGTGGGGCGGCGCGTTCGCGGCCGGCCCGGGGTTCTCGCTCGGCGCCGGCTCGACGGTCGCCGCCTCCGGTACGCAGCTGGGTGTGATCCCCGGTATCCCCGTGCTGGGAGCCGTCCCGCCGGCGACGCCGCCGATGCTGCTGCTCGCGGCGCTGCTGTTCGTCGCGGTGGGGTTCGTCGCCGGGGCGGCGGCACGGCGCAGGCTTCCGGCGCCGGCATCCGCTCTCGCCGCCGAGCCCGTCGCGCCCCGGCTCATCGCCGCCGCGATTCTAGCGGTCGGAGGCGGTCTCGCCGTCGCGGTGCTGTCGATGTCGGCATCCGGCGCGTTCGGTCCTGACCGGCTCGACCAGATCGGCCCGTCCGCGGGCGCCGTCGGCCTCGCCTTCGCGGTCGAGATCGGCATCGGTGCCGCGATCGCCCTCCTCGGCCCGCGGTCGTCGCATCGCGAACCCGGGCGCGACGCCCCCTCGGCAGCCGATGCCGAACACCCGGCTCAGACCGCCGGAAAGGCGTGGGTAGAGTAGGACGGTGCTGACGGTCGCGGTCCTCATCTCCGGTGGCGGGTCGAACCTGCGGGCCCTCCTGGACGCCGCGGCCGAGCCCGACTTCCCCGCCCGCGTGGTGGTCGTCGGAGCCGACCGGCCCGCCGACGGTCTCGCCCATGCCGACGCGTACAACATCCCGACCTTCGCGGTCCCGTTCCGCGAGTACCCGACGCGTGAGGAGTGGGGTGACGAGCTCGCTCGCCAGCTGGCGGCCTGGGCCCCCGACCTCATCGTGCTCAGCGGGCTGATGCGGCTGCTGCCCGCCGCGGTCGTCGACGCGTGGTCGCCCCGCATCATCAACACCCACCCGGCGTATCTGCCCGAGTTCCCGGGCGCTCACGGCGTGCGCGATGCGCTCGCCGCCGGTGCCGAGCTGACGGGGGCAAGCGTCATCGTCGTCGATGCGGGCGTCGACACCGGGCCGATCCTGGCCCAGGAGCGCGTGCCCGTGCTCCCCTCCGACGACGAGGCGTCGCTGCACGAGCGCATCAAGCCCGTCGAACGCCGACTGCTCATCGACGTCGTGCGGCGCATCGCCACCGGCGAGATCGACCTCGCCGCGCCCGCATCCCCGAACCCGACCGCTCCGACCGCCTGACGCACCGCAGGCCCCACACCGCACCCGAGGAGAACCGCCATGGCCGGACCGAGCCACGACCCCGCCCTCTACCGCGCGCGCGACCTCGTCGCCGTCCGCCGAGCGCTCATCTCGGTGAGCGACAAGACCGATCTTCTGCCGCTCGCACAGGCTCTCGCCGATGCCGGTGTCGAGATCGTCTCGACCGGTGGATCGGCCGCGCTGCTCCGCGATGCGGGCCTGACCGTGACCGATGTCGCCGAGGTCACCGGGTTCCCGGAGTCGCTCGACGGGCGAGTGAAGACGCTGCACCCGGGCGTTCACGCCGGTCTTCTCGCCGACCTGCGACTCGAGAGCCACGAGGCCCAGCTCGGAGAGCTCGGCATCTCGGCGTTCGACCTCGTCGTCGTGAACCTGTACCCCTTCGTCGAGACGGTGGCCTCGGGCGCTGCGCCCGACGACGTCGTCGAGCAGATCGACATCGGCGGGCCCGCGATGGTGCGCGCGTCGGCGAAGAACTTCGCCAACGTCGCGATCGTCGTCTCGCCCTCGTCGTACCCGGCCATCATCGAGTCGGTCTCCGCCGGCGGCACGAGCCTCGCGCAGCGCCGCGACCTGGCTGCCCGCGCTTTCGCGCACACGGCGGAGTACGACCGGGCCGTCGCGACGTGGTTCGCCGAGTCGACCCTCGAGGGCGACGAGCTGCCGCAGCACCTCACGATCCGCGCCGAGCGTCTGGCGACGTTGCGCTACGGAGAGAACTCGCATCAGCGCGCCGCCATCTACACGCGCGCGGGCGGCCACGGCATCGCTCAGGCCGAGCAGCTGCAGGGCAAGGAGATGTCGTACAACAACTACGTCGACGCGGATGCCGCACTGCGCGCCGCGTTCGACATGGTCAAGCCCGCCGTCGCGATCATCAAGCACGCGAACCCGTGCGGCATCGCCGTCACCGCACCGCAGGCGCTCGACCCCATCGCATCCGCGCACCTGCGCGCGCACGAGTGCGACCCCGTGTCCGCATTCGGCGGGGTGATCGCCGCCAACCGGACCGTCACGCTCAAGATGGCCGAGAACCTGCGCGACATCTTCACCGAGGTGATCGTCGCTCCCGACTTCGAGCCCGCCGCGCTCGAGGTGTTCAAGCTGAAGAAGAATCTCCGCGTGCTGCGGCTCCCCGCCGACTGGCGTCAGGAGCGCATGGACGTCCGGCTCGTCTCGGGCGGGCTCCTGCTGCAGGATGCCGACCGCTTCCCCGATGACATCGAGTCGGTCGCCACGGACTGGCAGCTGGTGTCGGGGGAGCGTCCCGACCCCTCCGAGCTCGAGGGGATGATCTTCGCGTGGAAGGCGTGCCGCGCCGTCAAGTCGAACGCCATCGTGCTCGCGCAGGGGTCGGCGACGGTCGGCATCGGCATGGGACAGGTCAACCGCGTGGACTCGTGCCGCCTCGCCGTCGAGCGCGCCGGAGAGCGGGCGGCCGGCTCGGTCGCGGCATCCGATGCCTTCTTCCCCTTCGCCGACGGCCCGCAGGTCCTCATCGACGCGGGGATCAAGACGATCATCCAGCCCGGCGGTTCGGTGCGCGACCAGGAGGTCATCGATGCGGCCCAGGCCGCGGGCGTGACGATGTTCTTCACGGGCGAGCGCCACTTCTTCCACTGACGCCGAACGGGGCCGGCCGAGTCAAGAGGTGATCGGCGGGCCCGGAACGGGCGATAGGGTCGCTTCGGGTGTGGATCGTTTCGGGGAGGAACGAGTGATCTGGGAGATCGATGAGCGCGCTCGGACGATCGAGGGGCTCGATGCGGACGGCCGACCGAGGCCGGAGTACGCCGCGTCTCTCGGACTGCGCCGAGCACCGTTCGGCCGGCGCGTGCTGGCCACGGCCATCGAAGCGCTGGTCCTGCTCCTGATCCAGTCGCCGCTGCTCGTCTTCGTGGTTCCGGCGCTGAGCGGCATCGCTCTGGCGGCCGAGCCGGTCGAGGCGCTCGCCGCCCGTGACGATCTGCTGCTGTTGATCATCCTCGCGGCCGTGAGCTCGGGTCTGTCGACGGCCTTCGTCCTCACCCAGCTCATCCTGCTCGGCCGCCGCGGAGTCACTCTGGGCAAGGCGCTGACGGGCTTGCGCGCCGTGAACGTCCGCACGCTCGAGCGTCCCGGCTTCTGGCGAGGCGCTGTCGTGCGCTACCTCGTCCTCTGCGCGAGCATGATCGTCCCGATTCTCGGCCCCGTGCTCGTCATCGCGCTCTCGCCCTTGTTCGACCCCAACCGGCGAGGCCGCAGCTGGCCCGATCTCGCGGCCGCCGTCTGGCTCGTCGACATCAAGCGTGGGCTCAACCCGTACGACGACAAGCGCATGCGCATCGCGAGGAAGACGGTCGCGACGGACCTGCTCGATGTGAAGACGGAGCTGCCGTCGCTCGCGACACCCGTCGCCTCGGCGGGCGCCGGGTCGTACGTTCCGCTCGCGCGAAACAAGGGCGGTGTGCTCGGAGCCGTTCGCTCCGCACCCGGCAGCGGAATCATCGGCGAGACGGATGCCGTCGAGGAGGAGGAACGCCCGGGCATCCCCACCACGGTCGCGCCGGCGCCGTTCGTTGCACCCGCACCGGGCATGCCCGCGGCGTCGCCGCCACCCGCAGCGCCGGGAGTGCCTGCCGGCGCACCCAACCCCGGTGCTATTGCTCCGGGGGCGATCGTCGCTCCCGCCGCCGGTGCAGCGCCGTGGACGCCGCCGTCGCTGCTCGAAGAGCCCGTTGCGCCACCTGCCGCGGCTGCGCCTGCCCCGGCTGCCCCTGCCCCGGCTGCGCCCGCTGTGTCGGCCCCGGCACCCGTTCCCGCCGCCGAGCGGGTGGCCGCGCCGTCCGCGGTCGTCGAGCTGACGCTCGACTCGGGCGACACGATCGCGGTGCCGGGCGGGGGCGTCGTTCTGGGCCGGGCCCCGGCAACCGGTCCCGACGATGTGGACGTCTCACCCGTTCCGGTCGTGGACCACACGCGATCGATCTCGAAGACCCATTGGGCGCTCCTTCGCTCCGGCGGCCGAGTCGTGGCTGTCGAGCGCGGCTCGACCAACGGAAGCGTTCTCGTGCGCGGTGCCCGAGAGCAGGTCCTCGTCCCCGGCCAGCCCGTCGAGCTGCGCGACGGCGACACCATCCGCTTCGGCGACCGCTCCGCGGTCGTCGCGATCCGCTGACTCCCCGCCGACCGACGTCGCACGGCTGACAGGAAACCTCGATGAGACTCAAGCTGACTCTGCAGCGCCGCGATCACACCGGGACGGACATCGTCGTCACGTCCGACTCGACCGCCACCGTGCACGACGTCGCGCGTCGGATCGTCGACAGTGACCCGCGACGTGAAGTCGCCGCGGGCGACTCGGATGTCCTGACGTTGACGGTGGCGCCGCCGACGTCGCCCGATTTCGTCATGCTCGACCCGAACATGCTCGTCAGCGATGCTCCGATCGGCTCGGGGTTCGTTGCCACCGTGACGAACCTCGGAGCGGACTACGTCGCCACCCGCGGTGCCGGCGGCCCCGTCGCCGCGATCCTCCACGTGGTCGGCGGGCCGCTTGCGGGACGCGAGTTCTCGCTCCCGCAGGGCCACTTCACGATCGGCCGCTCGCAGGGCAACGACATCGTGCTCGATGACCGGCTGGTGTCCAAGCGTCACGCGCGCATCGAGATCGGGGCATCCGTCGAGCTCGTCGATCTGAACTCCGCCAATGGAATCGTCATCGACGGAGGTCTCGTGCAGCGCCTGCGCGTGATCCCCGGCCAGCGGTTCCAGCTCGGCGACACCGAGCTCGTCATCTCGATGGTCGAGAGCTTCGCCCCCGTCGAGCAGGATCCCGTGCTCGAGCGGGGCGGCAGCCTCCTGTTCAACCGCAGCCCGCGGGTCGAGGCGCGCTACGTCGGCGAAGAGCTCGAAGAGCCGCGGATGCCGAAAGATCCGGTGTCGCGCCTCTTCCCCTGGCCGATGCTCATCGCGCCCCTCATCCTGGGCATCGCGATGTTCTCGATCACCAACCAGCCGCGCACGCTGCTCATCGTCTTCATGACGCCGATGATGCTGCTCGGAAACTTCATCTCGCAGCGGACGCAGCTGGGCCAGCGTCAGCGCAAAGAGGTCGAGATCTTCGAGCGCACCTTCGAGGAGCTCGAGGAGAAGCTGTACCGGCTGCGCCCGCGTGAGCGCGAGGTGCGCAACGCCGAGGTCCCGCCCGTCGCCGTGGTCTTCGAGCAGTCGATGCAGCTCGGCCCGATGCTGTGGACGCGGCGCCCCGAGCACTGGAACTTCCTCTCGGTGCGGATGGGCACCTCCGAGGCTCCTTCACGCACGAGCGTCAAGCGTGCTGAGAACCCCGATGCGCTGCAGGAGTACGTCGAGCGCGTCGACCGGCTGCGCGAGCGCTACCGGATGATCGACGGCGTCCCCGTCCTTGAGTCGCTGCAGAGCGTCGGCGTGCTCGGCGTCGCCGGCGGCGCACGCGAGGCCGCGGATGCCCTCCGCGGGCTGGCCGTGCAGCTGTTCGGGCTGCACTCCCCGAACGATCTCGCCGCCGTCGCGCTGACCGAGCCCGAGTGGGCGAAGGAGCTCGAGTGGCTCAAGTGGCTGCCGCACACCTCGAGCGAGCGCAGCCCGTTCCGCGACATGCCGCTGTCGGATTCCGCCTCCACCGGAGCCGCACTGCTGTCCGGGCTCGAGGAGCTCGTGATGCGGCGATCGAAGGCGGCAGCCGCGCCCCGTCTGCCGTTCGACGACGACTGGGACCCGATGCGTTACGGCACCGATGTCCGTCGCGCCGCCGAAGAGGCGACCTTCCCGGGGCAGACCGCGGTGCTCGTCATCGTCACCTCCGATGCGCCGGTCGATCGTGCCCGTCTCACGCAGGTGCTCGAGCGCGGCGCCGACGTCGGTGTTTACGGCATCTTCGTCGCGCCCGTCGTCGACGCACTGCCCGCCGTGTGCCGCACGTTCGTCGACGTGTCGGCGGGACTCGGCGCGGCGCGTGTGGGAACCGTCCGCAGCGGCGTCGAGTACCCCGTCACAGAGGTCGAGGGCGTCTCGAACGAGCTCATGACGGTGCTCGCGAAGCGACTCGCTCCGGTGGCCGATGCCAGCACGATCATCGAGGACTCCTCCGACATCCCGAACTCGGTGATGTTCCTCTCGCTCGTCGGTTCGGAGCTCGCCTCCGACCCGACGTTCGCTATCGAGCGCTGGCGCGAGAACAACACGATCCTCGACCGCAGCGGGGGAGCGCTGCCGCGGCTGAAGAAGGCCGGCAACCTGCGCGCCATCGTGGGCCAGGGTGCGACCGACGCCATGACGCTCGACCTGCGAACGCAGGGGCCGCACGCCCTCGTCGGCGGTACGACGGGCGCCGGCAAGTCGGAGTTCCTGCAGGCGTGGGTGCTCGGCATGGCCGCCGCCCACAGCCCCGACCGCGTCACCTTCCTCTTCGTCGACTACAAGGGCGGATCGGCCTTCGCCGACTGCGTCGAGCTGCCGCACACCGTCGGCCTGGTCACCGACCTGAGCCCGCACCTGGTCCGTCGCGCCCTGACGAGCCTCCGGGCCGAGCTGCACCACCGCGAGCACCTGTTCAACCGCAAGAAGGCGAAGGACCTGCTCGAGCTCGAGAAGCGTCGCGACCCCGAGACGCCGCCCGCACTCGTGCTCGTGATCGACGAGTTCGCCGCGCTCGCGGGCGAGGTGCCGGAGTTCGTCGACGGCGTCGTCGACATCGCCCAGCGCGGTCGCTCGCTCGGCATCCACCTCATCATGGCGACGCAGCGTCCCGCCGGCGTCATCAAGGACAACCTCCGCGCCAACACGAACCTCCGCGTCGCCCTGCGCATGGCCGACGAGTCGGATTCGAAGGATGTCGTGGACGACCCGGTGGCGGCTCGCTTCGACCCCAGCATCCCCGGCCGCGGTATCGCCAAGACCGGCCCCGGCCGTCTCGTTCCCTTCCAGTCGGCCTATGCCGGTGGCTGGAGCACCGATGAGGTCGTCGCCGCCGACGTCAGCGTCGCGGAGCTCCGCTTCGGTTCGGTACAGCGCTGGGAGGTCGACGAGAAGCCCGAGGATCCGGCCGCGGAAGTCGATCCCGGTCCCAACGACCAGAAGCGCATCGTCGCCACCCTCGTCGCCGCGGCCAACCGCGCGGCCATTCCGGCTCCCCGACGGCCGTGGCTCGACGACCTGGAGACGACCGTCGACATCCGTTCGCTGCCCGCGGGCCGCGCCGGGTCGATCCTCATCGGCAAGAGCGACATCCCGGAGCGTCAGCTGCAGGAGGCCGTGTACTTCGAGCCCGATCGCGACGGCTCGATGCTCGTGTACGGCACGAGCGGCTCGGGCAAGTCCACCGTCCTCCGCACGATCGCCATCGCCGCCGCGACGACGGGGCGGCGGGCCGAGAACATCGAGGTCTACGGCCTCGACTTCGGTTCGGGATCGCTCAAGAGCCTCGAGATCCTGCCGCACGTCGGCTCGGTGATCCCCGGCGACGACGCCGAGCGCGTGCAGCGCATCATGCGTTCGATCGGGAAGGTGCTCGATGACCGGGGCAAGCGCTTCAGCGCCGCCAACGCGTCGACCATCGCGGAGTACCGCGAGCTCACCGGCCGTGACGAGGCGCGCATCGTGCTGCTCCTCGACGGGCTGCCGCAGTTCCGGGCGGAGTGGGAGTCCACCACGGCGCGGATGCCGTTCTACCAGGCGTTCATGCGGATCCTCGGCGAGGGACGTCCGCTCGGCGTCCACGTCGTGGCCACCGCCGACCGTTCCGGCTCGGTGCCGACGGCGGTCAGCTCGAACATCTCGCGCCGCGTCGTGCTGCGCCTCTCGGACGAGAACGCCTACGCGCTGCTGAACGCGCCGAAGGACGTCCTCGACGAGCGCTCCGCGCCCGGGCGGGCGATCGTCGACGGGTTCGAGACGCAGATCGCCGTCCTCGGCGGCACGCCGAACGTCGCGGAGCAGACGAAGCTGCTCGGTCAACTCGCCGACGAGCTGCGATCGCGCGGCGTGCGCGAGGTCGCGGAGATCGGTTCGCTGCCGACGCGTCTCGCGCCCGCGGACCTTCCCGACCGCATCGGCGAGTTCCCGGTGCTCGGCGTCGCGGAAGACACCCTGGCCGCGCGCGAGTTCGACCCCGTGGGAACGTTCGTCGTGGCGGGCCCGCCGATGGCAGGCAAGACGACCGCGATGAAGGCCATCATCACGTCGATGACGCGCCTCGACCCCGAGGTGACGCTGTTCCACTTCGGCGGCCGGCGCTCGCAGCTGCGCGACTTCGCGCCGTGGGTGCGCAGCGCCACGACGCCCGACGACGCGAAGGAGCTCGCCACTGAGCTCGCCGAACTCGTCGCCGACGAGACGCTGGGGCGCCGCATCCTCATCGTCGTCGAAGACGTGCCGCAGTTCGCCGACTCGCCGGCGGAGCGCCCGCTGAAGGCCCTTTTCCAGGCGGTCAACCGCAGCGACCACCTGCTCATCGGCGACGCCGACGTCACGCAGGTGACCAGCGGATTCGGCCTCGTCGGCGACTTCAAGGGCGGCCGCAAGGGCATCATCCTCAAACCGGATGCCTTCGACGGCGACGCCGTGTTCAAGGTGCCGTTCCCGAAGGTCAAGCGCAGCGACTTCCCCGAGGGCCGCGGCATCTTCGTGCAGGCCGGTCGTGCCGTCACGGTGCAGATGCCGCTCGTCGAGTCCGAGACCGTCGCGGCGCCCCGTCCTGCGGCGGCGGGCGCGGGGGAAGCCGTGTCGACGGACACCGTCACCGAGACCATTCGCTGAGTCGGATGTCGTCGGGGCGGGTCCGCGCGTCGCCAGCCACTGCGGGCGGGCGGCGGTGGGCGTGGATCGCGGGCGCCGGGAGAACGTCGCGGCATCCTCGCTCGTCCGGGCATCCCTGAGGAGAAGCACGTGAACACACGCACGGTTCGGCTGGCAGGCGACGATACCGCAGTCGTCGCCGTGGCGCGGGCTGCCCGCGATGCAATCGCCGTGGATCGCGATCTGTCGAATCGACTCGTCCCCGCGGTCATGCGCCTCGCTCGGGATCGGCAGGCGTTCATCGCCGTCCCGCCGGGCGCCGAGGAGAGTCGCCCGGTCCCGAAGGCGACGGGCTCCGTCAGTGGGGATTCCTCTCGCGAGGTGTGGCCGTGGGTTCTCGGCGTCGGCCTGCTCGCCGTGAGCACATCCGCGTCGATGTTTCTCCCACCCGTGCGCGGGGTGGTCGTCGAGGTGGAGCTCGCCCTGCCTATTGTCGTGATCGCCACGGCGCTCGCTGTGGTGCTCCTTCCCGCGGCCGCACTCCTCGCGCGAAGCTCCAGAACATACCCCGCGTACGTCGGAATGGTGATGTCGGCGATCGTGGCCACCGTCCTGGCGGCGATGGCGGTCTATCGGATGATCGTCGGCACGGCGTCGCGCGGGGTGCCGTTCTCGGAAGAGCAGCTGCGTCTGTGGTTCATCGCCGCGGGGATCATGCTCATCGAACTCGTCGTGCTGATCGTGGTGCTTCGGCGTCGTCACGCGGCTGGGGCGGTACCGGCTCGCCCCCGTGCAATCGCGGCCGGTCGTCGCCGGACGCACGTCGAGCTCCGTCGAGAGGCCGTACGACTGGCCTCGATGACCCCTCGCACCGCGGCGGACGCCGCCGCGCTCGAACGTCGTTGGCTCGACGGGATCGCGGCCATCGCTCCGCCGCCGGAGACCGGCGCGCAAGCGCGCCGTCTGGGTCCGGTCGCCTGGTTCGTCTGGACTCATTTCGACGGTGACATCGACGTCACGGCGTTGCGCGATGGGGGATGACGGCCGAGGCCAATGACGAAAAGCTGGTCCATTCCGGTGTCTGGGGCGTGTTCACGGCGAATGACATCGCCGGAGTCTCCGGGTACAACCCCCTCGTCGGCTGGGACCCGCCGATCCCGATCCCGATCCTGTCCTGCCTCCGCGTATCCTGATCTCGTGGCGGCGCTTCCTCACGAAAGCGCCGGGCGCGCACGTTTCGGTCGACTCACCGGTCTGTTCGGGCCTGCCATCGCCAGCGCCGTGGCAACGGTGCTGTTCCTGCTTACTCGCACCGATGGCGCCGCGCCCGGTTACGTCAGTGCCCTCGTTCTCAACGTCGTGTCCTTGGTCGTGGTACTCGCCGGCGCGTTGCGTTTCGTGTCGCGTTACGACCGGATGCGTCGCGCCGGGCAACTGCCGAACGGCTACCTGTGACCGATCGTGTCGACGCGGAGCGGAACGGGTTCCGTCCGCTGATGCCGCCTGGCTGGCGTTCGTTCAGTGCCGACGAATCTACGCCGGCGCGTTCGTCGTGCTGCTCTTCGGCGTGGCTGCCTCGTCCGCGAAGAGGCGTCGTCGCCGAGGCGCAGACGCATGAGCCCGTCCGCCGCGCACCTGGACGATGACCGCCCGCAGAGCGTGAACGTGGGATGACGTTCTTCAACGACAGTGCCACCGACTGGGCCGACGATCATTCCTTGAGCGCGGAGACGCGGTTCAGTCGCCTCGAAACGGTCGCTTTCAAACGGCATCCCGAATCTTCCGTACCCTGGCGCTGCGCGTCGGGACGGCGGAGATGCGCGTCAGAACGGTGGTGGTGTGTCGGGAGGTTTCTCAGCCGAGCCCGGCGGGTCTGGGATGGTGAAGGTGACCAGTGGTGGTGGTGCGTCTTCGCGGTAGACCCGCCCGGTCGGAGAGGTCCAGACGAGGGTTCCACCGGCGAGTTGTGCCACGTGCCATCTGGTGTGGTGTTTGACGTCGTGGTGGCGTTTGCAGAGGTCGGCGAGGTTGCACACGTGGGTCTTGCCGCCGTCGGATGCGGCGATGGCGTGGTCGAGTTCGCATCGGATGGCGGGTTGTCGGCATCCGGGGAACCGGCAGTGCCGGTCCCGGGCTCGCAGCAACCGGATCATTGCCGCGGTGGGCCGGTACGCGTCGCATTCCAGGACGGTTCCGGTGACGGGGTGGGTGAGGAGCCGGTCCCACGAGGTGGCGTTGCCCGCCAGCTCGCGGGCGGTGGCGGCGTCGATGGGGGAGCGTCCGGCTAGATCAGCCGGCTCCTCATCGTTGCCCATCAGGGTCAAAGCCGACACCGCGACCTGTACGTGCGCGCGGATCGCTCCGAGGGTGCCGTTGCCGTCACCGGTCGCGGTGGGGTCGAGGGCCGGTGTTCCGGCCAGCAGGAGGTCCGAGAACACGTCGGCTCGAACCTGGTCGATGCTCCGGCCGTCGTCGATGAACGACGACCCGACATCAAGCGTCGTTTCGGCGTCGGGTGCGCCGCCATTCGCGTCGGCTCGCGTGTCGGCTCGCTCGTCAGGAACGCCCGCGGCGTCGCGCGCAGGTCGTGCGTTGATGATCTCCCGCGCCTGTCGCGTAAGTCGGTCGACGATTCCGTCGGCGATCACGGTCGGCAGCGTCGCGATCAAATCCGACATCCCGTCCGGGCCGGGCTTGACCGAGACGCACCTCCCCGCCGCGACCTCCTCGTGGCGTTCCGTGAACGATCGCGGGTGCACCCGTTCGGCGACCATCTGGAGCGCGTCGCGCACCCGGTTCGGGGCGTCGCGTTCGCACTTGTCGATCGCGAGGCGTTCGAACTCCGCACGGTCACCCGCCGGGATGACGCATCCGACGTCCTGGATGACCCGCACGTGCCCGCGGACGATCCGCCCGGCCTCCCATGCCGCCATCGTCAACGGGTAGTTGTCGACGAGATCCCGGGCCTCGTCGATCCGACGCTGCAACGTCCGGTCGGTCGCGACGAACACCCCGGCAAGCTCGGCGGCGATCCCACGCAGCGCCATCTCCCGCGCCTTCACCCGCTCGGACGCGCCCGCCGACTGCTGCTCCGCGAGCACCCCGGCCGCCGCGAGCACCCTCACCTCATGAATCTGCGCCGCCCGCACGGCATCCGCAGCCACCTCCGCATCCGCGACCAACGCCGCGAGCGCGGCGACGTCGGCGTCGCTGCCCATCCCGCTGCCGGATCCGTGATTCGAAGGCATGTTCTAATCATGGCACCGACCTCCGACATCCATCCGAACTGTCCACAGGCTGCGGCATCCGCGCGATCGACCGTCGGAACATGCCGCAGCACAGCCGTCCGAACCTGACGCGTCACGCACGTTCGGACCGCGGTGGAGCCTCCCGAGCGCCTGGGTTCCGCTCATCATCATCGCCGTCGTCAACATCGCCCCCGCCGCGATCGCTCTGGCTGGCAGCGGCCGCGGCTCACATCGCCCTGCACGTCTTCCTCTCGCGCGTCGTCCGATTCCGCGGGGGTGGTCCGATGTCGAGAAGCTCGAGATGACGATGGCGCCGGAGGTCATGTCGCCTCGCACGAAGGCCGCGCTCGCGGGTGTCGGCCACCTCACCTGAGCTCACCGACGGGCGGGATGGAAAAGACCGCGGTATCACGGCGCGTCCTCTCGGCATGAAGGGCCGAACTGCGCCACGGGCTGCCGGAGGAAAGCGATTGCCTAGCACATTCCGAGATGGGGAGTTCTCCCCATCGACCTGGGTCGTTCGGTGCCGATAGGTTGTGGGTGTCGGCTCCGGAGGGGGGTCGGGACATCTACTTTCAGGAGGGCCGTCATGGCTGATTTCGGTGCATCTTATGGCGAGATGGAGCAGGTTGCGAGCTCGCTGGCGCAGGCTCGTGATGACATTCAGGGTCAGCTGGACACCCTGAAGTCGCAGGTCGACACGCTTCTGGGCGATGACTTCAAGACGCAGCACGCGTCGGGCAAGTTCGGTGAGGGCTACTCGGAGCTGACGACGGGTCTGAAGAACGCGGTCGATGGCATCAACGACATGTCCGAGTCGCTGCTGGGCATGATGCGCGCGATCCAGGACCTCGACCAGCAGCTCGCCGGCAGCTGATCTCGTCTTCTCGGAGGTGACCATGGTCGACGTGCGGATCGACTACGGCGCGATGCGCGCCAGCCGCAACGCTTACGCGAACATGCGGAATGTTCTCGACGGGGCGACACGGGCGATGTCGAACGTCTCGGGCGCGGCCGTGCCCCAAGACGTGCTGCGGCGGCGTCTCGAGGATCTCCACGACTCGTGGGGTGGCGGTATCGACAAACTCGCCCGCTATGCGGAAGACGCGGGCACGGGACTCGAGGGCATTCTCGAGGCATTCCAGCAGCTCGACACCGAGCTCGGCAACAGCATGGTTCCGCAGGAAGGATCGGCGTCGTGACCGACTTCTCCGCTCTCGGCTTCGACCCCGCCCCGGGAGACGTTGCGACGCTCTCCGGATACGTGGATGCGCTCACCACCAGCTGTGACGGTGTCGATGACGCGCTCTCGATGATGGACGGCTCCGACGACGCCGCCTGGATCGGGAAGTCGGCGACGGCCTTCCGCGCCGCACTCAGCGAGGACTTCCGACCGCACCTCAGCGACACCGGCGAGGCGTTGCGCACATCGCGGACCGCCCTGGCGACCTGGACCGATCAGCTCGCCAACTATCAGCGGCGTGCCGCCGCGCTCGCGGAAGAAGCCTCCGCGGCATCCGCGAGCGTCGCCTCATCGGAATCGGCCCACGCGCAGGCCCAGGCGAACAAGGATGCCGAGGACGCCGACCCGGATGCCGTATCGAACGCGTCGACGGCGCTGGCGAACGCGCAGGGCGAGCTGGAGTCCATCCGCGCGCGTGCTCGTCAGCTCAAGGACGAGGTGGACGCCGACGCCGCCGCGGCGGCCGGAGCGCTTCTGTCCGCGGGCGACACGCTGAACTCCTACGCCGGCAACCCGGTCATGAACTTCCTTGGCTCGGCCGGCGACTGGCTCGCCGACGCAGGCAACTGGCTCATGGACAACGTGGTGCCGATCCTGGAGGACATCCTCCGGGCGGCGCTGCCGATCATTGCGATCCTCTCGCTCTTCATCCCCGTCCTCGGCACGGTGGCGCTCATCATGTCTATCGCGCTCGTCGCGATCGACGGCCTGCAGTGGGCGACCGGTCGCGGAACGTTCGCCGAGTTCGCCACCGGCGCCCTCGGGCTGCTGGCGGGTGGCGCGCTCGGGCAGGCTGCAAAGGCGCTGATCGGCCCCGGTGGACAGGTGCTCATCCCGTCGATCCAGGGCATGACGCCGGCTATGGCCGGCGGTGGAGCCGCGGCGGGAAGCGTCGCCGTGGCGCTCAACGTCAATCTGCCCAACATGGTCGCGAACACCTACTGGACCGTGAACAGCGCGATGGACGCCCACAGCAAGGGGACGGACTTCGTCGACAGCCTGACCGGGCCGTGGCAGAACCTCTCCGAGCGGTTCAACAACACCCTGCGCGGCAACGGTCCGCGCACCGACGAGGAGGTCTGATGACCGAGCAGGAGGCGACGCTCGACCCGATCGCGGCTGAGGGTGCGCCGCTACGGGTCTGGCAGCGCGTGCCCCAGGGGTGGATCGAGTTCCGCTCGTTCGGCGATCGTTCGCCGCAGGAGTGGCTCGACTGGTACCTCGTGAGTGCCGAGGGCTGGCTCCCGGATGCCGCGCGTGAGGCGATCATCGACGGCTTCCGTGCCGGCGTCGAGCTGTTCGCCGACACCGCCTTCGCCTTCGCCGGTGTCTCGCTGACGCTGGGGGAGCGCCCGGCGGCATTCTTCCTCTGCACGAACGTGGTGCCGGGGGCGGCCGAGACCGACTCCGCCGCGACGGCGTTCCACCGGCTGCTCCCGCTCGCGCGGTTCGGCGAGGGCGGGCGCAGCGAGAGCTTCACCACCCCGGACGGTCGCGTCGGCACGATCACCCTCGGTGCGTCGACGGACGGCGGGATGCCGCACCTCACCGCGGTCGGCGAGATCCGTCTTCCCGGCGGCGCGGGCACAGCCGTCGTCATGGGGTTGTGCTCCGACCCGCAGCAGTCGGCCGAGCTGGCGCTGCACGTCGCGTTTGCGCTCACGACCACGCAGGCTCTGCCCGAGGGTGTCGAGCCCGCGGAGCCCGAGCCCGCCGCCACGTAGCATTCTGTCCATGGCCTTCGCTTTCATCCAGGCAGCATCCCGCCCGTTCCTCGAGACAGGTGAGGCGGGGGAGCCTGCGGCATCCGCGGGGCCGTCCGAAGCCGATCGTGCTGTCGCCGTCCTGCGTGCCGACTACGAGCGATGGTCGCGCTGGGCGCTCGGAATCGTCGGATTCATCGCCGCCGCGGGCGGCGTGTTCTTCGCGGGCGGGCTGGTCGCGACCGTCGTGGCGATGGGGGTCGTGACACCGGACACCGTCATCGCCATCGCGATCTCAGCCGGGGTCGCCCTCGCCGGGGCAGCGCTGCTCGTGGCGCTGTGGCGCAGCGGCCGTGCACTTACTCGCGCAGCCTCGTATTGGCTGCGCGCGCCGTACGTGAACGGCCAGCGCGCGCCGCGAGCCGCCGGGTGGGTGCAGGCGCGAACCGTGAACCTCGAGCCCCGCATCCTCGTCCGCCTGCTCACGGTAGCGCTCGCGTTGCTGGTCGCTGTGGGTGGCGTCGCAGTGTTCATACGCGACCTCGGCGCCGGCGTCTCGATCTTCACGGTGCCGGCCCTGCTCGTCGGCATCTGCGGCGCCCTCAGCGGAATCGGGCAGAGCGGCGGCGTCTTGCGTATCGTCAACGGCCTGAGTGCGGGCGACCCGCTGTGGTCGTGGCTCACACGCTCGGTGCGCGCTCGCTGACACGCGCTCCATCTGCCGCATACGCTGACACCGTGGTCCCGTCGTCGTCGCCGCCGAGCCGCGGGCACGCGTTCGCCACGCGTGCCTCTGCGATCGTCGGCGTGGTTCCTCCCGCTGCGCTGATCGTATTCCTCGTGGGGTCGCTGATCCTCTCGGGCGGGCAGGTCAGCGAGTCCACAAGGGCCAAGTGGGCCGTCGCGGCGCCGTATCCGCTCTTCGTCATACCCGCCGGAGTCCTGATCGCGCTAGCCGGTGCATCCGTGGTCTTGGCCGTCGTCTCGGTGGCGACCGCTCGTCGCGACGATGTGCCGGGTCTGCGCGGACTTATCGGGCCTGGCATCGCCGCCGCGATCGCTGCGGTCATGTTCGCCGGTATGACGCCGGAGCGCGGCGTGCGTACGGGGGACATGGTCTGGGGTGCGCAATGGGCCGCGGCCCCGATCTCGGCTCTCGCGGTCGTCATCCTGGTCGTGGGCATCGCCATGCTCTCCCGACGTTCCTTGATTGGTGAGCGATGACGGCGGGCCAGCTGGGGCACTCGCGGAGCAGCTCATACCGCCTCCGCGCGACAGGGCGAGCGCGACGCACGTTTGCCATGGCGCTGGCCACGGGAATGGTAGTGATCATGACGGGATGCAGTTCCGCAGCCGAAGCACCGACGGGAGATGCGCTGTACCGCGACGGCGAGGATCGATACCTCTCGTACGCGACGACCATGCATTCGGTGATCATGGCGATCCACGATGGTGAGTGGAAGGTGGATCAGGGGTCGTGGGGCGCCTCGCCTATCCCGTGCCGGACAGAGAGCGGCTCCGACGGGTATGCCTTCTCGTGGGCCCGACTGCTGGAGCAGGATGCGCCGGATATCGACGCGATCGTGGCGGCATCATCCGCTGCCTTCGATGCCGCAGACATGACGGCGACCACCACGACCTACGGCGAGGGAGACCGCCAGGAAGTCAACGTGATCGCGACGGGTGGTCCCGTCGGTCGTGGCGTCGTGACCATACGCCCTGCCCTGGGTACGATCCGAGTGACCGCGGAACCCGGGTGCTTCCCCGGTGACGCCGCGAAGCTGTATGACATGGTCTTCGCCGGCATCTCCTACCCCGGACTCGCCCTGCGCGTGCCGGCCTTCGAGGGGCCTGATTGGCAACCCCGGTTCTATTTCCCCGAGGACGGCAGCCCGGTGTACTGGAACGAGGACGGAACGCCGATCGAACCTCCGCCCGCGTCCACCGACTTTCCCGTCGCCCCGTACGGTGGTGACTCATAGGCTTCCTCCACACCACGGCTCGCGGCTGGGCGGAGGACCACTCGCTCGCCGCCGACGTCCGATTCGCGCAGCTCGAGGCTGTGGCCTACCAGCGGCATCCGGAGATCTTCCAGCACTTCGGCGCCGACGGCGCCGCGATGGCGCAACGCCTGCACGCGAACGCGAAGAGGTCATCGTTACATCGCATCCTCGACGTCGTGCTGTGGTCCCTCGTGATCGGCGCGTTCTTCGCACCGATCGCGGGCCTCGCCGTGCTCATGGGCGACCGCTTCGACTTCCACCGCATCGAGGCCCAGCGGGCGATGCCGATCGCGGGCGCGATGTTCACCGTCGCGGCGGTCAGCCAGGCCACCCTCCTGGTCATCTGGCTGGTCCGGGGCGCCCGGTTCTCGTGGCCGGAGTTCTCCATCCACCTCGTGGCGGCGGCGATGGCACTTCTCGCGCTGGGCACGATGCCCGGCGTCGCCGAGCTCGACGACTACACGGGGTGGCAGCAGTGGCGGGTTCCGGTCCTCATCGCGCTCGGCGTCGCCGGGCTGGCAGCCCTCGGAATGCTGGTGCGCTTCCGCGTCCGCGAGCCCGATGGCGACGGCGAGGGCGCGCCCGAGACAGGCCTCAGCGTCGGCGACATCCGCGCCCGCATCGCGGTGCTGCCGGCGGGTGAGCGTCAGGCCATCGTCGACGACCGCAACGCGGCGCTCGCCGTGCTGCACGAGCGCGGCTTGATCGACGCCGGCACCCTGGAGCAGGCCCTCGGGTGCGAGCCGGGAACGCTGTTCCTCCTCGACGCCAAGCGGCGCGCGTGAGCCGGTGGCTGCGGCGGGCCGACCGGGTCAGGTGTTCGGGCGACCGTAGGTCTCGAGCAAGCGCAGCCACACCTCGCTGAGCGTCGGGTACGCCGGCACGGCGTGCCACAATCGCGCGAGCGGAACCTCGCCGACGACCGCGATCGTCGCAGCCTGCAGCAGCTCGCCGACATCCGCCCCGACGAACGTCGCTCCGATGAGAACGCCGCGGTCCTCGTCGACGATCGCCCGCGCCTGACCGGAGTAGGCGTCAGACCGCGTCGACGCGCCCGCGATCCAAGAGAGGTCGTAATCCAGCACACGGATGTTGCGTCCCGCAGCACGCGCGGACGCCTCGGTCTCGCCGATCGATGCCACCTCGGGATCGGTGAACGTCACCTGCGGCACGGCGCCGTGGTCGGCAGTCGCGACGTGCGCGCCCCATGGGGCGTCGTCGACGGTGCCGCCGGTCGCCCGCGCGACGATCACGTCGCCCGCGGCGCGGGCCTGGTATTTGCCCTGGTGGGTGAGGAGGGCGCGGTGATTGACGTCGCCGACCGCGTAGAGCCACTCGGATCCGCGGACGAGCATCGTGTCGTCGACCTCCAGCCACGAGCCGGGCTCGAGGTCGACGGCATCCAGCCCGAGATCCTCGGTACGCGGGACGCGACCGGTCGCGACGAGCACCTCGTCGGCGCGGACGCGCGTGCCGTTCGACAGCTCGAGCTCGACCTGACCGTCGTCGACGCGCTGGGCGGAGACGAGGTCGGTGTGCAGCAGCACGCGCGCCCCGCGGTCGGTCAGCGACTGCGCGACGAGGTCGCCCGCGAAGGGCTCCATCGGTCCGAGCAGCCGGCTGCGCGCGATGAGCGTCACCTCGCTGCCGAGGTCGACGAACGCCGTGGCCATCTCCGCGGCGACGACACCGCCGCCGACGATCGCGAGCGAGCCCGGGACCTCCTGCACGGCGGTCGCTTCGCGACTCGTCCACGGAGACACATCGGCCAGGCCGGGGATATCGGGGAGGAGAGCCGCCGAACCGGTGCACACCGCGACGGCGTGACGTGCGATGAGGGTGGTGAGCGAGCCGTCGGGTCCGGTGACCTCGACGCGCTTCTCGCCGGAGAGGCAGCCGTGCCCGCGGACGAGGTCGACGCCGGCCCCCTGGAGCCACTCGACCTGCGACGCGTCGTTCCAGTCGGAGGTCAGCGAGTCGCGGCGGCGAAGGACTCCGGCGACGTCGATCTCGCCCGTCACGGCCTGCTTCGCGCCGTCGACAGCACGCGCTGCGCGGAGGGCGGCGCCGGCTCGCAGGAGACCTTTCGACGGCATGCACGCCCAGTACGAGCACTCGCCGCCGACGAGTTCGCTCTCGACGATGGCGACGCTCAGGCCGCCCTGCACGGCGCGGTCGGCGACGTTCTCTCCGACGGGCCCGGCTCCGATGACGACGAGGTCGTAGGTGCGTTCGCTCATGTCGCGACGCTAACCCCGCGCGCGGGTTGTGCGCCAGCACTTGCGCTCGTCCTCGGCGCGGTTACGCGTGCCGCCAACAGGCTGAGCGGCTCTCCGACCCGTGGGCGGGGATGGCATGGGGTTAAGCCTGTGCGCGGTCCGGTCGGGCGGCGATTCGTCGGCCGGCGACGCAGGGGAGTTCTCCCCATGGACGCGGCATCCAGGCCCCCGATAGCGTGTGAGCGTCGGCCGGACCGAGCAGGCGGAGGGGGCCCGATGTCAGACGTCGAGATCTACTATCACGCGCTCACGAGCGCCGCGGATGCGATCCAGACGCGGGTCTCGAGCGCGGTGATGGACAACGCCGACATCCAAGGCGACGACACCGGTGTCGAGAACCCCGCGCACCGGGTCGCGCTCCGTCTCGAGATGAACCGGCGGCTGAGCGGACTGAATCGCGCCGTGCTCGAGCGCACGACCGCGGCATCCGAGGTCGGCGCGTTGCTGACCGCGATCGCGACGCGCTACTCCGACCTCGACGTCGAGCTCACCGGGCAGGAGCAGCCGTGACCCTCACCTCTCCGAACCGCGGCTACCCGCTCGAACGCCTCGAGGGCAATCCCGGGTCGATGAGCTGGTGGAGCAGCGCGTTCAGCCGTGTCGCCGGCTCGCTCGGTGAACTCCGTACGACCGTCCAGTCCGCGACCGACCTCGACGGTGTCGGTGCATCGATCCGGTCGGCTCGCTCCAAAGCGCAGGAGGTCGCCAGGGCCTTGGCCGCGGAGATCGCCGAGGCGGAGCTTCTCGCGGGGGTGCTGCAGCGGTACGCGGACGCGTTCTCGTCGTCGGCGGAGGCGGCGAACCGGCTCATCGACGACATCGAGTCCGCCCACGCTTCGTTGGCATCGGCATCAGCCGCAGCCGATGAAGCGGGGCTGAACGCGCTGTGGACTTCGCGCTCCGGCGAGCCGGCCGACGTCCGGCGCGCGAACGATGCGGCGCAGGATGCCGTCGCCGCCCGGGATGCCGCGGCGCGCGATCTGGCCGATCTGTGGGAGCAGTTCGAGAGCCACTATTCCGCCTGGGATGCGGCCTACGACGCGGCGCTCGCCGAGCTCGCCGGCGGTGCGGGGCCGGCGATGACGTCGCAGGCGCAGAACCTGCTCGACCAGCTGCTCGCGGCGGACACCCCGCAGGCGGTGCTCGAGCTGTGGCTCGCACACCCCGAGCTGCAGGACGAGATCGCCCGAGCGCATCCCGACATCATCGGCAACCTCGACGGCATCCCCTACGACGTCCGCGGGCGGGTCAACCGAGAGCGCCTGGAGGCGTTGTACAACTCCAACCTGACCGGAGAGTTCGGCGACCAGATCGACGCGCTCTGGAACACCCTCGTGCAAGGTGCACCGCCGCCACTTCTGGTTTCGTTCGATCCGGACGGGTCGGCTCAGGTGACGGCCGCTCTCGCATACGGCGACCTCGCGACCGCGACCGACATCAACGTGCTCGTGCCCGGGATGCTGTCGAACGTGACGGGGATGGGCGAATGGGGCGATTCTGCGCGTGCGCTCAACGCCGCCGGGTCGAACATCGCGAGTGTCGTGTGGTTCGGGTACGACTCGCCCACCGTCGCAGAGGAGCCGTCCATGCGCCGGGCGAACGACGGCGCTCCGGCTCTTCGTGCCTTTCTGCTCGGTCTTGACGCAGTGCACCCCACGGCAGAGAAGGCCGTCATCGCGCACTCTTATGGCAGCACCACCGCCGCCCTCGCGATCGGGTCACGCCCGGACGCTCTCGGCGTCGACCAGTTCATCGCCGTGGGATCGGCCGGATTCCCGAGCGACCCGCAGATCTTGTCGAACCTTCAGAACGCCGAGGGCCTGAGGATGTACGCGACGCTGTCCGAGAACGACGCCTGGGCGCGGATCGGCCGCGACACGAGCTGGGGTGGCGCGCACGGCACCGTACCGGAGACTCTTCCGGGAATGACGGAGTTCGGCAGCGACGGTGGCCGCGCCGACGGCGAGGACCTCGCCCCGACACCTGGGCATGCCGCGCATTCGGGTGGGAACGGGCCGCTTCCCTCCGGGGACGGCGAGGGATACCTCGTGGAAGGATCGGAGTCGTTCTACAACATCCAGCAGATCATCCTGACCGGTGAGCCCGGGACGGAGATGGACGGCGAAGGCAGCGAGAGCGGCTTCTGGGATCTGCCCGACTGGCTGGAGTGGCTGCCCGTTGACCCTTACCGGACGTGACTGATGAGATCGACCTCGCGGATGACGATGACGGCGCTCGCCGTCGGATTGGTGTTGACGATGACCGGATGCGGTGGGCAGGGCGATCCCGGATCGACCGGAGGCGCCGGTGGCGGCGAGTCCGGTGAGACGTACGCCCAGGCCGAGCAGCGGTTCACGGCGCTCGCGACCGGCGTGCACTCGGTCATCATGGCCATCGAGCCGGCCGAGTGGAGTGTGGTCGACGGCGCGTATGGTGCTCACCCGACCGGGTGCCAGTCGGGCCTCAGCGAAGAGGGCGGGTATCGTCTCGTGGCGGTCCGCGGGATCGAGCTTCCCGGCCGTGACCCGCTGGAGGTCGCTCAGGCGGCCACGGGCGCTTTCGATGCTCTCGGTATCGACAGCGACACCGCCGACCGTGGGCAGGGAGATGCGCGCGAGGTGACCGTCGTCGCGACAGGCGGCATCGCCGAGCGGACTGTGGTCACCATTCGCCCGGCAACGGGCCAGGTGAGGGTGTCGGCCGAGACGGAGTGCGCGCCCGGATCAGCGCACGACCTCGCGACGCAGGTCTTCGGCGAAGAACGGCTGCCCGCGGATGTCTGGCGCCGGCTCCCGGCCTTCGACGGTCCGACATCCGAGCCGTCGTTCTCGTTCCCGCCCGACGGGCCGCTGTATTACGACGAGTCCGGCAACCCCGTGCAGCCGCAGCCCAGCGGCGACTGATCGCGTGCGCGCTCGTCAGCGTCTCGCCGTCGTCGCGACGATCGTCGCCGCTGCGGGCCTGACCGGTGCGTGCGCCGGTACGCCCGACGCGGATCCGTACCCCCGGGCGCGCGAGCAGTTCACGGCGATGGCCGACGAGCTGCATACGGTGATCATGGCCATCGAGCCGACCGATTGGCGAGTCGACCAGGGACAGTACGGAGCCCGCCCGAGCGGATGTCAGCTGGGCGTCAGCTCGGACACGGGATATTCGTTCACGGCGGTGCGCGCGCTCGATCTGCCGGGCCGGGAAGCCACGGAGATCGCGGCGGCGGCATCCGAGGGCTTCGCCGAGCTCGGTGTCGACGCCGAGACCGTCGAGCGGGGTTCAGGGGATGCGCGGGAAGTGACGGTGGTGGGCGAGAGCGATGCCGCGCGCACCGTGGTGGTGATCCGTCCGGTCGATGGCCGTGTGCTCGTCTCCAGCGAGACCGCCTGCACGCCCGGGTCGAGCTCGGAGATCCTCACTGCGATCTTCGGGGAGGAGCAGTATCCCGACGACGTCTGGCGTCGGCTTCCCGCGACGGAGGGGCCGTCATCGGTGCCGCAGTTCTCCTTCCCGCCCGGCAGCCCCCTCCACTACGACGCCACCGGCGCGCCCATCCTGCCCCCGCCCCGCTGACCTCCTCGTCGAATCGCCAGAAAGTGCGGGTGCGGGAGGGGCGGCATCCGCATTCTGTGGCGAGTCGACGCAGCAAAACCTCGGAACGGTCGTGTCCGATTTCCGCGAGCCGGTGTCACCGGAGCGTGTCAGGCTGGGGGCATGACCAGTGACGGGATGACCTTCGACGAGCGGTATCGCGCCATCGACGCGCGCGACCGCCGCTTCGACGGCCAGTTCGTCACGGCGGTGCGCTCGACGGGCATCTACTGCCGCCCGAGCTGCCCCGCGCGCACACCTCATCCCGCCAACGTGACCTTCTACCCGACGAGCGCCGCCGCTCACGAGGCCGGATACCGCGCGTGCAAACGCTGCCTGCCCGAGGCCACGCCCGGGTCGCCGCAGTGGAACCTGCGCGGCGACCTCGCCGCGCGAGCGATGCGTCTCATCGCCGACGGGGTCGTCGACCGCGAGGGCGTTCCGGGACTCGCATCGCGCCTCGGTTACTCGTCGCGTCACCTCACCCGACTGCTCACCGCGGAGCTGGGGGCCGGACCCCTCGCGCTGGCCCGCGCGCACCGTGCCCACACCGCACGCGCCCTGCTCGTCGACACCGACCTCCCCATCGCCGATGTCGCCTTCGCCGCGGGGTTCGCGAGCGTACGACAGTTCAACGAGACGGTCGGTGAGGTCTTCGCGATGCCTCCCGGCCAGCTGCGCGCGCGCCGCCAGGCGGCGGAGCGGATGCCGGGCCGCATCGACCTCGTCCTCCCGGTGCGCGAGCCGTTCGACGCCGCGGGCCTCTTCGGGTGGATGCGGGCCCACGCCATCCCCGGGGTCGAGTCGGGCGACGAACGCTCGTTCGCCCGCGTGATCCGTCTCGCCGGGGGACCGGCGTGGTTCGAGGTGCGCCAGGATGACGCGGGGCGCGTGCGCCTGCGCGCCGAGCTGGCCTCGCTGGCTGACCTGTCCACCCTCATCACGCGGGTCCGGCGGCTGTTCGACCTCGACGCCGATCCGACAGCGATCGACGAGGCCCTCGCGCGGCATCCCGCACTCGCGCCTCTCGTGGCGCGGATCCCGGGCGTCCGCCTGCCCGCGGCGATGGACCCCGACGAGATGCTCATCCGCGCGATGATCGGCCAGCAGATCAGCGTCGCCTCCGCCCGCACCGTGCAGGGGCGCCTGACCGCCGAGCTCGGCGAGCCCGTCCAGACCGCCGCCGGCCCTGCGACACTCTTCCCGACGATGGCGGCGATCGCCGAGCGCGGCGCTGAGGTGCTGCGCGGGCCCGGGGCGCGCATCCGGGCGATCGTCGGCGCCGCCACCGCGCTCGCCGACGGCTCGCTGCGTCTGTCTCGCGGTGACGACACGCACGAGCAGCGCGCGGCGCTCCTCGCCTTGCCCGGCATCGGCCCCTGGACCGCCGACTACGTGCGGATGCGGGTGCTCGGCGACCCCGACATCCTGCTGCCCGGCGACGTCGCGGCACGCGCGGGGGCGGCCGCCGCCGGTATCCCCGCCGGCCCGTCCGAGCTGGTCGCCTGGGCCGAACGCGCCGCCCCCTGGCGCAGCTACCTCATGGCTCACCTCTGGTACGCCGCCCCCGTCACGCAGGCGTGGCGTGCGAGCACGACCGAGCCGACCCTCCCGCCGTCCCGAAAGGCCCGAGCATGACCGCCGTCTCCCACGCCTCCGCCCCGATCGACGCCACCCGGGTCGAGACTGCTTCGATCCAGACGGTCGAGACGCCCGACGGTCCCTTCACGATCCTCGAGTCGCGCGGCGAGGTGCTCGCGTCGGGGTGGACGGCCGACCCGGTCGCGATCGTCGACCGGCTCCGGCCCGCCGCCCGCCCCATGCGGGTCGTCGAGGCCCCCACGGATGCCGCCGCCGCGGTCGCCGCGTACTACGCCGGCGACCTCGCGGCGATCGACGCGGTGCCGGTGCGCCAGTCGGGCACGGCGATGCAGAGCGCCGGCTGGCAGGCGCTCCGGCGGATCACGCCGGGCGAGCCGCTGACCTACACCGGCTTCGCGGCGGCGCTCGGCTCTCCGGGAGCCGTGCGTGCCGCGGCATCCGTTTGCGCGCGCAACGCCGCGGCCCTCTTCGTGCCGTGCCACCGCGTACTCCGCACCGGTGGGGCGCTCGGCGGGTTCGCCTGGGGCGTCGAGGTCAAGCAGAGTCTCCTGACGCGCGAGGCGCGGCTGGGCGGCTGACCCGGCGCTAGTTTTTCCTTGCACTCAGCGAATACTCAGGTATAGCCTGGAGGGCTCCCGTGTGTGCAGCGGGTGCTCTGTCCGCTCGACCTCAGGAGGAAGCCATGTCCCCGGCCATCGTCATCACGAAGTCCGTCGCTCTCCTGATCATGGTCGACGGACGCCCCGCACGCGGAGGAATCGCCCGGTAGCTCCGGGAAGCGCTTCGCCGCCTCCGACGTTTCCTCCCGCGGGGCCCCGGTCCCGCTTCGCCGCGCTCGCGCGCGCCCCTCGCCGTCTTCGGCATCCGCTCGACACACCTCAGGATCATGACTTCCTCGACGCCCCCTCGTCTGTCCACGCCGCGCGCGCTCGCGCGTCTGCTCCCCTTCGCCAAACCGGTGCTGCCCCGGCTGAGTCTCGGCTTCGTTAGCGCGCTCATCGCGAGCCTGCTCGCCCTCGGCATCCCGCTCGTCCTCGAGGTGATCGTCGGGCCGGACGGCCCGATCGCCTCGGGCGACCCGTGGCTCATCGTCCTCGGCGCCGGCGCCGTGCTCGCACTCGGTCTGCTTGAGGCCCTCATGGTCTGGGCGCGCCGCTGGTTCGTCCTCGCCCCGGCGACCAAGGTCGAGTACGAACTGCGCACCGACTTCTTCGCGCGCCTGCAGCGGCTGCCGGTCGCCTTCCACGACCGCTGGCAGTCGGGTCAGCTGCTCAGCCGGATGATGCAGGACATCAGCCTCATCCGTCGCTGGCTCGCCTTCGGCATCGTCCTGCTCGTCGTGAACATGCTCACGATCGTCGTCGGCTCGATCATCCTGTTCCGGTGGCACTGGCTGCTCGGCACGATCTTCGTCGTGGTCTCGGCGCCGCTGTGGATCGCGGGATTCATCTTCGAGAACCGCTACGGCCTGCTCTCCCGGCAGAGCCAGGACCAGGCGGGCGACCTCGCCACAGCCGTCGAGGAGTCGGTCCACGGCATCCGCGTGCTGAAGGCGTTCGGCCGCGGCGGACACGCCTTGCAGAAGTTCACGCGCCAGGCCGAGACCCTGCGCGAGACCGAGGTCAAGAAGGCCAAGGCGGTCGGCTGGATCTGGTTCTGGCTCGTGCTGCTGCCCGACATCGCCTTCGCCCTGTGCCTCGGCGCGGGCATCTACCTCGTGCAGGCGGGCGAGCTCGGCGTCGACTCGCTGATCGCGTTCTTCGCGATGGCGACGATCCTGCGCTGGCCCGTCGAGTCGATCGGGTTCCTCTTCTCGTTCCTCGTCGACGCACGGACGGCCACCGACCGCATCTTCGAGGTGTTCGACGAGCAGAACACCATCGTCGACCCCGAGAGCCCCGCGACCATCGCGCAGCCGCGCGGCGAGCTCGTCTTCGAGGGCGCCCATTTCCGGTACCAGGACGCCCCCGAGAGCGAGCGCGACCTGCTCGACGGCATCGACCTCGCGCTGCGGCCGGGGGAGACGATGGCGCTCGTCGGACTCACCGGCTCGGGCAAGACGACGCTCACGACGCTGCCGGGGCGCCTGTACGACGTCACGGGAGGCCGCGTGCTGCTCGACGGCATCGACGTGCGCGACCTGCGGCTCGACGAGCTGCGCCGTCACGTCGGTATGGCGTTCGAGGATGCGACGCTGTTCTCGCAGACCGTCCGTGAGAACGTGCTGCTCGGTCGCGAGGACCTCGAACGCGGCAGTGAGGAGGCCGAGCGCGTCATGCGCGAGGCTCTCTCGGTCGCGCAGGCGAACTTCGTCGACTCCCTTCCGAACGGCGTCGACACGGTCATCGGCGAAGAGGGGCTGAGCCTGTCGGGCGGACAGCGGCAGCGCCTGGCGCTCGCCCGAGCCGTGGCCGCGCGCCCGGCCGTGCTCGTTCTCGACGACCCGCTGTCGGCGCTCGACGTCGACACCGAGGCGCTCGTCGAAGATGCGCTGCGCGAGGTGCTGGCCGACACGACGGCACTCATCGTCGCGCACCGCCCCTCGACCGTGACCCTTGCCGATCGTGTGGCGCTGCTCGAGGAGGGGCGGGTGACCGCGGTCGGCACCCACTCCGAGCTGCTGCGCACGAGCGAGCACTACCGGCACGTGATCTCGAGCCTCGAGGACGAGCAGGACCGACACGACCATGAACGACACGACCATGAACGACACGACCATGAACGACACGATGAAGCGGAGGTGACCCTGTGAGCACCGTCACCGGGACGAGCGGCGAGGACCGCTCCGATTACACCCGCGAGGAGAGCCGAGAGATCCGGCGACGCTCGCTGCGTCTGCTCGGGTCGCTGGTCTCCCCGCTGCGCATGCAGCTGGCGCTGGCGGCGGTCGTGCTCGTCATCTCGACGGCGCTGCGCGTCGCGGGCCCCGCGCTCGTCGGCTGGGGCATCGCCAACGCGCTGCCGGCCGTGCAGGAGCAGGCCGACTGGATGCCGACCATCGCGGTCGTCGTCGTCTTCCTCATCACCGCCGTCGGCGGCGCCGCGCTCATCGGCTGGTACGCCGTGGTGGCGGCGCGCCTGACCCAGGCGGTCATGATCGACCTCCGCAAGCGCATCTTCCGCCACACGCAGCGCCTCAGCCTCGAGTTCCACGAGTCGTACACGTCGGGACGCATCATCTCGCGTCAGACGAGCGACCTCGACACCATCCGCGAACTGCTCGACGGCGGCCTGAACGAGCTCGTCTCGGGTCTGCTCTACGGCGGATTCACGCTCATCGCGCTGCTGCTGCTCGACTGGCAGTCGGGCGTCATTCTCGCGGTCATGGGCATCCCGCTGTTCCTGCTCATGCGCTGGTTCTACCTGCGGTCGCAGGTCGTCTACCGCGAGTCGCGCGTCATCAGCGCGAAGGTGATCGTGAAGTTCGTCGAGTCGATGACCGGCATCCGTGCGGTCAAGGCGTTCCGCAAAGAACCCGCGAACGACACCGAGTTCGGTGGGCTGTCGAGCGATTACCGCGATGTGAACATGCGCTCGATCCGCCTGTTCGGAACCTTCGAGCCGGCGCTCATGGCCGTGGCATCCGTCTCGCTCGCCCTCGTGCTGGCCTGGGGCGGATTCCGGGTGGTCGACGGCACGCTGAGTCTCGGGTTCCTGCTGTCGGCCGTGCTGTACGTGCGGAACTTCTTCGCGCCCATGCAGGAGGTCGCCTTCTTCCTCAACTCGTACCAGTCGGCGACGGCGGCGCTCGAGAAGGTCTCGGGTGTGCTCGAGGAGGACCCGACGGTCCCCGACCCGACCGATCCCGTCGAGCTGCGGGAGGCCCGCGGGCACCTGCGGTTCGAGGACGTGACGTTCGGCTACTCGGATGCCGTGACGATCCTGCCCGACTTCGCGCTCGACATGCCCGCCGGGCAGACGATCGCGCTCGTCGGCACGACCGGTGCGGGCAAGTCGACGCTCGCCAAGCTCGTCGCGCGGTTCTACGACCCCACGAAGGGGCGGGTCACGCTCGACGGCGTCGACCTGCGCCGGCTGCATCCGAAAGATCTGCGCCGCGCGATCGTCATGGTCACGCAGGAGGCCTACCTGTTCAGCGGGACGGTCGCCGACAACATCGCGCTCGGCAAGCCCGACGCGACGATGGATGAGATCCAGGCGGCGGCGAAGGCCGTCGGGGCGCACGAGTTCATCGAGCGGCTGCCCGACGGATACGCAACCGACGTCAACAAGCGCGGCGGGCGCGTGTCGGCCGGGCAGCGTCAGCTGATCTCGTTCGCGCGAGCCTTCCTCGCCGACCCGGCGGTGCTGATCCTCGACGAGGCGACGGCGTCGCTCGACATCCCGAGCGAGCGGCAGATCCAGGAGGCCCTGGGCACGCTGCTGGCCGACCGTACGGCGATCATCATCGCGCACCGCCTGTCGACGGTGGCCATCGCCGACCGGGTGCTCGTGATGGAGCACGGCCGCATCATCGAGGATGACACCCCCGCGGCGCTCATCGCCGGCACGGGCAAGTTCGCCCAGCTGCACAGCGCCTGGCGCGAGTCGCTCGTCTGAGCTCACGCCGAGAACGCACCGCCCCCGCGAGAACGTACCGGGGGTGGTGCGTTCTCGGCGTAACGGTGCGTTCTCGGTGCCGGTCAGCGGATGTCGCCAGCGCGGTGCGTGACCGCGGCGAGGGGGTGAGAGGTGTCGAGATCGGCGAGGGCCATCACGCCGTCGATGCCGACACCGACGGGCGCCACCAGGCGCACCGATGCGTCGCCCGTGTGCAGGTCGGCGGTGAAGGCCTCGAGCAGCGGGATCGAACCGAAGACGCCGCCGATCGCGCACACCGGGAAGGTCTCCTCGTCGGTGCGCACCTGGGCGATCGCCGCGCGCACGCTCTGCGCGAGCTCGTGCGCGGCGCGGACCGAGATGTCCTGCGCGACGGTGTCGCCGGCGACGGCGGCGCGCGCGACGACGGCGGCGAAGCTCGCCACGACGCGGACCCGATCGGGATCGGCCTGCAGGCTCATGTACGCCTGCGACAGGTCAGGCCACCGGTCCGACACCGTCGCCGTCAGCTCGGTCGTCGGCCCCCGGCCGTCGTAGGCGCGCATCACGGCATCCAGGGCCTCGCGGCCGATCCAGTAGCCGCTGCCGGCGTCGCCCATGATCCACCCCCACCCGTCGACGCGCGCAGTGGTCTCCGCGCCGACGGCGAGCGTGACGACTCCGGTTCCGGCCGCGACGACGGCTCCGCGTCGGTCACCGAGCGCGCCGAGGAACGAGGTCGTCGAGTCGTGGGCGAGCACGACGCCGCGCACGCCCTGCGCCGCCGTGAGCGCGAGCATCGCGTCGGCGTCGGCGTTCGCGTCGGTCAGCCCCGAGATGCCCGCGACCACGATGTCAGCGGGCGAGCCCGTGCGCGCCGTGGTCTCGGCGACGACGGCGGCGAGCTGGGGGAGCAGCGGCTCACCGGTTCGGATGCCGGGGAAGAGCAGGTCTTCACCGGATGCCGCAGTCGCGCGCACCTTGATGCCGCTCTGCCCCGCGTCGATCGCGAGCACGCGTCGTTCGCTCACGCGGTGCCCCCGAGCACGCGGCGCAGGAAGCCCGCCTGCGCCTCCCACTGGTATCCCTGGCCGCCCTCGTGCTCGTTGAAGGGGAAGACCGACATCTCCTTGTGCGCGCCGCCGTAGGCGTTGAACGCGGCGTAGACGGTCGAGGGTGGGCACACCGGATCGAGCAGTCCGACCGAGAACAGGGTCGCCGCGTCGGCGCGGCGGGCGAAGTTCACGCCGTCGAAGTACGACAGCGTCTCGAAGACCCGCGCCTCGGCGCCGCGGTGCACGGCGAGCCAGCGCACGACCTCCTGGTAGGGGTCGCTGCCGGTGAAACCGATGGCGCGCTCGAAGTGGCAGAGGAAGGGAACGTCGGGCATCGCCGCGACGAGTCCGTCGCTCAGGCCGGCGGCCGCGATGGCGATGCCGCCGCCCTGGCTGCCGCCCGTGACCGACACCCGTGAGGCGTCGACCTCCGGCAGCGACCGCACCGCGTCGACCGCGCGCACGGCGTCGGTGAACACGCGCCGGTAGTAGTAGGTCTCGGGCGACTCGATGCCGCGCGTCATGAAGCCGGGCGCGGCGGGGCCCGAGCCGTGGGGGTCGGGAGTCTCGCCGCCGCTGCCCCACACGCTGCCCTGTCCGCGGGTGTCCATGACGAACGAGGCGTACCCGGCAGTGGCCCAGGCGAGCCGCTCGGTCGGCAGGCCGCGTCCGCCCCCGTAGCCGACGAACTCCACGACCGCCGGCAGCGGCCCCTCGCGATGCGCGGGGAGGATCAGCCACGCCTTCACGGGGTCGCCGCCGTACCCCGGGAAGGTCACGTCGTGCACGTCGACCGTCGCGTACAGCTCGGATGCTGCAGACACGGTCACCTCACCGCCGGCCTCACGCGAGCCCGCGATCGTGGCGGACCAGAAATCGTCGAAATCGCTGGGCTCGCTCACCTCCGGGCGGTAGTCCTGAAGTTCGGCGAGCGAGAGATCGAAGCGCGGCACGCGCTCACCCTAGCGTGAAGCCCGCAGGCGTGAGAGATATCTCGACATCGAGAGAACCACACCCGTGCGATACGCTGAGGAACGACCCTCGACGCGCTTTTTGGAGAGACGACACGTGCCCGACTCGACCATCATCTACACGTACACCGACGAGGCGCCGGCACTGGCCACCGCCTCCTTCCTGCCCATCGTCGAGGCCTTCGCCGGTGCGGCCGGCGTGGCCATCGAAACCCGCGACATCTCGCTGGCGGGCCGCATCCTCGCCGCCTTCCCGCAGAACCTCACCCCCGAGCAGCAGGTCGGCGACGCCCTGGCCGAGCTCGGCGGCCTGGCGACGCTGCCCGAGGCCAACATCATCAAGCTGCCGAACATCTCGGCCTCGATCCCGCAGCTGAAGGCGGCCATCGCCGAGCTGCAGGCCGCGGGGTACGACATCCCGAACTACCCGGACGAGCCGCAGAACGTCGACGAGAAGGACGTGCGCGCGCGCTACGACCGCATCAAGGGCTCCGCCGTGAACCCCGTGCTGCGCGAGGGCAACAGCGACCGCCGGGCCCCGCTCTCGGTCAAGAACTACGCCCGCAAGCACCCGCACCGCAACAAGCCGTTCGCCGACGGGTCGAAGACTCGCGTCGCGACGCTGGGCCACGACGACTTCAAGTCGAACGAGACCTCGACGGTCATCGAAGGCGACGACGTCCTCGCCATCCGCTTCACGGCTCAGGACGGCACCGTCACCGAGCTGAAGTCGGGCCTGAAGGTGCTGCCGGGCGAGGTCGTCGACGCGACCTTCCTCTCGGCCGCAGCCCTCGACGCCTTCCTCGCTGACACGGTCGCGCAGGCCGCGTCGGACGACGTGCTGTACTCGGTGCACCTGAAGGCGACGATGATGAAGGTCAGCGACCCGATCATCTTCGGCCACGTCGTCCGCGCCTTCTTCGCCGACGTGTTCGCTCGCTACGGCGATGACCTCGCCGCCGCCGGCCTCACCCCCAACGACGGCCTCGGCGCCATCCTCGCGGGCCTCTCGCAGCTCGCGAACGGCGACGAGATCCGTGCCGCCTTCGAGGCCGCCATCGCCTCCGGGCCCCGTCTGTCGTACGTCAACTCCGACAAGGGCATCACGAACCTGCACGTGCCCTCCGACGTGATCGTCGACGCCTCGATGCCGGCCCTCATCCGCAACGGCGGCAAGCTCTGGGGCGCCGACGGCGGCGAGGACGACACGATCGCCGTCATCCCCGACTCCTCCTACGCCGGCGTCTACCAGGCGACGATCGAGGACGTCATCGAGCACGGCCCGCTCGACCCGGCCACGATCGGCTCGGTGCCCAACGTCGGCCTGATGGCGCAGGCGGCCGAAGAGTACGGCTCGCACGACAAGACCTTCGAGATCCCGGCCGCCGGAACCGTCGAGGTCGTCGACTCGTCCGGTTCGGTCCTGCTGTCGCACGAGGTTCAGGCGGGCGACATCTGGCGCGCGACGCAGACGAAGGATGTCGCGGTGCGCGACTGGGTCAAGCTCGCCGTCACCCGCGCGCGTGCGACGGGCGTTCCCGCCGTGTTCTGGCTCGACGAGAACCGTGCCCACGACGCGAACCTCATCGCGAAGGTGAAGACCTACCTCGCCGAGCACAACACGGACGGGCTCACGATCGAGATCCTCGCTCCCGCCGACGCGACGCGCTACTCGCTCGAACGCATCCGCCGCGGCGAGGACACCATCTCGGTCACCGGCAATGTGCTCCGCGACTACCTGACCGACCTCTTCCCGATCCTCGAGGTGGGCACGAGCGCCAAGATGCTCTCGATCGTCCCGCTGCTGGCCGGCGGTGGTCTGTTCGAGACCGGCGCGGGCGGTTCGGCTCCGAAGCACGTGCAGCAGCTCGTGGCCGAGAACTACCTTCGGTGGGACTCGCTGGGTGAGTTCTTCGCCCTCGCGGCGTCGTTCGAGCACCTTGCCGAGTACACCGGCAACGCTCACGCGAAGGTGCTCGCCGACACGCTGGATGCCGCCACCGGCACGTTCCTCGAGCAGGACAAGTCGCCGGGTCGCGCACTCGGCACGATCGACAACCGCGGCAGCCACTTCTACCTCGCGCTGTACTGGGCGCAGGAGCTGGCGGCTCAGACGGTCGACGCCGAACTCGCCGCCGCCTTCGCGCCGGTCGCCGAGACCCTCGGCGCGAACGAAACGGCGATCGTGGAGGAGCTGATCGCGGTGCAGGGTTCGCCGGCCGAGATCGGTGGCTACTACCGTCCCGACGCCGAGCTGGTCGCGGCCGTCATGCGGCCTTCGGCGACGCTGAACGGCATCATCGACGGGCTTTGACTCCGCTCTGACACAGCGAAACGCCCCGGCCGCTTCGGCGCCCGGGGCGTTTCGCGTCGTGCGTGGGGGAGTCCGTCAGAAGCGGATCTCGGCGACGACCTCGCCGTACTCGGTCTCGTCGACCGGCGTGAAGCCGACACGGGTGAAGAAAGCTTCGGGCCCGCCCTCTCCGGCCTCGTAGATCACGTTGAGGCAGTCGAAGCCTCGCTTGCGCGCCTCGTCGACGAGCTGTTCGACGGCGAAGCGTCCGACACCGCGGCCCTGGTCGTCAGCGTCGACGTTGATGCGCCACAGCACCGAGCGGAAGTGCTCGTGCGGCGCGTCGGGGTCGAAGCCCGCGCTGACGAAGCCGACGACCTCGTCACCGTCCAGGATCACGCGCTGCCACGAGGTCGCCGGGTCGACCACGGTCGCCGCGATCGCGTAGCTCTCGGGCACGACGAATCGCTCCTGCCCGGGCTTCAGCGACAGGTTGTTCACCGCGACGATCGTCGACGCCGACAGTTCTTCCACTCGGAGGTCAGCCATGGTCACAGGCTAACGGTGATCGATCGACCGCGCATCGGTCGATCGGGGGATGGGCCCGGATGCGTCGATCAGGCGTGGACGTAGACGTCGGTTCCGGCGACAGCCCACTCGTAGATCTGGGCGGCGCGCGAGTCGGGCATCCCGACGCAGCCGGCACTCATCCGGTTCCCCCAGTTGCTGTGCCAATAGACGCCGTGGAACGCCTGGTCGCCGTTGAAGTACATCGCCCACTTCACATCGGGCTGGACGTAGCTCACGCCCGAGTCGGCCGCGGTGCCGCGCATGTCCTGGCGCGGAGTCTTCCACCCGATCGTGTAGTAGCCGGTCTGGGTGTCGGCGCCGGGGCGGCCGGTGGAGACGAGCCACGAGTCGACCACGGCGCCGTTCTCCTTGAGGTAGAGGCGCTGTTCGCTCAGGTCGACCTCGAGCAGCCGCGTGATGGTCTCCGTCGTGACGGGGACGACCTCGACGGGCAAGCGGTAGGCGGCATCACCCGTCGCGAGCTGCTCCGCGAAACCGGCGGCGATGCCGTCGGTCGAGGTCAGCGTGCGACCGTCGAGGCCGGCGTCGGAGTCGTCGATGATCTCACCGGCGGCGTTGGCAAATACCACGCCGTTCACGGGCGCACGGTCGACGAGTCCGGGAAGGGTGTCGACGACGGGCTGGATGGCGGCGGGGTCGGCCGTGACCTCGAACGAGCCGTCGTCCTTCGTGCCGACCGTGAGCCAGCTCGCGGCTGTCGCGCGGTCGACGGGGACCGTGCGCTCGTCGCCGACGTAGAAGCCGACGCCGTCGAGCATGCTGTTGAGCGATGCGGCGGTCTCCTCCGCGGCGGCGGTGGTGGTCAGTGCCGTCACGGGGGTCAGCTCGGGGTCGATGACCGTATCGGTCGTGCCGGCGTCGAAGGCGCTCTGCAAGCCTGCGCGGGCCACTTCGGGGTCGACGCCCGCGCCGGGGACGTCGGGGCTCGCGACGTAGGAGGATCCGTCGAAGGAGACGGATGCCGCCGTGGGCTCGACGTACAGGTCGCCCGCGGCGCCGCGCAGGGCGGTGGTGGCCGTGGCTTCATCGAGGGTCACGGGGGCGGTGATGGGCTCGCCGAACCACTGCGTGACGTTCCAGGCGGGTCGCGCGTCGAAGGCGGACGAAGCCAGCTGCGTGCCGTCGACCTGTGCTCCGAGGTCGGCACCGGAGACGCTGTCTCCGCCGTCGCCGAGCGTGACAGTGGTCTGGTGGAGGCGGTCCTGTACGGCGGCCGCGGCGGCGCCCGGCGTCATGAAACCGACGGGAACACCGCCGATCGAGGTGCCGGGGGCGATCAAGAAGAACGATGCGGCGGCGGCGCCGAGCGCGACGACGCCGACGGGAATGCCGATCCACAAGCCGAGGTGCCGCTTCTTGGGCGCCGGCTCCGCGGGTGCCCATTCGACGCGCTGCCCGGCATCGTCCGAGGGCGTGCCTCGCTCGGCCGTGCTCTCGTGATCGTGCTTCGACGCGACATCCGTCACCGCTGTACCCCCGTCTGCGCGTGAAAGCGCACTCGGTTCTTATGGTACGCGACGGCACTCCGAGAGCGGCCTGAGTGAAACCAGAGCGTTATCTGGCGGCGCGATCCGGATCGCGCCGGTGCGTCATTCCGTGCCGCAGAGCTCGGTGTAGGTGTCGATGCTGCCCTGCACGTCACTCAGCGCCGTGGTGAGCTCCGTCGCACGATCGGTGTCACCGGCCGCCACAGCCTCCATCGATTCGGCGGCCGAGGAGAACGCCGTCTGCAGGTCGGGCAGGATGCCGGACACCTCTTCGTTCGTGACTTGGGCGGCGGCGTCGCCCATGCCGTCCGAGATCGTGCGCAGCGCGCCGGCGGCGGCGGCGGGATCGGAGGGGTCGATCTCCTGGATTCCCTGCGTCGCCTCGGTCATGACGTCGTTGACCTGGGTGCACGCCTCCTCGACCGACTGGGTGCTCGCGGGGGTCGAGCCGCCAGCAGCGGAGCCGTCTCCGCCGGTGCACCCGGTCAGGGCGACGAGCGCCAGCGCGGTGACGGTGAGGGCGGTCAGGCGACGGTTCATGGGGTTCTCCTCGATGCAGCGATCTCTCCACCCTACGGAGGCGCGACGATCGGACGTTCCCCTTGACATCTGCAGGGGAGGCAATGTGCGGATGTAACGGGTTTGTAAACATCGCTAGCAAACCTGGGCACATCTCTTGTGTCCGCCACATTCGTAAGGTCTACTAACAAACATGGCGAGCACCGATACCGAGGCCCCGCGGCGCACGACGCGCACCCGACGCCCGGGCGCGAAGATCCTGCCCGAGCACGCTCGGGCGCATAACCGCGCGCTCGTGCTCGAACGTCTCTTCCACGGCGGAGCGATGAGCCGTGCTGACCTCGCTCGCGAGACCGGCTTGACCCGGGTGACGATCTCCGACCTCGTCGCCGAGCTCATCGGCGACGGCTTCGTCAGTGAGCGAGGCACCCGCGAGGCCGCCGGACCGGGCAAGCCCGCGATCCTCGTCGACCTCGCTCGCGACGGCCACCGCATCGTCGGCCTCGACCTCTCGGGGAGCGACCGTTTCCTCGGTGCGGTGATGACCCTCGACGGCGAGATCGTCGCTCGTCACGAGGTCGCCGTGCCCCGCGGCCACGACGACATCCTGCCGGCGGTCGTGCACCTCGCGCGAACACTGATCGACGACGCGCACGCGCCGGTGCTCGGCGTCGGCGTCGGCACCCCCGGTGTCGTCGATGACACCGGAGTCGTCCTCGCGGCACCCGGCCTCGGCTGGGATCGCCTCGACCTCACCGGCATCCTGAGCGAGGCGGTCGGCGCCCCGGTGCTCGTTGCCAACGACGCCAACGCCGCGGTGCTCGCCGAGCACACGTTCGGCGGTGCCGGCGACGACATCATCCTCGTGAAGGTCGGCCGCGGTGTCGGTGCGGGCCTGCTCACGGGTGGCGAACCGCTGCGCGGCGCGCGCTCGGCCGCCGGCGAGATCGGCCACGTGACGGTCGGCACCGACGGCGGTCCCGACTGCGCGTGCGGGAAGGTGGGATGTCTCGAGGCCTGGATCTCGGTTCCGTCGCTCTCCGCGCGTATCGCTGCCGGCGCCGCGAGCGACCGCGACGGTCTGCTGCGAGACGCGGGCGAACGTCTCGGCATCGCCCTGGCCCCCATCGTGGGTGCTCTCGACCTGTCGGAGATCGTCCTCTCCGGCCCCGCGGAACTTCTCGACGGCACGCTTGCGAGCGCCGCCGCCGAGACGGTGCGCACACGCACGCTCGCCACGTTCCACGACGAGCTGCAGGTGCGGATGACGGAGCAGGGCCAGGACATCGTCCTGCGCGGTGCTGCCGTCATGGTCCTGTCAGGGCGTCTCGGCGTCTCCTGACTTCGCTCCACAGCTCCATAGCCCCACCTGCACCACCAGCTCCACACCCGGGCGAGCCATCCGACTCGTCGACACCAGAGAAGAAGGAATCACCATGAAGAAGAGCCTCGGAGCACTGTCGCTCCTCGGTGTCTCCGCCCTGCTGCTCGCCGGTTGCGCGAGCGACGACGCGGGACAGAGCGCCGAGACCGGCGACCTGACCGTATGGCTGGTCGGCACCGACACGCCTCAGGACGCCCGCGACTACCTCAAGAAGACGTTCGAAGCAGAGAACGAGGGCTGGACGCTGACGATCGAGGAGAAGACCTGGGCCGACACCGCGGACAACTACGTCGCCGCGCTGTCGTCGAACGACGCGCCCGATCTGGTCGAGGTCGGCAACACGCAGTCGCCCGGCTTCATCGATCAGGGTCTGTTCCTCGACATCTCCGACCTCCAGGCGGACCTCGGCGGCGACGAACTGCTGCAGAGCTTCGTCGAGCTCGGGTCGGCGGACGGCAGCCTGTACGCCGCTCCCTACTACGCGGGGTCGCGCATCGTCTTCTACTCGCCCGCTTCGTACAGCGGCGAGGTGCCGACGACGCTCGAGGAGTACGTCGCCGACGGCATCGCTGCGACGACCGCGACGAAGTCGGGCATCTACGCCCCCGGCAAGGACTGGTACAACGCGCTGCCCTACGTCTGGGCGAACGGCGGCGAGATCGCGACGCAGGACGGCGGCTCCTGGAGGGGCGGCTTCTCGAGCTCGGGTGGCATCGCCGGTCTGACGATGCTCCAGGACGTCTACCAGAACGCGACGATCGCGCCGGCTGACGCGGACGAGACCGATCCGCAGGTTCCGTTCTGCGCCGGCGAGATCGGCTTCCTCTCGGCTCCGGCGTGGGTGAAGTGGTCGATCCTCGCGCCCGCCGACGACGCGAAGGCCCCGGGCTGCCCCGAGACGGTCGGCGCCGACCTGAAGGCGTTCGCTCTTCCGGGCATGACCGCCGGTGAGGTCGCTCCGGTCTTCGCGGGAGGCTCGAACATCGCGATCGCGGCGAAGTCGGACGCTCCCGACAAGGCCGAGGCCGCACTGAAGATCATCCTCTCGGAGGGGTACCAGAAGATCCTCGCCGAGAACGGGCTCATCCCCGCGCTGACCTCGTTCGCCGACTTCCTGCCCGATGACGAGATCACGGTCGAGGCGGCGAAGGCCGTCGCATCGTCGAAGGCCGTTCCGGCGAGCCCCAACTGGTCCGAGGTCGAGTCTTCCGGTGTGATCAAGGACGCTCTCGTCAAGATCGCGCAGGGCGGCGACGTCACGGCGATCGCGACCGAGCTCGACGGTCAGATCGAAGCCATCCTCAACAAGTAGTCGTGAGTCGTGGGGCGCGGGAGTCCGCGCCCCACGAACACCGCAGAGAGGACAGCACGATGACTAACGTGCTCACCCGAACGCCGCGACGGCCCGAGCCGCGGGCGAAGCACGGGCCGCCGCCTACCGCGCGGCAACGGTCTCGGCGTCGCCGCGACAACGTCGGCGCGCTGACGCTCCTCGGCCCCTCGCTCATCATCCTCGGGGTGATGGTCGGGTACCCCGCCGTACTGATGCTCGTGCAGTCGTTCACCGACTACGCCATCCGCAACAAGGTGCAGGGCACGCTTCCCGACTTCATCGGTCTCGAGAACTACCTCGAGGTCTTCACGCAGTCCGACTTCCCGGCCGTCCTCGTCCGGAGCCTCGGGCTGATGGTGGCCATGACCGTGCTGATCGTGGGGCTCGGCGCCCTCGTGGCGGTGCTCATGACGCGCCTGCGGCGCGGGTGGCGCATCCTCGTCTCGCTCGGTCTCCTCCTCGCCTGGGCGATGCCGCCGCTGGCGGCGACCACGGTCTGGGGATGGATCTTCGACTCGCAGTACGGCATCGTCAACTGGGCGCTGAACACGATGACCGGCTCGACCGACTGGACCAACCACTCGTGGCTGGCGAATCCGTGGTCGTTCTTCTTCGTCCTGACGGTGATCGTGGTCTGGCAGGGCGTGCCCTTCGCGGCCTTCACCCTGTACGCGGCGCTCGGGCAGGTCCCCGCCGAGGTGCTCGAGGCGGCATCCCTCGACGGCGCGGTCGGGTGGCAGCGCTTCCGACTCGTCGTGTTCCCGTATCTGCGCAACGTCGTGACGGTCGTCGTGGTGCTGCAAGTCATCTGGAACCTCCGTATCTTCACGCAGGTCTACGCGCTGCAGCAGCGTGGCGGCCTCATCTCCGAGACCAACGTGCTCGGCACCTACATCTTCCGGCAGGGCCCGGGGGAGTTCGGCGTCACGAGCGCGATCGGCGTGCTCATGGTCGCGCTGCTCCTCGGTCTGTCATGGGGATACATCCGCACCACCCTCAAGGAGGAGGAGCTGTGAGCACCCAGGTCACCCCGGCGACCCAGCTCGGCACCATCGGCGTCGACGAGGTCGTCGGTGAGGTCGGCCGGGCGAAGCGCCCGCGGCCGCGCTCGCTCGCCGTGAGACGACCGCCGCGTCGCCGCATCCTGTCGCGAGCGGGGCTCAATCTCGCGGCGCTGATCGTCTTCGTCTTCTCGGTCTTCCCGGTCTACTGGATGCTGAACATGTCGTTCACGCGCGGCGAGAGCATCATCAGCCGCACCCCGAGCTTCCTCCCCTTCGACTTCACGCTCGGCAACTACGCCACGGCGTGGACGCGCGAGGCGGCTCCGGGGCAGACCGACTTCGTGCACGGCCTGCTGTCGTCGACCCTCGTGACCGTCGGCGTCCTCGTCGTCACCCTGGTGCTGGCCTTCCTCGCCTCGATCGCCGTCGCCCGCATCCGTTTCCGCGGCCGGCGGTCGTTCATCGTCGCCGTCCTCATCGTGCAGATGATCCCGGGCGAGGCGATGATGTTCACGATCTACGGCATGATCGACGACTGGCGCCTGATGAACACCCTGATCGGCCTCGGCATCGTCTACGTGGCCGCCGTCATCCCGTTCACGATCTGGACGCTGCGCGGTTTCGTCGCCGGGGTTCCGGCCGATCTCGAAGAGGCGGCCATGATCGACGGGTGCACCCGCACCCAGGCGTTCTGGAAGGTGACGTTCCCGCTGCTGGCTCCGGGACTGGTCGCGACCGGCATCTTCGCCTTCATCCAGTCGTGGAACGAGTTCACGATGGCGCTGCTGCTCATGAAGGGCTACAACCTGACGCTTCCGCCGTGGCTGCTGTCGTTCCAATCCGCGACGGCCGCCACCAACTGGGGCGCCGTGATGGCGGCATCCACCCTCATCTCGATCCCCGTCGTCATCTTCTTCCTCATCGTGCAGGGGCGGATGTCGGGCGGCCTCGTGTCGGGGGCCGTGAAGGGATGACGCTGCGCATCGGTGTCGACGTGGGCGGCACGAAGATCCTCGCCGTGTCCGTCGACGACCACGGCGACGAGATCGCCCGGCTGCGCCGGCCCACCGGATGGGGCGGCGATGTCGTCGCCGACGGCGTCGCGGCGGTCGTCGCCGACCTCGCGGGGGCTGAATCGGTCGTCGCGGTCGGCGTGGGCGTGCCCGGGCAGATCCTGCCGGGCAGCGGCGTCGTCGAGCATGCCCTGAACCTCGGGATCGACCGGTACGACCTCGCGGGAGCCGTCGCGGCGCGGATCGGCATTCGACCGGTGATCGACAACGACGTGCGGTACGCGGCGGTGGGGGCGCGGGAACGCCGTGCCGGGGGAGGATCGCTCGCTTTCCTGAACCTCGGAACCGGCATCGCCGCGGGCATCGTCGACGAGACGGGCCCGCGCCGCGGCGGGCGCGGTGCGGCCGGTGAGGTCGGGCACATCCCCATCGACCCGAATGGGCCCCGTTGCCGCTGCGGACAGCGCGGATGCATCGAGGCGTTCGCGGGCGGGGGAGCCGTCGCGGAGCGCTGGGGCGGTTCCTCGCCGCTGCCCGTGCTCGCGGTCTTCGACGCCGCGGATGCCGGGGACGAGCGCGCCGACGGCATCAGAGCGGACGTGGTGCGCGGCGTCGAGGCGGCGGTCCGGCTGCTGGTGCTCACGACCGACGTCGACGTGGTCGTCTTGGGCGGGGGCGTCGCCGCGCTCTCCGATCGGCTGCTCGTCCCGGTGCGGGCCGCTCTCGCCGCATCCGCCGGCGCGTCGCCGTTCCTGCGGTCGCTGCGGTTGGACGAGCGGGTCGAGCTCGCGCCCCGGGACGTGCCCGTGGGGGCGCTGGGTGCCGCCGTTCAGGCCCAGGCGAGCGGAAGCAGGTGCTCGGTGCTGAGCGGTGCGAGCGGCAACGCCGCGGCTTCGGGAGCGGTGAGCCAGCGCGCCTCGGCGATCTCGGCGGCGGCGCTGACCGACGCGGGGTCGAGCGTGATCGCGAACGCCTCGGCGACGACGCGGAAGCCCGGCTCGTTCGCGGCATCCGACTCGAACCGGCCGAGGTAGACGAGGTCGGGCTCGGCCACGACGACACCGAGCTCCTCGTGCAGCTCGCGGACGAGGGCCGCGCCGGCGGACTCGCCCGGCTCGGGCTTGCCACCGGGCGCCATGAACCGCTCGGTGCCGCGCTTCCGGACGAGCAGGGTACGCCCGTCGCCGTCGGTCACGACCGCCGCACTCACGTGGACCTCCCCGGCCGGGACGGAGTCGCTCACGGCGCGAACACCTTTCCGGGGTTCAGGATGCCGGTGGGGTCGAAGACCCGCGCGATGCGCCGCTGGAGCTCCCACTGGTCGTCGCCGAGCTCGTCCGCGAGCCAGCGCCGCTTGAGGACGCCGACGCCGTGCTCGCCGGTGAGCGTTCCGCCGAGGCGCAGCGCCGACTCGAAGAGGTCTTCCGCCGCCTCCCAGATGACCTCCGGGACCTCGTCGCCGTCGAAGATGAAGTTCGGGTGCAAGTTGCCGTCGCCCGCGTGGCACACGGTCGGGATCGTCAGACCGAAGCGCTCCTCGATGCGGGCGATCTCGTCGAACATCGCGGGCAGGGCGCTGCGCGGTACCGAGACGTCCTCGATGAGCGCGGTTCCGAGGGTCTCCATCGCGGGATGCATCGACCGCCGCACCGTCCACAGCTGCTGGGCCTCGGCGTCATCGGCGGCGAGGCGCACGGTGCCGCCGGCGGCCGCGAGCACCGCGACGACGGCCTCCGCCTCGGCCGTCGCGCCCGGGCCGTCGGTCTGGACCGTCAGCTGCGAGGCACCGGGCGTGGGGGCGGGAAGCCCGAGCAGGCGGTGCGAGGCGGCGAGGGAGGTCGCGTCCATCAGCTCCATGATCGCCGGCTGGATGCCGGCCGCCGTGACGGCCGATGCCGCGACCGCGGCGGAGCGCACATCGGAGAACGTCGCGGCGATCGTCCGGGCCTGGCCGGGGACGAGGCGGCGGAGCTTCAGCGTCGCCGCGACGACGACGCCCAGGATGCCCTCCGACCCGATGACGAGCGAGGTCAGGTCGAGGCCCGTCACGCCTTTCACGGTGCGATGTCCGAGACGCATCAGGCGACCGTCTGCCAGCACGAGATCGAGGCCGAGGACCGCGTCTCGCACCACCCCGTACTTCGCGCAGAGCAGGCCGCCCGCGCCGGTGGCGATGTTGCCGCCGACGGTCGAGATGTCGCGGCTCGCGGGATCGGGCGCCCACCAGAGGCCGTGCTCCGCGAGCGCCGCGTTCAGCTGCCCGTTGAGGATGCCGGGCTCGACGACGGCGATGAGGTCGTCGGGGCGGACCTCGAGGATGCGGTCCATCGAACGCAGCGAGAGCCCGATCTCACCCGCGCCCGTGTTGGCGCCGCCCGCGAGGCCGGTGCCGGCGCCCCGCGGCACGACCGGGGTGCCGGTCGCGGAGGCGATGCGCATCGTCGCCTGGACGTCCTCGACGGTGCGGGCGTGAACGACGGCGAGGGGCGATCCGGATGCCGCCTGGCCCGACTTGTCCGCCCGAGCGGCGGCCCGACCGGCATCCGAGACGTCGACGCGGTCGCCGAGCTCGGCGACGAGCCGGGCGACGACGTCGGGAGCGGTCATGACAGGCGCCGGCGACCGGCGATCACACCGCAGGTCACCGCGATGACCCCGAAGACGAGACCGACCCACGCCTGGTCCATGCTCCACCACGCGATGGTGGCCGAGGCGTAGACGAACAGCTCGACGAGGGCGCGCACGAACGGGTGCACCATGAGCACGGCACGCGGCGAGACGAACAGTGCCCACAGGAGGATCGCGGCGACCGGAGCGCCGATGCCGAAGACCAGGTTGAGGGGGAAGTCCCACGCCGCGAAGCCCCAGATCGCGAAGGTGGCGAAGGCGAAGAGCTGGCAGGCGAAGGCGAGGAGGTCGATCACCGAGAGAGCCCGTCGCGTGCCGGCCGCCTGCTGCGGCGCCTCGGGGGTGGCGGGACGGACGTTCGGCAGTTCGGACATGCCTCCGATTCTAGGCGCCGGCCTCACGTCGCCGCCCCGGGAGGCACCTCGGGCGAACAGGTCACGCGCGCCCGGTCCACACGCGCCGGACGCGGAGGTCGGCGTCGAGCAGGACGGCATCGGCCGGGCTCCCGATCTCGAGCCTGCCGAGGTCGGGACGTCCGATCGCGCGCGCCGGCGTGGCCGTCAGCGCCGTCACGGCTGTCGGCAGCGTCACCCCCGCGACGACGGCCGTCCGCAGCGCGGCATCCTGCGTCAGGGTGGATCCGGCGATCGTGCCGTCTGCGAGCCGCGCCACGGTGTTCTCGACGCGCACCGCGAGCGCCCCGAGCACATAGTCTCCGTCGGCCGATCCGGCGGCCGCCATCGCGTCGGTGACGAGCGCGATGCGCCCCGGTGCGGCGGCGAAGGCGATCCGCACCACCTCGGGGGCGAGGTGCACGCCGTCGGCGATGACCTCGAGCGTGACGCGTGGGTCGGCGGTGGCCGCGCCGATCGGACCGGGCTCACGGTGGTGGAGGCCCGGCATGGCGTTGAAGGCGTGGGTGAGGATCGTGGCGCCGGCGTCGAAGGCCCGTCGAGCGGTTTCGGCGTCGGCGTCGGTGTGACCGACGGCGGCGGCCGCACCCGCGGCGACGATGCGCTCGATCGCGGTGAGGGCGCCCGGCAGCTCGGGGGCGATCGTCACCTGGCGGACGGTGCCGCGGCCGGCCTCGAGCAGCCGCGCCACGGCGTCGGCGGCGGGTCCGATGAGCAGCTCCGGATCGTGGGCGCCGTGGTGTCCGGGATCGAGGAACGGCCCCTCGAGGTGCGACCCCAGCACCGCGGCGTCCGTCTCTGCGAGGTCGGCGATGGCGGCGACCCGTCGGGCGAGGTCGTCGACGGATGCCGTGACGAGCGAGACGACCGCTCGGGTCGTGCCGTGCGCCCGGTGCAGCGCGCGCGCGGTGCGGATCGCCTCGGCACCGTCGTCGTATGCCGCGCCGCCGCCGCCGTGGCCGTGGATGTCGATGAAGCCGGGAGTGAGGATCGCGCCGGGGCCGGCGGCATCGGTGGCATCGACGACCTCGTCGACCGGTTCTTCGGCGACGGCATCGCGCCACGCGTCGCCGGTGCCCTGCGCGGCGACCCGCCCGTCGCGAACGACGAGCCAGGAGTCGGGCATCTCGCGGCCCCCGTCGACGAGCCGAACGGAATGGATGACGCGGTTCAGGCCGTCCATGCGACCTCCGGGGAAGCGGGGAAGCGGATGCCGAGGGTCGTCCACAGCGGTCCGAGCGCGCCGACGCGTTCGCGGAAGGACTCCCACGTGCGGCTGTCTGCGCTGCCGGTGGCAGCCGACCAGGCGGCTTCAGCGGCCGCCGCGATGCGAGGGAAGGCGAGTGCATCGATGTCGTGCAGGTCGCGGACGGTCTCGGTCCACAGCGGCGCTTCGACCCCGAGGATGTTGTCTTGCGAGATGCCGGACACGACCTCGCCGGGCTCCCACGAGTAGGCCCGTTCGAGGCTCGTCGGACCGTTCGCCCAGGTCAGGCCGAGGGGAGCATCGGCCGTCGGTTTCATGTCGAGGTACACGGCGTCGGCGGGCGAGAGGATGACGCGGCCGCCGCGCGCGACGAAGGCCCGCGCACGTTCGTCGGCACCGTCGGTCGGCGAGACGAGGCCCCAGTACTGGCCGATCGTGCCGGGCGCGAGATCCGCGGCGGCGCCGGCCTCGTGCCAGGCGATCGGCGTCTTGCCGAGGTCGGCGATGACCCGCGAGGTGCGGGCCACGAAGGCCGCGAAGTCCTCCGCGGGGGTGCCGTGCGCCTCGTCACCGCCGAAGTGCAGGTAGGGGCCGGGGGTCAGCTCCGCCAGCTCCGTCAGGACGTCGTCGACGAAGGCATCGGTCTCGGGTGCGCCGATGCGCAGCGACGAGAAGCCGACGCCCATGCCCGTGTACGCCTCGCCGGCGACGGGAGCGGGGCCGCCCGCGGCATCCCACCCGTCCAGCGCCGGTGGCGCGGCGACCTCGGGGTAGGCGAGCCCGACGGCGTGGGTGTGGCCGGGCATATCGAACTCGGGCACGACGGTCATGTGGTTCGCCGCGGCGTGGGCGATGATCGCGCGGTAGTCGTCGGCCGTGAAGAAGCCGCCGGCGCCGCCGCCCACCGCGCTCGCCGCCGCCCGGGCGGTGAGCTCCGGGCGGCGGGTCAGCGCGAGCCGCCATCCCTGGTCGTCGCTGAGGTGCAGGTGCAGGACGTTGAACTTGAGGCTCGCCGCCCGCTCGAGGTAGGCGGTGACGGTCGCGACGTCGTGGAAGTGGCGGGCGACATCGAGCATCACGCCGCGATACCCGAACCGGGGGGCGTCGTCGATGTCGACCCCCGGAATCACCCAGCCGTCGGACGAGCGGGTGATCAGCTGGCCGAGAGTCTGCACGCCGTAGAAGAGGCCCGCGGAGTCGGCGCCCCGGATCGAGATGCGGCGGTGGTCGACCGACAGCCGGTACGACTCGGGCGGTCCGTCGCTGTCGACCGAGAGGTCGATCGCGGCGCCGTCGAGCTCCCCGGTGCTGTCGGGCTCCGCGGTGCTGTCGGGCTCCGCGGCGCCGGGGGCCGCGGTGAGGTGGTGGCCGGTCCGCGTCAGGACGAGCCGGTGGAGGACGCCCGCGGCATCCGCATCCCCGGTTATGAAGACGGCGTCCGTCAGGGTGAACGCCACCCCCTTCGCGGGCGTGACCGAGGCGGGCAACGGGACCAGCGGCAGCGACATCAGCGCGCCCCTATCTGTAAGGGTGCCTAACAAACTTTGAGCCAGCGTATCAGTGCGGCATCCGTTATGCTCGGACGCGTCGCGACTGGCGTTGAGGTGGGCCACCACCGGGGAGCGACCGACACGGCATTCGACCGCACGCCTGGGCCGATGTGGAACTTCTCTGCTCGTGAAAGCCGTCGTCAGGAGATCGTCATGACCGATTCGTACTTCAACGCCCCGCTCGCGGAGGTCGACCCCGAGATCGCGCAGGTGCTCGAGCGCGAGCTCGACCGCCAGCGCGGCTACCTCGAGATGATCGCTTCCGAGAACTTCGTGCCCGTCTCGGTGCTGCAGTCGCAGGGCTCGGTGCTCACCAACAAGTACGCCGAGGGCTACCCCGGACGCCGCTACTACGGCGGCTGCGAAGAGGTCGACGTCGCCGAAGAGCTGGCGATCTCGCGCGCGAAGTCGCTCTTCGGCGCCGAGTTCGCCAACGTCCAGCCCCACTCGGGTGCGACGGCCAACGCCGCCGTCCTGCACGCGATCGCGCGCCCCGGTGACACGCTCCTCGGCCTCTCGCTCGACCACGGCGGCCACCTCACGCACGGCATGAAGATCAACTTCTCGGGCCGGCTCTACGACATCGTCGCCTACGGCGTGAACCCCGACACCTCGCTGATCGACATGGACGAGGTCCGTCGCCTCGCCCTCGAGCACAAGCCGAAGGTGATCATCGCCGGCTGGTCGGCCTACCCCCGCCAGCTCGACTTCGCCGCCTTCCGTGCGATCGCGGACGAGGTCGGCGCGTACCTCTGGGTCGACATGGCGCACTTCGCCGGTCTCGTCGCCGCCGGTGTGCACCCGTCGCCGGTGCCGCACGCCCACGTCGTCTCGTCGACGGTGCACAAGACCATCGGCGGCCCCCGCTCGGGCATCATCCTCACCAACGACGCCGACCTGGCGAAGAAGATCAACACCGCCGTCTTCCCGGGCCAGCAGGGCGGCCCGCTCATGCACGTCATCGCGGCGAAGGCGACGGCGTTCAAGCTCGCAGCGACGCCGGAGTTCAAGGAGCGCCAGGAGCGCACCGTGCGCGGCGCCGCGATCATCGCCGACCGACTGACGCAGCAGGATGTCGCGGATGCCGGCATCGCCGTCCGCTCGGGCGGCACCGACGTGCACCTCGTGCTCGTCGACCTGCGCGACGCCGCGATCGACGGCAAGCAGGCCGAAGACCTGCTGCACGAGATCCACATCACCGTCAACCGCAACGCGGTGCCCAACGACCCGCGCCCGCCGATGGTCACCTCGGGCCTGCGCATCGGGACGCCCGCTCTCGCGACCCGCGGCTTCGGCGACGCCGAGTTCACCGAGGTCGCCGACATCATCGCGCTCGCGCTGCAGCCCGGCGCCGACCTCGAGGCCCTGCGTGCTCGCGTCGCGACGCTCGCCGACGCCTTCCCGCTGTACCCCGGCCTGCAGCAGTAACCCGGCGTCGCCGGTCGCCGGCCGGTCGCCGAGAACGCACCCTCCCCGCGAGAACGCACCCGGCACGGTACGTTCTCGCCCGGAGCGTATGTTCTCGGCGACCGCGCCCCGGCGACCGCGACCATCTCGAACGGAGAACGACATGACCGCGCAGAAGCTCGACGGGCGGGCCACCGCCGCTGCCATCAAGACCGAACTCGCCGAGCGCGTCGCCGCGCTGAAGGCCCGCGGAGTCACCCCGGGCATCGCGACGGTGCTCGTCGGGGCCGACCCGGCATCTCAGCTGTACGTCGGGATGAAGCACCGCGAGTCCGAGGCGATCGGCATGAACTCGATCCAGATCGAGCTGCCGGCCGAGTCGACGCAGGCGGAGGTCGAGGAGGTCATCGACCGCCTCAACGCCGACCCGACGTGCCACGGCTACATCGTGCAGCTGCCGCTGCCCAAGCACCTCGACACCGACCGGGTTCTCGAGCGCATCGATCCCGCGAAGGATGCCGACGGCCTGCACCCCGTCAACCTCGGGCGTCTCGTGCTCAATGTCAACGACCCCATTACGACGCCGCTGCCGTGCACGCCGCGTGCCGTCATCGAGCTGCTGCAGCGCAACGGATACGACCTCGCGGGCAAAAACGTCGTCGTCGTCGGGCGCGGTGTCACGATCGGCCGGTCCATCGGTCTGCTGCTGACCCGCCGCGAGATCAACGCCACGGTGACCCTGACCCACACCGGAACTGCCGACCTCGGCGCGCACCTGCGCGAGGCCGACGTCATCGTGGGTGCCGCGGGCGTGAAGCACCTCGTCACCGCCGCGGACGTCAAGCCGGGCGCCGCCGTCCTCGACGTGGGCGTGACCCGCGAGAACGACCCCGAGACCGGCAAGTCGAAGGTCTACGGAGACATCGCGCCGGATGTCGCCGAGGTCGCGGGCTTCCTCTCGCCCAACCCGGGCGGCGTCGGCCCGATGACCGTCGCCCTGTTGATGACCAACGTGGTCGAGGCCGCCGAGCGCGCGACCGCCTGAGCCTGCTTCCTCCACCCGTCGACTCGCCAGAGAACGCGGATCCGGGCGGGCCGGCATCCGCACTTTCTGGCGAGTCGACGGGAGCTCAGAGGAAGCGGGAGAGGAAGGCGCGGGTCCGGGGCTCGCGGGGAGCGCCGAACACCTCCGACGGCGCGCCCTCCTCGACGATGACGCCCTGGTCGAGGAAGACGACGCGGTCGGCGACATCCCGCGCGAACGCCATCTCGTGCGTCGCCATGAGGATCGTCGACCCGGCCACGGCGAGGTCGCGGACGAGCTCGAGTACCTCCCCGACGAGCTCGGGGTCGAGCGCCGAGGTGATTTCGTCGAGCAGCAGCACCTCGGGATCCGTCGCGATCGCGCGGATGATCGCCGCCCGCTGCTGCTGACCGCCCGAGAGCCGGTCGGGGTGCTCCCCGGCCTTGTCGGCCAGCCCGATGCGCGCGAGCAGCTCGCGCGCACGCGCCTCCGCCTCGCGCCGAGGCACGCGGTGCACGACGCGCGACGCGAGGGTCACGTTGTCGAGCACCGACAGGTGCGGGAAGAGGTTGTAGCTCTGGAACACCGCGCCCAGCCGCGCGCGCACCGCGTTCGCGTCGACGCGAGGGTCGGAGATGTCGTCGCCGGCCAGCAGGATCTGCCCGTCGTCGATGGGCTCCAGCAGGCCGAGGCAGCGCAGCAGCGTCGACTTTCCCGAACCGCTCGCGCCGATGAGGGCGACGACCTCGTGGCGGGCGAGCGACACATCGACGCCGCGCAGCACCTCTTTGTCGCCGAACGACTTGCGGATGCCGCGGGCGTGCAGCACGTCGGCAACGGTGCCGGGCGCGGTGCCGGGGCGGTTCCGGCTCACAGGATCGATCCCGTCTGCTCGCGGCGTCGGAGCCTCGCGGTGTACCAGTCCGTCAGCCGGATCGTCGGGATCGCGAGCAGCACGAACAGCACGCCTGCCACGACGTACGGGGTGAAGTTGTAGGTCGTCGCGACCACGCCCCGCGCCTCGGCGATCGCGTCGAACGCCGCGAGGATCGAGATCAGTCCGACATCCTTCTGCATGGAGATGAAATCGTTCATGAGCGGCGGGGTCATCTTGCGCAGCGCCTGCGGCAGCACGACCCGCACGAGGGTCTGCGGGTAGCTGAGTCCGAGTGCGCGGGCGGCGAGACGCTGCGACGGATGCACCGACTCGATGCCCGCCCGCACGACCTCCGCGACGTAGGCGGAGTACGTCAGCGTGATGGCGAGGACTCCCAGAAGCACCGGATCGATGCGGGTGTTCAGGATCGTCGGCAGCCCGAACCCGATCAGATACAGCACGATGACGAAGGGCAGGCCGCGGAAGAGGTCGGTGTAGGCCGCGGCGATCAGCCGGAGCGGGAAGAACACCGGTCCGCGCAGGGTCCGCAGCAGCGCCAGCACCAGCGCCACCGCGGCGACCGTGAAGACCGAGATGGCGAGCACCTGCAGGTTCACGAGGAAGCCCTGCCACACCTCGGGGAGGGCCTGCAGCGCGACGGCGGGGTCGAAGAAGCTCCGCTGGACGGTCGCCCAGCCCTCCGTGTTGATCACGGTCACCCAGACGACCGCGGCGAAGGCGAGTGTCGAAGCGACGGCGATCAGGACCGACCGGCGCTCGCGGCCGCGCCGATACGCTCGGCGCTCGAGTTCGAGCGCGCTCGGGACGGAGGTGATCACGGATAGACGCTAGCGCGCCCTCACTGGAGGAGCGTCACGCCCTCCGTGAGCCCCGAGAGCCACTTCTGCTCGAGCTCGGCGAGGGTGCCGTCCTCGCGCAGCTCGTCGACGGCGGCCGTCACGGCGGGGGTGAGCGGCGAGTCCTTCGCGAGCAGCAGGCCCCATTCGTCCTCGATGCCCGCCTTCGGCAGCTCGCCGACGAAGAACGAGTTCTCGATGTAGAAGTTGACCGCGAGGTAGGCGGTGGGGGTGTCGAGCACGATTGCATCGATCTGCCCCGCGCCGAGCGCGGCCACGGCATCCTCGTTCGAGTTGTACAGGCGAGCCTCGGCGTCGGGCGCGACCTCTGCGAGGGTCTGCGCGCTCGTGGAGTTGGCCATCGCGCCGATCGTGAGGTCGGTCAGCCCTGCGATGTCGGAGACGCCGTCGGCCACGCCGCCCCGGATGGCGACGATCGACTGGCTCGCGGAGTAGTAGGGCGAGGAGAAGTCGACGCCCTGCTTGCGCTCGTCGGTGATCGTGTACTGCTGGACGTTGATGTCGAAGCTCTTCGGACCCGGCGCGATCGCGGCCTCGAAGCTCGTGCGCACCCACACGACGTCGTCCGGTGCGAAGCCGAGCTTGTCGGCGACGGCGTAGGCGACGGCGGCCTCGAAGCCCTCGCCCGACTCGGGGTCGTCGTCGACGAAGTACGGCTCGTAGGCCGTCTCGCCCGTGGCGAAGGTGAGCTTGCCGGGGGTGACGTAGTCCTCGGCGGCGGGTCCCGACGCGGCGTCGCCCGAGGCAGCGGGTGCGGGAGAGGACGAGCAGCCGGCGAGGACGATCGCGAGAGCGGCGACGCCGATCGAGGCGGCGCGGACGAGAGAGCGGGACATCGGGGAACCTCCGGGTGCGGATGCCGCGCATCGGCGTGCTGTCACCGGCGGCTGCATCCATTCTCACCCGGCCGGGATGCCGCGGCGCGCGCGGGTCGTCGTGTTACGCGGCCTCCCTGCAGGCCCGGCTGCGGGCCCGAACCCCGCGAGGTCCCACTTGGGCCGGGTGAGCGCGGCTCACACCCGGCCCAAGTGGGACCTCGCAGGGGGTGGACCCGCGGGGGTGGGGTCGGGCAGGATCGGCGGCGTGCGAGACGACGGCGGTGGGGGAGGGTGCAGGAGAGCGGGCGCGATCACGACGCAGCGGCTGCGCTCGCACCTGCTGAGCAAACGCGCGTCGTCACTCGGCGAGGCCGGGGCCCACATGCTCGCCGTGCAGGCGCAGGAGTTCTGGTCGGGTCGATGGGCGCTGGCGGTCCGCACCGACGGCGAGCCTGCTCTGAGCGAGGTGGATGCCGCGTTCGAGGACGGCACGCTCGTGCGCTCATGGACCCAACGCGGCACCCTGCACATCGTGCGCTCGGTCGACCTCGCCGGGATGCTTGCGGTGACCGCCGACCGGCAGCAGCGTGCCGCGGCGGGCATCCTGCGCGGGCTCGCGATCGACGAGGCGGTGCTGGCGACGGCTGAGCGTGCCGCCCGACAGGCACTGCGCGGCGGGAACCGGCTCACGCGCGACGAGTTCGCCGACCTCCTGCGCGGTGCCGGCATCGGGACCGAGCGCTCGCGCGGCAACCACATCCTCTCGGCGCTCGCCGTCCGCGGGGTGCTCGCCTTCGGCCCGGTGGTGCCGCGCGAGGGCGGACCGACCCGCGACCAGTTCTTGGTCGCCGTGGACGAGTTGCCGTCCGGACGGGTGCCCGATAATCCGCTGGCCGAGATGTTCGCCGGCTACATCCGCTCGCACGGACCGGCCCGCGTCGAGGACTTCCGCTGGTGGGCGGGGCTGCCGATCGGAATGGCACGACGTGCGGCCGAGGCGGCCGGCGACCGCGTGGTCGAGATCGAGGCCGGGCTGTTCGCGGCACCGGGCGCGGGGCCCGGCGTGCCGGCATCCGTTGCCGGGGTAGACCCGGAGCGCGACAGCGGGGATGTCGTCGCCCTCCCCGCCTTCGACGAGTACTTCCTCTCCTACGCCGACCGGACGACCGTCTGCGCCCCCGACCTCGCGGCTCGGATCGGCCCCACCCTGAACGGTCAAGTCGCGCCGATCCTGGTCTCCCGGGGACAGGTGATCGGCACGTGGCGCCACTCCGCCGCCGCCGGGCGGCACCATCTGCCACCTGAGCCCGCGCTCGTGACAGACCCAGCGGTCGCGGCATCCGCGATCGAGGCGTCGCTCGCCCGGGTCTCACGCTCCCTCGCCGGCTGAGCTCCCGCGTGCCCCGCCGAGGTCCCACTCCGGCCGGGTATCACGGGGTCATTCCCGGCCGAAGTGGGACCTCGAGCGCTGCCGGCGAGTCAGCCGGCGGCGTGGCGGTCGAGGAAGGCGTAGACCTCGCCGTCGTCGACACCGGGGAAGTTGCCGCGCGGCAGCGGCGAGAACATCTGCATGTGCACGCGGGCGCTCGGCCAGGCCTTGCCCTCCCATCGCGACGTCAGGTCGGGGTCGGGCCGCCGGCAGCATGACTCGTCGGGGCACGTGGATGTCGCCCGCTTCTGCGTCTCGCGGCCGCGGAACCAGCGGGCGTCGTCGAACGGCACGCCGACGGTGATCGAGAACTCGCCCTCGGCGGTGGTCCCGGTCTGGCTCGAGCACCAGAACGTCCCGCCCGGGGTGTCGGTGTACTGGTAGTGCTCGACCGTGCGGTTCTGCTCCTCGAACGCCGACCGCGCCGAGAAGGCCCGGCACACGACCTGGCCCTCCACGCTGCCGGTGACGTCCATCGGCAGCGGCAGGCCGTCGTTCTCGTAGACCCGCGTGATGGCCCCCGCGCCATCCACGCGCAGGAAGTGCAGCGGGATGCCGAGATGCCGGGTCATGAGGTTCGTCATGCGCATCCCGGCTGCCTCGTGCGTCACCCCGAACGCGTCGCGGAAGTCCTCGACCGCGAGGTTGCGGTCCTTCTTCGCCTGCGACAGGAACGCGACCGAGGCCGTCTCGGGCATGAGGCAGCACGCGGCGTAGTAGTTGATCTCGAGGCGCTGCTGCAGGAAGTCGGCGTAGTCGCTCGGGGGAGTGTGGCCGAGCAAGCGGTGCGCCATCGCCTGCAGCGCCATCGACCGCAGGCCGTGACCGCCCGGGATCGAGGCCGGCGGAAGGTAGATGCGCCCGTTCTCGAGGTCGGTGACCGAGCGGGCGGAGTGCGGGAGGTCGGCGACGTAGAGCAACTCGAACCCCAGCTGCTCGGCCATGATGCTCACGGTGCGGTGCGTCAGCGCACCCGAGGTGTGTCCGGCCGCCTTGAGCTGCTTCTCGGCGAGGCGCTCGATGTCAGGGAGGTAGTTCGCGACCTCGCGCATCCGCAGGCGCAGCTCCGTGTTCGCACGCCGGGCTTCCTCCGGGGTCGCGATCGCCTCGCGCTCGCGGCGCTGCAGTTCGCGATGCAGTCCGAGGATGGACTCGAGCGTGTCGTCGCTCATCGTTTTGCCCGCGCGCACCGGTGCGATGCCGAGCCGTCGGAATACGGAACTGGCCTGCGCCCGCTCCAGCTCGAGCTCGAGGGCGGCCCGGCGGTTCGGCGGTTCGGGCGAGAGCAGGTCGGTCACGTCGGTGCCGGTCGCCGACGCGATCGCCTGCAGCAGCGAGAGCTTCGGCTCGCGTCGACCGTTCTCGATCAGGCTCAGCTGGCTGCCGGCGACGCCGACCTGTGCGCCGAGCTCGTCGAGTGTCAGCCCGCGGGCGACGCGGTGGTGGCGGATGCGGTGCCCGAGGGTCGCGAGTTCGATTCCGGATGCGGCCATTCCTTGATCATAGGGAAAGAATCGGGTTTCTTGAAGGCATTGGATGCCGCAAGACGGGGTATTCGTGCGTTGGAATCGTCAGGTATCACCGATCTCGCCGCCGACGTAGGAGACCGACATGGCCATCGCCGACCTCTTCACCCGCCCCGCCGCCACCGGCACAACCGCAGCGGGCGCCGCTCCCCGCCGCGCGCGGCCCGACCTCGGCGCCCGGCCGTCGGCGGCATCCGGTCCTCTCGGCGATCTCGTCGCCTGGGTCGACGAGATCGCCGCGCTCACGCAGCCCGATCGGGTCCACTGGGTCGACGGGTCGGCGGCCGAGAACGACGCACTGCTGCGCGAGATGGTCGACGAGGGCAAGCTCATCAAGCTCAACCCCGAGTGGCGGCCCGGGTCATACCTCGCGCGCTCGCACCCGAGCGACGTCGCCCGCACCGAGGCGCGGACCTTCATCGCGTCCGAGCGCGAGGAGGATGCCGGCCCCACCAACAACTGGATCGCACCCGACGACATCCGGGCGACCATCACACCCCTGTTCGCGGGTTCGATGCGCGGGCGCACCATGTACGTCGTGCCGTTCTCGATGGGGGCGGTCGGCGGCCCGCTCTCGCACATCGGCGTGCAGGTCACCGACAGCGCCTACGCGGTGGCGTCGATCGGCATCATGACCCGCGTCGGGGCGGCCGTGCTCGACGAGATCGCCGGCGGCAAGCCCTGGGTCAAGACCGTCCACTCGGTCGGCGCGCCGCTGTCACCCGGCGAGGCGGATGTCGCGTGGCCGTGCAACGACGAGAAGTACATCGTCCACTTCCCCGACACCCTCGAGGTCTGGTCGTTTGGGTCGGGCTACGGCGGCAACGCCATCCTCGCCAAGAAGTGCTTCGCGCTGCGCATCGCGTCGGTGATCGGCCGCGATGAGGGTTGGCTCGCCGAGCACATGCTGCTCATCCGGGTCATCGACCCGGCAGGCAAGGCGTACCACGTGGCCGCGGCGTTCCCCTCGGCCTGCGGCAAGACGAACCTCGCCATGCTGCGCCCGACCATCCCGGGGTGGCGCGTCGAGACCCTCGGCGACGACATCGCGTGGCTGCGTCCGGGATCCGACGGCCGGCTGTGGGCGATCAACCCCGAGGCCGGGTTCTTCGGCGTCGCGCCGGGCACCGGCGAGTCGACCAACGTCACGGCGGTCGAGACGCTCTGGGGCAACACGATCTTCACGAACGTGGCGCTGCGTCCCGACGGCGACGTCTGGTGGGAGGGCCTCACGGATGAGGCGCCCGCCGAGCTCATCGACTGGGAGGGCAAGCCCTGGACCCCCGACTCGGGTCGGCCGGCCGCGCACCCCAACTCGCGCTTCACCGTCAGCGCCGCTCAGTGCCCGCAGATCGCGTCGGACTGGGATGCCGCCGAGGGCGTGCCACTCGACGCCATCCTCTTCGGTGGTCGCCGGGCGACGAACGTCCCCCTCGTCGTCGAGGCGACCGACTGGACGCACGGCGTCTTCATCGGCTCGAACATCTCGTCGGAGCGCACGGCGGCGGCCGAGGGGACGCTCGGGGAACTCCGCCGCGACCCCTTCGCCATGCTGCCGTTCTGCGGCTACAACATGGGCGACTACTTCGCCCACTGGCTGAAGGTCGGGCAGCAGCTGCGGTTCGACCGGGCCCCCCGCGTCTTCCAGGTGAACTGGTTCCGCAAGGGCAGCGACGGGCGCTTCCTGTGGCCCGGGTTCGGCGACAACTCGCGCGTCATCGACTGGATCGTGCGGCGCCTGAACGGCGAGGTCGGCGCGGTCGACAGCCCGATCGGACGCCTCCCGCGCACCGAGGACCTCAACCTCGACGGCATCGAGGTACCGCAGCGCGATCTCGATGAGCTGTTCGCGGTCGACACGGACTCGTGGCTGCGCGAGGCCGACCTCACCGAGGAGTTCTACGACACCTTCGGTGACCGGCTGCCCGCGGCGCTGCGTGCCGAGCTCGAGGCCCTGCGCTACCGCCTCGGCCACCGGGCCTGACCCCGGCCCGCCACGAGAACACACCGTCGCCGCGAGAACGCACCGGAAAGGGTGCACGTTCGCGGCGATGGTGCGTTCTCGCGGGAAGGGCGGGCGGGCGCGGCCCGTCAAACCAGGAGCTGGTGCTTCGCGAGGTCGCGGTACAGCGGGACCGTGGCGACGAGCTCGGAGTGCGTGCCCTGGCCGACGACCCGGCCGTGGTCGAGCACCACGATGACGTCGCTGTCGACGACGGTCGAGAGCCGGTGCGCGATGACCACGAGGGTGCGGCCCGTCGCGACGGCGTCGATCGCCTCGCGCATCCGCTGCTCGTTGAGTCCGTCGAGCGAGGACGTCGACTCGTCCAGCAGCAGGATCGGGGGCGCAGCGAGCAGCGCGCGGGCGATCGCGAGGCGCTGACGCTCGCCGCCCGAGAGCATGACGCCCGCCTCGCCGACGGGCGCCTGAAGACCGAGCTCGCTGCGCTGGAGCACATCGCCGAGGTTGACGGCGCGCAGCACACGCTCGCACTCCGCGTCCGTAGCCTCGGGCGAGGCGAGGCGCAGGTTGTCGGCGATCGTGCCGGCGAGGGTGGGGGCGTCCTGCTCGACGTAACCGAGCTGCGCGCGCAGCTCGGCCCGGGGGAGGGACCGGATGTCGTCACCCCCGACGAGAACCGCTCCGCCGGTGACGTCGTAGAACCGCTCGATCAGGGCGAGGGTCGTCGACTTGCCCGCACCCGACGGGCCGACGAGGGCCACGCGCGCACCGCGGGGAACGCGGAAGCTCACGCCGCGGAGCACCTCGCCCTCGGGGACGGCGGTCGCTCCGGCTGTCGCTGCGGACGAGGCGGCGGCGTCTGCGCCGTTCGCCGGCGAACCCGTCTCATCGGCCGTGACCGCAGCGACCGCCGAGGTGTCGACGCGGGCGTCCGCGAGGGTGCGCAACGCTTCGTCGGATGCCGAGCGCCGGGCGGCGACGACGGCCTCGGGGTAGCGGAAGTGCACGTCTCGGAACTCGATCGCGACATCGCTGTCGCCCGAGACGGCTACGGCGGCTGCGGCATCCGGATCGGCCGATTCCTCCGTGGGCAGGTCGAGCACTTCCTGGATGCGGCCGAGCGCGCCGAGCGCCTGATTGACCGAGGTGATCGCCCCGAGGAACGACGCGAGCGGCTGCACGAGGAAGAACAGGAACATCACGAACGTCACCAGGCTCGCGATCGAGATGGCGCCCGAGGCGACGCGGTATCCGCCGACGCCGAGCACGACGAGCAGTGACAGCTGCAGCGCGACGCCCGCGACGGGGACGACGAGGGCCGACGCCTTCGCGACGCGCACGCCCGCGTCGTACGCCTGGCGCGCGGCTTCCGTGACGGCGGCCTCCTCGCGCTCGGTCGCGCCCGCCGCGCGGATCGTGCGGATCGATCCGATCGCCCGCTCGACACCCGAGGCCAGCTCGCCGACCCGTTCCTGCTGTTCGCGCGTGGCGCGACGGATGCGGGTGCTGAGCCCCACGACGACGGCGACCGAGGCTCCGATCACGATGACGATGAGCAGCAGCAGCAGCGGGTCGATGAAGAGCATCGCGACGATCGCGCCGACGAAGATGAGCGCGTTGCCGACCGAGTCGGCGAGCCCCTGGGTGAGCACGGCGTAGAGCAGCGTCGTGTCGGTGCCCACGCGCGAGACCAGGTCGCCGGTGCGACGGGCGTCGAACTCGGAGATCGGCAGTCGGAGCAGGCGCGCGATGAGCCTGCGGCGGCTCGAGAACACCACCGCGGTGCCGGTGCGCTGGAGCAGATAGTGCTGGTAAGCGCCGATGGCCGACGAGACGACGACGAGGATCACGAGCGCCCACACGAGGATGCCGAGGGTGTCACCCACCTGCACACGCTCGATGACCTGCCCGACGACGAGCGGCTGGCCGAGCGTGGCCACCGCCTCGACGATGCTGAGCACCGCGACCGCCACCAGCACGCCCTTGTGCTCGAACAGGTACGGGAGCAGCTGCGACAGGCGGGCGCGCGGGCCCTCGTCGGTGCGGCGGCGGCCGCCGCGCATGCGGCTGCGGGTGTCGGACATGCGGTTCCCTCGGTTCGGCGAAGCTCTCTCCTTCGACCGTACTTCTTTCATCGAGGGTGGTTGTCCGTCCGCGGCATCGATGGAAGAGTGCCCGGATGCGTTCGATCACGAAACGTCAGGCGGCACCGCTTGCCGCGGCCGCGTTCGTCGTGCTCACGCTCGCCGGCTGCACCGGCCCGGTGGCAGACCGCGAAGCGGCAGAGCCGTCGGCATCCGTCGGTTCCACGCCATCTCCCACGCCGACATCCGACGCGCGCACCGACGAGCAGCAGTTGCCCCTGCCGGTCGATGAGATCGCGGACTGGGCCAAGACAGCGGTGCCCCGGTCTTCGGACACCACCGGCATGGGGACGCTGTCGGGGTGGCTGAGTCAGCACACGTCCGCACACCAGACGTCGCAGTTCTCGTCGCTCCCCGCCGGGACGTACCAGGCGCAGGTCGCGTGCCGCGGTGCCGGCACGATCACGGTGACCGCGGGCCCGATCGACAGCGCGTCATCGGGCGATCCCGTGACGTGCGACAACAGCACGATCGCCTTCGACGTGACCATCGAGCAGCCGGGCGTGAGTGTCACCATGGACCTCGCCGGCGACCCCACCATCTACGCGCTCTCGCTGGAGCGGACTGCTTAGCCCCTCAGCGCTCGACGAGAACGCCGTCGGCGTCAGCCCAGACGTGTCGGCCCGGCGTGAAGACCACGCCGCCGATGGTGACCGGAACGTCGACCTCGCCGAGGCCGTCCTTCGCGCTCTTGCGGGGGTTCGAGCCGAGCGCCTTGACGCCGAGGTCGAGCGACGCGATCGCGACACGATCGCGGATCGCCCCGTTCACGATGATGCCCGCCCAGCCGTTCTCGACCGCCGACGCGGCGATCAGGTCGCCCACGAGAGCCGACTCGAGCGATCCGCCGCCGTCGACGACGAGCACGGCGCCGCCGCCCGGCGTCGCGAGCACGCGCTTCACGAGCGCGTTGTCGCGATGACAGCGCACGGTGCGGATCGGTCCCGCGAAGGAGGTCCGGCCGCCGAGGTCGAGGAACTGGACGCCGAGCGAGTCGAGCTCGTCGCCGCGTTCGTCATAGAGGTCTGCGGTGGCGGTCGTCATGTCGACAGGGTAGCGGCCACCGCCGAGTCCAAGCCGTCAGGCGCCCGTCGCGATGGGTCGATCGGGATGCTGCGACCACTGGCTCCACGAGCCGGGGTAGAGCACCGGCCGGTATCCCGCGAGGCTGAGGGCGATGGCCTCGTGCGCGGCGCTGACGCCCGAGCCGCAGTAGACGCCGACCGTCGCGCCGGGTTCTGCGCCCAGCGCCGCGAACCGTTCGCGCAGCTCGTCCGAGCTCCGGAACCGCCCCGACTCATCGCTGTTCTGCGTCGTCGGGGCGGACACCGCGCCCGGGATGTGGCCGGCGCGCGGGTCCATCGGCTCGACCTCGCCGCGGAACCGGTCGCCGGCGCGGGCGTCGAGCAGCAGACCGGTGCGGGCCTGATCGAGGACGTCGTCGATCCCGAGCACCGGCAACTCGCCGGGCGAGACGACCGCGGTACCCGGGCGCACGTCTGCCGCGTCGCCCTCCTCGAGGTCGAACCCCGCGTCGATCCAGGCGGCGAGGGCGCCGTCGAGCACCCGGACGTCGGCGATGCCGGCATCCCGCAGCACCCACCAGGCGCGGCCGCTCGCCAGGTTGGCGACATCGTCGTAGACCACGACGGTGTCGCCCTCGTCGATGCCCCAGTCGCGCACGGCGGCCTGCAGCGTCTCAGGGGAGGGCAGCGGATGCCGGCCCTCCGTCGGCTCGCCGTGCTCGGCGAGCTGGGTGTCGAGGTCGGCGTAGCGCGCGCCGGGGATGTGGCCCGCGCGGAACGCCGGGCGTCCGTCGGGGCGGTCGAGCCACCACCTGACGTCGAGCACCCGCACGAGGCCGCCGTCGGGGTAGCGGCCCGCCCCGATGGCGGTCCGGAGTTCAGCGGCAGTGGTGAGGATGCGGTCCATGCGTGCGATTCTCGCGCACCGCGGCCCCGGTCGTCGTCGGACGTCGTCGCTAGTGTTGTCGCGTGCCAGAATCCGTCATCTCCGCCCGTGGGCTGCGCAAGACCTATGCCGTGAAGGGCAAGCCCGACTTCGTCGCCGTCGATGACCTGTCGTTCGAGGTGGCGCCCGGAGAGTCCTTCGGGCTGCTCGGCCCGAACGGCGCGGGAAAGTCGACCACGATGAAGATGATCGGCGCGGTGTCCACCCGCAGCGGCGGCGACCTGCAGATCCTCGGGCTCGATCCCGATCGCTACGGCCCCGAGATCCGATCCCGGCTCGGGGTGGTGCCCCAGCAGGACAACCTCGACGGCGAGCTGAACGCCCGCGAGAACCTCTACATCTACGGGCGGTACTTCGGTCTTCCGGGCAAGGTCTGCCACGAGAAGGCCGACGAGCTGCTCGCGTTCGCGCAGCTGGAGGACAAGGCCAAGAACAAGGTCGATCAGCTGTCGGGCGGCATGAAGCGGCGCCTCACGATCGCGCGCGGCCTCATCAACGACCCGCGCATCCTGCTGCTCGACGAACCGACGACGGGCCTCGACCCTCAGGCCCGCCACGTGCTGTGGGACCGGCTGTTCCGTCTGAAGGAGCGTGGCACGACGCTCGTCCTCACGACCCACTACATGGACGAGGCCGAGCAGCTGTGCGACCGACTCATCGTCGTCGACAAGGGGCGGATCATGGCCGAGGGCACGCCGGCCTCGCTCATCCGCGAGCACTCGAGCCGTGAAGTCCTCGAGGTGCGCTTCGGGTCCGACCGCAACGAGTCGGCGGCCGCTCAGCTGCGGGGCATCGGCGACCGCGTCGAGGTGCTGCCCGACCGCATCCTCGTCTACGCGCACGACGGTGAGGCGGCTCTCGAGCGTGTCTCGGCGGTGGGGCTCACGCCGTTGACGAGCCTCGTGCGCCGATCGAGCCTCGAAGACGTCTTCCTGCGCCTGACCGGACGGTCGCTGATCGAATGAGCACCCAGACCGCGCACCCCACGCTCGACGAGCTGCGCGCCGAGGCGATGGCCGGTGGGCGCAAGCCCCGGCGCTACGGCACCTGGTACGTCGCCGAGCACATGGTCCGTGCGATGCGCGCCTACGGCTGGACGATCGTCGTCGGCGCCGTCGGGCAGCCGATCATGTATCTGCTCGGGCTCGCGGTGGGCCTCGCCGCCCTCATCACCGCGCCGATCTCCTCCCACGGCCAGGAGGTCGGCTATCTCCCGTTCGTCGCGCCGGCGCTGCTCGTCACCGCCGCGATCGCCGTGGCCTCCGAGGAGATGACCTATCCCATGATGGCGGGCTTCAAGTGGCGCCGCTACTTCTACGGATTCAACGCGTCGGCGCTGTCGAGCCCCCAGATCGCGAACGGCGTCATCATCGGGGCCACCGCGCGGATGATCGTCGCCGTCTCCGCCTACTACCTCTTCATCTGGCTCCTGCCCTTCGGGGCTGTGCCGAATCCCACCACGGGTTGGCTGTCGATCCTCGCGGGCGTCGCGGCTGGAGTCGCCTTCGGCATCCCGCTCATGGCGTATGCCGGGTCGATCCAGGACGACAAAGGTCAGTTCGCTCTGGTGCAGCGGTTCATCTTCATGCCGATGTTCCTCTTCTCCGGCACGTTCTACCCCGTGGAGACCCTGCCGATCGGCCTGCAGTGGGTCGCGTGGATCTCGCCCCTGTGGCACGGCGCCGAGCTGGGGCGCGCGGCGACCTACGGGGCCGACATCGGTGCCGGGATGATCGCCGTGCACGTGCTCTACCTGCTCGCACTCGCCGCCGTCGGCTACCTCTGGGGCCGCCGTGTCTTCACCGAGAGGCTCGCGAAATGAGCGCCGTGATCGCGCCGGATACGCCGACGGGCCGCCGCGGGGGCGTACGCGCACTGTGGGCCGGCAACCCGGGCGCGGTCGTGCAGCGCGGTCTCATCGCGGCTCGTTCGTCGAGCTGGATCGTCGTGCTCTCGGGCTTCTTCGAGCCCGTGTTCTATCTCGCGTCTCTCGGCATCGGGCTCGGCGCCCTCATCGGCGAGATCGAGACCTCGTCGGGAGCCGAGGTCCCGTACGCGGCGTACATCGCTCCCGCGCTGCTCGCGGTCTCGGCGATGAATGGTGCCGTGTACGACTCGACGTGGAACGTCTTCTTCAAGCTCAACTACGGCAAGCTCTACGAGGGGATGCTGTCGACCTCGCTCGGGCCGCTCGACGTCGCCCTCGGCGAGATCCTGTACGCGCTGCTTCGCGGTCTCGTCTACGCCACCGGCTTCATGATCATCATGCAGGTGCTGGGGCTGAACCTCGCATGGACCGCCGTGCTCGCCCTCCCGGCGGTGCTGCTCATCGCCTTCGGGTTCGCGAGCATCGGCATGGCCGTCACGAGCTACATGAAGACCTTCCAGCACATGGACTGGATCAACTTCGTGCTGCTGCCGATGTTCCTGTTCTCGGCGACCTTCTACCCGATCACGGTCTATCCCGAGTGGGTGCAGGTGATCGTGCAGGCGCTGCCGCTGTGGCACGGCGTCGAGCTGATCCGCGGGCTGACAACCGGCATCCTCTCCGCCGGAATGCTGTGGCACGTGCTCTACTTCGTCGTGATGATCGGCCTCGGTCTGGTCTTCACCACGAAGCGGCTGCGCGCCCTGTTCCTCGACTGACCGCGCCCGGCGCTACGACTCGATGACCTCGCGGGCCTTGCCGATGCGGCGCGGATTGACCGGATGCGTCGCGAGCACGACCTTGCCGCGCGAATGCAGCCTCTGGAGGTCGTCGTACGCCTCCGCGACGTCCGCGAGCGGGTAGAAGCCCGACACGAGCGGCGAGACGACCCGCTTCTCGGCGAGCTCGACCACCTTCCGCAGTTGCGTCGTGCCGTGGGCGACAGCATCCGGACTGTCGGAGAGCAGGGCGACCTCACGGTCGCGCCGGTCAGCACTCGAACGGAATCTCCCCGCGGGCACGCCGAGAGTCTCGGCCACCTCGCGCCCATCCTGACCGAAGTTGTCGATGAACGCGGTCACGCCCCCGGGAGCGAGAGCGCGGATGCGCTCGACGATCCCCTCGCCGTAGCGCACCGGTTTGACCCCGAGCTGGCGCAGGTAGTCGAAGTTGCGCTCGCCGCACGTGCCGATGACCCGGGCGCCGCGATGCATCGCGATCTGCGCTTCGATGCTGCCGACGCCGCCGGCCGCTGCGGAGATGACGACGGTGTCGTCGGCGTCGATCTTGAGCTCGTCGAGGATGTCGAGCGCGGTGGTCCCCGCGAGATACAGCCCTCCCGCGGTCTCGAAGGTCACACCGCGAGGCTTGCGGACCAGCCGCTCCACCGCGACGGTGACGTGGCTCGCGTGCGCGCCCGATCGGAGGTGACCGACGACATCGGTGCCGACGGGGAACCCGCTGGTGCCGGGGCCTGCCGCGATGACGGTTCCCGCGAAGCAGCTGCCCGAGCGGCGCGGATAGGGGTCGTCCCACTCCTTCTCGGCGCCCGAGCGCACGAAGCCGTCGATGTGGTTGAGCCCCATCGTGATGACCTCGACCGTCACCTCCCCGGCTTCGGGCGCGGGGAGGGGGCGCTTCACGAGACGCAGGACCTCGGGCCCGCCGGGCTGCTCGTATTCGACGACGGATGCCTCGGTGACCTTCTTCATGACGGGCTCCTCACCTCAATGTGAGTCAGACAGTAGACCGCGAATGAGGGGGTGGGGAGACCTTGACAACGACGGATGCCGCGAGCCCGAGGGCCCGCGGCATCCGTCGTCCGAGGCGGGGATCAGCGTGTGGCTGCCGCCTCGCCGATGTTCGCGTCGTACTCGGAGTCCTTGGTCTCCTTCGATAGCCACAGGGCGATGAAGGTGAGCACGGCGGACGCCGTGAGGTACACGCCGACGAGCCAGGTCGAGCCGCCCGCGAGCGCCCACAGGGTCGTCGCGATGCTGGGCGCGACGGCGGCACCGAGGATCGACGCCACGTTGTACGAGATGGCCGAGCCGGTGTAGCGAACGTTGGTCGGGAACAGCTCGGGGAGCAGCGCGCCCATCGGGCCGAACGTCGCGCCCATGAGCATGAAGCCGAGCACGAGGAACGCCTGGACGAGCGCCCCGGTGAACTTCGGGTCGAGCTGCGGTGCGAGGAAGACCGCGAACAGCAGGCCGAACACCGCGATGACGCCGGTGACCCACAGCAGCAGCTTGCGGCGGCCGATCGAGTCGGCGACGGGGCCCGACAGCAGCGTGAAGATGCCGAAGAAGATCACGCCGACGATCTGCATGATGACGAAGTCGGTGAACCCGAACCCGAGGCCCGGAACGTAGGCCGCGGCGTCGAAGGCCGCGCCCGATGCCTCGGCGGTCGCCTGCGCGGTCTCGAGGGTCGGCTTGGTGCCGTACGCGAGGGTGAAGCTCGTCATCAGGTAGAAGAGCACGTAGGTCGCGAGCATGATGAAGGTGCCGAGGATCAGCGCGCGCCAGTGTCCGCGGATGACGGATCCGAGCGGGAACTTGCGGATGGCGCCGGTCTTCTCCGCCTTCGAGAACGTCTCGCTCTCGACGAGCTTGAGGCGCACCCACAGGCCGACGATGACCATGACGGCCGAGAACAGGAACGGCACGCGCCAGCCCCAGGCGAGGAACTCCTCGGAACGCTGGGCCGGGCCGTCGGGGTGCGGCAGCGCGAAGTAGATCACGAGGAAGACCGAGTTCGCGATGATGAAACCGATCGGCGCGCCCAGTTGGGGGAAGGTGCCGTACCAGGCGCGCTTGCCCTTCGGGGCGTTCTCGGTGGCGACGAGCGCCGCTCCCGACCATTCGCCGCCGAGGGCGAAGCCCTGCGCGAGACGCAGCACGAGGAGCAGCAGCGCCGCCCACCAGCCGATGTCGTTGAAGGTGGGGAGGCATCCGATGAGGATCGTCGCGATGCCCATCGTGAGGAGCGAGGCGACGAGGGTCGCCTTGCGGCCGAACTTGTCGCCGAAGTGGCCGAAGACGACGGCGCCGATGGGACGCGCGATCATCGCGGCGCCGAAGACCGCGAACGAGGCGAGGAGCGACGCGGTGTCGTCGTCGCTCGGGAAGAAGAGGATCGGGAAGACCAGGACCGCCGCGGTCGCGTAGACGTAGAAGTCGTAGAACTCGATCGTGGTGCCGACGAGGCTGGCGGTGATGACGCGGGAACGGGGGTTCGCGGGCGCGGTGGGAGCCGCGGTGGCGGATGACATGTGCGGTGTGATGCCTGTCTGGGAGAACGGGTGAGCGCCCTCGTGGGAGCGTGCCGGTGGGCGGACGTCCGAGGCGGGGTGGTGCGGCGGACGTTCGACGCGGGGATCACCGGCGGCGTCGACGGTGTCGGCGACGCACGATCGTCCATTCTACGGCGGATGCCGCGACCCGGTGTTCCGAGTCGCGGCATCCGCGCGTGGTGGACCGCAGTCCGGGGGTGTCAGCGCCAGAGCACCGCGATCGCGACGTTGGCCACCGTGCCGATTCCGATCAGCCAGAAGATGGCGGCGGGAACCGCCTGGGCGCGCTTCTGGCGGGCCGAGCCGATGCCCAGCAGCGCACCGATCACGAGCAGGATGACGAGCTTGACGGTGATCTTGACGTAGTTGAACTCGTGGTCGGTTCCCCACGGTGCTGCCAGGGCGAGCCCGGCGACACCGGCGACGAGGAGGCCGTAGCTCATGACCCGCGTGATGCGGCGGGCGCCGAGGGCTTCGACGAGCCAGGCGCCGAAGAGCGTGGCGAAACCGATGAGGTGGACGACGAGGACGATTCCGCGGAGGGTTTCCATACCCTCAGCCTAGCTGAAGGTATGGGGTGCCGACACAGTGTCAGCCGCGAAGCGAGCGCAGCGTCAGCGCCGTGCGCAGTGCAGCATCCGCCGCCTCCGCGCCCTTATCCTCCTTCGAGCCGGGCAGACCCGCCCGGTCGATGCCCTGCTGCTCGTCGTCGAGGGTGAGCACGCCGAAACCGACCGGCTTGCCCGTGTCGATCGCGACGCGCGTCAGCCCGTCGGTGGCCGCCGACGACACGAAGTCGAAGTGGGGCGTTCCGCCGCGGATGATGACGCCGAGGGCGACGACGGCATCCGCTCCGGAATCGAGCGCGGCCTTTGCCACGACCGGGAGCTCGAACGATCCCGGCACGCGCACGAGCCGCCAGGCCGCACCCGACTCCTCGAGCACGCGCTCGGCGCCGGCGATGAGACCGTCGGTGATGACGTCGTGCCACTGGCCGGCGACGACGACGACCTTCAGGTCGCCCGCGTCGATCTTCTGGCGTTCGGGAGCGCCGTGTCCGCTCATGCGATGTTCTCCGAGTTCTGTCGAGGGTCGGTGGTCTCGTCCGCGGGGGCCGCCACGGTGCCGCGGGCGAGCGCCGCGCTCAGCTCGGCGTCGTCGATGATGTGGCCCATGCGGTCGCGCTTCGTGGCGAGGTACTGGTGGTTGTTGGCGCCCACGCCGACGAGCAGCGGAACCTGCTCGGCGATGTCGAGGCCGAGCGCGCGCAGCTGCGACACCTTGTCGGAGTTGTTCGTCAGCAGGCGGATGCTGCCCACGCCGAGATCGGCGAGGATGCCGGCAGCCGCGGCGTAGTCGCGGGCGTCAGCGGGAAGCCCGAGCGCGAGATTCGCGTCGAGGGTGTCGAGCCCGCGCTCCTGCAGCTGGTAGGCGCGGAGCTTGTTGATCAGCCCGATGCCGCGACCTTCATGACCGCGCATGTAGATGACGATCCCGCCGTCGCGGTCGATCGCGTCGAGGGCGGCATCCAGTTGCGGGCCGCACTCGCACTTGAGCGAGCCGAACGCCTCGCCCGTGAGGCACTCCGAGTGCACACGCACGAGTGGGGCGGCATCTGCGAGGTCGCCCGAGACGACGGCGATGTGGTCGGTGCCGGTGACGCGGTCCTTGTACGCGAGGAAGCGGAACGTGCCGTGCGACGTCGGCACCTGCGCCTCGGCACGCAGGCTCACGCGGCGCCGGTTCGAAGCGGCGCCCCCGGCGGGACGGGGGTCGGTCTCGTCGAGGTGCGCGATGAGCTGCTCGATCGTGATGACCGGGATGCCGTCGCGCTCGCCGAGCTCGAGCAGGCCCGGCATCCGCATCATCGAGCCGTCGTCCGCGACGATCTCGGCGATCGCGCCGACCGGCTCGAGACCGGCGAGCTGCATCAGCTCGACCGCCGCTTCGGTGTGACCGCTGCGCTCGCGCACACCGCCCTCGACGGCGCGCAAAGGCAGGATGTGGCCCGGACGGATGACGCTGCCCGGCGTCGACGCGGGATCGGCGAGCACCGTGAGGGTGCGGGCGCGATCGGCCGCGCTGATGCCGGTGGTCACGCCGTCGGCGGCGTCGACCGAGACGGTGTAGGCGGTGCCGCGGGCATCCTCGTTCGTCTCGACCATCGGCGGGAGATCCAGCCGGTCGGCCCACTCGGCGGGCATCGGCGCGCAGATGAAGCCGCTCGAGTGACGGACCGTCCACGCGATCCACTCGGGTGTGGCGAGCGCGGCCGACAGGATGACGTCGCCTTCGTTCTCGCGGTTCTCATCGTCGGCGACGATGATCGGCTTTCCGGCCCGCAGCGCGTCGAGCGCCTCGGAGAGGGGAGAAAGGCTCATCGGGAGCCTCCTTCGTTCGAGTGGGTGGTGAATGCCAGCAACCGCTGGACGTGTCGGGCGAGGATGTCGGTCTCGAGGTTGACCGCGTCGCCGGCGCTCCGGTCGCCGAGGGTCGTCGCGGCGAGCGTCTCGGGGATGAGGGAGACCTCGAGCCAGGCCTCCGCGACGTGGGCGGCGCTCACGGCGCTGACGGTCAGGGAGACGCCGTCGACCGTGATCGACCCCTTGTCCACGACGAGCGGGGCGAGGTCGGCGGGCACGGAGATGCGCAGGACGCGCCACTGCTCGCCGGGGCGCACCTCCAGGACGTGGCCGAGTCCATCGACGTGTCCCTGCACGATGTGCCCGCCCAGCCGGGTGTGCGCCGCGAGCGCGCGTTCGAGGTTGACGGCCCGGCCCGGCTCGATCCCGGTGAGGCTCGACACGTCGAGGGTCTGGCGCATGACGTCTGCCGTGAACCAGTCGTCACCCTGGTCGACCACCGTGAGGCAGACGCCGCTGACGGCGATCGAGTCGCCGTGGCCGGCATCCGACACCGCCTTCGGCGCGCGCACGGTGATCCGCACGCCGTCGCCCGACGGCTCGACGGCAACGACCTCGCCGATCTCTTCGATGATTCCTGTGAACATCAGGCGTCTCCTTCGGACGGGGATGTCGGGGGCGCGGGGGAGGCGACGATCAGCAGGTCGTCGCCCAGGGTCTCGACCGAGCGCACGCGCAGACGTCGCTGGTCGGTGATCGTCTCGACGCCGAGCGAACGCAGCGCCGGGCGGTCGTCGCCGACCGTGCCGGAGCCGATGAGGGTCGGGGCGATGTAGGCGAGGATCTCATCGGCGAGCCCTGCCCGGATGAAGGCGCTGGCAATGGTCGGGCCGCCTTCGACGAAGACGCGCTGCACCCCGAGCTCACGCAACTGCGTCATCAGCGAGGGCTCGTTCGCGCTCTCGCCGCCGAGGTTCTCGCCGTCGCGGTGCAGGAGGGGCAGCGGGTGTCGACGCACGAGCGCGTCGTCGGGCACGGCACGCTGACCGAGGACGACGGGCATCGGCTGCCGCTCGTAGAGAGTGCCGTCGGGACGCCGCGCCGTCAGGGCGGGATCGTCGGAGAGCAGGGTGCCGGTGCCCACGACGATGGCGTCGGCCTCGCTGCGCCGGCGGTGGACGTCTGCTCGTGCGGCGGGGCCGGTGATCCACTGGCTCGTGCCGTCGGGGGCCGCGGCGCGACCGTCGAGCGACTGCGCCCACTTCACGGTGACGTGCGGGCGGCCGAGGCGCTGTACGGTGAGCCAGTCGTGGATGAGCGCGTGACCCTCGTCGGCGAGCACCCCGCCGACGACGTCGACCCCGGCAGCACGCAGGCGCTGCGCGCCGCCGGCCGATGCGTCGCCCGGGTCGGACGCGGAGTAGACCACCCGCGCCACGCCGGCCTCGATGAGCGCGAGCGCGCACGGGCCGGTGCGGCCGGTATGGTTGCAGGGCTCGAGGCTCACCACGGCGGTGGCGCCGCGGGCCGCGCCGGCGGAGAGCTGAGTGAGTGCGTCGACCTCGGCGTGGGGAGTGCCCGCGCCACGGTGCCAGCCCTCGGCGAGCACGGACCCGTCGGGTGCCAGGAGCACGGCGCCGACCTGCGGGTTCAGCCCGCGCGGACCGTTGCCGGCGAGCTCGAAAGCGCGACGCATCGCGGCGATCTCGCGGTCGGTGGTGCCCGGCATCCTTCGTCCTTCGGTCAGTCTCCGGGGACGCGGGCGGGCGCGCGCAGCGCGAACGCTGCCGTGCTTCCTCTCATCCGGACTAGCGACTCGCGTCGCATCACCGTCGGTCCCGGAATTCCACCGGATCAACCTCTCGGCCCGAGGGCCTCGAGGGTCGCGGACTCTCACCGCCGGTTCGGATTCTCACCGACCCCGGAGCACGTTCAATACTCCGATCGTACTCAACGCGGCGCTGCCTGCGGCATTCCCGACTTCCGCCGTCACTTGAGCAGGCGGGAGAGTCGGCGATCCGCGAGCAGCTTGCCGCCCGTCTGGCACGTCGGGCAGTACTCCAGGCTGTTGTCGGCGAAGAAGACGCTGCGCACCTCGTCGCCGCAGACCGGGCACGCCTCGCCGCGGCGCCCATGCACCCGCATCCCGCGGCGTTTGGCGTCCTTCAGGTCTGCAGGAGGCTTGCCCGATGCCGCAGCGACGGCCTCGGCCAGCGTCGCGCTGAGCGCGGTGTAGAGCCGGTCGACCTCCGCGTCGTCCAGATTCGCGGCCAGCGCGTAGGGCGACATCTTCGCCGCGTGGAGGATCTCGTCGGAGTAGGCGTTGCCGATCCCCGCGACGATGGACTGATCGCGCAGCACACCCTTGATCTGGGTACGGCGGCCCGCCAGCAGGCCCGCCAGGGTGTCGCGGTCGAACGAGGGATCGAGCGGGTCGGGACCGAGCCGGGCGATGCCCGGCACCTCGGCCGGATCACGGACGACGTAGACCGCGAGCGACTTCTTCGTGCCGGCCTCGGTCAGATCGAACCCCGAGTCGTCGTCGAAGCCGACGCGGAGCGCGATCGGGGTCTTGCCGGGGCGGATGACGGTCGACGGCAGCGCGTCGTACCAGCGCAGCCACCCCGCCTTGGCGAGGTGGAAGACCAGGTGCGTGCCGCCGTCGGTGGCCAGGTCGACGAACTTGCCGTGACGGGATGCAGCGGTCACCGTCGCGCCCTCGAGCGTCTCGATCGGCGGGTCGTACGTCTTCAGCGCGGAGATCGCGCTGACCCGGGCTTTCGTGATGCGGCGTCCGGCGAGGCGACCGCCGAGGTAGTCGACGAGTCCCTGCACTTCCGGCATCTCGGGCATGGCGTCATCCTGGCACGCACCACCCCCACGCGGCACGGGCTTGTGCCCGGGCCGCGGCCTGGTTCGAGACTGGTTCAGTCGGTGAGGATCGGCCAGGGCTGCGGCGCGCGGTCGTCGTCGGGCAGGATGCCGGCGATCCAGCCGTCGTGGCGGCCTCGGAGGTCCGAGAGGCCCTGGCGCAGCATCCCCTCGTAACGGAATCCCAGGCCGCGCGCCGCACGCGCGGATGCCTCGTTGCCGACGATCGCCCGCCATTCGATGCGCGCGAGTGCCAGCGGCTCGGCGAAGCCGAAGTCGATGACCGCGCGGGCCGCCTCGCTCAGGTAGCCGTGCCCGCGCGCCGGTGCACTCATCCAGAACCCGATCTCCGCGGCACCTTCCGGGCTCACGCGGTGCAGGCCGATCATGCCGATCCACTGGCCGTCCCGGCGGATGCCCCACGTCAGCTCGGACTGCTCGTCCCACCAGGCCGCAGCCTTCGCGATGAACCCCTCGGCGTGCTCGCGCGTGTAGGGAGAGGGCACGGTGGTCCAGCGCGGGACCTCGGGATCCTGCGCCGCAGCGGTGATCGCGTCGACGTCGTCGAGAGTGGGCACCGACAGCTCGAGCCGCGCGGTTCGGAGGGTCACCGGTTCCATCCCCCGACCCTACCGAGGCGGGGTCAGGCAGAGGGGTTCTGCGAGATGTAGACCGCCATCGCGGCGAGGTTCGTCAGGGGAGCCATCGCACCGTTGCCGGGTGCGTCGAAGACCATCGCTTCGACGCCGGCCTCGGCGTAGGACGCGACCCACGCCGCGGCCGACGGGAGCGGCACGGCGAGGAGGCGCGACGCCTCCTCTTCGGGCAGGCCGAAACCGAGGGCGGCTTCATGGGCGCGGTCGGCGGTGGAGAACGCGAAGATCACGGCGCCCTCGTCCGAGCGCAGCGCGAACGGGGTGGGCTCGTCGTCGGAGCCTCGGGCGATGAAGAGCCAGCGGTCGAGCGCGAAGGCGGCGCGCCAGAGTCGCTCCTGCACGGCGGCGTCGGCGGGGGAGGCCTTCGACGCCGCCGCCGCCTCATCGAGCGCCGTGATCAGCTTCGCCGAGGGCTCGACCGGCATCTCCGATGCGGTGGTCGCCGGCGCGGCGTTCTGGCTGCCGTCGGTCGCAGCGGACAGCCCGGCGTCGGGCGCGGTCGATTCGTTGTCAGACACGACGCAGCAGTCCCAACTTGTCGTAGACGTCAGCGAGCGTGCGGTCGGCGACCTCGTCGGCGCGCGCCGCGTTCGACGCGAGCACCCGGTCGAGCTCGGCCGGGTCGTCGAGCAGCTCGAGGGCACGCTCGCGGACCGGGCCGAACTCGGAGACGACGACCTCGGCCAGGCCCTTCTTGAAGTCGCCGTAGCCGCGACCGGCGTACTCGTCCTCGATCGAGGGGATCTGGCGGCCCGTCAGCGCGGCGTAGATGACGAGCAGGTTCGAGACGCCGGGCTTGTTCTCGCGGTCGTAGCGAACCGAGCCCTCGGAGTCGGTGACGGCCCGCATGACCTTCTTCGCCGACACCTTCGGGTCGTCGAGCAGCCACAGCACGCCGGCATCCGACTCGGCGGACTTCGACATCTTCGAGGTCGGGTTCTGCAGGTCGTAGATGCGCGCGGTGTCCTGCTGGATGACCGGCATCGGCACGCGGAACGTCTCGCCGTAGCGCGAGTTGAACCGCTCGGCCAGGGTGCGCGTCAGCTCGACGTGCTGCTTCTGGTCGTCGCCGACGGGCACGATGTCGGTCTGGTAGAGCAGGATGTCGGCGGCCATGAGCACCGGGTAGGTGAAGAGCCCCACGTTGGTGGCGTCGGCGCCGTAGCGCTGCGACTTGTCTTTGAACTGCGTCATCCGGCCGGCTTCGCCGAACCCGGTGATGGTCGAGAGCACCCAGGCGAGCTCGGCGTGCGCGCGGACGTGCGACTGCACGTACAGCGTCGAGCGCGAGGGTTCGATGCCCGCCGCGATGTATTGCGCCGCGGTGCGCCGGGTCTTCGCCCGCAGCTCGGCGGGGTCATTCGGCTGAGTGAGGGCGTGCAGGTCGACGACGGAGAAGAACGCGTCGTAGGTCTCCTGCAGGTCGCGCCACTGCATGAGAGCCCCGATGTAGTTGCCGATCTGGAGCGAATCGGCGGACGGCTGCATTCCGGAGTACAGGCGGGGCTTGGTCACCAGAAGAGTCTACGGGCGTCGCCCCGCGGGCCGTCGCCCCGTCGCCTCGATCAGCCCGGGAAGACGTAGTCGGCGACGACGGGGGCGTGGTCGCTCCACCGGGTGTCCCACGACGGCGCGCGCACGACACGGTAGTCGGTGACGCGCTCCGCGAGCTGCGGCGTGGCGAGGTGGTAGTCGATTCGCCACCCGGTGTCGGTGTCGAACGCCTTTCCGCGGTTGGACCACCACGTGTAGGGACCGTCGATCTCGCCGGCGAACCGACGTCCCACGTCGACCCACCCGAGGCCGGTGCCCCGCTCGCCGTCGACGGTGTCGATCTCGACGCCGGCGGGCGCGGTGAACCGGTCGAAATAGGCCCGCTCGCGCGGGAGGAAGCCGGCCTTCTTGCGATTGCCGCGCCAGTTGCGGATGTCGAACTCACGGTGGCCGACGTTCAGGTCGCCGGTGATGACAGCGAGTTCACCGAGCTGCGGCATCCGCTTCTCCATCGCATCGAGGAAGGCGTACTTCGCGACCTGCTTCTCGGTGTCGGCCTCGCCGGTGAAGACGTACGCGCTGACGACCGTGAGGTGCTCGCCCGCGACCTCGATGTCGGCCTCGACCCAGCGTCCCTTCGAGTCGAGATCGTCGTCGCCCAGCTCGATGCGCCAGACGTCGAGGGGCTCACGGGCGGCGATAGCGACACCTGCGCGCCCCTTCGCGAGCGCCTCGTCGGAGACGAAGTGCCAGTTCGGCAGGGCAGCGGCGAGATCGGAGGCCTGGGCACGGACCTCTTGGAGGGTCAGGATGTCGACGTCCGCGGTCTCGAGCCACTCGTGCATCCCCTTGCGGGCGGCGGCGCGGATGCCGTTGACGTTGACCGAGGCGATGCGAAGACGACGTGACACGTCTGCCAGCGTAACCGCGACCTCCGACAGGGCTCACCGCGCGGCGCGCTGCTCCGCATCGAGGCGTCGGAGCAGCTCGCGAGCCCGATTCACGTCACGCCGCGCGGGAACGCGCTTCCACCACCCGGCCTCGGCGAGAGCATGCTCGGCGTCGCGCAGCTGCGCCTCGGCCACCACGCGCAGGGCCCGTCGCTCGTCGGCGCGGCGCTCCTCCTCGGTCTTGACCTCGAGCGGGATGTCGTCATCCGCGGCCGACACCGCGACCCATGAGGCCGCGACGAGGATGACGATTCCGGCGAGGCGCAGCCAGAGGAGGAACCCGATGAGCACCGAGAACGTCGCGAGGAGCGGGTTCGTGGGGGAGTAGACGGCGAGGAAGCCGGCACCCAGCTGCAGGACGCTCAGCGCGGTGCCGCCGAATATCGATCCGGGGATGATCTTCCGCCACGGCAGCGCGGTGCCGGTGAGGAATCGGATGAGCGCCGTGAGGGCGGCGGCGTTGATGACGATCGCGACCAGCACCGACGCGAGCCGGCTCAGCACGTCGATCGTCGTCGACTCGTAGGGGATCTCGAAGAGGTCGAACAGTTGCCGGACGATGCCACCGGCGACGAGGCCGAGCGCGGCGCCGAGCACGAGCACGAGGCCGAACAGCAGGGCGGCGCCGAAGTCGCGTAGCTTCAGGAGCACGTAGTTGCGCGTGTCGAAGGGGAGCCCGAAGATGTCGCGCACCGCGCGGCGCGTGAACGTCACGAACCCGATGGCCGTCCAGATCGCGACCGCCAGGGCCACGGCACCCGTCACCGCCAGGACGCCGCCGCTGTTGCGGGCGATGTCGGCGACGTCGGCGGGGGAGACCGGACCGCTGCCGGAGATCAGCCCCGGGATGTAGCTGTTGACGACGTCGATGAGGGCGTCGATCGCCATGCGCGATCCGCCGAGCCACAGCCCGACGACGGCGAACGCCGTGTAGATGGTGGCGAAGAGGGCGAAGAGCGACTGGTAACTGATGCTCGCGGCGAGGAGGAAGCCGTTGTGCCGCAGGAAGTGGCGCCATACCCGGATCGGGAACCAGCCGAGCGTGCGACGCGTGATCGTCGTCGCACGCTCGATGGGCTGGTCGAGCCGCTCGCGCAGCCGAGACGCATCCCACCGTTCGCGCAGCGCATCTGTCGCGGAAGGGTCGGGATCCACGTCGTCGAATCTATCGGCAGCGGTGGCGCGAGCTGATCGGGCGCGAGCCCGGCCGGCTCAACGCCCGCGGAGAACCGCCTGCTTGACCTCGGCGATCGCCTTGGTGACCTCGATGCCGCGGGGGCAGGCCTCGGTGCAGTTGAAGGTCGTGCGGCAGCGCCACACGCCTTCCTTGTCGTTGAGGATGTCGAGGCGCACGTCGCCCGCGTCGTCGCGCGAGTCGAAGATGAAGCGGTGCGCGTTGACGATCGCGGCGGGGCCGAAGTACTGGCCGTCGGTCCAGAACACGGGGCACGACGAGGTGCACGCGGCGCAGAGGATGCACTTGGTGGTGTCATCGAAGATCTCGCGGTCGGCGATCGACTGGATGCGCTCCTTGCCGGCCTCGGGCTTCGAGTTGGCGATGAGGAAGGGCTGCACGTCGCGGTAGGAGGCGAAGAACGGCTCCATGTCGACGACGAGGTCCTTCTCCAGCGGCAGGCCCTTGATCGCCTCGACGTAGATCGGCTGCGAGATGTCGAGGTCCTTGATCAGCGTCTTGCAGGCCAGGCGGTTGCGCCCGTTGATGCGCATCGCGTCGGACCCGCAGATGCCGTGCGCGCACGAGCGGCGGAAGGTCAGCGACCCGTCGACATCCCACTTGATCTTGTGCAGGGCGTCGAGGACCCGGTCGGTCGAGTAGAGCTCGACGTCGTAGTCGACCCACCTCGGCTCGCTGTCGACCTCGGGGTCGAAGCGCCGGATGATGAAGGTGACCAGGAACGACTGGATGCCGGTGTCGTTCGCCGCCTCGGCAGGGGCCGCGGCATCGGTTTCGACGATCGTCATCAGTACTTCCTCTCCAGCGGCGGGTACCGCAGTTCGCCGTTCTCGTTCTTGGTGAACACGACGGGCTTCCAGTCGAGCCGGATGTGGTCCTCGGCGTGCGACGAGTGGGGGTCGCCCGACAGATAGGCCATCGTGTGCTTCATGTAGTTCTCGTCGTCACGCGTCGGGAAGTCATCGCGCATGTGGCCGCCGCGACTCTCCTTGCGGTTGCGAGCGGCGACCACGACGACCTCGGCGATGTCGAGCAGGAAGCCCAGCTCGACCGCCTCGAGCAGATCGGTGTTGAACCGCTTGCCCTTGTCGTCGACGTGGATGTTCTTGAACCGCTCGCGCAGGTCGGCGATGACGTCCATGACGTGCAGGAGCGACTCCTCGGTGCGGAACACCTGGGCGCCCTTGTCCATCTCGTCCTGGAGCGTCTTGCGCAGGACCGCGATGCGCTCGGTGCCGGGGTTGTTGCGCACGCCTTCGATGAGTTCGCGCACGTCCTTGGCGGGGTCCGCGGGCAGCGGCACGAAGTCGGCGGTCTTGACGTACTCGACGGCGTTGCGGCCGGCGCGCTTGCCGAAGACGTTGATATCGAGCAGCGAGTTGGTGCCGAGGCGGTTCGAGCCGTGCACCGAGACGCACGCGCACTCGCCGGCGGCGTAGAGGCCCGGCACGACGGTGGTGTTGTCGGCGAGCACCTCGGCCTCGACGTTCGTGGGGATGCCGCCCATCGCGTAGTGCGCCGTGGGCATGACGGGCACCGGCTCGACGACGGGGTCGACGCCGAGGTAGGTGCGGGCGAACTCCGTGATGTCGGGGAGCTTGGTCTCGAGGACTTCGGCGCCCAGGTGCGTGCAGTCGAGCAGCACGTAGTCGCGGTGGGGACCGGCGCCGCGGCCTTCGGCGACCTCCTGCTGCATGCATCGCGAGACGATGTCGCGGGGAGCGAGGTCCTTGATGGTGGGCGCGTAGCGCTCCATGAACCGCTCGCCCGACGCGTTGCGGAGGATCGCGCCCTCGCCGCGCGCGCCTTCGGTGAGCAGGATGCCGAGACCGGCGAGGCCGGTCGGGTGGAACTGGAAGAACTCCATGTCCTCGAGCGGCAGGCCCTTGCGCCAGACGATGCCGACGCCGTCGCCCGTGAGGGTGTGGGCGTTCGAGGTCGTCTTGTAGATCTTGCCGAAGCCGCCGGTGGCGAAGATGACGGCCTTCGAGTGGAAGACGTGCAGGTCGCCGGTCGCCAGGTCGTAGGCGACGACGCCCGCCGTCTGGGTCGAGCCGTCGGGCGCGGTCACCGTGATGAGGTCGAGCACGTAGTACTCGTTGAAGAAGTTGATGCCGAGCTTGACGCAGTTCTGGAACAGCGTCTGCAGGATCATGTGGCCCGTGCGGTCGGCGGCGTAGCAGGCGCGGCGCACCGGCGACTTGCCGTGGTCGGCGGTGTGGCCGCCGAAGCGGCGCTGGTCGATCTTGCCCTCGGGGGTGCGGTTGAAGGGCAGGCCCATGTTCTCGAGGTCGATGACCGCGTCGATGGCCTCCTTGGCGAGGATCTCCGCCGCGTCCTGGTCGACGAGGTAGTCGCCGCCCTTGACGGTGTCGAAAGTGTGCCACTCCCACGAGTCCTCTTCGACGTTGGCGAGCGCCGCCGCCATGCCGCCCTGCGCCGCACCGGTGTGCGAGCGGGTCGGGTACAGCTTCGAGATCACCGCGGTGCGGGCACCCGGACCGGCTTCGATCGCCGCCCGCATGCCGGCGCCGCCGGCGCCGACGATGACGATGTCGAACTGGTGGTAGTGGATGCCGTCCTTGACGACGACCTCTTCGGTCTGGGTGCTCACGGGGCGAGCCTTTCGTTGCTGTGATTCACGTCGTCGGAGCGCAGGGTCAGCCCTGGCAGGTCTCCCAGAGCATGCTGTCCGCGGTCACTCCGAGGCAGGGGTCGAAGGTGAACACGACCAGGGTGCCGAGCAGGATCAGCAGACCTGCCGAGAGCCAGATGGCCCACACGAGGACCTTCCGCGCCGTCGCACCCGTGACGTAGTCGTTCACGATCGTGCGCATGCCGTTCGCGCCGTGGATCAGGGCGAGCCACAGCATCAGCACGTCCCACCACTGCCAGAACGGGCTGGCGAACTTTCCGGCCACGAAAGCGAAGTCGATGCCCTTGATGCCCTCGCCGAGCATGAGGTTGACGAAGAGGTGGCCGAAGATCAGGACGACCAGCAGCACGCCGGAGGCGCGCATGTAGACCCAACCCCACTTCTCGAGGTTGGCGCCCTTCTTGCGGACCTGCGGGCTGCGGGGAGCGGCAAGGGTGTCGGCGGTCATCAGTGACCCCCTCCAATCTCGGAGAGAACGATGGGCACGTGACGAGCCGCGAAACCGATGATGGTGACGGCCCAGACCGCGAGAACACCCCACCACAGCTGACGCTGGTGGCGCGTCGCCCACGGCCACAGGTCGACGGCGATGATGCGCAGACCGTTGAAGGCGTGGTACACGATCGCGGCGACGAGGGCGACCTCGCCGAGACCCATGATCGGGTTCTTGTAGGTGCCGATGACGGCGTCGTAGGCCTCGGGCGACACGCGGATCAGCGCGGTGTCGAGCACGTGGACCAAGAGGAAGAAGAAGATGGCCACGCCGGTGATGCGGTGAAGCACCCACGACCACATGCCCTCGTTGCCGCGGTACAGCGTGCCGCGCGGGGTCTTGGATGTGGTCTGGGCTACCGACGGTGTGACGCGTGCTGGTGCAGACACGGTCGTCCTCCCTGGATCGAACACGGTTCGTGGGGGCGATCGATGCCCCGGTGGGGCGGTTGACCCCCGGCGTCACATGGGCGCACAACGATTCTAGGCCGGGAAAATGACACGGGGCGACGAAGGGCACCCTAAAGAAAGCGGGTTCTTGCGCCGGGGGTCGCGCCGATGCCCGGGTACTCTCGGAGCATGGTCGACGAGATTCCGGACTTCTACGCCGTCATCCCCGCGGGAGGGGTGGGCAGCAGGCTCTGGCCGCTGTCGCGTGCCGACGCTCCGAAGTTCCTGCACGACCTGACCGGGTCGGGCCATTCGCTCCTCCGCGACACGTGGGACCGGCTCGCGCCGCTCTCGGGCACCGATCGCATCGCCGTCGTCACCGGTCGCGCGCATCGCGCTGCCGTCGAGGCGCAGCTTCCCGGCATCCCCGACAAGAACGTGTTCCTCGAGTCGGAGCCGCGCGACTCCGCCGCGGCGATCGGACTCGCGGCCGCGATCCTGCATCGGCGGCATCCCGACGTCATCATCGGCTCGTTCGCGGCCGACCACGTCATCCGCGGCAGCCGGGTGTTCGAGTTCGCGGTCCGCGACGCCGTCGAGGTCGCACGCGAGGGCTACATCTGCACGATCGGAATCACGCCTTCCGAGCCCGCGGTCGGATTCGGCTACATCAAGCGCGGCGGCGAACTGATCGTCGAGGGCGCTCGCGATGCCTCGCTCGTGGAACGGTTCGTCGAGAAGCCCGACCTCGAGACCGCGCGCGCCTACGTCTCGGACCGGTCGTACCTCTGGAACGCGGGCATGTTCATCTCGCGGGCCGATGTCCTCCTGGCCGAGATCGAGGCGAACAGCCCCGAACTGCACGCGGGCCTGCTCGAGCTCGCCGAGGCCTGGGACGATCGCGACCGGCGCGGTCCCGCCGTCGACCGCATCTGGCCGCAGCTGAAGAAGATCGCGATCGACTACGTCGTCGCCGAGCCCGCCGCCGAGAAGGGCAAGCTCGCCGTCGTGCCGGGGCACTTCGACTGGGACGACGTCGGCGACTTCGCGAGCCTCGCGAAGCTCAACTCCAACGGGCGCAAGAACGACCTGGCCATCCTCGGCGAGAACGCCCGCATCCTCTCGGACGCGGCCAGCGGCATCGTGGTCAGCCACACCTCGCGGGTCATCAGCCTGATCGGAGTGAAGGACATCGTCGTCGTCGACACTCCTGACGCGCTTCTGGTGACCACGAGCGAGAACGCGCAGCGCGTCAAGCACGTGGTCGACGCCCTCAAGCTGACGGGACGCGGCGACGTTCTGTGACGCGCACATTGCGTCTTTGTAACCATTCGCGGGGCAGGGTGCGTCCGGGGTGCAACCCGGACGAAACAGTAGGTAACTTCTTTCCAGCCGCCGCGAAGTCCGCGGCGCCTTCAATGTGGAGGCTGCATTGACACTCTCGACCCCCCAGAAGCTCGTCGGCATCACAGCTGCCGCGGGCCTTCTCGTCGCCCTCGCCGGTTGCGGAGCCGCTCCCGATGAGGCCGGCGGATCCGCCGCACCCGAGGCGGGCTCGGACTTCACCCCCTGCCTGGTCTCCGACGAGGGCGGCTGGAACGACCGTTCGTTCAACCAGTCGGCGAAGGAGGGCATGGACCGCGCGGCGAAGGAGCTCGGCGTCGAATCGATCGAGGTCGAGTCCACCACCGAGAACGACTACGCGCCGAACCTCGAGACGCTCGTCTCGGAGGGCTGCGACCTGATCGTCGCCGTCGGCTTCAAGCTCGCTCCGGCCACCGTCGCGTCGGCCACCGCGAACCCCGACATCGACTACGCGATCATCGACGACTACGCCGACACCGACTTCGACGGCAAGACCGACGCGCCCAACATCAAGCCGCTGGTGTTCAACACCGCTGAGGCCGCCTACCTCGGCGGCTATGCGGCGGCCGCGTGGTCGGCTGACGCCGGTGTGAACAAGGTCGGCACCTTCGGTGGCGACAAGTTCAACTCGGTCACCGTGTTCATGGACGGCTTCCAGCTCGGTGTGGAGAAGTACAACGAGGACAAGGGCGCGAACGTCGGCGTCGTCGGCTGGGACATCACCGCTCAGGACGGCAACTTCACCGGCGGCTTCACCGCCAACGACACCGCCAAGCAGGTCGCACAGGGCATCCTCGACCAGGGTGTCGACGTGATCCTGCCCGTCGGCGGCCCGATCTACCAGAGCGCCGCGCAGGCGATCCGCGAGGGCAACCGCGACGTCGTCATGCTGGGCGTCGACAGCGACCTCGCCGTCTCGGCTCCCGACGTCGCCGACCTGACGCTCGTGTCGATCCAGAAGGCGATCGACGTCGCCGTCTACGACGCCACGGTCGCAGCCCAGAGCGGCGACTTCTCGACCGACCCGTACGTCGGCACGCTGAAGAACGAGGGCGTCAAGCTGTCGAGCTTCCACGACTTCGAGTCGCGTCTGCCGGCCGGTCTCGCCGACGAGCTGACCGCCCTGCAGGAGGCGATCGTCGCCGGTGACATCACCGTGGACTCGCCGAACTCTCCGTGAGCTCGTGAGTCGTCGGGGCCGGGGGACGGAAGTTCCCCGGCCCCGACCGCTGTCCACCCACCATCCGTCGCATAGATTGGCCGACATGAAGCTCGAACTCCGGGGCATCACCAAGCGCTTCGGCACCCTGGTCGCCAACGACCACATCGACCTCGTCGTCAGGCCGGGCGAGATCCACGCTCTCCTCGGGGAGAACGGCGCCGGCAAGTCGACGCTCATGAACGTCCTCTACGGCCTCTATCAGGCCGATGAGGGCCACATCCTCCTCGACGACGTCGTCCAGGACTTCCGCGGACCCGGCGACGCCATGGGCGCGGGCATCGGCATGGTGCACCAGCACTTCATGCTCGTCCCGGTCTTCACCGTCGCCGAGAACGTCATGCTCGGTCACGAGAACACCAAGGGCCTCGGCGTCCTCGACCTCGCCGCGGCTCGCGCACACGTGCGTGCCGTGGCCGACCGCTTCGGCTTCCAGATCGACCCCGACGCCGTCGTCGGAGATCTGCCCGTCGGCGTGCAGCAGCGCGTCGAGATCATCAAGGCGCTCTCGCGCGAGGCCAAGGTGCTCGTCTTCGACGAGCCCACCGCGGTGCTCACGCCGCAGGAGACCGACGAGCTCATGGCGATCATGCGCCAGCTGCGCGACGAGGGCACCTCGATCGTCTTCATCACCCACAAGCTGCGCGAGGTCCGCGAGGTCGCGGACCGCATCACCGTCATCCGGCTGGGCAAGGTCGTCGGCGAGGCATCGCCGACGGCGAGCAACGCCGAGCTGGCGGCGCTCATGGTCGGCCGGCCCGTCGAGATGGTCGTGGCCAAGGGCGCTCCGAACGTCGGGGAGGGCGGCCTCGTGCTCGACGGCATCCGCGTCGTCATGCCCTCGGGGATCGTCGTCGTCGACGACGTCGACCTGCAGGTGCAGTCGGGCGAGGTCGTCGCGATCGCGGGCGTCCAGGGCAACGGCCAGACGGAGATCGTCGAAGCGATCCTCGGGCTGCTGCCGATCGACCACGGCTCGATCCGCCTCGACGGCGACGAGCTGGGCGGGCGCAGCGTGCGCGCGATCCTCGACCGCGGTGTCGGCTTCGTGCCCGAGGATCGCAAGGAGGACGGTCTCGTCGGAGCGTTCTCCGTGCAGGAGAACCTCATCCTCGACCGCTCGGACGACCGCGCCTTCACTCGTGCGGGCACGATCGACCGCCGCGCCCTCGAGGCGTTCGCGCGTGAGCGCATCGCCGAGTACGACATCCGCACGCAGGGCCCCGACACGGCGGTCGGCACCCTGTCGGGCGGCAACCAGCAGAAGGTCGTCATCGCACGTGAGATGGCCCGCCCGCTGCGTCTGCTCGTCGCGGCGCAGCCCACGCGCGGCGTCGACGTGGGCAGCATCGAATTCATCCACAAGCGCATCATCGAGGCCCGTGACTCCGGCGTCGCCGTCCTCGTCGTCTCGACCGAGCTCGACGAGGTGGTCGCCCTGGCCGACCGCATCGCGGTGATGTACCGCGGTCGCATCGTCGGCGTCGTCCCGGCGACGACGCCGCGCGACGTGCTCGGCCTGATGATGGCCGGCGAGGTCCCCGAGGAGTCAGCAGCATGACCACCCCCACCCCCGGTCCCGGGCCCGACATGCCGGCGGAGGCTGCTGACTCGCAGCTGCCTCCCGTCGGCGGCCCGCTGACGGGCAAGCCCGACGTGGCCCCGCCGCCGACGACGAACCGTGTCATCACCGAGCTGATGCGCAGCAGCGCCGTCATCACCGTCCTCGCCATCGTGCTCGCGCTCATCGTCGGCGGCATCATGATGGCCGTCACGGACGAGCGGGTGGCTGCGGCATCCGGGTACTTCTTCGCACGTCCCGGTGACACCCTCGGGGCGATCTGGCAGTCGGTGTCGGGCGGGTACGACGCCCTGTTCCGCGGTGCCGTGTTCAACACGCGCGTCGACGACTTCGCGACGCAGATCCGTCCGCTGACGAACACGCTCGGCTTCGCGGCGCCGCTGATCGCAGCGGGTCTCGGTGTGGCACTGGCCTTCCGTGCCGGTCTGTTCAACATCGGTGGCCGCGGCCAGATCCTCATCGGAGCCGCGTTCGCGGCCCTCGTGACGTTCAACCTCGACCTGCCGATGTTCATCCACCTGCCGCTGACCCTGATCGCCGGCATCGTGGGCGGGGCCCTGTGGGGCGGGCTCGTGGGACTGCTGAAGGCGCGCACCGGCGCGCACGAGGTGATCCTCACGATCATGCTCAACTACATCGCCTACTACCTCGTCAGCTGGATGGTGCGTACCCCCTCGCTGCTGCAGCAGACGGGCACGACCCAGTCGATTTCGCTGCGCACGCCGGAGTCCGCTCAGTTTCCCGAGCTGCTCGGCCCGCAGTACCCGCTGCTGGACTGGGGCTTCATCGTCGTGATCATCGCGACGGTCGTCGTGTGGTGGGTCATCGAGCGCTCCAGCCTCGGTCTGCGTCTGCGGGCCGTGGGCGAGAACCCGCACGCGGCACGTGCCGCGGGCATCTCGGTCGAGCGCATGTACATCTACGCGATGCTCTTCGCCGGTGGGCTCGCGGGCCTCGCCGCCATGAACCAGGTTCAGGGGCAGGTGACCACCGGGTTCACGGCTTCGATCGACGCCGGCATCGGGTTCGACGCGATCACCGTCGCCCTGCTCGGGCGTTCGCGTCCGTGGGGCGTCTTCGCCGCCGGCATCCTGCTCGGCGCACTCAAGGCGGGCAGCTTCACGATGCAGGGCTCGGAAGGGATCCCCGTTGAGATCGTGCTCGTGGTGCAGGCGCTCATCGTCCTGTTCATCGCGGCTCCGCCGCTCGTGCGGACGATCTTCTTCCTTCCCAAGACCGAAGCTGAGAAGCGCGCGTCGGGCCGCACGAAGAACTCGTCGCGCCGCGCCGCTGTGAAGGCGGGTGCCTGATGGCAACGACCGATCTGACCTCCTCCACCGCGGCCCCCGCCGCGGTGAAGGTCCGCCACCTCAAGCCGGCCATCGCCCTCGGCGTCGCCACCGTGCTGCTGGCACTGCTGTTCGCCCTGGTCCCGCGCGGCGGCACGAGCACGTTCCGTCTCGCCGACGGCGGGTCGACGATCCCGATCCCGGACGTCGCCCTCCCGACGGGGCCGACCAGCTGGACGCTGCTCGCCCTGATGGCCGTCATCACGGCCGTCGCGGCGTGGGACGCCCTCGCCTATCGCCGCCCTCGCACCTGGCTGATCGCGGTGGCCGGCTTCGTGGGGGTGTTCGCCTTCCTCGTCTGGGCCGCGGCCGAGGGGCTCGTGCCCGTCATCGGTCTGCTGTTCGGTGCGGTGTCGCTGTCGGTCCCGCTCATCTTCGGCGCCCTCGGCGGCGTGATCGGTGAACGGGTCGGCGTCGTGAACGTCGCCATCGAGGGCCAGTTCCTGCTCGGCGCCTTCGGCGCGGTGCTCGTCGGCAGCATCACCGGCAACCCGTTCATCGGACTGATCGCCGCCATGGTCGGCGGCGTGCTGGTGAGCCTCGTCCTCGCGGTCTTCTCGATCCGTTACCTCGTCGACCAGGTCATCGTCGGCGTCGTGCTGAACGTGCTGGTGACCGGCCTCACCGGCTTCCTCTTCGGAGCGCTCCTCGCGCCGAACGAGGCGACGCTCAACCGCGCGACGACCTTCCAGCGCCTGCCGATCCCGCTGCTCAGCGACATCCCCGTCATCGGACCCGTGCTGTTCAACCAGACGTTCATCGTCTACCTGATGTACGTCACGGTCGGTCTCGTCGCGTGGGGCCTGTACCGCACCCGCTGGGGTCTGCGTCTGCGCGCCGTCGGCGAGCACCCGCAGGCGGCGGACACCGTCGGCATCAAGGTGAACCCGACCCGGTTCTGGAACGTCAGCCTCGCCGGTGCGATCGCCGGCGCCGGTGGTGCGTACTTCACGCTGGTGTCGGTGCCGACCTTCACCAAGGAGATGACCGCGGGCCTGGGCTTCATCGCCCTCGCCGCCGTGATCTTCGGACGCTGGGACCCGATCCGCGCCACCCTCGCGGCGCTGCTGTTCGGGTTCGCGACGAACCTGCAGAACCTTCTGACGGTGCTGCGGACGCCGATCCCCAGCGAGTTCATGCTCATGCTGCCCTACCTCGTGACGATCCTCGCGGTCGCCGGGTTCGCGGGGCACATCCGTGGGCCGGCCGCCGCCGGCAAGCCGTACATCAAGGGGTGACACCGCTGTGACAGACATCGATTGGGACGAGCTGCGCGCCGTCGCGACCGAAGCCATGACGCGCGCCTACGCGCCGTACTCGCGCTACCGGGTGGGCGCGGCAGCGCTCGTCAGCGACGGACGCATCGTCTCGGGATGCAACGTCGAGAACGCGTCGTACGGCGTCGGGCTGTGCGCCGAGTGCGCCCTCGTCGGCGACCTGCACATGTCGGGCGGCGGACAGCTCGTCGCCTTCGTGTGCGTCAACAACGACGGGCAGACGATCATGCCGTGCGGTCGGTGCCGCCAGCTGCTGAACGAGTTCGCCCTGCCCGGAATGCTGCTCGAGACCGTCTCGGGCATCCGCACGATCGACGAGGTGCTGCCCGATGCGTTCGGGCCCCGCGACCTCGAGGAGGCCGCCCGATGAGCGCCGAGTCCACCGCATCCGCTGTCGAGGCGTTCGACGCCGTAGACGTCATCCGAACCAAGCGTGACGGGGGTGCCGTCCCTGAGGACGCGCTCCGCTGGATGATCGACGCGTACACGCGCGAGTACGTCGCCGACTCGCAGATGGCGGCTTTCGCGATGGCGGTGCTGCTCAATGGGATGCAGCGCGACGAGATCCGCGTCATGACCGACGCGATGATCGCTTCGGGCGAGCGCATGAGCTTCGCCGGTCTCGGCAAGCGCACGGTCGACAAGCACTCCACCGGCGGTGTCGGCGACAAGATCACGCTGCCGCTCGCGCCGCTCGTCGCCGCGTTCGGCGTCGCCGTGCCGCAGCTGTCGGGCCGCGGCCTCGGCCACACCGGCGGCACGCTCGACAAGCTCGAGTCCATCCCCGGCTGGCGTGCCGCGCTGTCGAACGACGAGATGTTCGCGCAGCTTCGCGACGTCGGCGCCGTGATCTGTGCCGCGGGCTCGGGCCTCGCGCCCGCCGACAAGCGGCTGTACGCTCTGCGCGATGTCACCGGCACGGTCGAGGCGATTCCGCTCATCGCCTCGAGCATCATGTCGAAGAAGATCGCCGAGGGCACCGAGTCGCTCGTGCTCGATGTGAAGTTCGGCTCCGGCGCCTTCATGAAGGACGTCGACAAGGCTCGCGAGCTCGCCCGCACGATGGTCGCGCTCGGCGCAGATTCGGGGGTCGCGACGACCGCGCTCCTCACCGACATGAACGCTCCGCTCGGTCTCGCGATCGGAAACGCGAACGAGGTCCGCGAATCGGTGGAGGTGCTCGCCGGCGGCGGCCCCGCCGACGTCGTCGAACTGACCGTCGCGCTCGCGCGCGAGATGCTCGCGCTCGCGGGTCAGCCCGACGCCGACGTGGAGGCCGCCCTCGCCGACGGCCGGGCCATGGACGTCTGGCGCCGCATGATCCAGGCACAGGGCGGCGACCCGGATGCCGCACTCCCGACGCCCCGCGAGACGCACACAATCACCGCGCCGACGGCCGGCGTCGTCTCTCGCCTCGAGGCGCTGCCCTTCGGCATCGCCGCCTGGCGTCTCGGTGCGGGCCGTGCCCGTGCCCAGGACCCCGTCATCCACGCCGCGGGCATCGACCTGCACGTCAAGCCGGGCGACGAGGTGGCAGCCGGTCAGCCGCTGTTCACCCTGCTGGCCGATGATGGTGCGCGGTTCGACCGCGCTCTCGACGCGCTGCACGGCGCGTGGGAGATCGACGACGACGCCCCGCCCGCGGGGCCGCTCGTCCTCGAGCGCATCACAGCCTGAGCTCGCCGGCACACCCCGTCCGTCCACCCGCCCGTTTCTTCCGGAGGAGCCCGTCATGCCGATCGAACAGCACGCCGACGTCAAACTGCAGGGCGTTTCCGTCCGGTCGCTGCCGAAGGTGTCGCTGCACGACCACCTCGACGGCGGTGTCCGCCCCGCGACCATCGTCGAACTGGCGGACGAACTCGGGCTCGACGTGCCCGAGACCGACGCCGACGACCTCGCCGACTGGTTCGAGGAGCAGAGCGACTCGGGTTCGCTCGTCGACTACATCAAGACCTTCGAGGTCACGCTGGGGGTCATGCAGACCGGCGAGGGACTGCGCCGCATCGCGCGCGAGTTCGTCACCGACCTCGCCGCCGACGGCGTGGTCTACGGCGAGGTGCGGTGGGCGCCCGAACAGCACCTGCGCGGCGGACTGTCGCTCCAGGAGGCCGTCGACGCCGTGCAGGAGGGCATCGAGGAGGGCGAGGATGCCGCCGAGGCGAAGGGTCACGACATCCGCGTCGGTCAGATCCTCTCGGCGATGCGTCAGGCCGACCGCTCGCTCGAGATCGCACGTCTGGCGGTCGACAACCGCGGTCGCGGAGTCGCCGGCTTCGACATCGCGGGACCCGAGGACGGCTTCCTCCCCGCACAGCACCGCGAGGCGTTCGACTACCTCGCCTCGGAGTTCTTCCCGGTGACGGTGCACGCGGGCGAGGCTGCGGGACTCGACTCGATCCGATCGGCGCTCATCGACGGTCGGGCGCTGCGCCTCGGTCACGGCGTGCGCATCGCGTCGGACCTCAACGTCGTCTCGCGTGAGGGCGAAGAGGTGCTCGTCCAGTTCGGCGACCTCGCGCGGTGGGTGCGCGACCGCGAGATCCCGCTCGAGCTGTCGCCCTCGTCCAACCTGCAGACCGGAGCCATCGCCGGATGGGGCACGCAGTGGGAGGACCACCCCTTCGACCTGCTGTATCAGCTGGGCTTCTCGGTCACCGTGAACGTCGACAACCGCACGCAGAGCCGCACCTCGCTCACGCGCGAACTCGCGACTCTGGCGCAGACCTTCGACTACGACCTCGACGACCTCCAGGCCTTCCAGCTGAACGCCGCCGCCGGTGCTTTCCTCTCGGTCGAGGAGCGCGAGGAGCTGATCGAGGTCATCGCCGAGGGCTTCGGAGCCTGACCCCGTCCTCACTCCTCGAGGTCCCACTTGGGCCGGGTTTCAGAGTCTGATTCCCGGCCGAACCGGGACCTCGCGGTTTCTGCCCAGGGGCCGGCGAGCACCGGGATGCTCACAGACGCGGCGGCAGGAGCCGCTGAAGCGACGATGAGGTCCAGGCTGTCGGGATGCGTCGACCCCAGCCCCTTCCTGAGCCGCTGCGCGGCGTGCCGTTCTCGGTCGGAGCCGCCCGCACGATGGGGGTGACGGCGGGACGACTCGATGCGAGTGATCTCGAGATCCCGTTTCGCGGCGTGCGGATACCGCGCGGAGCCAGCCCCGCGGATGTCGCCGAGCGGTGCGCCCAGTATGCGGTACGGCTGCGGCCATGGCAGTTCTTCAGCCACGACACCGCGCTCGCGCGATTCGGGGCGCCGCTCCCTCTCGGGAGCGATCCGCTCGTCCTGCACGTGGCGGCCCATCGGCCGAACCGAGAGCCCCGAGCCGACGGGGTCATCGGGCACCGCCTGGGCGAGCGTTCTCCCGCGGTGTGGGCTGTCAGCGGCATCCCGTTCGAGCATCCCGCCCGTGCCTGGCGGCACGTCGGGGCCGTCTGGCAGCTCGATGACCTGGTCGCGGCCGGTGACTACCTCGTGGGCCGCGGCGGGCTCGTGACCCTCGACCAGCTGGTGGACGAAGTGGAGCTGCACGCGACGCGCGGGCGCAGCCGGCTCATCCGTGCGCTGTCCGAGATCCGGCCCGGTTCGGAATCCTCGGAGGAGACGCGTCTGCGTCTGGTCCTTCAGCGGGCAGGGCTCCCCGAGCCGGAGCTGAATCCGGAGTTGCGACAGGCGTCGGGCGTCTTCATCGCACGGCTCGACCTGGCCTATCGGCGATGGCAGGTGGCCGTCGAGTACGACGGGCGCCAGCATGCCTTCGACGACGCCCAATTCGCGCGAGACGCCGACCGCTGGCACGCGATCCGCGCGAGCGGCTGGGAGCATGTGCGGATCCTGCGCCACCACCTACGCGGTGACGGCCAGCGGGCGGTCGATATGGTCCGGTCCGCCCTTCTCCGCGCTGGCTGGCGTCCCTGACCCCCCGAGGCGTCACCGAGGTCCCACTTGAGCCGGGTATAGCCGCCGAGTTCCCGGCCGAACTGGGACCTCGCCGCCCGGACCACGGGGTCAGCGCGGGAGAGAGGCCGCGAGGTCCGACAGAGCCGCAGCAACCTCGGCGCGCATGTCGGGGGCGGAGATGGTGGGCGTCCCGTCGCCGGCCTGCGGGCCGTAGTCGCCAAAGGATGCGTGGCTGGCGCCGTCGATCTCGATGAAGGTCGTATCCGCGGGGAGGAGGTGGCGGTTGTCGTCGACCTTCTGCGGGGTCGTCAGGCCGTCCTCCGAGCCGGACAGGCTCAGCACCGGCAGCCCCGAGCCCGACAGATCGGTCGCGCAGTACGACGCGAACAGCACGAGCCCGTCGGCATCCGCGGCCAACTGGCACGCCCGTACGCCGCCGAGCGAATGCCCACCGACCAGCCAGGTGTCCACACCGGGGACGAGCTCGGTGAACGACGAGAGCGGGCGAGGATCGAAGAAGGCGAGGTTCAGCCACGGCCGGGTGATCACCACGGTGACGTCGTCGTCGGCGACGACATCGGCCAGGATCGCGGCGTATGCCTCGGCCTGCACCTTCGCACCCGGCACGAAGACGAGTCCGACCTCTGCCGGTCCCGCAGCCGGTTCGAGCACGAGACTGCCGCCTGCCTCCGACATGACGATGCGCTCGTCGGCGCGGACGGCGTCGAGCGGCTCGGCCTCGGCGTCCATGACTCCGACCTGGCTCCAGACCAGCATGCCGATCACCGTGGCCACGACGATCCCGACGACCGACAGAACGACGATGAGGACGATCCGACGCCGTCGCGAGCGACGGTGCGGGCGAGCGGGCTCGTCACCCGTCGCCCGCACCGCTGCAGCGTCGCTCATCGAGCGTCGGAGCCGATCGCCGCCTGACGTTCGGAGACGGCGCGCTCGACCCGCGGGTACAGCGGGTGCGAGGGCTCGAGTCCGGTAACGGATGCCGTGAAGGATGCCGCGTCCTCGGCACGCAGGCGCTGCTGCAGCTCGACGGACTGCGGGTCCTCCGGGTCGTCGAACGCGAGGGCGGCACCGATCGCCGCGACCAGCGCATCGACCGACAGGCCGGCCTCGGCTGCTTCCGCGGCCGGGCCGACGAAGCGCTCGTGCCGGGAGAGCTTGCGCAGTGGCTGACGCCCCACGCGTCCGACGGTGTCGGGCAGCTCGGGGTTGGCGAAGCGCCGCAGGATCGTGGCGCGGTAGTCCGCGAGCTCACCGGCGTCGAGACCGTGCTTGTGGACGAGGAGCGCCGAGGTCTCTTCGAGCGCGGCCGAGACGCTCGCGGCGATCTCCGGCACGGCGAGGGCTTCGGCCACGGTCGGGGTGCCGGCCTGCGCGCCGAAGTAGGCGGTCGTGGCGTGACCGGTGTTGACCGTGAAGAGCTTGCGCTCGATGTACGGCTCGAGGTCCTCGACGAAGTGCGCGCCGGGGATGTTCGGCAGTTCGCCGCCGAACGGGCCGGACTCGATCGCCCACTCGTAGAACGGCTCGACCGTGACGTCGACGCCGGCACCGGCGGGCTGCGCGGGCACGATGCGGTCGACGGCGGTGTTGGCGAAGATCGCTCGGCCCGAGACGGCCTCCCACGCGTCGCCCGCCTGGGCGCGGATCTCGTCGCGCAGCAGGTCGGTCGCACCGATCGCGTTCTCGCACGCCATCACGGCCAGCGGTGCCGCGGCCGGGTCGCGCAGGGCGAGGCCGGCGAGGATGTGGGGCGCGATGAACTTCAGAACGGTCGGACCCACCGCGGTCGTGACGACGTCCGCGGTCGCGACGGCATCCGCGACGGCCTGCGGGTCCTCCGCGCTGTTGAGCGCACGGAAACCGGTGACGGTGCGGTCGACACCGCCCTCGCCGACCTCGTGGACGGTGTACTCGGAGGCGGCGTTGATGGCGTCGACCAGGGGAGCGGCGACGTCGGAGAAGACGAGCTCGTAGCCGCCTTCGTTCAGGAGGAGGCCGACGAAGCCGCGGCCGATGTTGCCGGCTCCGAAGTGGACCGCGGTGCTCACTGGTTCACCGAAGCGAGCAGGGCGTAGAGCTCATCGGGGGTCTGCGCGGCCTTCAGGCGAGCGACGTCGTCCTCCTCGGAGAAGAGGAGGGCGATCTGAGACAGGATGTCGAGGTGCTCGTCGCCCTTGCCGGCGATGCCGACGACGAACGAGACCGGCTCCCCGCCCCAGTCGACACCGCCGTCGTAGCGGACGAACGACAGCGCCGAGTCGAGGATCGCGTCCTTGGTCTCGTTGGTGCCGTGGGGGATGGCGAGCTCGTTGCCCATGTACGTCGACACGGTCTGCTCGCGCTGCTGCATGGCGTCGAAGTACGCGGAGGTCACGGCACCTGCGGACTCGAGCAGGTCAGCGGCCTCCTTCATCGCCTCTTCGCGGGTGGCGCTTCCGGAGTGGATGCGGATCTGACTGATGTTCAGGACCTCACGTGCCATGTCTGTCTCCTTCGAATGATGTTGCTGGGGGATGACACGGGGCCGGGGCGGATGGACCGCCCCGGCCCCGGGTCTGGGTTTCGAGCCTACGCGTCGGCGTCGTGCTGCTTGCGGACCATCTCCACGACCTCGTCGTACTTCGGCGAGTTCATGAAGTTGTCCACCGACACGTGAACCGCGTCGGGGTTCTGCGCCTTGGCGCGGTCGGTCAGCTGCTGCTGCGTGATGACCAGGTCGGCGGTGCCGTCGAGGTTCGCGATCGCCTTGTTGACGACCGTGACGTCCTCGATGCCGGCCTTCTTGAACTTGTTGCGCAGGACGCTCGCGCCCATCGCCGACGAGCCCATGCCCGCGTCGCAGGCGAACACGACCGACTGGATCGGCTTCGTCGCCGTCGCGGTGGCGGCGCCGGTCTCGGCTGCAGCACCGGTGGCGGCGGCAGCACCCGATGCGCGCAGGCCCGACAGGGCCTCCGAGCTCTTGCCCTTGTTCGCCTCGGTGCGTGCGATCGCGTCCTCGAACGTGCCGTCACCGGCCTGCTCGCGAGCGAGATCGCGCTTGCGGCTCGCCAGCAGGATCGCCGCCGAGACCGCGAAGGTCACACCGGCCGAGATGATCACCGAGAGGATGACGCCGAGGTGGCTGCCCGGGGCGGTCTGGATGAGCACCGCGAAGATGGATCCCGGCGAGGCCGCGGCGACCAGGCCGGAGTTGAAGATGGCGTTCGTGGCAACACCACTGGCGCCGCCGGCGATGAGCGCGACGATCAGGAGGGGCTTCGCCAGCACGTACGGGAAGTACACCTCGTGGATGCCGCCGAAGAACTGGATGATGAACGCACCCGGTGCGGTACCGCGCGCGATGCCGACCCCGAAGACGGAGATCGCGAGCAGGAGGCCGGCACCCGGGCCGGGGTTCGCCTCGACGAGGAAGAGCAGGCTCTTCCCGGTCTCGAGCGACTCCTGGGTTCCGAGCGGGGTGAACACGCCGTGGTTGATGGCGTTGTTGAGGAACAGAACCTTCGCGGGCTCGACGATGATGCTCGCCAGCGGGATCAGGCCGCGGTCGACGAGGAAGCCGACGGCGCCACCGAGCACGTCGGTGACGAACTTCATCACCGGGGCGAGCCAGAAGAAGGCTGCGAGCGCGGCGAAGAATGCGACGAAGCCGGCGCTGAAGTTGTCGACGAGCATCTCGAATCCGGCGCGGACCTTGCCCGCCCACAGCTTCTCGATCCACTTGAGTGCCAGGGCGGTCAGGGGACCGGCGACCATTGCGCCGAGGAACATGATGGTCCCCGAGGCGCCCACGATGACGCCCATCGCCGCGACGGCGCCGACGACACCGCCGCGGACACCGAAGACCATGCGGCCACCGGTGTAGGCGATCAGGGTGGGCAGCAGGTAGGTGATGATGGGACCGACCAGGCCGGTCCACTCGGTGCCGTCAGGGGTGACCCCGCCGCCGAGCATGCGGGAGTCGGCCCACTGCCAGGCCTCGATCGGTCCGTCCTGTCCGACCCATCCCGTGTCGATGAACAGAGCGGTGATCAGACCCCACGCGATGAAGGCCGCGATGTTGGGCATGACCATTCCCGAGAGGAAGGTTCCGAAGCGCTGGACGCGGACCCGGACCCCACCTCCCGCGGGTGGTGTTGACGTCGTTGTCATTTCTGGTTCTCCTTCTGGTGCAGTGTGTGGTGCGGGTGCTGGTGCTGATCAGATGCCGGCGGCGGTCTGGGCGGCGGCACGTGCCGAGGCCGCGTCGGTCGCGGTCAGGGCGGCCTCGGCGATGCGGCGGGCGTCGTCGAGGGTGTGGTTGAGCAGGGTGGCGCGAACGTCGGCGAGCGCGGTGGGCGCCATCGACAGGCTCGTGGCGCCGAGGCCCACGAGCACGACGGCCAGCAGCGGGTCGGCTGCGGCCTCGCCGCAGATGCCCACGGGCTTGCCGTTGGCCTGGCCCGCCTTGCCGGTCTCGTGGATGAGACGCAGCACAGCCGGGTGCCAGGGGTCCTGGAACGACGACACCGAACCGAGCAGCCGGTCGGCGGCGAGCGTGTACTGGGTGAGGTCGTTGGTGCCGATCGAGGCGAAGTCGGCGACCTTGAGGACGTGGTCAGCGAGCAGCGCCGACGACGGCACCTCGACCATGACACCCGCGGTCTTGATGCCGTACTCGCGGGCGATGCCGACGAAGTACTCGGTCTCCTCGACGGTCGAGACCATCGGCGCCATGACCCACAGGTCGGCCTCGGTCGCGGCATCCGCCTCGGCGAGCGCGGTGAGCTGCTCGCGCAGGATGTCCTCGCTCGCGCGCAGGGCGCGAAGACCGCGCAGGCCGAGCGCCGGGTTCTCCTCGTGCGCGTCGTTGAGGAACGCGAGCGGCTTGTCGGCGCCGGCATCCAGTGCGCGGACGACGACCTTCTGGCCCGGGAACGCCTGCAGCAGCTTCGTGTAGGCCTCGCGCTGCTGGGCGACGGTGGGCGCCTGCGACGAGCTGAGGAAGAGGAACTCGGTGCGGAAGAGGCCGACGCCCTCGGCGCCGAGCTCGACGGCCTGTGCCGCGCCCTCGGGCTTGCCGAGGTTCGCCAGCAGCGGGATGGCGGTGCCGTCGGCGAGCGCGCCGGGGGTGATCGGGGCGGATGCCGCCGACTTGCGCTCGTCGGCACGGTTCTGAGCCTGGGCGAGCTCGTCCTCGCTCGGGTCGGTCGTGACGACGCCCTTCGCGGCGTCGACGATGACCGTCTCGCCCTCGGAGAGGCTCGCGGCGTCCGTGACGCCGACGACGGCGACGATCGACTTCTCGCGGGCGAGGATCGCGGTGTGCGAGGTGGGCCCGCCCTCGGAGGTCACCAGCGCCAGGACCATGTCGAGGTCGAGCAGCGCGGTGTCGGCGGGGGCGAGGTCCTTGGCGACCAGCACGAAGGGGTGGCCCGGCTCGGGGACACCCGGTGCGGGGACGCCGCGGAGGTGAGCGATGACGCGCTGCGCGACGTCGTCGAGGTCGGCGGCGCGCTCGCCGAGATAGCCGCCCATCGCGGACAGCTGGTCGCGGAACGAGGCGAAGGCGTCGTACACGGCGAACTCGCCGGTCTTGCCGGCCTGCAGGCGGGTCGAGACCTCGGCCTCGAGGCTCGGGTCCTCGGCCATCATGGCCTGCGCTTCGAGCACGTCGCGGGCGGCGCCGCCCGCCTGTGCGCCACGCTGTTCGAGCTCGCGCGCGACAGCGGCGACGGCATCCTTCACGCGCGCCGTCTCCTCGTCGAGCGACAGCTCCGACTTCTCGTCCTTCGGCGCTGGAAGCGGCTCCGCCATCCGTGCGATCGGTCCCTGCGCGACTCCCAGGCCGATGCCCACTCCGCGAAGCTCACTCATTGCTCGATCTCCTTCGTATCGTCCGTGTTCGTATCGATGGTCGTTCGTGGTCACTCGTCGTGATCGGTGGCGAGCAGGTCGGCGAGTTCGTCCAGGACGCTCTCGGCGCTGTCACCGTCGGCCGTCAGGGTGACGTAATCGCCGTACTCGACGCCGAGCGCGATGACTCCGAGGATGCTCGCGGCGTTCACGGGAGAGCCCGAGCCCTTCGCGATCGTGACGTTGGCACCCGACTGCTTGACCGCCTGGGCGAACAGCTTCGCGGGACGGGCGTGAAGCCCGTTGGACGATCCGATGCGGACGGTACGCGATGCCTCGCTCATGAGGGGGTCCTCTCCGTTGAAGGGATGTCGGTGCTGGAACGTGTCGTGGTGGTGGCCGGAGCGGTGATCAGCGCGAGCGTCCGGCTCCCGTCGAGATCTCGGAAGATGTCGGCGGGCATCAGGATGACGCGCGTCCCGCGGGCAGCCGCGGCCTCGGTGATCCGGTCCAGCTTCGGGATGAGCTGGGGGCCGACGAGGACGATGTCCGCCGCGTCGAGATCGATCGGCAGTGACTGCTCGGTTCCGGCGGTGGCGGTGATGTCCAGGCCGCGCGCCTGCGCCGCGTGGCGCACTCGCTGTGCGACGAAAGTACTCGACGCGCCCGCGCCGCATACGACCAGGATCCTCATCGACCCGCCTCCTCCTCTCCCCATTGTTGTGAGACCCCTGAGAGGCGACAAGGTCTTCCTGCTTCCGCAGGGGCGGAAGGTCGGCCGGGCCATGATGGAATGGGAGCGTGACCAGGAGCCGGCAGGACCGCGTCCTCGCGATTCTCGCGCGCGACGGCGACTGGGTGACCGCAGCCGCGCTCGCGGATGCGATCGGGGTCACGCCGCGCTCGATCCGCAGCTACGTCACGGCCCTGAACGCGCGGGTGCCGGATGGCGTCGTCGTCGAGTCCGGACCGCAGGGCTACCGCGCGGGGCCGGAGAGCGCGACGGCGGTGCATGTGGGCGACGCCGGCACCCCGCGTGACCGGCTGCACCGCCTCGTGCGGGCCCTGCTGGATTCGCCGGACGGAATCGACGTCTTCGAGACGGCCGAGGCCTTCTTCGTCAGCCCCGCCACGATCGATGCCGATCTCAGCCGGGTGCGCGGGCTGCTCGGCGGCACCGAGCTCAGCCTGGAACGCACGTCGTCGCGGGCACGGCTGCGCGGCACCGAGATGGCCCAGCGACGGCTGCTCAGCAGGCTCGCCCACGAGGAGACCGATGACGGCTCCTTCGACCTCGACAGCCTCCGTCGCACTCTCGGCGAACGGTCCGTCGGGGCGGTCGCCTTCGGCCCCTTCAAGGACGACCTGGTCACCGAGCTGACCGAGCTCGGCTACTTCGTCAACGAGTTCGGCATCGGGGATGTCGTCATGCACATCGCCATCGCCGCCGACCGGATCACGCGGGGTCGGGCTCTCGACGTGGCAGAGGCCGACGACGCCGCGTTCCGCGCCGAGGTCGGCGACATCCTCGACCGCCTCACGCGCCGGCACCTCGGCGTCGTGCTGGGGTCGGGCGACCGTCAGCATCTCGCCGCCCTCGTGCTCACGCGCGTCGTGGCGCCCGGTGCGACCGAGCCGGCGGCGCTCATCCGCGAGCGCATCGACCCGGACGTCGCGACCGCCGTCCGGGACGTCGTGCGGCGGGCGGCCGCGGAGTTCCTCGTCGACATCGACCAGGAGGACTTCGTGCTGCGCCTGTCGCTGCACGTGCAGAACCTCAAGCACCGGGCACGCGAGCAGGCGTGGTCGCGCAACCCGCTCACACGATCGCTGAAGACGACGTATCCGATGATCTTCGAGGTCGCCGTGTACATCGCCGACGCACTGCGGGGTCTCCTCGGCATCCCGCTCCTCGACGACGAGATCGCCTACATCGCGATGCACGTCGGCGGGCGCCTGGAACGCAGCCGGCTCTCCGCGCAGGCGCTGACAGCGACGATCGTGTGCCCCGGGTACTACGAGCTGCACGAGCTGTTGCGCTCGAGCGTCGACCGTTCGCTGGGACAGGCACTCGACGTGGTGGGCGTCGAGACGCGCGTCGACCCGGACTGGGCCTCCATCGACACCGACCTCATCCTGTCGACCATCGCGCCTCCGGTCATGAGCGACCGGATCGTCCACATCCAGCCCTTCCTCACCGACGCCGACATCGATCGGGTGCAGACCGCCGCCGCGCGGCTCCGCCGGGCCCGGCGCCTGACGCGCTTGCGCGCCGAGCTGGAGCGCTACTTCGATCCGTCCGCGTTCATCCGCGGGCTCGACGGCGACGGGGGAGAAGAGGCCGCGATCCGCCGGCTGGGCTCACTGCTGGTCGATCAAGGCGTCATCGACGACGACTACATCGAGCGCACGATCGAGCGCGAGCGGCTCTCGTCCACAGCTTTCACCGACGCGCTCGCCGTCCCGCACGCCATCGGGATGACCGCGACGCGTACGGCCATCTCGCTCGGGATCGCCGACCCTTCGATCGCATGGGGTGACGGCCGCGTGCAGGTCGTCGCGATGGTCGCCTTCTCGGAGTCGGACCGCGCCGCGTTCCAGACGGTCTTCGAGCAGCTGGTCGAGGTGTTCAGCGAGCGCGAGAGCGTGCAGCGCATCGTGCGACGGGGGACCACCTTCGGCGCCTTCCTCGACGAGCTCGTCGCGGTCGTCGACGGCTGATCGCTCGCGCTCAGCGGGCGAGTCGCGCTTCGAGCCCCAGCTTCACCGCAGGCCACTCGTGCGGAAGCACCGAGTACACGACCGTGTCGCGGAGCGTCCCCTGCGGGCCCAGCCGGTGGTTGCGGAGCACACCGTCCTGCTTCGCGCCGAGACGCTCGATCGCCGCGCGCGACTGACGGTTGTGCCACGACGTGCGGAACTCCACCGCGATGGCGTCGCAGCTCTCGAACGCGTGGCCGAGCAGCAGACGCTTCGCGGCCGTGTTGACGGCTGTTCGCTGCACCGACGGCGACAGCCAGGTGTGTCCGATCTCCACGCGGCGGTTGGGCTGGTCGATGTTGCAGAACGTCGTCATCCCCACCGCGACATCGTCGCGCAGCACGGCGAACGGGTTCATGTGGCCCTCGTCGCGCCAGGCGAGACGCTGCGCGATGTCGGCCGGAACGGATGCGGGAACCGAGGTGTACCAGGCGTACTCGAGGCCGGCCGTGGCTCGCGCGAGGTCGTCGGCGTGGTCGAGGTCGAGCGGGACGAGCCGCACGTGGTCGTCAGCGAGCTCCACAGGTTCCGTCAGCAGCACTCCCGAAGCCTAGCGGCGCGGATACGCGATACAGACGTCGGACGGGTGGTGCTGGTGGGGTGTCCGGGGTTGCTCGAGGCGACATCAGCCCCGCGCGTCCGACGAATGTATCGCCAGAAGCGCGGGACCGTGCAGGCCGGAGGGCGGCGATCAGCCGATGGCCGCGAGCAGCTCGCGCACGCCGGCCTCGAGCGCGGCGAGCCGGGATGCCGCGTCGGCGGCCGAGTCTCCGCGAACATCGAGGTACAGCTTGAGCTTCGGCTCGGTGCCGCTCGGGCGCACGAGGATGCGGGCGTCGCCCTCGAGCCACAGGCGCAGGATGTCGCCGAGTGGCGGACCCGACACCGGAGCGGCGAGATCCTCGAACGACACGACTGCCGCGTCGCCGATGCGGGTCGGCGGTGCGGCGCGGAGCGCTGCGGTGATGCGTCCGATGACCGCGAGATCGTCGACCCGGACCGACACCTGCCCGCTCGCGAAGCTGCCGAACTCGGCGTCGAACTCGGCGAGCAGGTCACCCAGCGTCCGACCCTGTTCGCGCGCCTCGGCGGCGAGGCCGAGGATCGCGATGGCGGCCGAGATGCCGTCCTTGTCCTTCACGGTCTCGGGGTTCACCAGATAGCCGAGTGCCTCTTCGAAGCCGAAGACGAGTCCAGGGGCGCGCGAGATCCACTTGAAGCCGGTGAGGGTGGCGTGGAAGCCGAGGCCGTGGCGCTCGGCGACGACCTGGAGCGCCGGCGAGGATACGAGCGAGCAGGCCAGCGACGCGCCCTCGGCGACGCCGCCCTCCGCGGCTCGACGTGCCGCGCGCCAGCCGAGCAGCAGCCCGATCTGGTTGCCGGTCAGTCGCCTCCAGCCGCCCTCGGCGACAGCATCCGGAATGGCGACGGCGAGGCGATCGGCGTCGGGGTCGTTCGCGAGGATGAACTCCGCATCGTTCGCGCGGGCGGTCTCGAGTGCCAGATCCATCGCGCCCGGTTCCTCGGGATTCGGGAACGCGACGGTCGGGAATCGGCCGTCCGGCTCGGCCTGCTCGGCGACCGGGACGGGGTGCGGGTAGCCCGCAGCGTCGAGGATGCGCAGCATGGTCTCTGTTCCGACACCGTGCATGGCGGTGTAGACCCAGCGCATCCCGTTCGCGCCCGCGGGCGCCGGGGCGACGGTCGCCGTCGCGGCGACGTACGCCTCGACGACGGTGTCGTCGGCGGTCTCGTACTGCTCGGAGCGGGGGAGGACCGAGATGTCGCCGGCGTCCGCCACCCGCTGGATGTGCGCGGCGATCTCGCCGTCGGCGGGCGGGACGATCTGCGAGCCGTCGTCGGCCCCGCCGAGGTACACCTTGTAGCCGTTGTCGTCGGGCGGGTTGTGGCTCGCCGTGACCATCACACCGGCGTCGGCACCGAGGTGCCGCACCGCGAACGCGAGAACCGGCGTCGGGAGCAGGCGCGGCAGCAGGATGGCGCGCAGCCCCGCCCCCGCGAAGATCTCGGCCGAGTCTCGCGCGAACTGCGCCGAGCCGCGACGCCCGTCGTAGCCGACGACGACGACGGGCGGAGCATCCGGTCCCGCCTTCTCGAGCAGATACGCCGCGAGCCCCGCGGCGGCCTGCGTCACGAGCACGCGGTTCATACGGTTGCTGCCGGCGCCGAGGCGACCTCGGAGTCCTGCGGTGCCGAAGGCCAGGCGCGTGCTGAAGCGGTCGACGAGGTCGGCCGCGGCCGCTTCGTCGCCTGACTCGGCTGCGGCGATGACGGCGGCCAGCTCATCGCGGGTCTCGGAGTCGGGGTCCTGGGCCATCCAGGCGCGCGCAGCGTCCCAGGGAACCGCCGGCGTCGTCGCGTCGACGTTCACGCCCGTGACGGGCTCGTCCGCGCCGGTCACAGCGCCTCGATCACGCGGGCGAGGAGCGCCGAGATCACCGGCTCGGCCTCGCGCCCGGCCTCGATCACCTCGGCGTGGCTGAGCGGGGTCTCCTGGATGCCGGCGGCGAGGTTCGTGATGAGCGAGAACCCGAGGATCTCCATGCCGGCCTCGCGGGCGGCGATGGCCTCGAGCGCCGTCGACATGCCCACGATGTCGCCGCCGAGCGTGCGAGCCATGCGCACCTCGGCCGGCGTCTCGTACTGCGGGCCGCGGAACTGCGTGTACACGCCCTCGTCCAGCGTGGGATCGATCGAGCGCGCGATGTCGCGCAGTCGCGAGGAGTACAGGTCGGTCAGGTCGACGAACGTCGCGCCCTCGAGGGGCGAGTCGGCGGTGAGGTTCAGGTGGTCGCTGATGAGCACCGGCTGGCCGGGCCGCCACGTCGGCTTGATGCCGCCCGCGCCGTTGGTCAGCACCATGATCTTCGCGCCGGTGGCGGCGGCGGTGCGCACGCTGTGCACGACCCGGCGAACGCCGTGCCCCTCGTAGTAGTGGGTGCGGGCGCCGATGACGAGGATGCGCTTGCCCTCGGGGGTCAGGATGCTGCGCAGCGTCCCGACGTGCCCCTCGAGTGCGGGTTTGCTGAAGCCGGTGACGTCGGTGGCGGGGATGGTCGCCGTGGTCTCGCCGATGAGCTCGGCTGCCCGACCCCAGCCGCTGCCGAGGGTGAGCGCGATGTCGTGGCGCTCGACGCCGCTGATACGGGCGATGTCGGCCGCAGCCTCGCGGGCCACATCGAGCGGGTCGACAGCGGGATCGTCGAGCGGGTGCGCGGAGGAGTCAAGCATCCCCCCACTCTAAGACTCGCGACCCTCCAGACGCAGGCGTGCGCGACCGACTCCGCGGCTGAGGAAGAATGGAGACCATGTCGCCTCTCAGCTTCGAGCGCACCCAAAGCGTCGCCGTCCTCGGCGGCGGCCCCGGCGGATACGAGGCGGCCCTGGCCGCCGCCCAGCAGGGTGCGGAGGTGACGCTGGTCGAACGCGCCGGCGTGGGCGGCTCGGCCGTCATCACCGACGTCGTCCCCTCGAAGTCGCTGATCGCCACGGCTGATGCGGCCGTCGCCATCAGCGAGGCATCCGATTTGGGCGTGCAGCTGTTCGCGCGGTCCGACTCCGGCACTCCGCTCAAGCCGGAGGTCGCCATCAATCTCGCGGCCGTCAACCGCCGGCTGCTCTCTCTCGCTCGCCAGCAGTCCGACGACATGCGCGCGCAGCTCGTCGAAGCGGGTGTCCGCATCATCTCCGGCCACGGGCGCCTCGACGGCACGCACGCCCTGATCGCGGCGACGGGCCCCGGCGGCACCGACTTCGACCGCGTGGAAGCCGACACCCTCGTCGTCTCCGTGGGGGCGTCGCCGCGCGAACTGCCCAGTGCGAAGCCCGACGGGGAGCGCATCCTCACCTGGACGCAGCTCTACGACATGAAGTCGCTGCCCGAGCACCTCATCGTCGTGGGATCCGGTGTGACGGGAGCGGAGTTCGCCTCGGCCTACATGAACCTCGGGGCGAAGGTGACGCTGATCTCCAGCCGCGACCAGGTGCTCCCGGGCGAGGACGTCGACGCGGCCGCGGTCATCGAGAAGGTGTTCAAGCGCGGCGGGATGACGGTGCTGTCGAAGTCTCGCGCCGAGAAGGTCGAGCGCACCGAGAACGGCGTTGTGGCGACCCTCTCGGACGGGCGCACGGTCGAGGGGAGCCACTGCCTCATGGCGGTCGGCTCGATCCCCAACACCGCCGGCATCGGTCTCGAAGAGGCGGGCGTCCAGCTCACGGATTCGGGCCACATCCAGGTCAACCGCGTCGCGCGCACATCCGTGCCGAACATCTACGCCGCGGGTGACTGCACCACGTTCGTGCCGCTCGCCTCGGTCGCTGCGATGCAGGGGCGTCAGGCCGTCTTCCACGCGCTCGGCGACACCGTCATCCCGCTCGAGCGCCGCCGCATCACCGCGAACATCTTCACCGCGCCCGAGATCGCGACGGTGGGCCAGCAGCAGAAGGACATCGAGTCGGGCCTGGTCAACGGGTACGTGCACAAGCTCCCGCTCGCCGCGAACCCGCGCGCGAAGATGATGGGCGTCAAGGACGGCTTCGTGAAGATCATCGCGCGCGAGGGCTCGGGAACCGTCATCGGCGGTGTCATCGTGGCGCCGCGCGCCTCGGAGCTCATCTACCCGATCGCGATCGCCGTCGAGCGCCGTCTCACGGTCGACCAGGTCTCGCGGGTCTTCGCGGTGTACCCCTCGCTCACGGGCAGCATCACGGATGCCGCTCGCGCGATGCACCTCGTCCAGCGCGACGAGGACCCGCTCTCCTGAGCCGAGCACACGAGCGTCGGAGAATCGCGCGAAAGTCGGAGTAATCCTGGCGATCGCTCCGATGTACGCGCCTCTCTCCGACGCTCACGCGCGGTCATGCGTCGCCGTGTCACCTCACATCGGCGTAGTAGCGCGTCTCCGGCTCGGCGCGGACGGCAATCCTGACGGCGGTCGTGCGGGTGGCATCAACGAGCTCGAGAGCGTGCGGCTTCTCGTCGCAGTCGATGCTCGTCTCCACGCCGCGCGAGCCGGACGTCGTCGAAGCCTCGACGAACACCGTCGCGGTGTGACCGCCGAAGCACCGCACCTCGACCACACTCGCCGGCGCCGGCTCGGCGAGCGTCAGGATGGCCCCTGCGCTCCCGTCACCGGAATTCTCGAACGGCATCGTACGGCCGCTCGCCGTGCCGATGCCGACATCCGCGCCGGCTTGTTCGGCCGCGACAGCGGCGAGCCACCCGTCGGCCGCCGCGAGGTCGACCGTGTCGGAAGCGCAGGCGCTCAGCCCGAGAGCGAGCCCCAGCAGGCAGACGACGGGAATGACACGTGCATGGCGGCGCATGCCCCCACCCTAGGGGTCAGGAGATGGTGAGCAGGGGGTGACCTGCTCCCACGGTGGTGCCCGGCGTCGCGTCGATGGAGCCGACGACGCCGTCCTTGTGGGCCTGGATGGGCTGCTCCATCTTCATCGCCTCGAGTACCACGACGAGGTCGCCCTTGACGACCTGCTGGCCGGCTTCGACCGCGACCTTGACGATCGTCGCCTGCATCGGTGACTTCACGGCGTCCCCGGATGCCGCGGCGCTGGCGTTGGCCGCGTGCGAGCGCCGCGAGGGCGGCACCTGGGCGGGGCGGCCCACCGCGACCGGAGGGGAGGCGACCCGGTCGGGGAGGCTCACTTCGAGGCGCTTGCCGGCGACCTCCACGACGACCGTGTGGCGGCCGCTGGGCTCGGCGGGAGCCTCGAGCTCGCCGTCCCACGCCGGGATGTCGTTGACGAACTCGGTCTCGATCCACCGCGTGAACACGCCGAACGTGCCGTTCTCCGCCGTGAAGGCGGGCTCGCGCACGACGCGGCGGTGGAACGGCAGGACGGTGGGCATACCGGCGACCTCGAACTCGTCGAGCGCGCGGCGCGAGCGCTCGAGTGCCTCCTCGCGGGTGCGACCCGTGACGATGATCTTTCCGAGCATCGAGTCGAACGCGCCGGAGACCGAGTCGCCGGCCGTGACACCGGAATCGAGACGGATGCCGGGACCGCCGAACGTCTTGAAGACGTGGATGCGGCCGGGCTGCGGGAGGAAGTTGCGTCCCGGGTCCTCGCCGTTGATGCGGAACTCGATCGAGTGTCCGACCGGTGCAGGATCGTCGTAGTCCAGCGTGCCGCCCTCGGCGATGCGGAACTGCTCGCGGACGAGGTCGATCCCGGTCACCTCTTCGGACACGGGGTGCTCGACCTGGAGGCGCGTGTTGACCTCGAGGAACGAGATCGTGCCGTCGGCGCCGATGAGGAACTCGCAGGTTCCCGCCCCGACATAGCCGACCTCGCGCAGGATGGCCTTCGAGGCGGAGTAGAGGATGTCGTTCTGCTCGTCCGTGAGGAAGGGCGCGGGCGCTTCTTCGACGAGCTTCTGGTGGCGTCGTTGCAGCGAGCAGTCGCGCGTGGAGACGACGACCACGTTGCCGGCTGCGTCGGCGAGGCACTGCGTCTCGACATGGCGCGGCTTGTCGAGGTACTTCTCGACGAAGCACTCGCCTCGGCCGAACGCGGCGATCGCCTCACGAGTGGCCGACTCGAATAGCTCGGCGACCTCGTCGAGCTCGCGCGCGACCTTCAGACCACGCCCGCCGCCGCCGTAGGCGGCTTTGATGGCGATCGGCAGGCCGTGCTCGTTCGCGAAGGCGATGACCTCGTCGGCACCGTCGACGGGCCCGGGGGTACCGGGCGCGAGCGGAGCGCCGACCTTCTCGGCGACGTGCCGCGCGGTGACCTTGTCGCCGAGAGCCTCGATAGCCTCGGGAGAGGGGCCGATCCAGGTGAGTCCCGCGCCGATGACGGCGCGGGCGAACTCGGCGTTCTCCGCGAGGAAGCCGTACCCGGGGTGCACGGCGTCGGCGCCGGAACGTCGCGCGACGGAGAGGATCTTCTCGATGGAGAGGTAGGTCTCGGCGCTCGTGGACCCCTCGAGGGCGTACGCCTCGTCGGCGAGGCGGGCGTGGAGCGCGTCGCGGTCCTGGTCGGCGTAGACGGCGACGGACGCCTTCCCGCTGTCACGGGCGGCGCGCACGATACGGACGGCGATCTCGCCGCGGTTCGCGATCAGGACCTTGGCGATCTCAGGCATGAATGCCAGCCTAGCGAGCACGCGGCCCCGTCTTTTGGATCACTCGCACAAAGTGACCGGCCGAACGTGAGTGGATGCCTACGAAGCGGGCCCGCCGTTCATGATGTCAGCCGCGTGGTCCAGAGGTCGGGCCAGGCCACGCCGAGCTCACGGACGAGGCGGCGCAACGTCGATAAGGACATCCCGACGACCGTGGAGGGATCGCCGTCGACCCGCGTGATGAAGGGGCCGCCGAGGCTGTCGACAGTGAAGGCTCCCGCCACCTGCAGAGGTTCGCCGGTGCCGACGTACGCCGCGATCTCGTCGGCGGTGATGTCGTCGGCGAAGGTCACCGCGGCGTCCGCGACGGCGTACGCCTCCTGCGCAACGGTCCCCGGGCGCACGCGGAACACCGAGTGCCCCGAGTGGAGGATGCCGGTGCCCCCGCGCATCCTCTCCCACCTCGCGGTCGCCACGTCGGGCCGGAGCGGCTTGCCGAGGACCTCGCCGTCGAAGGCGAACATCGAGTCGCCCCCGATGACGATGCCGTCGAAGTCGGGTTCGAGTCGCGCGAGCGTCGCGACCACGTCGGCCGCCTTGCGTCGCGCCAGCAGCAGGACGTGCTCGTCCGGCGGCAGCACGCGACCCTCCTCGGCTTCGAGGGCGGCGACGACGGCCTCCTCGTCGACCTCGGGGGCACGGGTCGCTGGTTCGATGCCCGCCTGACGCAGCAGCATGAGGCGGGCGGGGGAGGTCGAGGCGAGGCACACGCGCATGCCGTTCACGCTACCTGCGGGCGCGCGTGTGCGAGCATCGAGGGATGCAGTCCGGCGACCTCCTCGATCTCGACGTCACCGACGTCGCCCACGGCGGCGTCTTCGTCGCACGACACGAAGGCCGCGTCGTCTTCGTCCCCGACGCGATCCCCGGTGAGAGGGTGCGCGCGCGGCTGACCGACACCGCGAAGTCGTCGTTCTGGCGTGCCGAGGCGCTCGACGTGCTCGAGGCGTCGCGGCATCGGCGACCGCACGTCTGGTCGCCCGCCGACATCGGCACCGCGCCGGAGAACCGCCCGGGCGGGGCCGACTTCGGGCACATCGACCTCGAACACCAGCGCGAGCTCAAGCAGCGCGTCCTCCGCGACGCTCTGAAGCGCTTCGGCGGTGTCGACAGCGACGTCGTCGTCGCGGCAGCCGGCGCCGACGAGACGCCGGACGGCACGGGATGGCGCACGCGCGTGAGCCTCCACGTCGACGGGGATGGACGCATCGGGCCCTTCGCCGCGCGCTCGCACCGCGTCGTCGAGGTCGACGACCTGCCGCTCGCCACCCCGGCGATCGCTGAGGCAGTGGGCCGCGGCCGGACGGCCGCACCCGGACGCCTCGACCTCGTGCAGCCCTCCGACGGGCGGGTGCGAGCCCTGGCCCGCCCGGAGACGCCCCGCCGTCGAGGTCGGGGCGGTCCGCGTCCCGCGGCCGACCCGGCGCTGCGCGAAGCGGTGATCGAGAAGGTCGGCGACCGGGAGTTCCGCGTCGACGCCGGAGGGTTCTGGCAGGTCCACCGGCTCGCGCCGGTCGCGCTGCGCGATGCGGTCCACGGCGGCCTGCGAGCCGCCGGCCGCGGCGTCGATCCCGACGCGTGGCACCTCGACCTGTACGGCGGGGTCGGCCTCCTCGCGGCTGCCGTCGCCGAGCTGGGCGGCACCGCGACCCGCATCACGAGCGTCGAGTCCGACACCCGCGCCACCGACCACGCCGGGGAGAACCTGGCCGAGTGGGTGGGAGCCCGTGCCGAGACCGGCCGGGTCGACCGCTGGCTCGCGCAGATCGAGGAGACCGCGTCGGCTGCCGAACGCGCTCGCTTGCGCGCCGGTGTGACGGTTCTCGATCCGCCGCGGTCGGGAGCCGGTCGCGACGTCGTCGATTCGCTGCTGCGGCTGCGGCCCGCAACCCTCGTCTACGTCGCGTGCGACCCGGTCGCACTCGCGCGCGATCTCGGCATGTTGCGCGCGGGTGGGTACGCGCCGGTGTCGTTGCAGGGTCTGGACCTGTTCCCGCATTCGCACCACATGGAGGCGGTTGCGGTACTCACCGACGAGGCCCCCCTGTCCTAGGCTGAGCCCATGACACGGGTGGCACTCATCGACGATCACGAGTCGGTCCGGCTCGGGCTCGCCGCCGCCTGTTCCCGCGTGGGATTCGGGGAGGTCGTCTTCTCTGGAAGCACTGTCGCCGAGTATCTGCGCTGGCGAAAGGACACGGCGGAGTCGCCGGCGGATGTCGTCGTCCTCGACCTCATGCTCGGCGACGGTGCCACCGTGGCGGAGAACGTCGCACAGCTGGTCTGGGACGGCTCGCAGGTCATCATCCACAGCGTCGCCGACCGTCCGGCGGCGGTGCGTGAAGCCCTGTCCGCGGGCGCTTTGGGTGTCATCAGCAAGTCGGCGCGCACCGACGACGTCGTCGCGGCGGTTCGGACGGTGGCGCGGGGTGAACATCTGGACAACGTCGAGTGGGCCAGCGCGGTCGACGGCGACCGGGCGTTCGCCGATGCCCAGCTCTCGGCACGTGAGCGCGATGTGCTTCGCCTGTATGCCGCCGGATTGCCCCTCAAAGCGGTGGCCGAGCGGCTCGGGATCGCCTACTCCACCGCGAAAGAGAACATCACCCGGGTCCGTGTGAAGTACGTCGAGGTCGGCCGTCCCGCACCCACCAAGGTCGACCTCCTCCGCCGTGCGATGGAAGACGGTCTCGTCGGCGAAGCGTCCGATGCCCGCTGAGACCCCGGGCACCGGGACGACCCGCCCCCGTCGTCCTGCGGAGTTCCGCGAGGCCCTGGCCCAGACTCAGCGCTTCACCCAGTCGCGCATCGACCGCATCCTGGGCATCGTCGTCGGCACCGGGAGCGCCGTCATCGGCATCCAGGCCCTCGTGGGAGCGATCAGCACCCCCGCCGGGCATTCCGTCTGGCACACGGTTCTGCTGGTTGTAGTCCTGGGCTCGCTGCTGATGATGTGCGTCGCGCTCATCACCTCGCGGGCCGTCCGCGTGTTCGCCGCGATCTTCGCCGGCGTCTTCCCGGTCGCAACCGTCCTCTGGCCGCTCGCGGCCGACCGGTCGACCACCGTCGACCAGCAGCCCTGGTTGTGGTTCCTCATCAACGTGGGGACCGTCGCGGCGGTCTTCTGCATGCCCCTGGCCGGCCAGATCGTCTGGGCATTCCTCCTGCCGTTGCTGTACGGCGCGATGCGGCTCGTACTCCTGCCCCTCACGCCCGCCACGGTGCTCGACGTCGCGCTCGACTCGGCGTTCGCGATCATCCTCGCGAGCGTCCTGATCGTCGTCGGCTGGATCCTCCGGTCGCTCGCGGCGAGCATCGACAGCGGACGGGAGGGCGCCGTCCGCTCCTTCGCGCAGGCGGCCGCGGCGGACGCGGTCGAAAAAGAGCGGGTCGCCGTCGCGGCGCTCATGCACGACAGCGTGCTGGCCGCACTGATCGCGGCCGAACGCGCGGAGACCGACCGCGAGCGGACGCTGGCGGTCGCCATGGCCCGCGAAGCACTCACGCGCCTGGCGAACGTCGACCAAGAGGTGGGCGAAGGTCCCGACGCCCCCATCCCCGCGGGCGTCATCGGCGCCGAGCTCGAATCGACCGTTCACCGTCTGTCTCCGGACGCCGAGGTTTCGCAGCGGATCGAACCCGATGCCCGGTCTGTGCCGGGCCGAGTCGCCCGAGCGCTGCACCTCGCAGCGGCACAGGCGGTGACGAATTCGGTCGAGCATGCCGGCGCCGCGAATCTGCGTGTGTCCTTCCACGCCGATGGGGCGGGGCTCGCGATCACCGTCACCGACGACGGACCCGGTTTCGAGGCGACGCGCGTCGCGGAGGACCGCCTCGGGATCCGAGCCTCGATCATCGCGCGGGTGGCCGCTGTGGCCGGATCCGCCACGGTCGACTCCGATGCCTCCGGGACGACCGTGTCGATCAGCTGGCGGGAGAGCTCATGAACCGTTCGGTCCGCTGGGTGCTGTCGGCACTCGGGGTCGCGTTCACGGCGTACTTGGCGGTCGGCGGAATGTTCTGGACCCGCCCCGTCGACGTCCCCGTCGTGCTGATCCTGAACCTCGTCGTCTACCTCGCCGTCACGGGCCTGTGCATCTTCTGGCCCACGCGGCCGATGGATGCGGCGGCGAAGCCGGCCGCGGAGGTTCCGGCGATGAGTGCCGTGACGGCAGGCATGAGCCGTCCGGCGCCGCTGCCCCTGTGGATCGCGCTCCTCGCCCTCGCGGTCACCGTGGTGATCCCGTCAGCCACCTGGTGGGCCGCGGGCGAAGAGGGGCGGCTGCAGCCGTTCGCGACCTGGAGCCTCGGCGGGCTCGGTGCCTTGATGGCCGTCCTCGTCGTGCGCCGGCGCTCCATCGTGGCCTGGTCGGGCATCGTCGTCCTGTTCCTGCAGTCGGTCGTGTGGATCGGCCCGGAGCCGACGCTCTCGCTGGGAGCCGTCGGTTCGGCGATCTGGGTGGGCGGAGCGCAGATCATCGTCCTGCTGATCGACCGCGCGGCCGTCGAGACCGCGCAGCTCACGGCGCTGCAACGCGAGGCGTCCGAATGGCTCGCCACACAGGAGGGCCGCCGTCGCGAGCGCCGGGTCCGCGTGCAGCGCGCGCTCGCCGTCGCGGGGCCCGTGCTTTCGCGCACCATCAACGCGGGCGGCGACCTCGACGACGACGAGCGCCTGCAGGCGCGGCTCGCGGAGGGGCGTCTGCGCGATGAGCTGCGCGGTCCGCGGCTGCTCGACGACGCGGTGCGCCGCGTGCTCGAAGACGTCCGGCGAGCCGGAGCCCACGTCACGTTCCTCGACGAGGGCGGCCTCGACGGCCTCGACGAGCGCGAACTCGCCGCCATCCGTGCCGAGCTTGCCGCCGTGCTCGACGGGGCACGGTCGGAGCGGCTCTACATCCGGACTTCGACGCATCCCGACACGGCGGTCACGGTCGTCGGCCGCTCGCGCCATGACGACGCCGATGAGACGGTCGATCTCTGGCGCGAGATCGCGCGGCCCCGCCCGCGTCTCTGACCGGACGGAAGGTACTGGGGGCGAGGGGCGGCGAAGCCGCCCGCCCCTCGCCATGCGAGTGGTTACCCGAAAACCGACTCGCAGCAGTCACCGGCTAAAAGCTCGGGTGACCGAACGCAGTAGCGTTCCAGCACATTCAGTCTGCGGCAGCGTGCCAGATCTGTCTGTAGGTATTTCGGGGGACAAAATCAGTTTCGCCCGTCAACCGGTGAAACGCCCCCAGCCGAAGCCGCGCCGCAGCGGCGTCCGCAACGCGCGTGCCGAGCGCCGCCAGGCGGACTCGGGGGCCGGCTCGGGGGCGATCGCCTCCGCGGCTTCCTGGGCGTACGACTCGCTCACGACGGCGATGACGGCGGCCAGCTCCTCCGGGGTCGGATCGCCGCGCCGCACCTCGATGCGCAGGGGTCGCTCGTCGTGGCCCGCCTCGTCCCGGGAATCCTCTCGACCGCTCACAGCGGGATGTTCCCGTGCTTCTTCGCGGGCAGCTCGGCCCGCTTCCCCCGGAGCGCGCGCAGCGACTTCGCGATGTAGACGCGCGTCTGCGCCGGCTCGATGATGCCGTCGAGCTCGCCCCGCTCGGCGGCCAGGAAGGGGGAGGCCACGTTGTAGGTGTACTCGGAGGCCAGGCGCGACCGCACCGCGGCGACATCCTCGCCCGCCTCTTCGGCGCGCTTGATCTCACCGCGGTAGAGGATGTTGACCGCTCCCTGGCCGCCCATCACAGCGATCTCCGCGGTCGGCCAGGCGACGTTCACGTCGGCGCCCAGCTGCTTGGAGCCCATCACGATGTAGGCGCCGCCGTAGGCCTTCCGGAGGATGACCGTCACGAGCGGAACCGTCGCCTCGGCGTAGGCGTAGAGCAGCTTGGCCCCGCGGCGGATGACGCCGGTCCATTCCTGATCCGTGCCGGGAAGATAGCCCGGAACGTCGACGAGGGTGACGATCGGCACCGAGAAGGCGTCGCAGAACCGAACAAACCGGCTCGCCTTCTCGCCGGCATCGATGTTCAGAGTGCCCGCCATCTGCGAGGGCTGGTTGGCGATGATGCCGACCGTCCGTCCCTCGACCCGGCCGAAGCCGACGACGATGTTCGGTGCGAACAGCGGCTGCACCTCGAGGAAGTCGCCCTCGTCGACGATCCCCGAGATGACCTGGTGGATGTCGTAGGGCTGGTTGGGTGAATCGGGGATGACGACGTTCAGGGCACGGTCGTCGTCAGTGGTCTCCCACTCGAAGCCGGTCTCGTACACCGGGGCGTCCGACATGTTGTTGTCGGGCAGGAAGCTCAGGAGCGACCGGGCGTAGTCGATCGCGTCGTCCTCGTCCTGGGCCAGGTAGTGCGCGACACCCGAACGCGTGTTGTGGGTGTGGGCGCCGCCGAGCTCCTCCATGCCGACGTCCTCGCCGGTGACGGTCTTGATGACATCGGGGCCGGTGACGAACATCTGACTCGTCTTGTCGACCATGATGACGAAGTCCGTGAGGGCGGGGGAGTAGACCGCGCCGCCCGCGGCGGGCCCCATGATCAGCGAGATCTGGGGGATCACTCCCGACGCCGCGGTGTTCAGGCGGAAGATCTCGCCGTACTTGCCGAGCGCCACGACGCCCTCCTGGATTCGGGCGCCACCCGAGTCGAGGATGCCGATGATCGGCATCCCGCCGCGCAGAGCGAGCTCCATGACCTTGATGATCTTCTCGCCAGCGGACTCGCCGAGCGAGCCGCCGAACGTCGTGAAGTCCTGCGAGTAGACCGCGACGGTGCGGCCGTGGATCGTGCCGACGCCCGAGACGACGGAGTCGCCGTAGGGGCGGGACCGGTCCATGCCGAACGCGGTGGTGCGATGGCGCACGTACTCGTCGAGCTCCACGAACGACCCCGGGTCCACGAGCATCTCGATGCGCTCGCGGGCGGTGAGCTTGCCCTTCTTGTGCTGCTTCTCGCGTGCCGCGGTCTCGGCGTCGACGACGGCCGTCTGGTAGCGGGCGCGGAGGTCGGCGATCTTGCCGGCGGTCGTGGACAGGTCGGGCTGGTCGGTCACGCGTTCCACCCTATCCAGCGCGGCCCCGCAGCCGTTGGAGCACACCCACAACGACGACGGCGATCGCCTGTGGAAACCCTCGGGCGCAACCCCTCGCCGAGCCGCGATCCGGCATCGTAGGGTGACGCCATGACGATCCCCGAGAACGGCTATCCCCGCGCGGCCGCGGTCTCGCCCCGCGTGCACGTCGTCGAGCACACCGATTCGACCAACGCCCACCTGCGTCGCGACGTCGAGGCCGACCCCGATGCCCACCCGCACCTCTCGGTGCTCCTGACGACCGACCAGCGCGCCGGCCGCGGCCGGCTCGATCGCAGCTGGACCACCCCCGCGGGCACCGCGCTCGCGATCTCGGTGCTCCTGCGCGTGGGCGCTGTGCCGGTGCACTCGCGCGGCTGGATCCCGCTTGTCGCCGGTCTCGCGATGAGCGACGCCGTCTCCGCGCAACTGCACGGACGGCAGGTCGGTGTGAAATGGCCCAACGACGTCCTCGTCGACGGGCGGAAGATCAGCGGCATCCTCGCCGAGGTCCTGCCGGGCGAGGCCGGCGACGTGATCCTGGGTGCCGGGGTCAACACCACGATGGCCGAGGTCGACCTGCCGGTCGCCACGGCGACCTCCTTCGCCGTGCTGGGGGTGGAGGTCGACGAGGACCGACTGCTCGCGGACTACCTCACGGGCCTGCGCGACCACATCGCCCACCTCGCGGTGAGCGGTGCCGACGACGCCCTCCGGGAGCGGGTCGCCGCGGCGTGCGTCACGATCGGCGAGGACGTCGTCGTCTCGCTGCCCGGTGGCGAGACGCTGACGGGGACGGCGGAGCGCCTCGATGAGGACGGGCGCCTGGTCGTGCGGACGGGCGCTGTCGAGAGCGTCGTCGGAGCCGGCGACGTCGTGCATGTCCGCGGAGTCGGCTGAGGCCTCGCGGCATCCGGGCGTGCCGCCGAGGCGTTGTCGCACCCGCGGGCCATGATGGTGCTGTGACACAGCCAGCAGCCTCGTTCGGTCGCCCCGTCGCGCCCGCGCTCGGTGCCGCGGCCCCCGAGCTTCGTGTCGCGCGGTTGCGCCCGCACGCCGGGCCGCTCCTCTTGCCGGCGCTGCTGCTCATCGTCATCGCGGGTGTCACGGGGTACTTCACCGGGAACGTGCCCGACCCCTTCACCAACGTGATGCTGTGGTCGGCCGCGGGGCTGGTGGTCGTGCTCCTCGTCGTGCTGCCGTACCTGCGCTGGCTCGCGCATTCGTACACGATCACGACCCGTCGGGTCATCGAGACCTCGGGACTCATCGTCCGTCGCCGGTCGGAGCTCAGCCATATCCGTGGTTACGGCATCGACGAGTCGCGCGGCCCGATCCAGCGCCTGAACGGGACGGGAACGCTGACGCTCTCGAACGGCGTCGACCCCGCCATGCGGCTGCGGAGCATCCCGGCCGTCGCCCTCGTCCACGAGGTGCTGGCAGACCAGGTCGAGGTGAGCCAGATTCTGGCGCATCGCGACTCGCACAGCATGCCGATCATCGGCTCCGACGCCTGAGCATGATCGCGCCCGCTCGCGCGTGCGACCCCGTCTTTGTGTGCGGGATGATGGATGCGAACCCGGAGGAGGCGCCATGTCGTTGCGAGTAGGAATCGTCGGCGGAGGGCAGCTGGCCCGCATGATGATCGCGCCGGCCGTCGAGCTGGGACTCGATGTGCGCGTCCTGGCCGAGGAGCCGGGCATGTCTGCAGCCATCGCGGCGACCGCGACGGGCGACTACCGCGACCTCGAAACGGTCCGGGCCTTCGCTCGCGACGTCGATGTCATCACCTTCGATCACGAGCACGTTCCGCAGGAGGTGCTCCGGGCGCTCGTCGATGACGGCGTCGCCGTGCACCCCGGTCCCGACGCTCTCTTCTATGCACAGGACAAGCTGCGCATGCGCGCGAGGCTCGCCGAGCTCGGGATGCCGCAGCCTGAGTGGGCCGCGATCTCCGATGCCACCGGCCTGCAAGCCTTCCTCGACGACAACGGCGGGCGCGCGGTCGTGAAGACGCCGCGCGGTGGATACGACGGCAAAGGCGTTCGTGTCGTCCGTTCCGCAGACGACGCCGCTGACTGGCTCGACGCCCTCCAGCCGGGGGGACAGCTGCTCGTCGAGGAGCTCGTCGAGTTCACGCGCGAACTCGCGCAGCAGGTGGCGCGGCGGCCCTCCGGGGCGTGGCGTTCGTACCCCGTGGTCGAGACCGTGCAGCGCGACGGGGTGTGCGCGGAGGTCATCGCCCCGGCTCCGCGGGCGGGTCAGCGCCTGATCGAGGTCGCCGAGAACATCGGGGTCGCGATCGCGGAAGGGCTGGGTGTCACCGGCATGCTCGCGGTGGAACTCTTCGAGACGGCCGATGACCGCCTCCTCGTGAACGAGCTCGCGATGCGCCCGCACAACAGCGGCCACTGGAGTCAGGACGGCGCCGTGACCGGACAGTTCGAGCAGCATCTCCGCGCAGTGCTCGATCTGCCCCTCGGCGACACGGCTCCACGAGCGCCGTGGTCGGTCATGATCAACATCCTGGGCGGTCCCGTCTCCGACTCGCTCGCCGCGCGCATCCCCGCCGCTCTCGAAGCCCACCCGGGTGCGAAGGTCCACACCTACGGCAAGGCCCCGCGGCCCGGGCGCAAGGTCGGACACGTCAACCTGTCGGGCGACGACCTCGACGCCGTCGTCGGCGACGCCCGCGTGGTGGCGGCGAACTTCGACGACTGAGCCCTCGGGGGTACCGCGCCGTTCCGGGGATTCCACAGGTGGCCCGCCTAACCTGGGTCGGTGACATCCTCGCCGCTGCATTCGTCGGACGCTCCGCTCGTCGGAGTCGTCATGGGTTCGGACTCCGATTGGCGCGTCATGAGCGACGCATCGCAGGCGCTCACCGACCTCGGTGTCGCGCACGAGGTCGAAGTCGTCTCGGCCCACCGCACCCCCGACAAGCTGCTCCGCTACGGTCGCGAGGCACGCGGGCGAGGGCTGCGCGTCATCGTCGCCGGCGCGGGGGGAGCGGCGCACCTCCCGGGCATGCTCGCGTCGCTGACGCCGCTGCCGGTCGTCGGCGTGCCGGTGCAGCTCGCGACCCTCGACGGACTCGACTCGCTGCTGAGCATCGTCCAGATGCCCGGCGGCATCCCCGTGGCCACCGTGTCGATCAACGGCGCGAAGAACGCCGGCCTCCTCGCTGCGCGCATCATCGGCGCGGGCGACGCTGAGCTCGCCGATCGGCTGGAGGAGTACGCCCGCAGCCTCGAGCAGCAGGTCGAGGAGAAGAACCTCCGACTCAAGGAATCCCTGTGACCGTCACCGCTCCGCCGCGCAACTCCGCACGGCCGCGACGCGGAAGCCTTATCGAGGAGCGGCCGCTGCGGCATCCCGACACTACCTCGCCCGAGGTCATGGGTCGTCGCGGGTGGTGGCTGGTCGTGCTCAACTTCCTCCTGCCCGGCTCTGCCCAGGTGCTCGCCGGGAATCGCCGACTGGGGCGTTTCGGTCTCGCCGCAACGATCACGATGTGGGTCATCGCGCTCCTGACCGTGCTGACCGGTCTGCTGTGGCGCCCGCTGCTGCTCTCGCTCGCCACCAACTGGTTCGTCCTGCTGATCGTCCAGGTGGTCATCGCGTTCTACGCGGTGCTGTGGATCGTGCTGACGGTCGACACGTTGCGTTTGGTGAAGCTCGTGCGCGCGGGCACGGTGGCCCGCATCGGCGTCCCGCTCCTGGCCATTCTGCTCGCCGTCGCGTCGACGTCGGCCGCCGCGTGGACGTTCGACCGCGTGAACTCCGTTCGCGAGACGCTCAGCACCGTGTTCGGTGCGAGTGGGCCGAGCGTTCCGCCGTCGGACGGCTACTACAACGTCCTCCTGCTCGGTGCCGACAGTGGTGAAGGCCGCGACTCCATGCGCTTCGACTCGATCTCCGTCGTGTCCGTGAACGCGGAGACCGGGGCGACCACGATCACCGGTGTCCCGCGCGACATGGGGCACTTCCCGTTCGCTCCGGGGCCGATGAAGGATCTGTATCCCGACGTCCACGAGGGACGCGTCGACCCGAACTGCGGGTGGAGCAGCGGCATCAACCAGCTGCAGACCGAGGTGGAGATCTGCCGCGACGGCAACGCCCTGTATCCGGACGCACATGACGACGGATCGTCGCCGGGGGTGGAGGCGACGAAGGACGCCGTCGAAGGCATCCTCGGAATCACGATTCCCTACTACGTCTTCATCGACATGAAGGGCTTCGCCGACCTCGTCGACGCGCTCGGCGGTGTCGACATCAACGTCGTCGAGCGCCTGCCCAAGGGTGGCGGGCCCCAGTACGAGGGGCAGCCGGCCGACGACTGGGCCGAGGGATGGATCGAGGCGGGCCAGCAGCACATGGACGGTGACACCGCCCAGTGGTATGCCCGGTCGCGCTACACGACGAGCGACTTCGACCGGATGCGTCGCCAGCGCGAGCTGCAGCAGGCGATCCTCGCGCAGATGACACCGCAGAACGTGCTCGACCGGTTCACCGAGATCGCGGATGCCGGGCAGGTGCTCGTCCAGACCGACATCCCCGCCGATCTGCTGCCGTTCCTCGCCGATATCGCGATGAAGGCCAAGGAACAGCCGGTCACCACGATCGAGCTCACGCCCGAGAACGGTATCGAGGAGGCCGACCCGGATTGGGCTCTCGTCCGGCAGATGGTGCAGGACGCGCTCCATCCGCAGACCCCGACCCCCGCGCCGGAGGGCTGAGCGATGACCACGGTTCTGCGGGTCGTGCTCGACCAGCTGGTCGATGTCGTCGACGCCGATTCCGCCGAGGCGTCCCTAGAAGTGGCGCGCGCGCTGGTCGCGACGGCGCCGGCGCGATGCGAGGTCGCTGCGGTCGTCCCCTCGGACGCCGCGGATGCGGCTGCTGGGGTCGGCGGCCTGGCCCAGACCGTCCGAGCCCCGTTCCCGCGGACCGGCCTGCTGGCCTCCTGGCCGATGGGAATCTCGGGAGGCGTCGCGGGAGGGCTGCTGCATGCGCCGACCCTGCTCGCGCCGCTCGTCAAGCACGATCGGGCTCATGACAACGAGCAGACCGTTGTCACGCTGTGGGACCTCGCGGTCTGGGACACGCCCGCACTGTTCCCCCGCGCGACGGTGCTTGCGCACCGCGCGCTGCTCAAGCGCGCCGAGAAGCACGCGGACGCCGTCATCGTTCCGGCGCATGCCACTGCGCATCGCCTCGCGGAGATCGCCCCCAAGCTCAGCGGCCGGATCCGCGTCATCCCCGGGGCCGCGCCCGCCGACTTCCGCGTTCCGACCGACGCCGTCGGGCGGCGGCGCGAGCTCGGCGTGCCCGACCGGGTCGCCGTCGTCGCGGGCGGCACCGAAGAACAGCTGCGGGCCGTGCTGGCCTCCATCGCCGGGGAGCAGACTTCCAGCATCGTCGTGTTCGACGAGCCGGCCGACGTCGCGAGCGCCATCGCCGAGTCCGGGATCGACCGCGGCCGGGTCATCGTGCCCGGCCGGCTGGATGCTGCCGACCGCGCTGCCGTGCTCGACGCGGCCGTCCTGCTGATCGCGCTCTCGGACGGATCGGGGTTCCCCTGGCGGGCCGTGGAGGCGATGGTGCTCGGGGTGCCCGTCGTGGCCTGCGACTCGCCCGTGCATCGCGAGGTGCTGCTCGACGGTGCGCGCATAGCGCCGTTCGACGAACTGCGGGATGCGGCGGGGGAGGTGCTCTCGTCGCCGGACGAACTGCACCGGTGGGCCGTGCGCGCCGCCGATCGTGGCCGCGCGTTCTCGTGGCGCGATCACGCCGAGCGGGTGTGGGCCCTCCACGCCGAGCTGTGAGCCGTTGTCGTCGGTTCCTTCCTCCTATGGTGGACATATGCCCGCACGCGTAGGAGTCGTCATCCGCACGGCCGATCGGCCCGAGTTCCTCGCCCGGGCGCTCGCCGATGTCGCCGCCCAGACCCTCGGCGACCGGCGGATCATCGTGGTCAACGACGGCAGTGATCGGTCCGCCGTCGACGCCGTGGTCGGGGCATCGGCCGTCGCCGATACGGTGACGGTGCTCGACTCCCGCGCCCCGGGCGGTCGATGCGCCGCAGCGAATACAGGCGTCGATGCTCTCGACACCGAGTTCGTCGTCATCCACGACGATGACGACCTCTGGGCGCCGGAGTTCCTCGAGCGCACAGTCGCCTTCCTCGACGACCATCCGAACGACTCGGGGGTCGGGGTCGCGACGGCCATCGTGTACGAGGAGAAGCGCGCCGGACGCTGGGTCGAGACGGGGCGCGTTCCGTTCTGGGCGGACCTGACGGCGTTGCGATTCATCGACCTGCTCGAGGTCAACCGGGCGGTTCCGATCTCGCTGCTCTACCGTCGCGCGTTGCACGAGCAGGTTGGTCTCTACGACGAGTCGCTCGAAGCCGTCGAGGACTGGGAGTTCTATCTCCGCGTCCTCGCCGTCGGGACGCTCGGCTTCATCGGGGGAGCGCCGCTAGCCTTCTGGACGCAACGTCCGAGCGCGTCGGGTGCCGAGGGAAACAGCATGTTCGCGCTGGAACATCTGCACGACCGCGACGACATGGTCGTTCGCGATCGCGAGCTCCGCGCGTGGGTGACCGACAACGGCGCGGGGCTGCCGCTCTACTTGGGCGCCATGGAGCGGCGCATCGTCGCTGAGGTGCGGAGCGAGGTCGAGTCGTTGCGGCGCGAACTGCGGGATCAGCGGGCTGTCATCCGCACCGAGATCGATGCGCACCAGCCGATCTGGTCGCGGCTACGTCGCCTGCGCCGCCGGATGTCGCGCTGAGTGCCGCCGTAACGGACGGATGACGAAACGGCGTGGATGCCGTCTGAATCAGGCGATGGCCGCAGAATGAATGCGTGACTTCTCCCCGCGCGCGCAGAACAACGTCATTGGCGACCGCCACGAGCGTCCGCCTCTTCGGAGGCCTCGTGGTCGGGATGCTGGCTTTGAGTGCCTGCGCCACGCCCGTCGGTGGCGCAATGACGCCGACGCCGACTGCAACGCTCGAGAGCCCGACGCCCGAGCCGACCCCGACTCCGGATGACGCCGCGACCCCCGACGTGCCCATGCCGACCGAAACGGTCGAGGTGGACACCCCCTACAACGGTGAGGTCCTCATCATCACCGCCGAGCAGCGGGGCGCGGCCCTCGAGGTGACGGCGATGGTCCCAGGCGTCAGCGAGGATGACGGAACCTGCACGCTCCGCGTCGACGGCGTCGATGTGGCTTCGATCACCAGCACAGCCGGTAACGGCGTCACGTACTGCGGCCTCATGTCGGCCGACGTCGCGTCCGACTCCGCGGCGACGCGGTTCGATGTTCAGTACGAGTCCTCGTCGACGCGGGCGCGTTCCGCCGACTCGAGCGTCGAGTCGAGCCAGTGAGCGCGCGCCGCAGTATCCGCTCGTCCGTCGCGGTTCTCGCGGCATGGGTGTGCGCCGTCGCCCTGCTCGTCGCAGCACCGGTGGCACTGTCGTCGTCGATCGCTCCGGCACCGGCAGCCGCGGCCGCATCCGGCGCGGACTTCAACCCGGGCAACATCATCAGCGACGCCGCGTTCTACGACTCGAACGCGATGGGTTCGCCTGAGATCCAGGCGTTCATGGAGCGCCAGGTGCGGTCCTGTTCGTCGGGTTACACGTGTCTCAAGGACTACCGCCAGAACACCGACACCCGTCCGGCCGATCGCTACTGCAACGGGTACGAGGGGCGTGGTAACGAGAGCGCATCGACGATCATCGATCGCGTCGCCCGTTCGTGCGGCATCAGCCAGAAGGTCATCCTGGTGCTGCTCGAGAAGGAGCAGTCGCTTGTGACGTCGACCGCGCCCTCCGCCAGAGATTACGCGGCGGCTACCGGGCAGGGCTGCCCCGACACGGCTCCGTGCGATTCCGCGACGCTGGGCTTCTTCTACCAGGTGTACTACGCGGCCCGGCAGTACAAGATCTACAAGGCTTTCCCGCGGGACTTCGGCTACCAGGCCGGCCGCTGGAACAACATCCTGTACCACCCGTACAACAACTGCGGTACCCAGCGCGTCTACATCGAGAACCAGGCGACGGCCGGTCTCTACATCTACACGCCCTACGTGCCCAATCAGGCCGCGCTCAACAACATGTACGGCGAGGGCGACACCTGCTCCTCGTACGGAAACCGCAACTTCTGGCGGCTCTACACCGACTGGTTCGGGTCGACGCAGGCCGATCTCGACCGGGCGCCGTTCGGGGGTTACAACCTCGTCGTCGAGCGAGGGCTGTTCACCGTCCAGGGGTGGGCGCTCGATCCCGACGAGCCCTCGACGCAGCTCACCATCTCGCTGAAGGTCGACGGAAAAGACGACTGGGCGCGATTCACCGCGAACTCGTACCGACCGGACGTGGGAGCCGTCCATGCCGGCTATGGCAATCATCATGGAATGGACTCCTCGTTCGAGATCGAGGGAGGGTCGCACGAAGTCTGCGTGATCGCTCGCAACGTGGGGCGGGGTGTCGATACGACGTTCGGGTGCACGACAATCGACGTCGTCACGGCTTCGCCTTACGGTGGTTCGTCGCTGGAAGTCCAGCCGGGCGGAGTGCACATCACCGGGTGGACCCTCGATACAGACACGAAGGACAGTCTCGCTGTGCATGTCTGGGTAGATGACAAGCCGTCCGCGTACATCGCGAACGCGTATCGCCCTGATATCCCCGCGGTGTTCCCCGGCTGGTCAGATCGCCATGGCATCGACATCAAGATGCCCGTATCGGCCGGACGCCACAACATCTGCGTCTATGCCATCAACGTCGGACGAGGTTCGAACAAGCTGCTCGAGTGCTACAACGTCGATATCCCGTCGGGTAGCCCATTCGGTTCGCTGGATTCGGTAGTCGCGGTGCCTGGCGGTCTGCAGGTGCGCGGTTGGGCTATCGACCCGAACACGAAGGAGTCGATCGCTGTGCACGCCTGGCGCGGAAGCAGTGTGAACGCGCTTCGTGCGTCGAAGGCGCGGCCGGACGTCGCGATCGCATACCCCGATTTCGGCGAGGCGCACGGGTTCGATGATTTCATCGCCGCGCCAGCGGGCGACGCTCAGGTGTGCGCCTACGGCATCAACGTCGGGTGGGGCGACAACTCTCTTCTCTCCTGCAAGACGGCGACGGTCATGACCGGCAGCCCCTTCGGCGGCATCGACACGACGGTCGTCGGAACTGACGTCCGGTTGCGGGGGTGGACGATCGATCCTGACACCACCTCTCCGATCGATGTCCACGTGTACGTGGACGGCGGGGCATTCGCCACCAAAGCCAATGTTTCGCGTCCCGATGTGGGGCGGGTCTACCCCGGATACGGTTCTGCGCACGGCATCGACACGACGTTCTCTCTGTCGGAGGGCACCCATCGCCTCTGTGCGTATGGGATCAACGTCGGCACCGGTACCAACGCTCTCCTCGGCTGCTCGGACGTCACGATGCCTCGGGTGACGCCTTTCGGAGGCACCGACGCCACGGTGGACGGTCGTTCGGTCATCCTCCGTGGATGGACGATCGACCCGGATACCGTCAACCCGATTCAGGTTCACGTCTATGCGAACGGCAGCCCTGCCGCCGTCGTGACGGCGAATGCCTACCGCCCGGATGTGGGCGCCGCGTACCCCGGGTTCGGCAACAATCACGGCATCGAGACTCGACTCTCTCTACCCGCGGGGAAACACCAGATCTGTTCGTACGGAATCAACGTCGGGCTCGGTTCCGCAAACACGTTGTTGGGATGCCAGAACGTGACCGTCCGATGAGATCGTCTCAGTAGACGGTCGTCACCCACATGGCGAGCGCCGCCGACAGAGCGACACCTGCCGTACCGCCGAAGATCGACAGTGCAGTCTTCTCGTTCATGCGAACGGAGACCGGTACCAGCGTGGCGATGCCTGCGAGCGCGGGGATGAGCAGCGGGATCCAGTAACGCCCCTGTACGCCGTCTGCCGTCGCCGCGCCGACCACCGTGAACGTCATGTATAAGGTCGCGATGATGGCGCAGACGGTCACGAGCGCGACGCCGGCGAAGAGGGCGCCGACGACGCGACGGTCGGGCTCGCCGCAGAACATGGCGAGCGTGAGGGCGGCGATCAAGATGATCGTGATGGGCGCGGGGGCGAAGACGGTATTGGTGCCCATCATCGTGAGCGTGCCTTCGATCCAGGACGACCCGTACTGGATCACGGTTCGTCCGACCATCGCGATCGCGTCGAACGGGTCACTCAGCATGCCCGCCAGTTGTGCGCGCTGATCGACGCGATCTGCATCCGGAATCTGAAAGCGAATAGCGCCTGCTATGTCGGACGCGCGAGACGATACGAATGCCCCAATGCCGGCGAGCAGCAGGAATGAGGCTACGCGCAGAGTCAACGCGAGGCGGCGCTTGGCGCTGACCGCCGCGGATGGTACGGCGAAGAGGAGGGGCAGAAGCAGGATGTACGTGGGCTTCGTAAGGACCACGAGAAGGCCCGCGAGCACCACAGCTGCCGCGAGGCCGGGCGCTCGGGCGGTGAGTGCTCGTGAGCGGAGTATGAGCGCGGTGAAGAGCAGGGCTGCGGCGTTCGAGAAGGTGTCGGCACTGATCACGCTCGCTTGGAAGACGCTGAGCGGCGAAAGCGCGACCAGCCCGACGAGCCACTTCCAGCGAGAGCGGGCCAGGATTAGCAGCGAGGCCGCTACAGCAAGCACATAGACCATGGCGTTGACGAGCTTCCCGGCGAGGACGATCCCGCCGACGTCCGCGCCCAGTGCGGTGGCAGCGCGCATGCCGATAGCGGAGGGCAGGTAGGGCACGAAGCTCGAGGCGCTGGCGTTGGTGAACTCTTCCACACGCGTCGGCGTCGCCGGGTCGAGTTCAACGTGACCGAGTCGGTCGTAGGACGGCGCGAGTGCGATGTCGTGACGCTCCCATGGCTCGCCGGTACCGCGTCCCGCGTTGGCGGCGTCCGTCCCCGCGATGACGTAGTCGATCAACGGCACCGGTATTGTGCCGCCGTACTGGGTCTGAGGAGAGATCGTCTCGGGTTCCAGCACGCCACGAGATACCTGCCACGCACGGTAGCTGTGGTGTTCTTCGTCGAGTCCGAATCCGGCGGGAACCGTAAGCGTGAACGCCAGGCAGAAGACGACAGCCAAACCGACGAAGGTCGAGAGGAATCCCCATTCGCCCTTCGTCATCGAAGTGATCCCGGATCGCGCATCTCCCGGCGACGGCTGAAGCGGGGATGAACCCCGGAGATTGCTCGTCATGACGTCGGATCAGTCCTCAGCTCAATTTCGTAGACATGGTGGGTCGCGCCAGACCACTGGATTTCGCCGATACTGCGAAGACAGCTGTCTTGCAGCGGTGCAGAGGAGACGATATGTCGCAGCCCTTCCATCCGGGTCGCGACGGCGCAGGGAGACGCGTTGATGACGACGACATCCGGGAACGGTTGGGTCATGGCGATCTCATCCGAGCCGTTCCAGCTGAACGTGACGTGGAGACCGCCGCGGTTCCACAGATCCTCGTACTGTCCTTCAGGATCGAGCTTTCTCCAGGCGGCGGTGTCCGGACCGATCTGCTGCCGTGTGCTGAGCGATGGAGTGCCGGTCGCAAGCATGAGGGCGTCGACATGCCGTGAATCCGAGGCCCAGTACTGGTCGTCGCGGACCGCTTCCTCACCCCAGTCGAGGAAGGAGGTCGCGGCCGGACTGCTTCTCAGGTCGCCGAGACCGATCAGGATGGGCTGAGCAGTCACCGTGATCGAGCTCGCTGCCGCGACTGCGATCATCAGTGACCACCATCGCTCTGGCCAACGCAGGAGGACGGCGACCACTGCTCCCGTCGCGGCGGCGCTGCCCCAGATCATCAGCGCCGTCATCCCGGGCAGGGGGCCTTGCTGCAGAACAGAACCCGCGTAACCAGCGAGGACGGCTGATGCGACGCCCGCCCCCAGAGGCAGCCCCCACGATGCGCGCTCCTGTCGGCGCGACATCATGAGCCCGAAGCACAGGATCGCGATGTATCCGAGCCCTTGAGCCGCGCGATGAGGCGGCACTCTGTTCGCTAGCGGAATATGGCCGCCCAACGATCCCCAGTCGAATGTGCACCACAACAACCAGGCCCCGAGGCACACGAGCACGCAGATGGTCGCCGCGCGATGGCTGCCGGGGCCGAATGAGACTCGGGTGATGACGAGCGCGAGAACCGCCACGACGAGAACGTTGAACGCCGTGACCAGTTCGGGCTGACTGACAAACGACTGCCGACTCAGCGGTTCGAGCCACCCCAGCGTCGTGGCGCCGAACAGCGTTCCGACATCGACGGCGCTCCCCGTGCTCTGCCGATCTCCCGGGTAGACGGTGCTGAGCCCAGCCGCGATCGCCGCGCGGTTCTCCCAGAACAGCAGGCCGGTCCACATCCCGCCGCTGATGAGGGTGCTGGCGATGGAGATGATGCGCGCTCTCCGTGTGCTTGCTTCGGTGAGCAGCACTGCCGCCGTCGCGATGACCAGAGGCAAGCCCACCACGATCGCGAGCGGCTGATAGTAGGACGGCAGCCGTGCGAGGAGCGCTCCCGCGACGATGAACGCGAGAGCGGCGCGCACGAACCTCCGCCCGCGAATATGCGACGAACCGACAAGCACTAATGCGCAGCCGGCCGCGACGAATCCGATGGTGTTGATGGGCCTTCCCGACCACCAACTGGTCGCGGGCGCGACGAACATGAGTGCAGCTGCCGTGAAGCCCCACCTCGACGACCCGGTGACGATCCGGAACCACACGGGCAACCCCAGAAACAGCAACAGCGAAGGAAGCCACCACTTGGCGGCGAAGAGCACGTTGTCGGGTACCACTCCCGAAAGACCGAGGATGGTGCCGTCGAGGAAGACGACGCTCGATGCCGGGCCGGCAGGTAGCTGCGCAAAGAAGTCATTGGAGACGCTCAGGGGCGTCGGGTCCTCCGCGCCGCCCCTGGCCATCTGTCCGAGCCAGATGGGGGATTCTGTCCAGAATTCATCGGAGCGCATGTCCTGAGAGGCGCCGATCTGCACGCCCATCGGGTTCTGCGGGTCGGCTCGCAGGTAGTCGATCCCGATGCTCGAGGTGGTGATCCCCGCCAGGCTGAAAATCAGATAGGCGATGACCGGGACAGCAAGCCCGATGACGGAGGGCCTGGTGCGGAGATAAGTCAGCACCCGGCCGAGGCGCGACCGATGTGCCGCCCGTTCCCGTGTCGTCGTCACGGCGCGGAGTGCGAGAGGTAGTTCAGCCGGCTGAACTCGCGGCGGGATTTGAGGACGCCGTCGAGGATCAATCCGATAGTCCAGGACAGGAAAGCAACGACCATCACCCCGACCGCCAATACGGCAGTCGGGAATCGGGGAACAAGTCCTGTCGAGAAGAACTCGACGATGAGCGGGAGGCCCAGGACGAGTGCAACGATCGACAAGAGCGTCCCGACAAACCCGTAGAAGAAGAGCGGGCGCTCGTGACGCGCGAGACCGATGATCAGCGAGAGGATGCGGAAACCATCGTGATAGGTGCGTAGCTTGCTCTCACTACCGGCGGCTCGGTCTTGGAACCCGACCGGATATTCCGCCTGCGGGACGCGCAAGCTCATCGCGTGAACGGTGAGCTCGGTCTCGATTTCGAACTCGCGTGAGAGAGCGGGAAAACTTTTCACGAAGCGGCGGGAGAAAACTCGATAACCACTCAGCATGTCGCTCACGGAGGAGCCGAACACTCGGCTCACGAGCAGGTTGAAGCCACGATTTCCGAGCTCATGACCGGGACGGTATGCCGTGCTTTCGACAGCTCGCCTGACACCCAGGACGTGATCGAGTGGCCCTTCGCGCAGGGTGTCGATCATGCCGGGTAGGTCTTCGACGGCGTAGGTGTCGTCACCGTCGATGAGGACGTAGATGTCGGCGTCGACATCCGCGAACGCCCGCCGGACAACGTTGCCCTTGCCCCGGGAGGTTTCGCGACGGACGATCGCTCCTGCTTCGCGAGCCACGTCCGCGGTGCGGTCGGTGCTCATGTTGTCGTACACGTAGACATCCATCGCGGGGATGGTCTTCCGCAGATCGCGGACGACCTGTCCGATCGACAGCTCCTCGTTGTAGCACGGGACGATCGCGGCGATCGACTGGCCTTCGGGTGACCTCAAGACTGCTCCTTAAAATCTGAGCGGGCGCCCGTGGGCATGCCACCGCAACGGTACCATGGAGCGGTTGTGCCGACCGAGGCCTGGGGAGAGTGCATGCAGTTGTCAACGGGAGCGATCAGTACTCTGAAACGCGGCGGTGCTTTCCTGGTCGTCGGTGGGCTGGCCTTCGTTGTGGATGCCGCCGTCTTCAACGTTCTGGTGTACGGGTTCGATGGGCGCGGCCCCATGCTCGACCTGCCCTTAGCCGCGAAACTCACCGCGATCATCGTGGCGACGGTGGTCACTTACATCGGCAATCGATATTGGACATTTGGCTCGCGCAGTATCTCGCGCCGACTATCCCGTTATCTCGTTTTCGCGTTGCTCAATGTCATCGCGATGGGTCTCCAGCTGGGCACGCTCGCTTTTTCGCGCTACGTTCTCGGGCTCGATGGGATCGTCGCCGACAACGTTTCCGGGACGATAATCGGGCAGATCCTTGCGACAGCGTTCCGGTACTTCACCTATGACCGATGGGTCTTCCGCGACGAGGATGCGGAAACGCGCCGCGTCACCGATTCGGCTGCGTGACGACGCCGAGGTAGTCCTGCAGTGCTGCGAAGTGATCCCGCGCCGTCGCTCCCGCCCGGTCGATTTTCGAGGTGTCGAGAACGCTGTTCTCCGGACGAGGCGACACAGCTGTGGTCGCGTTCTCGAAGTACTGTGCCGTACTGACTGGCTGGACGCGCCCGGGGTCATGCCCGAGTGCCTGGAAGATCTCTGCCGCAAGCCGATGCCAGCTTGCTTCGGCGCCGTTCCCGGTCACGTTGTGGACACCGTAGGCCGCGCCGCTCTCAAGGAGGTGCCGTATCGCCCGCGCGATGTCGTCCGTGAACGTCAGGCGTCCAATCTGGTCGTCGACGACCTTCGGATCGATGCCGCGCTCGGCGAGTGACGCCATCGTGCGAACGAAGTTGTTGCCGTCGCCGATCACCCAGCTGGTGCGCACGATGTAGTGACGCGGCACGACGGACACGACGGCATCCCCGGCGGCCTTCGTCTGTCCGTAGACGCCCAGCGGCGAGACCGGATCGTCCTCGGTGTAGGCGCCGTCCTTCGTTCCATCGAACACGTAGTCGCTCGAGACATGGACGAGCGTGATGCCGTTCGCTGTGGCGATTCGCGCCAGCGCGGCGACCGCCGTGACGTTGGCCGACCAGGCGTCGACGCGCCCCTCGGGGGTCTCGGCGAGATCGACCTTCGTGTATGCGGCCGCGTTGATGATCGTGCCGTAGTCGCGCCACCGGCGCGCGGAGGCCAGGTCGGGCGACGTCAGGTCGAGCTCGTCCCGGCCCGCGTACTCGATCCACGGATGATCGCCGAACTCGGCCCGCAGCGCCCGGCCGAGCTGCCCGTTCGCGCCCGTTACCAGAATGCGCTTCGGCGGCATCGGAACCACCTCTGAGAGACGCGGGTGGTTCTTGTCTTTCTCGCTGATCTCGACTTCGTCGAGGGGGATCGGCCACTCGATCGCTGCGGTCTCGTCAGCGAGATTGAGGAACGTGTAGGTCGCATCGGGCGACCAGTGGTCGTTCACGAGATACGTGTAGGCGGTGTCGGGCTCGAGGGTCTGATACGAGTTGCCGACGCCGCGCGGGACGAAGATCGCGCGCGAGGGATCGAGTTCGGTCGTGTAGACGGCGCCGAAGGTCGGCCCCTCGCGAAGGTCGACCCAGGCGCCGAAAATGCGGCCCGTGGCGACGGAGACGTACTTATCCCAGGGTTCGGCGTGGATGCCGCGGGTCGTGCCGACCGCGTCGTTGAACGAGATGTTGTTCTGCACCGGGCCGAAATCGGGCAGGTCGATGCCCGTCGCGGTCATCTTCTCTCGCTGCCAGTTCTCCTTGAACCAGCCGCGTGAGTCGCCGTGCACCGGGAGGTCGAGGACGACGAGCCCCGGGATGGGGGTCTCGGTGACCGTGAGCGCCTTACCGAACTCGATGGCCACGGGTCACTGACCCTTCGAGGCGTAGAAGGCTTCGACGCCGTCCTTCGCGGGCGCCCACCAGTCCTCGTTGTCGCGGTACCAATCGATGGTGGCCTTCAAGCCGGCCTCGAAGTCCTGGTAGCGGGGCGTCCAGCCGAGCTCGGTGCGGAGCTTCGTGGAGTCGATCGCATAACGCATGTCGTGCCCGGGGCGGTCGGTCACGTGGTCGTACGCGTCGGTCGGGTTGCCGGTGAGAGCGAGGATGAGTTCGACCACGGTCTTGTTGTCCTTCTCACCGTCGGCACCGATGAGGTACGTCTCGCCGATGACGCCCTTGTCGAGGATTGTCAGCACGGCCGAGGAATGGTCGTCGGCGTGGATCCAGTCGCGGACGTTCTCTCCCTTGCCGTAGAGCTTGGGACGGATGCCGCGCAGCACGTTGGTGATCTGGCGGGGAATGAACTTCTCGACGTGCTGGTACGGCCCGTAGTTGTTCGAGCAGTTGCTGATGGTCGCCTTCACCCCGAATGAACGGACCCAGGCGCGCACGAGCAGGTCGGAACCGGCCTTGGTCGACGAATAAGGCGACGACGGGTTGTAGGGGGTGTTCTCGGTGAACCGCGCCGGGTCGTCGAGCTCGAGGTCGCCGTACACCTCGTCGGTGGAGATGTGGTGGAACCGCTTGTCGTGGTTCCGCGCGGCCTCGAGCAGGGTGTAGGTGCCGACGATGTTCGTGTCGAGGAACGGGCGGGGGTCGTGGAGGGAGTTGTCGTTGTGCGACTCGGCCGCGTAATGCACGACGGCGTCGACCTGGCCGAACAGCTCGTCCACGAGCGCGGCGTCGGCGATGTCGCCCTGCACCAGGCGCACCCGGTCCTCGGGCAAACCCGCAAGCGATGCGGCATTGCCGGCGTAGGTGAGCTTGTCGAGCACGATCACCGAGTGGTCGGTGTTGCCGATGACGTGGTGAACGAAATTCGAACCGATGAACCCGGCGCCGCCGGTCACAAGAAGGGTGGACACGCTCCCCAGGCTACCTGCCTGCACCTGACGGCTGAGGGAACGCGCCTAAAGCTCTCACGCTCGCTCGGTAGAATTCATCGGCCGCAGACCGCGGCGTGAAGGGAGCCGTCCGCCGACATGGATGAACCGGCAGAGCGTGTACGACGCCGATTGGTGTATGCCGTCGAGGGCCCGCGCGCGGTGGTGGACGACCACGTGATCCACGCCCTTGAGGCGCTCCGTCCTTTGATGGACGACATCGTCGTCATCGTCCCGGACGCGCTCGAGGTCGTCGAGCGTCAGCGCCTGCGCGCGGTCTGCGACTCGATCGCCGAACCGGCGCAATCGGTGTTCCAGCCGACCGACTACCGCGACGCGATCCGGCAGCGCCGGGATGAGTCGGGGCCCGCGCACGAGGTGATCTTGAGCGGTGACTCGTGGTTCGGACCGGTTTCGGATTTCTCCGCGGTGATCGACCGCATGGCCGAGGTTCCCTGCGCGGCCTGGCAGCTGGTCGAAAACGCTCACGGTCACCAGCCCGAATCCTTCCCCGGCGAGGGCTTTCCGCTGCTGACTGCGCCCTGGGTGTGGACGGTTCTGCGCGAGGAGGCCCTGAGTAGCATGGCCCTCGAAGAGTTCTGGGTCTCTCACGCAGAACGTCCGCACGACGCCGAGTACGCGCTCCCTCGTGCACTGCGCGAGGCGGGGCTGACGGTGGAGTTCGCCTTTCCCGCATCGGATTTCCGCAGTGGCGACCCGCTCGTCTTCAGCGCTCGTGCACTGTTGAGTGCCGGGTGCCCCGTCGTGGGAAAGGCGCAGTTCCGGCTCTTTCCCCCGTATCTCGACCAGCACGCGGTGATCGGGCGGGAGATGCTGGCGCGTCTGGATGAGAATGGTTTTCCCACGGGGCTGATCCGGCAGAGCCTCGCGCGGTCGGTTCCGCCGAAAGCGCTCAATACGAACGCCGGCATGCTCGACGTGCTCCCACTGCAGGCGCGCCCCGACACGAGCTCGGTGGACTCTCTCACCATCATCGTCATCCTCCACGTCAGCGAGTTCGTCGGGCTCGACGAGGTGCTGCAGGCGATCCGGAGCGTTCCCGCCGGCTACGACCTCCTGGTCACCACGGGCGACGGCATGACTGCCGCGCAGGTGCAGGCCCGCATGGAAGAGCTGAACGATCTCGGTTTCGGTTCGCTGGAAGTGCGCGTGGTGCCGCCCGGCCCGGGGCGCGACATGAGCGACTTCTTCGTCGGCTGTCGCGACGTGCTGCTCAACGGGGGGCACGACATCGTGATCAAGCTCCACAACCGGCCATCTCCTCGCAAGACCCTGAACCTGCGCCGCTACTCGCGTCGATATCAGCTCGATAATCTGCTGGGCAGCAGCGGGTACGCCCGCAACCTCCTGCAGATGTTCGTTCGAGAGCCCGGACTCGGGCTCGTCTTCCCGCCGATGGTCCACATCGGGTTCGGCACGATGGGCCGCGGCTGGGCGGGTCTCGAAGGATCGACCAAGCGTGTGCTGGACAAGGTCGGCATCCGCGTGCCCGTCGATGCGGTCTCGCCGCTCGCACCCTACGGCGGCATGTGGATCGCGCGTCCCGATGCCCTCCGCAGAATGGTCGAACCGCGGTGGCGGCACGCCGACTACCGTCGGGGTCGGCGCGATCGCGAACTCGCGCACGTCCAGGAGCGCACCGTCGTGTTGGCCGCCGCTGAAGATGGGTTCCACGCACGCACTGTGCTCACGCCCGAGCACGCGAGCATCAGCCACACTGCGCTCCAGTTCAAGACCGATCAGGTGTCGATGTCGGTTCGCGGCTACCCGATCGATCAGATCCGGTTCCTACATGGAGCAGGCGCGATGGGGTTCGGCGGGCCGGTCGGCCTGTTCCGCATGTACCTGCGGCTCAATCACTTCGGCATGGCGCGGCGTCTGCTGCCGATCTACTACTTCGCGCGGCGCGGCTACGGCGTGTTTGCGCGCGCGCGGCGCGTGCTGTCGCGGGGCCTGCGACGCGGGGAGGATTCGGAATGAAAACTGCGGAGCTCGTGAACTTCCCGGCTCGCGCCGCTGCGGAGTTCCCCGAAGGGGGCAAGCGCGCCCTGATTTACGTGGTCTACGACCGTCGGGGCGACGTCGAGGCCTACATCCCATATGCATTGGGCCAGCTGCGCGCTCATTGTGACCACATCCTCGTCGTCGTCAACGGTCTTCTCACCGACGCCGGCCGCGAGGTGCTCGAGCCGGTCGCCGATGAAATTCTCGTGCGCGAGAACCGTGGCTTCGACATCACCGGTTACAAGGAGGGTCTCGACCATCTGGCTGATGGCCTCCAAGAGTGGGACGAGATCGTCCTTGCGAACGACACGTGGTTCGGACCGATCGGCGACTTCGGGCCGCTGTTCGAACGCATGGAGAAGCGGCCCCTGCATTTCTGGGGCATGACCGACCACCCGCGTGTCGAGCCGAACCCATTCACCGGAGACTCTTATCTCGCCTATCACCTCCAGTCCTATTGGATGGCGGTTCGGCGCGACATGTTCCTCTCGGAGGAATGGAACCGGTACTGGCGCGATCTGCCGTCGCTTGACAGCTACTCAGATGCCGTCGCGAAGCACGAGGCAGTCTTCACCGAGCGTTTCGTCGACTTCGGCTTCGTCGCCGAAGTCGCCTTCCCGAGCCTGACCGACAAGATCGAGAACAACGCCGTCCTCTACGCGCAGCAGCTCATCGAGGCGGGCTGTCCGACGCTGAAGCGGCGCCCGTTCTTCCAGTGGCCGCCGTTCATGGATCGCCTCTCGGTGATCGGCCGGTGGACGCTCGAAGCCGCAGAGCGGCGGGGCTATCCGATGGAGCTGATCTACCAGGATCTCGCGCGCAACGTCGAGCCCCAGACGCTGAACGCGGATGCCGCCATGCTCGAGGTGCTCGCGGAGGAGGATGACGGAACGTACGACCCCTCGCGTCCGCTGCGCACCCTTGCGGTCGCCCACATCTACTACCCCGAGATGACCGACGAGATCATGGATCGAATCGACACCCTCCCGGGTGCGTACGACCTGGTGATCACAACACCGGAGGAGGACCGCGCCCGCAGCATCCGCGATCATCTGTCTCGGCGTGCCGCGCGGGGCTCGGTCGAGGTGCGGGTGCTCCCCTCGAACAACGGCCGCGATCAGGCCGCGTTCCTGATCGGCTGCCGCGACGAGCTGCTCGACGGGGGATACGACCTCGTCGTGAAGGTGCACTCGAAGAAGACACCCCAGGACTCCGACAACGTCGGACGTCACTTTAAGCTCCAGCAGTTCGAGAACTTGCTGTTCTCGAGCGGCTACACCGCCAATCTCGTCGCGCTCTTCCAACGCGAACCGGGTCTGGGCATGGCCTTCCCACCGGTCGTGCACATCGGGCACCCGACGCTCGGACACGGGTGGTGGGCGAACAAGCCCGGATTCCTCGAACTGATGGCGAAGATGGGTGTGCGTGTGCCCGTTGACGAGGGCACGCCGCTCGCGCCTTACGGGTCGATGTTCTTCGCCCGCCCTGAAGCGCTGCGTCGCCTCGTCGAGCAGCCGTGGGACTACGACCAGTTCGGTGGCGCTGAGGCATACGTCGACGGCGGGCTGGCGCATATCCTCGAGCGTGTCCCCGCGTACGTCGCGGGCGAGGCCGGTTATCACACGCGTACGGTGACGTGTCCCGACTACATGGCCGTCAGCTACACCGCGCTGGACTACAACTTCGACCAGATCTCGGTGACGTTGCCGCCCGCTTCGACGATGGAGCAGATCGAGTTCTTGCGACGCGCCGGCGAGTTCGAGTGGGGAACCTTCCGCGACTTCCTGAAGATGTATGCCAGGCTGCACCGGCCCCAGCAGGAGGATCGCCTCCTGGCTGCATACGACCGGTCGGTGGTTTGGCGACGTCGGGTCAGGCGGGTGCTGCGGCCGCTGCGACGTCGCTAGCGTCCGGGTGTCGCTGCTGTGCGCGCGCGCAGGGCCGTCTCGAGCAGCGTCGAAGCTCGAGCGTCGAACGAGTGCTGCTGGCGTATCTGAGTCGAGATCCGGTCGGCTTTCTCCCTGGACGGGAAGAGACTCTCCGGTTCCTGCCGGAGCAGGCCGAGGAGCTCGGGAACAGTGCGGTAGGTGCGCACCATGCCGCCGAACAGGTCGTCGATTCCCTCGACGTCGTCGCTGATCGCACGTCCGCCAGCGGCGACGACGTCGAAAAGCCGGTTCGAGATGAACCCGGATGCCTGCATGGCCGGCCAGTGGTCGTTGAGGACGAGTCGCGCGCCCTCGTAAAGCGCGGGCAGGTCAGCGTTCGGCACGCCCGACGCGACGACAGACGACGCCGGGATCCAGCCGGTCCAGTCAGGGCCGTAGACATCGACCTCGAAGCCGGCGCGGATCGGCTCGATGACGGAAGGCCGAGGGATGCCGCGGGCCGTCCCGACGAACACGATCCGATCAGTGCGTTCTGCGCCCGTGGGGTGGAACCGGTGCACATCCGTGCACTGCAGCAGCGGCTCGATCGGTCCGAGGGCGCCCGCTGTCGAGCGGATCCACTTCTCGGACGCGGCGAAGACATGGTCGAACGCCGCGGTCTCGTCGCGTGTCAGCTGGTCGGGGTGGCTGATGATCCACAGCAGCGAGATCGCCGACCGATGCGGCTCGATGCGCTCCGGTCCGCGCAGGACCACTTCGACGTCGTCGAGATGATGGGACGGCCGATTGCGGGCTCCGATGGAGTCGATGACGACGTCCTGGCCCCGGCGGCGGAGCGCGTCGGCGAGCCCGCGGGCGAAGTGCGTGTCACCCCACCACTCCGCACCGAGCCCGGCCGGCGCGGCGGTTTTCAGCGCCCATCGCAGCCGGGGCGCCCCGGATCGAGCCGCCGGCGCACGCCGCCCGAGTTGTGCATCGTCAGGGTTGACGGTCGCAAGGTCGATGCGGGCGACGAGGTGGTCGAGGTCATCGGTCATGCCCTGGGCCGCCTCGACCCGCGTATGAGCCGGCAAATGGCGCACGGGGGAGATGACCCACGCGTCCGTGCGGACCTGAGCAGTCTCCGGCGTTTCCGAGTCGCCGACGGTCATCGCGAACGTCGTCGAGGCGACACCATCGACACGCACGCGCGGTCCGAGCCCGCGCGCATCCTCGGCCGGGTGGCCCTGCAGGAGCGGATGCAGACGCGAGCCGCGGCGCACCAGACCGCCGTTGATCACGACGCCGTCCACGTCCAGGACGAGCGGTGACGTGATCCCGGTATCCGCTTCGGAGAGGGCCACGACGCTTCCGGTCGTGATCTCGTCACCCGGTCCGCGGACGATCAGGCGCGAGCCAGGAGTGAGCTGACGAGCGGCGGTTGCGACGACGGAGGCTCGGGGCGCATCGGAGATGACGAGTGTTCCCGTCGTGCCGGCGGAACCCGCCGCGGCGGGCAACCATGCGTCGGGCCGTTCGCCGTCCACGGCGAGGACAAGACGGGCGCCGAGTCGTCGACTCGCCTCTGCCGCCGTCTCCATCGTGAGGCTGAAGTCGCGTTCGAGGTCGGACAGGCGCCACAGAAGAACGACGTCGACGGACGCCAGTTCAGCGAGGTCGCTGAGCCACGAGACCCTTTCCGACCGGGAGAGAGCTCGGTTCACGAGGGCCGAGATCCGGTCCGCGCGCATCTGCGTGCGATCGCCCGGGAAGCCGAAATCCAGGGTTGATCCCGCCTGCAGGCTGCGCCAAGCGTGGCCGAGCGGGCCGGCAGGGTCGTCGGAGGACTCGGGGTGGGCGAGGGCATAGCCGGGGGCGTCCCACAGCAGGCTCGTCCGGATGCGGCGGCGGTCGTTGACCAGGTACGCGTACAGCGCCGGAACCCGGCCCGCGTCGGAGAGCTGCATCGACACCATCTGTTCCGAGAACAGCGGGTTCAGCACGAAACCCTCGCGGAAGCCCCGGCGGACGTAATGCCGCACGGCGGCGCGCGGGCTCAGGCCGGGGCGCTGAGCGGAGACGGCGACCGGGTCGACGATGCCGGCACGGTTGATGGTCCGCACCCACCAGATCCGGTCGATGCGACGGATGACGGGCCCGCCCCACCACGAGCCCCGGACGTCTCGCACGCGCGCGCGGGCGACCGCGGCCGCGCGCCGGATGGTCGTCCGGACGATGGTGCCGGGCGACGCGGTGCGGGGGGTCACCGACCGCGCTCGAGGACCTCGAGCAGGTACGTTCCGTATCCGGACTTCACCAGCTTCGCCGCGCGGTTGCGCAGTTCGTCGTCGGTGAGGAACCCCTGACGCCAGGCCACCTCCTCGGGAACGCCGATGCGCAGCCCCGTCCGCCGCTCCATCGTGCGCACGTAATCGGCAGCGTCGGTCATCTGGTCGAAGGTTCCGGTGTCGAGCCAGGCGGTTCCGCGGGGGAGGACCTCGACCTGCAGCTTGCCCCGTTCGAGGTAGGCGCTGTTGATGTCGGTGATCTCGTACTCGCCGCGAGGGGAGGGCTGGAGATCGCGGGCGATGTCGATCACATCGTTGTCGTAGAAGTACAGGCCCGGTACCGCGAAGTTGCTCTTCGGCTCGCGGGGCTTCTCCTCCAGCGACACGGCGCGACCCTCGTCATCGAACTCGACCACGCCGTACGCGGAGGGCTCGCCCACCCAGTACGCGAAGACAGCACCGCCGTCGACATCGGCATAGCGCTTGAGCTGTGAACCGAGGCCCGGACCGTAGAGGAGGTTGTCGCCGAGGACGAGGGCGACCTTGTCGTCGCCGATGAAGTCCGCGCCGATCGTGAACGCCTGCGCCAGCCCATCGGGGGACGGCTGCTGCGCGAACGTCAGCGAGATGCCGAACTGCGATCCGTCGCCCAGGAGCCGCTCGAAGAACGGCGCGTCGTGCGGCGTCGTGATGATCAGGATGTCGCGGATGCCCGCGAGCATCAGCGTCGACAAGGGGTAATAGACCATCGGCTTGTCGTACACCGGGATCAACTGCTTCGAGACGCCTAGCGTGATCGGGTGCAGACGCGTGCCCGAACCGCCGGCGAGAATGATGCCCTTCATGATGCTCAATCCTGCCAGACGCCGTCGCCGGGTCAGCGTGAGACGGCCCGGCGGTCCGCCGCCCCGCGTCGGACGCGGCCGCGAACGCCCTCCCATCGGCCGGCGAATGCCGTCCATCCGTCTGCGATCCGGTAGTCATTGGCGCGGCGCACACCGATCACGAGGCCGGCCAGAACGAATGCCCATCGCTGCCACGCCGGAAACGGGTGGCAGCGGTACACATACCCGACACCGCGCCCATAGGCACGCAGCTTGCGGCGGCTCTCGGCCCGTGTCAATCCGGCGGTCTCGTCGATGCCCCCGACCTCGGCCTCGTCGTCGTGCACCCAGCCGAATGTGGTGTCGATGTCCGGGCGTCGAGCTCGCAGCCGCATCAACAGGTCCGTTACTTCGCCTGCCTGCCAGGGCGTCGCAGCACCGGTGCCGATGCTCTCGTCGAAGCCGCGCAGATCGCGGAAGACGGGCAGCCGGATCACGAGCCCCATCTCGATGACGGACCAGACGTTGCGGTTGTCCAGCGGCGTGCCCACGGGTGGCAGATCGAATCGTGCGCCCGAGGGAGTTTTGACGTGAACGGCCCCCGCGGTGGAGCTCGCGAGCGCCCGACGAATCGCGATGACGCTCCCAGCCGGAAACGTCGTGGTGTCGTTCGGGAACATGACCAACGCATCATCGATGTCGTCCGCGCCCTCCCAGACGCCGGTATTGCGACCCAAGGATGCCCCGAGCGGCGAAGTCACGACACGGATGTCGCCCGATGATCGCGCCCGCCAGCGCGACGCGAGGGCGGCGACATCATCGACTCGACGCTGCGCCACGATGACCAGCCGATCGCCTGTCGCCAGCTGCCCGGCGACGCTCTCGAGTAGCCGCTCGAGCGATTCGATCCGGCCGAGCGTGGAAACTACGAGGAGGAGCCGAGGATCTTTCATTCCTCGCCGCCTTCGACCAGAGCGATGAAGCAACGACGCGTCCGTCGCGCCAGGAGCGCGGTCGACAGGGACTCCGTCACGGCGAACCCGACCGCCACCCCGAGGGGGCCCACGAGCCACGCGCCGACGAGCATGGCCGGCACGCCCACGATCGTTGCAGTGACCGTCGCCCACATGACGCTCTTCTGAGCTCCGGCTGGAAAAAGGACGTGGCGCGTCATGGAGGTGCGGAGCGAGTACATGGCGAACCCGATCCCCAACGCGAAACAGACGCCCATCGCGGCGCCGGCGCGTCCGCCGAAGATCAGGGCGGTAACGGTAGGTCCGGCCAAGCCCAGCACGATGGCGCCGAGAGCCCCGAAGCCGCCGTGCATCAGCAGCGCGACGCGCAGTCGTTTGCCTCGCTCGAAGCCGGATACCTCCGCTGTCCAGGACTGCAGGGCGTTGGCGAGCGTCAGAGGCAGGAATTGCCCGAGTTTGGCGAGCTTGTCGGCTGACGCGAAACCGGCGGCGGACGAGCCCGACGAGATCGTGTTGACGAGCGGCATCGGCACCGAGGAATATGCGCCGAGCGCCCCGTCGTTCAGGGCGACGGGCGCTCCCAGGCGGAACAGTCCCGGTATCTCGCGCAACGGCGGCCAAGGCGACGGGTACCGCCGGAGAAGTCGCAGGGTGTACGCCGTTGTACCGATCAGCGTGACGAGGATACCGACGATCGGGTACACCTCGACCGGCACGCCGTTGACGATCGCGAGCATCGCCGCTACGGCAACCAGCAGGCGCGGGATCGCGTCGTAGAACAGGATCGAGCGTGGGTCGCCGACGCCGACCGCGAACCACGTGAAGGACAGCCCGATCAAGGCGCCTTGCAGCCCCATGAGCGACGCGAGCAGAGCGTGACCCGGCGCCGCCACCGCGGCACACAGGATGACGAGCAGCGGCAGCGCCACCAGGGACATGGCCAGTCGCACCACCACGGCGTTCCGATACAGGCGTCCCCGTCTGACCGAGTCAATGGTGCCGGCGATGAGCGCGGGGCCGACGGTGGTCCAGCCGTAGGCGACGGCGATCGCCGCGAACGTGCCCACCGATTCGCCGGCGATGGCGCTGGCCCAGCCGTCGTCGCCTGCGGAGCGAGACACCGCCGGCAGTACGACGAGGGGTGACACAGCGGCGATCGCCGGAATGAGCGTGAAGCCGAAGAGGCGAGCCCGCAGCGAGCTGATCTCAGCCACGCGGGTGCCTCGCTCCGGCGGTAGCGCGCAGCACGTCGGCCACGCCGAGCGCCGACGCATCCCAGGTGAAGCGCTCCGCCCAAGCGCGTCCGGCGGTGCGGCGTTCCTCTCGCTCCCCGGCCTCGAGCTCGAGCACGCGCGAGATCTCTCGGCCGAACTGCTGCGGGCTCCGAGCGTCGGCGTAGAACGCGTGCTCGCCCCCGACTTCCCGCAGGACGGGCACATCGTTGGCGACGACCAGGCAGCGAGCGCCGAGAGCATCCACGACGGGCAGACCGAAACCCTCGGTTAGTGATGGACAGGCATAGACCGTCGCCGCAGCGTAAAGCGCTCCGAGCTGCTCGTCGCTCACCCAGCCTGGGAGCACGACGTCGGACTCGAGACCGAGCGCGGCGACGGTTTCAGCGAGGGGGTCGTGATCGCCGCCGCCGACCACGACTGTTCGGGGGCGTAGGCCCGGCTCGATCGTCGCTATGGCGGCGAGCAGCCCCGCAAAGTTCTTGTGCGGCATACGGTTGCCTGCACTGAGGAGGAGCGGACGATCGGTGTCGAGACCGAGGGAACGCAACGCCGGCTCGGGGTCGGCGATGCGCCGTGAGGGCGCGGTCCCGTTGTGGACGACGGTGATCCGGTCGGCGGCGAGCCCGAGGTGATGCGAGATGGCGGCGGCTGCCGCATCCGAGACGGTCAGGACACGGTCCGCGGTTTTTGCTGCCCGATCCATCAGCCACGCGGTGATGGATCGGGGGAGGCGCGCGATTCCTGTTCCGGGCACCTCGTGATAGATCACGTCGTGGATCGAGACGACGCGCGGGACGGCGCCGCGCGAAAGCGGTCCGAAGTTCGCGGGCGACCAGACAAGCTCGGCGCGGGCGCGGCGAGCCCGTCGACCGACGGCGAGGATCTCACCGAGAGCCCACGTGGCCCGGTCCGCGCCGACCCACCGGATCGTATCAACCCGCCCGGGGAAGAAGCGTGCGACTGCCGCCGCCCCGGATCGGCCGGTCAGGGCCACGAACTCGACGTCGGGCATGACGCCGGCGAGCCGCGGGAGAAGCTCCCGGACGTACGTCTCAGTGCCGCCTCGGCCGCCGGTGTACCCCAGAAGGTCGACGAGGATACGCATCCGCGATCAGCTTTCGATGACGGCTTCGGGTTTCTGCTCTCGGCGCGGGGTGGTGAGCACGCCGGAGAAGAAGCTCATCATGATGGTCTGGAACCCGAGGATGATGGTGAGCGCGCTAGGCACGGCGATCCGGACCGCCTGCGCGGCATCCTGCTGACCGAAGTCCGCGCTTCCCCACACGCTGACCTGCACGATCCCGATGACGATGCCGAGGAGGAACAGCGCGACGCCCGCGAGGAGGCCGCGCTCGGCGGACCATTTCGCGACGATGCGCCGATACCGTTCGCTGGTCGGCAGGAAGCCCTCCTGCGTCGCGTACAGCTTCGTCAACCAGAAGAACAGAAGGGCTTGGAAGCCCGTGACGCACAGCGCGCTGGCGTAGACCATCGTCGTGACGTCGAAGCCGATCCCGCCGATCTCCACGCCGCCGAAGGCGAGCACCGCGACCGCGATGGCACCGAGGAAGAACGCCACGAGGCCCGGGTAGACGAAGAGCCAGCGCGGTGCGAACAGGAGGAGGAAACGCAGGTGGCGCCAGCCGTCGTGCCAGCTGCGCAGGTGCGGTGGGCGCGACCGACCGTCCTTCTTCAGCGTGGTGGGGACTTCCTCGATCCGGTACTTCGCGAGGGAGGACTTCACCACCATCTCGGATGCGAATTCCATACCGGTGGTCTGCAGGTCGAGCGCGCGGATCCGATCGCGGTTGAATCCACGAAGACCGCAGTGGAAGTCGCGGACGTTGGGGCGGAAGAAGAGCTGGCCGATTGTCGACAGCACCGGGTTGCCCAGGTACTTGTGCAGCGGCGGCATGGCACCGGGGGCGATGCCGCCGGCGAATCGATTCCCCATCACGAGGTCGGCGCCCGCTCGCAGGCGCTCGACGAACGGCTCGAGGTTCTCGAAGTCGTAGCTGTCATCGGCGTCGCCCATGATGATGTAGCGGCCGCGGGCGTTGTCGATGCCGTTGATCAGTGCAGCGCCGTAGCCGCGGCGGCTGGCCGCGGCTACGCGTGCGCCCAGGCGGAGCGCGATCTCCTGCGAGCCGTCCGTGCTGCCGTTGTCGGAGATGAGGACTTCACCTGAGATTCCGGTGCGGGCGAGGAAACCCTGCGCCTTGCGGATGCAGACTTCGAGCGTCTCGGCCTCGTTGAGGCACGGCATGAGAATCGTCAGTTCGACCTCGGTGGACGGGGATGCAGCAGTCACAGAGTGTCTTCTTTCGTGTTCCGGGCGATGCGCCGCGGTGGTTCGAGGGCTTCGAGGATTCCCTCGACGGTACGGCGGATTGTGCGGGTCTCGATGGCGGAGTCGTACCAGGCGCGCGCGGTGCGACGAAGAGCGTCGCCGCCGTCGGCGACGGCGCTGATCGCGGCCGCCAGGTCGTCAGCCGACGCCGAATCGGCGACGGTGCCGTTGATTCCCGTCTCGACCAGCTCGGTGGCGGCATTGCCGGGGTCGGCGACGAGGACGACGGGCGTGCCGTGCGCGTTCGCCTCGACCACCACGAGGCCGTAGCCCTCGCGGCGAGACGGATTGATGACGCAGAGGGCCCCGTGCATCAGCTGGGCGAGTCGCTCCTCGTCGACGAATCCAGGGAACTCGGTCCACTCCTCGCCTCCGGACTCCGCTACTGCGGCGCGCACGGCGTCGCCGCTCGGTCCGCGCCCGAGCACGACGAGGCGCAGGCCGGGAATCTGCCGGCGTGCCGCGGCCACGGCAGGGGGGAGCGTTTCGACCCGCTTGTCGGGGATGTGGCGTCCCACGTAGAGGACGTACGGCGGCTCGGATGCCGGGGTGACCGGGCCCGCTTCCACCGTGGCGTCGATGAGGCCCGGGCTGGTGATCGGAGCCGATCGCAATCCTTCGTTTCGTAGCCGTGTTGCGCTGAGTCGCGAGTGGCAGGTCGCGAGAGGGGTGATCGCAATGGCGCCACGCTGCAGCACCCAGGCGATGGTGCCGGTGACCGTGCCGGAGTATTCGAGCCATTGGTGCCGCGGCCAGACCTCGAGGTAGTCGACGACCAGGCGGGTGCGCGATCCGAGCAGAGCGAGGCGGGCGGCGAACACGTTGAAGATCGGCAGTCCGCTCACGATGACCGCGCTGTATCGACGACGCCGACGCACGAGGGCCACGAACAGGCCGGCGGCGAATCGCAGTGCCGCAGGGATGCGTCGGACCCCATCGCCGGAATACAGAGAGAGGCGGCCGGTGATAGGAACAACGGTGAAAGCTTCGGGCAGCTCTGCATCATCTTCCCACTGCCGCGACGTGAGGTAGTCGACCTCGTCCCCGAGGGTCGCCAGCTCGTCCGCGAAGGCGCGGTATTGCCGCTCCCCGCCACCGGTGGTGAAGGGGAAGAGGCAGTCGTAGGCGACCGCGAGACGACGACGCGACGCCACGATCAGCAGCCTTCGATGCGGAACAGGCGTGCTTCGGGACCTTCCGAATCCACGACCACAAGGTGACGACCCGGTGCGAGGTCCTGGATCCCGTCGTAGATCACGGCCTGCGACTGGTCCATGACGTCCTGACGTCCGAAGTCCAGGACATAGTCGATTCCGAGGTCGTCGATCGTTGAGCAGACGGCCGGGTCGGTGTCGATGTTCCGCAGGTGCGAGTTGAGGTAGACGAGTTCGGCGGAGGGAGATCCGAAGATGTGCCGCTGGGTCACTTCGCGATCGGACAGTGCGAGCGCGAGCGACGCGCCGGTCCGCGGGCTTCCGATGATGAGCGCGTCCTCGCTGGTCTCCTCCGGGACCCGATCGAGCAGAGCTCGTTCGTCCGACGTGAGAAGGACGGAGTCGTCTGTGTAGGCGTAGGCCTCACGAACCTGCGAGAGCGCGATGCGGGTGTTGGGGCCGACGGCCACCGAGAAAACCGCGATCACAGCGACGACGAGGGCGAGGACGCGTGCCCAGCTCGGCGCGGAGAGCCGCGCGAGGGCTCGGCGCCCCGCGTCGTAGATCCCGAGTGCGCCGAGGACGGCGACCGGGATGGCGGCCATCGGCAGCAGAGCCGCGAGACGGTTCGAGTCGTTGTACCAGGGATTGGTGAGGAACTCGCGGAGCGGGTGGTCGATACGCAGACCCGAGGCGACGACGAACAACAGCACGGCCACCGCGAAGGGCGCGAGCAGAGGGAGCGACATCGGCCGTCGCGCCGCCACGACCGCTCCGGTCACGAGGAGAACGGCGATCACGATGGTCGGCGTGTATCCCCGAGGTGAGGCCAGCGCTGCCTCACCGAACGCCTGCGCGAGGTTCTGCCAGGGCTTCCATCCCGAGTGCTCAGCAGAGGTGCGGAGGACCGACCACGTCGCGACGCAGACCAGCGCGAAGCCCACCGTGCTTGCCGCGAGCGTCCACCACCCGCGCCGTGACCGTGCCGTGATCGCGCGTGCCAGGAGGGTGCTCAGGACCGTCGCGGCGGAGAAGGCGAGGAGGGCCAGGAAGGCGTTCGGGTGTCCGAGGAAGACGCCACCGGCGAGGAGAGCCACGAGGAGCACCGCCCGAACGACCCCAGCGGTCTTGCGTTCGCCGAGCGCGAGGACCACGGCGGCGAGCCCGGCGGGAGCCATGGCGTAACCGACGAGATTGGGGTAGAGCACTCCCCAGTTGAGGAAGAGCGCGGGGAAGGCGCCGAACCCCGCCGACAGGGCCGCAGCAGCGACGTAGGCGGCTCTGCGACGGTGGAACATCGCCCCGACGAGCGCCATGATCGAGGCGGGCCACAGGATGGCGACGAGGCCGAGGTTCGCGGCGTTGATCCCCGCCGGAATCGAGACCCCCGTCAGCTCGACGACGAGCGTCGTGATGGCGTGCCACGCGTTGGGGTAGCCGCCGATGTCCGAGGTTGCGCCGATCTGGAACGGCGAGGCACTGCCGTTCTGCACCGCGAGGGCGATCGCGTTGAGATGGACGATGTTGTCGAACCGCTGCGCGATGTTCTCCGGGCCGCCGAAGGCGCGTGCGAACAGGATGCCCAGTCCGCCGGCCGATGCCGCCAGCGCGCCGGCCGCGGCAAGCAGTGTGCCGCGGGACGAGGGTGCGTCGCCACTCCCCGCGAAACGGCGCAGCACGAGACCGATGCCCGCGACGACCGCCGTAATGATCGCGAGCGGGATCAGACCCCAACGCAGACCGACGAGCGGAGCGACCGTCGCGGCGACGGCGGCGATCGTGACCGAGACAGCCGGGGCGAAGAGCCAGCGTGAGGGGTTGCGGATGCCCCAGCCAGCGGCCATGACGATGCCGCCCGGGATGATCAGGAGGAGCACAGCGACGAGGATCGACGGAAATGTGCTGATCCAGCTGTCCATTCGATCCCGACTCCGTCACTGCGACAATTCGACATGCCATCGTAGCCGACGCCTACAACGGGCTTTCCCACGCTTTCCTCAGGCCCGTGGAACGCGTCGCGTAGGATCGGTGACGCCCCGCCCGGGGGCGCCCATTCGCTTGCCCCGAAACGAAAGCGTTCGCCCCATGGATCTCCTCATCGTCGGCTCCGGCTTCTTCGGCCTCACGATCGCCGAGCGCGCCGCGGCATCCGGTCGCAAGGTCACGGTCATCGATCGTCGTCACCACATCGGCGGCAACGCGTACACCGAGAACGAGCCGACCACCGGCATCGAGGTCCACAAGTACGGGGCCCACCTGTTCCACACCTCGAACGCGACCGTGTGGGAGTACGTCAACCGGTTCACGCAGTTCACGAGCTACGTGCACCGCGTCTACACGACGCACAAGGGCGTCGTGTACCCCCTGCCGATCAATCTCGGCACGATCAACCAGTTCTTCCAGGCTGCCTACACGCCCGGCGAGGCGCGGGATCTGATCCAGGAGCTCGCAGGCGAGTTCGACCCGAAGCAGGCGAACAACCTCGAGGAGCGTGCCATCGGGCTGATCGGGCGTCCGCTGTACGAGGCGTTCATCCGCGACTACACCGCGAAGCAGTGGCAGACCGATCCGAAGGAGCTTCCGGCCGAGATCATCTCGCGTCTGCCGGTCCGCTACACCTACGACAACCGCTACTTCAACGACACGTGGGAGGGTCTCCCGGTCGACGGCTACACCGCGTGGCTCGAGCGCATGGCGGATCACCCCAACATCGAGGTGAAGCTGAGCACCGACTTCTTCGACGAGTCCCAGCCGCTCAACAAGAAGGCCACCGTCGGTCAGCTGCCGATCGTCTACACCGGTCCCGTCGACCGGTACTTCGACTACACGGAAGGCGAGCTGTCGTGGCGCACGCTCGATTTCGAGCAGGACGTCCTCGACATCCCCGACTTCCAGGGCACGAGCGTCATGAACTACGCCGACGCTGACGCGCCTTACACGCGGATCCACGAGTTCAAGCACTTCCACCCCGAGCGCGCCGATCGGTACCCGACCGACAAGACGGTGATCGTGCGGGAGTACTCCCGCTTCGCGACTCGCGCCGACGAGCCGTACTACCCGGTGAACACGGCCGAGGACCGTGCCGGACTGCTGGCGTACCGCGACCTCGCCAAGGGCGAGCAGGACGTCCACTTCGGCGGACGGCTGGGCACCTATCAGTACCTCGACATGCACATGGCCATCGGCTCGGCGCTGTCGATGTGGAACAACCACCTCGCGTGAGGACGTCGTGGGTTCACTGACGGACCGCGTGCGCGGTATCGCCGGACCGAGGGTGGATGCGGACCGCTGGGGATACCGCGCCGACATCGACGGTCTCCGCGCCGTCGCCATCCTGCTGGTCGTGACGTACCACGTTTGGCTCGGGCGCGTATCGGGCGGGGTTGACGTCTTTCTGATGCTGTCCGCGTTCTTCCTGACGCGCACCTTCTTGCAGCGCATCCACACCGGTGCGCCACCGGATATCGCGCGCCGGCTGATCGGGACGTTCCGGCGTCTCCTGCCCGCCGCCGCGGTCACGCTCCTGCTCGTCCTGCTGCTGGCTCGCCTGTTCTATCCGGCGACGACGTGGCGGTCGCTCTGGGAGCAGACGTGGGCGTCGTTGCTGTACGTCCAGAACTGGATCCTCGCCGCCGACGCGGTCGACTACTACAACCGCGGCGAGGCGCTCAGCCCGCTCCAGCACTTCTGGTCCCTTTCCGTGCAGGGGCAGGCGTTCGTGCTGTGGGCTCTGCTCTTCGCGCTCTGCCTGCTGATCATCCGGCGATTCCGGCGGTCTCCGGATGCGGTCGTCGCGATGGTCTTCGGCGCGGTCTTCGTGATCTCGCTGGGCTACTCCGTCGTACGCACGGATGCCGCCCAGCAGCTGGCGTACTTCGATACGGGTGCTCGCCTGTGGGAGTTCGCTGCGGGGTCGTTGCTGGTCGTCGCGCTCCCTCACCTGCGGCCCGGGCCCGTCCTGAGCATCCTGCTGGGGTGGACGGGCATCGCCGGGCTCCTCGCCTGCGGAGTCGTCCTCGACGTCGAGGGCGGCTTCCCCGGGTACCTGGCCCTCTGGCCGGTCGTGTGCGCGGCGATGGTCGTGGTCTCCGGAACCGGAGACGCCGGCCACGGACCCGCTCGATTGCTCGCGTCGCGTCCCCTCCGGCTGGCCGGCCGCGACGCTTACGGCCTCTACCTTGTGCACTGGCCGATCCTCGTCACGTGGCTCGTCGTCCGCGAACGCACCGAGGTCGGTCTGGTCGGGGGCCTCGCCATCGTCGTCGCCTCCGTGGTGTGCGCGCGACTTCTGACGTTCGCCGTGGACCACCCGGTGCGGCAGTGGCGCCGGGCCGAACGCGGCGTCATGTCGTCTGTCGCTGTCGTCGCTGTCGCCGCGCTCATCGTCGTCGTCCCGGTCGGGACGTGGCAGGGCGTGACCGCGTACCGCGAGCAGAGGGTGGCCGAACAGCAGCTCATCGCGAACCCGGGCGCGCACGTGCTCTTCGACGACGACGTCTCCGAGCCCGACGCGGAACTTCCGATGATCCCGCTCGCGACCGCGATCGAGGACGAGTGGGTTCAGCTCGAGCTCGAGTGCAGCGGCCCGCGCGCAATCACCGACGACATCCTGCACGGCTCCTGCTTCGAGACGCCGGGCACTCAGCGGGCGAGCGAGCTGATCGCGGTGATCGGCGACTCGCACGCGCAGCAGATGACCGCGGCGCTCGTGCCGATCGCGGAGCAGCGCGGCTGGGGCGTCATCACGCTCGTGCGTGGTGGCTGCGCCATGGGCCTCGATGACCCCGGCTTCGATCCCGAGTTCTGCCCGCAGTGGCGCGAAGCGGCGATCCGCCACGTGGAGGCGATCAAACCGTCGGCGGTCATGACCATCGTCACCGCCGCTGATGCGGGCGACGAGGACGAGCGCCTCCGGCCGGGAATCGAGCGGTTCCTCGACCGCATGGACGCAGCCGGCATCCCGATCATCGCCGTGGGCGACAACCCGAGGTTCGGTTACGACATGTTCGGCTGCGTCATCGAATCCGACGACCCGGACGGTTGCTCCATGCCGCGCGGCAGCTCGTTGGCCGCTTCGAACCCGGCACGGATCCTGCAGCGAGAGAGCATCACGCACGTCGATCTGACCGAGTGGATCTGCCCGGATGACGTCTGCCCCGCCGTGGTCGGCAACGTCGCGGTCTATCGCGACGACAACCACCTCTCCAGCTCGTATGCGCGTACGCTCGCGCCGGTGCTGGAGACCCAACTGGGGGAGCGCTGGTGACCCTCGCCCCCCCGCGGGTGGTTCACAGACGCCGCGCTGTATCGTTGGTCGTTGTGCCTGGCGAATCGAATGGAACTCCGCTGTGACCGATAGCGCTCTCGCCCGCTTCGAACGCCTCGAACATGAGCCGCTCGCCCCGATAGCCTCGGGAACGGGGTTCATCGCTTCGGTCAGAGCGGTCTGGGCTCATCGTCAGTTGCTGGCGCTGCTCGTGCGGCGCGACATCAAGGCGCGGTACAAGGACAGCGCGCTCGGGCTGCTCTGGGTGCTCATCAACCCGATCGTCCAGCTCACCGTCTACTACGTCGTGATGGGGCAGTTCCTCGGGGCTGCGCGCGGGATCCCCGACTTCGCTATCTACATCTTCTCCGGCTTGACCATCTACGCCTTCTTCTCCGAGATGCTCTCGGGGTCCACGGGATCGATCGTCGCCAACTCGGGGCTCGTGAAGAAGGTCTACGTACCTCGCGAGATCTTCCCGCTCGCCAGTATCGGGTCGGCGATGTTCACGTTCCTGGTGCAGCTCGCCGTCCTGATCACGGCCTGCTTCATCCTCGGGGTTCCCCCCTTCTCCATGGGGTTGATCTACTTCGTCCCCGCCGTCGGCCTCATCATCGTCTACGGTCTCGCCACCGGCCTCTTCCTCTCCGCGCTGAACGTCTACCTCAGGGATGTCCAGTACCTGACCCAGGTCGTGCTGATGCTGGCGATGTGGGCATCGCCGATCGTCTACGCGTGGACAATGGTCAACCGGGTCTTCGATGAGTTCGGCTTCCCCGCCTGGCTTTTGGAGATCTACACCAACAGCCCCCTGACGCTCGCGGTGCTGGGTTTCCACCGCGCTTTCTGGGTCTCGGGCTCACCGGCCGACTATCCCCCTCATCTGGCGCTCCGAATGGCGATCGCATTCGTGATCGGGCTCGTCCTCGTATGGGCATGCCAACGCCTTTTCGCCCGCCTACAAGGCAACTTCGCACAGGAGCTCTGACCGACGTGACCGAAAACAGGTCTACATCTCCCCAGGATCGACCGACCGGGCCCGACGTCGTCGTCGTCGAGGACGTCTCGAAGAAGTTCACCATCCGTCGAGACAACTCGATCAAAGAGCGCGTGGTGACCTTCGGCAGACGCGGGCGGTTGCACCAGGAAGTGTTCCAGTCCCTCAAGAACGTGTCCGTGAACATCCCGGCCGGATCGACCATCGGGCTCATGGGGCCCAATGGATCGGGCAAGAGCACTCTCCTGAAGATCATCGGCGGCATCATCGATCCGACCTCGGGATCCGTGCGTCGACGCGGCCGGTTCGCCGCTCTGCTCGAACTCGGCGCCGGATTCCACCCGGATCTGTCCGGTCGCGACAACGTCTATCTGAATGCTGCGATCCTGGGTCTGTCGCGGGAGCAGACCGACGCGGAGTTCGACAGCATCGTGGCGTTTGCGGAGATCGGTGATTTCATCGACACGCAGGTCAAGTTCTACTCCTCCGGGATGTACGTGCGACTCGCGTTCGCGGTCGCCATCCACACCGACCCCGACATCCTGCTGGTGGATGAGGTGCTCGCGGTCGGGGACGAAGCCTTCCAGCGCAAGTGCATGGACAAGATCCGCGAGTTCCAGGCGGAGGGCAGGACGATCATCCTGGTCTCTCACTCCGCAGCGCAGGTCATGGAGATCTGCGATCAGGGCGTCGTCCTCCACGATGGTGAGGTCGTCTTCTCGGGGTCCGCGGCGGCAGCCACCCGCGTGCACCGTGAGGTGCTCGAGGGCCGCCGACGCCGCAATGCCGAGAACGCCGACGTGCTCGAAGCCGAACTGCATCCGGAGTCCGAGGAGAAGGCGCCGACGTCCTCCATCGAAGCGGTCCGGATCGAGGCCGCGGACGGCACGACGCTTTCCGATGTGAAGCCCGGTGACGATATCCACGTCCGGATCGTGGTGAATCACGCTCAGCCCTTCGAACGGTGGAACACCGGCGTCAGCATCGACACGCCGTCGGGCCAGCAGGTCCTCGGTACCGGCAGCCGACGCCTGGAGCAGCCGCACGGCCGTGTCGGGGCGGGGACGACCGAGGTGGAGTACGTCATCCGGAACTCGGCGTTCGCGGGCGGGCAGTACTTCGTCAACGCCGAGGTAGCCGATGAGAACGGCTCCTCGCTGGCTGTTGCGTGGCAGGCCGCGACCTTCTTCGTACCGATGGAGCACCGTCAGACGGGAACCGTCCACGCGGAGATTCAGGTGCGCTGAGTTCTTTCGGCTGCTGCCCAGATGCGCCCGCGTGTCGCCTCGGTGTGCACGTCGCGCAACTGCGCGTCGTTGGCGCCGCCGACGACGTTGACCGCGTTCAGCCCGGACGTCTGCGAGCCGGGGATGAACCACCAGTGGAGCGATCTCTCCTCCACTTGACGCGTGCGGAAGCCGTGCGCGACAGCGCAGCGGTGGATCCAGACGTCGTCGGCGGTCGGGCAGATGTCGACGAAGACCGGCCCCTCCTCGCGCAGAGCGTGCTGCAGACCGGTGGGTAACAACTGACCCGATACGGATGTGGCGAAATGGGCGTAGCTGGGCTCGGTGGTCGTGCAGGTGGGCCACGAGCGGTACGGCGCGAAATGCTCCGGGTCGACCATGGTCATGCTGTGCGCACGGAAGGCGATGACGTCATCCGGATAGCGTTCGTGCACCGCATGCAGATCGCGCAGCCAGTTGGGCGGGTACAGGATGTCGTCGTCGGCGGTCACCAGCGGACCGACGGGGTCGACGCGGGAGACATACGGCCAGTACTTCGTGTGGACGCCCCAGCCTCGAGCGACATGCTGAATCTCGAGGCCGCGCGAGCGCAAGCGACGCAGTCGCCAGGGGACCTTCGTGCCCTCGTCGAGCCAGAGGATGATTCGGGAGGGCAACCTGTCTCCTCGCCCGATGGACTCGATGGCCAGCCAGACATCACGGATGCGCTGCCCGTGGGTGGTCATCGTCACGGTTTCGTCGCTCGTGCTGTCGGTGATCGGGTCGCGACTGGTCAGGTTCCGCAGCCACAGCTGAGTGACGTCGTGTGCCACGGGAGGCGGGGGGCTGTCCACAGTTCCGACCGAGTGCGGCAGTCCGCCGTAGCGCACGGCGAGGGTCCGTGCCGCTGCTCGCGTTCGTGAGCGTGCGACTTCGGCCAGGTGGCTCACACGCTGCAGCATGCGCTCCACTTTAGTTCGTCGAGCCTGAGCAGCCCGTGCGCGCACAGCGGCTACGGTTGGACCCATGTGCATGCTGTCCGTGCTGCCGCACGCTTCGTGGGGCTCCGCATGAGCCTCGTCGTCTTCACTTCGCTGTTCGACCGCTACGACTCACTCCTCGAGCAGCCGGTGGCCCGGAACAGCCAGGCTCGGTTCATCTGCTTCACCGACGACCCCGACCTGACGAGTGACACGTGGGAGATTCGTGTCGTACAGCCCGCCTTCGCGGCCGACCCGGTTCGCAGCGCGCGTCTGCACAAGATCCTCGGTCCTCAGACCGACGTCGAGTGCGACGTGAGCCTCTACATCGACGCGTCCGTCCGTTTGAAGGTGACGCCGGAGGAGCTCGTCGAGGCGTGGCTTCCCGACGATGTCGACATGGCGTTGCCGACGCACAGCTATCGCGACAACCTGATCGACGAGTTCGACGAGGTCATCCGCCTCAACTACGACGATCGAGCTCGGGTGTACGAACAGCTGTCCGATTACGCCAGGACCGCTCCCGAGGTTCTCGATGCGCGTCCGCACTGGACAGCCCTCCTGGTCCGTCGGCGTAACGAGCGCGTCGCGGCTGCCATGCGTGTCTGGGCCGATCACGTCCTGCGGTATTCGCGCCGGGACCAGCTGTCGGTCATGCTCGCGCTCGGTGGTGACATCGATTTCCGCGGGATCGACATCGACAACTTCGAATCCCGTTTCCACCAGTGGCCGATCGTGGAGGGACGTCGCGTGCAGCAGGGCAAGGCGCCCTCCCTCCCGGCAGGTCCGCTCGCCGCGGACCTGCGCCGCGCGATGCGTCGTATCTCGGAACTCGAAGCGCGTCTGGCGCAAGCGGCTGAGGAGGGCCTCGAGCGTGCCGAGGCTCAGATCGAGGAGCTCAAGCTGCAGATCGAACAGGGGACCCAGGAACGCGCGCGGATCGAGCTGCGGCTGGACAACAAGACGCGAGAAGCGGTCCTCGCATCGGAGCGGGTGCGCGAACTCGAAGCGCGCGAGGGGGCGGCCGGGCGACTGCTGCGTCGCATCGTCCCGCCTCGGTTCCGGCGATGAGACCTCACCCGTCAGCACGTAAACTCGTCGGGTGAGTCCCGCCGTCGTCGGCGCCCCCGGATCGCCGCGGCGCTACCTCCACTCTCTGTGGCTGCTGTCGGCGCGCGACCTGCGCGTGCGGTACTCCACGAGTGCGCTCGGCTACCTGTGGTCAGTGCTCGACCCGCTCGTGATGAGCGGGATCTACTGGTTCGTCTTCACGCAGGTCTTCCATCGGGACGTCGGTGAGAACCCGTACATCGTCTTCCTCATCACCGCGCTGCTGCCCTGGGTGTGGTTCAACTCGGCGGTCACCGACTTCACGCGCGCCTTCAACAAGGACGCGCGGCTGGTGCGGTCGACCTCCATCCCTCGCTCGATCTGGGTGGGACGCATCGTCTTGAGCAAGGGCATCGAGTTCCTCTTCTCACTCCCGGTGCTCGCGATGTTCGCGATCTTCGGAGGTGCCACGGTCAACGTGGCGCTCCTGCTCTTCCCGGTGGCCGTCCTGCTGCAGGTGATCCTGCTGCTCGGCCTCGGGCTCATCGTCGCGCCGCTCTGCGTCCTCTGGGGTGACCTTGAGCGCACCACTCGCCTCGTCCTGCGGGCACTGTTCTACGCGTCTCCGATCATCTACGGCGTGGCCGACCTGCCGGGCGTTTTCAAAGAGATCGGCGCATTCAACCCCCTGGCCGGCATCTTCACGCTCTACCGCGTCGGGTTCTTTCCCGACCAGTGGGACACGCTGTCCGTGATCGTGGGGGCCGCCGCCAGCATCCTGATCTTCGGCCTCGGCCTCCTCGTCTTCTCGCGCCTCGAGCGTCCGGTGCTGAAGGAGCTGTGATGACGGGACCCGCGATCGAGGTGCGCGACCTCGGTGTTCGCTTCCGCCGGAACCGGCGGGGGAGGCGCAACCTCAAGGACCTGTTCGGCGGTGCCTCGCGCCGAAGCCGCCCGGGGGAGTTCTGGGCGCTGCGCAACGTCTCGTTCTCCGTCGAGCCGGGCGAGTCGATCGGTGTGGTCGGCCGGAACGGGCAGGGAAAGTCCACGCTCCTCAAACTCGTCGCCGGGGTCCTCCTGGCCGACGAAGGCAGCGTCGACGTGCACGGAGGGGTGGCCCCGCTCATCGAGATCACGGGCGGCTTCGTGGGAGACCTCACCGTGCGCGAGAACGTGCGCCTCACCGCGGGCCTACACGGGATGTCGAAGGCCGAGGTCAACCGCCGGTTCGACGACATCATCGACTTCGCGGAGATCGCCGATTTCGTCGACACGCCCTACAAGCACCTGTCGAACGGCATGAAGGTGCGCCTGGCGTTCTCCGTGGTGTCGCAGCTCGACGAGCCGATACTCCTCGTCGACGAGGTGCTCGCCGTCGGCGACCGTGCGTTCCGCGCGAAGTGCTACAAACGCATCGACGAACTGCTCGCGGAAGGACGGACGCTGTTCTTCGTCAGCCACAATGAGAAGGACCTGCGTCGCTTCTGCACACGTGGCCTCTACCTCGACAAGGGCTCACTGATCCTCGACGCACCGATCGGCGAGGTGCTCGACCGGTACAACGAGGACCACAACAGCGGGGCCTGAAGCTCAGCGCTTCGCGGTGCCGAAGATGCTCTCCCACGATTCCGGCGAGGTGAGCTGCCCCATCGCGCGGCGGTAGCGCCGCGACAGCTTCGGCCAGTCGCGCTGGAGCTGCGCGTGCAGTCGCAGGCTCTCACGCAGCATCCGCCGGAAGGCCGCCCGGTCACGGGTGTAGATGTTCTTGCCCGATCCGTCGGCCGCACTCACGAGGGCGCTGTCGTAACGCGGGAGACGCCACCACTGCGCGTCGCCCTTGCCGAACTCCACCTCGGGCTGAGCGACGTTCTCCGGGCGAGGCGCGTGCAGCCAGTGCGACGCGAGGGTCGACAGCGTGAACCAGCGCAGCTTGAGTCCGGTGGGGCTGTCGAAGGTGTGGCGGGGGAGGCGCTTGAACACCTGACGCCCCTTCCGCGAACGCAGCGGTACACCGGTGTCGCGGTGGATGACCGTCTCGGGGAACTCTCCCTGGAGAGCCCGTGCCGCAGGCATGGCCGTCGCGATCCCCGCCGCCATATGCTCAGGCCCTGAGAGGATGTCGCGCAGTGCGCGATGACGCAGCTCGACGGGGTAGTACTGCATCATCATGAGGTGCTTGAGGTCGAGCCGGCGGCTGTGTCGCAGGAGCGTCCCGCCCCGCGGGCTGTTCGAGTGCAGCAGTGCCGCGACGATCCGGTTGCGCGCATGGAAGTAGGCCTGCCAGTCGATCGAGTCGTCCTTGCCGACCCACGACACGTGCCAGAGCGCGACCCCGGGCATCGACACGGTCGGGAACCCGGCGTCGCGGGCTCGCAGGCAGTACTCGGCATCGTCCCACTTGATGAAGGCGGGCAGAGACAGTCCGACCTGGCGGATGATCTCGACCGGGATGAGGCACATCCACCAGCCGTTGTAGTCGGCGTCGAGCCGCATGTGCAGCTCGGGTGACTGGCGCAGGTTCGCCACGGAGAAGTCGTGCGGCATCTTCTCCTGCTGCAGCGTGCGCCACATGAACGGCTCGTCGTCGACGACCTCGGCCCAGGCGTGGAGCTTCGGGCGATCGAGCAGGTCGAACATGTGGGCCCCGACGATCGTCGGCGTCGTCGCGTACCGGCCGAAAACGATCGACCGGCGGAGCGACTCGGGCTCGATGCGGACGTCGTCGTCGAGCAGCTGGACGAAGTCGCTATCCGGCCGCTGCAGGGTCTCGTGCATTGCGCGAGCAAAGCCGCCCGAGCCGCCGAGGTTAGGCTGCGTGATGATCTGAAGCGTCTCGCCGAGACTGTCGGCGACGTCGGAGAAGTCGTGCTGAGCGTCGACGCGGTCCGTTCCCTGGTCGATGAGGAAGATGCGATCGACCAGCTCGAGCACATCGGGCGCCGCATCGAGGGCGCGGAGGGTCGCGACGCAGTAGTCGGGCTTGTTGTAGGTCGTGATGCCGAGCGAGGCCTTGCCCGAGCGGGCCGGCTCCTGCTCGGTCGTCCATTCCGCGCCCAGGAACCGGGCGTCCTCGCGGTCGGCTGCGATGTCGAACCAGATCCATCCGCCGTCGCTGTACTGATTGAGGCTGAGGTCGAACGTGCTGGTCGCCTGGCCGTTGACCTCGCGAGTCTCCAGTCGCTGGCGGGTGCCGCCGCCGTTGGAGCGGTAGACAAGGACGGTGGCCGGGCCCTCGGTTCGCACCGTGAGGGTCACGTCGCGGACCGGGGTCCAGTGCTGCCAGTACGACGCCGGGAACGCGTTGAAATACGTGCCGAACGACACCCGTCGCCCAGCGACGATCCTCGCCTCCGAGCGGCCGAGGATGTTCGACAGCTGGGCCCGAGACGAGACGCGCACCGGCTCCTCGTCGATCTCGGTCCATGTCTCGGGGTCGACGTAGAGGGGGAGGAGGTCGGGGTCGTGCTCGAGAGGGAGGACGGCGCGCTGCAGCAGGTGGGGCATGATCTGTTTTTCCTCAGGGACGGGCCGGCTGATCAACCAGCGGCTGCATCGGCCGCCACGAGCGGTCACGGGCGATGCGCCGGCCGTCGCGGAGGCCGCGGAAGAGGTTCGAGGTGCCCCGCACGGTGCGCTCGACGAGGAAGAGCCGGATGAGCTCCTTGCCGAAAGTCAGCGTCGTCCCGAGGCCGAACAGCACCGGGTTGTAGACGCCCTTCGTGCGGTAGTACTGCTTGATGTGCGCCCGGTTGCGCATGATGTAGTACCGGTAGGCGTCGCTCGAGGCGTTCATATGGCGGATGCCCATGTCCCACTGGCGGATCTCGCGCGTGCGGCGCAGGACGAATTCGTCGACGATGACCGACGTCGTGATGCGCGAGGCGAGCCAGCCGTAGAGCTGGTCGTCCCAGTAGATGAAGAAGCGCGGATCGGGCAGTCCGATGCGGGCGACGATGTCGCGGTGGATGAACATGCCCTCGAAGCAGCCGGAGTTCATCTCCTTGTAGCCCGACTCGCCGAAACCGGCGGGCGCGAAGGGGATGGGGATGCCCATGCGTTCGGCGATGCGGTACTGCCAGTAGAACTCGCTGCCGTCGTAGTCGTATCGGCGACCCTGGATGCTGCGGAACCGCGGCGCCCAGCGTCCCATCTTGGCGAGCCCGTCGGGCAGCACCTCGACGTCGTCGTCCATGAGCCAGATCCACTCGGACCCCAACTCATAGGCCACGCGCACGCCTTCGCTGAATCCGCCGGATCCTCCGGTGTTCGTCTCGAGGCGCCGGTACACGAGCTCGGTGCCCAGTCGATCGCGGAACGACTCGACGACCGCGGTCGTGTCGTCGGTCGAGGCGTTGTCGATGATCACCACGCGACCGGGCTTCGGGTCCATCCGGACGACGCTCTCGAGCAGCCGCGACAGAAGCGCGGAGCGGTTGAAAGTGACGACGGCGATGGTCGCCGATGTCGGGTCGAAAACCTGCGCGCTCACCGGCCCGATCCTACCGTGCGATGCCGTGCGTTCCCGTCGAGGTGTCGTCGGGCAGCCCGGCGGCGGGCGATCCCGGCCGCGCGGCGTCGCGGATGTTCTCGCGCCACGACTTCGACTGCCCGGCTCGCAGCGCGCAGAGGACGAGCATCAGCCAGCCGTACCCGTGGAGGGGGAAGCTCTCGAAGAGGGCGTCGACGAGGACCGTCACGAGGATGAGGGGAGTCCAGGCGTAGAGGATCGACCGGCGTTCACTCGCGACGAGCCACGCGCGTCCCAGGGCCAGTCCGGCGAAGGCGATGAAGATGAGCAGGCCGACCCACCCGAGCTGGAGCACGACGTCGACGTACGCGTTCAAGGCCGAGCTGTGTCGGTCCCCGAGGGCGAAGTTGATCGCGTTGAAGGGGAAATCGGTGCGCGACCACGGCCCGAACCAGCCCCACCCGCGCACCGGCTCGACGCGGACGAACGAGGCGACCTGGTCCCAGAGCTCGGCCCGGATCGAGAAGTCCGTCCCGGCCCCGATCCACGCGATGATGCGCTCGCGCAGCAGATAGCCGACCATCGCGCCGACGATCACGGTGGCACCGAGCACGGACTGTACGGTGCGTCGGAGTGCGTGTCGGGTGCGTCGCACGAGGCCGAGGGCCGCTGTCGCGACGGCCGTGGCGACGGCGAGGACGAGGACGGTGGGGGAGTCGGAGAGAGCCGCGAGGAGCGCGGCTAGCACGGCCGAGAACAGCGAGACACCGGTTCGCACCGACACCGTGCGCCACTCGATGTAGAAGGTGATCAGTGCCAGGACCGCGATGAATCCGAGCGAGTTTCGGGTGCCGAAGATGCCCTGAACCGGGCCGAGAGCGGCGATGTCCCCTTCGATGCCGAGGAAGGTGAACGGCATGTCGAAGAACACACCCGAGAGCAGCTCGAGCAGGAGCGACAGCACCAGCAGCACCCGGAAGACATCTGCGAGCGCACGGACCGTCTGCAGGGTGTCGCGCGTGTTCGCGATGACGACGGCGAGGAACGCGATCGCCGCGAGCGCGAGCCACCCGCTGACGGTCCCGGAGGTGTCGGTCGTCCACGTGACGCTCGCGAGGGCCCAGCCGAGGAACAGCACGAGGGTCGATGGGATGAGGCGCACGAGGGTGAACTCGCGACGGCGGACCAGCAGCACGGCCGCGCCGACCGCGCACAACCCCGCGATCACGGTGAACCAGGTGACCCGGCCCGCGGTGCGGTCGACGAGGTGCTGAGCGAACACCGCGGCGATCGCCGTGTGTGCGAATGCCTGCGCGAACGCCGCGGAGTCGAGGGTGCGGACGACCCAGGAGGCGGACAGTCCGGGCGGAGTCGTCACGCCACGCCTTCGACGGGCGCGCCGCGCTCGATCGGGGCACCGCCCTCGAGGGGCCACGCGGCAGCGAGTGTCGAGCGACGCCGGACGGGTGTGCCGCGAACGGAGGCGGGGGCCTGCTTGATGGCGAAGGCGAGCATCACGAGCAGGAACCAACCCCAGTTCAGCAGAGGCGACGACTCGGTGATGCTCTGGACGAGAAGGATCGTCGCCACGAGCGCGGGGATCAGCAGGAGGCGCGACCGCGGTTCCCGCTGGGCGCCGGGGCGGGGGATGCGGCCGAGCGCCAGGAACCATGCGCGCCAGGTGAAGGCGCCGAGGGCGACGGCGAACAGCACCACGCCCACCACCCCGAGCTGCATGGCGACGTCGAACCAGGTGCTGTGCGCTTGCATCACCGTGACGCCGCGGTCGACGATCCAGCCGTCGAAGAAGGGATCCGTGGGCACCCACGGCACCGAGTAGCCCCAGCCGATGATCGGGCTCTCGGCGAATCGCTCGCCCACCGTCGCCCAGATCTCCTTCCGACCGCTGAGGTCGGAGGAGCGCCCGAGCATCTCGAACAGGGCTTCGCGGACGAGCCACAGGGTCGTGATGAGGGCGACGCCCGTGACGGTGAAGACGATGTAGAGGATGCGGCGGGTGCGCGCTGTGCGCGCGCGTCGCATGAGCAGGACGACCACGATGACGATCGCGATGGCGATCGCGCACATCGCGGCAGTGGCCGACGAGCCGCGCCAGAAGCAGAAGGCCGCCAGCAGCGTCCACGCCACCAGCGGGCCCCGGCGGCCGGCGCGGGTGTTGATCTGCAACCCGAAGACGACGATTCCGAGCAGCGCAATGTAGGCGAGCGAGTTCGCGTTGCCGAAGATCCCCTGGATGCGGTCATCCGTGAAGAGCTTGTCGCGAGACCAGAACATGATCGGGTCGCCCGTGAAATCGGGCCCCGGGCGGACGAAGCCCGGGAGGATCGGCCCGCGCCAGATGAGCGAGACCCACAGCTCGAAGGCCAGGGAGAGCGCCAGCATCCACTTCACCGCCGCAGCGATCGCCTCGATGATCTGACGTCCCGTGAGGACGGACGCGACGAAGATGGCCTGCGCGGTGGTCGCGAGCAGCAGCGCCAGCGTCATGGCGGTCGCGCGTGGCCATTCCGTCCACAGCAGCGAGAGCACCGCCCACCCGACGTAGGCCAGGGCGAACCACGGCAGGCGGCGCCAGCGGCGGCGGGGCCGCTGAATCAGCCAGATCGCCGCTGACACGGTGGTCGTGACGGCGACCACGACGGCCGAGCCGCCGACGCCGATCGCCATGAGCCAGGCCGTGCCCGCCATCGACGAGGCGATGATCAGGGTGCACCAGGCTCGCACGAGCCGGAGCGGGAGGCGCCGCGGCGGTGAGGTCGTCGCCGCATCCGTTCCGGATTCCCCGCGCGTATGACTGGCCATGATGCTCTCAGATTAGCCGCAGGGGCTGAGAGCCATCACGTACCCCGGAGCGCCTCCGGCTGCTCGGGAAGGCGGTCGCCCTGCTCCGCGTCGAGACGTTGCTCGGCCGGACCGCGCCCGACGAGCGGGGCCTGCTTGATCTTGAAGGCGAACAGGATGATGAGGAACCATCCCCAGTTCAGCAGCGGTGCCGACTCGGCGAGCCCCTGGACGAGCAGGATGGTCGCGACGAGGGAGGGAACGAGCGTCAGAGCCGTATACGGGCGATCGGCCACGAGGTCCCACCGGGGCCGATCGACCGCGAAGAACCAGGACCGCCAGACGAACGCCAGCAGTGCGAGCGCGATGAGAGCGACGCCGATGAAGCCGAGCTGGAGCGCGACGTCGAGCCACATGTTGTGCGCCTGCATGACGCTGACGCCGTGGTCGACGATCCAGCCGTCGAACGCCGGGTCTGACGGAACCCAGGGGGTCGAGTAGCCCCACCCGATCAGCGGCCGCTCGGCGATGCGCTCGCCGACGGCGTCCCAGATCCGCTGACGTCCCGTCAGATCGGACGAGCGGCCGAGCAGATCGAACACCGTGTCGCGCGCGAGCCACACGACGGCGCCGCCGAGGCCGGCGACGACGAGGTACATGATGTAGAAACGCGTGCGCTCGCCGGGGCGGCGCGCGGTGCGCATCAGCAGGATCGTCACGAGCACGACCGCCACAGCGATGGCGCACAGGAGCGCGGTGGCCGAGGCCGCCCGCCAGAAGAGGAAGACAGCGAGCGCCGTCCAGAGCCCGAGCAGGAACCTGCGCGGCGCGCCCGATGCGATCCGCACGATGAAGACGATGATCGCCAGGAGGGCGATGTACGCGAGGGGGTTGGCGTTGCCGAAGATCCCCTGGAGTCGGCCGCCGTTGAACAGGTTGTCACGTGACCAGAGGGTGATGGGGTGGCCGGCGTAGTCCGCGTCGGGTCGGACGAAGCCCGGGAGGATGTCGCCGCGCCAGATGAGGGCGACCCACAGTTCGAACAGGATGGACAGTGCCAGCATCCACTTCAGCGCCGCCGCGACCGCGCGCAGGATCTCGCGCCAGGTCAGCACCGCGCCGACGAACATCGCCTGCACGGTCGTCGATACGAGCAGCAGCAGCGTGAGCTCGGTGGCGCCCAGCCACGCGGACCACAGCATCGACATCACGGCCCACGCGACGTAGGCCAGCGCGAACCACGGCAGGCGGCGCCACTGCACCCGCGGCCGCAGCGAGACCCAGAGGACCGTCGACACGAGTCCGGTCGCGACGACGACAACGCCTGCGACCGCCGGGCCGAACGCCATCAGCCAGCTCGTGCCGGCCATCGACGCGGCGATGACGAAGACGCACCACGCCCGCAGGAGGAGATGCCCGGTGGTCTCTCGCGCGGGCGCCGCGGGAGGCGCCGAGACGGGGTGGCGTGAGTAGACGGCCATGGTGCAGACAGGCTATCGCGGCGGCGCGTCCGGCACCCGATCCGACAGTGCCCGCGCTCTAGGCTGGGCTCGTGCTGATTCCGATCTCGAACATCGCCAGAGACTACGCATGGGGCTCCCAGACGCTCATCGCCGAGCTGCAGGGTCGCGAGCCGTCGGGGGAGCCCGAAGCGGAGATCTGGTTCGGTGATCATCCGGGCAGCCCGTCGCGCGTCGACGACGGCACGGGACGCCCGCTCGACCTCGCCCTGTCCGAGGCCGGGATCGCGCCGCTTCCCTACCTGCTGAAGATCCTCGCGGCGGCGACGTCGCTGTCGATCCAAGCGCACCCTTCCCGGGAGCAGGCAGCCGCGGGATTCGCGCGCGAAGAGGCGGCGGGCGTCCCGCGCGATGCCGGGGACCGCCTCTACCGCGACGAGAATCACAAGCCCGAGATCATCGTCGCCCTCTCGGATTCATTCCGCGCGCTGGTCGGATTGCGGCCGATCGCCGACACCCAGCGTCTGCTCGCCGCTCTGGGCGAACGTGCGGGCGTCGTCGCGTTGGCCGCTGCGCTCACGCCGACCGACGCCGAGGACGAGTCTGCGGCGCTCCGCCGCGTCATCGGATGGGCGCTCTCGGGCGAGGCATCGGATGTCGTGACCGACCTCGCCGCTGCGCTCGACCGATCCGTGGGGGCGGGCCGCTCGGACTCGGACTTCGCCGCCGAGACGGCCGTGCTCAGCGAGATCGCGGGTGCATTCCCCGGCGACCCGGGGCTCATCGTGGCGACCCTCATGAACCTCGTCGAGCTGCGACGAGGCGAGGCGCTCTTCGCGCCGGCGGGTGTGCTCCACGCTTATCAGGACGGCCTCGGAGTCGAACTGATGGCCGCCAGCGACAACGTGCTCCGCGGTGGCCTCACGCCCAAGCACGTCGACGTGACGGAGCTGCTGCAGATCGTCAGCACGGACAGCGGTCCCGCGCCGATCGTCGAGCCCATCGAGGTCGCGCCCGGGGTGTTCGGCTATGACGTCGGCGTGCCGGACTTCCGTCTCGCGCGCGTCGAGACGACCTTCGAGGCGGTCACCGAGATCGCGCTCGCCGGCACGGCGATCGTCCTCGCGACGCGCGGCGACGTCGTCGTCGAAGCGCACGGCAAGCGCGTGGAGCTCGTGCCCGGCACGGCGGCCGTCGTCGCGGCGGAGTCCGTCGCGATCGGCGGCGCGGGGGAGGCGTTCGTCGCGCAGCCCGGCGCCTAGCGAGTCGCGACACGCCGATGGAGCGTCGCGAAGCTTAAACATGGGCTTGAGGGTTTACGATCCGCGACTTGACCCAGAGGAATCACACGGGTGTAATTAATGCGAGACACGCGGCTCGCGTGCCGGCCGGCGAGGAGGGGACACGATATGACGGCATACCGTTCGGGCGTTCCCGACAACTGGTTCGTCGATCCGGTCAACCTGGGCGTGCCCGGTGTTCGCCGCGTCGACACCGACGGCGACGACAATGCGCTCGCCTGGCAGACCGACGCGCTCTGCGCGCAGACCGACCCCGAGGCGTTCTTCCCCGAGAAGGGCGGCTCCACCCGCGACGCCAAGCGCATCTGCACGTCGTGCGACGTCCGCGGGGAATGCCTCGAGTACGCCCTGCAGAACGACGAGCGCTTCGGCATCTGGGGCGGCCTCAGCGAGCGCGAGCGCCGCAAGCTGAAGCGTCGCGCGGTCTGACGAGCTCCGGCGGCCGGGGTCGCTGATATCGGCGAACCGCCTCGCCGCTGTCGAGCTCGCTCAGAATCGCCACCTAGGCTTGCTCCGTCATGCCCGCCCGTGTTCATGCGCTCCTGGTCGTGCGTCCCGATGGACGCGCACCGGCGGCCTTCCATCTCACGCGCACGCTCGCCGCGCTGCGCGATCAGACGCGCGCCGTCGACGCATTGACGATCGTGCTGTGCGGCGGCGACGACCGTCTGCGCGCTCTCGCGGAGGAGTCGGGTGCCGAGGTGGTGATCGCCGCGCCGTCCCGAACGGGCTTCGCTGCCGCGCTCCGGCTGGCGTCACGGCGTCTCGACGGTGACGCGGTGTGGCTGCTGGCGCAGGACGTCGCGCCCGAGCCGCAGGCGCTGCAGCGGCTGGCCGCCGCCCTCGAGACGGCGCCGTCCGTCGCGATCGCCGTTCCGAAGCTCGTCGAGTGGGATGACAACACGCGCATCGTCTCGCTGGGACGCTCGATGACGAGGTTCGGCGCTGCGGTCGGTCTCGCTGACGGTGAGCACGACCAGGGCCAGCACGACGGTACGGACGACGTCCTCGGCGGTGATGTGCGCGGCATCCTCGTACACACCGCGGCGTGGCGGGAGCTCGACGGGCTCGACGATGCCCTCGCCGGTGCCGACGAGGGGCTCGATCTCGGCGTGCGCGTGCGTCTGGCCGGCGGCCGCGTGGTCCTCGCGCCCGGGGCGCGCATCGCCGTCGCGCACGACGGGGTGGCCGGCCCCCCAGCACCGCGGACCACGGGCGCCCGCGCCCGCGTCACGCATGCCGCACGCGTCGCGCAGCTGCACCGGCGATTGGTTTACGCCCCGCCGCCCGTCGTCGTACTGCACTGGCTCACGCTCCTGCCACTGGCGCTCTGGCGCAGCGTCGTCGACCTCGTCGGCAAACGTCCCGCGCGGATCGGCCCGGAATGGTCGGCCGCCGTGACCGTGCTGGTCCGGTTGCGTGCCGTCGCCCGCGCCCGACGTCGGATCGCTCGTCACCGGCGCGCATCCTGGTCGCAACTGTCGTCGCTGCGAGTCAGCTCGCGGGTCATGCGGCAGCGTCTCATCGAGGATCAGCCCGCCGGCGACGGTCCGCGTCGGACCGAGCTCGGCTTCTTCTCCGGCGGTGGTGCGTGGGCAGTCCTCGCAGCCCTCGTCGTCTCGATCGCGGCGATGCCCGCGGCATTGAGCTGGCCCTCCATCGGCGGCGGAGCCCTCGCTCCGCTCGCCGCCAACGCGGCCCGCGCCTGGTCCGAGGCGACGGGTGCGCAACGACCGCTCGGGTGGGAAGCGGTCGGCCCCGCTGACCCGTTCAGCGCCGTTCTCGCTGTGCTCGCATCGTTCTCGCCGACGGACCCGTCGCGCGCGCTCGTGGTGCTGTGGCTCCTCGCCCTCCCGCTCGCGGTGCTCGGCGGATGGTTCGCTGCCACGCGCGTCACCGAGCGTGCGGCGCTGCGCATCGTCGGTGCCGCGATCTGGGCGCTGGCGCCGATGTTCCTCGTGGCGCTGGGCGACGGGCGCCCGGCATCCGTCATCGTCCACCTCGTGCTGCCGTGGCTGGCGTTCACCGCTGCCGGCGCTCACCGTTCGTGGGGCAATGCCGGTACCGCGTCCATCCTGCTCGCGGTCGTCTTGGCCTGCTCCCCGGTCCTGTCCGCCCCCGTCGTGATCATCTGGGTCTTCGCCGTCGTGCTGTCGATGGTGCTCCGAGGCCGGCGCGCGGCGTTCCGGTGGCTGTGGATCATCGTCCCGTCGCTCGCGCTGTCGGCACCGCTCGTCCTCGCCCGGCTTCGCGCCGGAGACCCGTGGTCGCTGCTGGCCGACCCGGGGGTGCCGTGGAGCGGCCCGCGATTCGCCGATGATGTCGTCGGGAGATTCCTGTTCGCCGCCGGGTTCCCTGCAGATGCGGGGTGGGCGGCCTTCACGGGAGCCTCCGGCCCGGTGTGGTGGTTGCTGCTGTTCACCGCGCCGCTGCTCGCGCTCGCGCTCGCCGCTGCCGCGTCGACGCGTGGCTTCGTCGGAATCGTGCTCCTGGCCATCGCGGGGCTGGGGGTTGCGACCGCCTTCGCCGCGGCAGGCCTGGCCGTCGCGATCGACGGGACGACCGCGATCCCGCTCTGGCCGGGCGCCGCCCTCAGCCTCGCGTGGATCGGAGTCGTCGGCGCGGCGCTGCTGACGCTCGACAGCGTGGTGTCGGTTCGAGCGGTCCGGACGGTCGCCGCCGCGATCGCCGTCGCCGGTCTGGTCGTCGCAGCCGTCCCGACGCTGACCGCTCACGCGCGGGATGCCGCGGCCGTCGGCCGCGGCGAGACGAGCACCCTTCCCGCGTTCGTTGCGGCCGAGGGGGCGAACACGCCGGGACTCGGAACCATCGTTCTCACTCCCACCGACGACGGTGTCGCGGTCGATGTCGTCTGGGGCGGCAGCGCGACGCTCGGCGGCCAGTCCTCACTCGTCACCGCGCGCACGGAGCTGACCGAGGGCGATCGGGAAGCGGCGCAGGTCGCCGCCGACCTCGTCGCCGATACCGCGAACGACGTCGTCGGCGAGCTGCGCGACCACGGTGTCGCGTTCATCCTGCTCGCCTCGAACGGCGACGACGAATCCGCGGCGGCCCGCAGCACACGCCTCGCGGCGGCGACGGCGCTGGGCAGCCGCGACGGCTTGGACGCCGTCGGCTCGACGGACAAGGGCGAGCTGTGGCGCCTGTCCGGTGAGGTGGCTCCCCGGGCGGACGCGCCGGCATCCGCGCGCGCATTCGCCGCCGCAGCGTGGAGCGGCATCGCCGCGGTGTTCGCCATCGCCCTGCTGCTGGCCCTGCCCACGCGGGGCAGCCGATCGGCATCTCGGGCCGCTCCGCGTCTCGTGGGGATACGCGCGCTCCGCAGGAGGGACCGATGACCACGCGAACTGCACTCGTGACCCGTCTCGTGGCGGGAGCCGTGACCGCTGTCGTCATCGGCGGCGGCGTGATCGCTGCCGCTGCCGCGCCGTGGCCGACCCTCACGCGCGAGCCGATGTCGCTCGACGTTGTGCCCGAGGCGGCGCGCTCGGTCGCGGCGTGCGACGGACCCCTGCTCGCGCTCGGCCGTGACGCGACGGCTGCGAGCGCGATCACCAGCGCCGCGTCGTCGACCGTCGTCGCGGCTGCCGACGGGGCCGAACCCACCGAGTACACCCTCGCCGCCCCTGACCGTGCGGACGACGGCGCACCGCCGGCGGCCTTCTCGGCAGAGCCGACGGGAGGTCGGCCGACGGATCTCGGCGCGGCGTCGGCCGCATCGCTCGACGAGGCCGACCTGCGCGGACTCGCCGTCTCGGCCTGCACGCGTCCCGCGATGGAGTCGTGGCTGGTCGGCGGATCGGCGGCGACGGGCGCCAGCGACCTGGTCCTCCTGACGAACCCGGGCGATGTCGCCGCGACCGTCGACCTCCGCGTGTTCGGCGCCGACGGTATGCAGGAACCCGTCGCGGGACAAGGCATCGTCGTCGGGGCTCGCTCGCAGCGGGCCATCCCCCTCGCGGCTCTCCGTCGCGGCGAGCAGAGCCCGGTCGTGCAGGTCACGGCCCAAGGCGCCCCCGTCCGGGCCTCGCTGCAGTCGACACTGACCCGCACGCTCATCGCGGGCGGAGTGGACCAGATCGGTGCGAGCGCGCTCCCCGCTCCCCAGCAGGTGATCCCGGCCGTGAACGTGACGGTCGCACCCGACTCCGGCGCTTCGGCCGGAGGGCTCTCGGTGCGCCTGATGGCCACAGCGGCCGACGCAGGCGCGAGCGTCACGGTGCGTTCCGTCGCGGACGGCGGTGTGGTGTCCCAGCAGGATGACATCGCCCTCACGGCTGGCCGACCGGTCGAGCTCGAGGTGACGGGGATGCCCGTCGGCGACTACACGGTGACCGCGACCGCGGATGCGCCTCTCGTGGCGGCGGCATGGACATCGACCGACCTCGCGGCCCCTGCCGACTTCGCCTGGGCGGTGGCAGCGCCGCTCGTCGAGGCCCCCACTCTCGTCGCCGTCGCGCCGGCCCCCGCGCCGACGCTCACGCTGACGGCCGAGCGCGAGACCGTCGCGACGGTGACGCCGGTGAGCGGCGGAACGCCCCGGACGGTCGAACTCGCCGCCGGGCAGTCGAGGACGATCGAGGTCGAAGCCGGAACGATCTACCGGATCGATCCCGGGGCCGGCGGCATCCGCGGTTCCATCGGCTTCTCGGGCGACGGACAGCTCGGAACCTACCCGGTGGCCGGTTCCGCCGCGGCGGCGGCCGAACTCACGGTCTATCCCTAGGCGTCGGTCAGAGGAAGCGGAAGCGATCGGGCCCGAGATCCCACGGGTCCCGGTCCAGGTACTCGGCCGCAGCGCGGAAGACGCAGCTCTCGACCATCATCCGGCGGTGCAGGTCGTCGTTCCGGTGCAGTCGGTTCAAGCGCTCTATCGGCAGGCGGTACAGCACGATCCGTTTCTCGGCGGCGAAGACCTGCCAGCGAGGGATGCCGTCTTCGTCACTCGCCGCGGGCATCCCGGCGACCTCGAAGCGGACCTCCCGCAGCTCGGGCCAGGCGCTGCGCAGGAACTCAGCAGCGGTGCCCACCGACAGATCGAATCGCTCGGAGCGCGTCTCGAGGGGAGGCAGTGGCGGCCGCACGACGGGGCTCCGGTCATCGCGGCCATGACGGCCGTGCCGCGACGGCCGGTTCCGCCGCGGCGGGGCGGGTCGGGAACGACGCCGGATCATGAGGCCATCTTATGCCGCGAGGGGCGGGGGCTCGGCGCGGCATCCGGACGTACGGGGTACACGGCGTTACCGTGGATGCGATGCGCGAGAGACTGTGTTCGAAGGTGGGCTGCGCCCGCGAGGCCGTGACGACCCTCACCTTCGACTACGGCGACCAGATGGCCGCGCTGGGTCCGCTCGGCGGCGGAACGGACCCGCACGCGCACGACCTCTGCGCGATCCACACCGAGCGCCTGTCGGTGCCGAAGGGCTGGGTCGTCATCCGGCACGAGACCCTGCGGGTCTGACCGGAAATCCGCGCGGCGTCTCCTGGGCCGCGCCGACGAGCGCCGCTGCGCGCTCGTCGGTTCGCATGATCGCGGCGTACTCGCGGTCGCGTCGCACCGCCACGACCGCTCGCACGAGCGTCTCCGGGTCCGAGTGCGGCAGGGGTGAGACGAAAGGTGCGATCTCGGCGGCGATCATCGCCGCCGAGCGCGAGCGCGCCCCCGGTTCCATGCCCTCGGCCGAGCGTGCGAACTGCGTCGCCCGTCGGGCGACGCGATCGGGCAGTCTTCCCACATCGGCCACCTCTGCCCAGTCCTGCAGCTGACCGGGGACGGGACCGGCGGGGCCGGGGAGGCGGGGCGCGCGCGTGCGTTCGCAGTACGTTCCCGCGACCATGTCGCCGAGGCGCGTCGACCGGGGGGTGAAGGTGGCGACGATCCCAGCGAGTGCGCCGAAGGTGAACCAGATCTCCAGCACACCGACGAGGGCACGGATGAAGGCCTGTCGGAATCCGGTGGCCCCGCCGTCGCTGCGCACGATTCGCCCGCCGACTGCCAGCTTCCCGAGGCTGCGGCCACGCGTGAGCGTCTCGATCGCCGTCGGGATCACGACGAGCACGAGGACCAGCGCCGAGACGACGAGGATCCCGGACAGGTTCTCCAGGCCGAGGCCGCCGACGACGAAGCCTCCGACGAAATAGGAGAGCACCAGCAGCGCGACGCCGCAGAGGACATCGATGAGTGCCCCGAGCGCCCGGAGGAAGAAGCCGAGCGGCTGAACGTCGAGCGCGACCGCCTCACCGGTGAGGATCTCGTCCTGGGCGATCTGCACCGGGGGAGCGGGCGTGGTCATGGGTACAGTTAAGCAAATGGACCTCGACGCCCTCGTCGCCGCGCGACGCGCCGAATGGGATCGGCTCGACGCGCTCGGTCGCGCCCGCCGTCTGTCGAGCGAGGAGGTCGACGAGCTGGTCACCCGCTATCGCGCGGCGTCGGCCGATCTGGCCGACATCAAGACCTCCGCGGGTCGCAGCGTCGAGGGCGACCGGCTCTCGATGATCCTGTCACGCGCGAGGCTGCGGCTGACCGGTGCCCCCGAGAACGTGCTGCGGCAGCTGCCCCGGTTCTTCCTGCAGCAACTTCCGGCGGCGCTGTACCGCGTGCGCTGGACAACGCTGGTGGTCGCGGTCGGTTTCGTCGTGGTCAGCGCCCTCGTGGCTTTCTGGGTATCGGGCGATCCGGCAGCGGTGGCCGCCCTCGGCTCGCAGGCGCAGCTCGAGCAGTACGCCGAGAACGATTTCACCGCCTACTACAGCGAGAACCCCGCCGCGGTGTTCGCGGGAACCGTGTGGACGAACAACGCGTGGATCGCCGCTCAATGCGTGCTGTTCGGGATCACCGGCCTCTGGCCGGTCATGGTGCTCATGCAGAACGCCGTCAGCATCGGTCAGGCGGCGGCGATCCTCATCTCGTTCGACCGCGGCGATGTCTTCCTGCTGCACATCGCGCCGCACGGCCTGCTCGAGCTGACCTGCATCTTCGTCGCGGGGGCGACGGGGCTGCACATCTTCTGGGCGTGGGTCGCGCCCGGGCGGCGCAGCCGTGGCGAGGCGCTCGCGGCAGCCGGCAGATCCCTCGCGACGGTCGCGATCGGACTGATCCTCGCGCTCGCGCTCTCCGGCCTGGTCGAGGGCTTCGTGACGCGTCAGCCCTGGCCGTGGCCGATCAAGATCGGCATCGGTGCACTGGCCCTCGCGGTGTTCCTCGCTTACATGCTGGGCCTCGGGCGCATCGCCGCGCGTCGGGGCGAGACCGGCGACCTCACCGAGTACGAGGCGGGAACACCGCGTCTGGTGGCCGGATGAGCCTCGCGTGTTCATCCTTGCTTTATTTGATCTGATCAAAAATGCCGGATAGGATCGGGGCATGACGATCGCGACCGCTCCCGAGGCCATCCGCGCCTTCGGTCTGCGTGTGACCGAGTCGCGCTCGGCCGTCTACGCCGCTCTGCACGCGCGGCCCCACGCCAGTGCCGATGACGTCTATGCCGCCGTCGTCGAGCGGATGCCGCAGACCAGTCGGCAGTCGGTGTACAACGCCCTCAATGACTTCGCCGACGCCGGTCTCGCTCGGCGCATCGAGCCCGCCGGCCGCTCCATGCTGTTCGAGCTGCGCGTCGGCGACAACCACCACCACCTCGTGTGCACCGAGTGCGGCCGGGTCGAAGACGTCGACTGCGCCGTCGGGCACACGCCGTGCCTGCACCCGTCCGACGACCACGGGTTCGAGGTCGCCTCGGCCGAGGTGACCTACTGGGGTCGGTGTGCGGCGTGCGCCGCATCCGCGACGCCGGCAGCATCCTGATCTTCTCTCTCTCCCGAAAACCCCCAACGGAAGGATCCCCATGAGCGATCGCGACCAGCAGTCCGCGCCCATCGGCGAGGACGTGACCGACACCGACCAGGCGGTCACCCCCATCGACACACCCGAAGACGAGCGCGCCGACGGCGAGACCCGGCCGCGTTCCAACGACGCCGGCGGCTGCCCCGTCATCCACGGCGGCGAGCAGGGACAGGGGCACGGCCACGGATCGCACGGTGGACAGCCTCACCCGACGGTCGGCAACGCCAACCACGTCTGGTGGCCGAACCAGCTCAACCTGCGCATCCTGAAGAAGAACCCCGCCGTGGCCAACCCCGTCGGTGAGGACTTCGACTACAAGGCCGCGTTCGAGTCGCTCGACCTCGCCGCCGTGAAGAAGGACATCGAAGAGGTCCTGACCACCTCGCAGGACTGGTGGCCGGCCGACTTCGGTCACTACGGCCCGCTCATGATCCGTATGGCCTGGCACTCGGCCGGCACGTACCGCGTCACCGACGGCCGCGGCGGCGGTGGGGCCGGCCAGCAGCGCTTCGCCCCCCTGAACAGCTGGCCCGACAACGTCAACCTCGACAAGGCTCGGCGCCTGCTGTGGCCCGTCAAGAAGAAGTACGGCCAGTCGATCTCGTGGGCTGACCTCATGATCCTCGCCGGCAACGTCGCGCTGGAGTCCATGGGCTTCTCGACCTTCGGCTACGCCGGCGGCCGTCCCGACGTCTGGGAGCCGGACGACGACGTGTACTGGGGCCCCGAGACGACGTGGCTCGCCGACGAGCGCTACTCCGGCGACCGTGACCTCGAGAAGCCCCTCGCCGCCGTGCAGATGGGCCTCATCTACGTCAACCCCGAGGGTCCGAACGGCGAGCCCGACCCGCTGAAGTCGGCCCGCGACATCCGTGAGACGTTCGGCCGCATGGGCATGAACGACGAGGAGACCGTCGCCCTCATCGCCGGTGGCCACACCTTCGGCAAGACCCACGGCGCGGCCCCCGACTCGAACCTCGAGGACAACCCCGAGGCCGCGGGCGTCGAGATGCAGGGCCTGGGCTGGAAGAACAACTTCGGCACCGGCCACGGCGACGACACGATCACGTCGGGCCTCGAGGTCACCTGGACGTATCACCCCACCCGCTGGGACAACGAGTTCTTCCACATCCTCTACGCCTACGACTGGGAGCTCATGCGCAGCCCCGGCGGCGGACATCAGTGGCGTCCCGTCAACGGTGCCGGTGCCGACATGGTGCCGCTCGCGCACTCCGACGGCCGCCGCGAGCCGCGCATGCTCACGAGCGACCTCGCGCTGCGCATGGACCCCGCCTACGACGAGGTCTCGCGTCGCTTCAAGGACGACCCGGTGGCCTTCGGCGACGCGTTCGCGCGCGCCTGGTTCAAGCTCACGCACCGCGACATGGGCCCCATCGCCCGCTACCTCGGACCCGAGGTGCCGCAGGAGGAGCTCATCTGGCAGGACCCGCTGCCCGCCGTCGACCACGTGCTGATCGATGACGCGGATGCCGCCGACCTCAAGGCGCGCATCCTCGCAACCGACCTGACCGTGAGCGAGCTCGTCTCGACGACGTGGGCCGCGGCTTCGACGTTCCGGGGCAGCGACAAGCGCGGCGGTGTCAACGGCGCCCGCATCCGTCTCGCCCCGCAGAAGGACTGGGAGGCCAACAACCCGGCCCAGCTGCAGCGCGTGCTCGGCGTGCTCGAGAGCGTGCAGGCGTCGTTCAACGACGGCCGTACCGACGGCAAGAAGGTCTCGCTGGCCGACCTCCTCGTGCTGGCGGGCAACGCCGGTGTCGAGAAGGCCGCGCGCGACGGCGGCGTCGAGGTGACGGTTCCCTTCCGTCCCGGACGCACCGACGCCACCGCGGAGCAGACCGACGAGCTGTCGTTCAGCCACCTCGAGCCGGTCGCCGACGGATTCCGCAACTATTACGGCCCGAACGCGTTCCTGCCGGCGGAGCACCACCTCATCGACAAGGCGAACCTGCTGACGCTGAGCGCGCCCGAGATGACCGTGCTCGTCGGTGGCCTCCGCGCCCTGGGAGCGAACTACGACGGATCGTCCTTCGGCGTGTTCACCGAGCGTCCGGGCGTGCTGACGAACGACGTGTTCGTGAAGCTGCTCGACCTCGGCGCCACGTGGAAGCCGCTCGACCCCGGCTCGCACGCCTTCCGCGGCGTGAACGCCGACGGGTCGGAGATCGGCATCGGCACGCGCGTCGACCTGCTGTTCAGCTCCAACTCGGAGCTGCGCGCCATCGCCGAGGTGTACGCCTCGGATGACGCGAGCGAGAAGTTCGTGCGCGACTTCGTCGACGCTTGGACCAAGGTCACCGAGCTCGACCGATTCGACCTGCGCTGAGCCGCAGCATCCCTGCGAAGGCCCGTCCCGATTCCCCGGGGCGGGCCTTCGTCGTCCCTGCTCGCGCTGGTTCGGGTTGGGGTTTGGGTTGGCAGTTGGGGCCCCAACCTGGGCCGCGAGGGGGCGCGAGCTGCCAGGTGAGCAGGGGCTGCGGGTGTGGGTTGGCAGTTGGTGCCCGAACTCGAGGCGCGAGGGGGCGCGAGCTGCCAGGTGAAGGGGAAGCCGCAACGCGGGGCCCGGGGTAGAGCACGGCTGCGGGTTGGGTCAGAGGCGGCCGGCGGCCTTCAGTGCGAGGTAGTGGTCGGCGACCGCGGGGGGCAGCACGTCGGGCGTCGCGCTGAGGGCGGCGCCGCCGGCGCGACGGATCGCCGCCGCGACCGACTCCGAATCGCGCGTGGCGTGCGCGATCGCGGCTTCGCGGTAGACGTCCTCGGCGGTACGCTCAGCCGGCGCAGGCTCGGGTGCATCCTGTGCCGACCCGACGAGAACGGTGGCGCGCTCCGTGAGCGATGGCAGGGCTCCGAGGAAACCTCGGGCGGCATCGGGGGCGTCCTGCGCGGTCAGCAGCACCACGAGAGAGGGCCGCGACGTCAGCGCACGCACCTCCGTGAGCACGGCGTTCCAGTCGGTGTCGATGAGCGTCGGCTCGACCGGTGCCATCGCGTCCACGAGGGCAGGGAGCAACCGCGGGCCGTCGATGCCGGTGACTCGCGCGCGCCGAGCACGGTCGAACATGAGCAGATGGACATGGTCGCCGGCACGTTGAGCGAGGGCGCTGAGCAGCAGCGCCGACTCCATTGCGGCATCCAGACGGACACCGTCACCCACGCGCGATGCGCTGGTGCGGCCCGTGTCGATGACGATCACGACGTGACGATCGCGTTCCGGACGCCAGGTGCGCAGCATCGTCGTCCCGGCGCGGGCGGTCGCGCGCCAATCGATGGAGCGGACGTCGTCCCCCCGCACGTATTCGCGCAGGCTGTCGAACTCCGTGCCGCGCCCGCGCACCTGGACGCTCGTGTTTCCATCGAGCTCGCGCAGCCGGGCGAGCCGCGACGGCAGATGCCGGCGCGAGGCGAACGGGGGCAGCACGCGCAGTGCACCCGGTGCCGCGATCACGCGCTGCCGTCCCGCGAGGCCCAGCGGGCCGCGGCTGCGCAGCGCGACGAACGCCGAGCGCAGCTCGCCCCGGCGCCGGGGGAGGAGCGGCATGGCGACAACTCTCCGCTCACCCGCAGGGAGGTCGACGGCGGCGCGGGCGTCGCCGGCACCGGCGGTCGGCTGCCAGCCGTCGCGAAGGAGACCACGGATACCGCGGGCCCCGCGATTGCGCAACAGGATGCTCGTCTCGACGGGCTCGCCCGCCCGCGCGCGTGAGGGGATGCGACGCTCGATCTCAACGGTGCGCAGCGGTCCGGCGGCTATGACGTCGACGGTGGCGAGGACGAGGCACAGCCCGATCCACGCGAGCGCCGCCCACGCCGCATCGAGCCCCGCCGCGGGGGCGAGCACGACGGGCACGACGCCGGCGGCGACGAGCAGCACGAACAGGCCGGAGAGGTACACGACGCCTCAGATCGGGACGCGGGTCTGCTGCAGCACGGAGCTGAGGATCGTGTCTGCGGAGACGCCCTCGATCTCGGCATCCGGGCGCAGCTGCAGCCGGTGGCGCCACGCGGGAACGAGCATCGTCTGCACGTGGTCGGGCGTGATCGCCGGGTAGCCGCCCAGCCAAGCCCACGCCTTGGCGGCGGCGAGCAGCGCGGTCGCGGCACGCGGGCTCGCGCCCAGCTGGACGGACGGGGACTGCCGGGTCGCCCGGGCCAGATCCACGACGTATCCGAGGACGTCGTCCGAGACCGCCACGGCGGCCGCGGCCTGCTGGGCGGCGCGGATCTCGGCCGCTGTCACGACCGCCGACACACCCGCGCTCTCGAGGGATCCGGGTCGGAAACCGTCGGCGTGGCGGCGCAGCACGGCGATCTCGTCGTCGCGCGCGGGCAGGTCGATCACGAGCTTGAGCAGGAAGCGGTCGAGCTGGGCCTCGGGCAGGGTGTAGGTGCCTTCGTGCTCGACCGGGTTCTGCGTCGCGGCGACGAGGAACGGATCGGGCAGCGGACGCGAGACGCCGTCGGCCGAGACCTGGCGCTCCTCCATGGCCTCGAGCAACGCGGCCTGCGTCTTCGGCGGCGTGCGGTTGATCTCGTCGGCGAGGAGCACATTGGTGAAGACGGGCCCGGAACGGAACTCGAACTCCCCGGCGCGGGCGTCGTAGACGAGCGATCCGGTGACATCGCCCGGCATGAGGTCGGGGGTGAACTGGATGCGGGCGGTGTCGAGGCCGACCGCTCGGCTGAAGGTGCGCACGAGCAGCGTCTTGGCGACGCCGGGCACGCCCTCGAGCAGCACGTGTCCGCGGCCGAGAAGCGCGATCAGGAGGCCCGTGACGGCCCCGTCCTGTCCGACGACGGCCTTGCCGACCTCGAGCCGGACGCGGTTCATCGCCTCGCGCAGGTCGCCGGGTGCGGTCTCGCTCATGGGGTGTTCCTTTCGGGACGGACGGATCGGAGGACTGCTGCTTCCACCTCGCGCAGACGGTCGGCGGCGTCGACGAAGTCGCGATCGATACGGGGGAGGTCATCGAGCAGGATGCCGCGGACGCGCGCGCGATCGTCTCCGATGCGGCTCGCCGCGGCATCGGCGATCGCGCCGGCGTCGGCGGCGCCGAGTCCCAGCAGGCGCGCGATGCGGCGCAACGTCTCGCGGCGGAGCTGGTCGAGCGCGTGCACGGGGTCGGCTGACGCGGCGTACAGGCGTGCCCGACCCTCGGTGGTCTCGGACGCGCGGGCGGTGACGGGCAGATTCTCCACCACGAGCGGGCCGAAGCGCCGGCCCCGCCAGATGGCGGCCGCGACGGCCGAGGCGACGAGCAGGAGAATCGACGGTGTCACCCAGGGCGGCGTGAGCTCACCCAGCGACGGCGCGGCGGTGAGAGAACCGTCGCCGATCGACGGCAGGTACCACACGACGATGCCGGTGCCGCCCAGCAGATTCAGGCCGAGCGCGGCGTTGCCCGCTTCGGCGAGCCGTTGGTTGACCAGCAGCGCGGTCGCGTCCAGGGCGACGACAGTGTCGGCGCCGCGGCCCGAGACGATGAGGCCGTAGCCGTCGCCGGCCGCGTAACAGGTGCGGTCTGCGCCGTCTCCGGTGAACACCTCGCCCGGCCGGACCGGCCCGCTGACGGCTGCGGCGGGCAGGTCGCATGCGGGTGCGACGGCTGAGCCGTCGCCGAAGCCGGCGCTGCGCGGTTCTCCGAAGAGCACACGCAGATCGCGCGTGCGCGGCTCGAGCAGGACGACGACGGAGGCGGCATCCCGCAGCTCCCGGAGGTCGTCGTCATCGAGGGGTGCGGTGTCGGCTATCGCGAGCGTCGCGTCGCCGCCCTCGAGCGCCTGGAGGGCGGCCGTGCGGTCGCGGGCGATCTCGACCTCGACGCCGCGATCGCGCAGCAGTTCGGCCAGTGCGCGCGAGCCCTCCGGCCCGGCGGCCTCCGGATCGAGGAGGCCCTGCGCCGGCATGGTGTTGATGCCGGCGACGGCGGCGACGGCGAGGCCGGCGACGAGAAGGCCGGCGGTCACCGCCGCCCAGCCGAGCACCGAGCGCGATCGACGGCCGACGGGCGGCGTCGCGACCCCCGCGCTCATGCGGGCACCTCGACCCGCGCGCCGGCCAGTCGCTCATCGAGGGTGCGCACGGCGGCGTAGCCCTCGGCTGTTCCCGGGCGTCGAAGGTAGCGAACGTCGTCGAAGGTCCGCGCCACCGCTTCGAGCTCGACGCTCTCTGCCGGGAAGGCGCGCCCCGCCTCAGCAGCGAAGCGATGCACGGTCGTGCCCGGGGCCGGGTCGACGATCGTCCGCTCGGCGAGTCCACGGGCGAGCGCACGCATGCGCAGCACGATGGCTTCGTCCCACGCGCTGCGGCGCGCGGCATCCTCGGCGTCCGAGCGCAGCTGAGCGGCGCTTCTCGTCTCGTCCTCACCGAAGAGCGGCACGCTCGCGCGCGAGCGGACGACCGCGCGGGGACGCCCCCAGATGAGGATCGCCACGGCGACCAGCACCAGCAGCACCACGATCGCGCCGACCGCGAGCCACGGGCCGAGCGTCGCGGGGACCTGCCCGCTGAAGAGAGCCGCGAGGAAGTCGACGACGCCGCGCGCGAAGCGGTCGATCGGGGTGGGCTCGGCCTCCTGGTACGCGGTCTTCGACAATTCCTGTTCCGCCCATCGACGGGCTTCGTCCGGGTCGGGTGCGATCGGGGTGGCGAAGAGCCTCATGCGCGGTCAGCGCCCGGAGCGGTCCAGTCGGTCGACGACGGGCGGTCCGCCGGTGCGACGGGGGGCTCGGCGGCCGCGGCGGGCTGTTGCGGCGCGGGCGATCCGGCGGGCGGGGACTGAACGGGCTGATAGCCGGGGTACTGCGCGGCCGGCGGCGGGTAGCCCGGCTGCGTGCCGGCATAGGCCGCGGGCGGCTGCCAGCGTCCGTCCATCGCGCGTCCCACGTTTCGCCGATACGGATCGGGCGCGGGCGTGCCGGCATCGCGCTGATCGATGTACGCCGACAGATCGAGGTCGAGTCCCTCGCGGCGCATCCGGCAGTCGACGTAGACGAGCGCGCCGGCGGTCGACTGGACGATGACCGCGATGGTCTGGATGAGGGTGACGAACGCCTGGGCGAACAGCGTGCCGACGAGCAGGGCGATGATCTGGCCGGGTTCGGGGTCGCCGGTGGGAGTGATGACCGATGTCAGCCCCATCGTGACGAACGAGAAGGGCACGCTGATGACCTGTGCGAGGATGCCGAAGCTCATCGAGATGATGACGATGATCCCGAGGGTCGGCCAGAACCGGCCGCGGGTGAGCCGCCAGGATCGCCCGATCGCCCCGAAGACGCTCGCCTGCTCGAGGACGATGACCGAGGGCACCAGCAGCAGCTTCGTGCTCAGCCACAGGCTGAGCGGTATCGCCGACAAGGCCAGGAGGATGGCGAGGACGATCGCCGCCGGCCCCACGCTCACGGCGAGCCCGATGACGCCCGCGGCGAGGACGCCGATGACGACGGCCACGATGAGGAAGACCAGAGCCGAGTATCCGATCAGTCGCCACGCCACCGGCTTCACCCGCTGCCACAGCGCGCCGAGCGTGTGCTTCTCGGCGACGACGGCATGGGCCACCTCGCTGACCACGACGCCTTGCACGAGCACGCCGAGCGCGCCGGAGGCCAGCGACAGCACCAGCGCCGTCGCCCCGCTGATCGCGATGGACCCGGCCAGGACCGTCTCGAACTCGTCGGTGCCGGGGCGCAGCGACGCGAGTCGGCCGAACGTCGCGAAGCCCACCGCGACGATGCCCGCGGTGGCGACGAGGATCGCGACCGTCTGCACGACCAGCGCGAAGCCCAGCAGCACCTTGGGGTTCTGCCGCAGGGCGGAGAACGAACGGCCCAGGATCACCCCGAACGAGAGCGGATGAAGCGGGATGATGCCGGGACGCGGCGCCGGCGTCCACGCGGGGTATGACGTCACGATGCACTCCTGGAACAGTCGGCTCGGTCGAACCCATCGTGTCACACGAGGGCGCGGCATCCGGAGTCGCGGGTCCGTGGGTCGGGTACGGTGAATACGCGCACGTCGCGCGCGAGCCCGAGCCGAAAGACGAACGCCGCCCATGACTTCTCGCATCCTGGTGGTCGATGACGACACCGCACTGGCGGAGATGATCGGCATCGTGCTGCGCACCGAGGGGTTCGACACCGTCTTCTGCGCCGACGGCGCGGCGGCTGTCGAGACCTGGCGCACCGAGAAACCCGACCTCATCCTCCTCGACCTCATGCTCCCCGGCGTGGACGGCATCGAGATCTGCACGCAGGTGCGTGCGGAGTCGGGCGTGCCGATCATCATGCTGACCGCGCGCACCGACACGGCCGACGTCGTGCGCGGGCTCGAGTCGGGCGCCGACGACTACATCGTCAAGCCGTTCAATCCCAAGGAACTCGTCGCCCGCATCCGCACGCGCCTGCGCCCCGCCGTCGCGTCGGCCTCCGAGTCGCTGCGCATCGGCGACCTCGTCGTCGACGTCGAGGGCCACGAGGTGCGGCGCGGCAGCGACGCCATCGCGCTGACGCCGCTGGAGTTCGAGCTGCTCGTCGCGCTCGCCTCGAAGCCGCAGCAGGTCTTCTCGCGCGAGATGCTCCTCGAGCAGGTGTGGGGCTACCACTACAAGGCCGACACGCGGCTCGTGAACGTGCACGTGCAGCGGCTGCGGGCGAAGGTCGAGATCGACCCAGACAACCCGCGCATCGTGACGACCGTCCGCGGCGTCGGCTATCGCGCCGGCGCCGTCATCTGACGCGCCGATGCCCATCCGCACCGTCACGACGGCGACGGTCGCGACGCACGGCTGGCGATCCTGGGGGCGCCGGCTCGCCCGGACCTGGCGACGATCGCTGCGGTTCCGCACCGTCGCGATCACGCTGGGCGCCACGGCGCTGACGATCACCGTGGCGCTGGTGTGGATGTCGCTGGCGATCCAGAACGACCTCTTCGAGTCGCGCACCTCGCAGCTGCTCGGAGAGGCGCAGCGCGCGACCCAGTCGGCGCAGGCGACCCTGGATGCCGCCGAGGTCGGGGGCGACGTCGTCGCCGTCGACAATCTGATGGAGAGCGTGCGGACGTCCATCCAGCGGCAGTCCTCGACCGATCGCATCGCCGCCTTCCGGATCTCCTCGGAACCGTCCGCCATCGCGCCGCAGGACTTCGACTCGGCGGGTCTCCCGGCCGACCGCATCAGCGACGCGCTTCGCGCACAGGTGCAGAGCGACGACGAGCTGCAGTGGTGGCAGCCCGTCGGCTTCGCCGTCTCCGGCGGCGGGCAGGTGCCCGGCATCGTCGTCGGGCAGCAGATCGTGCTGCCGGAGGTAGGCGCCTACGAGCTGTATCTCGGGTACGACCTCGCCAGCGAGGCCCAGACGCTCGGCTTCGTCCAGATCACGCTGTGGATCGTCGGCGTGGGGCTGGTCGTCCTCATCGGCGCGATCTCGTGGATCGTGCTGCGCTCGGTCACCGAGCCGATCGCCCAGGCCGCCGAGAGCAGCTCGCGACTGGCGGCGGGAGACCTCGCGGTGCGGCTGCAGGTGCGCGGCGAGGACGAGTTCGCGACCCTCGGACGGTCCTTCAACGCGATGGCCGACAGCATCGAGTCCCAGATCAAGGAGCTGGCGGAGCTCTCGCAGGTTCAGCAGCGCTTCGTATCGGATGTCTCGCACGAGTTGCGCACGCCGCTGACGACGATCCGGCTGGCCTCCGACATGCTGAACGATCGGCGCGAGGAGTTCGATCCGGTGGCGGCGCGCGCCGCGGAGCTGCTGCACGACCAGGTGCACCGGTTCGAGGTGCTGCTGACCGATCTGCTCGAGATCAGCCGTTACGACGCGGGCTCGGTGCAGCTCGAGAGCGAGCCGACGAGCATGACGCAGCTCGCGGAGGATGTCATCGCATCGATGGCGCAGCTCGCGGAGCAGCACGGCAGCGACGTGCGCCTCGTGGCACCCGGGGGCTACTCGCCCGTGGAGATGGACCCGCGACGCGTGCGCAGGATCGTCCGCAACCTGCTGGGCAACGCGATCGAGCACGGCGAAGGCCGACCGATCGTCGTCAGCGTCGACAGCGATGCCCGAGCGGTCGCGATCGGCGTGCGCGACTACGGCCTCGGGATGCGCCCGGCCGACGCCGAGCGCGTCTTCGACCGTTTCTGGCGCGCCGATCCGTCACGCAAGCGCACCATCGGGGGCACCGGCCTGGGGCTCTCGATCGCCCTCGGCGACGCGCGGCTCCACGGCGGCACCCTGGCGGTGTGGTCCGAGCTGGGGCGCGGAACGAATTTCGTGCTCACCATCCCTCGACGCCGCGAGCCGCTCGACGGGCACTCCCCGCTCTCGGTCGATCCCGGTGAGGATGGCGTACCCTTCGACGACCTGGGCCTGACCCAGCCGATCTCCCTTCCTCGTTCCGCGAAAGGCTCGTCGTGATGCGTCTGCGCCCGGTCGCCGCCGTCCTGGGGATGCTGTTCGTGCTGCTGCTCGCGGGCTGCACGGGGCTGCCGACCTCCGGTCCGGTCGTCGCGGGCGCCCCGATCGATCAGGAAGCCGGCTCGGTCGACTTCTCGTTCCTGCCCGACGATCCGCCCCCGGGAGCAACGCCGCAGCAGATCGTCGCGGGCTTCCTCGCGGCCGGGTCGGGGCCTCGGGACGACTGGGGGACCGCCCGGCAGTTCCTCGCACCGGACTTCCGATCGTCGTGGCAGCCGACCGCGCGCGCCACGATCGACCTTCCCGGCGAACGGGTGTACACCGTCGCCGGCGACGGGACCGTCACGGTCTCCATCACCCCTGAGGCCGCGGTCGACGCGTCCGGCGCGCTGTCGGTGACCGACGGCGGATCCATGCCGCTCGACTTCGCTCTCGTCGAGGTGGACGGCGAGTGGCGCATCTCGGACGCCCCCGACGGCGTCGTGCTCGACCGCGCCCGGTTCCAAGCGGTCTTCCGCGAATACTCCGTGATGTACTTCGATCGCTCGTGGACGTATCTCGTGCCCGATCGTCGCTGGTTTCCGGCGACCAACGCGGCCACCCACATCACCGAGGCCCTCATCGACGGCGACCCGAGCCCGTGGCTGTCCGGCGCGGTGTACTCGGCGTTCCCCGAGAGCCTCGAGCTCGCGACCCGCGCGGTTCCGCTCGAGGGGGGCGTTGCACAGGTGCCGTTGTCGCAGTCTGCGCTCGCGATCGTGCCCGAGACCCGCAACCGGATGCAGGCGCAGCTCGACGCGAGCCTCCAGTCCGCCGGCATCCGCGGCGCCCAGATGTCGGTCGACGGTGAGCCGGTCGCTGCGCAGGCGGTGGACGTCCGTCCTATCCGCGTCGACGTCCGACCCGCCGTGCTCACCGAAGACGCTTTCGGGTTCCTCTCCGGCTCCGAGATCGAGCCGCTGCCCGGGCTGTCGACCGTCATCCCCGAGCTCGACCCCGAGTCGATCCAGGTGGGGACCGACCGGAGTGCGGCCGCTGTGCGCACGGCCGCCGGTGCCGTCGTGCGCGCGCGCGATGACGCCACCTTCGAGATCGTCGACGAGCGGGCGGGCCTGATCGACCCCACGATCGATCCGCAGGGATTCATCTGGAGCGTCCCCGCCAGTGCGCCGTCGGGGCTCACGGCGACCGGGGCGGACGGAACGGTCGTCTCCATCGCGAACGCCTGGCCGGGCGCATCGCAGATCTCGAGCATCGAGGTGTCACGGGACGGAACGCGCATCGCCGCCCTGGTTCGCGACGGCTCGCGCCCGGCGCTGTGGATCGCCGGCATCCTCCGCGACGACGACGGCTCGCCCGTCGGGCTCGGCGATCGTGAGACCGTGACCCAGCTGCCGGGCACGGGCATCGACGCGAGCTGGGTCGACGGTTCGACCATCGCGGTCCTCGCCGAGGACGGCGACGCCGATGTCGTCATCTCGCAGTCGGTGGGCGGGTTCGGCGAGCGGATCACGGCGCCGGCGGGGCCGGTCGCCATCGCAGCGACGAATCAGTTGCGCGCCGTGCGGCTGCTCGACGGCGAGGGCGTGCTCTACGCGCAGAAGGGCCAGGCCTGGCCGACGGTCGCGGGCGGCATCCGGGTGCTCGCCAGCCAACAGGGTTCGCCGCGCTGACTCCTCCCCACCGGCCGTGTCGGCGCTCTCTTCCACAACGGGGAGGTTCGGTGCCAGGGGCGACGCGAGCGCCTCGACAGCATGGAAGCGTGCAGCCGATCGCCTCCCGTCCCGAGTCCTGGCGAGAACACCTCGCGGACGCGCTCGACCTCCTGATGCCCGTCTGGTGCGCCGGATGCGACGCACCGGGACGCGCGCTCTGCGCGACGTGCGTCGCGGAGCTGCCGCGGCCGCGCCGGCGCGATGCCGACGGTCTCGACGTCCGGAGCCTCGCGCGGTACGAGGGCGCTGCGGCACGCATCATCCGCGCGCTCAAGGAAGACGGCCGCACCGGATTGTGCCGCCCCCTCGGCCGTCTGGTGGCAGGCCTCGTCCGCGATGCGGGGTGGGAGGACGCCGTGCTCGTTCCCGTTCCGCCGTCTCGGGCGGCCCTGCGACGACGGGGGTACGCCGTGCCCGAGATGATCGCACGGCACGGCGACGTCCGCACGGCACGTCGGCTCCGCGTGCGCGGCCGCGTCCTCGATCAGCGTCGGCTCGACCGCGCCGAGCGGCAGCGGAATGTCGCGGGCTCGTTCGTGGCACGGCCCGGCACGACGGCCGCTGTCATCGTCGACGACGTCATGACCACCGGGGCGACGCTGCGCGAGGCTCGGCGTGCGCTCCACGAGGCCGGCTCACGCGTCGTCGGGGCCGTCGTGCTCGCCGACACGCCCTTGCGGATGACGGTCGGAGATATTCCTGGCGGTTCATGAGTGACATTGCTCGCTCGCCGCACTAGCGTGGGGGAGACCAAGGCGAACGAAGGTCCGCCCTTGAACCGGGCGGACCGGAGCAAGGAGGTCAGGATGGAAACCAGCATCGTCGGCGTGGGAGTCGGGATCACGGATCGCTTCCGCACGGTGGCTGAAGAGAAGTCCAGTCGCATCGAGACGCTCGCACCCCGTGCGCAGCGCCTCGACATCAAGGTCACGCATCACGCCTACCGCAACGGGCGCATGGATGATGAGACCGTCGAACTGACCCTCACCGGAAAGGGACCGATCGTTCGGGCCGAGGCCACGGACGGCGACAAGTTCGTCGCCCTCGACCTCGCGGTCGACAAGCTCGTCGAGCAGGTGCGTCGCGCCAAGGACAAGCGGGTCGACGCGCGGAACCACCCCCGCGGGGCCAAGCTCGACAAGGGAACCGGAGCCCTGGAAGGCATCGACGTCGAACCGGCGTCGGTCGACGTCCTGCGTGCCGTGGCGACGGGCGAGGTGCCCGTCATCGGCGACTCGGCGGAGGAAGAGGACTACACGCCCGTCGTCATCCGCACGAAGGAGTTCGGTGCTGAATGGATGACCGTCGAGGAAGCCGTCGACCGGATGGAGCTCGTGGGCCACGACTTCTTCCTGTTCATCAACGCGCGCACCGACCACCCGAGCGTCGTGTATCGCCGCAAGGGCTGGGACTACGGTGTCATCTCGCTGACCGCAGCCGCCCCGCCGGAGGCCGAGCTGGCGTCCTGACCTGAGGACGACGACGGGGGCGGGTGCCATCACGGCATCCGCCCCCGTCGTGTGCCGGTCGAAACCGGGCCGTCAGTCGAACATGCCGTCGAGCATGCTGCCGATCACGAGACCGCCCAGGATGCCGCCGACCATGTTGCCGCCGCTGCCGCGACCGCCCCAGCCGCCGCCGTATCCTCCGGGGCCGCCCCAGCCGTCGTTCGGGCGCGAGCCGTCGATGTCGCGCTGGGCGAGCTGCAGGGCTTCGCCGGCGAGAGCGGCGCAGCGCCGCGCGTCGGCCAGCGCCTTCTCGCGATCGTCCTCGGGGATCGGACCGACCGGGGCGAGCCCGAGTCGCAGGCTCTCGGCCTCGGCCAGTCGCGTGCGCGCGTCCGCACCGATCCAGCCGCGGTGTCCGGCGATGACGCTGCGCGCGACGGACAACTGTCGGTCGGCGTCGTCGATGGCGTGTCGCACGTGGCTCTCGGGCGGGATCGGGCGGGCCGCCCGCTCGCGGGCGGTGTCGACGGCGACGTCCAGAGCGGCGTTCTTCTCGCGGAGCATCGACAGCTCGGCGAACGGATCGCCCTTCGACCCGGCGGGGCTGACGCGGGTCAGCGCCTGCTGGAGCTCCGCCATCGCGGTGGTGACCGCCGGGGTCTGCGGTGCCGTCCGCGCGGCGACGAGGTCGTCACGCGAGTCGGCCACGACATCGGCGAGCGTCGACTGCGCTCGCAGCGCTTCGACCTCGAAGTCGTCGACCGCGTCGAGCAGCGTGCGCGCGCGGCGCACCGCTTCGGTCGCCGTCTCCAGCGCGATGTTCGCCGGCCCGCGCTCGCCGGCAGCACGCCGGCGCTCGGCGACATCCGCCCCGTGCTCGGCGAACTCGAGGAGTCCGGCGGCCTCGTCCGCGTTCCCGCTGACCCGGTTGAGCGCGTCGGGGTGATAGCGGCTCGAGACCCGGTCGATGACGGCGCGTGCGGGGTCGATGCGCTCGCGCAGAGTGTCGACGTCGGCGCGGATGCCGGCGAGGATCTCGGGCGCCCGCCGCGCGCGCTCGATCGCCTCCGACAGGGCCGATACACGGTCGTCGAGCAGATCCTGAGCCCACTCGCACAGCTGGACGATGCGCGCGTTGCGCGTGCGCACCTCTTCCGGCGTGTCGGGGATCTCGTCGTGGTTGAGCTGCTTGAGGTGGAACGCCTCGCCGAGGTGGTGGCGCACGGCGGCGATGGCCTCGCGCAGAGGTGCCGTGGCCTCCTCGCCGAGCTCGGCCTCGGCGAAGACCATCTCGTCGCTCGTGACGCGCAGGCGCTCGTCCGCCCCGACGAGGGCGATGTCGGCCTCGCGTGCCAGGTTCGCGTCCGCGTCCGCGACGTCCTGCTGTTCCCGCTTGCGTCTGCCCCAGAATCCAGCCATGTTCCGATCCTAGGTCTCGGCGGTCGGCGGAGGAGGGGATGTCGTCGTCTCTCGCAGGCGACGCCAAGGTCACGGGCCGATAACATGGCTCCATATGCCCGTGCGTACGCGCGGGCGCGGCCGACGTGGCGTCGGCGCACCCGACAGATGGAGATCCGCTGTGGCCAACCCTCTCGAGAAACTGCTCCGCGCCGGTGAGGGCCGTGTGCTGCGCCGCCTGCAGCAGATCGTCAAGGCCGTGGGCGCGCTCGAAGAGGACTACGCCCGCCTCACCGACGACGAGCTGCGGAACGAGACCGCCGAGCTCCGCGCGCGTCACGAGGCCGGCGAGACGCTCGACCGGCTGATGCCGGAGGCGTTCGCCGCGGTCCGCGAGGCCGCCAAGCGCACGCTGGGTCAGCGCCCCTACGACGTGCAGGTCATGGGCGGTGCGGCCCTCCACCTCGGGAACATCGCCGAGATGAAGACCGGTGAGGGCAAGACGCTGACGGCCACCTTCGCGGCCTACCTGAACGCCATCGCGGGCAAGGGCGTCCACGTCATCACCGTCAACGACTTCCTCGCCTCGTACCAGTCCGAACTCATGGGTCGCGTCTATCGCGCGCTCGGCATGACGACGGGGACGATCGTCTCGGGGCAGACCCCCGAGGTCCGACGTGAGCAGTACGCGGCCGACATCACGTACGGCACCAACAACGAGTTCGGGTTCGACTACCTGCGCGACAACATGGCGTGGCGCCGCGAAGACCTCGTGCAGCGCGGCCACTTCTTCGCGGTGGTCGACGAGGTCGACTCCATCCTCATCGACGAGGCCCGGACCCCGCTCATCATCTCGGGGCCGTCGTCGGGGGAGGCGAACCGCTGGTTCGTGGAGTTCGCGCGCGTCGCCCTCACCCTCGAACCGGGTGTCGACTACGAGGTCGACGAGAAGAAGCGCACCGTCGGAGTGCTCGAGCCCGGTATCGAGAAGGTCGAGGACTACCTCGGCATCGACAACCTCTACGAGTCGGCGAACACCCCGCTCATCTCGTTCCTGAACAACTCGATCAAGGCGCGTGCCCTGTTCAAGCGCGACACCGATTACGTCGTGATGAACGGCGAGGTCATGATCGTCGACGAGCACACGGGTCGTATCCTCGTCGGCCGCCGCTACAACGAGGGCATCCACCAGGCCATCGAGGCGAAGGAAGGCGTTCCGGTCAAGGCCGAGAACCAGACGCTGGCCACAGTCACGCTGCAGAACTACTTCCGCCTCTACGACAAGCTCTCGGGCATGACCGGTACCGCCGAGACCGAGGCGGCCGAGTTCATGTCGACCTACAAGCTCGGCGTCGTCCCGATCCCGACGAACAAGCCGATGATCCGCAAGGACCAGCCCGATCTCGTCTATAAGAACGAGACCGCGAAGTTCGCGCAGGTGGTCGAGGACATCGTCGAGCGTCACGCGACGGGTCAGCCGGTGCTCGTGGGCACGACGAGCGTCGAGAAGAGCGAGTACCTCTCGCGCCTGCTCGCGAAGAAGGGCGTCAAGCACGAGGTCCTCAACGCCAAGAACCACGCCCGTGAGGCCGAGGTCGTCGCCCGCGCCGGCCGCCTGGGCGCCGTCACGGTCGCGACCAACATGGCCGGTCGCGGTACCGACGTCATGCTGGGCGGCAACGCGGAGTTCCTCGCCGTCCAGGAGATGAAGTCGCGCGGGCTCGACCCCGTCGAGACCCCGGAGGAGTACGAGGCCGCGTGGGACGAGGTCTTCGCGTCGGTCCGCGAGACCGTCGCCGAAGAGGCCGAGAAGGTCGTCGCAGCCGGTGGTCTGTACGTCCTCGGCACGGAGCGTCACGAGTCGCGCCGCATCGACAACCAGCTGCGCGGTCGTTCGGGCCGTCAGGGCGACCCCGGTGAGAGCCGGTTCTACCTGTCGCTGACGGACGACCTGATGCGTCTGTTCCAGTCGGGCGCGGCCGAGGCGATCCTTGCGCGGACGAATTTCCCCGAGGACGTCGCGATCGAGTCGTCGATGGTCTCGCGGGCGATCAAGAGCGCGCAGGCGCAGGTCGAGGCGCGCAACGCCGAGATCCGCAAGAACGTCCTCAAGTACGACGACGTGCTCAATCGTCAGCGTGAGGCGATCTACGCCGACCGCCGCCAGGTGCTCCACGGCGACGACCTGTCGGAGCGCGTGCAGCACTTCATCGAAGACGCCATCAGTGCCGTCATCGACGACCACACGTCGTCGGGCCACACCGAGAGCTGGGACTTCGACGCTCTGTGGACCGAGCTGAAGACCCTCTACCCCGTGGGTGTCACGATCGACGAGGTCGTCGCCGAAGCGGGGAACAAGGGGCGGATCACCGCCGAGGTGCTCAAGCGCGAGCTGCTCTCCGACGCGAAGATCGCCTACCAGAACCGCGAGGAGGCGCTCGGCGAACCCGCTATGCGTGAGCTCGAGCGGCGCGTCGTGCTGCAGGTGCTCGACCGCCGCTGGCGCGACCACCTCTACGAGATGGACTACCTCAAGGACGGCATCGGCCTGCGGGCCATGGCTCAGCGCGACCCGCTCATCGAGTATCAGCGCGAAGGCTACGAGATGTTCCAGTCGATGATGAGCCAGATCAAGGAGGAGTCGGTCGGCTTCCTCTACAACCTCGAGGTCGAGGTGCGCTCCGCCGAGAGCGGCGAGGTCGACGCCAAGGGGCTCACCCCGACGCCCGTCGAGACGCAGAAGCTCGAATACTCCGCCCCGAGCGACACCGGATCGGGCGAGGTCGAGGTGCGCAACGACCGCGGTCAGGTGCAGAAGAGCGCCACGGCTAAGGCCCGTCAGCACGCGGCGGAGCAGGAGGCTCCCGCCGACGGCCCCCGCGGCGCGTTCGGCCAGAAGACGGGTGCCGACGAGGATGCCGCCGACGCGGGCAACCGCGCGGCGAGGCGGGCTGCGGGCAAGAAGAAGTGATCCGGCGAGCGGGCCACGCATCGTCGATCGGCCCGCTCGACCCCCGGATATCCTGATCGGATGAACCGCCGAATCCTCGATCAGTCATCGAAGCTCAAGGACGTCCTGTACGAGATTCGCGGCAGCGCCCTGGCCGAGGCCGACCGACTGGAGGCCGACGGCCACAGGGTGCTCAAGCTCAACACCGGCAACCCCGCCATCTTCGGGTTCGAGGCCCCCTTCCAGATCGTCCGCGACATGATCGAGTCGGTGCCCAACGCGCACGGCTACAGCGACAGCCGCGGCATCCTCTCTGCGCGGCGCGCCGTCGTCTCGAGGTACGAGGAGGTTCCCGGGTTCCCGCACGTCGATCCCGACGATGTCTACCTCGGGAACGGTGTCTCCGAGCTCATCACGATGACGATGCAGGCTCTCCTCGACGAGGGTGACGAGGTGCTGATCCCAGCGCCCGACTATCCGCTGTGGACCGCCATGACGAGCCTCGGCGGCGGCAAGCCCGTGCACTACCTGTGCGACGCGACACAGGGCTGGGAGCCCGACCTCGACGACATCCGCTCGAAGGTGACCCCGCAGACGAAGGCGATCGTCGTCATCAACCCGAACAACCCCACGGGTGCGGTCTACAGCCGCGAGGTACTCGAAGGCATCGTGCAGATCGCCCGTGAGAACTCGCTCCTTCTGCTCTCGGACGAGATCTACGACCGGATCCTCTACGACGAGGCGACCCACATCCCGCTGGCGACGCTCGCTCCCGATCTCCTCTGCCTGACCTTCAACGGCCTCTCCAAGACGTACCGCGTCGCCGGATATCGGTCGGGCTGGCTCGTCATCACCGGGCCCAAGGCGCACGCGAAGGGCTTCCTCGAGGGCATCCAGCTGCTCGCATCCACGCGGCTGTGCCCGAACGTGCCGGCGCAGTTCGCGGTTCAGGCGGCGCTGTCGGGCGTGCAGTCGATCGAGGCGCTCATCGCCCCGTCGGGGCGGTTGCACGAGCAGCGGGATGCCGCATGGCAGGGTCTCGAGAGCATCCCCGGCGTGACCTGTCACAAGCCCGAGGGCGCGCTGTACGCCTTCCCGCGCCTCGACCCCGAGGTCTACGACATCCATGACGACGGCAAGCTCGTCTACGACTTCCTCGTCGCGGAACACGTGCTGCTGGTGCAGGGAACCGGCTTCAACTGGCCCGATCCGGATCACCTGCGCATCGTCACGCTGCCCGAGGCGCGCGTGCTGACCGAGGCGATCGAGCGGCTGGGCAACTTCCTCTCGTCGTACAAGCAGTAGCCCGTCACAGCAGGGCGAGCGACGTCGCGCGCCACCGCCCGTCGAGGCCTTCGAGCCGGAGCGCGACGGCCCGCGTCCGATGCGGAGTGGTGACGACCACCGTGCCCTCGACGACGCCGTCCGCCGGCTCGCACGTGCGGACCGAGACGATCGAGTGGACGGGCCGCGCCGGCGCCACCTGTCGGGCACTGCGTGCACGCGCCGCGAGATTCGCGCGCGTGACGAGAACGCGGAAAGCGTCCTCGCTCAGCCACCGAGCGAGCTGCTCGACCTCGCGCACTCCCGCCAGCACCTCGAGGACCCCGCGGGTCAGGTTGCGGATCAGTGGCTCGGGATCGGGCAGATCTGCCGTCGACGTCGGCTGCGCTGCGAAGTACTCGGCGACGTCGAGCGAGGACCCGATGCGGGGGTACCGGCGGGGTTGGTTCGCGCTCATCGACGTCATCGCACGCTCCTCCTTCCATCGGCTGTGTCAACGCCGACGAGTACAGCACACCGCCGAATCTGGCCGGATGAGAATCCTCCAACCTGTGGAAAGCGCCCTCGGGGTGCGCCGCGTCACCGCTAGCCTCACGGGGTGCGATGGCAGCGGTTCTTCGAGGATCTCGAACACCAGCTCGACTCCGAGTGGGAGGCCGAGCGAGCGGCGCTCGACACCGAGGCCGAGCGGTTGCGACTCTCGCGGCTGACTCTGCGCGAGCGGCTTCAGGAATCGATCGGCGCAGAGGTGACCGTCGATGTGGCCGCCGGTGATCCGATCCGCGGCCGCCTGACGGGGGTGGGAGCCGACTGGGTGGGCCTGGACCGCGCGGACGGCCCCGGTGCCGCCGTCGTGCCCTTCGCCGCTGCGTCGTCGGTCGTCCTCGCGGAACCTGATCTGCTCCGCAGCGCGCGTCCCGCGGGACGCGGCTCGGCGCTGTCGGAACGGATGACGCTCGGGTTCGTGCTGCGTGACCTGGCGCGCCGTCGCGTCCCCGTGCACATCGTGGTCGCGGGCGGAAAGACCTGGGCGGGGACGATCGATCGCGCGGGCGCCGACCACCTCGATCTCGCGCTGCACGACGCAGCTGAGCCGCGGCGACCGAGCGCTGTCACGGGGCACCGGATGATCGCCTACTCGGCTCTGCGGGTCCTGCACCTGCAGAGCGGCCACGGCTGAGAAGTCAGTCGCTGCGGTTCCGCCGCCCCCACAGCTCGGGGAAGCTGGCGACCTGCGACTGCTGCCACAGGGCGGCGCGGCGGGCGTCTTCGACTTGCGCGTCGAGGTAATCCTCGACGCTGGACGACTCGATCCGCCAGCGGGGCGGCGTTCCGACCTTCGCTCCGACGAGACGCCCCTCGACGGCGAGCGCGACCACTTCGTCGACCTCGATCTGCAGCATCTCCGCGACCTGGGAAGGCGTCAGGAAGCGCGCGCTGTCGGGCGTGGCGGGCATGGTCCCATTATCCGCGGGCGGATGTTCGCCCGCTCGGCTCTTGACAGCCCTGTGGACAACCAGCACGCCCGTGGCGCCGCCTCGCCCACGATGGTGGCATGGTCGCACGTACCTCGTTCCGTAACCGCATCCGTCGCGCCGACGCGCGCGTCATCATCGGTGTCGTCCTCGTGTCGATCTCCGTCGCGGGGGTCTGGGCCGTGGTGTCAGCGGCGCGGCAGACGTCCGCGGTCCTGACCTCGGCGCGGACCATCGTCGTCGGCGAGACCGTCGAGGCTGCCGATCTGCGCGTCGTGGAGGTGGCGCTCGGATCGGCTGACGACATCTATGCCGCACCTGGTGCGCTCGAGCCGGGCGGTGTCGCGACGCGGACGATCCCCGCCGGCGAGTTCGTGCCGCGCGCCGCAGTCGCATCACCGGACGACGTCGAGGTGACGACCGTCGTCGTGCAGACAGCCGGTGCCGTGCCCGGCTCCGTGTCGCCGGGGACCCGCGTCGAGGTGTGGAGTGCGCCGCAGCGCGAGCGAGGGGTCTTCGGCGAGCCGCGCATCCTCGTCCGAGAAGCCACGGTGCGCGCCGTGCAGGCCGGCGACGGGCTCATGGCACAGCAACGTTCCGCCGCTGTGGAGCTGGTGGTGGCGCGCACGGACGTCTCGGCCGCGCTCGCCGCTGTCGCGGCCGGTGACGCGGTGTCGGTGATCCCGGCCGCGGGCGGGACGCGCTGATGCGTATCGTCGTGGCGATTCCCGATGCCGCGCCGTTCACCGAGCGACTGCGCGCCGGAGGTTTCACCGAGGTCACCGCGCTCGCGCCCGAGGATGTGGCCGCCGCGGCGCACGACGCGACCTCCGCGTGGTCCGTTCCACAGGCGCGCGAGCTATCCGGTACTGCTGCCGTAATCGCAGGCGCGGACGTGCTCCTTCTCGCAGCATCCCGTTCGTGGCTCACGCGCGACGTCGTCGAGTTGTGCGACCGCACCGCGACCAGGATCGTCGCGTGGAGCCGGGGCGCGGCCGAGCATCGGGCGGCCGAGATCCTCGGGGTCGCCGTCGTCGATTCGACCACTGATGCCTTGGACGCCGTCACCGCCGTTCCCGCATCGAGTCCGGCCGTTCGATCGCGGGGGAGGGTGATCGTCGTGTGGGGTCCCGCCGGCGCGCCCGGTCGCACGACGATGTCGATCGAGATCGCTCGTGAGACGGCGCGCGATGGCCGCAGGGTCGCGCTCGCGGACGCGGACGCACACGCGCCCGCCGTCGCCGTCGCGCTGGGCGTTCCCGACGAGGGGCCGGGCCTGGCCGGCGCGTGCCGACGTGCGTCGCGCGGCGAACTGACACCGGCGGAACTGGCTCGCATCGCGGAGCCTGCGGGCGCCGTCGATGTCCTCGTCGGCATCAACCGGCCGGCGCGCTGGCCGGAACTCGGGTTCGAGCGTGTCACGCGCGTCCTCGAGACCTGTCGTGACTGGGTCGACGATGTCGTCGTCGACGTCTCGGCATCGCTCGAACGGGACGAGGCGATCGTCAGCGATCTCGACGGGCCCCGGCGCAATGCCGCGACCCTCGCCGCGCTCGAGTCGGCCGACCTGGTCGTCGCGGTCGCTGCCGCCGACCCCGTAGGGCTCTCGCGGTTTCTGCGGGCTTACCCCGAGCTGCGCGCGACCGTCGGAGCCGTCCCCGTCCACGTCGTCGTCAACAAGCTCCGGGGCGGCCCGCTCGGGATCGATCCACGAGGCCAGATCCGCCGCAGCTTCGAGCGGTACGCCGGGATCGAGCGATGCTGGTTCGTCCCGTGGGACCCGCGCGCCACCGATGCGGCTCTGCTGGCGGCCCGGCCCGTCGGCGAGGGGAACGGCCGGGGCCCCATCCCGGCAGCCGTCCGCCGACTCGTCGGCGAGGCGATCTCGCCCCCGATGCGCGCGGTCGCGGCGTCGCGCCGCCATCGTGTGACGGCGCACGCCGCGTCGTCGGGATCGGCCCCCTAGTCTGGGATGGTGTCGACCCTCAGCGATCTCGTCCATGCTCAAGGACTGTCCACCGACGCCGACGTCGAGTGGCTGCACCGCCTCGCCGGTGACGGTCAGCTGCTGGCCGATCTCGCCTTCGCCGACATCGTCATCTGGGTGCCCACCGCGGACGACTCGTTCATCGCCGTCGCGCACACCCGGCCCGGGGGAGCGGCGACCCTCTTCTACCGCGACATCGTCGGCGATCGCGTGCGCCCGCAGTGGCGCACGCAGGTGAAGGATGCCTTCACCCAGGCGCGCATCGTCGACTCGGCCTCGCCCGACTGGTTCGAGGAGACGCCCACCCGCGTACGCGCGGTGCCGATCGTCCGGGAACGGGCGACCGAGGGGCGCGCCGCCCACGTGGTCGGTGTCCTCACACGACACACGAACCTCGGTGAGGCGCGGACGCCCTCGCGTCAGCAGATCACGTTCAACGACTGCGCCGACGATCTGTTCGGGATGGTCGCCTCGTCCGACTTCCCCGATCTGAACGCCCCGACGGCTCCGCGTCGCGGCGCTCCGCGCGCATCCGACGGGCTCATCCGGCTCGACGTCGACGGCATGACCACCTTCGCCAGCCCGAACGCTCTCTCGGCCTTCAACCGGTTGGGCTTCGAGGACGAGCTCGAGGGCGAGCCTCTGATCCAGGTGGCAACGGCGATCCTTCCGAGCAAGCGCGAGTTCGACGAGTCGTTGCCGATCGTGATGGCCGGCCGTGCCCCCTGGCGCGCCGACATCGAGGCCCGCGGCGTCACGGTGTCGCTGCGCACCATCCCGCTGCGCGACCACGGCACCCGCATCGGCGCGATCGTCCTCTGCCGCGACGTGAGCGAGATCCGGCACCAGGAGCAGGAGCTCATCACGAAGGACGCGACGATCCGCGAGATCCACCATCGCGTGAAGAACAACCTGCAGACCGTCGCCTCGCTCCTGCGCATCCAGGCGCGCCGGACGCACTCCGAGGAGGCGCGTGACGCTCTCACGCAGGCGATGCGCCGGGTGTCGGCGATCGCGGTGGTGCACGACACCCTGTCGGAGGGGCTGGCACAGAACGTCGACTTCGACGAGGTGTTCGCGCGCGTCCTCAAGCTCGTCGCCGAGGTGGCGGCCGCGCCGAACACCCGCGCTCGGACGCGGTCGTCGGGGCGCTTCGGCACCCTGCCGAGCGAGTACGCGACGCCGCTCGCGCTCGCGCTCACCGAACTCGTCACGAATGCCGTCGAGCATGGGCTCGCGGGCACGGAGGGCGATGTCGAGATCGTCGCCGAGCGTTCCGCGGAGCGCCTCGAGGTGAAGGTGCGCGATTCCGGCAGCGGCCTGCCGGAGGGGCAGGTCGGGCGCGGCCTCGGCACGCAGATCGTCCGCACTCTGATCCAGGGCGAGCTCAGCGGCACGATCGACTGGCACACGCTCGTCGGCAGCGGAACCGAGGTGACCATCGAGATCCCGCTGCGCTACATCGAGCGCGACGCGGGCTGAGCGCGTCGCGGGGTCCCCGTCAACGCGCGGACCCCGCGCCGACGTGTCGGCAGCGGGGTCGGGGAGTGGGTCAGGACGCGCGGCGAGCGCGTGCAGCGCGGCGCTTCAGTGCGCGACGCTCGTCCTCGGACAGGCCGCCCCAGACGCCCGAGTCCTGGCCGGTCTCGAGGGCGTACTGCAGGCAGATCTCCGTCACGGTGCAGCGGGCGCAGACGGCCTTCGCCTTCTCGATCTGGTCGACGGCGGGGCCCGTGTTGCCCACGGGGAAGAAGAGTTCGGGGTCGACGGTCAGGCAGGCAGACTTGTCGCGCCAATCCATGTGGTGCTCCTTGGGGTGGTGATTCTGTCGGGCCGGACTCGGGTAGTCCGGTACCCTGGTTAAGTGTGCGAGCGGATGCTCGCCCCACTTCGCTGTGGGAGCACACGGCTTGATCTATCGTCCCATAGCCCGGACAGATGAATCAAGGGTGAACTGCGGATTTGCTCGCCGCCGGGCCGTGAATACCGGTATCGCGCGGCTCTGATCGAAGGTCGGATGCCATGGCCCCCACTGCTATCGAACGTCTCGCGGGAGCCGTGCTCGCCGCAGAAGCCGTCGCGTTGCTCGCGGTCGTCGGCTGGGAGATCGTGGCGCTGGTCGGCGGCGACACCATCGACGTTCCCAGCTCCGTCGCCCTCATCGTGTTGACCGCCATCGGTGCCGTAGCCCTCGCAGCATTCGCCGTGTCGGTCTGGCGCCGGGTGTCGTGGGGCCGTTCGGGCGGCATCGTCGCGCAGCTCCTGATCCTGGCGGTCGCCCTCGGCGCTGCCACGGGTCAATACGCCGACGCCGGCACCGCTGTGCTCATCGCGGTGCCGGGCGTGGTCGGCTTCGTGCTGCTGGTGGCCGCGACCCGGCGTGCAGCACGCGGCCGCGGCGACGCCTGAGTCGTCGAGGCTCTCAGTCGAGACCGAGCAGCGCGCGGACTCGCGCGACGTGACCCGTCGCCTTGACGTTGTAGAGCGCGTGCTCGATCCGGCCGTCGGCGTCGATGACGAAGGTCGATCGGATGACGCCTTCGACGGTCTTGCCGTAGTTCATCTTCTCGCCCCATGCGCCGTACGCCTCGTGCACGGCGTGGTCGGGATCGCTGAGAAGCGGATAGGTGAGCTGCTCCTGCTCGCGGAAACGGCGCAGCTTCGCCTCGTCATCGCGCGAGATTCCGATGACCTCGATGCCCGCTGCGCGCAGCGACTCGACGCTGTCGCGGAAATCGCAGGCTTCCCGCGTGCAGCCGGGAGTCATGGCCGCCGGGTAGAAGAACACGACCGTGCGCCGTCCGCGCAGGTCCGACAGCGAGAGCGTCGAGCCGTCCTGGTCGTCGAGGGAGAATTCGGGGGCGAGGTCGCCCGGTTGCAGACGCGTCATGATTCCAGCCTAGAACGGCGAACCGCCGGGTCGACCCCGGCCGAGAAGGTGCCGAGCAGGCGCTGAAGCGAGTCGAGTCGCGCCGGGCCACGTTCTCCCAGCCGGCCCTGCGCGACGGCCTCGACGATCGCACAGTCGGGCGCATCGGGAAGATGCGTGCAGCCCCGCGGGCACTCCTCGGCGACAGCGGCGAGGTCGGTGAACGCGGCGAGGATGTTGGCGGGGTCGACGTGCCCGAGGCCGAACGAGCGGACCCCGGGCGTGTCGATGACCCAACCGCGCCCGTCGGGCCCGAGATAACGAAGCGATACCGTCGAGCTCGACGTGTGGCGACCTCGGCCGGTGACTTCGTTGACGTGTCCGGTCGCCCGTGCGGCTGTCGGCACCAGGGCGTTCACGAGGGTGGACTTGCCGACGCCGGAGTGACCGACGAACACCGTGGCGTGGCCCACGAGCTTCGCCCCGAGCTCGTCGACCGGCATCCGTCCCCGCCCGCTCGTGAGCACTTCGAGGTCGTCCACCCCCTCGAAATGCGCGAGGAACGCGGCCGGGTCGGCGAGATCGGTCTTGGTCACCACGAGCAGGGGATGGATGCCGGCGTCGAGCGCCGCGATGAGGTAGCGGTCGACCAGGCGCGGGCGGGGCTCAGGGTCGGCTGCGGCCACCACGATGACCATCTGATCGGCGTTAGCCACGACGATCCGCTCCACCTGGTCGGTGTCGTCCGCGCTGCGGCGGAGCAGCGTCGTGCGTGGTTCGATGCCGACGATGCGTCCGAGAGTGCCTTCGTCTCCCGACACGTCGCCGACCACGCGTGCCCGGTCGCCGCTGACGATGGGCTGCTTCCGCAGCTCGCGAGCGCGCACCGCGAGCGTAGTGTGCTCGTCGTCGCCGTCCTCGTCGATGAGCACGGTGTAGCGGCCGCGGTCGACACCCACCACGCGCGCCACCTGGGCGTCGCTGTGGGCGGGTCGCCGCTTGGTGCGCGGCCGATTCGCCTTCGGATTCGGACGCATCCGGATGTCGGACTCGTCGTACTCCTCGTCGAGGTCGTCGTCGCCGCCGAGCCAGCTCACCCGGCGACCTGCGCGTCGGATCCGAGCATCTCTGCCCACAGCCGGGGGAACTCGGGCATCGTCTTCGCGGTCGTGCCAATGTCATCGACCTCGACGCCCGGGACGCGCAGGCCGATGATCGCCCCCGCCGTCGCCATCCGGTGGTCGTGGTGCGCCCGCCAGAGCCCGCCGCGCAGCGGCGTGGGCGTGATGCGGATGCCGTCCTCGAGCTCTTCGGCCGAGCCGCCGAGCGCTCGGAGGTTGCCCACGAGAGCGGCGATGCGGTCGGTCTCATGGCCGCGGATGTGGCCGATGCCGTGCAGTGTGCTCGGCGAGTCGGCGAACGCCGCGAGCGCGAAGAGCGACGGGGTCAGCTCGCTCGCCGCCGACAGGTCGAGGTCGACGCCGCGCAGCTCGCCGGTTCCGGAGACCGCGAGAACACCGCTGCGTCGCGTCACGCGGGCGCCCATCTCGGTCAGGATGTCGACGAGCAGCGCACCCGGCTGGGTCGAGTGCACGGGCCAGTGCGGGATGGTCACCCGTCCGCCGGTCAGCGCGGCCGCGGCCAGGAAGGGGGCCGCGTTGGACAGGTCGGGCTCGATCGTGAGCTCTTTGCCGCGGAGCGGACCGGCGGGGACGAGCCACTCGCTGTCGCTCGGACGCTCGACGTTCACGCCACGGTGGCCGAGGGCCTCGACCGTCATGTCGATGTGCGGCAGGCTCGGCAGGCGGTGACCGTCGTGCACGAGGCGGAGCCCGACATCGAACCGGGGCGCCGCCAGCAGGAGCCCCGAGACGAACTGGCTCGAGGCGCTGGCGTCGATCGTGACCTCGCCGCCGCGAACGTGGCCGTGCCCGTGCACGAGGAACGGCAGCGTCCACCGGCCGCCGTCGTCGATGTCGACGCCGAGCTCGCGGAGGCTCCGGATCATCTCCGCCATGGGTCGGTGCAGGGCGCTCTCGTGGGCCGTGACGGTGACCTCGCCGCGCGCGAGTCCGGCGAGGGGAGTGACGAAGCGCATGACGGTGCCGGCTTGCCCGCAGTCGACCACGGCATCGGCCGGTTCCGCCCCGAGCGGCGTCACGACGAGGTCGGGGCCGAAACGGCCCTCGCCGGGCACGGCTTCGATCTGGGCGCCGAGAGCTCGCAGCGCGTCGATCATGCGCGCGGAATCGTCGGAATGCAGCGGCGCGATCAGGCGGGAGGGGGTCTCGGCGAGGGCCGAGAGCACCAGCTCGCGATTGGTGAGCGACTTCGATCCGGGCACGGCGACCTCGGCTCGGACGGGGGCATCGGCGACGGGCGCGCGCCACGGCGCGCCGACGTCGGCGGGACGGGGGGAATACGCGGCTGTGCTCATGGGTTTCCACAGTATCGAACGCCCTCGTGCTGTCGAGGTCGTTGGTCCTACCGAGTGAGAGGAGCCCATGATCGCACTCGCCGATCCTGCGGTCGCGCCGTGGGACGCCCACGTAGACTGGCCGCTGATGGAAGAGCAAGCGGTCACCGATCCGAGCGCCCAGTTCGAGGAGCAGGCGCTCCCGTTCATGGACCAGCTTTACGCCGCCGCCATGCGGATGACCCGCAATCCCGCTGACGCAGCGGACCTCGTGCAAGAGACGTTCGTCAAAGCGTTCGCCTCGTGGTCGTCCTTCACGCAGGGGACCAACCTCAAGGCGTGGCTGTACCGGATCCTGACCAACACCTACATCAACACCTACCGCAAGAAGCAGCGGGAGCCCTACCAGGGCACCATCGACGACCTCGAGGACTGGCAGCTGGGAGGAGCGGAATCCACCACCGCATCCCGGAGCCGCTCCGCCGAGGCTGAAGCGATCGACCACATGCCGGCGTCCGCGGTCAAGGACGCGCTGCAGTCGATCCCCGAGGATTTCCGGTTGGCGGTGTACCTCGCCGACGTCGAGGGCTTCGCCTACCAGGAGATCGCCGACATCATGAAAACCCCGATCGGCACGGTCATGAGCCGTCTGCACCGTGGCAGACGCCTGTTGCGTGACCTGCTGGCCGACTATGCGAAGGAGCGGGGCATCGAGATGCCCCCCACGAGGAGCAAGAAATGAGTGACTGCGGCTGCGAGAAGGCGCGACGCGATCTGGAAGAGTACCTGCGCAACGAGGTCTGCAAGACCGAGCACGCCGACATCCGGGAGCACCTCGCGTCATGCCCGGCTTGTCGCGACGAGGCCCTGGTGTCGCGCACGCTCACCGAGGTCGTCGCCCGAGCGTGCCGGGAATCGGCGCCCGAGGAGCTGCGCGACCAGGTCCTGGCGCGTCTGCGGGAGGCCCAGGAGGCCGCACACGCCTGAGCGCGCTCTACGCTCCGGCGTGGTGTGATGGCCTGAGCGCTCGACCACGAGAGTGAAAAGGGGGCGGACGTTCGCACGTCCGCCCCTTTTTCGCTACCTCTGGCTCAAAGAGTGAGCGCCTGCTCGATCAGCTTCGCCTGCTCGACCGCGTGCACCTTCGGCGAACCGGTCGCCGTCGACGCCGCAGCGGGCCGGGTGATGCCGCGCACCGAGCGGCCGTCGAGCTTTGCGGCGGCTTCGAGCGCGATGAAGGGCCACGCGCCCTGGTTCTCGGGCTCGTCCTGGACCCAGACGACCTCGGCATTCGGGTAGCCCGCGAGGACCGCCTTCAGCTCATCGATGGGCGCCGGGTAGAACTGCTCGAGCCGCACGAGCGCGATCGCCGGGTTCGGCTTCTTGTCGAGCTCCGACTTCAGGTCCCAGTGGATCTTGCCCGAGTGCAGCAGTACCCGCTTGACGGCGCTCTTGTCGGTGATCGCGGTGTCGTCGATCACGGGCTCGAACTTGCCGTTTTGGAAGTCCTCGACCGGGCTCGTCGCGCCGCGCAGGCGCAGCATCGCCTTCGGCGTGAACACGACCAGCGGACGGCGCGGACGTGCGTAAGCCTGGCGGCGCAGCAGGTGGAAGTACGACGCGGGGGTGGAGGGCCGCGCGACCGTCATGTTGTCCTGAGCGCACATCTGCAGGTAGCGCTCGATGCGAGCCGACGAGTGATCCGGCCCCTGGCCCTCGTAGCCGTGGGGGAGCAGCAGGACGACGCCCGACTGCTGGGCCCACTTCTGCTCGGCCGACGAGATGAACTCGTCGATGACCGACTGCGCGCCGTTGGCGAAGTCGCCGAACTGGGCCTCCCAGAGCACGAGCGAGTCCGCGCGCTCTACCGAATAGCCGTACTCGAACGCCATGGCCGCGTACTCGCTCAGCAGCGAGTCGTAGACGTAGAAGCGGCCCTGGTTCTCGGACAGGTTCGCGAGCGGCAGCCACTCCTGGCCGTTCGAGCGGTCGTGGAGGACGGCGTGACGCTGTACGAACGTTCCGCGACGCGCATCCTGACCGGCGAGGCGGACGTTCGTGCCCTCCATGAGCAGCGAGCCGAACGCGAAGAGCTCGCCCATCGCCCAGTCGATGTTGCCGTTGCGGCTCATGTCGTGACGCTTGTCGAGCAGCTGCTTGAGCTTGCCGTGCACCGTGAAGTTCTCGGGGGCGTTGACGAACGCGTCGCCGATCTGATGGATGACGTCTTCACCGACACCCGTCGTCTCGGGGGCGCCGACGGCCTGATCGATCGGTCCCGACAGGCCCACCGGGCCGGACGCGCCGGTCTCGGCGGCGTGCGTCTCGGCGAACGCGACCTCGAGGCGGTCCTGGAAGTCGCGCTTGGCCTGCTCGTACTCTTCCTCGGTGATGTCGCCGCGTCCGACCAGCGACTCGGTGTAGAGCCGGCGGACCGAGCGCTTGGCCTCGATGAGGTTCGTCATGAGGGGCTGGGTCATCGACGGGTCGTCGCCCTCGTTGTGACCGCGACGGCGGTAGCAAACGAGGTCGATCACGACGTCGCGCTTGAACTCCTGGCGGTAGCGGAACGCGAGCTGCGCGACGTGCACGACGGCCTCGGGGTCGTCGCCGTTGACGTGGAAGATCGGCGCCTGGATGGTCTTGGCGACGTCCGTCGCGTAGACCGAGCTGCGGGCGTCGAGGGGGAGCGTCGTGAAGCCGACCTGGTTGTTGACCACGACGTGGACCGTGCCGCCGGTCCGGTACCCGCGCAGCTGCGACATCTGCAGCGTCTCGACGACGACGCCCTGACCGGCGAACGCGGCGTCGCCGTGGACGAGGATCGGCAGCCACGAGAACGAGCCGATCGGGCCGCGGTCCTGCTTGGCGCGCACGATGCCCTCGAGAACGCCGTCGACGGTCTCGAGGTGCGACGGGTTCGCGGCGAGGTACACCGGCAGTTCGTCGCCCTCATCGCCGACGAAGGTGCCCTCGGTGCCGAGGTGGTACTTCACGTCGCCCGAGCCGCTCTTCGAACCGATCGCGACGGAGCCCTCGAACTCGCGGAAGACCTGGCCGTAGGTCTTGCCGGCGATGTTCGTCAGGACGTTGAGACGGCCGCGGTGGGCCATGCCGATCGCGGCGCCCTCGAGGCCCGTGCGCGCCGCGCCCTGGAGGACCTCGTCGAGCAGCGGGATCAGCGACTCGCCGCCCTCGAGGCTGAAGCGCTTCTGGCCGACGTACTTGGTCTGCAGGAAGGTCTCGAACGCCTCGGCCTGGTTGAGCTTGCCGAGGATGCGCAGCTGCTCGTCGTGACCGGGCTTCTGGTACTTGACCTCGACGTTGTCCTGGAACCACTTGCGCTGCTCGGGATCCTGGATGTGCATGTACTCGATGCCGATCGTGCGGCAGTACGAGTCGCGCAGAACGCCGAGGATCTCGCGGAGCTTCATGACGCGCTTGCTGCCGAACCCGCCGGTGACGAACTCGCGGTCGAGGTCCCAGAAGGTCAGACCGTGCTGCTCGATCTCGAGGTCGGGGTGCGTGCGCTGGCGGTACTCGAGCGGGTCGATGTCGGCCATGAGGTGGCCGCGCACCCGGTAGGAGTTGATGAGCTCCTGCACGCGGGCCGTCTTGTCGACGCGCTCGGCGAGGTCGACGTTGATGTCGGTCGACCACTGGATGGGCGCATAGGGAATGCGCAGGGCGGCGAAGATCTCGTCGTAGAAGCCGTTCTTGCCGATCAGCAGCTCGTGGACGGTCTTGAGGAACTCGCCCGAGCCGGCACCCTGGATGACGCGGTGGTCGTAGGTGCTGGTGAGAGTGATGGTCTTGCCGATGCCGAGGTTGACGAGCGTCTTCTCGCTCGAGCCCTGGAACTCGGCCGGGTAGTCGAGCGCGCCGGCGCCGATGATGCTGCCCTGGCCGCGCATGAGCCGCGGAACCGAGTGCACCGTGCCGATGCCGCCGGGGTTGGTCAGCGAGATCGTCGTGCCCTGGAAGTCGGCAGCGGTGAGCTTGTTCTTGCGAGCACGGCTGACCAGGTCTTCGTAGGCGGCCAGGTACTCGCCGAAGCTGAGCGACTCGGCGCGCTTGATGCTCGGCACCATGAGCGCGCGAGTGCCGTCGGGCTTGGGGAGGTCGATCGCGATGCCGAGGCCGACGTGCGCGTGCGCGATCACCGACGGCTTGCCGTCGACCTCTGCGTACGAGACGTTCTGGCTCGGGAAGGCCTTGAGCGCCTGGATGAGCGCCCAGCCGATGAGGTGGGTGAAGCTGATCTTGCCGCCGCGCGTGCGCGACATGTGGTTGTTGATGACGATGCGGTTGTCGATCATCAGCTTGGCGGGGATGGTGCGCACACTCGTCGCGGTCGGCACCGTGAGCGAGTCGTCCATGTTCGCCGCGAGGGTCTTCGGCATGCCGCGCAGCGGGGTGACGACATCCTCGCGCTGCTCGACCTCAGCGGCGGGGGTCGTCGGGGCCTGCGCGGGCACCGGCTGCGCGGCGGCGGGCCGAGCCGTCGTGCGAGCGACCGGCTGCGAGCCGACCGTCGGCACCGGGGCCGTCACGGGGTGCGACGCCGCCGCGGGCTGCGCGGGGGCGGGTTGCGCGGGAGCGGTGGCGGCGGGCTGCGCCGGGGCGGACCCGGCGGGCTGGGAAGCGCCGCCGTTCACGTGAGCGGCGTAGGCCTCGAGCGTCGGCCACCACTCCTTGTCCACCGAGTTCTTGTCTTCGCGGAACTGTTCGTACAGTTCCGCGACGAGCCATTCGTTCGCCCCGAACTCGCCGTCGTTCGAGGTTCCGATTCCGGTCGCCTGGCTGGACACGGCAGATCGCCTGCTTTCATCGGTGAAGATCGGTTCTCACGGCGGTCGTCCGCCGCCGCGCACAGTCTCCTAGGGTAGCCCAGATCAACGGGCCGGATGCCGCGGCGACACCCGTGGTATCGCATCGTGATGGAGCCCGCCCGGCCCTCTCGCCGCACGCCCGGCTGTCTGTCGGGTCCGCGGCGTAGCGTATGGAGCATGCGTTTCTCCGGTGCTGAGCCCACGGTCGACCTGACGTACTCCGACGTCTTCCTCGTGCCCCGCCGGTCTGCGATCACGAGTCGGCTCGATGTCGACCTCGCCCCCGGCGACGGCACGGCGGCCACGCTGCCGATCGTCTCGGCGAACATGAACTCCGTCACCGGCCCGCGTCTGGCCGCCACGCTCGCCCGCCGCGGCGGACTCGGCGTGCTGCCGCAGGACATGCCGCTGCAGGACCTCGACGCCGCCATCCGGTGGGTCAAGGCTCAGCCGGTCGCATGGGACACCCCTATCGTGCTCTCACCGGATGCCACGGTCGCCGAGGCATCCCGCATCCTTCCCGCGCTGGATGGGCACGGCATCGTGGTCGCGGACCCGTCGGCGCCGACGCTGCGTATCGACGACATCACCGGGATCGTTCCCGCGGCCCGCCTGGCCACCGCCCTGCCGGACGCCCGCCTGGGCGACCTGGTACGCGACCGTGCGACCGCGATCGACGCCGATGACGTCTCCGGTCCTCGCGCCGCCTTCGACCTCATCGACGCGGCCGATGTACCGGTCGTCGCGATGCTCCATCAGGGTGCGCTCGTCGGCACGCTGTCGCGTCGCAGTGCGCTGCGCACCGCGATCTACCGCCCCGCCGTCGACGGCGACGGACGTCTCATCGTCGCGGCGGCGATCGGGATCAACGGCGACGCCGCAGCCAAGGCGCGGGCGCTCGCCGCCGCGGGCGTCGATGTGCTCGTCGTCGACACCGCCCACGGGCACCAGGAGGGGATGCTGCGCGCGCTGCGCGAGGTCGCGGCGCTCGATCTCGGTCTGCCGATCGTCGCAGGCAACATCGTCACGGCCGACGGCGTCGCAGACCTCGTGGAAGCGGGAGCCACGATCCTCAAGGTCGGCGTCGGCCCCGGAGCGATGTGCACGACCCGCATGATGACGGCCGTCGGGCGGCCGCAGTTCTCCGCCGTGCTCGAGACCGCGCAGGCCGCAGCGGAGCGCGGAGCCCATGTCTGGGCCGACGGGGGAGTCCGCTATCCCCGGGACGTGGCGCTGGCGCTCGCCGCGGGCGCGGCATCCGTCATGATCGGCTCCTGGTTCGCCGGCACGATCGAGTCGCCCGGCGAGGTCCAGCTTGACGACGAGGGGCGTGCGTTCAAGGAGTCGTGGGGCATGGCCTCGACGAAGGCCGTCGTCGGCCGGTTCGGGCGCCTCGACGCCTACGAGCGAGCCCGCAAGGAGCTGTTCGCCGAGGGCATCTCGTCGTCGCGGATCTACCTCGACCCGCTGCGCCCGGGCGTCGAGGATCTGCTCGACATGATCACCTCGGGTGTGCGCTCGTCGTTCACCTACGCGGGAGCCGCGACGGTGGCAGAGTTCCATGAGCGCGCGACGGTCGGCCTCCAGTCGGCCGCCGGCTACGAAGAGGGCAAGGCGCTTCCCGTCAGCTGGTAGGGCTCGCCGCCCGCGCGTCGACTGTGCTTTGGGCGCAGTTCGCCAGATAGCACGCGGTTCATACTGCGACCGACGACCGAAGGTGCGCCCGATGGCAAGGCCGCCGCGGCCTGTGGGTCACCGCCCGGGGCGAGGACGGGTGGAGGGGAGCCCGTCGGTGCGCAGGATGTCGTACAACAGCCGGGGGCTGCGGAGGTGCGGGGTGCGCCACCGTGAGAGCGCCCGAACCTGGCGCCGCAGCGCGTCGCCCCGATCCTTCTCCGCGATCAGTGCTTGCTCGGGCGTGCGGCCCCGCCGCATCGCCGCGTCGAGGTACTTGCCGGTGCCGTCGAACTCGCCGATGTGGTCGTGGTCGGGCCACCAGAAGTCGGCGAATGCGTCGCGTCCGTCGGGCAGGACGAAGCGCTGCTGCAGCGTCGGCGCCGGGAAACCCAGCCGGTCGATCAGAACGCGGCTCTCCGATTCGCGAACACTGTCGGAGAGGCCGGTGGCGAACGTGCTCACGGCGGCGACGCGGGCGTGCGCCCGACCGCGGTATCGGGATGCCGCAGCCTCGAGTTCCTGCCGCGTGCACAGCGCGCCGCCGGCACGCCGCTGCCACAGTGCCTGATCAGCGGCGACCACGCCGCCGACGAAGGCCAGAACCGAGGCGAGGTCGACGACGGTGCGCGCGGGCGTCGTGAGGAAATGATCGCCCCACGGCATCACATCGTCGGCGTCCAGGGGACGACGATGGCGGCGGATGACGCCGGAGGAGCCCGCAGACGTGGGAGTGGTGACATCGATCGCCCGGGGCCACGAGCCGATCAGATCGATTCCGAGCACGGCAGCGGCCGCGTGATGCGAGAAGACCGTGCCGGGTCGCAGGCGAGCCGCAGCCTCCCACACGCGTTGCGCGTGGGCGTCGCTCGGGTTCAGCGTCGCCCAAGCCTCGGACGCGGCATACGACCCCCGTGCGATGGGAGACGCGGCCCCGGTTCGGCGGGCTCGATCGAGGAGCCGCGCGGTGGCCTCATCCGCCTCGCGTCGGCGGACGACGACGTCCAGCGGTGGTCGGATCACCCAGCTCATGCGGAAAGCGTGCCCCGGCAGGTCGCGCGCCGAGCCCGCGGCCTCCGTCCCCGTGCACTCCGGCATCCCGAGGCGACCGGGGGAGGAACCGATGTGAAGCGCAGTTCTCGAGGTCAAGCGCGGCTCGAACCGCGCCTGACGCTCGGAAGTGCGAGCCAAGCGAGCGGAGGACAGGCGTAAGATCGGGCGCACGATGGACGACCCTCCTAGTTGCCGACCCTCGCCCCGCCGACCCCGACCGATCGGGGGTGACGCCTGATGGATTTCATCATGCTGGGCGTGGGGCTCCTGCTGACCGTCGGCACCGGTCTGTTCGTCGCGAGTGAGTTCGCGCTCGTCAATCTCGATCGCGCGGACCTCGAGGCCCGCCAGGCGGCGGGCGAATCGCGCCTCTCGATGACGATCGCGGCGCTGCGGATCACCTCGACGCATCTGTCGAGCGCGCAGCTCGGCATCACGCTGACGACGCTGCTCACCGGTTACACGATGGAGCCGGCGATCTCGAACCTGCTGTCGCCGGTCTTCGAGGCGTGGGGCTGGGCCGAGACCGTGTCGCGGCCCGTCGCCGCCGTCGTGGGCGTGTCGATCGCGACGATCTTCTCGATGATCCTCGGCGAGCTCGTCCCGAAGAACTTCGCTCTGGCGATCCCTCGTCAGACGGCGAAGCTCGTCATCCCGTTCCAGACCCTCTTCACGACCGTGTTCCGGCCGGCCGTCACGGTGCTCAACGGCAGCGCGAACGGAGTGCTCCGCTCGATGGGCGTCGAGCCCAAGGAGGAGCTGTCGGGGGCCCGTTCGGCGGAGGAGCTGTCGAGCCTCGTGCGCCGGTCCGCGAGCGCGGGCGTGCTCGAGAAGGACACCGCATCGCTGCTGGACCGTTCGCTCACCTTCGCTCGGCTGACCACGGCCGACGTCATGACGCCGCGCCCGAGCCTGCACGCGGTCGCTGCGGGCGACAGCGTCGAGGACGTCATCCAGCTCGCGCGGCGCACGGGCCACAGCCGGTTCCCGGTCTTCGGTGACTCGATGGACGACATCACCGGAATCGTCCACGTCAAGCAGGCGGTCAGCGTCCCGCGCGAGCGCCGCGCAGACGTCCCCGCCGCCGCCATCGCGGAGGAGCCGCTGCGGGTGCCCGAGGCCGTGCATCTCGACGCCGTGCTCAGCGAACTGCGCGCCCGGGGGTATCAGATGGCCATCGTCGTGGATGAGTACGGCGGCACGGCCGGTGTCGTGACGCTCGAGGATCTCGTGGAGGAGATCGTCGGCGAGGTGCTCGACGAGCACGATCGCAACCGCGCCGGGGTGCTGAGGGTCGCCGGCGGCATCGTCTTCCCCGCGGAGCTGCGTCCCGACGAGGTGCTCGACCGCACCGGCATCCGGGTTCCCGAGGGCGACGTCTACGACACCGTCGGAGGGTTCGTGATGAGTGTGCTCGAGCGCATCCCGGTCGTCGGCGACACCGTCGAGATCGAGGACGGCACGCTCACCGTGCAGCGGATGGACGGCAGGCGGGTCGACCGCGTGCGTTTCGAGCCCACCCCGGTGCCCGAGGAGGCACCGACCGCGTCCCCGGTCGAGCCGATGCGACCGGCGCCGCGCCGCGAGGACGGTGATCATCGATGAACGACTGGGCGGGACTGGCCTGGCTCGTCGTGCTGCTGGCCTTCAACGCGTTCTTCGTCGCGAGCGAGTTCGCCGTCATCTCCGCGCGCCGATCGCAGATCGAGCCCCTCGCCGACAAGGGGTCGCGCTCGGCGAAGACCGCGCTGTGGGCGATGGAGCACGCGACCCTCATGCTCGCGACGTGCCAGCTAGGCATCACGATCTGCTCGCTGGTGATCCTGAACGTCTCCGAGCCGGCGATTCACCACCTGCTGGCCGTGCCGCTCGGGCTCACCGGGTGGGGCGAGGCGGTGGTCGATGTCGTCGCCTTCGCCGTGGCGCTCATCGTCGTGTCGTACCTGCACGTCGTGTTCGGCGAGATGGTTCCGAAGAACCTGGCCTTCTCGCTGCCCGACCGCGCCGTGCTGCTGCTGGCGACGCCGCTGCGGTGGGTCTCGCGGCTCTTCTACCCGATCATCGTGGCCCTGAACTGGATCGCCAACCACGCGGTGCGTCTGTTCCGGGTCGAACCGAAGGACGAGGCGACCTCGACCTACACGCTCGACGAGGTCGCGACCATCGTCGCGACATCCCGTATCGAGGGCGTGCTCGACGATGCGTCCGGAACGGTCGCGGCCGTCGTGGAGTTCACCGATAAGAAGGCGGCGGATGTCGCCGTGCCGTTCGGCGAGTTGGTGACCCTGCCCGAGACCGCGACGCCCGAAGACGTCGAGCGCGCCGTCGCGCGGCACGGCTTCTCGCGCTACGTCATCGTCGATGACACCGAGCAGCCGGTCGGGTACGTGCACCTCAAGGACGTACTGCGAGAGGCGGAGGATGCCGACGGCGCGGCATCGCGGCCGATCAAGTCCAAGCGCATCCATCTCATGGTGCCGGTCGCCGAGACGACCGACCTCGAGGACGCGCTTGCTCTGATGCGCCGATCGAGCCGTCACCTCGCTCAGGTTCGGGATGCTGAGGGGCGGACCACCGCGGTGCTCTTCCTCGAGGACATCATCGAGGAGCTCATCGGCGAGGTGCACGACGCCACGCGCCGCGCACCTCGCTGGGCCTGAGCCTGGCCGGGTGACGACGCTCGCTCAGCGGCGCCGCGCGCGGACGTACTGCGGCGGCCAGACCGAGGCGTCCTCGCCCAGCTCGACGGCCGCACGGAGCCCGAAGTGGGGGTCGCGCAGCCACTCGCGGCCGGCCATGATCGCGTCGGCGTCTCCGGCGGCGAGGATCTCCTCGGCCTGCGTGCCGGTCGTGATCTCGCCGACCGCGCTGACGGGCAGGCCGGCCGTCTCGCGGATCTCGCGAGCGAACGGCACCTGGTAACCCGGTCCCGTGGTGATGCGCTGGTGTGCGACGAGGCCGCCGCTCGAGACGTCGATGAGGTCGGCGCCGCGCTCGTGCGCCCAGGCCGAGACCGTCGCCGTCTCAGTGACATCCCAGCCGCCCTCGGCCCAGTCGGTCGCCGAGAAACGCACGAACAGTGGGGCGTCGGGAGCGACGGCACGAACCGCCTCGACGATGAGCAGCAGGAGCCGGCCGCGGTTCTCGAGCGAGCCGCCGTACTCGTCGGTGCGCTGGTTCGACAACGGCGACAGGAACTCGTGCAGCAGATAGCCGTGGGCCGCGTGGATCTCGAGCACGTCGAAGCCGGCCTCGAGCGAACGACGCGCCCCATCGGCGAACGCGGTCACGAGGGCGTCGATCTCAGCGCGCTCGAGCTCGTCGGGCCGGGCGTAGCCGTCGAAGGCGACGGCCGAGGGGGCGAGTGCCTGCCAGCCGCCCTCCGCCTCCGGCACGGTCCCGCGCTCGGCGGCGAACGGCGAGTAGGTCGACGCCTTGCGGCCCGCGTGCGCGAGCTGGATCGCGGCCACGGCACCGCGGTCGTGGATCGCCGTCACGATGGGGCGCCAGGCGTCGCGCTGCTCGTCGTTCCAGATGCCGGTGTCTTCGGGGGTGATGCGTCCCTCGGGCACGACCGCGGTCGCCTCGGCCATCACGAGTCCGGCGCCGCCCGAGGCGAACTGCGCGAGGTGGACGTGATGCCAGTCGTTCGGCATGCCGTCCCGGGCCGAGTACTGGCACATGGGGGCGACCCAGAGGCGGTTGCGCACCTCGACGGTTCGGATGGTCAGGGGGCTGAACAACTGGCTCACGCCGGGCTCCTTCGGGGCGCCGATAGGGTGGCGCCATGGTCGAGATCCACGAATGGGATGCGCGCGACACGGTCGCGCTCCTGCGCAAGCCAACTGCCGACGACCACAAGTATTCCCGCGGGGTGCTCGGTGTGCGAACCGGATCGCAGGAGTATCCGGGAGCCGCCGTGCTCGGTGTCGAGGCCGCGTGGCGGACCGGCATCGGGATGGTCCGCTACCTCGGCCCGGAGCGTCCCGCCGACCTCGTGCTGCAGCGCCGACCCGAGACCGTGACCGCGCCCGGACGCGTGCAGGCGTGGCTGATCGGATCGGGGACGGATGCCGCGACCCGGCCCGCCGCCGAGACCGCACGGCTGGGGGAGCTGCTGCAGGGCGACCTCCCCGTCGTCGTCGACGCCGGGGCCCTCGACCTGGTCCCGGGCGCGACCGCCCCGCTCGTCGTCACGCCGCACCAGAGCGAGCACGCGCGCCTGCGCGGGCTGCTCGGCCTCGACGACGTGACGCCGACGTCACTGACCGACCGCATCGAGGCCGCCCGCGAGACTGCGGCCGCGGCGGGCATCGCCGTGCTGCTCAAGGGGGCCGAGACCGTCGTCGCGGCCCCCGACGGATGGACCGCCGTCGTGCGGGCCGGCACCGGGTGGCTCGCCACCGCGGGCACCGGAGACGTGCTCGGCGGCATCCTGGGTGCGGTCGTGGCGGCCCGGGGCGCGCAGCACGATCTGGATGCGGCGGCCCTGGCACCGCTGGCCGCCGCGGCGGCGTACATCCACGGACATGCCGGTCGCGGTGCCGGTCCCGGCCCGATCACGGCGCTGGACGTCGCCGAGGCCGTACCCGCCGTGATCCACGTGCTGCTCGCCGGCGGCGACCCGGCCGCCCGCTGACACCACCTGTGGGCCCCAATGGCCTCACCGTAGGATGTGACGGTGTCGAGACCGGGAACGCTGTGGGTCGCGTTCGCGCTCGTCCACGTCGTGGTCTCGGTGCTCGGATTCGTGCTCCCGAATCAGCCGATGGGGGATGTCTACCTCGTCTACGAACCCTGGTCGCAGCGAGCGCTCGCCGGTGAGGGCATCGTGGGGATCGACGAAGACTGGGTGTACCCGCAGCTCGCCCTCGTCCCGCTCGTGCTCGCCCACGGGTTCGCGTGGATCGCCGGATACACGGTGGGCTGGGCCATCTTCGTCACGGCTCTGGACGCCGTCGCCTTCGCGGTCCTCGTGGGCCGCGCGCGGTCGCGCGGACGCGTGACGGCGGCGTGGTTCTGGCTCGCGGCGATCCTGCTCCTCGGCCCGGTCGGCCTCTACCGGCTCGACGCCGTCACCGTCGCGCTCGCCGTCATGGGTGGCCTGTGGCTTCGCGGACGGCCCTGGATGGCCGGCATCCTGCTGGCCGTGGCGACATGGATCAAGGTCTGGCCCGCCGCGATCATCGCCGCCGCGGTCATCGCGCTCCGGCGGCGGTGGGCGCTCGTCGGTGCCGGGCTCGTCGTCTCGGTCGCGACGCTCGCGGCCGTCGTCGCCGCCGGTGGCCTCGACCATGCGCTCGGGTTCATCGGAGATCAGACGGGGCGCGGTCTTCAGGTCGAGGCGCCCGTGAGCATGTTCTACCTGTGGGGGCAGATGCTCGGCGTCCCGGGGTTCTTCGTCTACTACTCGACCGAGATCCTGACGTTCCAGGTGACCGGCACCGAGATCGATCCGGTCATCGCGTCGATGACTCCGATCCTCATGATCGGGGTGGGCGCCGTAGCGGTCGTCGCCGCCCTCAAGGTGCGCCGCGGCGCTGCGGTGCGCGACCTCCTTCCCGTCGCGGCGCTCGCGATCGTCACCGTGTTCATCGTGCTGAACAAGGTCGGCTCGCCGCAGTACCTGTGCTGGCTCGTCCCGCCCGTCGTGCTCGGACTGGTCGTCGCGCGCCGCGATTGGGCGCGACCGGCGATCCTGGTGCTCGTCCTCAGCGCGCTCACGCAGCTCGTCTACCCGGTGTTCTACGGAGAGGTGCTCGCGGCGCATCCCCTCGGCGTCGGCATCCTCACCGTGCGCAACGCCCTGCTCATCGTCCTCGGTGTCTGGATGGTGGCGCGCCTCGTCCGGGTGCCGGTCCGGACGCCGTCATCCATCCCCGCCTGATCCGGAGGTCCATCATGCTCATCGCCTTCTCCGTCGCTCCCAGCGGCACCGGCAGCAATCCCGACGGCTCAGTGCACGATGCCGTCGCCGCAGCCGTGGCCGTCGTGCGGGCATCCGGCCTGCCGCACCGCACTACGTCGATGTTCACCGAGGTCGAGGGGGAGTGGGACGAGGTGATGGCCGTCGTCAAGCACGCGACCGAGGCGGTCATGCCGTTCGGGTCGCGCGTATCGCTCGTGCTCAAGGCCGACATCCGGCCGGGCTACAGCGGCGAGCTCGACGGCAAGATCGAGCGCCTCGAGGGCGCGCTCGAATCGATTCGACACGAGGGGGAGCGCGGCGCTACGCTCCCGGAGTGACGACGCCCGCCATTCCTCGCCCGACCGCCCGCCGGGCCCTGCTCTCGCTCGCGATCGGCAGCTTCGGCATCGGGATGACGGAGTTCGTCGTCATGGGCCTTCTGCCGGAGATCGCCGGCGAGCTGCTGCCCTCCGTCTACGCGAGCGATCCGGAAGCCGCGATCGCCCAGGCGGGGTGGCTCATCACGCTCTACGCCGCCGGCGTCGTCGTGGGGGCGCCGACCATCGCAGGAGTCGTGGCGAAGTACCCGCGGCACCGGGTCATGGTCTTCCTCGCCCTCGCCCTGACCCTCGGCAACGCGCTGACGCTCGTGCTGCCGACGTTCGAGCTCGTCGCGGCATCCCGGTTCCTCGCGGCCCTGCCACACGGTGCCTACTTCGGCATCGGTGCTCTCGTCGCCGCCGACGTCCTGGGTCCGGGCAAGCGTGCGCAGGGCGTCGCGTTCGTGCTGACCGGCCTCACGATCGCCAACGTCGTGGGTGTTCCGCTCGGCACCTTCCTCGGCCAGCAGTTCGGTTGGCGGGCCGCGTTCCTCGTCGTCGCGGCGATCTTCGCGCTGGCCACCGTGGCGATCGCACTGACCGTCCCGCATCACGCAGGGGAGCCGTCGCGCACCCTGCGCGCCGAACTGCGGGTCTTCGGCATCGGCCAGGTGTGGTTCGCGCTCGGCATCGGGGCGATCGGCTTCGGCGGCTTCTTCGCGGTCTACAGCTACGTCGCGACCCTCGTCACCGAGGCGGCCGGCTCACCGCAGTGGGCGGTGCCGATCGTGCTCGTCGTCGCCGGTCTCGGCATGACCGTCGGGAACCTCGTCGGAGGCAGGCTCGCCGACCACGATCTGCGGCGCAGCCTTCTGGGCGGCCTGCTCGCTCTTGCGGCGGTTCAAGCGCTGCTCGCACTGACGGCCGGCTGGATCGTGGCGGTCGGCCTGTTCGTCTTCCTGGTCGGGTTCTTCTCGTCGGCGTTGAGCCCGACCATCCAGACGAGGCTGATGGATGTCGCGGGCGACAACCAGTCGATCGCGGCGGCGCTGAACCACTCGGCGCTCAACATGGGCAACGCGTTGGGTGCGGCACTCGGCGGAGTCGTCATCGCCGCCGGACTCGGGTTCGTCGCGCCGGTCTGGGTGGGGGTCGTCCTCGCCCTCGCTGGGTTCGGGGTCGCGTGTGCGAGCTTCGCCGTCGAGGCTCGTGCGCGGCGACGGACGTCGTCCCGCGCACAGCCCTTCGACGCGCCGGCACGGACGCGCTGAGACGTCAGCTTTCGAGCAGCCGTCGCAGGTGAGCGCCGACGATGGGCGTCTCGATCAAGAAGGCGTCGTGCCCGAAATCGCTTGAGATCACCACCGCCGCCTCGTCGATCGTCGATCGGATGCCGCGGGCGATGCGGTGCTGCCCCTCGACCGGGAACAGCCGGTCGGAGTCGATGCCCAGCACGAGGGTGCGCGCGGTGACGCGTGCCAGGGCGTCGTCGATCCCGCCGCGGTCGCGGCCGACGTCGTGCGAGTTCATCGCCTCGACGAGCGTGATGTAGCTGTTCGCGTCGAAGCGTCGCGTGAACTTGTTGCCGTGGAAGTCGAGGTAGCTCTCCACCGCGAAGCGTCCGCCGAGACCGAGCGGGCTCTTGCCTGACTGCCACGTGCGCTGGAAGCGCAGGTTCAGCTCGGTCGGGCTGCGGTAGTTGAGCAGAGCCATGCGGCGCGCGAGCGCGAGGCCGCGGTGCGGGCCGTCGCCGTCTGCCGCGTCGTAGTACTCGCCGTCCTGGAACCTGGGGTCGATGCGGATGGCTTCGAGCTGGACCGAGTTCAGCGCGATCTGGTCGGCGGTGTTGACGGGCGGGGCGGCGAGGATCGCGAGCCGCTCCAGGCGGTCGGGGTGCCCGATACCCCACTCGAGCGCGTGCATGCCGCCCATCGATCCGCCCACGACCGCGGCCCACACCTCGATCCCGAGGGCGTCGGCCAGCCGGACCTGCGCGGCGACCTGATCGCGGATCGTGAGGTACGGGAACCGAGCCGCCCATTCGTAGCCGTCGGACGAGATCGACGAGGGGCCCGTCGACCCCTGGCAGCCGCCCAGCATGTTCGGGGCGACCACGAACCAGCGGTCGGTGTCGATCGCCAGGCCGGGACCGACGATGTCCTCCCACCAGCCGGCCGTCGGGTGCCCCGGGCCTGCCTCGCCGCGCAGGTGGCTGTCGCCGGTGAGGGCGTGCAGCACGAGCACCGCGTTGTCGCGTTCGGGTGAGAGCTCGCCCCACGTCTCGTAGGCGAGGCGGAAGCTCGGCAGCTGCTCGCCGCTCTCGGTGATGAGCGGACCGAACGCGCCGAAGCTCCGGTGGCCGACGGGGTCGCCGTCGCGCCAGGCGCCCGTGGCGGGCGGGCGTCCGCGCAGCAGGCGCGCATCGGCCTCCGTGATCGGCGCGCTCGGCACCGTGTCCTCGGAGGTCTGCCAGTCCATGTCGCCATTCTCCCGGGTGCGGGCGCGCGCTGCTCGCGTGTTACGTCACGACCGGAACGGAGACACCTCGTAGGTCGCGCCGTGCTGGCCCGCGAGTGCGACGGGAATCCCGTCGATCGTCTGGACGAAGCTGCCGGTGGGGTCGACGCCGTGCGGCATCCGTCCGTCGATCTCCGGCAGGGTGCCTACCGTCTCGTTCGAGATCCAGACGACGCGGCGGTTCACCCGTTTCCCGAGGGTGCTCACGAGGTCGGCGAAGCGGCGCCGTTCGTCGGCGTCGAGGTACAGGAGCACCGCGCTGTGGAACACGACGAGCGTCGCGTCGGGAGGGCTTTCGGCCGCGACCGCGGGGAGGCGGTCGAGGATGTCGCCGGCGACGATGCGCGGCGGGTCGGCCCGGGCCACCTCGACCGCTGCCCGCAGCCGACCGACGCGCTCGTCGTGAACGGAGCCCGGCCAGACGAGCGTCTCGAGCCAGGAGACCGCGTCCGTATCGCGCACGTCGATCGGGGCGAGGTCGATGCCGGCGCGCCAGACGACGTCGGGGAGGGAGTCGGGCACGGCGCCGGGTTCGTCGATGCGGCAGCGCAGGAGCGGGCGCGGAGCGGCATCGGGTCCCGCGGGCACGATGGTCCGGGGGTGCTCGCAGCCGGGAGACGAGTACTCGTACGCGTACCGATCGGGATAGAGGCAGAGGCCGGCGGCGGTGCCGGTCTCGAGCAGGGCGATCGGGCCGTCGATGCGCGAAAGGGGAGGTAGGAGGGTGGCGCAGCGTCCGACCTCGTTGGTCTGCGTGCGGCGCTCCGCGGTGATGGCGGCGACCCGGTCCCACTCCGAGATCAGCCGCTCGCGCCACGCGGCGAACGGCCCGAGTCCGCAGCCGGCCCATCGCGCCGCGGCGAAGACGAGATTCGGCTGGCCGCGCCGCTCGCCCAGGAGCGCGATCCGCTCGGTGAGATCGTCGTCGCCGGCGATGCCCTCGGCCCATTCGGCGTAGAGCGGCGAGCTGCCCCGGGCCCAGTCGGCGAACGCATGGTAGCGGCGGGAGGTGTCGGCGTCCATCGCTTCAGGGTAGATGCGCTGAGCGTCACGATCGTCGCGTAAGATACCGCGAAGCAAGGGGAGTACTTCCGCCTGCGGCGCTCTCGTCATTACGGATCCGACGTCGGATTCCGGGACGCCGGTCCCTCCGGGGATGAAGGAGACCTGGCCGTTCGCTACTGTCGACCCCTTGGAGCCTTCGTGGACATCACTCCGCTCGTGTGGATCATCACCATCGCGGTGACCATCGCCTTCTTCGTGTACGAGTTCTTCGCGCACGTGCGCACTCCGCACGAGCCGACGATCGCCGAATCGGCGCGCTGGTCGGCGTTCTACATCGGCCTCGCGCTCATCTTCGGCGTGGTCATCGGCTTCGTGCCGGGCTGGGGCTGGGTGTTCGCGGGCGAGTACTTCGCCGGTTACCTGACCGAGAAGGCCCTGTCGATCGACAACCTCTTCGTCTTCCTGATCATCATGACCGGCTTCGCGGTGCCGAAGAAGTACCAGCAGAAGGTGCTGATGATCGGCATCGTGATCGCGCTCATCATGCGCGGCGCGTTCATCGCCATCGGCGCGGCGCTCATCGACAACTTCTCATGGATCTTCTACATCTTCGGTGCGCTGCTGCTCTTCCTCGCCTACCGTCAGGCCTTCTCGCACGGTGACTCCGACCCGGCCAACGGCAAGTTCATGACGTTCGTCCGCCGCCACCTTCCCGTGACCGACGAGTACAACAGCGACAAGCTGACGGTGCAGAAGGACGGCAAGCGCTTCGTCACGCCGATGCTCCTCGTCATCATCGCGATCGGCTTCATCGACCTCGTCTTCGCGGTCGACTCGATCCCGGCGATCTACGGTCTGACCAACGAGGCCTACATCGTCTTCACGGCGAACGCCTTCGCCCTGATGGGCCTGCGGCAGCTGTTCTTCCTCATCGGCGGTCTGCTGGAGCGTCTGGTCTACCTCGCGCAGGGCCTGGCGGTCATCCTCGCCTTCATCGGCGTGAAGCTCGTGTTCCACGCGCTCCACGTCAACGAGCTGCCCTTCATCAACGGCGGCGAGCCGCTGCTGTGGGTTCCCGAGATCCCGATCTGGTTCTCGCTGCTGTTCATCGCCGCTACCGTCGCGGTCGCCACCGTCGCGAGCCTCGCCAAGACGCGCGGGGACAAGGCAAAGAACGACCGCGAGCAGGTTCAGGGCGAGCAGATCACGACGGCCACCGACGCCGACTGACGGCGCCGCGAACGACGGATGCCCCGGCCCCACCGCTCACGGTGGTCCGGGGCATCCGGTCGTTCTGAGGAGGAACGATCAGGCGCGCGCCGCTTCGGCGACGTTGCGCGCGGCCGCGAGGGCCTGCTCGAGGTCGGCCTTGAGGTCGTCGATGTTCTCCAGCCCCACCGACAGGCGGACGAGGCCGGGGGTGACGCCCGTCGTGAGCTGCTGCTCCGGGGTCAGCTGCGAGTGCGTCGTCGACGCGGGGTGGATGACGAGCGACCGCACGTCACCGATGTTCGCGAGGTGGCTGAACAGCTGCAGCGAGTCCACGAACGCGCGGCCGGCGGCGACGCCGCCCTTCAGCTCGAACGACAGCACCGCCCCGACGCCCTTCGGCGCGTAGCGGTTGGCGGCGGCGTACCAGGGCGAGGTCGGCAGGCCCGAGTAGTTGACCGAGGCGATGTCGTCGTGGTTCTCGAGCCACTCGGCGATCTCCTGTGCGTTCTGCACGTGGCGCTCGATGCGCAGGGAGAGCGTCTCGATGCCCTGGATGAGCAGCCACGCGCTCTGGGGTGAGATCGCCGCGCCGAGGTCGCGCAGCAGCTGGACGCGGGCCTTGATGACGTAGGCGAGGCCGTCGCCGACAGCCTGCGTGTAGACGGCGCCGTGGTACGAGGGGTCGGGCGTCGTGAGCCCCGGGAAACGCTCGGAGTGCTCCGTCCAGGGGAAGCTGCCGCCGTCGACGATGACGCCACCGATGACCGTGCCGTGGCCGCCGAGGAACTTCGTGGCGGAGTGCACGACGATGTCGGCGCCGTGCTCGAAGGGGCGGATGAGGTAGGGCGTGGCGATCGTGTTGTCGACGATGAGCGGCACGCCGGCCTCGTGGGCGACGTCGGAGACACCGCGGATGTCGAGCACGTTGATCTGCGGGTTGCCGATCGTCTCGGCGAAGAAGAGCTTGGTGTTGGGCCGCACTGCGCGGCGCCACTCCTCGAGATCGTCCTGGTTCTCCACGAAGGTGACCTCGATGCCGAGCTTGGCGAGCGTGTACTTGAACAGGTTGTAGGTGCCGCCGTAGATCGAGCTCGAGGCGACGAAGTGGTCTCCGGCTTCGGCGATGTTGAGGATCGCGAACGTCTCGGCGGCCTGACCCGACGCGACGAGGAGGGCGCCGGTGCCACCCTCGAGTGCGGCGAGGCGCTGCTCGACGACATCCTGCGTGGGGTTCTGGATGCGCGTGTAGATGTTGCCGAACTCCGCCAGCGAGAACAGGTTCGCGGCGTGGTCGGAGTTGTCGAACACGTACGAGGTCGTCTGGTAGATCGGCGTCGCCCGTGCCTTGGTGACCGGGTCCGGTGCGGCTCCGGTGTGGATCTGCTTCGTCTCGAAGCGCCAGTTCTCGGATGCGGACATGCGTGGCTCCATCGGGTCGGAAAGCGGCGACGGTCGCCGGCCTGGGTCGAGCGTACGGAAACCGCGTATGCCCGACAACGCGCGGGACACGCTGCGTAACCTGACGGCTACGGTGGGAGCATGACGCGACGTGCAGTGGTCACCGGTGCGAGTTCGGGAATCGGCGAGGCGGTCGTCCGCGCGCTGCGGGCGTCGGGGTGGGAGGTCGTCGGCGTCGCCCGGCGGGCGGAGCGCCTCGAGGCGCTCGACGTCGAGGTCGGCTCCGCCTCATTCGCCGCGGATCTGACCCGCGAGGGGGATGTCGCCGCCCTCACCGAGCACCTCGCCGTCTCCGGCGATGTCCACGCCCTGGTCCACGTCGCCGGCGGTGCCCGTGGCACCGACCGCGTCGAAGACGGCGTGGCCGAGGACTGGCAGTGGATGTTCGAGGCGAACGTCCTGTCGGCGCAGCGGCTGACCGCGGCTCTCCTCCCGCTGCTGCGACGCGCCGTCGCGGCGGGCTCCGGCCATGCCGACACCGTCTACGTCACCTCGACCGCCGCTCAGACGGCCTACCCGGGAGGCGCCGGCTACAACGCGGCGAAGGCGGGGGAGTCGATGCTCGTCCACGCGCTGCGGCTGGAGCTGAACGGCGAGCCGATCCGCGTGGTCGAGATCGCGCCCGGCATGGTGCGCACCGAGGAGTTCACGCTGAACCGTCTCGGCGGCGACCAGGAAGCGGCGGACCGCCTGTACGAGGGCGTCGAGCAGCCTCTCGTCGCCGAAGACGTGGCGGATGTCGTCGCGTACGCGCTGAACGCGCCGGGGCACGTCAACCTCGACCTCGTGACGATGCGTCCCGTCGCGCAGTCCGCGCAGCACCTGCTGGCGCGCGGTCCGCTGCGTCCGCGGTCGACCGGAGCCTGACAGTCGGGCGATCAGCCTCCTCAGCCGCGGGGCTGGGCGATGGTCCCATCCGTGCCGCTCGCGGGCTGCGGAGCGGCATCCTCGGCGTCGGCGAACGCCACGCGAGGCACGACGAACAGCAGGACCGCCGCGACGAAACCGCCGGCGGCGCAGATGGCCCACACGGTGAAGTAGCCGCCGAGGGAGGCGGCGGTCTCGCTCGCCACGACACCCGCACCGGCGGCCAGCACGACGCCGAAGATCGCCGATGAGAACGTTCCGCCGATGGTCTTGGTCGTGTTGGTCATGGCCGATGCCACACCGGTCTGCCCGCGCGGGGCGGCCGCTGCCGCCGCAGCCGGCATCGCGCCGACGAGCGCGCCACAGCCCAGGCCCGCGATGCAGAGGTTGAGCAGAACCTGCCAGAGTTCCTGGTGGAACGGCAGGAAGAGCGCGTACCCGATGCCGACGAGCAGCGCCGCGCCGATGAGGACGACCCGGGGGCTCGCGCGGCGAGACGTGACGGCGAACAGCACGGCGCCGACGATGAGCGACACGAGGTAGACCCCGATGATGTTCGAGCGGTCGGTGGCGTCGAGCCCGAGACCATAACCGAGCGCGGGGTCCGTGCCCGCGTAGGTCGACAACGGGCCCTGGGCTCCGAGCAGACTGATGCCGACGAGGAACGCGGTGGCCTGCACCGGCCACATCTCCGGGCGGGCGAGCATCCGAATATCGACCGCGGGGTCGGGCTGGCGCAGTTCGAAGCGTCCGAAGACGACGAAACCCACGATTCCCGCGAGGAGCAGCGCCCACACCCAGAAGGCCGCGGGGCCGTTCAAGCGGAGGAACGTCAGGGCGCTGGTGACGAACAGCAACGAGACCGCGAGGAGCACGAAGCCACGCGAGTCCAGCTGCCGCCGGCCCGGCTCCGGCTTCGACTCGGGCACCCAGAGCCAGATGACGATCGCGACGAGGGTCACCGCCACCGCCGGCACGATCAGCGTCAACGTCATGTCGCCGGCTGTGGCGGCGTAGATCCGGCCCGCGGCCAAGGCGCCCATGATTGCGCCGGCCTGAAGCCCGACAACCAGGAGCCCCGCTGCGCGCCGGGTGAGCGAGACGCCCCGGCTCTGCCGCCTGCCCCGTTCGAAGATGAGCGCGATCTCGAGGGGGAGCCAGACGACGTAGAAGCCCTGCAGCGCCCAGGCGATGAGGAAGGTCCAGAAGGATGCCGCGAACGCGAGCCACCAGGTCGCCGCGGCGGTCAGGACGGCTGCGACCAGCAGGATCTTCTTGTGCCCGTACATGTCGCCGAGCTTGGCCAGCACCGGTACGACGAGCGCCGACAGCAGCAGTTGCGCGGCCTCGAACCAGTTCACGTCCGAGTCGTGGATCCCGAGCTCGGCGACGATGTCGCTGAAGAGTGGAACGTAATAGCCCTGCAGGATGCCGCTGACGATCTCGACCAGGATGAACCACCCGATCAGACCCGCGGTGACGCCCAGAGCGGAGGTGCGCAGCGTCGTCGACACGGGGCGAGCATACCGGCACGACCGGCCTACCCTGGGAGAGTGACGCCGCGCTCCCTCACCGACCTCGCCGCCGCCGGTCTGATGGCCCCCGATTGGGCCGAGGCGCTGCAACCCGTCGCCGGTGACATCGCGTCGCTGGGTGACCGGCTGCGCGCCGAGACCGCCGCCGGTCGCGGGTACCTGCCGGCGGGCGACCGCGTGCTGCGCGCCTTCCAACGGCCGATGGCCGACGTCCGCGTCCTGATCGTTGGTCAGGATCCCTACCCGACCCCGGGGCATCCGATCGGACTCTCCTTCGCGGTCGACGCCCACGTGCGGCCATTGCCCCGGAGCCTCGGGAACATCTATCGGGAGCTCGAATCGGACCTCGGCATCGCCCCCGCGCCGCACGGCGACCTCTCCGCCTGGAGTGATCAGGGCGTGCTGCTGCTGAACCGAGTGCTGACGGTCGCCCCCGGGGCAGCGGCATCCCACCGGGGGTGGGGCTGGGAACGCGTGACGGAGCACGCCATCCGCGCGCTGGTAGCGCGGGAGCGCCCCCTCGTGGCGGTTCTCTGGGGGAAGGATGCCGCGACCCTGCGGCCGCTGCTCGGCGACACGGCGATCGTGGCGTCGCCGCATCCCTCACCGCTCTCGGCGAACCGTGGCTTCTTCGGGTCGCGCCCCTTCTCGCGCACCAACGAACTGCTCGCCGAGCGGGGTGGCGAGCCGATCGACTGGCGCATTCCGGAGGCCTGAACCGCCGTCGTCATCGGCGCGAAACGTCTGCGCCGTAGAGTTGCTGCATGCTCGAGGAGGACTCCAACCGCGACCGCCGACGCCTGCCGCGGCACCTGCGCCGTCCGGCCGAAGCCGAACGGCCCTTCTCGTACGAGATCCGACCGGCGCAGCCCGGCGACCTTCCCGACATCCGTGAGATCTACAACTACTACGTCACCAACTCGGTCGTGACCTTCGACGAGAAGAAGTGGTCGCTCGCGCAGTGGCGCGAGAAGTACGACTATCTGACGAAGCTCAAGCTGCCGTTCCTCGTCGCGGTATCGCCGACGGGGCAGATCCTGGGATACGCCCTCGCGTCGCCGTGGAACGGCAAGACCGGATTCCGCTACACCGCCGAAACGTCCATCTACCTCGGTCAGGCGGCCACCGGGAAGGGCCTCGGGCGTGCGCTGCTCGAGGCACTCATCGACGCATGCCAGCAGCTGGGACTGCGCGAGATCGTCGCGGTCGTGAGCGACAAGGGCGCCGAGGCGTCGATCGCCCTGCACGAGCGTTTCGGGTTCGTCGAGGTCGGCCGGATGGGGCGCGTGGGTCACAAGTTCGGCCGGTGGCTGGGCACGATCTACCTGCAGAAGTCGCTGGAGCAGCCGAAGAAGGGGCTGCGCGGGCTTTTCACTCAGAAGTCCGGCTGAGGCCTCACCCCGCGTCGTCGGCATTCGGGTCGGGTTCGGCCGGGTGACCGGTTCGCACCGCCTCGACGAGCGATCGCCACGGGGCATCGAGGTCGTCGCCCAGCTCGGCGCGTCGCGTTCTCTCGCTGTCGATGACTTCGACTCGCCAGCGGAAGCGGTCGGCGCCGGTCGGCGGGGCTGTCTCGGTCACTCGGTCCCAGGGGCACCGCCCTACCAGCTCGCGCCACCCGTCGCGGTCAGCCGGCGCCGGCTCGACGCGCCACGTCCTGGTCAGGCCGGCGAAACCGCCGGTGCGCTCCACGACGATCCGCAGCTGCGCCGCGGAACCGTCGTCACGGGTGTCAGGCATCCTCCAGCACGCCGACGCCCTGCCATCCGGCACGCACGGCGGCGACCTCCTCCGTCTCCTCACCGTACTCGTCGACGGCCTGGGCGATGGTGGCCGCGGCGAAGGCAGCGAAGTCGGAATCGGGGGAGAGCGCTCCCGAGGTGAGTGTGCGATACCAGATGAGTCCCGCGCGTTCCCAGGCGTAGCCGCCCAGCCGCGCTGCGACGAGGTGGAACGCTCTGTTGGGAATGCCCGAGTTGATGTGAACCCCGCCGTTGTCGCTGGTCGTCACGACGTAGTCGCGCATGTGCCCGGGCTGCGGGTCGCGTCCGAGAACATCGTCGTCGTAGGCCGACCCGGGTTCGGCCAGCGACCGGAGGGCGCGCCCCTGGACGGCATCCGTGAATATGCCCGCGCCGATGAGCCACGACGCCTGCTCGGCGCTCTGGCCGAGTCGGTGCTGCTCGGTGAGCGCGCCGAACACATCGGACAGCGACTCGTTGAGAGCGCCGGACTGACCCGCGTACGTCAGGCCTCCCGAGAACTCGGTGATGCCGTGGGCCAGCTCGTGCGCGATGACGGTCAGCGACCCGGTGAACCCGGTGAACACCTCGCCGTCGCCGTCGCCGAAGACCATGCGCTCGCCGTTCCAGAACGCGTTGTCGTACGCCTCGCCGTAGTGGACGGTGGCGGCGAGCACGCCGCCTCGCCCGTCGAGCGAATCGCGGCCGTAGGCGTCGCGGAAGAACGAGAACGTCGCGCCGAGCCCGTCGAAGGCCTCGTCGACCGCGCGATCGCCGGTGCGCGGGTCGTCTTCGCGGCGGACGAGGACGCCCGGAAGCTCTTCGCGGCCCTGCGCGTCGGATACGGCCCGGTCGGCTGCGGCGATGCGCTCGGCGACGAGAGTGCCGCCCGGTTCGACGGAGAGACGCAGCTGCGAACGTCCGGCCAGATCGGACGGACGCGCGGCGAGGGTGGTCCGCGCGGCGACCGCGGCCCGCGCGAGGTGGGGCTCGCGAGCGGAGGCGACGCGGGCGAGGAGGTACGGGGGGATGATCGCGCGCATGGCCTTACGGTAGCGGCGGTCACCGACATCGAGTGCGGAAGGGGACGTCTAGTCCTGCGTGCGATGCGGGTCGATCACGGGCACCGAGGCGAGGAGGCGACGCGTGTAGGCCGCCTGCGGCTGGAGCAGCACCTTCTCGGTGGGGCCCTCCTCGACGATGCGCCCCTCGGTCATCACGATGACCTCGTCGCAGAGGTTCTGGACCACGCCGATGTCATGCGAGACCAGCAGCAGCGTCATCCCCTGTTCCGCACGCAGACGGCGCAAGACCTCGAGGATCTGCGCCCGCACCGTCACATCGAGCGCCGACAGCGGCTCGTCGCCGACGAGGATCGCCGGGCGGTGCGCGATCGCGCGGGCGAGCGCGATGCGCTGGCGCTGACCCCCCGAGAACTCGTGCGGGTAGCGCTCCGCCGCGTCGGCATCCAATCCGACGTCCGACAGCACCTCGTGGACGCGCGCGCGGCGGTCGCCGGGAATGTCGAGCGCCCACAGAGGCTCAGCGATGATGCGGCCGACGCTCATGCGGGGATCGAGCGAGGCGTACGGGTCCTGGAAGACGATGCCGGTGCGTCGGCGGAGCCAGTGCAGGCTGCGAGCCGACGCGCGGGCATCCACGGGACGCCCGTCGATCGTCACCGTTCCCGTCGAGGGCGTGTCGAGGCCCAGGAGGAGCCGCACGAGCGTCGACTTGCCCGACCCCGATTCGCCGATGATCCCCAGCGCCGAGCCCGAGCGGACATCGACGTCCACGTCGTCGAGCGCGACGGTCTCGCGTCGTGGCGCACCCGCACCGCCGGCGCGCACCCGATAGCGCTTGCTCAGACCCCGCGCCGAGATGAGCACCTCGCCTGTCATGCGTCTCCCTCCGGCCGCCAGACCGTGGCCGTCGCGTCGCGGAGCAGGCCACGGGTGACCTCCGACTGCGGAGCGGTGAGCAGGTCGGCGACCGTGCCGGCCTCGACGACGCGACCATGCTCGAGCACGACCGCCTCCGACGCGACCTGAGACAGCACGGCGAGGTCGTGGGTGATGAACAGCAGCGACATTCCGTCGTTCTCGACCAGCTCTCCCAGAAGCGACAGGATCTCGGCCTGGATCGTCACGTCGAGCGCGGTCGTCGGCTCGTCGGCGATGAGCAGGCGCGGCCGAGCGGCCAGCGCCATGGCGATCGCCACGCGCTGGCGCTGGCCTCCCGAGAGCTGATGCGGGTAGCGGCGCAGCGCGCCCTCGGGGAGCCTCACCCGATCAGCATCGGCCTGAGCCCGTGCGAGAGCCTCACGCCGGCCGGCGCGGCCGTGGATGCGCAGGGGCTCCGCGACCTGCCGGCCCACCGTCCGCAGCGGGTTCAGGGCGGTCTGAGGCTCCTGGAAGACGATGCCGATCTGCTCGCCGCGGAGAGCGGCCAGCTCGCGGTCCGGCAGGCCGATCAGCTCCCGCCCGTTCCACCGGATGCTGCCCTCGACCTCGGCGCCGTCGGGAAGCAGCCCGAGCATAGCCAGGGCGGTCAGCGACTTGCCCGACCCCGACTCTCCGATGAGCCCGACCCGCGCGCCGTCGGCGACGCCGAACGACACGTCGTCGACCACGCGGCGGCCGTCGAGCACGATAGACAGGCCCTCGACCTCGAGACTCATGCGACCACCGCCGGCGTGTGCGATGCGGCGGGGGAGCGGCGCCGGGCGAGCGTCGGGTCGGTCGCCTCGCGCAGACCGTCGCCGAGGAGGTTGAGTCCCAGCACGGTGATCGTGATCGCGAGCCCCGGCCACACGACGCTCAGCGGATGCGCCGTCAGGTACGTCTGCAGCTCGCTCAGCAGCAGCCCCCACGAGGGCTGCGTGGGGGGAGCGCCGAAGCCGAGGTAGCTCAGGCCCGCCTCGGCGAGGACCGCGACCGCCATGCCCCACGACAGCTGCACGATGAAGACGGGCGCGACGTTCGGGAGCAGGTGGCGCAGGGCGATCTGCGGCGGTGTCAGGCCGTTGGCGCGCGCCGCGAGCACGAAATCGCTGTGCAGCGTGCGGCGCAGCTCCGGCCGGGTGACGCGCGCGATGTTGACGCCGAATCCGATGCCGACGGAGATGACGACCACCCACAGCGAGCCGCCCCACACCGCCGAGATCATCATCGCGATCAGCAGCACGGGAAAAGCGATCAGGATGTCGACGAGCACGGCGACGATCTCGCGGGTCCAGCGGCGGGTGAGCGCGCCGAGGCAGGCGAGCGCGATGCCGATCAGCGTGGCGACGACGCCCGCGCCTGCGGCGACGAGGACCGTCGTGCGCGCCCCCGCGATCAGCAGCGAGAGGATGTCGCGACCCGACGCGTCGGTGCCCAGCAGATGCGGCCAGCCCGGCGGGCTCCACCGAGCCGGGATGTCCACCCGCTGCGGGTCGAACGGGGTCCAGACGAGCGAGACCGCGGCCACGACCCCGATGGTGACGGCCACGATGAGCCCGAAACGGCCGGCAGGAAGCGACCACAGTCGCCGCAGCCACGGCATCCGGTCGTTCATGAGGCCTCCCGCTGTCTCGGATCCAGACCGCGATGCACGAGGTCGACGATGAAACCGACGACGAGAACGACCGCCGTGAGCGCGAGGAGCTCGCCCTGGACCTTCGGCAGATCGCGCAGGCCGACATCCGAGACCAGCATCCGGCCGATACCCGGCAGGGTGAACAGCTGCTCGATCACGACCGCTCCCACGACGATGCCCGCGACCTGCAGGCCCAGGACGCTGATGATCGACAGGCCGACCGTCGGCAGGCCGTGGCGAAGCAGCGCGGCACGGCGCGTGAGTCCCTTGGCAGCTGCGGTGCGGACGAAATCCTGCCCCATCGCCGAGAGCGTGGCGCTGCGGACGAACCGCATCAGCATCGCGCCCTCGACGACGCCGATGGTGACCGCGGGAAGGATCAGCGCGGCGAAGGCCCGCGCCGGGTCGCCCCACCCGCCGCGCGGGAAGCCCTGCGCGGGCAGCCAGCCGAGCCAGATCGCGAACACGACGACCAGCATCATGCCCGCCCAGACCACGGGTACGGCGGCGATCGCCTGCGCGCCGAACGAGAGCGCCGTGCCGTCGGCGCGGCCGCGACGGATGGCTGCCATCACACCGAACGGGAGTGCGATGATCAGCGCCACCACCATCGACATCAGCCCGAGGGGGACGGTGACCTGAGCCTTGGCGGCGAGCTCCGCCGCGACGGACGAGCCCGTCACCAGCGACGTGCCGAGGTCGCCGCGCAGCAGCCCCGACATCCACTCGAGATACTGCGCCGGCAACGGCACGTCGAGGCCGAGGCGCTCACGCAGCGCCGCGACCTGCTCCGGCGTGGAGTTGGTTCCGGCGATCTGCTGCGCGACATCGCCGGGCAGAACCCGCAGCGTCACGAAGATCAGCACGCTGGCGACGACCAGACCCAGCAATAGCAGGGCCAGTCGCGTCAGCGCGTAACGGATCACCCGTCGCTCTTGGCGATCTCGGCGAGGTTGATGCGCGCGTTCACGTTGTCGACGGGCATACCCGAGACGTTCGTGGCGACCGCGACCACTGAAGCCCAGTTGTAGAGCCAATCGGCGGCGTGGTCCTCGGACACGATCCGCGCGGCCTTCTTCAGGAGGTCATCGGCGGACTGCTCGTCCGTTGCGAGCAGCGACTGAGCGTAGAGATCCTGCACCTCGGCGTTGTCGTAGGTGAAGTAGTAGTCGGGATTCGCCCAGTTCTCGAAGTCGCGCGGCTCGGCGTGGTTGACGACGCTGAGCTCGTAGTCCTTATTGGTGTACACGTCGCTGAGCCAGGTGCCGAAGTCGACGGGGTTGACCTTGAGGTCGATCCCGACGTCGTTGAAGTTGGAGACCAGGATCTGCGGGAGCGTCGTGCCGTAGGCCGACGGGATGGTCAGGGTCAGCGCGAGATCGCTGACGCCGGCCTCACTCAGCAGCGCCCGGGCTGCCTCGGGGTCGTAGGAGACGACATCCGAGAGGTCCTCGTATCCGGGGTCGGCCTCGGGGATCGGACCGTAGAGCGTCTGCCCTGCACCGACGGCCTCGACGATGGCGTCGTGGTCGATGGCGGTTCGGATCGCCTCGCGCACCCGGACATCAGCCAGGGGCCCCGACGTGGAGTTCATCGCGAGCACGCTCTTATCGGTCGCGCTGCCGGTCTCGACGACGAAGTCGCCGCCGCCCTCGACCTGATCGGCAAGGTTCGCGTCGAAGCCGACGACGACGTCGATCTCGCCGGCGAGAGCGGCGTTGATTGCTGCTTGGTTGTCGGGGATGAAGTCGAACGTGACGTCGGCTACCTGAGCCGCATCCCCCCAGTACGCCTCGTTCCGCTCGAGCGTCAGGCTGGCGCCCTGGCGCCAGTTCGCCAGCCGGAAGGGCCCGGTGCCGTTGGCGGCGGTGTTGTAGTCGACGGTGTCGCCCTCTTTGAGGATGATCCCCGCGCGGCCCGTGAGGTTCCACAGCAGCGACGAGTCGGGCTGCGACAGCGTCAGCACGATCTTCTGCCCGTCGGCGGTGACCGACGTGACGTTGGCGAGTCGTTCGCTGTCCGCCCATTCGGCGGTGGCCTGCCGGGTGGTCAGCGACGACACGACATCCTGAGGCGTGAGGGGTTGGCCGTCGTGGAAGGTGACTCCCTCACGCAACGTGAACGTGTAGGTCAAGCCGTCTGCGGAAACCTCGTGGGTGCTGGCGAGCGCGTCGACGATCTCGCCCTCCGCGGTACGGGCGACGAGGCCCTGATAGACGTTGTCGATGAGCGTCTGATCGAGCGAGATGCCCGCGGTCTGCCGGATGTCGAGGTTCGAGGGCTCGAGCACCAGGCGGATGTTGACGCTGGCCTCCGGGTCAGGGGCGCCCATGGTGACGGACGGTGCGGGATCGGTGGTCCCGGTGCAGCCGGCGAGGAGGAGCGTGCTTGCGGCCAGCAGCGCGGTGGCGGTCACGGTGGTGCGGCGGAGCATGTGGAGGAGGGTTCCTTTCGCAAGGGCGGTGGCATCGTTGCTGTCCGATGCGCGTCCGCGAACTCAGTGCGGCATACAGCCTAGGGTCCGCCACGACCGCGAGACGCATTCACCGACGTCCAGCGTCGCACGGCGTCGCCCTATTTGCTCGGGAGCGTGCCGTGCGCAGGCTCGGCGGGGTCAGGCGGTGGCGGCGTCGCGGATGATGCGAGCGAGCTCGGTCGGGAGCTCCTCCTGCACGTTGTGGCCCGATTCCACCGTGACGATGCGCGCTGCGGGAAGGCGCTCGCCGAACCGATCGACGTCGGCGTCGGTCAGATAGCCCCGTGTGCCGCGCACGAGCGTGACGGGCGCCGCGACGGCGTCGAAGTCATCCCAGCCGGATGCCGCGAGGGCGGGCGCCAGCGCATCCTGGCGCTCGGATGCCGCGGCCGCGGCGCCGGGGTCGGCGGCGAGCCCGTTGGCGATGCGTGCGAAGTGGTGCTTCCACTCCACGCGGCCGTCGTCGCGCACGCGCGAGTTGAGGAAGACGCCGCGCTCGGCCGCGGTGCGGTCTCCGCCGAGTCCGAACGACAGTGCACGCTCGACCATCTCCGCGCGAGAGGCCCAGCTCGTCGGTCCGGCGAAGAATCGCCGGATCTGCGACGCGGCTCCGGCGGGGTCGAGCCCGGGCGCGATGTCGACGATCACGAGGGCACGCACGAGCTCGGGGTGCGCTGCGGCGAGGGCCGCGGCCGTGAGGCCGCCGAGCGACTGCCCGACCACGACCTGCGGAGTCGTCGTCCACTGCGCGAGCGCCGGAGCGATGTCGGCCGCGAGCGTCCGTCCCGTGTAGTCTGCGTCGTCGCGCCACGCGGAGTCACCGTGTCCCGGCAGGTCGATCGCCAGCGCCGGCCGCCCGAGCGCGAGGACGGTGCGATCCCACGTATGGGCGTTGAGGCCGGCCCCGTGGAGAAGGGTGACCTCGGGCTCGCCGTCGCCGAGTCGGAGCGCGCTGACCGGTCGCCCGTCAGGGGCGAAGGTGAACAGCCGCTCGGCCGCGGGTGTCGGAACGCCGGCCTCAGCGGCCTGGACGGGCAGGAACGAGAACTCGTCGAACGTGTCGTCGTGCACGGTGATCCTTCGCATCGGGGAGGGACCATTCTCGCGCGACGGGGGAGGGCCGTGGATAGGGTTGACGCATGAATCCGGAGCGGCGCATCCATCTCGCCAAGGCGGCTCGTCCGGCCTACGACGCGCTCGACGCGTTCGCCCGCACGGTCGGGACCATCGCGCAGGATGCCGGCATCGATGAGCGTCTGAAAGAGCTCGCGCTCGTCCACAGCTCGCAGCTCAACGGCTGCGCCTACTGCGTGCGTGTGCATGTGGGTCGGGCGGTGGCCGCCGGTGTGACGGCCGACGAGATCGCCCAGCTCGCCACCTGGCGCGAGTCGGGGGTCTTCGACGAACGCGAGCGTACGGCTCTCGAGCTCGCCGAGGCGTATGTGCACATCGCCGACGAGGGCGTCTCGGACGAGCTGTACGACCGAGTGGGCGGGGTCTTCTCCGAGGCGGAGTACGTCGCGCTGAGCTGGCTCTTCATCTCGATCAACGCGTTCAATCGCCTGACGATCGCGGGCCGGTACCCCGTGCCGCCGCTCCCGCGTCCCGCCGGATGAGTGGCAATGCGTCGCTGTCGGTGCCGGGAGCCCTGAACTTCCGCGACACCGGCGGGCTGCGGGCGGGAAACACCTCGACACGATCGGGCGTGCTCTACCGTTCGGGCAACCTCTTCCGCGTCGACGACGCCGGGCGCCGCGCTCTCGGCGCGCTCGGGCTGCGTCGCATCATCGACCTGCGCGACGACGACGAGGTGCGCTCCGAGCCCACGGTGCTCGGAGATCTCTCCATCGAGACCCAGCGGGTGCCGCTGTTCCTGGGGTCGGTCGCCTCGCTGTTCCGCGCCGACATGTCGCTCGAGTCGATGTATCGCTCGCTCATCGACGACTCGGCTCCGCGCGTGCTCGAGGTCGTCCGCGGGGTCATCGCCGATCAGCCGGTGCTCGTGCACTGCACGATCGGCAAGGACCGCACCGGAGTGACGATCGCGATGATCCTCGCGGCAGCGGGAGTAGACGAGGATGCCGTCGTCGACGACTACGCCCGCACGGAGACGTTGCTGCCGGCCGAGCGCAACGCGCCGATCCTCGCGTATCTCCGCGCGCACCACCCCGACGCCCCGCAGCTGGTCGACCTGGCCACGCGGTCGCCGGCGCCGGTGATGCGCGCGCTCCTGGCCGACCTGCGCGAGCGATTCGGTTCCCCGGCCGACTACCTCCGGTCGCAGGGACTCGCTGACGACGAGCTCGCCGAGCTGCGCCGCATCATCCTGATGTGAGACCTCGGGGGGCCATCCGGTTTCGGTTACGTAGGTAAGGCATGCCTACACCGCGGGTATAGTGGAGTCATCATGACCGAGCTCCACAGCGCCGCCGCCTGCCGCGCCTCGAAGCACGTCCGGGTGCAGCACCTGGTGACGGCCGACGAGCACTCGCTCGCCGAGCTCGAGGCGCTCCTCGCCACCCTGCCGCTGTGCTCGACCGGCCGGGTCTTCATCGAGGTGCCCGACGCCGCCTGGATCGGCACCGTGTCGGCGCCGGCCCGCATGGTCGTGACCTGGCTCGACCGTTCACGCCGAACCGGTGCTCCGGGTTCGGGCCGGGGCTGCGGGTCGGGCGAGGCGCTCTCTCGCGCGGTCACCGCGTGGGCCGACGAGATGCTGTGCACGGACGCCGCGAAGGCGACGAGCGTTCACCTGCTGGGCGGGTTCCTCGGCACGGTCGACATCGTCGATCACCTCACCGCGCGCTGCGGAATGACCGCCGCGTCGATTCACACGCCCGAGCGCTTCGGGCTCGCGACCGCCCGCTGAGGTCCGTCAGCGGCTCTCGGCGTGCCGCGGGATGTAGTTGCCGTCGGCCAGTCCCGCGTCGATCTCGAATCGGTTGCGCAGGGGATCGCGGCCCGCGATCAGGTAGAGCAACGGCATGAGGAGCCCGTATCGCCGCCACTGCCGAGCGTGCACGGCCTCGTGCGTGAGGATCCGCTCGCTCGGTTCACGGTCGCCGGTCAGGAAGCACGACCCGACGCAGACGCCCCCGCGGCCGAACGTCCATTCCGGCATCCCGCGGAAGACCCACAGCCCCTGACGTCGCTCGACGCGGCCGGTCGACCACAGCGTGCCCCAGATGAACCCGAAGGCGGTGCCCGCCCGGGCGCCGAACTCGCTGAGGGGGGAGTCCAGCAGCATCCGAGGGATGAGCCGGTCCACCGCCGCGCCTCGTGCGACCGCCGCGTCGGCTCGCTGCCGCCATCCGGCGGGCGGCATGCGGACGCCGCTCACGCCAGCGCTCCGACGACCCGGAGCACGGAACCCATGTCGTCCACGACGGCCTCGGGATGCGGCGGAGCGAACCCGGAGACGGAAGCCCCGGCGAACGAGAACCGCCCGCGCAGGATGCCGATCGCGTTGGTGAGGGTAGGAATGTCGATTCCGAACGGCACGGCCGCGCTCACGCCCGTGATCGCCGCGGGGTCGAGGACGTCGAGATCGACGTGAACGTAGACCGAGCCGGCGCCGGTGGCAGCGACCGCGTCCGCCAGACGGGCGGGATCGGCCAGATCATCGACGCCGAGATGCGTCAGACCCGCGATCTTCACCGCATCGGTCTCTGCATCGTCGAACTCGCGGGCGCCCGCAAGGACGATGCGATCGGCGGGCACCGCGGCATCCGGTGACAACGGGGTCGTCTCGAACACCGAGCGCAGGGCCATCCCCGCGAACGCACCCGAGGAGGACGATTCGGGGGTATGCAGGTCGGCGTGCGCGTCGAACCAGACGACGGCCATGTCGGGATGCAGCGCGGCCGCGTGCGCGATCGCCGGCACGGCCACTCCGCAGTCGCCGCCGACGACCAGCACGTGGCCGCTCGGGCTCGCGCCGTCCGCGGCACCGTCGGCCTCGGTGAGGGCGGCCGTGACCAGGTCGCGGGTGCGCTGGAGCGAGCTGAACCGCCGGATGCCGCTGCCGAGCGCCTCGCCGGCCTCGATCGGCACGTCGACCCGGACGGTCGCGCTGCGCGGGAGGTCGCCCGCGATCGCGTCAGCGCCGTCGATCAGCGTCATCGATCGAGTCGAGGGCGAGCCCTGCCATTGCGGGACCACGATGAATCGGGTCATTCCTTCGTCCTTCGTCGGGCGTTCTCAGCGGTTCGAGCGTCGACGCCCGGGCGGCAGAGCCGGCCCGGGCGTCGACATCGGCACTCAGCGCTCGATGGCGCCGGCGGCTCCGCCCGTCTTCAGTGCGGCGAGCCGCGCCTCCACCTCGGTGAGCTGGCCCACGTCCTCGAGGCTCTCGAACTGCGCGTCCAGGCTCGAGGCGGCGAGTTCCTGCTTGCCGGCGGCGAGAGCCTCCTGGCGGCGGACCTTGTCTTCGAAGCGTCCGAGCTCGCTCGTCGGGTCGAGCACGTCGATCGACTTGACGGCGTCGTGGACGCGGTTCTGCGCCTCGGCCGTCTTGGCGCGCGCGAGCAGCTCGGAGCGCTTCGCGCGGAGCTGGTCGAGCTTGACCTTCATGCCGTTGAGGCCGTCCTTGAGCTTCTCGACGACCTCGGTCTGGGTCGCGATCGTCGGCGCGATGGCCCGGGCCTCGTTCTCCTCGCTGATCTGACGCTGCAGCGCGACCTTCGCGAGATTGTCGAACTTGTCGGCGTCGGCGGTGTTGCCCACCGCACGCAGCTCGTCGGCCTTCCGGCTCGCTGCGAGGGCCTTGTTGCCCCACTCGGCCGCGGCCTGAACGTCTTCCTGGTGGTCACGTTCGAGAAGGCGCAGGTTGCCGATCGTCTCGGCGATCGCCGACTCCGCGTCGGCGATCGAGTTGGTGTAGTCCCGCACGAGCTGGTCGAGCATCTTCTGCGGGTCCTCGGCCTGGTCGAGGAGGGCGTTGATGTTCGCCTTCACGAGCGTCGAGATGCGACCGAAGATGGACTGCTTTGCCATCGGGGTTCCTTTCGTGGGTGGTCTGGAAGGGGGAGAAGTCGTCAGAAGCGGCCGCCGCCGCGGCGAGAGCGGCCGCCGCCGAACCCGCCGCCGCCGCTACGGCCGCGTGAACCGCCGCCGAACCCGCCGCGCGATCCGCTGAAGCCGCCGCCGAAGCCGCTGCCGCCGAAGCCCGACGAGCGGCGTCCGGACGACCCGCCCCCGAGGAGCGAGTTCAGCACCATGCCGCCGATCATGGCACCCATCATGCCGTTCGAGTTCGAGCCGGGGGAGCCGGTTGCGAAGCCGCCGACATCGGTGCGTGCCGCGTCGATGGCGAGCCCGCTCAGCTGGGTCGCGCGCGTCGCGTCGGCCAGTGCCCGCTCGGGTTCGATCTGCGCGGTCGCCTCCGCCCGGTCGAGCGACGCGCGAGCTTCCGCGACGCGCGTGCGTGCCGTGGCGCCGACGGCTCCGCGTCGCGTGCCGATGTAATCCTCGGCGGCCGATACTTGCGCCCGCGCCTGCTGCAGCTGGTGTTCGAGCGTCTGTCGCGCGCGGGCGGCTCGCTGCGCGGCATCCCGGGCTCCGGCCAGCGCGGCGTCGATCGCCGAATTCGTGCCCAGCAGCGTGGACAACGCGGCCTGCGGGCGACGGTGCTCGCCGGTCAGCTGGGAACGGGCGGCGTCGATGTGCTGCCGGGTGGCGGAGGCGACCGCGGCGAGCGTGCCGTCGGGGTCGGGTACGCCGACCGCTGCCGCAACGTCCTGTTCGAGGTCCGTGATGAGCGCCGCAGCGTCGCGCTCGGCGGTGGCGAGATCCGCGGCGACCTTTTCGACCGCGGCCTCCAGCTGAGCGGCCTGCGCGACGGCTCCTTCGGCGGCACGCAATGACACGGCCGCCGCAGCGCCGTCGCCCGCCGCGATCGCACGCTGCGCCGTCGCGAGCTGCTCGTCGGCGTAGTCGAGGCGGCTGCGCACCTGCTCGGGGTTGTCGCCGATGGTCGTGAGTTCCTCGGGGGCGTACGCCGATCGAAGCCGCTGGAGAGAGGCGACCGCTCCGTCGAGCCCGGTTCCGGCGGCGCCGCGTTCCTGCTGGATGCGAACGAGCGCTTCGGGGGCGTTCTGTTCGAGGTCGCGCAGACGGTCGAACTCCTCGGCGCGCGCGTCGAGCTCGGAGTCGGCGTGTGCGCACAGCTCGAGGATGCGGGTGTGGACCGCGCGGACGTCCGCCTCGGTGTCGGGCTGATCGTCGTCGAGGCGCTGCTGCAGCGTGAACGCCTCGTCGAGGTCTCGGCGTGCCTGCGCCAGGGTCTCGGCGAAAGCGGCTGCCGCCTCGTCGCCGAACTGCGCCGTCGCGAAGCCGAGCTCCTGCTCGCTCGTCCGGATGGCGTCGTCGGCTGCCACGAGCGCGCTGGCGGAGCGCCGGGCGAGCTCCTCGATCGGCTCGGCGGCCGCGCCACGGGCGGAGCCGGTGCCGGCGCCCGCCCGACGACGGCGCACCAGGACGACGATGACGGTGATCACGGCACCGACCGCGAGAATTCCGAGGACGATCGTCAGGCCCGAGATGCCCGAGCCGCCCGTCGCGCCGCCGGATCCACCGACCGCCGCCGCGAGTCCGCCGGCGGCGGCGAACGCGGCGCCGCCCCAATCCTCCGACCGGAGCTCTGGAAGGATGTCGCGCGTCTCGATGTCGCCGAGCGTCTCGCCGTCGACGGGGCCGTTGGTGTCGCCCGACAGGTAGAAGTTGCGCTGCTCGGTCGCGATCGCCAGTACGTACTGGTCCACGCCGAGGCCGCCGCGCTCGGCGACCGCGTTGGCCCAGCCCTCGGCGTCGGACGGGCTGGTGAACGCGTCGACGTACACGACCCACAGGTCGATGCCCGCCTCCGAGCTCAACGCGGTGAGCCTCTCGTCGACGGCACGCGCTTCGCCTGGCGTCAGCGCGTCGGCCTGATCCACGACGCGTCCCGAGCCGAGGTCGACCGGGTCGGTCGCCCAGGCCGCAGCGGAGCCGCCCGCGACGAACATCAGGCTCGCCAGGATCGAGAGCGTCACCGCTCGGAGCACGCGCATCCGTTCCCCTTCCGAGGTCGGAGGACCGGCCTCGTCTCCACTCTATTGAGGGCGTCGTGCCTGAGCCTATGCCGGGACTGTGAATCAGCGGCCAGCGGAATCGCGGCGCGGATACCCGGCGACGGGAACGGCCGCGGTTACGCTGACCCGCGGCCCGACGGGGCGCGAGGCGGGAGGAACCATGGACGACAGATACGGCACCGATGTGCTCGCAGCCGGATGGCGCGATGCCGGACGCAAGGTGGTGCCGGAGGTGCCCGCCGATCCAGATCTCGTCGTCGAGGTGGCGGCCGACGGCTACTGCGGAGCGGTCGTGGCCGTCCGCGGCGGGAACGTGGAACTCGAGGACCGCCTCGGCAAGGTGCGTCTGTTCCCGCTCGGGGGCGGCTTCCTCGTCGACGGCGAGCCCGTCAAGCTCGTCGCTCCGAAGGCCGCACAGCCCGCGGGTCGGCTGCGTACCGCTTCGGGGTCGTTCGTCGCGCCGCAGCAACGGGCGCGCGTGGCACGCGCGTCGCGCATCCTGGTCGAGGGACGACACGACGCCGAGCTCGTCGAGAAGGTGTGGGGCGCCGACCTCCGCGTCGAGGGCGTCGTGGTCGAGTACCTGCAGGGGATCGACCTCCTGGAGGACCTCCTCCGAGACGAGCCGCCCTCTGCCGAGCGTCGCTACGGGGTGCTCGTGGACCACCTGGTCGCGGGCTCGAAGGAGACCCGCATCGCGGAGCAGATCCTGCGTGGTCCGCACGGTGCCCACCTCAGGATCGTCGGGCACCCCCACATCGACGTCTGGCAGTGCGTGCGCCCCGAGGCCGTCGGCATCCGTGCGTGGCCGCAGGTGCCGCGCGGTATCGAGTGGAAGACCGGCGTCTGCCGGGCGCTCGGCTGGCCCGCCGAGGACCAGGCCGACATCGCGCATGCCTGGCAGCGCATTCTCGGATCGGTTCGGACGTACCGCGACCTGGATCCTGCGCTGCTGGGCCGGGTCGAGGAGCTCATCGATTTCGTCACGGCCTGACGCCCCGGGTCCGCTCGGCGCACCTCCCGTCGCTCGATACCCTGGACTCATGCCGCAGACCGACGCGCCCGACACCGGTGACGAACCCCGCTACCGCGAGCGGCCCGTGTCGTTCGCCCGCCGCAGCGGGCGGATGAGCGACGGACAGGAGCGCGCCTGGAACCAGCTCGGCGACTTCTACAACGTCCCCGTCGAACGGGATCAGGCTGTGCTGAGCGTCCGGCCGGGCTCGGAGGTCGACCCCGCCGCACTGTTCGGTCGCAGCGCGCCGCTCGTGGTCGAGATCGGCTCGGGCCAGGGGCACGCGATCGTCGCGGCTGCACAGGCCGCGCCGGAGACGGACTTCCTGGCGGTCGAGGTGTTCCGGGCGGGGCTCGCCCGCACCATGCTCGACGCCGATCGTGCGGGCGTGCGGAACCTCCGCCTCGTCGAGGCGAACGCGCCCGAGGTGCTCGAACACCTGCTCCCCGCGGCATCCGTCGACGAGCTCTGGATCTTCTTCTCCGACCCATGGCACAAGACGCGTCACACGAAGCGGCGCCTCATCTCGCCCGACTTCACGCCGCTGGCGGCGCGGGCGCTCAAGCCCGGGGGCGTGCTCCGACTCGCGACCGACTGGGAGGACTACGCGCGCCAGATGCGCGAGGTGATGGGGGATGCCGCGGGCTTCGTCCCCGACTTCGAGGATGACTGGGCGCCGCGTTTCGAGGGCCGCGTGATGACGGCCTTCGAGCGGAAGGGCATCGCCAAGGGGCGCGACATCCGCGACCTCGCCTATCGCCGCACCGACGCGGTCTGACGGAGGGCGGACGCCGTGAAGACGCACCCGGGACTGGCCGCCCGCCCCGTCGTCTCGGCGAGCACCGTGCCCGCCCTTCTGGTCTGCCTGGCGGCGCCGGCGTTCTTCGTGCTGCTGCAGCCCTGGCTCGGGTGGACGCTCCTGGTCCTGGGGCTCGTCTCGGCTCTCGGCGTCGACCGCTGGCGGGTGGGCGAGGAGACGCGGCCCTCGCTGGCGCGCGATCTCTCCCTGATCGCCCTCGGTCTCGTCGTCGTGAGCCTCATCGACCTGAAGGCCGAGCTCGACAATCTCGCGATGCTGCGCTTCACCCTCGCGCTGGGCGGGGCGGTGCTGCTGCCGTACCTCGTCTCGCGCTTCGTGTATCGCGATCACGCCATCCGCTTCCCCTGGCGCGGCGGAGGGCGCTGGACCACCTTCCAGTGGGTCTGGCTCGCCGCGGTCCTCGTGCTCGGCTGGCTGATCCTGCCGTTCTACTTCATCACGTCGGGCGTTTACACCAACTGGCCCGTCGTCGACACCCCCGACCTCATCGCGCGCCTCTTCGTCGGCGTCGGCGCCGTGGGCATCTGGGACGAGCTGTTCTTCATCTGCACCTGCTTCGCGCTGCTGCGGCGGCACTTCGCCGATGTCTCGGCCAACGTCCTGCAGATGATCGTGTTCGTCTCATTCCTCTGGGAGCTCGGGTACCGCGCCTGGGGACCCGTGCTGACCATCCCGTTCGCGCTCCTGCAGGGCTACATCTTCCTGCGTACGCGGTCGCTCACCTATGTCGTGACGGTGCACCTGCTCTTCGACGCGGTCGTCTTCGGCGTGCTCGTCCACGCGCACAATCCGGGTCTCCTCGACGCGCTGTTCCTCGTCCCGGCGCCCTGACCCGCGGCTACGCTGGGTCGTGGGGCCCCGACGCGGGGCCCGCGGACGAGGGAGCAGTACCCGCAACGGACAAGACTGACTCGGACAGGTCTGTCATGGCATGGGTGATCCTGATCGCAGCCGGCGTCCTCGAGGCGGTATGGGCTGCCGCGCTCGCGGCATCCGAGGGATTCCGCCGCAAACGGCCCGCGTCGCTCTTCGTCGTCGCGCTCGCCGCGAGCATGGCGGGCCTCGCATACGCGATGACCGAGCTGCCGACCGGCACCGCCTACGCCGTCTGGGTCGGGGTCGGAGCGACGCTCACTGTCGTGTGGGCGATGGTGACCCGTCGCGAGCGCGCGTCGACCGCGCGCATCCTCCTGCTTCTGCTCCTGGTCGCCTGCGTCGTCGGCCTCAAGGTGGTGAGCTGACATGACGCGTGCATGGACGATCCTGCTCGCCAGCGCGGTCTGCGAGGCTGTCTGGGCGACGGCCCTGGGCGAATCGGACGGGCTACGCCACCCCGTGCCGAGTGTCGTGTTCGCCATCGGTCTGCTGCTCAGCATGCTCGGGCTCGGACGCGCTATGAAGCACATTCCGATCGGTACGGCCTACGCGGTCTGGGTGGGGGTGGGCGCGGCGCTGACCGTGACCTGGTCGATCGCGACGGGCGCAGAAGCGTTCGCTCCGGGCAAGGTGGTCTTCATCGCCGGCATCGTGGTCGCTGTCATCGGCTTGAAGCTCGTTCCGGCCACGACCAGGCCTGCGGCGCGGGGGTCACAGCCGAGCGAGGAGCGCGGGACCGAAGACGAGAGCGGCGGCGATCGGCACGACGAGCGCGGCTAGGGCGATGATGCCGAGGATGGCGATGTTGCCCAGGATCGAGCCGACGAGGGCGCGACCGCGGCCGGCGGCGAGGTGGATGCGGTCGAGGGGAGAGAGGGGAGCGGCGGTCACAGTTCGACGCTACGAAGCGGTGGCCCTGCGACGCGTCGGTCGATCGGCTGAGAAGCATCCCCCTGCGGGATGATCCGTGCCTCACGTGTGTCAATACCCTCGGTCCGCGCCGGCTCGGTGCGTAGCGTCGCGGTCACGCAACGACGAGAGGACGAACACATGAGCGACCGACAGCGTCCCGACATCCCCGGCGACGACATCGAGACCGGAACCGCCACCGGCGGGGCATCGGCCTTTCCGGGGGCTCCGAGCGCGGCGCCCGACGAGCCCGCACCGGAGGGCCATGGCGGAGATGCCGACACGACGACCAATGGCGACGGTCAGCCGCTCGAGAACCCCTCGGGCGGTTGAGGGGTCGCGCGACTGTCGCGTATCCAGTCGGCTGTCAAGACGGCGACCGACGGCCGGTCTCGGTGCGAGCCTGGACCCACGGATGACGACCACGCCGGATCGAAGGAGAAACGATGAGTGACAACGAAGACCCCCGCGCGATCCTGGCGGAGCTGCTGCCCGAGTTCCGGTTCGCCATGGTGACGACGGTCGACGAATCGGGGAAGCTCACAGCGCGGCCGCTGACGGTGCAGGAGGCCGAGTTCGACGGAGACCTCTGGTTCGTCGTCGACCGCGGATCGTCCGTCGCGACGCACGTGGCCTCGCGGCCCGCCGTCGGCGTCGCCCTCAGCAAGGACGACGCGTGGGTCTCGCTCGCCGGTGAGGCGACCATCGTCGACGACCGCGCTCGCCTCGAACACTACTGGTCGAGCACTCTCGAGGCCTGGTTCCCCGACGGCCCGGACGACCCCAGCATCACGCTGCTGCGGGTCGACGCGATCTCGGGGGAGTACTGGAGCAGTGCCGGCGGACGCATCGCGACCGCCATCGGCCTGATCAAGTCGAAGATCACCGGAGAGACCTACGAGGGCCGCAACGAGAAGCTGGACCTCTGAGTCTGCGGGCCTCTACGCCACGATGGGCCGTCGCCGCTGCTGCGGGACGGCCCATCGTCGTAGAGCGGAGCAGTCCTACTTCGCGAGGAAGGCGAGCAGGGCGTCGTTGAACTCGCGGGCGTGGCTCACGTTGAGGCCATGAGGTGCGTCTTCGATGAGCGCCAGCTCGCTGCCTGGAAGCTGCTCGTGGGTCCGCTTGCCCGAGCCCTCGAAGGGGACGGTGCCGTCGCCGTCGCCGTGGATGATCAGCGCGGGCACGGTCACCGCGGCCAGATCGCGGCGGAAGTCGGTCGTCGCCCACGCCTCCATCGACTTCAGTGCCGCGTGGTGGTCGGCCTGGCGCGCGAGCGCGAGGGCCTCCTGGCGCTGCTCCTCCGTGACCTTGAGCTCGCCGTCGACGGAGAAGAAGGCGGTCGTGAAGCCGTCGTAGAAGGTCGCTTCATCCGCGCGGAGGCCGTTCTCCATCTCGTCGGCGGCCTCCTGTGTGAGCGGGCCCTCCGGGTTATCGGGCGTCTGCGCGAGGTACGGCGGCACCGCGGCGGCGAACACGACGCTCCGCAGCCGGTCCTGGCCGTGATTGGCGACATAACGGGCGACTTCGCCGCCTCCCATCGAGAAGCCGACCAGGGTCGCGTCGCGCAGGTCGAGGGTGTCGAGGACGGATGCCAGGTCCTGAGCGAACGTGTTGTAGTCGTAGCCCGAGCGAGGCTTGTCGCTGCGTCCGAAGCCGCGGCGGTCGTAGGCGACGACGCGGTACCCGGCGGCAGTGAGCGCGGGAATCTGCTCGGACCACGATTCCGCCGACAGCGGCCAGCCGTGGATCAGCACGACCGGGCGACCCGATCCGCCGGTGTCGTCGACGTGCAGCTCGATGTCGTTGAAGAGGCCCTTGTGGGCGGTGATCTCAGTCATGACCACATCGTCATCGCATCCGAAGCGTTTTTCGAGCAGTTGACGGTTCTCGGAGCCGAGGCTAGGCGCCCGCGGCAGACTGGAGGAATGAGGTCGGCGTGATGTTCGGGGGAGCCCGTGCCGGAAGGTGACAGCGTCTTCCGCATGGCAGCCCGGCTCCGGCCTCAGGTCGTGGATCGGACGATCTTGTCCGGAGAACTGCGCTCTGGCCCGGCGGCCGGGACATCTCTGGACGGTTGGCGGATCGCGGGGCTCGAGACCTGGGGCAAACATCTCATCACCTGGCTCGATCCCGATTTCGCACTCCACACGCATCTTCTGATGCAGGGGTCGTGGACGGTCACCCGTTCGGGGCGCGTCGTTCCCGTGCGCGTGCAGCCGGCCGTGCGTGTGCGAGCCGAGTTGGACGACGGCGCGACGCTGTGGGGCATCGATATGCCCGTCGTCGAACTGCTGCGCGCGAACGGCGTCGCGACCGCGCTCGGTCACCTGGGGCCGGACCCGCTGCGCGACGACTGGGATGCCGTCGAGGCCGTTCGGCGGCTCCGTGCCCGTCCGGATCGGACGTTCGCCGGCGCTCTGCTCGATCAGCGCAACATCGCGGGGCTGGGAAACCTCTGGGTGAACGAACTCGCGTTCCTCTCGGGCGTCCACCCGTTCGACCCCATTGCGATCGCTGACCTCGAGTCGCTCGTCGCCCGTGCCGCGCGCGCTCTGCGCCTCTCCGCGACAGTGCCCGGTATGTATCAGGTGACCACCGGCACCGCGCGTCGGGGGAGCGCGCACTGGGTGGTCGGCCGCGCCGGCAAGCCGTGCCTCAGGTGCGGGACGCGCATCCTCGTGCGCGCCGAGGTCACGGGTGATCCGGGACGACGACGCACGTGGTGGTGCCCCGCCTGCCAGCCGCGCCGAAGCTGACGGATCAGCCGGCCGGCGCTGCTCCGCGCTGGCGCTGCAGACCGGGGGCCGGCTCGACGGAGTCGACCGCATCCTGCATTCGCGAGAGGAAGTCGATCACGGCCGCGGTCGCCTCGGGCGTGGTCTCATCGGCCACCTGATGCATACGGTCGTGCATGGCCGACAGTGTGGAACGGACCTCGTCGTCTGCGCGTTCGGTCGGTTCGAGATAGACGCTGCGCCGGTCGCTCGGGTGCGGCACGCGACGAAGGTAGCCGGCGGACTCGAGGCGGTCGAGAAGGCTCGTCGTGCTGGCCGTGGAGATGCCGAGGTATTTAGCGACGTCCCCTGGCTTCACGGGAACGTTGCGCGACTGCGCGCGCAGAAGCTGGCGGATGACCAGCAGCTCGTTCTCGCCCATCGACATCGACTCGCGCGTGCGGCGTCGCATCGCCGCCTCGGCCGCCTGGTAGAGACGCAACGCCTCGAGCGCGCTGGTCGCGCGCTGACGCTCGTCGTTGTAGAAGAAGCCGCTCATCTGCACACCTCCGCGTTCGTGGCCGGTGAGTTTTACCTTACCAGATATCTAACTTGACGAGATACTTGTCCACCTAGTAGCGTTCCGAACAAGTCATCCAGCATCTGTGAGGAGCAACAATGGGCCAGCTGTTCTACGGCAACGCGACCGAGTCGATCGAGATCCCGGACCGCCTGCTCGCGCACCTCAAGGTGCTGACCGCGACGAAGCTCCGTCGCTCCGAGAGCTTCACGCTCACCTGGCGTCACGGCGCCGACATCGCCGCGGGACGTCAGACCATCTGGCTGCAGCCCGCGATCCCGCTTCGCTTCGTCTTCGGCGGGGCGGAGATGGAGAAGCTCGACTCGGCGCTCCTCACCGAGATGGCACGCGCGGCGACCTCGTCGACCGGCCTCGTCGTCGACTTCGCGGAGTTCGACGTCGCTCCGGCGACACCGATCGCCGCTGCTCCCGCCGCTGCCGAGACCATCGCGGCCGCTCCGAGCGAGCTGGCGACCGCAGCATGAGCCTGCTCGAGCGCGCCCCCGAAGCGCCGCGCATCCTCACTGCGCGCACGATCACCTGGTCGACGGTCGCCCCCGGTTTCTACGTCGCCTCCACCGACGGCGAGTTCGTCGGATCCGTCGACACCTCTCCCGATGGGCACTTCATCGCGTTCGACGGTCAGGCCACTCCCATCGGCCGCTTCGCGACGCTGAAGGAAGCGCAGCACTCGCTTCTGACGACCGAGGCGCCGGGAAACCGGGCCCGGAAGTCCCGCGCACGTCGTCATCTGCGGATGACGGCCACCGCCTCGGGCGCTGTCGCCGGTGCACTCGCCCTGACCGCCGGAGCACTGGCTCCGTTCATCTGAGACCGGACGGCATCGGCCGTCGCCGAAGAGAAGGAGAACGCCATGAGCAACGATGACACCCGTCGTGACACCGACGAGAGCGCGTACGAGGGTCCCGACGTCGAGGTCTCCACGGCCGACACCGACGGCGACGGCACGCCTGAGCCGGGAGGTCTCGGCAAGGACGGCACCATCCCGAGCAACCCGGACGGCGTCGCGGCCGGACACACCGGAACCGCCTCGACTTTCGAACCGGAAGAAGACGAGAAGTCCTGACCCGATCGATGTGCCCGGAGACCTGCTCTCCGGGCATTTTCGCGTCAACCGGGGTGTTCTTGTCTGGACGACGCGACGTTCACAGAGTCACAAGCCGTCAGCAGGCTCCGTAGCCGTGGACCACTGATCGAAGTCATCCGCGTCCGGGGCGAGTCGACCCCAGCTCGCATCGACGGTCATGTCGGCGTTCAGCAGGCACGCGTATTCGAGCGGCGCATCGACCGTGGGATCGGTGACGGGGACGACGACGTACCAGAGGCCATCCGGGCGGAGCGCGGATCGGGCACTACCGCTCTCGACCGTGGAACGATCGAGTTGCTCGGACGCCGGAGCGTTTCCGTCTCTGACCGCGACGAGGCACGCATCGAGCAGATCGGATGTCGACAGGGACGGTGCCGGCGAGGAGACCGGGGGCGTCGTCGAGTCCGGCTTCGCGGACGGTTCCGGCTGAGTCGTCGGTGACAGGGTCTCGCTCGGGGTCGGCGATGGCGAGGGTGCTGCCGCGCCGCCGATGCCCGGGGTGGCGCACCCCGCGGTGAGCAGCGCGAATGCGAGGATGGCTGGCACGCTGATGCGACGCCGAAGGACGATGCCGGTCATGGGTACTCCTCGTTCTCAGTTCTCGACGCTTGCGGGCACGCGGAAGCTGTCTCCCTCGTATTGCCAGATGTCAGGCCAGCGCGCGATCACGCCGTCGCGCTCCTCCGCGCGCGCGGTATAAAAGTGGTGCCGTGCGGACGGACTCCAGAACCGGGCGACGGTCACCGTATCGGGCACGGACGAGCCGGCTGGATAGACGAAGAACGCGGTGCCCTCGTACGACCAGATATCAGGCCAACGAGCGATGACCGCATCCCGCTCGCCGGCATCCGTCGTATAGAAGTGGCCGTTATACTGGGTGCTCCAGAAGCGGAAGAGCGGCACCGTGCCGGAAACCTGAGTCGTGAACGCCCGATAGGCGGTTCCTTCATACGACCAGATGTCGGGCCAGCGAGCTGCGATGCCATCGCGCTCGGCCGAGCTCGCCGTATAGAAGTGTCCCTGGTAGCGAGCGCTCCAGAACCGGTAAACCGGAGTCGCCGCTGTGGGCGACGTCGCCGGCAGCGGCGCTCCCTCGATGAGCCACGCGGGGTTCCAGACCGTTCCGGTGCGGTGGGGGCCCGAGAAGATCGCCAGATGGAGGTGAGCGTTGGCCTCCGTGCGCGGTCGCACGTCTCCTGTGTTCCCCGTTCGGCCCAGCGGGGTCCATCGGAACACGCGTTGGCCGACGCTCACCATGGGGCTGCCACGTTCCATGTGCAGGTACTCAGAGCGCACACCCGCAGCGTGCTGGACGACCACGAACACGCCGCGGCTCACATCGCCGTCGTCACCGACAGCGGTCACCGTGCCGTCGGCGACCGCGAGGATCGTGGTTCCGATTCGGGGGGTCACGTAGTAGTCGGCGCCGATGTGGCCGCTGTACGTCTGCCCGGGGTATCCGTCGACGCCGGATCCGCGTGTCGCGCGGCTGGCGAAGGGGTATCCCCAGACGATCGGAAGCGCGGCATGCTCGGCAGGCGTCTTCACGCTGTAGGTCAGGGCTCGGGCGGGTGTCGCAGAGGCGAGCACCAAAGAGCCAGCCGCGACGGATCCGAGCAGCACCGCCCGGCGGCTGAGCGCTCGCGGGGTCTCGTTCTCGTCCGTCGACACGAGAAGAACCTAACAGGAGGCTGAGATCCTGCCGAGGTTCGGTCTCCCCCCTCCCGCCGCTGGGACGTTTCTCCGCGGCTCGCGCCCCGCCGATAGGGTCGGATGGTGCTCCGCCTGATCTTCTTCGCAGCTGTCGGCGCGCTCCTCGGTGGCGCGGTGGTCGAGTACGTCGGACCGCCGGATGCCGGCTGGGCGATCATCAGCATCGCGCTTCCAGTCGCGATCATCAGCGGGACGTTCATCCTCATCGGCCGATCGATGGCCGGGGGAGTGGCGGTATCGAAGGACGATCTCCGTCGCGCTCTCGACTCGCGGCGGCTCGGCCTCGCCCGCGTCGATGCGATCCGGCAGACCGGTACCCAGATCAACGATCAGCCGTTGTGCGAGATCGACCTGACCGTGCGGCCGATCCAGGGGGAGGCGTACGCGACCACTCTGCGCACCGTCGTCGCCCTGACGCAGCTTCCCGCGTTCCAGCCCGGAGTTCAGCGCCAGGTCGCCATCCTTCTCGACGGCGGACCCGAGGTCGCCTTCGTCGACGGTGAGCTCTCACCGTCTGAGGTCGGCAACCTCACGGTCCCCGATCGGTCGTCGGTTGGGTTCGTCCCCATCGCGAGCCACACCCGCATCTCCGGCGGGCGCCGCAAGGGGCCGCTGATCGGCGTGGGCAGACGCGGCCGGCTGCTGCGCCTGCTCGTGTTCACGGCTGTCGCCGTCGCGGTGGCCGTCGCTGTCGTCGCGCCCTATCGGGAGGCCGTGGCACAGACCGTCGAGGCGGTGCTCGACGGCAGGGCGCACGTCGACATGCGTCAGCCCGGCCCGCTTGCCCAGGCCCAAGCCGCTCTCGAACGCGAGATCGGCCACGACCGCGTGAGCTCGATCTACGTCACCCCGGATTTCGTCATCGTCGAGGCTCCCGTCACCGCCGGCACCACGCATACTGACAGGTGGATGTACCGCGGCGGTCAGGTCGAGCATTCCGGCGCCGTGTCGATCCAACCGAAGTCGGCCACGGAGGCCTTCTCATGGGAGGAGGTCGATCTTGCACGCATTCTTCCGGCCATGGAAGAGGCCGCGTCCCAGAGTGGGCTCCCCGTCGATGACGCGGGGGCGACGGTCATGCGCACGTGGGGCGGCGCCGAAGCGGTGTCTTCCGGAGAGAAGTCGGGGCCCGTCGAGATCAACTTCTCACTCGAGACCGACTACGAGAGCGCGTCGTTCCGGATGTCGGCTGACGGCAGCGGGCTCACCCGCGACTGACCCCCAGGCCGGCGCGACTCACGGGCGGGCGAGGTCGTCCGACCCGAGCCGAGTGAGCGCGGAACGAACGCTGCTCTCGGCGAGAGCGTCGTCGGGCGGGGCGTACGGCGGCAAGAACATGCGTGTGATGAGGGGGCCCATCAGCAGGTCGTAGACCTGATCGGCATCCACGTCCGGGGGCTCGGTCTCTCGTCGCGCAAAGGCGGCATCGATCACCTGCTTCACGCGGGCGCGGCGCGGGCGGATGAACTCCGCGTCGAGCAGCGCCGAGAGATCTTCGTCCGTCCTTGCGACCCCCACGAGGTCGACCACGCTGTTTCGAGCGACCGGGTCGGAGAGCACAGCGATCCCCTCCCGCTGGACCGCCCGAAGGTCGCCGGCAAGCGAGCCGGTATCGGGCAGCGGCCCCGGTTCGAATCGGCGAGACAAGACGGCGACGGCGAGGTGGGCCGTGCTTCGAAACCGCCGATAGAAGGTGGGGCGCGTCGACCCGGCCCGGCTCACGAGGCCGTCGACCGTGAGAGCGCAGAAGCCCTCCTCGGCGAGGACCCGCTCGCCTTCCCGGAGAAGTTCCTCGGTGATGTCCTCGACGCGCGGGCGACCGACCCTTTTCCCGGACATGCCCGTCACTGTAGCTGTGGCCTCTTCGCGCATGCCCGCGACGCTTCGTGCTGCGGATCGTTCGGCGCGGGTTCCGGTGCCCCGTGCCGCGTAGGCCTCGGCCCGGTCTCGCCGACGGCCCGCTATCCTGTGAGTGCCCACCCGTGCCCTATCGAGAAAGAACACCCGTGAGCAATCGCCATTCCTCCACCGACCAGGAGGGTCGATCTTCGTACCCCCTCGCTGAGAGAGGGGGTGAATCCGAATGATCGAAGCAGTCCTGACGCTGCTGTTGGGAATCCTGCTGACACTGGCGATCATCGCCGCCTGCGGCTTCTTCGTCGCGCAGGAGTTCGCGTACATGTCCGTCGACCGGTCGCGCATGACCGCCCGTGCCGAGAAGGGCGACGCCCAGGCGGCACGTGTGCTCGCGATCACCAAGCGCACGTCGTTCATGCTCTCGGGCGCGCAGCTCGGCATCACGGTCACCGGCCTGCTGATCGGTTACGTCGCGGAGCCCCTCATCGGCGAGTCCATCGGCACGCTGCTGGGCGGCGTCGGCATCGATCCGGCTGTCTCGGTGCTCATCGGAACGGTGGGCGCGCTGCTGCTGGCCACCATCGTGACGATGATCTTCGGCGAGCTGTATCCCAAGAACCTCGCCATCGCCAGCCCGGAGCCCCTGGCCCGCGCCCTCGCGGTTCCGACCCGCATCTACCTGATGCTCTTCGGCTGGCTCATCACGGTGTTCGATGTCGCCGCGAACGCCCTGCTGCGGCTGCTGCGCATCGAGCCGCTCGAAGACGTCGACGAGAGCGCGACCGCGCGCGACCTCGAAGCGATCATCGAGGAGTCCCGCGCGAGCGGCGATCTGCCCGACGATCTGTCGATGATCATCGACCGCATCCTCGACTTCCCGCAGCGCGACGTCGAGCACGCGATGGTCCCGCGCTCGCGCATCGACTCGATCTCGCCCGACACGACCGTCGGAGAGGTGCGCGCGCTCATGGCGACCGGCCACACCCGCTATCCCGTCATCGGCGAGGAGGACGACCCGGTCGGTGTCGTCGAGCTCATCGACCTGCTCCGCGGCCGCCACGACGACGACGCGCCCGTCTCGACGATGATGCGCGAGGCGGTCGTGCTGCCGACGACGATGCAGCTGCCGGTCGCCCTCGACCGCATGCGGCAGACGCGCAACGAGCTCGCCTGCGTCGTCGACGAGTACGGCAACTTCGACGGCATCCTCACCATCGAGGATCTGACCGAGGAGGTCATCGGCGAGATCTCCGACGAACACGACCTCGAGGTCCACGAGATCGTGAACGTCGGCGAGGACCATTGGCGTCTGCCCGGCGACGTCCATCTCGACGAGGTCGAGCGCCTGATCGGCTTCGACCTGCCGCGCGACGACGCCGAGACCATCGCAGGTCTCATCATCAGCGAGCACGGTGACCTGCCGCCCGAGGGCGCGGTCGTGCGCATCGATCTGCCCGAGCGGGCGTCCGAGACGGTGCAGGGGCTGCGGATGCAGCGCTGGCTGGATGTCGAGGTCGCCGAGGTCGCCCGTCTCGTGCCCTCCGAGCTCGTCGTGCGTCTGCACGAGGTGGATCTGGATGCCGTTGAAGCCGGTCCCGAGATCGGCGTCGATGCCGTCGTCGCGGCTGGCGCGACCGAGGAGGTCACCCGATGAGCTGGTGGGTCGTCACGATCATCACGATCGCGCTCATCCTGGCGAGCGCGTTCTTCGTCATCGTCGAGTTCGCGCTGCTCGCGGCTCGGCGCCACCGCCTGGAAGAGGAGGCCGACCGCAGCGCGTCCGCGCGTGCCGCTCTCCGCGGCGTCAACGAGCTGACCGTCATGCTCGCGTTCGCCCAGCTCGGCATCACGGCGTGCACGTTCCTGCTCGGTGCCATCACCAAGCCCGCGATCGACTACGCGCTCGCTCCGGTGTTCGAGCAGTGGGGACTTCCTTACGTGCTCGCCGACATCATCGCGTTCATGCTGGCGCTCATCGTGGTGACGTTCCTGCACCTCGTCATCGGCGAGATGGCGCCCAAGTCGTGGGCGATCGCCCACCCCGAGGTGGCCGCTAAGGCGACGGGCATCACCGCCCGTGCGCTGACCTGGCCGCTGCGTCCCTTCCTGCTGTGGATCAATCACATCGCCAACCGGCTCGTGAAGGCCTCGGGTGTCGAGCCCGTCGAGAAGGCTGCCGCGGGCGGTCAGGACGCCGACACCATCCGCGAGATCGTCGCGCACTCGCGCGCCGCGGGAACGCTCGAGGAGCAGTACTCCGAGCCGATCGCACGCGCCATCGCCCTCGGGTCGCTGACGGTCGGCGACATCGTCCGTACCGATCGGGTGCCCACCGCGGTGCCGGCGACGGCCACCGCCGCCGATGTGCAGGCGGCCGCGGCATCCTCTGCGCACCTGCGCATCCTCGTGGGGGAGGGGTCTTCAAGCCGCGTCGCGCACGTTCGCGACACGCTCGCGGTGGCTCCCGAGACGCCGGCGCTCGAGATCGCCCGTGACGCGCTCGTGCTCGCGCCCGATGCGTCGGCTTACGACGCGCTCGCGCGTATGCGCCGCGGACACGTGCAGCTCGCGACGGTCGTCGACGGTGACCGTCTGCTCGGCGTCGTCACACTGGACGACCTGCTGCGCGAGGTGCTGCCTGGCGCCGCTGAGGCGGAGTTGGTGGCGCCCGCGAGTTGACGCGGAGCGCTCGCTCAGTTGGCAGTTCCCGCCGCCTCCCACCTGCTGTGGCGGCGGGAACTGCCAGGTGAACGCCGACCACACCGGAAACCCCACTAAGCTACTAGTAGTAACTTAGTGGGGGAGGCGCAATGGGCGACGGTGTGCGACGGCAGCGGATGCCGCGACACGAACGACGCGCGCAGCTGCTGGCCGTCGCTCGCGAGCTGATCCGCGAGCGAGGGACCGACGAGTTCACGCTGGGTCGGCTCGCCGAGCGCGCGGGGGTGACCAAGCCTGTCGTGTACGACCACTTCGGCGACCGTGCGGGCGCTCTGGCCGAGCTCTACCGCGAGTTCGAGGAGCAGCAGCGGGCGGCTCTCACCGCCGCGCTCGCCGACGAGCCGCTCGCGCTCGATGCCGTGTGCCGCGCCGTCGCGGGAGCCTACATCGACTGCTCGCTGGCCGAGGGGCGCGAGCTGGCGGACGTCGTCTCGGCGCTCGATGGATCCGCGATGCTCGTCGAGGTGCGGCGCGAGGCGGAAGGCGCCTACCTCGCGTTGTGCGACGACGTGCTCGCCTCGTGCGGTGGACGTCTCGACGACGCCGGTGCGCGTGCCCTCGTCGGCGCCGGCGATGGCCTGTCGCGGGCAGCGCTCGGCGGGCGCGTGAGCCCCGCGGCGGCGCGGTCCACCCTCACGCGCGTCCTGTACGCCCTCGTGACACCAGCCACCGAACCGGAGGAATCATGACCATCTCGCACGAGCCCACGCCGGGCGTCGCTCATTGGGTGCTCGCTCATCCGCGATCGACCTCATTCAACGCCCGGCTCTTCCGCGAGGGGGTCGCCGAGCTGTCGCGGACGCGGAGCGTCGCGACATCCGACCTGTACGCCCAGGGGTTCGATCCCGTGTTCCCCGACAGCGAGCTCGACGTGACGCTCGGCCGGGCGTCGGGCCCGGCCGGGGGCGAGTACGGTCGCGTCCCCTTCCCCGACGACGTGCTCGAGGAGCAGCGCAAGCTCGCCGCCGCGGAGCTACTCGTGCTGCAGTTCCCGCTGTGGTGGTACGGGCCGCCCGCGGTCCTCAAGGGGTGGATCGACCGGGTGTTCACGAACGGGTTCGCCTACGGCGACATGGACCCCGAGCTCGGCGTGCCGAGGCGTTACGGCGACGGCGGTCTCACCCGACGCCGGGCACTCGTCGTGGTGACCGTGGGTGAGGACGAGCGCTCGATCGGCGAACGCGGGATCAGCGGCGACCTCGACTCGCTCCTGTTCCCGCTCACCCACGGTGCGCTCTGGTACGTGGGGATCGAGACGCTCGACCTGCATGTCGTCTACGACGCCGACGGGCTGGATGCCGCGGGCGTCGACCGCGAGGCCGAACGTCTGCGTGCCCGCATCGCCGGGCTCGACAGTGAGACGCCGCGTCGCTACCGCGCGCTCCGCGACGGTGACTACCGCGGCACCCGGTCGTTGCGTAGCGACATCCATCCCGGCCGGACCGACTTCGGCATCCACCTCGCCGACTGAGCCGGCCCGTGCCCGCGATGGGTACACCTCTGGGTACACGGAAGGGCAGCCGAATCCTCGACTGCCCTTCTGCTCACTGGTGCCCCCGACAGGAATCGAACCTGCGACCTTTGGTACCGGAAACCAACGCTCTATCCCCTGAGCTACGGAGGCGTGCCGATCGAGACTATCACCGCGGAGGCGACCGGAACGACCGCGGGAGAGGTGGCAGCATTCGCTTTACAACTGTTAAAGTCATTGCATGACGCAAAACAGCTTCGCATACGATGACGCAGCCCGCATGGTCGCCGTCGGGGCGAAGGCCGGAAGGGATGCGCGTCGCGCGACGCGCTGGTTCCGGATCTTCGTCGTGGCGCAGGCCGCGTACGCGCTCGCGTTCACCCTGTCGATCGACGTCGCCGGCGTCGGCTACTGGAAGGCCTTCGCACCCTTCCTCCTCGCCACGCTCTGCATCTGGACCATCGCGTTCCGCTACCAGCGGTCGGTGCCCCGCAACGGACTGCGGAACATGGGGATCGCGGTCGCGACCTGGTTCGCGCTCTACACGCTGATGCTCGACCCGGCGCTCCAACTGCTCCAGCTCTCGTCGCCGTGGTGGTGGGTTCTCGCGGGAGTCGTGTCAATCTCTCCGATCTTCGCCTGCCTCTTCCCGAGCTCACGCCGATGAGTCACCCGCGCAAGGACATCGACGCCCTCATCCATTCGCCCGTGCGCTTCTCGCTGCTCGCTGCGCTCCGCAATCTCGAGGACGTCGACTTCCGCTTCCTCGCCGACCTGCTCGAGGTGAGCGACTCGACCCTGTCGCAGACGCTCACCGTGCTGGCCGACGCGGGGCTCGTCGAAGTCAGGAAAGAAGCCGTCGGTCGGCGGACGCGAACATGGGTCGGCATCACGGATGCCGGTCGCGAGGCGTTCGCCCGCCACCTGGCGACGCTGCAGGCGATCGTCGAATCCGGTTCCGCGACGCCGACAGCACCGGCATCCGACCGCAAGCAACCCAAGGACGCACCGGCATGACACTTTTCACTCGTCTTGCCGCCGAGAACGAACTGGATGCCGCCGCCGACGCTCTCGCGGAGGCGTTCGAGCATTACGCGTGGACACGCCATGTCATCCCCGACCATGACTACGCGTGGCGGCTCCGTGAGCTGCAGCTCGTCTACCTGCGGCACGCGCACGCCCACGGCTTCGTCGGGGTCACGGGGCCCGCTGACGGAGTGATCGCCGTGCTCCCGCCGGATGCGCCCGACCCGGCACCGGCCGTCGTCGACCGCATCGTTCAGCTGCACGGCGACCGACTCGGACGACTCGGCGACGCCGCTGACACGCCGTCCGAGCCGGACTCGTGGCGGATCGAGACGGTCGGCGTCGTGCCCGCCGGTCAGGGGCAGGGCCTCGCATCCGACCTCATCCGGTTCGCGCTCGCGGAGGGCGGGCGACGGGGTGCCGACCGATTCGCGCTCGACACGTCGGACGAGCGCAACGTCCGGCTCTACGAACGACACGGCTTCTCGGTCGTCTCGCGGGTCGAACCGCGGGACGCGCCACCGGTGTGGAGCATGAGCGCCGTCGTCGGCGCCGCCGCTCCGATGAAGGAAAGGACCAAGACATGACCGCATCCGAGACGCTCGCCCGCTACATCGCCGCGACCAACACCCACGACTTCGACGAGGTCGAACAGGTGCTCGACCCGAGCGCGGTGTACTACTTCGGCGATGCCACCTGCGTCGGTCTCGCGGCGGTCCGTACCTACTTCGAGCGGACCTGGGTGCTGATCCCCGATGAGGTCTACGGGGCGGAGGACGTCGAGTGGGTTGTGGATGCCGCCGACGCGGCGGTGGCCGTCTACACGTATCGCTGGAGCGGACACATCGACGGACAGGCCCGAAGCGGTCGCGGTCGGGCGACCAACGTCTTCCACCGCACCGGCTCGGGCTGGCGCCTCGTGCACGAGCACCTCAGCGCGGGGCCTTCGCCCCACAGCGGCGCTTAGGCGGCGAGACCAGCGGGTCAGGGGACGAGCGGCTCGGGAACGGGCTCGGCGGCGACGGCCGGTGCATCTGTGATCGCCGCGACGTCGGCTGCGAGGCGATCGGCGAGATACGCGTGCCCCGCTGTCGATGGGTGGTCGCGCCCCGTGGCACTGGTGTCGATGACGTCGCTGTAGTTGGCGTCGGTGATCCAACCCTCGGCGATGGGGGAGAGGTACCACCAGCCGCGGGCGCCGGCGAGCTCGGCAAGATCCCGGTCGATGCGGGCCGTCTCACTCTCGGCCGGGAGCACCTGTGGTGCGGGGCCCAGCACGACGATGCGCGCTTCGGGGTAGGTCGCCGCGAGATCGTCCCACGCCGCGTTCACGGCGTCGCGGTACCCGGCGGCACCTTGCTTGCGGTCGTTGATCGACCCCTGGATGATCACGAGGTCGGGATCGAGTGCGGGGTCGAGCGCGGCGATTCGGTCGCCGAACGCGGGACCGTCGATGCCCGGCTTGAGGTAGCCGCTGCCGCGGACGCCGTCCACGATCGTCGTCCACCCGGTTCGCTGGGCGACGACATAGGCGTATCCGAGGGTCGGATCGGATGCCGCGGAGCCGTAGGTCCACGAGTCGCCGAAGATCAGAACGCGAGCCCCCGTGGGAAGCGCGAGCGGCGGCGCCTCGATCCTCGCGACCGCGCCGGGTCCCGCCGCCACCGGTGCCGCCGTGGGAGCCGCCCAGGGCCGCAGGAACGCCGTCAGCGCCAGCGCGACGACGGCGGCCGAGATCGCCGAGACGGCCCACACGCTTCTGCGGCGGGGACGGGCGTTTCGGGTTCGCACACGCTGAGGGTACGTCATCGGACGGGGTGCCGGGACGCCTGCGTGGCAAGACCGCGCGGCCCGGGGCTCGACCCCTCAGTCGCGGACGGCGGCGACGGCTTCGATCTCGACGAGCTGATCGTCGTAGCCGAGCACCGTCACGCCCATCAGCGTGCTGGGCACGTCGTGGTCTCCGAAGGCGTCGCGCACCACCTCCCAGGCAGCCTCTCATCGCGGCCGATCCGATCACCGCCGGGAGCGGCCCGACGGCGCTTCGCTGCGTGCGAGGATTACCCGGTGCAGCGCATCCTGACGGCCGAACTCGACCTCCAGCTGACCGGTCCCGTCGACGTCATCCTGCAGATCGCCGCGTCGCGCGCGGCGTGTTTCCGCAACGAAGAACTGAGCGTCACGCTCGCCTGCCGCTCGCTGTCCGTCTCCGAGATCGTCGACCCGCCCGCGTCTCCCGCGGGCACGCGCATCCATCGCCTCGCGGGAGAAGCGGGCACGATCTCGGTTCGGTACCGCGCTGTCGTCGACGGCTCCGCAGCCCCGTCGCCGACGAGCGAGCTCGACACCATCGCGTACCTGCGGCCGAGCCGCTATGCGCAGTCCGACGAGGTGTTCGCGCACGCGCGTCGGCAGTTCCGCGGCCTGCAGGGGCGCGAACTGGTCTCGGCGATCAGCGACTTCGTGGCCACGAACACGACCTACGCGCCGGGTCTCAGCCTCGGCACCGACTCCGCGGTCACGACCCTCGCGACCGGACAGGGGGTGTGCCGCGACTACGCCCACCTCGTGATCGCGCTGCTGCGGGCGATGGACGTTCCCGCGCGCTATGCCGCCTGCTACGCGCCGGGGCTTCGCCCGATGGATTTCCACGCGGTCGCCGAGGCGTACGTCGACGGCGCCTGGCACGTGATCGACGCGACCCGGTTGTCGAACCGCCGCGGGCTCGTCCGGATCGCGACCGGCCGGGATGCCGCCGACTGCGCGTTCCTCAGCTACTACGGCGGCAACGTCGCGCTCACGCATCTGCGGGTCGATGCCGAGGTCGTCGGGGGAGACGCCGCCGTCGACGATCCCGCCCAAGACGATCACGAGGCTTTCATCACCCTCGCGTGATGCCGTCCGCGAGACGTCCAGCATCAGGCCTGCGGCCGCCCGCCTAGAATCGGAGGGCTATGAATCCCGATGCTCTTGCCGAAGCCCTCCTGTCCGTCGTCGCCCCGCTCGCCGAGGCGCGACGCCCCGGCTCGAGCGATGGTCTCACCGCCGCCGACTTCGTGTTCGAGCGCCCCAAGAACCGGGACCACGGCGACTGGGCGTCCAACGCGGCGATGAAGCTGGCCAAGCGTGTCGGTGCGAACCCGCGTGAGTTCGCCGCCGAGATCGCCGCGGCGCTCGCCGAGACGCCGGGTGTGGCATCCGTCGAGGTCGCCGGCCCCGGGTTCATCAACATCCGCCTGGATGCCGCCGCCGCAGGCGCGCTCGCCCGCGAGATCGTCGAGGCGGGGGCCGCGTTCGGCCGCAACGACAGCCAGGCCGGAAACTCGATCAATCTCGAGTTCGTGAGCGCGAACCCCACCGGTCCGATGCACATCGGGCACACGCGCTGGGCGGCGCTCGGCGACGCGATCGCCCGTCTCCTGCTCGCCAGTGGGGCCGAGCTCGTCCGCGAGTTCTACATCAACGACGCGGGAGCGCAGATGCAGCGCTTCGGCCGCTCGGTGCTCGCGAGCGCCAAGGGCGAGCCCACGCCGGAAGACGGCTACCCGGGCGCGTACATCGACGACCTCGCCCAGCGGGTGCTGTCGGCGCGCCCGGATCTGCTGAGCCTCGCCCCCGAGGAGCAGGAGCAGGTCGCTCTCGACCTCGGATACGAGCTCCAGATGGCCGACTTGAAGGACTCGCTCGAGAAGTTCAACGTGCACTTCGACGTCTTCTTCAGCGAGCGGCTGCTGCACGCGACCCCCGCCGACGGCGGACCGAGCCTCGTCGACCAGGCCGTCGACCGGCTGCGCGCGCAGGGGCACGTTTTCGACCAGGACGACGCCGTGTGGGTGCGGACGACCGACTTCGGCGACGACAAGGACCGCGTCATCCGCCGTTCCAACGGCGAGTACACCTACTTCGCCGCCGACGCCGCCTACTACCTGAATAAGGGTGATCGCGGTTTCGCGCACAAGATCTACCTGCTGGGCGCCGATCATCACGGGTACGTCCACCGTCTCAAGGCCCTCGCCGGCGCCGCCGGAGACGACCCCGAGAAGGACATCGAGGTGCTGATCGGTCAGCTCGTCTCGATCAACGGCGCCCGCCTGTCCAAGCGTGCGGGAAACGTCATCGAGCTCGACGACCTGCGCGACTGGCTCGGCACCGACGCGCTGCGCTACTCGCTCGCGCGTTACCCCGCCGACTCGCCGCTGACCCTCGATCCCGAGATCCTGCAGAAGCGCACGAACGACAACCCCGTGTTCTACGTGCAGTACGCACACGCCCGCACGCACAACGTCGCGCGCAACGCCGCCGACTCCGGGGTCACCCGCGATGCGTTCGCCCCGGAGCTGCTCGACCACGAGACCGAGTCGGCTCTCCTCGGCGCGCTCCAGGAGTTCCCGCGCATCGTGGCGTTCGCTGCCGAGCTGCGCGAGCCGCACCGGGTCGCCCGGTACCTCGAGGAGCTCGCGAGCCTCTACCACCGCTGGTACGACACCTGCCGTGTCACGCCGCTCGGCGACGAAGAGGTCACCGACCTCCACCGCACCCGCCTCTGGCTCAACGACGCCACCGGGCAGGTGCTGCGCAACGGGCTCGACCTCTTGGGTGTCAGCGCCCCCGAACGGATGTGACCGACGTGAGCGGTGCCACTCAGCCCACCCTTCCGCTGCCCGAGGCTGTCGCCGTGCCGCCGAAGCGACGGCGGCGGGCGCTGCCGTGGATCATCGCTCTCGTCGTGGTCGTCGGCCTTGCGATCGCCGCGTGGTTCGTCGCCGAGAGCATCACGCGCAGCATCCTCACGAACACCGTGCGCGAGCAGGTGATCACCCGGCTCGCACTGCCCGAGGACCAGCAGATCGACGTCGGCTTCGACGAGCCGGTGCTGCCCCAGGTCATCGGGGGCCGGCTCGACCGTCTCGATGTGGCGAGCGACGGGATCCCGCTCGGCGACGTCGTGGCCGACGTGTCGGTGCGCGCGACCGATGTTCCCGTTCGAGCCGACGGAGGCGACATCGGATCGGCGGAGGCGACGGTGGTCTTCGCGGAGGACCAGCTCGAGACCCTGCTCTCGCAGGTCTCCGGCGTCTCAGGCGCGGGGGTCACGCTGGATCCGCCGAACGTGACGGTCGACGTCGAGATGCCGCTGTTCGCCCTCTCGGTTCCGCTCGGGCTCGACCTGACGCCGAGCGCTGCAGACGGCGACATCGTCCTGACGCCCACTGCTGTCCGGCTCGGTGGCGCGGCTCTGACCGGCGACGATCTCCGCCAGCGATTCGGCTCGGCCGCCGACGGCGTGCTGCGCGACTACCCGATCTGCATCCGTGATCGCCTTCCCGCCGGGCTGACGCTGCGCGAGGTGCGCGTGGAACCCGGCGCGCTGGTGGCCGAGGTCGATGTCGACGGAGCGATCATCCGCGATCCGGCGCTTCAGGCCGACGGCACCTGCGCCTGAGCCGGCCGCCCCACCCGGACGCCTGCCCCGGCTCAGTGGCCGTGAGCGAGGAGAAGCGCGACGGCGACCGCCGCGACCAGCCCGAGCAGCAGCGCGGATGCGACCAGGCGCTGCAGCGCGGTCAGGCCCGTGCGCGCACTGGCGAGCAGCACGACGCCGACCAGCACCGCCGCGTCCGCGATGATCCCGATGATCAGCGCCGTGTCGAGGTCGATGAGGTCGAGCAGGGCGAGCAGCAGCGCGAGCAGCGGGAGCGACGCGGTTCCGAGGGCGACCACGGCCGTGCGCGCCATGACCGCCAGCTCTCGTGCGCTCGGGAACTGGCGATGCCCGATCTGATGGGCGATGACTTCGGCGACGAAGCCGGCGGCCGCGATCGCGAAGATGCCGACCGCGAGGGCGAAGATCGACTCGGTGACCGTGACGTGCTCGGCCGTGAGGAGTCCCGCCAGGATCGCCAGCCCGGTCACCGTCGCATAGATGCGTTCCTTCAGCGCACCGATACGCTCGTCGAGTCCGGCCGGTTCGCGCGTTCCATTGCCCATCATCGCCTCCTGCGCCAGGCTACAAGCGTGGAGTGCTCATGACAGCGGACGACGGAGGCCCGGCTCTCCTCGTCGTCTCGGATGCGGCCGCGTGGCGAGCCTGGCTCGACGCGCACGAGTCCGACTCCGACGGCGTGCGGCTGGTGCTCGCGAAGAAGAACGTGACGGAGCCGACGTCGCTGACGTACGCCGAGGCGCTCGACGAGGCGCTCTGCAGCGGCTGGATCGACGGGCGGCGCAACTCCCGCGATGAGGCCACCTTCCTGCAGCTCTTCACGCCGCGCCGCGCCCGTTCGATCTGGTCGCTGCGCAATGTGGGGATCATCGAGCGGCTGGTCGCGGAGGGGCGCATGCGTCCCCGCGGCCGGATGGAGGTCGAGCGTGCGCAGGCCGACGGGCGCTGGGAAGGCGCTTACGCAGGCCAGGCCGGGGCCGCGGTGCCGGCGGACCTCGAGGCTGCGCTCGCGGCGTCGCCCGCGGCATCCTGCCGGTTCGCCGCGCTCCGCGCCGCCGAGCGGTACTCCGTCCTGCATCCTGTCCTGAGCGCGCCGTCGGATGCTGCGCGGGCGGCGCGGATCCGCCGGGCCGTCGCCCGGCTCGCGGAAGAGGACGCGCCCTCGTCGCTCTCGTGAGCGGGCTCACGGCCGCGTCTGTCGCGGGCGGTCACACCGGCGGGGCCCGCGCGGCGGGTGTCCTAGACTGGCGGCACCGTCGCGGCCCCGTCTGCCGGACGGTCAGCGTCTCTCCCGATTGGTGTTCCCGTGTCCGCGTCCGACGTCCGCCCTGCCGTACCGGAATGGCTGCTCCCTCCCGCTGACGTCAACGAGCTGGTCGAAGCCGTCTGGCCGCCCCGCGCCGAGCGCGACGACCTCGGTGCGCTGTCCATCGGTGGCATCGCGACGACCGACCTCGCCGCTCAGTTCGGCACGCCGCTCTACGTGCTCGACCAGGATGCCGTCGTGGCGCAGGCGCGTCGCGTCCGTCAGGCATTCGACGACGCCGCCGCACGCCACGGCACGAGCGCTCGGGTGTACTACGCCGGCAAGGCGTTCTTGAGCACCGAGATCGTGCGATGGGTGACGGCGGAAGGGCTCGCGGTCGACGTCGCGACCGGCGGTGAGCTCGCCGTCGCCCTGGCTGCGGGAGCGGATCCGGCGCGCATCGGACTGCACGGCAACAACAAGTCGCGCCTCGAGCTCGCGCGCGCCGTCGAGCTCGGAGTCGGGTCCGTCATCGTCGACAGCCTCGTCGAGATCGACCGGCTCGCCGAGATCGCCGCCGCACGCGGGGCGGTCCAGCCCGTGCTGGTCCGGGTCAACAGCGGCGTGCACGCCGAGACCCACGACTTCCTCGCGACGGCCCACGAGGACCAGAAGTTCGGCTTCGCGCTTACGGATGCCGAGGCCGTGGTCGCTCGCATCCGCGAGCTGCCCTCACTGCGTTTCGTGGGGCTCCACTGCCACATCGGATCGCAGATCTTCGGTACGGCGGGCTTCGCCGAGTCGGCGTCGCGGCTCGTGGCCGTCCACGCCCGCCTTCTCGGCGGCGGCGACGTGCCGGTGCTCAATCTCGGCGGCGGCTTCGGCATCGCCTACACCAGCGTCGACGACCCGACCCCGATCGAAAAGTTGGCCGACGGGATCGTCGCGGCCGTCGCCCGCGAGTGCAAAGCCCACGGCATCCCGCTGCCGATGCTCGCCTTCGAGCCCGGTCGGGCCATCGTCGGCCGAGCCGGGGTGACCCTGTACGAGGTCGGCACCATCAAGCCGGTCCGCGTCAGCGACGAGCTCGAGCGCCTGTACGTCAGCGTCGACGGCGGCATGAGCGACAACGCACGGCCCGCCCTGTACGGCGCGGCCTATTCGGCACGAGTCGCGAACCGTCGCAGCGACGCGCCCGCCGCGCTCTCGCGTGTCGTGGGTCGGCACTGCGAATCGGGCGACATCGTCGTCGACGCCGAATACCTGCCCGCCGACGTCACTCCGGGCGATCTGCTGGCTGTCCCGGCGACGGGTGCCTACTGCTACTCGCTCGCCAGCAACTACAACTACGTCCCGCGCCCGCCCGTCGTCGCCGTCTCGAACGGCGTAGCCCGGGTGATCGTCCGCGGAGAGACGATCGACGACCTGCTCGCCCGCGACGCGGGCATCCCCACAGAAGGAGCCGAATGACGGACTACCGCCGCCTGCGCGTGGCCCTGCTCGGAGCCGGCGCCGTCGGCTCGCAGGTCGCCGCCCTGTTGCTCAAGCACGGAGACGAACTGGCCGATCGCGCCGGAGCCGCCCTCGACCTCGTCGGCATCTCGGTGCGCGACATCGACGCGCCGCGAGACGTCGAGCTGCCGCGCGAGCTGCTGACCACCGATCCCGAGCCGCTCCTCGTCGGCTCCGACATCGTCATCGAGCTGATGGGCGGGATCGAGCCCGCGCGCACGAGCATCCTGAAGGCCATCGGCGCCGGAGCCGACATCGTCACGGCGAACAAGGCGCTGCTCGCCACGCACGGACCCGAGCTGTTCGAAGCGGCCGACCAGGTGGGCGCGTCGATCTACTACGAGGCTGCGGCCGCCGGCGCCATCCCGATCATCCGCCCCCTGCGCGACTCGCTCGCCGGCGACCGGGTGCAGCGCATCATGGGCATCGTCAACGGAACGACGAACTACATCCTCGATCGCATGGACCGCGAGGGATCGGACTTCGCCGACGTCTTGGCCGACGCGCAAGCGCTCGGGTACGCCGAGGCCGACCCGACCGCCGACGTCGAGGGGTACGACGCTGCTCAGAAGGCCGCGATCCTCGCGTCGCTCGCCTTCCACACCGCCGTGCCGCTGAATGCGGTGCACCGCGAGGGCATCACCCAGATCGACGCCGACATGATGGATGCCGCGCGCAAGGCCGGCTTCGTCATCAAGCTCCTCGCCGTGTGCGAGCGCCTCGCCGATGCCGAGGTGTCGCCGTCGGGCGAGACGATCTCGGTGCGCGTCTACCCCGCGCTCGTGCCGCGCGAGCACCCGCTCGCGAGCGTGCACGGAGCCAACAACGCCGTGTTCGTCCAGGCGGAGGCCGCGGGCGACCTCATGTTCTACGGCGCGGGCGCGGGCGGGGTGCAGACCGCGTCGGCTGTGCTGGGTGACGTTGTATCGGCGGCCCGCCGCCACATCGCCGGCGGTGTGGGCGTGGGGGAGTCGACGCGGGCGAACCTGCCGGTCGTCCCGATCGGTCACGTCACCACGCGCTACCAGATCACCCTCGAGGTCGACGACCGCTCGGGCGTCCTCGCCGCGGTGGCGGGGCTGCTCAGCGACGGCAACGTCTCGGTGGCGACGCTCGAGCAGACGATCGTCGCCGACGGCGACGTGCAGACGGCCCGCCTGGTCATCGGCACGCACACCGCCCGCGAGCAGGACCTCAGCGACGCTGTCGCCTCGCTCGGCGAGAGCGGCGTCGTCAAGCGCGTCGTCTCGGTGCTCCGGGTCGAGGGAGACTGACATGGCACACGTGTGGCAGGGGGTCCTGCGCGAGTTCGCCGACCGTCTCGACGTCGCGCCGGAGGCGACGGCATGACCCGCTCGGTTCAGGTGCGTGTTCCCGCGACCAGCGCCAACCTCGGTCCCGGCTTCGACACCCTGGGTCTCGCGCTCAGCGTTTACGACGAACTGATCGTCACGGAGCTGCCGGCACCCGGCCTCGAGATCACCGTCTCCGGCGAGGGAGCCACCGACGTCCCGACGGACGCCTCGCACCTCGTCGTGCGGGCGATGGCCTACGCGTACGAGGCGTTCGGGCGGACGATGCCCGGCGTGCGCCTCGAAGCCGTCAACGCGATCCCGCACGGGCGGGGGATGGGCTCGTCGGGCGCCGCAGCCGTATCGGGACTCCTCGCGGCGAAGGGCCTCCTCGCGGGCGACGTGGAGATCGGCGCCGACGCGCTGCTGCGCCTCGCGACAGAGCTCGAGGGCCACCCGGACAACGTCGCGCCGGCCCTGTTCGGCGGCCTCACGATCGCCTGGGTCGACGAGCACGGCCCGCAGCACAAGAAGCTGCTCGTCCACCGCGGCGTCGCGCCGCTGGTGTTCGTGCCCGACTTCACGATGTCGACCTCGGTGGCGCGGGGGTTCGACCCTCTGCAGGTCACGCGCGAAGACGCGATCTTCAATCTCTCGCGTTCGGCGCTGCTCGTCGCGGCTCTCACGCAGAGCCCTGACCTGCTGTTCGCGGCCACCGAGGACAAGCTCCACCAGTCGTACCGCGCCCAGGCGATGGTCGAGACCGACAAGCTCGTCCGGGCTCTGCGTGCTGAGGGGTTCGCGGCGGTCGTGTCGGGTGCCGGCCCCAGCGTCCTGGTGCTCGCCGACGGGCCGGGGCAGCGTCTTGCGGCCGCCGAGGTGGCCGCGCATACCACAGACACCCCGTGGGACGCGCGGATGCTGGCGGTCGATGTGCGCGGTGGTATGGTGAGGGACCATACGGAGGGTTCCACACCTTTGTGATCTGAGCCTCCGTCGCAATTCTGCGAATCACCGCGAACACCCCTGATCCATACCCCGTGCCGTCGGCCGGACGCGTGTGGCAGGTGGATGGCGCCCGCCGTGGACGGCGCTGGACGCGGTTCTGTCATATCCACCGTTTAAGAGGAGCACTCGTGGAGTCCAACTCCGAGAACCCGACGGTCGACGAGACCGTCGACGCCCCAGCCGAAGAGGCGGCCGAGCAGCAGGATGACGTCGTCGAGACGCCCGCTGAGGAGGCCGCCCCCGTCGAGGACGCTGCCCCCGCTGAGGAGGCCGCCCCTGTCGAAGAGGCGCCTGCCGAGCAGGCGCCCGTCGAGCAGGCGCCCGCCGAGGTGGCCGCCCCCGCCGAGGTGGCCGAGCCCGCTGAGGCGGCTGAGCCCGCCGAGAAGCCGGCGAAGGCGCCGCGCAAGCGAGCACCCCGTCGCGCGAAGAGCACGGATGCCGCGCCTGCGGCGGCCGCTGACGAGACCCCGGCCGCCGCCTCCGAGGCAGCAGCGGAGCTCTCCGCCGCCACCGATGCGCCGGCCACCGCCGATGCTCCCGCAGCCGACGCCGTCGGCGCCGACGCGCAGCCGGCCGCGGATGAGAGCGCGTCTGACGCCACGGCCGAGGCCGTCGAGGCGGAGCCCGCGGAGGCGCCGAAGAAGCCGGCGCGAGGCCGTGGCCGCGGACGCAATGCCAAGAAGGAGGCCGAGGCCGAGGCTGAAGCAGCCCCCGCGGGCGATGCGGCCACCGAATCCGCTGACGCTCCGTCTGCGGAGGGTGCCGTCGACGCTGCCGCCGAGCAGGCGCCGGACGCCGACGCCTCCTCCGACGACTCGTCGAAGTCTGACTCCGGCGAGGGCGAAGGCGAGTCGACCGGCCGTTCGCGCAGCCGTTCGCGCAGCCGCAACCGTAACCGCAACAAGGACAACGCGCAGGGCAGCCAGGGCCAGGCCGGCCAGAACCAGGGCGGCAACCAGAATCAGGGCAGTAACGGCCAGGGCGGCAACAACAACGCCGCCGATGATGACGACGCCTCGGGACAGAACGGTCGGGGCCGTCAGCGCAACAAGCGCCGCGGCCAGGGCGGTGGCGACGAGTTCGAGACCGAGATCAACGAGGACGACGTCCTCATCCCGATCGCCGGCGTGCTCGACGTGCTCGACAACTACGCCTTCGTGCGCACGACCGGCTACCTCCCCGGTACGCAGGACGTCTACGTCTCGCTCGGACAGGTGAAGAAGTACAACCTGCGCAAGGGTGACGCGGTCGTCGGCGCGATCAAGCAGCCGCGCGAGGGCGAGCAGTCGAGCCGTCAGAAGTACAACGCGCTGGTCAAGGTCGACTCGATCAACGGCCTGTCCGTCGAGGACGCCGCCGACCGGGTCGAGTTCGGCAAGCTGACGCCGCTGTACCCGCAGGAGCGTCTGCGCCTCGAGACCGGCCCCGAGAAGCTGACCCAGCGCATCATCGACCTCGTCGCTCCCATCGGCAAGGGCCAGCGCGGTCTCATCGTCGCACCGCCCAAGGCCGGCAAGACGATCGTGCTGCAGCAGATCGCCGGCGCGATCGCGCAGAACAACCCCGAGGTCCACCTCATGGTCGTGCTGGTCGACGAGCGGCCCGAAGAGGTCACCGACATGCAGCGCACGGTGAAGGGCGAGGTCATCGCCTCGACCTTCGACCGTCCCGCCGAGGACCACACGACCGTCGCCGAGCTCGCGATCGAGCGCGCCAAGCGTCTCGTCGAGCTCGGCCGCGACGTGGTCGTGCTGCTCGACTCGATCACGCGCCTCGGTCGCGCCTACAACCTGTCGGCCCCGACGTCGGGCCGCGTCCTGACCGGTGGTGTCGACGCTTCGGCACTGTACCCGCCGAAGCGCTTCTTCGGCGCAGCGCGCAACATCGAGAACGGCGGCTCGCTCACGATTCTCGCGACGGCGCTGGTGGAGACCGGCTCCAAGATGGACGAGGTCATCTTCGAAGAGTTCAAGGGCACGGGCAACAGCGAGCTGCGCCTGTCGCGTCAGCTGGCCGACAAGCGCATCTTCCCGGCCGTCGACGTCAACGCCTCCTCGACGCGACGTGAAGAGATGCTGCTCTCCTCCGACGAGGTCAAGATCACGTGGAAGCTGCGCCGTGCCCTCGCGGGTCTCGACCAGCAGCACGCGCTGGGCGTCATCCTCGACAAGCTCAAGGAGACGCAGTCCAACGTCGAGTTCCTCGTGCAGATGCAGAAGTCGATCCCGGCGCCGACCACGCACTCCGGCGGGCACGACAACAGCATCCGCTGATCGTGTTCGAGTCGGTCCGGGGGCTGCTCGACGAGCACCGCGCGGTTCAGGAGGAGCTCTCCGACCCCGCGGTGCACGCCGACGCTGCGCGCGCGAAGCGCGTGAACCGGCGGTACGCCGAGCTGTCGCGGATCGTCGCGGCCCACGACGCGTGGGTCGCGGCATCCGACGATCTCGCGGCGGCTCGCGAGCTCGCCCGCGAGGACGAGGCCTTCGCCGCGGAGGTGCCCGCGCTCGAGGAGGGGCTGCGCGAGGCGCAGGAGCGGCTTCGCCGTCTGCTCATCCCGCGCGACCCCGACGACGCCCGCGACGTCATCATGGAGATCAAGCAGGGCGAAGGGGGAGCGGAGTCCGCTCTCTTCGCCGCCGACCTCCTGCGGATGTACATGCAGTACGCCGCCTCGCGCGGGTGGAAGACCGAGCTGCTCGAGCGCAACGAGTCCGACCTCGGCGGCTACAAAGACGTGCAGGTCGCCATCAAGGGATCGTCGTCCGACCCGTCGCAGGGGGTGTGGGCGCACCTGAAGTACGAAGGCGGGGTGCACCGCGTGCAGCGGGTGCCCGCCACCGAGTCGCAGGGGCGCATCCACACCTCGACGACCGGGGTGCTCGTCTTTCCCGAGGTCGATGAGCCCGAAGAGATCACCATCGACCCGAACGACCTGAAGATCGACGTCTTCCGTTCCTCCGGCCCGGGCGGGCAGTCGGTCAACACGACCGACTCGGCGGTGCGCATCACGCACGTGCCGACAGGCATCGTCGTCTCGATGCAGAACGAGAAGAGCCAGCTGCAGAACCGCGAGGCCGGTATGCGCGTTCTGCGCGCGCGACTGCTCGCGAAGCAGCAGGAGGAGCGGGATGCCGCGGCATCCGACGCCCGCCGTTCGCAGATCCGCGGGATGGACCGGTCCGAGCGCATCCGCACGTACAACTTCCCCGAGAACCGCATCGCCGATCATCGGACGGGCTATAAGGCGTACAACCTCGACCAGGTGATGGACGGCGCCCTCGCGCCGGTCATCGACAGCTGCATCGCCGCCGACGAAGAGGCCCGCCTGGCGGCCCTCGCCGACGACTGAGCCCCGCCCCTCCTCCCGCCGGCGCGTCGACTCGCCAGGATCTGCGGATCCGGCTGGCCCCGCACTCGCCGTTTCTGGCGAGTCGACGGGGCAGAGGGGGAGGGGCAGTCAGATGTGGTACTCGGGGGCGGTGAGCACCGCGCGGGTGTCCTCGCCCTCGCGGCGGGCACGCGGCCGCGCGGGCACGCCGACCAGCACCGAGTCGGCGGGGGCGTCCTTCGTGACCACGGCGTTGGCGCCGACGACGCTCCGGGCACCGATCGTGATCGGACCGAGGATCTTCGCGCCCGCGCCGACGGCGACGCCGTCCTCGAGGGTGGGATGCCGCTTGCCGGCGTGACGAGTGCGGCCGCCGAGGGTCACCCCGTGGTACAGCATGACGTCGTCACCGACGACGGCGGTCTCGCCGATCACGACGCCCATGCCGTGGTCGATGAAGAACCGGCGGCCGATGCGCGCCCCCGGGTGGATCTCGACCCCCGTGAGCCAGCGGGTCAGCTGCGACCCGGCGCGCGCGAGGAAACGCGCGCGCCGGAGCCACAGCCGATGCGTGATGCGGTACGACCAGACCGCGTGCAGCCCCGGGTACAGCAGCGCGATCTCGAGGCCGCTGCGAGCCGCGGGATCGCGGAGCTTCGCGGCGGCCAGGTCTTCGCGGATGCGTGCTCGGAGCGTTCCCATCAGTCTTCGCGCAGGTCCTCGAACAGCGGGGTCGAGAGGTAGCGCTCACCGAACGAGGGGATGATCACGACGATGTTCTTGCCTTCGGACTCGGGGCGTGCCGCGACCTGGAGCGCGGCCCAGACGGCGGCTCCCGACGAGATGCCGACGAGGATGCCCTCCTTCTGCGCCACCTCGCGCGCGACGCGGACAGCGTCGTCGAAGGTGACGTCCTGCACCTCGTCGATGACGCCCTGGTCGAGGATCGGCGGGATGAAGTTGGGCCCGATGCCCTGAATCTTGTGGGGGCCGGGCTTCCCCTCCGTCAGCAGCGGCGAGTCCTTCGGCTCGACCGCGACGACCTTCACATCGGCGACGCGCTCCTTGAGCACCTGGCCGACGCCGGTGATGGTGCCGCCCGTGCCGATGCCGGCGACGAAGTAGCCCACCTGGCCATCGGTGTCGCGAAGGATCTCCTCCGCGGTCGTGCGGCGGTGGATGTCGGGGTTGGCCTCGTTGGCGAACTGCTTCGCGAGGACGGCGCCCGGCGTCTCGGCGGCGATCTTCTCCGCCTCCGACACGGCGCCCTTCATGCCCAGCGACGGGTCGGTGAGCACGAGCTCGGCGCCGTAGGCCTTGAGCAGGAGGCGACGCTCCATCGACATCGATGACGGCATCGTGAGGATGACGCGGTAGCCCCGCGCCGCGCCGACCATCGCCAGGGCGATGCCGGTGTTGCCGCTCGTGCCCTCGACGATCGTGCCGCCGGGCTGCAGAGCACCGGCCTTCTCGGCCGCATCGACGATGGCGATGCCGAGACGGTCCTTGACGGATGACGCGGGGTTGTAGAACTCGAGCTTCGCGAGCACCGTGCCCGGCAGGCCCTCGCTGACGCGGTTCAACCGCACGAGAGGCGTGTTGCCGTACGCGGTGGTGATGTCGGGGTGGATGCCGTGAGTGACCGGGTCGGACATGTCTGCCTTTCGGGTTTTCGAGCGGATGCCGCGTCGCGGCGGGATCGTCGCCCCAGCCTATTGTCGCCCTTCGCCACGGGAGCCGAATGTGACGAATCCGCACTCGTGATTAGGCTTGTCGGCGCCATGAGCACCGCGCCCCTTCCCGCACCGACCCTGACCGAGGTTCTGCGTGCCGCGACCGCCGAGCTCGAGGCCGCCTTCGTCCCGACCCCGCAGGTCGACGCCGAGCTCCTCGCCGCACACGTCCTGGGAGTCGGCCGCGGCGAGCTGTCGGCCGCCGTCTTCCGCGGCGATGCGATCAGCGCCGAGGATGCCGCGCGACTGGCCGAACTGGTCGCGCGTCGCGCGTCGCGCGAGCCCCTGCAGCATCTGACCGGCGTCGCGCCGTTCCGCCACCTCGAGCTCCGCGTCGGCCCCGGTGTGTTCGTGCCGCGCCCCGAGACGGAGTCGGTCGCTCAGATCGCGATCGACCTGCTGCGCGCGGCGGCCAGCCCTGAGCCTGTCGCGGTCGACCTGGGCACCGGTTCGGGAGCGATCGCCCTGGCGCTGGCGACAGAGGTGCCGCACGCACGCGTCTACGCCGCCGAGAACTCCGTCGACGCGTTCATCTGGACGAAGGAGAACTTCGCCCTCGTCGGGGCTCCGAACGCCCGACTCGCCTTCATCGACCTCGAGCGCGCGTTCCCGGAGCTCGACGGCACCGTCTCGGTGCTCGTGTCGAACCCGCCGTACGTGCCCGACGACGCGATCCCGCGCGATCCCGAAGTGCGGCTGTGGGACCCGCCGGCGGCGCTCTACGGCGGAGCGGACGGCCTGGACGTCGTGCGGACCCTGTCGCGCGTCGGGCTCCGCCTGGTGCACCCCGGGGGCAGCATCGTCATCGAGCATGGCGAGCTGCAGGGGGCCGCGATCCGCGGCATCCTGGCCGCCGACGGGTGGTCGGCGACCGCGACGCATCCCGACCTCACGATGCGCGACCGCACCACGACGGCCGTCCGCTCCTGAGTGCGGCCGGGGTCCGCCGTACACTGGAGCGGTCATGTCTCCCGTTTTCGACTGCCGCGACGAGACCCAGGTCCTCCCCGGCATGCGCCAGGCGCGCCAGGCCATCGGTCGCGGCGATCTCATCGTCCTGCCCACCGACACCGTCTACGGTGTCGCCGCCGACGCCTTCAGCGCCTCGGCCGTCGCCAAGCTGCTCGCCGCGAAGGGACGGGGTCGCCAGTCGCCGCCTCCGGTCCTCGTGGCGGGCATCGCGACGATGCGCGCGCTCGTGGCCGAGGTGCCCGAGGCCGTCGAGCGGCTCGTCGAGGCCTTCTGGCCCGGCGGCCTGACGATCGTCCTCCCGGCACAGCCGTCGCTGTCGTGGGATCTGGGGGAGACCCGCGGGACCGTCGCCGTGCGCATGCCCGCCGACAGGTTCGCCCTGGAGCTCCTGGAGGAGTGCGGGCCCTTGGCGGTCTCGAGTGCGAACCTTACCAAGATGAACGCCGCCGTCACGATCGACGACGCGGTGCGGATGCTGGGCGACAGCGTGTCGGTCTATCTCGACGGCGGCCCCGCGGCGACCGGCGTCGCATCGACGATCATCGACGCGACGCCCCTCATCGGCCCCGACCCCGCCCCGGTGCGGGTGCTGCGTGACGGGGCGGTTACACGTGAGGCTCTGCGCGACGTCCTCGGCGACCTGCTCGAGCCCGACGTCGAGCCGGAGCATGCCGAGGCGGCGAATCGCACGCCCATGGAGTCGGGCTCGGCCGGTGTCACCGGCGGAGAGACCGCCGGCGGCAGCGTCGCGTGAGGCTCTACCTGGCCACCTTCGTGGTCACGGCCCTCGTCACCTTCGGGCTGACCTGGCTCGTGCTGAGGGTGAGTCTGCGCTACAAGCTCTATCCGGAGATCCGCGAGCGCGACGTCCACAAGACACCGACACCGAGGCTCGGCGGCGTCGGGATGTTCCTCGGCGCCACCGCCGTCATCCTGACCTCGTCGCAAATTCCCTTCTTCTCGATCTTCTGGGCCAAACCCGAGCCCATCTGGGCCATCCTGGCGGCGACCGCCCTCATCGTCGTCGTCGGCGTCGCCGACGACCTGTGGGACCTCGACTGGCTCATCAAGCTCGGCGCGCAGTTCGGCGCCGCAGCGATCGTGGTCGGGTTCGGGGGCGTGCAGATGTACACGATCCCGCTCGGCGGGCAGACTGTCGTCTCGAGCGCCGCGAGCTTCACGATCACGGTCTTCTCGATCGTCGTCGTGATGAACGCCGTCAACTTCATCGACGGTCTCGACGGCCTCGTGGCGGGCGTGGCACTGATCGCGAACGGGGTGTTCTTCACTTACACCTACCTGCTCGGTCGCGACTTCGGTGCGAGCAGCTACGCGAACCTCGCCTCCTTCCTCGCCGTGGTGCTGCTCGGGGTCTGCGCGGGCTTCCTGCCGCTGAACTGGAACCCTGCGAAGCTGTTCATGGGCGACTCCGGAGCGCTCATGATCGGGTTGCTCATGAGCTGCTCGGCCATCCTCGTCACGGGCACCCTCGTCCCGGCCACGGGTGACAACGACGTGTTCGGCCGCTCGCAGCTGCTGGGTGCGTTCATCCCCATCCTGCTGCCGGTCGTCGTGGTCCTCCTGCCGCTGCTCGACTTCGGGATGGCGGTCATCCGCCGCATGTCCCGGGGCAAGTCGCCGTTTTCGCCCGACCGCAAGCATCTCCATCACCGCATGCTCGACATGGGTCACAGCGACCGCGACGCCGTCCTGATCTTCTACGCCTGGACCACGGTCGTCAGCCTCTCGGTGCTGCTGATGTACATCGGCACGACCGCCGCCTGGCCGGGGGACTACCTCTTCGGCCTCGGCTTCCTCATCCTCGGCGTCGCCGCGTGCCTCGTCGTCACCCTGATCCCCGCCCGGTCCGCGCGGGATGCCTCACCCGTGGAGAACTCATGAATCAGAAGACCCTCTCGAGCACGCCGATCCTGCGTGCCGCGCTCACCTGGGGCCTCATCGTCGGTGCCGTCGTCGCTGTCGTCGCCGCCGTCGCGGGCGCGGTCGTCGCCGGACCCGAGGGTGCGTGGAGCGGAGTGATCGGTGCGGCGGTGGGAGTCATCTTCCCCGCACTCACCGCGCTCAGCATCCTGATCGCCAACCGGTGGTACGGGCAGGACACGTTCCTGCCGATCTACTTCGGCATCGTGATGGGCGGCTGGGTGGTCAAGTTCGCCCTCGTGCTCGTGGCGCTCCTGGTCATCAGCCGCATCGAGTGGATCGTGTCGCCGATGTTCTTCTTCGCCCTGGTGGCTGCGGCGATCGGCGCGATCACCGTCGATCTCGTCGTGATGGCGCGGATGCGACTGCCGCACGTGTCGGACACGACGCTGCCGGAGACGAACCCCGAAGTCTGACGTCCAGGCATTCGGATGACGGGCAGTGCCCGGTTGTTTGATAGGCTGACACAGCACTTCACGGATGGTGGGCAGCGGCGACGCTGAGGCCCCGTGGAGATCTCTTCTCATACTTACCGAGCTGGTTCACGCTGGCACGAGAAGCTGGAGCCAACCCGTTGACTCAAGCGGCAATGATCGCCATGGCGGCCGACAACGAATTCCACCCGCCCTCCATCAGCGACTTCTTCCCTGAGGTCCTGCTCTTCGAAGGCACTCCGTTCGCGTTCACGCGGATCTCGATGGTGCAGTTGATCGCCACCGCGGTGCTGGTGCTCATCCTCGTGATCGGCGCACGGCGCATGACCGTCGTGCCGGGACGCTTCCAGAGCGTGCTCGAGCTGGGCTTCGGCTTCGTGCGCGAGCAGGTCGCCTATCAGGTCCTGGGCGAGAAGGACGGCAAGCGGTTCCTTCCGATCCTGACGTCGCTGTTCTTCGGGATCCTCTTCCTGAACCTCACGGGCATCATCCCGTTCCTCAACATCGCGGGCACCGCGGTCGCGGGCGCTCCGCTGATGTTCGCGCTGGTCGCATACGTCGTCTTCGTCTACGCCGGCCTCAAGAAGCACGGGCTCGGTCGCTTCCTGAAGAACTCGCTCGTGCCGAGCGGTGTGCCGATCGTGATCGTGCCGCTGATCGCCCTGATCGAGCTCATCTCGATCTTCGTCGCGCGGCCCTTCTCGCTGTTCCTGCGACTGCTCGCCAACATGATGGTCGGCCACCTCATGCTCGTGCTGTTCTTCGCAGCCACCCAGTTCTTCCTGATGAGCTTCAACTGGTTCTCGATCCTGTCGGCCGGTACCCTCGCGATGGGTTTCGCCTTCACCCTGTTCGAGATCTTCGTTGCCGCCCTGCAGGCATACATCTTCACCATCCTGACAGCGGTCTACATCCAGCTCGCTGTCGCCGAAGAGCACTGACGATCAGCCACCCGGCTGCTCGCCCTACGAAAGGAAAAATCCAGTGGACGCTACGACGATCCTTGCCGCCGTCACCGGAAACATCGCAACCGTCGGCTACGGCCTCGCCGCCATCGGTCCGGCCATCGGCCTCGGCATCATGATCGGCAAGACCATCGAGTCGACGGCCCGTCAGCCCGAGCTCGCCGGTCGCCTCCAGGTGACGATGTTCATCGGTATCGGCCTCATCGAGATCCTCGCGCTGATCGGCATCGCCACGCCGTTCATCTTCAACGCGCTCTGATCCGCTCGTCATTCACCAAGAGGGAGGCATGATGGTCGACGCACTGCTCACCGTCGCCGCCGAAGAGGGCTCCGGCAACCCGCTGCTGCCCGCCTACTACGACATCATCTGGTCGGGCGTCTGCTTCGTCATCATCGTTCTCGTCGTCGTCTTCTACGCGCTGCCCCGTGTCACCACGGTGCTCGACGCGCGCAGCGCGGCCATCGAGGGCAACATCGCCAAGGCTGACGAGGCGCAGCGCAAGGCGGAGGCAGCGCTCGAGGAGTACACCGCTCAGCTGGCCGAGGCCCGCAAGGAGGCCGGTGAGATCCGCGACGCCGCTCGCGAGGACGGTCGCAAGATCGTCAGCGAGGCGAAGCAGAACGCATCGGCCGAGGCCGAGCGTCTCACCGCTGCCGCGCACACGCAGATCGAGGCCGAGCGCCAGGCTGCCGTGGTGTCGCTGCGCAGCGAGGTGGGCACGCTCGCTCTCGACCTGGCCGGCGGCGTCATCGGCGAGACCCTGTCCGACGACCAGAAGGCGCAGGCCGTCGTCGACCGCTTCCTCAGCGAGCTCGAAGCCTCTGAGAAGGCGTCGAACTGATGGGCAGCGCGACCACTCAGGCACTCGTCGCGACGACGGCGGCCATCGCCGAGACCCCCGGGCTCACGCTCGACGTGTCCGGTGAGCTGTTCGTCGCCGCGCGGGCTCTGGCGGACTCGCCGCAGCTGAGCGGCGCGCTGACGGACAACGCGGCTTCGCCGCAGGCTCGCGACAAGGTCGTCGGCGACGTGTTCGGTCCGGCCTTCGCGGCGCAGACCGTATCGCTGCTGCGCACAGCCGTCGCGCAGCGCTGGTCCTCGGTCGACGACTTCGTCGACGCCGTCGAGGAACTGGCGATCCGCGCCGCCGCCGTCGCCGATCAGGGCGATCTCGAGAACGAGCTGTTCGGTGTGCTGCACACCGTGTCGGCGAACCCCGAGCTCGAGCTCGCTCTCGGCAGCAGGCTGGGGGAGGCCTCGGCCAAGGGGGCTCTCATCGAGCGCCTTCTCGACGGGCGTTTCGGTGCCGCGACGCGTCTCATCGCTTCGTCGATCGTGCAGCGTCCGCGTGAGCGCCGTGTGCGGCAGCTGCTCGAGCGGGCGATCCGCATCGTCTCGGACCAGCGCGGCCGCGTCGTCGCGAGCGTTCGCACGGCGACCGCTCTCAGCGATCAGCAGCGCGCCCGCCTCGCCGAGACCCTCTCGAACCGCTACGGCACGCCCGTCGCGCTCAACCTCGTCGTCGACCCCGCGGTCGTCGGGGGGCTGCGCATCGAGATCGGCGACGACGTGATCGACGCGACCGTCGCCTCTCGCCTCTCCGATCTCCGCCAGCGACTGGCGGGCTGACCCACCTCACCGCCCGCAGGGGCGCACCGGCCGGATGCATCCGGACCCTCAGACTCAGGACCGAAGGAACACCATGGCAGAACTGTCCATCAGCCCGGATGTCATCCGTGACGCGCTGAAAGACTTCGTCGCCGCGTACGAGCCCACCGGGGCCGCCGCGACCGAGGTCGGCACCGTCGTCGACGCGGCCGACGGCATCGCCCACGTCGAGGGACTGCCCGGCGTCATGGCGAACGAGCTCGTCCGCTTCGACAACGGCGTGGAGGGTCTCGCGCAGAACCTCGACGAGCACGAGATCGGTGTCGTCATCCTCGGCGACTTCGCCGGCATCGAGGCGGGCCAGAAGGTCACCCGCACCGGCGAGGTGCTCTCCGTCGGCGTCGGCGAGGGTTACCTCGGCCGCGTCGTGGACCCGCTCGGCAACCCGATCGACGGTCTCGGCGAGATCGCCACGACCGGTCGTCGCGCGCTCGAGCTGCAGGCGCCCGGCGTCATGCAGCGCAAGTCGGTCCACGAGCCGATGCAGACCGGCATCAAGGCCATCGACGCCATGATCCCCGTCGGCCGCGGTCAGCGTCAGCTGATCATCGGCGACCGCCAGACCGGCAAGACGGCCATCGCGATCGACACGATCATCAACCAGAAGGCCAACTGGGAGTCGGGCGACGTCAACAAGCAGGTCCGCTGCATCTACGTCGCGATCGGCCAGAAGGGCTCGACCATCGCTTCGGTGAAGGGCGCGCTCGAGGACGCCGGTGCCATGGAATACACGACGATCGTCGCGGCTCCCGCATCCGACCCCGCCGGCTTCAAGTACCTCGCTCCGTACACCGGCTCGGCCATCGGTCAGCACTGGATGTACGAGGGCAAGCACGTCCTGATCATCTTCGACGACCTGTCGAAGCAGGCCGAGGCCTACCGTGCGGTCTCGCTGCTGCTGCGCCGTCCGCCGGGCCGCGAGGCGTACCCCGGTGACGTCTTCTACCTGCACTCGCGTCTGCTCGAGCGTTGCGCGAAGCTCTCCGACGACCTGGGTGCCGGATCGATGACGGGTCTGCCCATCATCGAGACCAAGGCCAACGACGTCTCGGCATACATCCCGACCAACGTGATCTCGATCACCGACGGCCAGATCTTCCTGCAGTCCGACCTGTTCAACGCCAACCAGCGTCCGGCGGTCGACGTGGGCATCTCGGTGTCGCGCGTCGGCGGTGACGCTCAGGTCAAGTCGATCAAGAAGGTCTCGGGAACGCTGAAGCTCGAGCTCGCTCAGTACCGCTCGCTCGAGGCGTTCGCGATGTTCGCGTCGGACCTCGACGCCGCGTCGCGTCGTCAGCTGGCTCGCGGTGCGCGTCTGACCGAGCTGCTCAAGCAGCCGCAGTACTCGCCGTACCCCGTCGAGGAGCAGGTCGTCTCGATCTGGGCCGGCACCAACGGCAAGCTCGACACGATCGAGGTCGAGGACGTCCTGACCTTCGAGCGCGAGCTGCTCGACTACCTCAAGCGCAACACGTCGATCCTCGACACGCTGCGTGAGACGAACGTGCTGGGCGATGACACCGTCGCCGAGCTCGAGAAGGTCGTCGACGAGTTCGTGCTCGAGTTCCAGGGCGGAAAGGGCCAGGCCATCAACAAGCCGGGCCACGAGGAGACCGCTGCCGCCGAGGCCGACGACGTGAACCAGGAGCAGATCGTCAAGGGCCGCCGCGGCTGACGCGGAGGACGACACACACTTATGGGCGCACAACTCCGGGTCTACAAGCAGAAGATCAGTTCTGCTCAGACGACCAAGAAGATCACGAAGGCGATGGAGCTCATCGCGGCTTCGCGCATTCAGAAGGCGATGGGACGCGTCCGCGCATCCTCTCCCTTCGCGCGAGCTGTGACGCGCGCCGTCTCCGCGGTGGCGACCCACTCCGACGTCGAGCATCCGCTGACGACCGAGCGCGAGACGATCCGTCGTTCCGCGGTCGTCATCTTCGCCTCCGATCGCGGCCTCGCCGGCGCGTTCAACTCGCAGATCCTCCGCGAGGGTCTCGAGCTGGCCGAGCTGCTGCGGTCGCAGGGCAAGGAAGTGGACTACTACCTCATCGGTCGCAAGGCCGTCGGGTACTTCCAGTTCCGCCGGATGCGGGCTGCGGGCGAGTGGACGGGTGACACCGACACGCCGCACTTCAGCACGGCCGAGCAGGTCGCCGGGGCTCTCCTCGACGCCTACGCTCAGGGCGGCGAAGACGGCGGCGTCGACGAGATCCACCTCGTGTACAACCGTTTCGTCAGCATGATGACGCAGACACCTGAATCAGTCCGTCTGCTGCCCCTCGAAGTCGTCGAGGCCGATGCGGCGACGGCGGACCAGGCTCCGGTCTATCCGCTGTACGAGTTCGAGCCCGACCCCGAGACGGTGCTCGACGCGCTGCTGCCGGTGTACGTCCAGAGCCGCGTGTTCAACGCGCTGCTCCAGTCGTCCGCCGCGAAGCACGCCGCGACGCAGAAGGCGATGAAGTCGGCGAGCGACAACGCCGACAAGCTCATCACCGACTACACCCGCCTGCGCAACAACGCTCGCCAGGCCGAGATCACTCAGCAGATCGCCGAGATCGTCGGCGGCGCCGACGCTCTGGCGTCGGGCAAGTAAGACCAACCGAAAGAGACAGACATGACTACCGTCACTGCCGAAGCCACGTCGGTCGTCGGCCGCGTTGCGCGCGTCACCGGCCCCGTCGTCGACATCGAGTTCCCGCACGACTCGATCCCCGACATCTACAACGCGCTGAAGACCACGATCACGATCGACGGCGAGTCGACCGAGATCACCCTCGAGGTCGCTCAGCACCTCGGCGACGACCTCGTTCGCGCCATCTCGCTGAAGCCGACCGACGGCATGGTCCGCGGCCAGGAGGTGCGCGACACCGGCGGCCCTATCACGGTCCCCGTCGGCGACGTCACTAAGGGCAAGGTCTTCAACGTCACGGGCGACGTTCTCAACGCCGCCGAGGGCGAGACCGTCGAGGTCACCGAGCGCTGGGGCATCCACCGCCAGGCGCCGAGCTTCGACCAGCTCGAGTCGAAGACCCAGATGTTCGAGACCGGCATCAAGGTCATCGACCTCCTCACCCCGTACGTCCAGGGTGGAAAGATCGGCCTCTTCGGTGGTGCCGGCGTCGGCAAGACCGTCCTCATTCAGGAGATGATCCAGCGCGTCGCGCAGGACCACGGTGGTGTGTCGGTGTTCGCCGGTGTCGGTGAGCGCACCCGTGAGGGCAACGACCTCATCCACGAGATGGAGGAGGCGGGCGTCTTCGACAAGACCGCCCTCGTCTTCGGCCAGATGGACGAGCCGCCGGGGACGCGTCTGCGCGTCGCCCTGTCGGCCCTGACGATGGCGGAGTACTTCCGCGACGTGCAGAAGCAGGACGTGCTGCTCTTCATCGACAACATCTTCCGCTTCACGCAGGCCGGTTCCGAGGTCTCGACGCTGCTGGGCCGTATGCCCTCGGCCGTGGGCTACCAGCCCAACCTCGCCGACGAGATGGGTGTTCTCCAGGAGCGCATCACCTCGACGCGCGGTCACTCGATCACCTCGCTGCAGGCGATCTACGTCCCCGCCGACGACTACACCGACCCGGCCCCGGCGACGACCTTCGCGCACCTCGACGCCACGACCGAGCTCTCGCGCGAGATCGCGTCGAAGGGTCTGTACCCGGCCGTCGACCCGCTGAGCTCGACGAGCCGCATCCTCGACCCGCGCTACATCGGTGAGGACCACTACCGCGTGGCCACCGCCGTGAAGCAGATCCTGCAGAAGAACAAGGAGCTGCAGGAGATCATCGCGATCCTCGGTGTCGACGAGCTCTCCGAAGAGGACAAGATCGTCGTGTCGCGTGCACGCCGCATCCAGCAGTTCCTCTCGCAGAACACCTACATGGCGAAGAAGTTCACCGGTGTCGAGGGCTCCACGGTCCCGATCAAGGAGACCATCGAGTCGTTCGACGCGATCGTCAAGGGCGACTTCGACCACGTGGCCGAGCAGGCCTTCTTCAACGTCGGCGGTATCGGCGACGTCGAAGAGAAGTGGGCGAAGATCCAGAAGGAGAACAGCTGACATGGCTCTGACGGTCACGCTCGTCTCCGCCGAGGCGGAGGTCTGGTCGGGCGAGGCGTCCCTCGTCGTGGCCAAGACCGTCGAGGGCGAGATCGGCTTCATGGCGGGTCACGAGCCGGTGCTCGCGATCCTCGCCGAAGGTCAGGTGCGTATCACGCAGCCCGGCGGCGAGAAGATCGTCGCCAATGCGCAGGACGGCTTCCTGTCGATGGAGGGCGACGAGCTCACCATCGTGGCGGGTAACGCCGCGCTGGCCTGACCCGCACTGCGTCTACGAGAGACCGCACCCTCCGGGGTGCGGTCTCTCGCGTTGAAGGGAGATTTCCGGATGCTGCTCCTGCTGCCGCCTTCCGAGACCAAACGCGCCGGGGGCACCGGTGCGCCGCTCGACATCGACGCCCTGGCCCTGCCGCAGCTGGCGCCCGAGCGCCGCGCGGCCGGAGACGCGCTCGTCGCGTTGTCGGCGGATCCGGACGCCGCAGCGCGGGTGCTCAAGCTCAGCGCGCGTCAGCTGGGCGAGGTGGCGGTGAACTCCGTGCTCATGACCTCTCCGACGATGCCCGCCGTCGACCGGTACACCGGCGTCCTCTTCGATGCTCTCGATGCGGCCGCGCTCGACGCCGGGGCGCGGGGCTGGCTCGGCGAGCATGTGCTCATCCAGTCGGCGCCCTTCGGTCCCGTCGCCGCGCTCGATCCCATCCCGGCGTATCGGCTGGCGGCGGGCACGGCGCTTCCGGGCATCCCGCCGCTCCGCCGGCATTGGGCTGCGGCGAGCTCGGCCGCCTTGATGGGGACCGGGGCGCCGTTCGTGCTCGATCTGCGCTCGGAGGCCTACGTGGCCTTGGCTCCGGTCCCCGCGGCGATGCCCTCCGCGTTCGTCCGCGTGGTCTCCGCCGGCGCCGACGGAACGGTGCGTGCCCTCAACCACTTCAACAAGCACGCGAAGGGTGAGTTCACGCGTTCGCTCGCCCGCTCGGCCGCGACCGTGAGCTCTCGAGACGACCTTCTCGCGTGGGCTGCGTCCCACGGATGGGTGCTGCGCGAGACGGCCGGATCGTCCGAGCTCGAGCTCGTCGTCTGATGCCCCATGCTCGGCGCCGTCGGGGTCGCACGCCGGGCCCGGTGTTTCGCTAGCATGAGCGGCGACCCACGGCGCGAGCGCTTCGTGCCGGGTCGCGACTGAGGAGGTCGTACATGTCGGGTTACTACGGCGACGGTGCGGGTGCGGGCGCTTTCCTCGCCCTCATCCTGCTGATTCTTCCCATCATCCTGATCATCGCGCTCGCGGGCTACATCATCAGCTCGTTCTTCTACATGAAGATCTTCGAGAAGGCCGGCGTGCAGGGAAAATGGCGCGCGTGGGCGCCGGTCTACCGCGAGATGGTCTTCGCGAAGCTCGGTGACATCTCTCCCTGGGTCATGCTGGGCGCGCTCGTCGCGACGGCCGTGCTGAGCAACATCCCGGCGATCGGGTTCATCTTCAGCTACCTCTCGATCATCGCGCTGGCTCTGGCCAGCGTCCGAGTCGGGCAGAAGCTCGGCAAGGACTGGCCGCTCGTGCTGCTGTACATCATCCCCGGCCTCGGCTGGCTGATCTGGCTCGGCATCGCCGCGTTCTCGAGCTCGCCGTGGAACCCCCACGTGCAGCCCTCGCCGTGGCGCACCTCGTTCCTGCGCGACACGACGGTCTGGCAGGGCATCCCGGTGCAGCCCGACGGTGGCGCGGCCCCCGCACCCGGCGCGTACGGCGCCTCCGGTGCCGGCTACGCACCCCCCTCGGCTCCCGCCGCGCCGCCGGCCGGTTCGTACCCGCCGCCGGCCGCGCCGCCGGCGCCCCCGGCCGGTGCCTACCCGCCGCCGGCAGCACAGCCGCCCGTGACGCCTCCGTCCACCGAGCCACCCGCTCCGGACGCCCCGCGGCAGTGAACATCCGAGGAGCCCTCGTCGTATGACGGGGGCTCCTCGCCGTAGCGGGGGCCGCCCCCTCGGATTCGGGTCTAGCGTGGAGGGATGGACGACGCAGTGGACACCCGCCGACTCGGAACCTCCGGCCTGCTCGTCTCGGCGGTCGGGCTGGGATGCAACAACTTCGGGCGGCGGGGAACTCCCACGCAGACTCTCGACGGCACGGTCGCGGTGCTCGACGCCGCTTTCGACGCCGGCATCACCTTCTTCGACACCGCCGACATCTACGGCGGCGAGCCCGGTCTGTCCGAGACGCTGATGGGTGAGGCCCTGCGCGGACGTCGCGACCGCGTCGTGGTCGCCACGAAGTTCGGTCACAGCGCCGTGGACCTCGGGCTGCCGGGCGCGAAAGGATCTCGCGCCTACATCCGACGTGCGGTGGAGGCCTCGCTCGAGCGCCTGCAGACCGACTGGATCGACCTCTACCAGCTGCACACCCCCGACCCCGAGACGCCTATCGAAGAGACGCTCGACGCGCTGTCGGAGCTCGTACGGGAGGGCAAGGTCCGCTACATCGGACACTCCAACTTCGCGGGTTGGCAGATCGCCGAGGCCGAGGCCGTGGCGCGTGCACGCGGTGATGTGCCGTTCGTCTCCGCGCAGAATCACTACAGCCTGCTCGCACGCGCCGCCGAGCGTGAGGTCCTGCCGGCCGTCCGGCATTTCGGGAGGGGATTCCTCCCGTACTTCCCGCTGCACAACGGCTTGCTCACCGGGAAGTTCACCCGCGACCACATCCCCGCCGACTCGCGGGTCGCGAGGGAACGGCGTCATCTGTGGGAGAACGCTCCCTGGGACGCCATCGAGGCGTACCGGACCTTCTGCGACGAGCGCGGCATCACGATGGTGCAGGCGACCTTCGGCTGGCTCCTGGCGCAGCCGGCCCTGAGCAGCGTGATCGCCGGCGCGACCTCACCCGAGCAGGTTCACTCGAATGCGGCAGCCGCCTCGGCGTGGCACCCCGATGCTGCCGAGCTGGCCGCGATCGACGCGCTCTTCCCGTTGCCGTCCGACCCCGCCGCGGGGTGAAGAAATCACGCTCAGCGGGTGCGTCCACTAGAGTGTGACACGCCCATCCGTCGACGAAAGAAGAGTGACAGCGTGCCCGACCCCACGACCCAATCCCGGATCGTGGACGTCCCGTCCGGTGCGATCGAACTCCGGTGGGCCGCCGCGACCGACACCGGACGCCGCCGCGACAGCAACCAGGACGCCGTCCTTGCGCAGTATCCGCTGTTCATCGTCGCAGACGGCATGGGCGGACATATCGGCGGCGAGATCGCGAGCGCGAGCGCCGTCGACCGGCTCCGTGGTGTCGCCGAGCGCGGAGTGGTGACTCCCGAAGACATCGAAGAAGCCCTCGAGCGCGCCGTCGGAGACATCGCGGATCACCCCGAGACGACGGATGACGGAACGGGAACGACCGTCACCGGCGTGTACCTCGACATCGTCGACGGCGAACCGCAGTGGACGACGTTGAACATCGGCGACTCGCGGGTGTACCTGTTGCGCGACCAGGCGATCGCCCAGGTCACGACGGATCACTCCGTGGTGCAGGAGCTCGTGGCGGCCGGCCGGCTCAGCCCCGAAGAGGCGGAGCAGCACCCCTACGGGAACGTCATCACCCGCGCGGTCGGACCGAGCGACGGAGTCACCCCCGACTACGTTCGCCTTGATGTCGTCGATGGCGATCGCTTCGTGATCTGCAGCGACGGGCTCACGAAAGAGCTCACGGACTACGGCATCCTGCACTTCCTGCTCGAGAACGCCGATCCGGCGGCGGCCGTGTCGGCGATGATGACGGCGGCGCTGGAGAACGGGGGTCGTGACAACGTCACGGTCATCGTGCTCGACGCGCACGTGCGCGCTTCGAACGACGACTCCTCCCCGAACCAGGGCTGAGCCCGATCCTCCACCGCGGGCCGTGGCGCCTCTCCGGCGGCGTCTCGTCATCGCTTGACTGGGGTGCGTGCACTCCTCAGCCCGACTCGACGACCCCATCCGGCTGTCCACGTCGCTGACGCAGACGCAGGCGCGGCGATCATCCTTTCCGCTGTGGGCGGTGGTGGTCCCCATCGCCGGGGCGGTGATCCTCTGGCAGGTGACCGGCTCGCCGACAGTGCTCTGGTTCGCTGCGCTCGGTCCTCTCGTAGCCACCGCCACCATGCTCGATTCTGCACGCGTCGCGCGGCGGGAGCGGCGGCGGGCCGCGAAGCACGCAGCGGCGGGCATGCACAGAGCGCGCCTCGAGGTCGACGAGCGGCACGCGCTCGAGCGCGCGGAGCTCTGGCGTGCCACGCCGGATGTCGCGCGGCTGCTCGACGACCCCGACGAGCTGTGGCGCCCGAGGGCGGTACGCGATGTGCTCGTGATGGGAGCGGGCGATGCGCGGTCGTGTGTGCGGATCGAGGGCGAGCCGACGCCGGAGCTCCGGCACGCCGCAGGGGTGCTCCGAGATGCACCGGTCACGATCCCACTGACTGCAGGAGTAGCCGTCGTCGGACCGGCTGCGGCGGCAGCGGCGATCGCGCGCGCTCTCGTGATGCAGATCTGCCTCGTCCACCCGCCCGGTGAGGTGTGGGTGGTCGGCGCCGCTGAGGACTGGGCCCGTGACCTCCCGCACGCATCGACTCCGGGCGGCCGGCGCCTGTGGTGGGGGACCGGGGTGCCGCCTGCCGATGCCGACATCGTCATCGTCTCCGCGGGCTCCGGCGCACCGCCGCCGCAGTGTGCGGCCGTGCTCCGCGTGGGGGACGCCGACGCGGCGGTGCTCGCGTACAGCGGTTCGTCGCGGCCGATCCGTCCGGAGCCGCTCGGACGGGAGCAAGCTGCTGCGCTGACCGCCCTGCTGCGGGAGTGCGCGGAGGCGATGGGTGGTGACGCGGCGGCACCTCCGTCATTCGATGATCTCCCCGTCGTCGGAGGGGCCGGCCTCGCTGCCGTCCTCGGGGCGGGGCCCGACGGCCCGCTGGCGATCGACCTGGTCGACGACGGGCCGCACGCCGTCGTGGTGGGGGTCACGGGCAGCGGCAAGAGCGAACTGCTCGTGACGTGGATCGCCGCCCTCGCGCGGAGTCTGCCGCCCGAGCGGGTGAACTTCCTGCTCATCGACTTCAAGGGAGGTCGGGCTTTCGATGCCCTCGCGTCGCTGCCCCACGTGACCGGCGTCGTGACGGATCTCGACGAGCGCAACGCGATGCGCGCGATCGAGAGCCTCACCGCGGAGGTGCGCCGTCGCGAGCGCGTTCTCGCCGGCCTCCGGGCCCGCGACATCGCGGATGTGCCGGACGCTCTGCCGCGATTGGTCGTCGTCGTCGACGAATACGCCGCGCTCACCTCGACACACCCCGCGATGCACGATGTCTTCGCCGACATCGCCGCTCGAGGCCGCGCACTCGGGATGCACCTCGTGCTCGCGACCCAGCGTGCTGCGGGCTTCCGTGAGGCGGTGCTCGCGAACGCACCGTTGCGGGTCGCGCTTCGCGTGACCGACGTCGCGGATTCGCGCGCCGTGCTCGGTTCGGGCGACGCCGCCATGCTTCCCGGCGGCCGCGACGAGCGCGGGACCGCGCTGGTGATGCGTCCGGCTGATGTCCATCCGCACGTGATCCGGGTGAGCCGGTGCCCGTTGCCGGCCATCGAGTCGATCGCGCGAGCCGCGGCGGGTGCGGCCCCCGCGCGTCGGCCCTGGTTGCCGCCCTTGCCGGATCGCGTCGCGCTCGCCGACCTGCGGGGCGAGGGGTCCGTGGTGCTCGGTCTGGCCGACGAGCCGGATGTCCAGCGTCAACGTGCGGTGACGCTGGACCCTGGAGCGCCGGGGGTGGCGGTGCTCGGACGAGCCGGAGCCGGGCGCACGACGGTGCTCCGGACCATCGCTGCCCAGGTGCCCCACGATCGGGTGTGCTGGCTGCCCGACGATCTCGAGGCCGCGTGGGACGTCATCGTCGGACTCGACGACATCCCGCCGGGGTGGCTCATCGTCGCCGACGATCTCGACCGTGTGCTGGCGAGGCTGCCGGATGACTACAGCGCCGCCGCCGCGGCGATCCTGGAACGTGTGGCGCGCGACTCGCGGTCGCGTGGCGTTCAGTTCATCTGCTCTGCACAGCGGATGACCGGCGCCGTCGGCAGGATCGTCGACCAGCTTCCCGATCGCGCCGTGCTCGCCGCCGTGTCCCGGTCGGAGCATGTCGCCTTCGGCGGTGAGGGGGCTCACCATGACCCGACGGCCCCAGCGGGCCGCGGGAGGTGGCGCGGCATACTCGTGCAGTTCGCGGACGCCGGAGCGTTCGACCCCGCGCGGGAGCGGGCCCGGCCGCCCGACGTGTTCGAGCCGCGCCACGCCACGGCGTTCGTCGCGCCGCCCACCGCCGCCACGCATGCCGCGCTGGAGCATTGGAATCGTCGTGGTTTCGAGATCGCGACCGTGGAGCAGACGACGTCGCTGCGGTCGAGGAGGGTGGTCTGGGGCACCCCGGACGCCTGGATCGGTCGGTGGCGCGCAGCGGCGGCCGCCGCGCAGACCCGATGCCAGCTTGTCATCGATGCCTCGTGTGCGGGGGAGGTGCGGCTTCTGACCGGCAACAGGGATCTGCTGCCGTACGCCACTCCTGGGCGCGGGCGCGCCTGGGTCATCGACACGCGGACGGATCGGGTCCGGCGGGTGGCGCTGCCCCTCAGCTCAGCGCGTCATCCAACGACCCCGCGGTGATGCCGTGCGCCGCCGCGACGCCGGCGTTGACGACGTGGCCTCCGGCGGTGTTCAAGCCGGCCGCCAGGGCGCCGTCTGCCCGCAGGGCGGCGCGCCAGCCGTGGCGGGCGATCTGCCGGACGTAGGGCAGCGTCGCGTTGGTGAGCGCCGATGTCGAGGTGTTCGGCACGGCGCCCGGCATGTTGGCGACGCAGTAGAACATGGTGTCGTGCACGCGGAAAGTCGGGTCGGCGTGGGTCGTCGGTCGCGTGTCCTCGAAGCAGCCTCCCTGGTCGACCGCGATGTCGACGAGCACCGAGCCCGGCCGCATCCGAGCGACGGTCTCGTTGCGCACCAGTTTGGGAGCCTTCGCCCCGGGGATGAGCACCGAGCCGATCACGAGATCGGATGCCACGACCGCGCGTTCGAGATCGAGCGGGTTGGATGCCGCGGTCTTGACGCGCCCCTGGAAGTGATCGTCGAGGAAGCGGAGACGCTGGATGTTGGTGTCGAAGATCGTGACGTCCGACCCGAGACCCGCCGCGATGTACGCCGCGTTGGCCCCGGCGACCCCGCCGCCGATGACCGTCACCGCGGCGGGCCGGGTTCCGGGAACGCCGGACATCAGCAGTCCGAGGCCCCCGGCGGAGCGCAGCAAGGTTGAGGCTCCCACCATCGGGGCGAGGCGGCCGGCCACTTCGCTCATCGGGGCGAGGAGCGGCAGGCCCCCGCCGGGCAACTGCACCGTCTCGTAGGCGATGGCGGTCATGCCGCTTTCCAGGAGCCGGTCGGTGAGCGGACGGTCGGCTGCAAGATGCAGGTAGGTGAACAGCACGAGGTCGTCGCGGAATCGGTGGTACTCGCTCGCGATCGGCTCCTTGACCTTCAGCAGCAGTTCCGCGCGTGCCCAGACCTCGTCGGGGTCGTCGAGGAGCACCGCGCCGGCGTCGGCATACTCGGAGTCGGGAAGCGACGATCCTTCGCCGGCCCCGCGCTGGACGAAGACCTCATGGCCTGCGACGACCAGGTCGTGCACGCCTGCGGGGGTGAGGGCGACGCGGTACTCGTTGTTCTTGACCTCGGTGGGAACGCTGATGCGCATGGCAGTCCTTTCTGCGCTCCCTCGTGAGGAGCTGCTACACCGTCGGCCGGATGATGCCGACGTTCTGTCCGCCGCCGAGCACGGTCAGCGGAAGATGAGAGATCACGCGGGCCACGGGCGCCGCTTCGAGCGCACCGGCCTTCACGAGGAGCGTGAGTGCGATCGCCGTCGCGGCTCTCCCGTTGCCGTCGAGCACCTTCAGAGCCGCGGTGGTGCCGTCGGGGGCCACCATCACGAGCACACCCTCGGCACCGGTCTTCGCGAAGACGCCGAGGCGCTCGATCGCGACGGTGTCGGGCCGGCCGGGGCCGTCGATCGTCCACGGATTCTCGCGAACTGCTCGGACGAGGGCGCCGGCCATGCGGTGCAACGCGAAGGGCGATCGCTCGCTCGCGGTGCCGATGCGCTGGATAGCGCGTCCGAGCGCGATGAGGCTCATCGCGTAGACGGGGGCGCCGCAGCCGTCGATCGCCATCGCCGACGCCTTGGTGCCGGTGAGTCGCTCGATGACCTCGCGGGTGTGAACTTGAAGCGGGTGGTCGGGGTCGAGGTAGGTGGTGGTGTCCCATCCGCTCGCGACGCAGGCAGCCAGCATCGCGGCGTGCTTGCCCGAGCAGTTCATCCGGATGCGGGTGGGGGCGCCGAGCTCGCGGACCATCTCGTCGCGCGTCGCGGTGTCGCCCGGCCAGGCGGGAGGGCAGCCGAGGTCGTCCTCGCCCAGCCCGGCGTCGTTGAGGATGCCGCGGACGACGGAGACGTGCCGGTCGGTGCCGGAGTGGCTGGCCGTCGCCAGGCCGAGTCGCTCACCCTCGAGAGAGGCTCCGGCGGTCAGGCTGGCGAGGGCTTGGAGAGGCTTGAGCGTCGAGCGCGGCAGGATCGGGGCGTCGACGTCGCCGAGGGTGCGGATCGGTGCGCCGTCGGCGCCCAGGACGACCGCTGCACCGGCATGCCGCGACTCGATGAAACCGCTGCGCTCGACGACCGCGAGCTCGACAGCGGCGGGAACGGCGAAGGTCTGCGGCACCCCGACAGCCTACCGTCGCGGACCCCGCGATGCTGCGTGCCAGACTGTCCGCATGTTGGGTGAGCATCACTACTCCGTGCGGGCTGAGTGGACCGGGAACCGCGGCACCGGGACGAGCGGCTACCGGGACTATGACCGGGCCGTGACGTTGAGCATCGAGGGCAAGCCGCCCCTCGCCGCGTCGAGCGATAAGCCCTTCCGCGGAGACCCGAGCCGGTGGAATCCGGAGGATCTTCTGCTCTCGGCGCTCTCCGAGTGCCACCTGCTGTCGTATCTGCACGCCTGCGTGACGACCGGCGTCGTCGTCGTCGAGTACACGGACGACGCCACCGGGATGATGCGCGAAGACGGGCGTGGCGGCGGTGCGTTCACGGAGGTCGTTCTGCGGCCCCGCGTCGTCGTCGCTGAGGAGTCGATGCGCGAAGCAGCCATCGCGGCGCACGCGCAGGCGAACGAATGGTGCTTCATCGCGAACTCGGTGAACTTCCCGGTCCGGCACGAGCCGACGATCGTCGTGTCGGGCGAGGGATGATTCGCTGCGTCAGCGGCGCTCGTGGGGCAGGGCCTGCTTGATCCGTTCGACGGCGTTCTGCGGCGGGGCCTCGTTGTAGGCGCCGGCGAGCTCCTGACCCGACAGGGCGTGGATCGCGGCCATGATCTCGTCGGTGGCATTGCGGCGCGCGCGACCGGAATCCGCCGACCCGTGGTGGCTGAGGTCGAGCGGCTCGCCGAATCGCACGGTGACGCGTGGGCGCAACCGCGGGAACTTGGCGCCGACGGGCATGATCTCGCTCGTGCCGATCAGTCCGACGGGGATGACCGGTGCGCCGGTCTGCAGAGCCAGGAAGGCGACCCCGGTGCGGCCCTTGTACAGGCGGCCGTCGAGGGACCGCGTGCCTTCCGGGTAGAGAGCCGTCGACCATCCCGCGTCGAGCATCTTCTTCTGCTGATCCAGGGCATCCAGCGCAGCCTGGCCGGCACCGCGCCGGACCGGGAACGCGCCGGCGGCGTAGAAGAACTCGCGCGAGAGCCACCCGCGGAAACCGGTGCCGTCGAAGTAGCTCGACTTAGCGAGGAACCGCACCGGACGGGGCGAGGCCATCGGGATGACGAAGGAGTCGATGAACGAGAGATGGTTGCTCGCGAGGATGACGGCGCCTTTACGGGGGAAGTTCTCGCGGCCCTCGATACGCGGGCGGTAGAGCATGCGCGCCAGCGGCGCGAGCACCCAGCGACCGATCACGTAGGTGAGACCGATTCCGGGAACGGCTTCGACGGCAGCTGCGGCTTCTTCGTGCTCGCCGGGCTCGCCGGACTGCGGCTCGGTTGCGTCAGCGTTCACCAGACGAGGCTACTGCGGAACGCATAACTCCGTGGACATGTTGCCCCGGCGCGCACCCGCCGAGCGCACGCGCCGAACTCGCGGAGCGCGCGCTGAACTCGCGGAGGGCGCGTCGAAGGGTGGACTCGTCAGAATGGCGGAACTCCCGGTCCGGGTGGAGCCGCGACGGGGAAGGCGACGAGCGGTGGTGGTGCGTCTTCGCGGTAGATCCGTCCGGTCGGTGAGGTCCAGATCAGCCTTCCGCCCGCGAGCTGTTGGACTCGCCATCGGGTGTGGTGTTTGACGTCGTGGTGTCTTTTGCAGAGGTTGGCGAGATTGCACACGTGGGTGGCACCGCCGTCGGATGCGGCGATGGTGTGGTCGAGTTCGCACCGGATGGCGGGTTGCCGGCATCCGGGGAACCGGCAGTGCCGGTCCCGTGCCCGTAGGAGTCGCACCATGGCGGCGGTGGGCCGGTAGCTGTCGCATTCGAGGACGGTTCCCGTGACCGGATGGGTGAGCAACCGGTCCCAGGAGGTCGCGTTGCCCGCGAGTTCGCGTGCGGTGGCGGCGTCGATGGGCGAGCGCCCTGCCAGGTCGGCGGGCCCCTCGTCCTGTCCCATCAGCGTCAACGCCGATACCGCGACCTGCACGTGCGCGCGGATCGCTCCGAGGGTTCCGTCGCCGTCACCGGTGCCGGTGGGGTCGAGCGCGGGAGCGCCCGCCAGGAGGAGGTCGGAGAACACGTCCGCGCGGACCTGATCGATCGTGCGCGCATCGTCGACGAACGACGACCCGTCGCGAATCGTCGTGTCGGCATCGGGTGAGCCGCCGTCTGAGTCGGCTCGCGCGTCAGGCGTGCCAGGCGCGTCAGCCTGAGCCCGCGCATTGATGATCTCCCGGGCCTGCCGCGTCAGCCGGTCCACGATCCCGTCGGCGATCACGGTCGGCAGGGTCGCGATCAGGTCCGACATCCCATCGATCACGGGCCGTACCCACACGCACCGTCCTGCGGCGGCTTCCTCGTGTCGTTCGGTGAATGTCCGCGGGTGCATCCACTCCGCGATCATCCGCAGCGCCTCGCGCACCCGGTTCGGCGTCTCACCCTCGCACTTCCCGATCGCGGCGCGTTCGAACTCCGCCCGCTCCTCCGCGGGCACGATGCATCCGACCTCCTGAATGGCCCGGACATGCCCGCGCACGATGCGCCCCGCCTCCCACGCGGCCATCGTCACGGGGTAGTTGTCGACCAGATCTCGCGCCTCATCGATCCGCCGCTGCAAAGTGCGGTCGGTCGCGACGAACACTCCGGCGAGTTCGGCCGCGATGCCCCGCAACGCCATCTCGCGCGCCGTGACCTTCTCCGATGCCCCAGCCGCCTGCCTCTCAGCCAGCACCCCGGCCGCGGCGAGCACCCGAACCTCACGCACCTGACCAGCCCGAACGACGTCCGCCGCTCCTTCGGCATCCGCGACCAGCACCGCGAGCGCATCGACGTCTGCGTCACTGCCCATCCCGCCGCTCAACCCGCCATTCGAATGCATGTTCTAATATTCCCACGGACCTCCGACATCGCCCCGCGGTTCTCCACAGCCCGAAGGGGCACGTGCATCCGCCGCTCTCAGCGCACACCGATGCTCGTGCGAGAGGATGAGAGCTCCCACCCCCGATCGAAGAGGTTCTCCGTGCGTCTGCGCCCGTTCGCCGCCCTGTCCGTCGTCGCCGTCTCGGCGCTCGCGCTCGCCGGTTGCGCGAGCGGTGACACGGCCACCGAGTCGCCCAGCCCGAACGCCTCCGGTGCGTCGGAGCAGTGCCTCGTGAACGCCCAGCCGGGGGAGTCCTCCGACAGCATCGAGGTCTCCGGGTCGGCGCCCGAGCTGACCGCGAAGGTCGACCCCGGCCTCGAGCCCGCCGAGATCGAGCGGACGCTCACAACTCGCGGCGACGGCGAGGACCTCGTCTCGGGCGATCTCGTCTCCGGCTCCTACGCGATCTACGACGGCGCGACGGGCGAGCTGCTCGAGCAGTCGCGCGACACCTCTCCCGATGACTCCGGTCTCGTGCCGGTGCTGCTCGACCCGCAGCAGTACTCGGTGTTCGTCGCAGCTCTCGAATGCGCGCCGCTCGGCTCGACCGCCGCCCTCGCGATCCCCGGCTCGGCCTTCGGTCAGGATCGGACATCAGTGGTCGTCGTCGCCGAGGGCGTCGAGAAGCTTCCGACGCGAGCCGATGGCACCGACCAGGCCCCCGTCGACGGAATGCCGACCGTCGCCCTGGCCGACAACGGCGCCCCGACCATCACCCTCCCCGGCTCGGACGCGCCGACCGAGGTGCAGCTGGCCAACCTCAAGACCGGTGACGGCGCCACCATCCAGCCCGGTGACACGGCGTTCGTGCAGTACACCGGTGTGAAGTGGTCGGACGGCTCGGTGTTCGACTCGAGCTGGGACCGGGGCCAGCCCGCAGCGTTCGAGACGAAAAAGGTCGTCGCCGGCTTCCAGCAGGCGCTCGAGGGGCAGCAGGTCGGCTCGCAGGTGCTCGTCGTCATCCCGCCGGCCGCGGGTTACGGTGCGCAGGAGGGCAGCGAGCTCCAGAACGAGACGCTCGTCTTCGTCGTCGACATCCTCGGCGTCCAGCGCACTCCCGCGCCTGCCGCGGGCTGAGGTCACCCACCGCCGCGGCACCCAAGCCGGCACCCTCGCAGCACCTAGGCTGACGGCATGCGTCGCGTCCTCATCCTCGGCTCCACCGGCTCGATCGGCACGCAGGCGCTCGACGTCATCGACTCCCGTCGAGACCGGTTCGAGGTCGTGGGACTCGCCGCGGGCTCGAACGCTCGGATGCTGGAAGAGCAGGCGGCGCGGTTCGGTGTGACCCACACCGCACTCGGTGCGGCCGACGCGGAACGTCTCGTCCGTGACGTCGAGGCCGATGTCGTGCTCAACGGCATCACGGGGTCGGTCGGGCTGGGCCCGACCCTGGCCGCCCTGGAGTCGGGCCGCACCCTCGCGCTGGCGAACAAGGAATCTCTCATCGTCGGCGGCGAGCTCGTCACGTCGCTCGCCGCGCCCGGTCAGATCGTGCCTGTCGACTCGGAGCACTCCGCCATCGCGCAGGCGCTGCGGTCGGGCGAGCCTGACGAGGTCCGGCGGCTCGTGCTCACGGCATCCGGCGGGCCGTTCCGCGGCCGTCGCCGCGACGAACTGGCCTCTGTCACACCGGACCAGGCCCTCGCTCACCCCACGTGGGACATGGGACGCGTCGTGACCACCAACTCCGCGACCCTCGTCAACAAGGGGCTCGAGGTCATCGAAGCGCACCTGCTGTTCGGCGTGGACTACGACCGAATCGACGTCGTCGTGCACCCCCAGTCCGTCGTGCATTCGATGGTCGAGTTCATCGACGGGTCCACGATCGCCCAGGCCTCGCCGCCCGACATGCGCCTGCCGATCTCGCTCGGTCTCGACTGGCCGCGCCGGGTCGCGGGCGTCGGCGCTCCGCTCGACTGGACGCGCGCGAGCGCGTGGACCTTCGAGCCGCTCGACGACGCCGCGTTCCCGGCGGTCGCCCTCGCCAAACGCGTGGGTCGCGAGGGCGGAACCTATCCGGCGGTCTTCAACGCCGCGAACGAGCAGGCCGTCGAGGCGTTCCATGCGGGCGCGCTGAGCTTCCTCGGCATCGTGGAGACCGTCGAGCGCGTCGTCGAAGCGCACCGCCCGCCGAGCGAACTCTCGCGGGAGTCGCTCGCGGAGGCCGAGTCGTGGGCCCGGAACGCCGCTGACCAGGCAATCGGTGCGACGCGATGACGGCCGCCGTCAGTAAACGGTGAGGCCTCGCGCGGCGAACTGACCGCGGACCCGGGCGAGCAGCTCGGCATCCGGCGTCGGTCGCCCGGCGAGCGGATAGGGGATGCCCAGACGCTGCCACTTCGACGTGCCCATCTGATGGAACGGCAGGACCTCGACCCGCTGCACGTTCTGCCACCGGGCGACGATGTCGGCGACGGCGTCGACGTTCTCCGGGGCATCCGTGAGTCCGGGCACGAGCACGAACCTGATCCACACCGGAGTGTCGCGGGCCGCGAGGCGGTCGCCGAACTCGATCGTCGGCTGCAGGTCGCGGCCGGTGACCTCGCGATAGGTGTCGGGCAGGCCCGATTTGACGTCGAGCAGGACGAGCGAGACGTCGTCGAGCAGCGCATCGGATGCCGCCCGGCCGAGGTTGCCCGAGGTGTCGATGGCGACGTGGATGCCGAGCTCGGCGGCGGCCCGGGCCAGGCGCGTGACGAAGGCCGCCTGCTGCAGCGGCTCGCCGCCGGAGATCGTCAGCCCCCCTCCCGTCGCCCGGAAGACCGGCAGGTAACGGCGCAGGCGGGCGACGATGTCGTCGAGAGCGGTGAGCTCGCCGTCGCGCTGACGCCACGTGTCGGGGTTGTGGCAGTACTGGCAGCGCAGCGGGCATCCCGCGAGGAAGAGGGTCATCCTGGTGCCGGGGCCGTCCACGGAAGTGACGAGCTCCCAGGAGTGCACGCTCGCGACATGCCCGGACCGTCGCGCGGCGAGACGGTCGTGACGGGGGTCGCTCAGATCGGCGGTGCAGGCCGCGCCCGGCACCAGGATGGCGGACACGGGACTCAGACCCCCGTGTGGAAGGTGCGGCTGAGCACGTCGAGCTGCTGCTCTCGGGTCAGTCGCACGAAGTTGACCGCGTAGCCGGACACCCGGATGGTCAGCTGCGGGTACTTGTCGGGGTTGACCATCGCGTCCTCGAGCGTCTCGCGCGTCAGCACGTTGACGTTGAGGTGGTAGCCGTCCGAGGCCATCTGCGCATCGAGGAGTCCCACGAGGTTTTGCACCCGTTCCTCGGGCGTGCGCCCGAGGCCGCTCGGCGTCACGGTCGTCGTCAGCGAGATGCCGTCCTGGGCCTGGTCGAAGGGCAGTTTCGCGACCGACAGCGCCGCCGCCAGCATCCCGTGGGTGTCGCGCCCGTTCATGGGGTTCGCGCCCGGGGCGAAGGGCTGACCGGCACGGCGACCGTCGGGGGTGTTGCCCGTGGCCTTGCCGTACACGACGTTCGACGTGATCGTCAGCACCGACTGGGTGTGCACCGCGTCGCGGTATGTCTGGTGCTTGCGGATCATCGACATGAAGTCCGACACCAGCTCGCGGGCGATCTCGTCGACGCGGTCGTCGTCGTTCCCGAAGGTGGGGAAGTCGCCGTGCACGAGGTAGTCGACGACGAGCCCCGACGCGTCGCGCACCGGCTCGACCGTCGCGTACTTGATGGCCGAGAGCGAGTCGGCGGCGACCGAGAGCCCCGCGATGCCGCATGCCATGGTGCGCAGGACGTTGCCGTCGTGCAGAGCCATCTCCAGACGCTCGTAGGCGTACTTGTCGTGCATGAAGTGGATGCAGTTGAGCGCGTCGACGTACGTCTCGGCGAGCCACTCCATCATCACCCGGAAGCGCTCGCGCACGTCGTCGTACCCGAGCACGTCTCCCGAGACGGGGGCGGCGGCCGGTGCGATCTGCTTGCCGCTCACCTCGTCGCGTCCGCCGTTGATGGCGTACAGGAGAGTCTTGGCGAGGTTGACCCGAGCCCCGAAGAACTGCATCTGTTTGCCGACCGTCATCGGCGAGACGCAGCACGCGATGGCCGCGTCGTCGCCGCACAGTGCACGGATGTGGTCGTCGGACTCGTACTGGATCGACGAGGTGTCGATCGAGACCTGCGCGCAGAACTCCTTGAAGCCGTCGGGCAGGGCGTCGGTCCACAGCACGGTCAGATTCGGCTCGGGTGCGGGGCCGAGGTTGTAGAGCGTCTGCAGGAAGCGGAAGGCGGTTTTGGTCACGAGCGTGCGTCCGTCCTCGCCGACGCCGCCGATCGACTCGGTCACCCAGGTCGGGTCGCCCGAGAACAGTGCGTCGTACTCGGGTGTGCGCAGGAATCGGACGATCCGCAGCTTGATGACGAGGTCGTCGACGAGCTCCTGGGCCTCGGCCTCGGTCAGGATGCCGCGCGCCATGTCGCGCTGGATGTACGCGTCGAGGAACGCGGTGTTGCGCCCGAAGCTCATCGCGGCGCCGTTCTGCTCCTTCACTGCGCCGAGGTAGGCGAAGTACAGCCACTGGATCGCCTCGCGGGCGGTGGCGGCGGGCCGGGTGATGTCGAAGCCGTACGAGGCGGCCATCTCGGCGAGCTCGTGCAGCGCGCGGATCTGCTCGGCGTTCTCCTCGCGCGAGCGCAGGATGTTCTCCGTCGAGGGGTGCATGTCGAGCTCCGCCCGCTCGACGTTCTTCGCCGCCACGAGTGCGTCGGTGCCGTACAGGGCGACGCGGCGGTAGTCGCCGATGATCCGGCCGCGGCCGTAGGCGTCGGGAAGGCCCGTGATGATGTGGCTGCTGCGGGCGCGGCGGACGGCCGGCGGGTAGACGTCGAACACGCCGTCGTTGTGCGTCTTGCGGTACCGCGTGAAGATCGTCTCGAGGGTCGGATCGACCGGATAGCCGTACGTCTCCAGGGCTCCCTTGACCATGCGCCATCCGCCGTTCGGCATGATCGCCCGACGGAGGGGCGCGTCGGTCTGCAGACCGACGATCAGCTCGTCCTCTCGCCGGATGTAGCCCGGAGCGTGCGACGTGATCGTCGAGGGGGTGAGGGCGTCGACGTCATACACGCCGCGCTCGCGCTCCGCCGGGAACATCTCGCTGAGCGTCTGCCAGAGCCCCGTCGTGCGGGCCGTCGGTCCCACGAGGAACGATGCGTCACCGGTGTAGGGCTCGTAGTTGCGCTGGATGAAGTCACGGACGTCGATGTCGTCCTGCCACGGGCCCGGGGCGAAGCCCGCCCACGCGGCGGGGACCGCGTCGTCGTCGTGTGCTGTCGTGGTCGGGATGACTGTGCTCATCGTGGGTCCTTCGTCCTGTCGGAAGGCCCGCCGGGGAGCGGGGAAGGCGCTGGTCGTGCCTGCCGCGGCGTGCCTGTGGCCGACGCTACGCCGCACCCGCAGGAGGTGGAGGAATCGTGCACGCGAGCGACAGGACGGCGGGCGACCCCTGATTTTTCACAGTGGTCCGACCACAAACGCGCTCAGTCGGCGTAAGGCACGGCCCAACTCGGTTCGGGCACCGGCCAGCCGGCGTCTCGGAGCGCGCGACGGGCGAGCTCTCGAGCCGAATACGGCGTGCGGACTCCGCGGATGTCGCGATAGTCCTGGTGTCCCGGCCCCGCCCACAGGATCGCGTCGCCTTCTCCGACGAGCGAGACGGCCTCGATGATCGCCTTCTCGGGCGGCGACGACTCGCGGATGTCGGCATCCGGTCGCGCTCGCCGAGCGCCCTCCAGGAGAGTGGCCCGGATCGCGTCGGGATCCTCGAACCGCGGGTGGTGGTCGGTCACGATCAGGATGTCGCTGCCGAGGACGGCAGTGGCACCCATGTCGTGCCGCTTGGTCTTGTCGCGATCGCCGTCGGCCCCGAAGACCATGACGACGGTCCCGGGGGTGACGCGCCGCACGGCGGCGAGGGTCTTCTCGAACGCGTCGGGGGAGTGCCCGAAGTCGACGTACACGGCCGGGCCGCGGTCACCCGAGACGCGCTGCGTGCGCCCCGGCAGGTGAGCGTCGATGCGCTGTCCGTCCAGCACACGCACGAGTTCGTCCCACGCGTAGCCGCCCTCGAGCAGCATGACGATCGCGAGGCCGGCATTCGCGGCCATGTGCCGTCCGATGACCGGAACCGTCGTGGTGAGCTGTCGTTCGTCCGGCCCGACCAGGCGGAACTCGGTGCCGCTCTGCCGCTCCGCGACGATCTCGACCGTCCAGTCCGCGGTCGCGAAGGGCGACTCGGCGATCGCGGGTGTGACGATCGTCGTCACGGGGATCTCGGCCCGCGCGACGATCTGGGTGCCGGCTTCGGAGTCGAGGCAGACCACGCCCCGGCGCGCACGGTCGGCACGGAACAGGGGGACCTTGGCCTCGAAGTACTCTGCCATGTCGCGGTAGTCGTCGAGGTGGTCGTGCGTGAGATTGGTGAAGCCGGCGACGTCGAAGACCACACCGTCGACACGATGACGTGTCAGTGCCTGCGCGCTCACCTCGACGGCGACCGCCTCGACGCCGCGTTCGCGCATGAGGGCGAGCAGCGCGTGGAACTCCGAGGCCTCGGGCGTCGTGAGCCGCGAGACGATGACCTCGCCCGCGATGTGGCGCTCGGCCGTGGACGACAGCCCGGTGACGGCTCCGAGCTGACCGAGGATGCCCTCGATGAGGTGCGACACGCTCGTCTTGCCGTTCGTCCCGGTCGTGCCGAAGAGAAGAGGAAGGCGGTCGTCACGGCCTGTGCCGTAGACCCAGGCAGAGAGCTCGCCCAGTCGGGCCCGCGGGTCGTCGACGACCACGATGGGCAGGCCGGCGTCCGCGGCGAGCTCGGCCCCGCGGGTGTCGGTGACGATCGCGGCGGCGCCCGTCGCGGCGGCCTGCGTCGCGAACTCGGCGCCGTGTCGTACCGCGCCGCGGATCGCGACGAAGACTTCGCCCGGCCGCAGATCTGCCGTCGCGAGGGTGATGCCCGTGACGGAGACGTCGGTGGCGGCGCCGACGATCCGCCCGCCGACGTGCGCCGCGAGCTCTGTCAGGGAGCGGCGCGGCGGACTCTCGGGGCGGAGGACAGGAGGGAGGTTCGGGGCGTCGGTAGGCATTGCCACCATTGTCTCACCCCGGTTCCGGGGCGGCCGCGCCGATTGACGCGCCCGCCCCGGGTGTGATCAGGCGCGTCGGCGGGCGATGGCCAGGACGAGCGCGGCAGCCGCGACGACGAGCGCACCGGCCGAGAGCCAGATGGGCAGCGGGTCGGCAGCGGACGAGGATGCCGCGGTCGTCTCTGCGTCGGCCGCGTCGGACGTGCCCGCGGACGAGTGGCCGCTCTCGGAGTGACCGCCGTGCGCGTCGGCTGCGGCCGCCCCCACAACCACGACGGGAGCGGGGTACTCGAGGTCGTCCGGGTCCTGGCCGTCCTCGGCGACCTGCACCCAGGCAGCCTCTCCCGCCTCGCACTGCTGCGTCACGGGGAAGGCGAAGCTCTCGCCCTCGGACGATCCCGGGAAGATCACGTTCATGCCGGCGGAGGCCGCGTACGCGTCGGGGATGGGTGCCACCGCCGTGTACGTGACGCGCGTGGGGATGCCGTTCTCGCCCGCTTCGGTGGTGATGGTCCACGCGCCGTCGATGACGGGGGTCGCTCCCTGTGCCTCGGCGGGGATGTCGACGACGAGCGCCGTCGTGGGCGATCCGTCGCAGCCGTGGCTGAACGAGAAGTCGATGCGGGTCGAGCCGTTGGCGGCGACTTCCTCCGGCGTCACGTGGACGTGCGCGGAGGCGGCCAGCGGAAGGGCCAGGGCGAGGGCGGCGCCGGCGGTCACGCCGACGGCCAGGCGCGCACGGCGGCGCGCGGTGATGGTGAGGGTCATTGTCGTCTCTCGGAACATGCGGGCGGCATCGTGCCGTCCGCTACGGGAAGGGGGGTCACGCGGTGGCGACCGGCGGACCCCGCAGCGACAGAGAGGAACGGAGACGACGTGCCGGGACGACGCGCGTGCTCCCGACGGCGGGACGCAGCAGGGGCGTCCGCGCGCGAACCGACGGCGACATCAGACGCACGAACCGACGGATGCCGCGATGGATGAGGCCCACGAGGCGCTCGCCGGCGACGAGCGTCGCGACGGTGACGGCGGCCGCGACCACGTGCGTGGCAGTCATGTTCACGCCGATGGCATGCGTGTGCGGGAGAGGCGCGAGGGCGGTGAGCGTTCCGCCGTGGACGTGCCCGAGGGGCGCCGTCGGGTCAGTGGAGCCGGCGATGGAGAAGAACGTGTGGAACAGGCCCTGGCTCGCCAGCACGACGAGGCCGATCCGCCATGCCGAGGGTGCCCTGCCCACGAGCCAGACGGAGGCAGGGGCCGCCAGCAGCGTCGCGACGACGATGAGCCAGAGGGGCGCGAGGCCGCCCGAGATGGTGTGAGCGGTGGCGGCGAAGACGGTGGCGATGGCTGCGGAGGCGGTTCCGCGCAGCGCGCGAGCACGCCGCACTGCCGCACTCTGCGCCCGCTCCATGCTGGGAGTTTACGGCCTGGGCCGATTCAAAGACTCGGCGGGTACTCTCAGCGGTCGTGACCGTCCTCGCTTTCGTCATCGGCGTCGTGCTGCTCGTCGTCGGGCTCGCCGTGTCGATCGCTCTGCACGAGGTCGGCCACCTCGTGCCCGCCAAGCTGTTCGGCGTGCGCGTCGGCCGCTACATGATCGGCCTGGGGCCGACGCTCTGGTCGCGGCGCTTCGGCGAGACGGAGTACGGCGTGAAGGCCCTGCCGGTCGGCGGCTACATCTCGATGTCCGGCATGTACCCGCCGGCACCCGACGAGTCCGACGCGCCCGCGCGCCGCAGCGGCCGGTTCTTCGGGGCGATGGTGCAGGATGCCCGCCTCGCCAACGCCGAGACCCTCGTCGAGAACGACACGCGCCCGGCGTTCTATCAGCTGTCGGTGTGGAAGCGCATCGTCATCATGGTCGGCGGGCCCCTGATGAATCTCGTGCTCGCGATGGTGCTCTTCGGTATCGCGTTGAGCGCCATTGGGCTGCCGAGCGTCTCCACCACGATCGCCGGCGTGAACGAGTGCGTCGTTCCGGCCGGCGTCGAGCGCACGACATGCGAGCCCGGTGATCCCGTCTCACCGGCAGCGGCAGGCGGCATCCGTCCCGGAGACGTCATCGTCGCCGTCGACGGGACCGAGGTGTCGGGCTACGTCGAGGCGACCGCGATCATCCAGGCGTCGCCGGGACGCACGATCCCGGTCGTCGTCGAGCGCGACGGCGACCGCGTCACCCTCGAGGTCACTCCGATCGCCGCCGAACGTCCCGTGACCACGGCGGACGGCACGACCGAGGTCAAGGAGGTCGGGTTCGTCGGCATGACGGGAACGCGGGTCAACGAGCCGCAGCCGATCTGGACCGGACCGCAGGCCGCGGTCGAGCGGCTGGGTGCCGTCGCGAGCGTCATCTGGCAGCTGCCGGTCAAGGTCTACGAGACCGGAGTCGCCCTCGTGACCGGTGGGGAGCGCGATCCCAACGGACCGCTGTCGGTCGTCGGTGCCGGGCGTATCGCCGGGGAGGTGGCCGCGACCGATGCGCCGATTCAGGACCGTGCCTTCCAGGTGCTGAGCCTGCTCGGCTCGCTCAACATCGCGCTGTTCATCTTCAACCTGCTGCCCCTGCTGCCTCTCGACGGCGGACACGTCGTGGTGGCCCTGTGGGACGGGATCAAGCGCGCCTGGGCGAAGCTCTTCCGCCGCCCGCCTCCGCGCCCCGTCGACGCCACGAAGCTCGTGCCCGTCACCTTCGTCGTCGTGATCGGGCTCATCGTCATGGGCGGCACGCTGATCCTCGCCGACGTCTTCAACCCGATCTCGATCCTCGGCTGACGCGCTCGCCGCCGACGCGGCGCGATCAGGCGGAGACGGGCTCGAGCGCGAATCCGATGAGCCGCTCGAGTGTAGGCAGACCATCTCGCGACAGGATCGACTCGAGATGCCCCTGCACGGAGGCGTACCCCGGTCCCCGGAGCGCGTACACGTCACCCGACGACGGGCCCGCCGCGATCTCGGTGTCGCCCAGGCGTTCGGTGCCGGGGGCGACGCGTGCCGTGAACGTGTTGTAGAAGCCGATGGACGCGGGTTGTCCGAACACGTCGACGCTCTTCTGCAGGCCCTGATGGGGCGACGCGAGGGGGGCCAGCGCGATCCCGAGCCGGTCGGCCAGGATCTGGTGGCTCAGGCACACGGCGAGCAGCGGCCTGCCCGCGTCGGCGCGCCGGCCGACGAGCTCGCGCATGCGGTCGATGCGAGGGCTGGCGCCGTCGCGCGGATCGCCCGGGCCGGGGCCGAAGACGACGAGACCGGCCTCGTCGACCGCGGCATCCGTCACCTCGTGCCAGAGAGCGATGCGAACGGCGAACCCGAGGTGGTGCAGCTGGTGCCCGAGCATCGTGGTGAACCGGTCCTCGGCGTCGACGACCAGCACCTCGCGGCCCGCGTACGGCCCGCCCTCCGCCGCCTGCGGGTCGAGCCAGAACTGCGCGAGACGCGCGTTGCGCGAGGAGAGCAGGGCCGCGATGGTCGGATCGTCGCCGAGGCGCGGGCGGTGCGCGGCGGGTGCGTCCTCGTCGACCGCCGTCGTGCCGGCGATCACCGCGGGCGCTTCGTCGCGGTCGACGGCGCCGATCGCGCCCAGGACGCCGGCCGCCTTGCCGTGGGTCTCGCCCACTTCGCCCGCCGGGTCGGAGTGCCGGACGAGCGTCGCTCCGACGGGTACGCGCAGCCGGCCGTCGACGAGGTAGGCGGTGCGGATCAGGATGGGGGCGTCGAGGTCGTGTCCGCCCCCCGCCGCGGGGGTGAAGAGGGCGGCGACACCGGAGTAGTAGCCGCGGGGCATGCGCTCGTGTCGCGCTATCACCGTGCACGCGTTCTGCATGGGCGACCCCGTGACGGTGGGTGCGAACATCGTCTCCCGCAGGATGTCGCGGGGGTCCATGGTGCTCGAGCCGCGCAGCATGTACTCGGTGTGGGTCAGGCGCGACATCTCCTTCAGGTGCGGGCCGGTGATCCGGCCCCCGTCGGAGCAGACCGCCGACATCATCTTCAGCTCTTCGTCGACGACCATGAACAGTTCCTCGGTCTCCTTGGTGGAGGAGAGGAACTCCGTCAGCGTCTCGGCGGTCGCGCCACCGCGGGGATGGCGGAAGGTGCCGGAGATCGGGTTCATCGTGACGATGCTCGTGCCGGGCTCCGCGGGCGCCCCGCTGCGCGCACTGACGTGGGCCTCCGGGCTGGCGCCGACCGCCACGTGACCGTCGGTCACGACGAGGAAGGTCCAGTACGCGCCGCGCTCGTGCTGCAGCAGCGCGCGGAACCAGGTGAGGCCGGCGGTGACGGCATCCGTCTCCACCGTTGCGGTGAAATCACGGCGGATGACGAAGTTGGCGCCCTCGCCGCGGCCGATCTCGTCGGCGATCACGCGACGGACGATATCGGCGTAGTCCTCGTCGGAGATGTCGAACCCGGCGTCCTCGAGCGGCACCCGCTCCGACGGCAGCTGGCGCAGTGCCTCGGCCAGGGGCAGGGAATCGTGGTCGGCGACGCGCAGGCAGCGCAGCGGTGCCCGGTCGTCGTGGCAGACGAAGCCGCGTTCGACGACCTGGCGGAACGGCACGAGGGCGAGCACTTCGCGCGGTGTGCCGTCGGGATCGTCCAGCGGGATGTCGGCGAGCCGGTCGACGTCGACGACGTCGCCGCGGAGCACCTCGACGCTCGCCCCGTCGCGCGCGATGAGCGCGAAGGGCGCACCGCTCGCCGCGAGATCGGTCAGGGTCGGGAGAGAACCGGTCATCGTCGTCTTTCTTCGTCGGAGCGCCCGCCCCACGAAGAAGACCGCCGGGCCTTCAACGCCGGGCGGTCTGAAACGTGTGCACGTCGAACACACCGCCTAGGCGGTGTGCCACCAGGAGAGGCGCGTGCGCATGGGCCGAAATTATCACACCCGCGCCGGGGATGCGGTGTCGCGCGGCTCCCAGCCCGTCTGCGGCGGTGCCGCGTAGGCTGTGCCCGTGCCAGCTGTCAATCTCGGGATGCCCCAGGTTCCGGACGTCCTCGCCCCTCGCCGCAAGAGCCGGCAGATCCGCGTCGGCAAGGTGCTCGTCGGGGGAGGAGCCCCCGTCAGCGTGCAGTCGATGACGACGACGCCGACCACCGACATCAACGCGACGCTGCAGCAGATCGCCGAGCTCACGGCATCCGGTTGCGAGATCGTGCGTGTGGCCGTTCCCTCGCAGGACGACGCGGATGTACTGCACATCATCGCCAAGAAGAGCCAGATCCCCGTCATCGCCGACATCCACTTCCAGCCGAAGTACGTCTTCCAGGCGATCGACGCCGGATGCGCCGCGGTGCGCGTGAACCCGGGCAACATCCGGAAGTTCGACGACCAGGTCGGTGCGATCGCGAACGCGGCGAAGGCCGCCGGGGTCTCGCTGCGCATCGGCGTCAACGCCGGCTCTCTCGATCGTCGCCTGCTCGAGAAGTACGGCAAGGCGACGCCGGAGGCGCTCGTCGAGAGCGCGGTCTGGGAGGCCTCGCTGTTCGAGGAGCACGACTTCCATGACTTCAAGATCTCGGTCAAGCACAACGACCCGATCGTCATGGTCAAGGCCTACCGGCAGCTCGCCGAGCGCGGCGACTGGCCCCTGCACCTCGGGGTGACCGAGGCGGGGCCGGCGTTCCAGGGCACGATCAAGAGCGCCACCGCGTTCGGCATCCTGCTGGGTGAGGGGATCGGCGACACCATCCGCGTCTCGCTGTCGGCGCCGCCGGCCGAGGAGGTCAAGGTCGGACACCAGATTCTGCAGTCCCTCAACCTGCGGGAGCGCAAGCTCGAGATCGTCTCGTGCCCGTCGTGCGGGCGTGCGCAGGTCGACGTGTACACGCTCGCCGACGACGTCACCGCGGGTCTGAAGGATGTCACCGTGCCGCTGCGCGTCGCCGTCATGGGCTGCGTCGTCAACGGGCCGGGCGAGGCCCGGGAGGCCGACCTCGGCGTCGCCTCGGGCAACGGCAAGGGGCAGATCTTCGTCAAGGGCGAGGTCATCAAGACCGTGCCCGAGTCGGAGATCGTCGCGACCCTCATCGAAGAGGCCCGCCGCATCGCCGACGAGCTCGGCCCCGACGCGCCGCTCGGCACGGCGCAGGTCGTCACCGCCTGAGATCGGTTCCGTAACTCGGCGGAGTCGTCGGTCGTCGAACCGGACGTGGCCGGCGCGACCGACGCCGTCGCTACAGATCGGGATTACGGCTCGTACGCGAGCTGACGAGGCAGCTGCCTCTCACCAGATGGAGCCTGCCGCGTACGAGTGGTCGACCTCGGTGTCCAAGGAGGTGCGGATGGCGATGCGCAACGCTTGCGCGATGTCCGAGAGCGGCAGCGACGGCTGGCCCTCGGGTGCGTTCTCGGTGGCATAGGGAACGTGGATGAAGCCGGCGGCGCGATCGCCCGGCTCGCCGCCATCCAGGGCCGTGAACATCACGTGGTTGCAGACGAAGGTGCCCGCCGAGTATGAGACCGAGGCGGGGATGCCCGCCGCCATGATGCCCGCGGCGATCGCTTTCACGGGCAGGGTCGCGAAGTGTGCGTCGGGCGCGTGCCTGACCGACGGCTCGTCGACGGGCTGCTCGCCGCTGTTGTCCGGGATCCGCGCGTCTTTGAGGTTGAGCGCCACTCGTTCAACGGCGATCCCCGTGCGGCCCCCGGCCAGGCCGGTCGCGATGATGACGTCGGGGGAGTGCTCGACGATGAGCTCGAGCAGCTGCAACCTGGCCCCATGAAAGGTCACCGGCAGTACCGCCATGACCAGGTTCTCCGGGCCCGTCCAATGGTCGGCGACCAGGTTCACCGCGTCCCCCGATGGGTTCGTCGCGTCTCCGGCGAACGGCTCGAATCCGGTCAGCAGCACGGTCGTCATCCGTTCAGATTAGTTCGCACGACCGCGAACCTTCTCGGCGGTGCCGGACACTACATGGTGTGGGAGATGATGAGGCCGCTGCGGTCGTCACTGCACGACTCGACGCGGTCGCCCCCCGGAGGCGCATGGGAATGGGATCGACTCGCCGCAGGTGACGGCCGACGCGACGTCCCGGTGCCGGTCGACGTCGCGGGCGCGACCGAGGCCGTGCAGGGCGTCGGGGCTATCCGTCCGGACAGCTCCTACCTCCTCGCGACAGATGGCGTGAACGTCGTCGAGACCATGGAGGCGCCGGACGTCGTGGATGCCGCGGAGCGCGTGCTGTCGGCGATGCGGGACGCGGCGGGGTGAGGAACGATCGCGCGCGCATCGCGGCCCCGCGGCATCCGTAGACTCGACTCGTGGTCACCCGTATGTCGCACCTGTTCCTCCGCACGCTCCGTGAAGACCCCGCGGGCGCCGAGGTCGCCAGTCACAAGCTGCTGATCCGCGCCGGCTACATCCGACCGCAGGCGGCGGGCATCTTCGCCTGGCTGCCTCTCGGCCTGCGCGTCAAGGCCAAGATCGAGCGCGTCGTGCGCGAGGAGATGGCGGCGGCCGGTGCGCAGGAGGTGCACTTCCCGGCGCTGATGCCGCGCGAGGCGTACGAGGCGACGGGACGCTGGGAGGAGTACGGCGACCTGCTGTTCCGCCTGCAGGACCGCAAGGGCGGCGACTACCTGCTCGCTCCGACCCACGAGGAGGCCTTCACCCTCCTCGTCAAGGACCTCTACTCGTCGTACAAGGACCTGCCGCTGACGATCTACCAGATCCAGGACAAGTACCGCGACGAGGCCCGTCCCCGTGCCGGCCTGCTGCGCGGCCGAGAGTTCACGATGAAGGACGCGTACTCGTTCGACGCGAACGACGCCGGGCTCGAGGCGAGCTATCAGGCCCAGCGCGACGCGTACGAGCGCATCTTCCAGCGCCTCGGTCTCGAATATGTCATCGTCCAGGCGGATGCCGGGGCCATGGGTGGCTCCCGCTCGGAAGAGTTCCTGCACCCGACCCCCGTCGGCGAGGACTCGTTCGTGCGCTCCGCGGGCGGGTATGCCGCGAACGTCGAGGCGTTCACGACGGTCGTCCCCGAGGCGGGGCCGATCGACGGGCTGCCGGAGCCGGTCATCTTCGACTCGCCTGACACCCCCACGATCGAGACGCTCGTGGCACACGTCAACGCCACCCTCGAGGGCGAGTTCACCGCGGCGCACACGCTCAAGAACGTCGTGCTCGCCCTCACGCACCTCGACGGCACGCGGGAGCTCGTCGTCGTGGGCCTGCCCGGCGACCGCGACGTCGACGACAAGCGTGTGGAGGTCGCCTTCGCGCCGGCCGAGGTCGAGCCGGCGACGGCCGAGGACTTCGCCAAGAACCCGCTGCTGGTCAAGGGCTACATCGGCCCCTGGTCGCCCGAGGGCCCGGTGCTCGGCGAGGAGTCAGCCACCGGCATCCGCTACGTCCTCGACCCCCGTGTCGTCGACGGGACCTCGTGGATCACGGGCGCGAATGTCGACCAGAAGCACGTGCACTCCCTCGTCGCGGGCCGCGACTTCACGGCCGACGCGTTCGTCGAGGTCGCCACCGTGCGCGAGGGTGACCCGGCGCCCGACGGCTCGGGCCCGGTCTCGATCGCGCGGGGCATGGAGATCGGTCACGTCTTCCAGCTCGGCCGCAAGTACGCCGAGGCACTGGGGCTGAAGGTCCTCGACGAGAACGGCAAGCTCGTCACGGTCACGATGGGCTCGTACGGCATCGGCGTGACCCGCATCCTCGCGATCATCGCCGAGCTCAACAACGACGAGCGTGGACTCATCTGGCCCGCGTCGGTCGCTCCGTTCGACGTGCACGTCGTGGCGACCGGCCGGGACGCCGCGGCCTTCGAGCTGGCCGAGCAGCTCTCGGGCGAGCTCGAGGCGACGGGCCTGGAGGTCGTCTACGACGACCGCCCGAAGGTGTCGCCCGGCGTGAAGTTCGGCGACGCCGAGCTGGTGGGCGTGCCGCGCATCCTCATCGTCGGGCGAGGCGCGGCCGACGGCCAGGTCGAGCTGTGGGACCGTCGGACGGGCGAACGCGAGACCCTCGCCGCGGCCGACGCGGTCGCGCGACTCACCGCCCGCTGATCCCCGCTTCCGGTCGCCGGATGCCGCGCAGATTGCGGCATCCGGCGCACGTGTTTCTGCGGTCGATAGGCCGAAGTGCGCCCGACGACGGGCAGCCGCCGAGAGACCCGGGGCTCAGAGGTCGGCGTAGCGCGCTCGGAAGACCGTGAACACGCCGTAGGCGATGAGCCCGGCCCCCACGACGACCACGATCTCGGGGCCGAACGTCAGGTCGAGCAGCGCCCGGATCGCGGCATCCAGGCTGCCGGCCTCGTCGGCGCGCGAACGCACGGCGGCGACGATGAGCACACCGCCCAGCGACCCCAGAGCAATGCCCTTCGCGATGAAGCCGAGGACCCCGAGGCTCTCGACGGCGCGACCGACCGCTCCATCGGGGATCGTCATCTTCGAGTGGAAGGAGCGCCGCACGCCCATCACGACGAAGACCACTCCGGCGATCGCGACGCCGACCCCGACGAGCACGATCGCGAACACGCCGCCCGGAAGGGCGAGGATGCCGCGGCTCGCGTCGCGCGCGGTCTCGTCGGCCTGCGGGCGGGCGCCGAGCGCCACGGCGGCGGACAACCCGCCGAAGAACAGGAACACGACCGCCTGTCCCCACTCCGCGACCCGCAGCCCCCAGACGGCCGCGCCGCGCCGCCGTCGCGAGGCGAGCATGCCCTCGGCCAGATGCCACACGCCCAGCGCGGTCAGGAGAGCGGCTGCGGCCCACAGCGCGACGAACCCGAGCGGAAGCTCGGCGACCGCGCGGAAGGCTCCCGTCTGGTCGGCGTCGCGGTCGCCGCCGAAAGCCACCGCGACGATGAGCGACCCGATCAGCAGGTGCACGAAACCGTTCGCGACGTAGCCGCCCCGGGCGAGCACGCGCGCCGCGGGATGCCGCTCGACGGCACGCGCCGCGTCGTGCACCCCGTGTTCTGCCATCCCGCGAGCCTACGACGGCACGAGGGCGAGGAGGCGGCGGCGGGCCGGGACGCGGCGGATGCCGCCGCGCCCCGGCCCGGGGATCAGCCGCGGGCGATGTGTCGGCGACGCAGCGCCAGGAGCACGCCACCGAGGACGGTGAGCACGGATGCCGCCACGGCCAGCGGCATCATGAGGCCCGAGTCACCGCCGGTGGCGGCCAGCGAACCGTCGACGTCCGCGGCGGGTGCGCCGGTCGGCACGGTGCCTCCCGATGCGGTCCCGCCGGGAACGGTCCCGCCGGGGAGGGTGGGCGTCGGCGTCGTCGGAGCCGGAGCAGGCGCGGCGGCCGCGATCGCGAAGGCGACGCGCTGCGGCGTGATCGAGCGCGCTCCGAGAGCCTGCGAGAGCTCGACGGCGTGCTCGCCGGCGGTCAGGCCCGAGGTGACGACGATCTCCCACGTGCCGTCCTCCGCCACGGCGGTGACGGCGCCGCCGAGGTCGGCACGTGCCGCCAGGCCCTCGACGGCGGGCGCCAGGCGCACCTCGGCGCCGGGGAAGCCGACGCCCGCGAAGCGCACGGACGACACATCGGCGGCGAGCTCGCCCGACGGCGCCTCGCGCAACTCGAAGCCGGTCAGGTCGGCGCGCTGCGTCAGCCACTCGTCCGGCGTGGTCGGGCGGTCGATGATGCGCGTCTCGCCGATGCAGCCGTGCCATCCGTTGCGCGCGGCGTCATCGGTCCAGTCGGCCCCGAGGATCCACGAGTGTCCCTCGTGCCAGGCCATACCGCCGACGTTCGTGGCGTTGCGCAGCACCGGGGCCCCGTCGACGTACATGGTCGTCGTGCGCGACGCGGGGTCGTTCACGATCGCGACGTGCTGCCACTGGTCGACCATGATCTCGCCCGACCAGTTGACGCGGTCGCCGAGCGTCGCGTCGGCGTCGAGGCTCGTGTACTGGAACTCGCGCAGGTTCGAGATGCCCAGCGCGGTGGGGGAGGCGGTCCAGTCCCAGCGGGTCTCGGGCACACCGATCTGCGACCGGTTGCCGGTGCGGGTCAGGGCCTTCGACCATCCGTTCGCCGAGGCGTTCCAGTCGGGGTCCATCTTCACGAAGGTCTCGATCGTGTACCCCTGCGACAGGTCTGCCTCATTGATCGGGGCGTCGGGGGCCGTCGTCAGGTAGCTGAAGCGCGATCCCGACGAGTCGTCGAAGCACACGGCCGCCGCGTCCGACGAGTAGCCGTGCACGTCGGAGGACTGGACGGTCACGTCCTCCCAGAGTGTCCCGACCGCGTTCGTGTCGGCGGGGTCGGGACGGGTGAGGTCGTTGTCGCCGGCGATGTCCTCGATCACCGTGTCCGCGTCGACGACGCCGTCCTGACCGTTGAATCGCCAGTGCGCGAGCGTGCCTTCGGCCTCGACGAAGTCGAGTTCGTTGCCGGGGGCCTCGGTCGAGATCGGATCGGGGCCCTCGAAGCCGTCGAGGAGGATCGCGCGCGCGGCCTCCGTCAGCCTCGGCTCATCGGCGGAACCGGCGGTGAACCCGGGAGCGAAGCCGGCGAAGCGTTCGCGGAAGTCGATCGAAACCGAGAAACGCTGATGCTCACCGTCGAGGAGGGGCTGGTCGTAGCTCGTGAGGCTCTCCTGCGGCTTTTGCACGACCCACGGCGACCCCGTTTCGAGCGACAGGCGGCCGTTGGTGAGGTCGAACTCGACGAGGCCGAGGTAGCCGTTGCCGCCCTCGTACGCCATCTGGTAGTCCATCAGCACCTGATGCACGTCGTGGCCGAAGTCGTTCTGCTTGACCTGTCGCGTCGCGCCGTGGAAGTGGCCGTTGAAGGTCAGGAAGATCTGGTCGTTGCCCCGGATGAGGCGGTCCCACATCCGCTGGCTGTCGCCGGTCTCGACGGGGGAGGTCTGGTCGGCCGCGACGCTGATCAGGGCGTGCGAGGTGAGGATGACCGGGACGTCCGGGTGCGCGTCGAGCACGCTCTGGGCCCAGGCGAGCGTCGCGTCCGAGGCGTTCCAGGCGACGGCGAGCGACATGAACCGCTGGCCTTCGGCCTCGAAGATGTGGAACTGGCTCAGCCCCAGCGGGTCGCTGCCGCCGTACGTGCTCTGCGTCGCCGCCCGTGTCGCGCCGAACCAGCGGGTGAAGGGCTCGTTCGCGACGTCGAGCTGGTCATCGCGGACGCCGCTGTTGAGCACGTCGTGGTTGCCGGGAAGGATCGAGTAGGGCGCAGCGGCCTCGTCCATGGTGCGCATGGCGGCGTCGGCCGCACGCCACTCGGCCTCGACCCCGGCGCGGTCGACGATGTCCCCGAGGTGCAACGTGAAGGGAATGCGCAGGTCGTCCGCGTGAGCCGTCAGCCACTCCGTCTGCGTCGCGAACGGGTCGGTGCCGTAGCGCGGCAGGAACTGGTCGGCCGAGTAGCGCGAGTAGAACTGCGTGTCGGGCAGCACGGCGAGGGTGAAGCGGGAGGCGAGGTCTTCGGCGGGAGGCGCGGCGGCGGTCGCCGCGGTGGTTGCGGGCGCGGCCACGGCGAGACCGGCGGCGAGGCCCGCCACGGTGAGGGCGGCGGCGGTGCGACGCGTGCGAGTGGCTGACGGAAGGCGTGAGGACACGCGGGAACTCCTGTTCGACGGGGAGGGCGGCGCGATGTGCGCCGATCCCGACTCTGGAGAGACTCCGTGACGGCTAGGTGTCCGAGGGGCGACCGCCGGGTGGCTCAGCGATGGCCGAAGTCGTGCCGTCAGACGGAAGGAATCGGGCCGGAACGCGCAGCGATGTGCGTGCTCCGGCCCGATCGGCGTATCCGGGTCGTCAGTCCATGACGAGGACGGCCTTGACCGCCTTGCCCGACTGCGTGTCGGCGATGGCCTGCTCGATCTGTGAGAACGGGTACTTGGTGATGAGCTGGTCGAACGGGAAGCGTCCGGCCTCGTGCAGCGCGAGCATCTCGGGGATGAACTTCTGCGGCACCGCGTCACCCTCGATCGCGCCGACGAAGGTCTTGCCCGAGCCCGAGATGGACGCCAGCGCGATCTCCGTGCCCGGCTTCGGCACACCGACAAGCGCGATCTTCGCGCCGAACGCGGTGGCGGCGACGATCGTGTCGACGACCGCGGGAACGGCCGTGGTGTCGACGGCGAAGTCCGCGCCGACCCCGCCGGTGATCTCGAGGATGCGCGCCACGGCGTCTTCGTCCTTGCTGTTGACCGTATGGGTTGCGCCGAGCTTCGCCGCGAACTCGAGCCGCTCCGGGATGATGTCGACCGCGATGATCGTCGTGGCGCCGGCCACCTTCGCCCCCATGATCGACGACAGCCCCACGGCGCCGGTGCCGGTCACGATGACCGATGCGCCGGCGGGAACGTCGAGCGAGTTGAGCACGGTGCCGGCTCCGGTCTGCACGCCGCAGCCGAGGGGGCCGGCGATCTCGACGTCGGCGGTCGTCGGCAGCTTCACCGCGTTGCGGGCCTCGACGATGACGTGGCTGGCGAACGAGGACTGTCCGAAGAACGAGCCGTGCACGGCGGAACCGTCCGCGGCGGTCATGGTGGCCGAGCCGTCCTCGCGCGCCCCGCCGAAGTTGAGCGCCATGAAGTTGCGGCAGTAGGCCTCGCGTCCCGTGAGGCAGTTGGTGCAGTGGCCGCACGAGGCGAACGACACCGCGACCTTGTCGCCGACGTCGTAGCCGACGACGGCATCGCCGACCTGCTCGACGGTGCCCGCGCCTTCGTGGCCCAGGACGAACGGGAACGCCGCGGGGATGTGACCGTGCTGCACGGCGAGGTCGGTGTGGCAGAGGCCGGTGGCGGCGACCTTCACGAGCAGTTCGTTCGGACGGATGTCGTCGAGGGTGATCTCCTCGAACGTGAACGGTGCGTCCTGGCCGTGGAGAACGGCGGCGTGCGCAGTGGTGGTCATGAGGGGTTCCTTTCGCGTTGCGGTCGCGGCGGCGAAGCCGTCGTCGCGACCGATGTCACGATCGGGCGTCGTCTCCCGCAGCGCGGGCCGCCCGGTCCTCAAACAGTATGCGCCTGAATCGATACAGGGGAGGCGACGCGGAACCACGCGGGCCCCAGCGGCAGGATGCTGCGACCGAGCGTTCGCGCGTAGAACTTCTCGAGCAGCATGTACGCCGCGAGCGCCGAGGCCAGGAGCAACGCGACCGAGCCGGCTGCTCCGACGGCCGGCGGCCCGCCGAACGCGGTGACCGTCTGCAGGCCGAGGCCGGCCGCGACGGCTAGCAGTGTCACCGGTAGCACGGTGTTGCGCGATGCCGCCGAGAGGGCGAACACGAGGGCCAGGATCGAGAACATGAGCGTGAACACGCCACGCGCGGGCCCCTCGACCTCGAAGAACCCGAGCTCGCCGCCGAGCAGGAAGCCGGGCATGCAGATCCAGTACCACCCGAAGGCGTTGTAGACGATGAAGTGAAAGTCGTCGCCCGCGAAGTACGACAGCATCCCCGCGGTGACCTGAACCACGCCGCCGAAGACGGCACCGACCCAGAACACCGGGCTCTCGTTCTGCAGTCCGAGATGCTCCAGCTGTGCCGTGAGCGTGGCGATCACGAAACCGAGCAGTCCGATCAGTCCGGGATCGGCGAGGCGGGGAGCGCGTTCGGTCATGCCCCCAGTATCCCGAGATCGCCCGCTCGACGTGGCGTCCTCGGCGCCGGGCAAACACGTTCCCCGCCCCATCGGGTAACGTGGGATGGATGCCGGTAGCGCGAAACGCGCCCGGACAAGAGCTGAATATGGAGGGCCCCATGGACATCGATCTCTCATTGCTGCGCACCGTCGAGCGAGAGAAGGAGATCCCCTTCGACGAACTCGTCCGCATCATCGAGCAGGCGGTCCTCACGGCGTACGCCAAGCACACCTCGCCCGACGGCGAGCTGCCCGAAGGGGCTCGTGCGGAGCTCGACCGCAAGACCGGCCACGTCGCCATCTACGTGCCGCTCCGCGATGACGAGGGCGCCGTCATCGGCGAAGAGGAGTCGACTCCCGACGACTTCGGCCGCATCGCCGCCTTCGCCGCGAAGCAGGTCATCAGCCAGCGCCTGCGCGACATCGCCGACGACGCCGTGCTGGGGGAGTTCCGGGGCAAGGAGGGCGACATCGTCGCCGGTGTCATCCAGCAGGGGCCGAACCCGCGCATGGTGCACGTCGACCTCGGCACGATCGAGGCCATCCTCCCGCCCGAGGAGCAGGTCGCGGGCGAGGAGTACCGGCACGGCTCGCGTCTGCGCGTCTACGTGACCTCGGTCTCGAAGGGCACCAAGGGCCCCTCGATCACCGTCTCCCGCACGCACCCCGGACTCGTCCGCAAGCTCTTCGCCATGGAGGTGCCCGAGATCGCCAACGGTCTCGTCGAGATCACCTCGCTCGCGCGCGAAGCCGGTCACCGCACGAAGATCGCGGTCAAGGCCAACGATCCCTCCATCAACGCCAAGGGCGCCTGCATCGGCGAGTTGGGCCGCCGCGTCCGCGCCGTCACCGAAGAGCTCGGCGGCGAGAAGATCGACATTATCGACTACAACGCCGACCTGCCGGCGTTCGTGGCCAACGCCCTGTCGCCGGCCAAGGTCACCTCGAGCTTCGTGCTCGACGCGGCCACGAAGGCCGTCCGGGCGCTCGTCCCGGACTACCAGCTGTCGCTCGCCATCGGCAAGGAGGGGCAGAACGCCCGCCTCGCCGCGAAGCTGACCGGCGCGAAGATCGACATCCAGCCCGACTCGATCCTGGAGTCCTGACGAAACCGGTACGTCGGTCGAGGGGGTAGAATGGAACCTGTTCGAACGTGCGTGGGCTGTCGCGCGCGTGCCTCCCGGTCCTCACTCCTACGAGTCGTGGTCCGCGACGGCGTCTTGATCGCAGATCGAGCCGCGTCGCTGCCGGGCAGGGGCGCGTGGGTGCACGAGACGCACGAATGCATGGATGCCGCGTTGCGGCGCCGCGCGTTCGGACGAGCCCTGCGGGTGTCCGGCCCACTGGACACGCAGGATTTCCCGATTGATCACCAGCGCAAAGGCTGAACGGCTATGGACACGAAGTGAACGGCTCGAAATGAGACCCGTCCGCGCTTAAGCGGTCCGCCCTGTCCGAGGGTGGGCCTTCAGACAGGAGAATTGTGGCAAAACCACGCGTACACGAGATCGCTTCCGAACTCGGCGTCGACAGCAAAGTCGCGCTCGCGAAGCTGAAGGAGCTCGGCGAGTTCGTCAAGAGCCCCTCGTCCACCATCGAGCCCCCCGTGGCTCGCAAGCTGCGGGCTGCGCTCGAGGCTGAGGGCGGCTCTGCCGCCGCGGCTCCCGCTCCCGCTGCGTCGGGCGGCGCCAAGCCCGGTGCCGCTCGTCCGGGTGCGGCGCGCCCCGGCGCCGGCAAGCCCGGTCCCGCCGGAGCGAAGCCCGGCCCGGCCGTCAAGCCCGGCCCCGCGAAGCCCGCCGCGCCCGCAGCTCCGGCTGCCCCCGCGGCATCCGCCCCGGCAGCTCCCGCTGCGCCTGCTGCGTCGTCGGCGACCCCTGCGGCGCCTTCCGCTCCGTCGGCCCCGACGCCCGGCGCCGGCAAGCCCGGTCCGGCCAAGCCGGCAGGCCCGACGCCCGGCGGCTCGCAGCCGCCGCGTCCGGGTGGCGCACGCCCCGGCAACAACCCCTTCGCGCCCTCGCAGGGCATGGGCCAGCGTCCCGCCGGTCCCCGCCCCGGCAACAACCCCTTCGCCTCGGCGCAGGGCATGGGCCAGCGGCCTACGCCCGGCAACATCCCGCGTCCGCAGGCCCCGCGTCCCGGTGCTCCCCGTCCCGGCGCTCCGCGCCCCGGTGGCGCCGGTCGTCCCGGCGGCGGCGGTCGTCCCGGTGCTCCCTTCCAGCAGCGTCCCGGCGGTCCCGGTCGTCCCGGCGGTGCCGGCGGCTTCCAGCGTCCGGGTGCTCCCGGTGGCGGTTTCGCCGGTCGTCCCGGTGGCGGCGGCGGTCGCGGTCGCGGCCCCGGCGGCGGCACCGCAGGCGCCTTCGGCAAGGGCGGCGGCAAGTCCAAGCAGCGTAAGTCGCGTCGGGCGAAGCGGCAGGAATTCGAGATGCGGTCGGCGCCGGTCGTCGGCGGCGTCAACGTCCAGAAGGGCAACGGCGAGATCATCCGCCTGCGCCGCGGTGCATCGATCGCCGACTTCGCGGACAAGCTCGAGGCGCTGCGCGGCTACACGGTGCAGCCCGGCACGCTCGTGACGATCCTGTTCAACCTGGGCGAGATGGCCACGGCCACCGAGTCGCTCGACGAGGCCACCTTCGAGGTGCTCGGCGAGGAGCTCGGCTACAAGATCCAGATGGTCTCGCCCGAGGACGAGGACAAAGAGCTCCTCGAGGGCTTCGGTCTCGATCTCGACGCCGAGCTGGAAGCGGAGAGCGACGAAGACCTCGAGATCCGTCCTCCGGTGGTCACCGTCATGGGCCACGTCGACCACGGTAAGACGCGACTGCTCGATGCGATCCGTCAGACCAACGTGGTCGCGGGCGAGGCCGGCGGCATCACGCAGCACATCGGTGCGTACCAGGTCTGGACCGAGCACGAGGGCATCGAGCGTGCGATCACCTTCATCGACACCCCGGGTCACGAGGCGTTCACCGCCATGCGTGCCCGTGGTGCGCAGGTGACCGACATCGCGATCCTCGTGGTCGCGGCCGACGACGGCATCATGCCGCAGACGGTCGAGGCCCTGAACCACGCGCAGGCCGCCAACGTGCCGATCGTGGTCGCGGTGAACAAGGTCGACAAGCCCGACGCCAACCCGGCCAAGGTTCGCCAGCAGCTCACCGAGTACGGTCTGGTCGCCGAGGAGTACGGCGGAGACGTCATGTTCGTCGACGTGTCGGCTCGACAGGGCACCAACATCCAGGAGCTCCTGGACGCCGTCCTGCTCACCGCCGACGCCGGTCTCGACCTGACGGCGAACCCGAACAAGGCGGCGCGCGGTGTCGCGATCGAGGCCAAGCTCGACAAGGGCCGCGGTTCGGTCGCCACGGTGCTCATCCAGTCCGGAACGCTCCGCGTCGGCGACGCGATCGTCGCGGGAACGGCCTACGGTCGCGTCCGCGCCATGATCGACGAGAACGGCGACGCGGTCGACGAGGCCTACCCCTCGCGCCCGGTGCAGGTGCAGGGTCTGAACTCGGTGCCCCGAGCCGGCGACGTGTTCATCGTCACCGAGGAGGACCGCACCGCGCGTCAGATCGCGGAGAAGCGCGAGGCTGCCGAGCGCAATGCCCAGCTGGCCAAGGCCCGCAAGCGCATCTCGCTCGAGGACTTCACCCGTGCTCTCGAAGAGGGCAAGGTCGAGTCGCTCAACCTCATCATCAAGGGTGACGTCTCGGGTGCCGTCGAGGCCCTCGAGGAGTCGCTGCTCAAGATCGAGGTCGACGACTCCGTCCAGCTGCGGATCATCCACCGCGGCGTCGGCGCCATCACCGAGTCGGACATCAACCTGGCGACGATCGACAACGCGATCGTCATCGGCTTCAACGTCCGTCCCGACACGAAGGCGCGTGAGCGTGCCGCCCGCGAGGGTGTGGACGTCCGGTTCTACTCGGTCATCTACAACGCGATCGACGACGTCGAGCAGTCGCTCACGGGCATGCTCAAGCCGGAGTACGAAGAGGTCCAGTCGGGTGTGGCCGAGATCCGCGAGGTGTTCCGCTCCTCGAAGTTCGGCAACATCGCGGGTGTCATCGTCCGCTCGGGCACGATCACGCGCAACGCCAAGGCGCGCGTCATCCGCGACGGTGTCGTGATCGCCGATGGTCTCGCCATCGAGTCGCTCCGCCGGTTCAAGGACGACGTCACCGAGGTCCGTACGGACTTCGAAGCCGGTATCGGCCTCGGCAAGTACAACGACATCCAGATCGGCGACGAGATCGAGACGACCGAGATGGTGGAGAAGCCGCGCGGCTGACCCATCGTTGGTTGCTACGGCGACGGATGTCGCTCGGATAACAGGACCCCCAAGACCCCGACTATCCGAGCGACATCCATCGCCTCCGCAATCGCCGGTCCGCCGACGAGCGGGCCTGAGTAGGGAGAAGAAGGTATGTCCAGCGAACGTCAGTCGCGTCTGGCCGATCGCATCCGCGTGCTCGTGGCGGAGCGGCTCGAGAAGGGCCTGCGCGATCCGCGCCTCGGCTTCGTGACCATCACCGACGTGCGTGTGACGGGTGACCTGCAGCACGCGTCGGTGTTCTACACCGTGTACGGCTCCGACCAGGAGCGAGCCGACTCGGCCGACGCCCTGCGCGCGGCGACGGGCATGCTCCGCAGCGAGGTCGGTCGCAAGCTCGGCGTGCGGGTGACCCCCACGCTCGAGTTCATCCTCGATGCCATCCCCGAGAACGCGGGTCACATCGAGCACCTGCTGCGCGAGGCGCGCGAGCGGGATGCCGCCACCGCGGCCACCGCGACGGGCGCGAGCTACGCGGGCGAAGCCGACCCCTACGTCAAGCCTCGTGAGGCCGACGAGGACGAGGACTGAGAAGAGGGATGCCGCGCTGCCGCGGCATCCCTCTTCCGTCCCGTCACCGGGGGAGGCGCAGCCGGCCGTCGACGGCTTCGACGAGGCCGTCTGAGACGAGCGAGTCGATCGCGCGGTCACGCTGAGCGGCGTCGGGCCAGTCGCCGATGACGTCCTCGGCGGCGACGTCGTGCGTCGTCGCAGCGCGCAGGACTCGGAGGATCGCGCCTCGTGCCTGCCGGTCGCTGCCCTCGTACCGCGCCTGCTTCACGCGGGTGTCGCCGGTGTCGGGATAGCCGGCGGCGCGCCACGCGCAACGGTCGGCCAGCGGGCACGCAGCGCACTTCGGTACTCGGGCTGTGCACACGAGCGCTCCCAGCTCCATCGCCGCCGCGTTCACAACGGCCGATGCGGCGATGTCGTGGGGCAGGATCTCGGTCATGTCGGCGAGGTCGCGCTTCGCCGCCGGCCCGGGCTGCGAACGCCCCTGCACGGCTCTCGCCAGGACGCGGCGAGTGTTCGTGTCGACGACCGGATGCCGGTCGCCGTACGCGAAGACGGCGACGGCACGCGCGGTGTAGTCGCCGATACCGGTGAGCGCGAGCAGGTCGTCGACGTCGCGGGGCACAACCCCGGCGTGGCGGTCGCGGATCTCGACGGCGGCACGGTGCAGCCAGAGCGCGCGCCGCGGATAGCCCAGGTTGGCCCATTGCCGGACCGCGTCGGCTGGGGCCGCCGCGGCGAGATCCGCCGGTGTCGGCCATCGCTCGAGCCACGCCTCCAGCAGGGGGATCACCCGGACGACGGGAGTCTGCTGCAGCATGAACTCGCTGACCAGGGTTCCCCAAGCCCCGAACCCCGGGCGTCGCCACGGGAGATCGCGCGCGTTGTCGCGGTACCACGCGATGAGCGGCGAGGCGAGGTCGGGCATCCGTTCAGCCTACGATGTCGTGGCTGTGCTCCTCCGTTCCGAGCTGCCGCCGCCGCAGTCTCAGGGTGACGGGCTCATCGCGCAGCTCGACGACGCGCGCGCTGCCGTCCGCGTTGTCCTGCTCGTCCCGCCACGTGAACCCCGAGCCGGTATGAACGATCGTGGTTCCCGCCGGACACAGCCACGAGGCTGCGGGGAGTCTGCGCAACTCGACCGTCGCCGAGGCCTCATCCCACGCCAGGCGGTCGATCACGATGCCGCCGCGCGCGCGGAGCCCCGTGACCTCGCCACGCGGCCACCGTGCCGGAAGCGCGGGCAGCAGCTGGAGGGAGTCCATCGTCGACCGAGTGAGCATCGACGCGACGACGGCGGGCAGCGCTCCGCTGGCGTCGAGGTTGAAGATGCTGTCGGCGTCGTGGGTCGTCGTGAGCGACGGCCGCCAATGCAGGAGTGCGAGCCATTCGACGCAGCGCACCGCCGCCTCCGCATCGCCGAGAGCGGCAGCCGCCTGACCGAGCTGCCCGAGCCCGAACGCCATCTCCATCCGGCCCGGCGGGGGAGCGGGATCATGCGCACGCCAGGCGATCTTCGCGTCGATCGTCCGACGAGCGGCCTCGCGCAGCGCGGCGGACGAGGGGCTGTCGGCGGCGAACATCTCGTCGGCGTCGTACCAGAGCGGGTACAGCTGCGAGACGTGTCGGTGCGCGATGTTCTCCGGTACCGCCGGATCGAGCCACTCGGCCAGCGTCCCGTCGGGTGCGACCGCCAGGTCGGGGAGGGTGTTCGCCAGCGCGTCCCACCGCTCGTCGAGCGAGCCGTCTGCCCGGGCTCGACCGAGCAGACGGGCCGCGCGGGCGGCGTCGCGGTAGGCGGCGACATCGACGGCGGCGTCGACCGCGAGCGGCGTCGCCCACCCGGCCGGAGTGTTCTCGGGTGAATAGCTCGGTGAGAAATGGCGGATGCCGTCGACGACCACCGTCGCGGTCTCACCGAAGGACAGCACGCCCTCGACGAGCTCCCAGAGGCGATCGTCCACGATCGAGCGGTCGCCCGTGAGCGCCAGGACGTCGGCCGCGATCCGGAGGACCCAGGGGCCGGCGCCGGCCCAGAAGACGTGCGGGTAGGCGCGGTCGACATGGTTGGCGATGCCGTGAGTCGACATGCGCGAGGGGAGCAGCATCCCGTCGGCGCCGTAGATCCGCCGCGCATTCGCCCGGTAGTCGTCGAGGTGCGGAAGGACGAGCCCGAGGAGCGAGAGCGCGAGCTCGGGTGTTCCCGTCACGCCCACGCCGGCAAGGGCCCCGTTCTGCACGTTGCCGTTCATCGTGTAGTCGGCCGACCATGCCGGCCTCCAGGTGCCCTGCCAGACGCCCTGGAGGGTCGGCGGCAGCTCTCCGGCCGACGAGATGATGTTCGACCGGCCCGAAACATAGGCGATCTCGATCGCGCGACGGACGGCGTCGGCGCTTCCCGATCGGGCGTCCCGCCACAGCTCACCGGTCGTCGCCGTGCCCACGCCGGGTGCGACGTCGAGGTCGAGCAGCGATGAGGTGACCAGGGAGCCGTGATCGCGCTCCTGCGAGCGGAGCCGGTCGTCCCAGTCGGCAGCGCGCGCGGGATCGAATGGCTGCCCCACGACCGACAGATCGACGCGCACCGTCCGCCTCACCCCCGCGGGTACGAGCACGCGAGCCTCGAGCGCGTCCGCATCCTCCCGCCAGGCGACGCCGGGCTCGGGGATCGCCGCGGTCACGGTGGCGAGGAGTCGACCGGCGACGTCGACGATCTCGAGGCATCCGGTGTCGCCCGCGCGCAGGCGCCCCGTGACGGTTCCGGTGTAGTCGGGAGCGAACGACGCGGCGGGGGTGTCGTCGACGGGAGCGAGTGCCAGGCGGATCCGCATCTCGGTGTCGGCGTCGGCTTCGAGGGCGAGCTCGATCGTGTCGCTCGCGCGCGGTGCGACGACGCTGACCCGATGGGACGCGTCGGACTCGTCGCGCCAGGCCACGCTCGCCACGCCGCGGACGAGGTCGATCTCGCGCGTCCCGGTCGAGCATCCGCCCGAGGTTGCCACCGTCAGCGAGCCGCACAGCGCGAGCGGGTCGGTCCAGACGAGCTCGGCGAACCCGGCGTCGGTCAGCGCGGCGTCGAAGATCTCGGCGGCCAGCGCCGGGTTGCCGCTCCCGAGGGCCGCCCGCAACCGCGGCAGGGCGGGATGCAGCCGGGGTGCCGGTGGCCGCGGGTTCGCGGGCAGGAAGAACCTCTCGTGGGCCATCGAGATGCGCAGCTCGTCGCCGGGTCCGTGGACGACGGCGCCGACACGACCGCTTCCGACGATGACGCCGTGCTCCCACGACTCGGCGGGCTCCGTGCTGCGGAAGACCAGATCCGGGTCGGCTTTCACGAGTGCGCCGAGGTCACAGCGATTCCCGGTGCACGAGCGAGGTGGGCAGCACCTGCACACGCTCGACGTCGTCCCCGCGGATGGCGCCCAGAAGCGTGTCGGCGGCAGCACGGCCCATCTCCTCGAGCGGTTGGCGCACGGTGGTCAGCGGGGGGTCGTTCGCTGCGGCGAGCAGGATGTCGTCGAAGCCGACGAGCGAGACGTCGGTGGGCACACGCCTACCGGCCGCTTGCAGCACGCGCATGGCGCCTGCGGCCATGAGGTCGGAACAGGCGAACACCCCGTCGAGGGCCGGGACGCGCTGCAGCAGTCGGGCCATCGCCGCCGTGCCGCTGTCGAGGGTGAAGTCGCCGTGGACGATGGGTCCGGGCTCGATGCCGTGGCGCGCGAGCTCGTCGGTCCATCCGCGGGTGCGCTCGCGCGCCTGCTCCATGTCGAGGGGGCCCGTGATGATGCCGATATTGCGGCGCCCGTGCTCGACGAGCGCCCGTGCGGCGAGGACCCCGCCGCCGTAGTTGTCCGAGTCGATCACGATCGGGTCGGGGCCGATCTCGCCGCGTGGGCGGCCTACCCACGCGATGGGCACCGGCGAGTCGGCGAGCCGGTCGACGAGGTGGGTGATCTCGTGCTGGAGCACGACGATGGCGCCATCGAGTGCTCCAGATCGCAGGAACCGCGGGATGCGATCGAGGTCCTCGTGATCGGCGGGAAGCAGGACCGGTTGCACCTCGCCGGCAGAGAGGCCCTTGGCTGCGCCCTTCATGACCGCGGTGAAGAACGTGCCGCTCAGCCCGCCGAGCTCGTCGAAGGCGATGACGAGTCCGATCGCGCCGGCGCGCCCGCCGCGCAGCACGCGCGCGGCGAAGTTCGTCTCGTAGCCCAGGCGCGCGGCCTCGCGGCCGACGGCGGCCGCCATCGCCGGGTCGACGTTCGTCGCTCCAGCCAGGACGCGCGCTGCCGTAGCGCGTGAGACGCCGGCCGCGCGGGCGACGTCGACGATGGTCGGTCGAGACATGGCTCCCTCTTCCTAGGTCGGGTTCAGCGAGCGAAAGATCGTTCTCTGACGCGATGATCTTCGCACGACAGCAGCCGCTGCGCGCAACCCATCCGTTCATGGTCCCGGTCTTGCGCTGCATGTGACGAAACTGGCGGATGCCGCGGCTTGCCAGCTGTTCGATCTCGGGATACTGTTTCCCGGCATGAGAGAACGATCTCTCAGTGGGGTCTCTGATCGCCCCGCGCACATCACATGTCCCCAAAGAAGAGGAGCAGTTGTGAATCGTCGCAGACTGGCCCTGCCCGTCGCAGCTCTCGGCGTCGTCGCGATCGCGATGACCGCGTGCACGTCCGGTGGATCGGGCGGCGGGTCGGACGACCCGAACGCCGAGTTCGAGTTCTGGTCGTTCACGGGAATCGGGCAGCAGGACTCCGTCAACCAGTACCTCGAGCAGAACCCGGACGCGAAGGTGAAGCTGTCGGAGGTCGGCAGCACCGCCGAGACCGCGACCGCGCTCACCGCGGCCCTGGCCGGCGGACGCGTCCCCGACCTCGTCATGATCCAGAACGACGAGTTGCCGAAATTCATCGAGAACCCCGGGAACTTCATCGACCTCCGCACGCTGGGCGGCGACGACATCGGCGAGGGCTACCTCGACTGGGCCATCGCCGAGGCGACGGGTGAGGACGGCTCGATCATCGGCATCCCGACCGACATCGGCGGGCTCGGCTTCGCCTACCGCGCAGACCTCTTCGAGGCGGCAGGGCTGCCGACCGACCCGGACGAGGTCGCCGAGATGTGGTCGACGTGGGACGGCTTCATCGAGATGGGCAAGAAGTACACGGCCGCGACCGGAGAGCCCTTCGTCGACAACGTCGAGACGAGCGTCTTCTTCTCGACCGTGAACCAGGTCACCGAGAAGTACTACACACCGGACGGCGAGCTCATCTTCGACACCAACCCGCAGGTGGAGGAGGCGTTCGACGTCGCGGTGCGCACCTACGAGGCGGGCATCAGCGCCGGCATCGCCGCCTGGTCGTCGGGCTGGGCTCCGGGCAAGGCGAACGGCGCGTTCGCGGTCAGCACCGCGCCCTCCTGGATGCTGTCCGGCTACAAGAACGACGCTCCCGACACCGAGGGGCTCTGGCGAGTCGCCGCGATCCCCGGCGTCGGCGGCAACTGGGGTGGCAGCGTCATCGCGATCCCCGCCCGCGCGAAGAACCCGCAGGCCGCATGGAAGTACATCGAGACGATGCTCTCGCCGGAAGGACAAACGGCGCACTTCGCCCGCACCGGCACGTTCCCGGCGGCCAAGAGCGCTCTCGAGAGCAGCGAGGTGACCGGCTACACCGATCCCTTCTTCGGGGATTCCCGGATCGGCGAGGTCATCAGCAACTCGGTGCTGCAGTTCCAGTCCTTCCACAACGGGCCGGACACGAGCGCGATCGGGGCGGCGCTGCTCAATGCCCTCGTCGACATGGAAGCGGGCAACGTCGCGCCGCGCGACGCGTGGCAGACCGGCGTCGACAGCGCCCGGGCCGCGATCGGCGGTTGACCTTACCCGCTCGGTGGTGGTCCGCCCGTGGGCGGGCCACCACCCTCATCGAGGACGCATCATGACCGCGACAGCCACCGCCACCGCCATCACCATCGACAAGAAGACCGCTCGGCGCGAGCGTCCGCCGAGACGCGCCATCCGCCAGCCGCTCGCGGAGCGCATCGCGCCTTACATCTACATCGCCCCGTTCTTCGTGATCTTCCTGATCTTCGGGCTGTTCCCCCTGCTGTTCACGTTCTACGTGGCCTTATTCGACTGGAACCCGATCGGGGAGCAGACGTTCGTCGGTCTGGCGAACTTCGAGCGGCTCGTCCAGGACTCCCGGTTCTGGAACGCGTTCGTGAACACCTTTGGGATCTTCCTCATCTCCACGATCCCGCAGCTGCTGCTGGCGCTCGGCCTCGCGCACCTGCTGAACCACGCCACCCTCAAGATGGCGAACTTCTTCCGCATGGCGCTGCTGGTGCCCTACATCACCTCGGTCGCCGCGACCGCCCTCGTCTTCGCGCAGATCTTCGACAAGAACTTCGGGCTCATCAATTGGGTGCTCGACCTCTTCGGCATCCCGGCGGTGAACTTCCTGTCGTCTCAGGTCGGCTCGTGGATCGTCATCTCGTCGATGGTGATGTGGCGATGGTTCGGATACAACACGCTGCTCTACCTCGCCGGGCTACAGGCGCTCCCGCGCGAAATGTACGAAGCGGCCTCGGTCGACGGCGCGTCCGGCTGGCAGCAGTTCATCCACCTGACGATCCCGTCGCTGCGGCCCATCATCATCTTCACCGTCATCATGTCGACCATCGGCGGGCTGCAGATCTTCACGGAGCCCCTGCTGGTGGCTCCCGAGTCGGGGCTGACCTGCGGCGGCGGGCGACAGTGCCAGACCCTCGCGCTGTTCCTCTACGAGCAGGGCTTCGGCCAGTTCGAGTTCGGTTACGGCTCGGCGATCGGTGTCGCCCTCTTCGTCGTGGTCGTCGTGGTCTCGGCGATCAACTTCTTCCTGACCACCCGCACCCGAAAGGCCCGATGATGTCCGACGCCGTCGACACAGCTGTGCCGCGTCCCCTCGATCCGACCGCGCTGAGCGCGCCCCGCAAGCGTCCGCGGCGCGGAGGCGGGCGCGTCGGCCGCGTGCCCTGGCCGGTCTACGTGCTGCTCGGGATCGCGGTCGTGATCAGCGTCTTCCCGCTGTACTACATGTTCGTGATCGCGTCGGTGGGTGCCTCCGCGGTCACCTCGATCCCGCCGCGCTTCTACCCGGGGCTCAACTTCTTCGACATCGCGACGAAGGTGTTCGACACGGTGCCGTTCTTCCAGTCGCTGCTGAACAGCGCGATCGTCTCGCTCTCGATCGCCGTCATCGCATCACTGCTGTGCGCGCTCGCCGGTTTCGCCTTCGCGAAGCTGCAGTTCCGGGGCCGCAACGCGCTCTTCGTCATCGTGCTGCTCACCATGACGGTGCCCGCTCAGCTGAGCGTCATCCCGCAGTACCTGATCATCTCGTGGCTGGACTGGGTCGACACCCTGCAGGCGATCATCGTCCCGGGGCTCGCCAGCGCGTTCGGCATCTTCTGGATGCGGCAGCACATGGCGACCACCCTCAACGACGAGCTCATGCACGCGGCCCGCATCGACGGGGCGAACAGCTGGCAGATCTTCTGGCGCATCGGGTTCCCGGTCGTGCGGCCCGCGGCCTTCGTGCTCGGCCTCATCACGTTCACCTCGGTGTGGAACGACTTCATGTGGCCGTTCATCGTGCTGAAGTCGCCCGAGCTGTTCACGGTGCAGATCGCCCTGAAGCAGCTGCAGGCGAACCGGTCGATCGACCTGGCGCTGACGATGGGCGGGTCGTTCCTGGCAACCTTGCCGCTGCTCATCGTCTTCTTCGTGGTCGGGCGCCGCATGGTCGCCGGCATCATGGACGGAGCGTTCAAGGGGTGACGGGCACGACATCCACCCCCATCCGCGTGCTGGTGTGGGGCGAGAACCATCACGAGAAGCATCACGACATCCCGCGCGCCCTCTATCCCGAAACGATGCACGGGACCATCGCCGCGGGCTTGCGGCGACTGCTCGGCGACGCTGCCGTCGTCGAGACGGCGACGCTCGACGATCCGGAGCACGGGCTGAGCGAGGAGCGCCTCGCGCAGACGGATGTGCTCTTCTGGTGGGGGCACCTCCTGCACGACGAGGTCGACGACGTCGTGGTCGAGCGGGTCCACCGGCACGTGCTCGGCGGGCTCGGTTTCGTGGCGCTGCATTCGGCGCACTTCTCGAGGATCTTCATCCGTCTGATGGGGACGACCTGCGCGCTGCGCTGGCGGCAGGCGCATGACCGGGAGCTCGTGTGGACGGTCTCGCCGACGCATCCGATCGCCGCCGGCGTGCCGCAGCCGATCGTCATCCCCGAGCAGGAGATGTACGGCGAGTTCTTCGACGTGCCGCAGCCGGACGAGCTCGTCTTCGTCTCGAACTTCTCGGGCGGTGAGGTGTTCCGCTCGGGCATGACGTTCTTCCGCGGTCACGGGCGGGTGTTCTACTTCTCGCCGGGTGACCAGGACTATCCCGTCTACCATCAGCCCGAGATCCAGCTCGTCCTCGCGAACGCGGCGCGATGGGCTCGGAACGACCGCCCCCGCGCCACCGCCCGTCTGGCGATGCATCGCACGGGGGAGTGGGACGTTCCGCGGGAGTGGGACGGCGAGGAGCAGTCGTGACGGGGCGCGCCCGTCGTGTCGTCGTCGTCGGGGCGGGAGCGATGGGGAAGGCGTGGATCGACACGGTCGCTCGTCGTCCTGATCTCGAGATCGTCGGGCTCGTCGACATCGTCGCCGACGCCGCGCGGGCCGCGGCAGTCGAGCGGGGACTCGATGTCCCGAGCTTCGGCTCGGTCGAAGACGCACTCGCTGCCGTCGACGTCGACCTGGTCGTCAACGTCACGATCCCGCAGGCGCATCTCGAGGTGAGCGCCGCGGCGCTGCGGGCGGGTGTTCCCGTCCTGAGCGAGAAGCCGGTGACGCCGACCGTGGCCGAGGCGCTGCTGCTGTCCGCCGTCAGCGCGTCGACCGGGACCCTGATGGCGACGAGTCAGTCGCGTCGGCACTCCCGCGGGATCCGGGCGTTCCGCGACGCCCTGGTCAGCCTCGGCGGCGTCGAGCAGCTCGACGTCCGCTTCTTCCAGAACCCCCGGTTCGGAGGTTTCCGAGACGAGATGCCGTCGCCGCTGCTCGTGGACATGGCGATCCACCAGTTCGACCAAGCCCGGTACCTGCTCTCGAGTGAACCCGTGTCGGTCTTCTGCGAGGAGTTCTCGCCCAGCTGGAGCTGGTACCGCGGCGCCGCCGCGGCCGAGGCGATCTTCCGCTTCGCCGATGGGCGCCGGTTCTCGTACTCCGGCAGCTGGTGCGCCGACGGTCTGACGACCTCGTGGAACGGCGACTGGCGGGGAAGCGCTGCCCATGGATCCGCTGCCTGGGACGGAGAGACCGACGTCGTGATCCAGCCACGTGAGGGCGGCGCGCAGGCTGCTGTGCTGGCGGACGGGGCCGAGGGGCTGGATGCCGCCCTCGCCGAGTTCGTCGCAGCCCTCGACGGCGGTCCGGTACCGTCCGGCGAGATCACGCGCAACATCGGCAGCCTCGCCATGGTCGAGGCTGCCGTGGCGTCCGCGGCCGCCGGCGCCCCGGTCAGGTTCGACGACCTGTTCGAGCGGGCATCGGCGCGCGCCGCGGAGCTCGCTCGCGTCGGGGGCTTCGATGACGTCGCCGGCACACTCGGGATCGACCCGCGCCGCGCGCCCTGACGGTCAGCCGAACGCGAGCAGACGCGTGTGGTCTTCCGGTGATGGGGCGGGCGGACGCGAGCATGATGGACGAGGCTTTCACGGGCGACGGGCACGACATCCACCCCCATCCGGGTGGTGCGGGGAGAGGACGATCCCGTCAGAACGGCGGAGCGGTCTCCCGAGGCGCGTCGGCTCCGCCCGGTGACCCTGGTGGGGGAAAGGCCCCGGGTGGTGCGTCATCGCCTCGGTGATCCGGGGGAGCCGCGACGGGGAAGGCGACGAGCGGTGGTGGTGCGTCTTCGCGGTAGATCCGTCCGGTCGGTGAGGTCCAGATCAGCCTTCCGCCCGCGAGCTGTTGGACTCGCCATCGGGTGTGGTGTTTGACGTCGTGGTGTCTTTTGCAGAGGTTGGCGAGATTGCACACGTGGGTGGCACCGCCGTCGGATGCGGCGATGGTGTGGTCGAGTTCGCACCGGATGGCGGGTTGCCGGCATCCGGGGAACCGGCAGTGCCGGTCCCGTGCCCGTAGGAGTCGCACCATGGCGGCGGTGGGGCGGTAGCTGTCGCATTCGAGGACGGTTCCCGTGACCGGATGGGTGAGCAACCGGTCCCACGAGGTCGCGTTTCCCGCGAGTTCGCGGGCGGTGGGGGCATCGATGGGGGAGCGCCCTGCCAGGTCGGCGGGCCCCTCGTCCTGTCCCATCAGCGTCAACGCCGATACCGCGACCTGCACGTGTGCCCGGATCGCCCCGAGGGTTCCGTGCCCGTCACCGGTGCCGGTGGGGTCGAGCGCCGGCGATCCAGTCAGGAGGAGGTCGGAGAACACGTCGGCGCGGACCTGATCGATCGTGCGGGCATCGTCGACGAACGACGACCCGTCGCGAATCGTCGTGTCGGCGCCGGGTGAGCCGCCGTTCGCGTCGGCTCGAACGCCAGGCGCCTCGGCTCGAACGCCAGGCGCCTCGGCTCGAACGCCAGGCGCCTCGGCTTGAGCGTCAGCGTCAGCGCCGCCACCCGCCGCGTCAGCCTGGGCCAACGCATTGATGATCTCCCGCGCCTGCCGCGTGAGCCGGTCCACGATCCCGTCGGCGATCACCGTCGGCAAGGTCGCGATCAGGTCCGACATCCCGTCCGCTCCGGCCTGCACCCGCACGCACCGCCCCGCGGCGGCCTCCTCATGCCGTTCGGTGAACGTCCGCGGGTGCATCCGCTCCGCCAGCATCCGCAACGCGTCCCGCACCCGGTTCGGTGTCTCGCCCTCGCACTTCTCGATCGCAACGCGTTCGAACTCCGCCCGCTCCTCCACGGGCACGAGGCACCCGACTTCCTGGATCACCCTCACGTGCCCGCGGACGATCCGCCCGTCCTCCCACGCGGCCATCGTCACCGGGTAGTTCTCAACCAGGTCCCGCGCTTCGTCGATCCGCCGCTGCAAAGTGCGGTCGGTCGCGACGAACACCCCGGCCAGCTCCGCGGCGATCCCGCGCAGCGCCATCTCGCGCGCCTTGACCTTCTCCGACGCGTCCGCGGCCTGCCTCTCAGCCAGCACCCCGGCCGCCGCGAGCACCCGAACCTCGCGAACCTGTACGGCCCGCGCGGCATCCGATACGCCCTCGGCATCCGCGACGAGCTGAGCGAGGGCGTCGACGTCTGCGTCGCTGCCCGTCCCGCTGCCCATCCCGTTGTTCGAATGCATGTTCTCATGTTGCTACGGGCCTCCGACAATGCCCCGCGACTCTCCACAGACCCGCGGCGCCTCGCCGCCGGCCGCCCCGGGAGCGCCCCGCGCCCGCTCCTCCCGACGGTCAGCCGAAGACGAGCAGCCGCGTGCCGTGAGCCGGCACCGTCAGCGTGACGCGTCCGTCGGCGACCTCGACGCTCGTCCCGCTCCACACATCCGTGCACGAACCCGCCGTCCCCATGTCCGCGAGCCCGAGCCCGAGCCCGAGGTCGGCGAGGTGAACGACGAGCTCCTGCTCATCGTCGCCGAGCCAGAACACCGCACGGTACTCGCGCGCGCCCACGCGCGCGCTCCAGATGACCAGGTGTCCGTCGCGCACGATCTCGCGCGACTCCTCGCCGTCGCGCAGCGCGAGGACGCCGGGATGACGCAGCAGCGCGAGCGTCTCTGGCGGAGTGTCGGGCAGGTGGCCGCCCATCATGAGCGGTGAGCGCATCATGCTCCACAGCGTCATGACGGTGCGCTGCTCGTCGACCGACAGGCGGCTGAGACGGTCTTCGCCGACGTGTCCGCGCACGCCGATGCGTCCGAAAGGGAGCATGTCGGCATCCGCCCACGCACCGCGCCGCTGGAACGGCGCCCAGCGGGCGGCGCGCTGGAACTGTTCGACCACGTGCGCCCAGTCATCCCAGAAGTCGTCCGAGATCCGCCACATCTGGCCGTGTTCGCGCAGCGTCTCGAGGTGCGCGAGCGACAGTCGCTTGCCGGGCGACAGGCTCAGGACCATCGCCCGTCCCGACCGATCGATTGCGCGCGAGATCGCTGCGATCTCAGCGGTCTCGACGGGCGGGTAGAGCACATCGTCGAGCTTCACGAAGTCGACGCCCCAGGCGGCCAGCTGCGCCATGACCGAGTCGTAGTACTCCTGCGCGCCGGGTGCCGTCATATCGACGCCGTAGTTGTCGGGGTTCCACACGCAGACGTTCGAGCGGTCGGCGATCGAGTCGCACGTCGCGTCGGGATGGCCAGAGACGGGCAGAGCCGCATCCGCTGCGGCGCGCGGCACGCCCCGCATGAGGTGCACCCCGAAGCGCAGGCCGAGCTCGTGGACGCGGTCGGCGAGCGGCTGGAAGCTCCCGTCCGCCGCGGAGGGGAAGCGTCCCGGCGCGGGGAGCGGCCGGCCCCAGGCATCCAGCAGCGGCCGAGAGACCTCGCGATAGTCGTGCGCCCCCGGATCGGGTTCGTACCACTGGATGTCGACGACGATCGTGTCCCAGCCGAACGCGAGCAGGTGCTCCGCGACGTATTCGGCGTTCGCCAGCACCTCGGCCTCCGTCACGGACGACCCGAAGCAGTCCCAGCTGTTCCACCCCATCGGGGGACGGGATGCCGCGGCCCGGCGCTCGCCGATCACGGCGCTGCCACCGCCGCGAGGTGAACGACCGCCGCGCGGTCGGGGTGGAACGTGGGGAACTCCAGCCCCACCCGTGCGAGCACGGTACCCGCGATGACCGGGCCGTCACCCACACGCTCGCCGCCACCGCCACCGCCACCGCCACCGTCACCGTCACCGTCACCGTCACCGCCGAGCTCGGGGCTCTCCCGAAGCCACGCCGGAACCTGCCAGGGCGGTCCGAACGAGTCCGAGCCGCTCACCGACACCCGGTAGCTGCGGTCGGTCGACAAGCCGGGGAACCGCACACGGGCGATCGTGTCGGCCGAGGTCGTCGGCGTGACGATCGTGAAGAGCGCCTCCGACCCGTCGGGCGCGACCACGCCGCGCACCTGCGGAGCCGCGGCGTCGAGCTCACCCGAGCCGACGGTGCGCCCCGTCGCGATGAGGTGGCGGTGCCGGCGGTATCGTGCGATCCAGTCGCCGAGGACGCGCCGGTCGTGCTCGTCGAGATCGCGGATGTCCCACTCGATGCCGAAGTGGCCGAGGAAGGCGACTGCGCACCGGAACTGCAGGTCATGCGCGCGTCCCGTGACGCTCGACACGGGGGAGGCGACGTGCGATCCCATCATCTCCGGCGGCACCAGGAGTCCCGTCCAGCGCAGGATGCCGAAGCGGTCGTGGGGGTCGTGGCTGTCGGAGGGATGGATCCGGTCAGTCCGTTCGAGGATCCCCAGGTCGACCCGCCCGCCGCCGGAGGCGCAGCTCTCGATCTCGAGGTCGGGATGGCGACGGCGGAGCTCGTCGATGAGGCGGTACACCGCGAGGGTCTGCTCGTGAACGGCAGGGGCGCCCGAGGCGGGGTGCCCGGCCGCGATGAGGTCGCGGTTGTGGTCCCACTTGAGGTAGCTCACGCCGATGTCCTCGATGAGCCCGTCGAGCACGCCCAGGATGTGGTCGAAAGCGGCCGGCTGCGTGAGGTCGAGCACCTGCTGGAACCGCTGGCGCGGCGGCAGCTCGGGCCCCGCCCGAAGGATCCACTCGGGGTGCGCACGGGCGAGATCGGAGTCCTCGTTGATCATCTCCGGCTCGACCCAGAGCCCGAACTCCATGCCGAGAGAGCGCACCTCGTCGCCCAGTGGGCGGAGGCCGTCGGGCCACGCAATCGGGTCGGGCGCCCAGTCGCCGAGCCCCGCGCGGTCGTCATTGCGCCCCCGGAACCAGCCGTCGTCGAGGACGTAGCGCTCGACGCCGAGCTCGGCGGCGCGGGCCGCCAGATCGACGAGCACGCGGTGGTCGTGGTCGAAATACACCGCCTCCCAGACGTTCATCGTCACGGGGCGGGGGCGGCGCGACGAACGCGAGCGCTCGCGCAGGTAGGAGTGGAAGCGCGCCGCAGCGCCGTCGAGTCCGCGCCCGTAGCTGCCGAACACCCAGGGGCCGGTGTACTCCTCGCCGGGTGTCAGCCGGATCTCGCCGGGAAAGATCGACTCGCCGCCCCGAAAGTGCAGGCGCCCGTCGGTGCGCTCGATCGTGTGCTCGTGGTCGCCGCTGAATCCGACGTGTCCGATCCATACCTCGCCGGAGCCGGCGGAGAACCCCGGCGTGCCGACCGCCTGCACCAGTGTCGCGTCGAGACCGGTGCGGCCGCGCCGCGAGACGCGCGAGTGATCACCGCGGACGACCGGATGCCGCTGGGGGATACGCTCGTGCCCCCATCGGCCGGTGAAATCGAGCACCTCCTGCGCCCACGTCGGTATCGGAAGGGCGACGGCGAGGGACTGGATCTCGAGCGGTGCCGCCGCCTCGCTTGCGCCGGCGGTGTTCCGGACCCGAGCGCGGGAACGCACGAGGCCGTCTCGTGTGAGATCGATCTCTATACCGAGCTCAATCTCAGCAGCATCGTCGTGGAGGACCGCGTCGACCCGCCCCGCTCCGCCGGACGTCACGCCCGGTCCGGCCTCGGCGCCGTCGAGAGTCAGCGAGCGCAGCACGAACCGCGGCGCCCACCCCGAGCCGTCGCGATGTGCGGACAGCCCCGGGGCTCCGAACCACCCGCGGCTGTGCTCCGGCAGCACGCTCGCGCGGTACGGAACGTCGGAATCACCGGCCATCCCGTTCCGCTGCTCGGCCGCGACGAATGCGAGGAGGTCGGGCTCCGCCGACGTCACAGCCTCGCCCCAGTGGACGATCTCCGGCATCCCATCGTCCGCTGTTGCGATCACGACGGAGACGTCCTCGGCGTTGAGGTGGATCACGCGCATGGAATCCATGCTCCTATTCTGCTGACATCGCTCGGGCGGTACAGTCAGAGATCGATCTCAGCACATCGAAGGAGATGTCACAACCATGACCGCATCCGCCCTCGCGCCCGATGCCTCCCGGCTGCTCCCGGGAACCTATGATCGCCGGCGTCGCATCAATCGCGCGTACCTCGTGTCGCTCGACGAGCACGCTCTCGTGCAGAACCACCGCATCGAAGCGGGCATCGGCGATCAGGCCTGGCACCTGAAGCCGTCCGTCACACCGGGCGTCGAGAACGGCTGGGCACGTCATTGGGGCTGGGAGACGCCCGGCGCACTCTTGCGGGGCCATTTCGTGGGGCACTGGATGTCGGCCGCCGCGCGCGAGATCGCCGTCACCGGCGATCCGGTGCTGCGGGGCAAGCTGGCCGTCGTCCTCGACGAGCTCGAGGCGTGCCAGGATGCCGGCGCGGGCTGGGTGTTCGGCATTCCGCAGACGTTCCTGCGCCGGCTCGCCGAGGGGCGCGAGGTGTGGGCGCCGCAGTACAACATCCACAAGACCTTCATGGGTCTGGTGGACGTGTACCGAGACCTCGGCGACGAGCGAGCCCTGCGCATCGCCCACCGCGCTGCGGCGCTGATCGCGGAGTGGGCGCGGGAGTTCGAGCGCGACGAGTTCCAGACCATCCTCGAGGTCGAGACGGGCGGCATGCTGGAGGTGTGGGCAGACCTCCTCGAGGCCACCGGCGACGACATGTATCGCGAGCTCCTCGACCGATACGACCACCGGTCGCTCTTCGACGGTCTGCTGGCGGGCGAGGACATGCTGACCAACATGCACGCGAACACGACCATCCCGGAGGTGCTCGGTGCCGCGCGGGCCTTCGAGGTCACGGGTGAGGAGCGCTGGCGACGCATCGTCGAGGCGTACTGGGACTGGGCCGTCACGCGACGCGGAACCTTCTGCACGGGCGGACAGACCTCGGGTGAGATCTGGACGCCGCCGTTCGCCTTCGCCGCGCGACGGGGCACGAAGACCCAGGAGCACTGCGCCGTCTACAACATGATCCGGCTGGCCGACGTGCTGTTCCGATGGACGGGCGAGGCGTCGTACCTCGACTACATCGAGGCCAACCTCGTCAACGGCATCCTGGCGCAGCAGCATCCCGGCACCGGCATGGTGAGCTACTTCCTGCCGCTGCAGAGCGGAGCGCGCAAGGAGTGGGGATCGCCCACCGAGGACTTCTGGTGCTGCCACGGCACGGTGGTGCAGGCGCACACGCGCCACTCGTCGCTGGCGGTGTACAGCGACGGCGAAGCCGTCACCGTCGCGCAGTACATCCCCGTCCGCGCCGACGTCGCCACGGCAGCAGGCCAGCTGGTCGTCGAGGTCCGCACGATCGACGACGCCCTCTACGTCGGTCCGGACGCGAACGCGGGCCCCGGCGGCCCGGCGCATCGGCCGCACGCTCTTCGGGTCTCGGTGGTGGTCGAGTCGCCGCCGACCGTTCGGGGCCGCGTCCGGACGCGTGTGCCCGCCTGGACCGCGGGTGAGGTGCACGTCCGGTCGGACGTCGCCGTGGTGCGGCGCGGCAGCTTCGTGGAGATCGATCATCCCGGCGGGCGCACCGAGATCGAACTCGGTTTCGGATTCGAGCTGCGGACGGTGCCGATCCCGGATGAACCCGAGACCGTCGCCTTCGTCGAGGGCGCCGTGGTGCTCGCGGGTCTCGTCGACCGTGAGACGCCGCTCATCGGCGACAGCTCCGACCCGGCGACGCTGCTGGCTGCCGACGACGAGAGGCAGTGGTCGCAGTGGCTCACGCGATACCGCAGTGTCGGCGGCTCGGCCGGCATCCGATTCGTGCCGCTGAACGAGATCGTCGACGAGCGCTACGCCGTGTACTTCCCGGTCGTCGCGCCCGCGTGAGCCCCGTCGGTGGCGGCCTCGGTCAGCGCGGACGGCCGGTCGAGCCGCGGGCCACGAGAACCGTCGGCAGCTCGACCACCTCGTCGGCGAGCTGCGCACCGTCCGCCATCTGAGCCAGGAGCGTGACCGCCGCGGCGGCCATCTCGCGGATGGGCTGACGGATCGTGGTGAGCGGCGGATGCAGCCACCGCGCGCCCCGCACATCGTCGTATCCCACGACGAGAACGTGGCGCCCCACCGCGAGCCCAGCCTCGGCGATCGCCCGGTAGGCGCCCGCGGCCATCTCATCGGAGCAGGCGAAGAGCCCGATGGGGCCCTCGCCGCCGAGGTCATCGAGCGCCGCGGCGCACGCTCGTCGCGCGTCCGCCGCACCCCAGTCCGCCGTCGTCAGGATGCGGGGCGCAGCCGGGGCCGTCTCGTCGAGCGTCGAGAGGAAGCCCTCGATCCGCGCACGACCGTAACGGTACGACGGAGCCCCGCCGATGACGATGAAGCGCCGCGCGCCCTGCGCCAGCAGGTGCTCCGCCGCCGCCGAGCCGCCCGCGTGATCGGTGTTCCGCACGCTCGGCACGTGCTGGGTGGTCCCCGACGGAGGCTCGAGCAGGACGACGGGGATGCCCGCGCCCTGCACGACCTCCAGCTGGGCCGCGGTGGGCAGGATCAGACCGAGCACGACCCCCGCCGATCCCCGGGAGCGGATGCGGGCCGGCCAGTCATCGCCCGGATCGTCGCGCTCCGCGGTGAGGACGAGGTCGTAGCTCAGGCGCGAGGCCGCCGTGTGAGCCCCGGCGACGACCTCGTCGGTGTAGGGGTCATGGAAGTGCCCGAGAACCAGATCGAAGATGCGGGACGTACCGCCGCGGGGCCGGCCGCGCGGTGTCCCGCTTCGCGTGTACCCGAGCCGTTCTGCCGTCTGCAGCACACGCGTGCGGGTCTCGGGCGACAGCTCGCCGCGGCCGCGGAGCGCCCGTGAGACGGTCGCGACGCTGACGCCCGCGGCCGTGGCGACGTCGGTGAGGCTCGGTCGGGAAGACGGCATGCACCTATTTTGCGCAAAGCCCGACGTCCGCGTCGAGAGGCTGTGACATCGTGGTCCGCGATCACACGCACCGGTGCGGAGGGAGACGAGGATGTCGAGACGATTGCGCATCGCGATCATCGGGACCGGGTTCATGGGACGGATGCACGCGCACGCCTGGCGCACCGCTCCGCGGTTCTTCGATCTGCCGGTCGAGCCGGAGGTGGTCGTGCTCGCGGGCAGCGACGCACAACGCGCGGCCGACGCCGCATCGCGGTTCGGCATCGCCGAGTCGAGCGACGACTGGCGAAGTGTCATCGGACGCGACGACATCGACGCCGTCGACATCTGCACCCCGGGCTACACCCACGCCGAGATCGCGCTCGCAGCCCTCGACGCCGGCCGTCACGTGCTGTGCGAGAAGCCCCTGGCCAACGACGTCGCCGACGCCGACCGGATGACGGATGCCGCCGCCGCGGCGGCATCGCGCGGGGTCGTCGCGATGTGCGGGTTCAGCTACCGCCGCACGCCCGCCCTCGCTCTGGCGCGACGTCTGATCGAGGAGGGACGCATCGGCCGCATCCGGCACGTGCGCGCCCAGTACCTGCAGGACTGGCTCACCGACCCGGACGCGCCGTTCACCTGGCGTCTCGATCGCGATCGCGCGGGATCGGGTGCGCTCGGCGACATCGGGGCGCACAGCATCGATGCCGCCCAGTGGCTCACCGGCGCGCGCATCACGAGCGTCTCCGGCACACTCCGCACCTTCGTCGACGAGCGCCCGGTCCTCGACGAGCGCGTCGGGCTGGGCGGCCGAGCCGGTGCCGGAGCCGCAACTGAACGCGTGACCGTCGACGACGCCGCGGCGTTCACCGCATCGTTCTCCGACGGCGCCCTCGGCATCTTCGAGGCGACGCGCATGGCCACGGGGCACCGCAACGCCAACCGCATCGAGGTCAGCGGTGACCGCGGGGCCGTCGCCTTCGACTTCTCGCACCTGAACGACCTGCTCTTCGCCGACGCGACGCTCCCTGCCGGTGAGCAGGGGTTCCGCCGCATCGACGCGACCGAGCCCGAGCATCCCTATGCCGGAGCCTGGTGGCCGGCAGGACACGGACTCGGCTACGAGCACTTGTTCACCCACCAGAGCGTCGACTTCGTCCGCGCCGTCGCCGGTGAGATCGAAGCGCACCCGTCGTTCGCGGAGGCCGCGGGCGTGCAGCGCGTCCTCGCGGCGGTCGAGGAGAGCGCGGCATCCGACAGCAGAAGCATCCGAGTGGAAGGGGTCAGCTCATGACCGCGAGACAGGCGCTGATCGTCCGAGGCGGCTGGGAGGGGCACAAACCCGTCGAGGCCACCAACCTCTTCGTGCCCTTCCTCGAAGAGAACGGCTTCGAGGTCCGCATCGAAGAGGACAACGAGGTCTACACCGACCGGGAGACGATGGAGCGCACCGACCTCATCGTCCAGTCCGTGACGATGTCGAAGATCTCACGCGAGGCCTTCGCCGGCCTGCGCGACGCGGTCGAGCGCGGAACGGGGCTGGCGGGCTGGCACGGCGGCATCGCCGACTCGTACCGCGACAACTCCGACTACCTGCAGCTCATCGGCGGCCAGTTCGCGACGCATCCCGCGAAGCACCCCGATGCCCGCGTCGGCGACGAGACCGACAACTACCTCTGCTACACCGTCGACCTCACCGAGGCGGGGCGCCGATCGGAGATCATGGCCGGGCTCGAGGACTTCACGCTCCGCACGGAGCAGTACTGGGTGCTCTCCGACGATCTCAACGACGTGCTCGCGACGACGACGCATCCCGTGCAGCCGTACCACCCCTGGCACCGCCCCATCACCTCGCCCGCCGTCTGGACGCGCGAGTGGGGACAGGGCCGCATCTTCGTCGCGACGCCGGGGCACAGCCTCGTCGTGCTGCGCGACGTCAACGTCCGCACCATCATCGAGAGGGGGATGCTGTGGGCGAGCCGCACGGCATCGGTGTAGTCGGCCTCGGGGTCATCTCGGGCCAGTATCTCGAGACGCTGGGCGATCACCCCGCCGTCCGTATCGTTGCGACGGCCGACCTCGACGTCGATCGCGCCCGGTCGGTCGCCGAGCGGTTCCCCGGAGCCCGCGCCCTATCGGTCGCCGAGCTCGTCGCCGACCCGGCGGTGCAGACCGTGGTCAACCTGACGATCCCCGCCGCTCACGGCGAGGTCGCGCGCGCGGCACTCGCTGCGGGCAAGAACGTCTACGGGGAGAAACCGCTGGCCGCGACCTTCGACGAAGCGCTCGGGGTCATGGCCGGCGCGGCCAGCGCCTGGGTCGGCGGGGCCCCCGACACCGTGCTGGGGTCCGGAGTGCAGACCGCGCGAGCGGTCGTCGACGCCGGCGAGATCGGCCGACCGGTCGCGGCCGTCGCGACGTGGCTGTCGTCGGGCCACGAGGCCTGGCACCCGCATCCCGACTTCTACTATCGCGAAGGCGGCGGACCGCTCTACGACATGGGGCCGTACTACCTCACGGCGCTGTTCCACCTGCTGGGACCCGTCGTCAGCGTGTCGGGTGCTTCGTCGCGATCACGCGACGAGCGCACGATCGGTTCGGGCCCGCGAGCGGGGGAGCGCATCCCCGTCGAGATCGACACGCATGTCACCGGCGTGCTCGAGCACGCCGGTGGCGCGGTCTCGACGGTCACCTTCAGCTTCGACGCCGCCGCAACCCACGCCGCACCGATCGAGGTGCACGGCGAGAGCGCATCGCTGACCCTGCCCGACCCCAACTTCTTCGACGGCGACGTGACCACGCGGCGACCCCGCGCGGAGGAGTGGACGGCCATCGCGCCGCGCGCGGGCTATCGAGGCGCGGGCCGCGGCATCGGGGTCCTCGACTTCGTACGCGGCGGCGCCGGTGCGGGACGTGCGAGCGGTGAGGTCGCCCTGCACGTCCTGGAGATCATGAGCGCCCTCACCCGGTCGGCGCGAGAGGGACGCCGCATCGCCCTGACCACGACCGCGGAGCGTCCTCCGCTGGTCCCGCTCACCGAGCACGAGCACTGGAGAACCACATGACCTCGTCCGCACATGCGGTCATCGACCTCGACGTCGTCGGCGATCGCATCAGCCGGCACATCTACGGGCACTTCGCCGAGCACCTCGGGCGCTGCATCTACGACGGCTTCTGGGTCGGCGAGGATTCGGCGATCCCCAACACCCGCGGCATCCGCACCGACGTCGTCGAGGCCCTCCGCGCGCTCGACATCCCGAACCTGCGCTGGCCGGGCGGCTGCTTCGCCGACACATACCACTGGCGCGATGGCATCGGTCCGCGCGAGCAACGGCCGAAGATCGCCAACACGAACTGGGGCGACGTCGTCGAGAGCAACCACTTCGGAACCCACGAGTTCATGGATCTGTGCGACCTGCTCGGCACCGAGGCGTACGTCAACGGGAACGTCGGCAGCGGCACGGTGCAGGAGATGTCGGAGTGGGTCGAGTACCTCACGCGCGACGACGACAGCCCCATGGCGCGTCTGCGCCGCGAGAACGGTCGCGACGAGCCCTGGCATGTGCCCTTCTGGGGCATCGGCAACGAGCCGTGGGGATGCGGCGGCAACCTGTCTCCCGAGTTCTACGCGGAAGAAGCGCGGCGCTACGCGACCTATTGCCACGACCACGGCGAGAACAGGTTGACGCTCATCGCCGCCGGCGCCAACGAGGACGACTTCGAGTGGACGCGGGTGCTCGTGAAGACGCTCGTGGAGTCGCACGCCGCGAACCTGTACGACAAGCATCCGTACCAGGCGATCTCGTTCCACTACTACACGCACACCGGATCGGGCATCAATCGCGAAGACGCGACGACCTTCACCGACGAGCAGTTCTACGACACGATGGCCTACGCCCGCGACTTCGAGCGGGTCGTCCGCGGACACGTCGCGGTCATGGACTCGTACGACCCCGAGAACCGGGTGAGCCTCGTCTGCGACGAGTGGGGCACGTGGTGGAACGCCGAGAAGGGCACGAACCCGGGCTTCCTGTTCCAACAGAACACGATCCGCGACGCGCTCGTCGCCGGCATCCATTTCGACATCTTCCACCGGTACGCGCGGCGCATCTCGATGGCGAACATCGCACAGACGGTGAACGTCTTGCAGGCGATGATCCTCACCGACGGCGAGAAGCTCGTTCTCACGCCGACCTACCACGTGTTCGAGATGAACAAGGGGCACCAGGACGCCCGTGCGCTCGCCGCTCACGTGCTCGACGCGCCCGCGACGACGGCGCGCGGGGGAGAGCTGCCGCTGGTGTCGATGTCGGCCTCGACGAAGGAGGGGGCGGCGCTCATCTCGCTCACCCACCTCTCGGCGGACGACGAGTGCGAGGTGCGCATCGGCCTCCGCGGACGTGGCGCCCGCGTCGTGCGTGCCCGTGTGCTGGGGGCGGAGAGCGCGACGACGTACAACGACGCCGACGTGCGCGATCGTGTCGAGCCGCGGCCCCTCGCGACCGCCCTCGATGGGGGCGAGCTCGTCGTGACGATGCCGCCGCACTCCTTCGCGACCATCGAGCTGGCGCTGGACTGACCGCGGGAGGCGTCGGCGACGCGAGTCGGGCGCAGTTCGGAGGTTGAGGCGCAGATGTAAGCGCGCCCGATGTTGTGAACTGCGCCCGAAGCGCCGCGGACGGGGCCGGCGGGGCATCGCCGTAGGCTGGGAGACATGCCCGAACCCGCGCCCCGCGGCATCCTGCTCGTCGACAAGGCGGGCGGGATGACCAGTCATGACGTCGTCGCCCGAGCCCGTCGAGCCCTCGGCACCCGCAAGATCGGCCACGCCGGCACTCTGGATCCGATGGCGACGGGGCTGCTCGTCCTCGGTGTGGGGCCGGCGACCCGCCTGCTGACCTACATCGTGGGGCTCGACAAGACCTACGAGGCGACGATCCGCCTCGGCGTCTCGACCGATTCCGACGACGCCGACGGCACCGTGACGGAGAACGCGACGAACGAAGCCCTCGCCGCGGTCGACCGCGCCGGCATCGATCGCGGCATCGCGGGGCTCACCGGCGAGATCGACCAGGTGCCGAGCCGGGTGTCGGCGATCAAGGTCGGCGGGAAGCGGGCGTACGACCTCGCTCGCGCGGGCGAAGAGGTCGAGCTGAAGGCGCGTCGCGTCACCGTCTCTCGCTTCGATGTGCGCGACGTCCGCGACGTCGTCCTGAACGATGTCGCGGGCGGATCCCGCGCGATCGACGTCGACGTCATCGTCGACTGCACGAGCGGTACCTACATCCGCGCCTTGGCCCGCGACCTGGGAGCAGAGCTCGGCGTCGGCGGGCATCTGACGGCGCTCCGGCGCACCCGCATCGGACCTTTCGAGGTGTCGGATGCCGAGGCCGAGATCGCCCCGGACGCGACGCTGCTGCGCGACGCGGATGTCGCGGCCGCGGTGCTCGGCGCCTTCGAGGTGAGCGCCGACGAGGCGCGCGACCTGCGCCACGGCAAGCGACTCGTCGGAGCGGCGGCGCGCCTGTCGGCACCGCACCCGGCGGCGATCGACCCCGATGGGCGACTGGTGGGGATCGTCGAGCGTCGCGGCGACGACGTCAAGAGCCTGATGAACATGGCGGAGGACGCATGATCACGGTCTTCACCATCGTTCAGGTGGCGGTGGCGGTCGCCGCCGGTCTGCTCTGTACCGTCCTCGGCCTCGCGAACCGCCGCCCGAGCGACCTCTCGGTCGGGTCGCTCGCCCTCGTCGAGGTGCTTCTCATCGCCCAGGTCGTCGTCGCGATCATCGCCCCGCTCGCGGGTAACGCCCCTTCGGGCAGTCTCCTGGAGTTCTGGGTGTATCTCGTCTCGGCCGTCCTGCTGCCGCCCGCCGCCGTGTTCTGGGCGCTCATCGAACGCAGTCGCTGGAGCACCGTCATCCTCGGCGTCGCCGCCCTGTCGGTCGCGATCATGGTGTGGCGGATGCAGGTGATCTGGACGGTTCAGGTCGTCTGAAGCCATCCGCACGACGCCTATCATTGGTGAGGTCATGGATCATCCCCGCCCTCGAATGACCGGCATCGGCCGCGTTCTGGTGGTCGTGTACGCCGTGATGGCGCTCGCCGCGACGGGACGCTCGTTCGTCCAGATCGTCGAGGACTTCTCCAACGCACCGCTCGCGTACTCACTGTCGGCGGCCGCGGCGCTGGTGTACGTGCTGGCGACCGTCGCGCTGGTGAAGTCGGGCTCGCGCACCTGGTACGCGATCGCGTGGGTCGCGATCTGCTTCGAGCTGGCCGGGGTGCTCGTCGTCGGCACGCTCAGCCTCGTGCTGCCCGACCTGTTCTCGCACGACGCCACCGTCTGGTCGGGCTACGGTTTCGGCTACTTCTGGGTTCCGCTCGCCCTGCCCTTCGTGGGGATCTGGTGGCTCGTGTCGCACCGCAACGGTGCCGGGGAGAGCAGCGAGCGCCCGGCCGTCCTGGAGGGATCGTCATGGTGACCGTGTACCGAGACCCCGCGGAGGTCCCCGCGGACTTCGGCCCGAGCGTCGTGGCCATCGGCAAGTTCGACGGCGTGCACTCCGGGCACCGCGCGGTCATCGACCGGGCCCGGGTGGATGCCGCCGCCCGCGGCGCGCGTGTCGTGGCGGTCACCTTCGACCGCAACCCGCTGAGCCTGCTGCGTCCGGAGCTCTGCCCCGAGCCGCTCGTCGCTCTGGATCAGAAGATCGGGCTCCTCGCAGCGGCCGGGGTGGATGCCGTCCTCGTGCTGCGGTTCGACGCCGAGCTCGCCGCGCTCTCGGCGCGTGACTTCGTCGAGAGCATCCTCGTTCGCGCGCTCGGTGCCGTCGGCGTCCTCGTCGGCGACGACTTCCGCTTCGGTCGAGGCGGCGAGGGCGATCCCGAGGTGCTGGCCGCACTCGGGCGCGAGCACGGTTTCGATGTCGACGTCGTCACGGACGTCCGCGCCCGCGACGCCGGCCGGCGCGTCTCGTCGACGTGGGTGCGCGATCTGCTCGCGGCCGGCGATGTCGCCGGTGCCGCCCGCCTGCTCGGCCGCCCTCACGCGGTCGCGGCCGAGGTCGTCCACGGACTCAAGCGCGGCCGGGAACTCGGGTATCCGACCGCGAACCTCGCCACCGACGCCGCGGGCTTCATCCCGGCCGACGGTGTGTACGCCGGCTGGCTCGTCGACCTCGGGATGCCGGGTGCCGACGGCGCGATGCCGGCGAGTGTCATCCGGTATCCGGCGGCGATCTCGGTGGGCACCAATCCCACGTTCGACGACGTGCCGCAGCGACAGGTCGAGGCGTACGTGCTCGACGAGACGGATCTCGACCTCTACGGTCACCGCGTCGAGGTCCGCTTCACGGCCCGCATCCGCGGGATGGTCGCGTTCGCGGGTATCCCGGCGCTCATCGAGCAGATGGACGACGATGTCGTCCGCGTGCGCGAGGCCCTCGCCTGAAGCCAGCGCCTCGCGCACCCGTGCGGGCCGCAGCCCGCGGGATCAGTACGACGACTCGTCGACTGCGCCGGTGGCTACGCCGCCGGCCTCGAGTCGGCGCGCTTCGCCGAGAATGGTCGCGCTGCCGCTCGTGCCGAGGCGCGTGGCGCCTGCGTCGAGCATCGCGACGGCGTCAGCGAAGCTGCGCACGCCGCCGGAGGCCTTGACCTGCACGGCCTCGCCGACGTTCTCGCGCATGAGGCGGACGTGGGGGACTGTCGCCCCGCCGCCGGCGAAGCCGGTCGAGGTCTTGACGAAGTCGGCACCGCCGGCCTCGGTCAGGCGGCTGCCGCGGGCGATCTGCTCGTCGTCGAGCAGGCTCGTCTCGAGGATGACCTTGACGATCTTGCCTTCGGCGGCCTCGACCACGGCGCGGATGTCGTCGACGACGACGTCGTCGAAGCCCGAGCGCAGCGCGGCGATGTTGACGACCATGTCGAACTCCGACGCGCCGTCCGCGGCGGCCTGACGGACCTCGGCGACCTTCGCCGCCGTGGACGTCGTGCCGTGGGGGAAGCCGATGACCGTGCCGACGGCGACACCGGTGCCCGCGAGACGCGCGACAGCGTGCGGGATGTCGGAGGGGCGTACGCACACCGAGAAGACTCGCCACTCGGCGGCGATGTCGAGCTCGGCGTCGACCTGGTCGCGGGTCAGCTCGGGCTTGAGGATGGCGTGGTCGAGGGTCGCGGCGAGCTCGCGCTCGGAGATCGTGGACATGCTTTCAGCGTACGCCGTCCGGATCTCGAGGCATCGACGGGAATACCCCTGGGGGGTATCCTGTTGTCGTCGCTGAACCACGAAGGAGCATCATGACGACTCAGACCTACACCGTCGAAGGCATGACCTGCGGGCACTGCGCCGCAGCGGTGACCCGCGAGCTCGGGCTCGTCCCGGGCGTCTCCGACGTCACCGTCGACGTCGACGCCGGCACCGTCGCGGTCACGGCTGTGCAGCCGCCCGACGACGACGTCGTCTCGGCCGCTGTGGCCGAGGCGGGCTACACGGTCACCGGACGCCGCTGATGAGCGCGGACACCGCCGGGCGGGAGAGCAGCCATGCCGTCCTCGACATCGAGGGGATGACGTGCGCGAGCTGTGTCGCCCGGGTCGAGAAGCGGCTGCAGCGCCTGGACGGTGTCCACGCGACGGTGAACCTCGCGACCGAGTCGGCGCGCGTCGAGCATCCCGCCGCCGTCTCGGTCGACGACCTGGTCGAGGCCGTCGGCCAGGCGGGGTATACCGCTCGAGTGCGCTCCTCTCCGGCGCAGCATCCGGCGGAGCATCATGACGCTCCGGGCCACCAGCACGACGTCGAGGACATGCCGGGGCAGACCACTCTGCGCACCCGGCTGATCTGGGGCATCGTACTCGCCGCGCCCGTCGTGGCGCTTGGCATGGTGCCGGCGTGGCAGTTCCCCGGCTGGCAGTGGGTGTCGCTCGTCCTGACCGCGCCGGTCGTGTTCTGGGCGGGTTGGCCGTTCCACCGTTCCACGTTCGCGAACGCGCGCCACGGCGCGCTGACGATGGACACGCTCGTCACATTGGGCACCTTCGCGGCCTTCGCCTGGAGCCTGAGGGCGGTGCTGTTCGGCTCTGCCGGGCGCATCGGCATCCGTCACGATGTCGTCCTCTTCGGCCCCGTGCACGACCCGACATCGCTCGTCTACTTCGAGGTCGCCGCAGCGGTGACCGTGCTCATCCTGCTCGGTCGCTACATCGAGCAGCGCTCGCGGCGACGTGCGGGCGCCGCGCTGCGCGCCCTGCTCGAGCTCGGGGCGGCGGATGTCGAGCTGCCGGACGGGCGTCGCGTCGGCATCGACGCGCTGCATGCGGGCGACGAATTCATCGTGCGGCCCGGTGAGAAGGTGGCCACCGACGGCATCGTCGTCGACGGCGCGGCGGCGGTGGACGAGAGCATGCTCACGGGCGAGTCGGTGCCCGTCGACGTCGGCCCCGGTTCCGAGGTCACCGGCGGCACGATCGCCTCCGGCGGACGGTTGCGGGTACGCGCCACCTCGGTCGGCGACGAAACCCGCCTCGCGCATCTGGCGCGGCTGGTCGACGAGGCCCAGTCGGGCAAGAGCCGCGTGCAGCGTCTCGCCGACCGCGTCTCGGCGGTGTTCGTCCCCGTCGTCATCGTCGTGGCAGTGCTGACCCTTCTCGGCTGGATCATCGCCGGCGCACCCGTCGCCGCGGGCTTCACCGCCGCCGTCGCGGTCCTGATCATCGCCTGCCCGTGCGCGCTCGGGCTCGCGACGCCCATCGCCGTCCTCGTCGGCACCGGCCGAGGCGCCGAGCTCGGCATCCTCATCACCGGTCCCGAAGCCCTCGAGGCCGCCGAGCGCATCGACGTCGTGCTCATGGACAAGACCGGCACCCTCACCGAGGGGCGGATGTCGGTCGCCTCGGTCGTCACCGCGGCCGGAGCCGATCGCGACGACGCGTTGCGGGCGGCCGGCGCCGTCGAATCCGCCTCGGAGCACCCGATCGCGCGCGCGATCGTCGCAGCCGCCGGCACCGTGCCGCCGGTGACGGAGTTCACGGGCGTCGCCGGAGGCGGCGTCAGCGGCGTCGTCGAGGGGCGCGAGGTCACCGCGGGGAGCGTCGCCTTCGTCACCCAGCGACTGGGCGAGCTGAGCTCCGAGCTCGATGAAGCCGCGCGCGACGCCGCGGCATCCGGTGCTTCCGTCGTCGCCGTCGGCTGGGACGGGGCGGTCCGAGCGGTCATCGCGGTCTCGGACCGGGTCCGCGACGACGCCCGCGAGGCCGTGGCGCGGCTGCACCGCACCGGGGCCTCGGTGGTCCTGGTCACCGGCGACAACGCCGGCGCCGCGGGGGCGGTCGCCCGCGAGCTCGGCATCGACGACGTGGTCGCCGACGTGCGTCCCGAGGGCAAGCTCGAGGAGGTACGGCGCCGTCAGGCCGCGGGGAAGCGCGTCGCGATGGTCGGTGACGGCGTCAACGACGCGGCCGCCCTCGCCGCTGCCGACCTCGGCATCGCGATGGGCGGTGGCACGGATGCCGCCAAGCACGCCAGCGACATCACGCTCACCGCTGGCAGCCCCCGGGCCGTGGCCGAGGCGATCGAACTCAGCCGCCGTACCCTCGGCATCATTCGCGGCAACCTGTTCTGGGCCTTCGCCTACAACGTCGCCGCCGTGCCGCTCGCGGTGGCCGGTCTGCTCAACCCGATGGTCGCCGCGGCCGCCATGGCGTTCTCGAGCGTCTTCGTCGTGCTCAACAGCCTGCGACTGCGATCGGCGTTGCGGCCCGCGCGCCGGAGCGCGTAGCGACACGGTTCACCGGCGCGCCCGCAGCCGCATCGCGGGGCGCGCCTGACATGGCATAGAATGGACCACGGGGACATCGTCGGGTTCGACGCCGCAGCTCGCTGAAGCGAGTGCCCGTGGCCGACCGACGCGATCGCCCTTCGCTCGCATGACGCTCCGGTGTCCGTTCGAGCGGCACCTCGTACGTTTCCGTCACGACGGAACTCCGGCACTCAGGCTCAGGAGGAGCATGCCGACCATGGCCACCGCCGCAGCGACCGCCAACCGCCGACGGAGATCTTCGTCCGCCCGACGCGATGATGACGCGCCGCTGATCCCGATCCTGGCGCGCAAGGTGCGCGAGGTCGAGGCCAAGGCCCAGCGCGGAAAGCTCGGACCCACGAACCGCGTCAAGTTCCAGGTCATCGCCTTCTTGGTGCGCGAAGAGCGCGCGCGGGTGAAGGCCGACGAGAACGTCTCCACCGCCGCCCGGGCGGAGCTGCTCAAGCGGCTCGACGGTGTCGCCACGATCCTCGCGAAGACGGCCGCCCGCGACACGTCTCTCATCCAGCTGCTCGAGGTCGACCAGGCGACGTCGCCGGTGGCGAAGCGGATGCGGCGCGACTGGCTTCTCGAGTCGGGTGCCGAGCTGCCGGAGGACGAGCTCATCATCACCGATGCCGCGCCGGTTCAGGCGCCCGTCGTGCCCGCGGCTCTCGCCGACCGGCAGGTCACACCGCCGCAGGTGATCGCACGACGCGAGGCGAACCCCTTCCTCGCGCCCGACCTCGAGCTGCACGCGCCGCACGACACCCCGCGCCGACGACTCGACGGCTGGGAGCTGATGGGGCCGCTCTACAAGGCGTTCGAGTCCGGCGCCGGCGGGGCGGCTGCCTCGATGGACCTGCCTCCCGTGCCGGAGTTCGACCGCCTGTCGCCCAAGGGTCTCGAGATCATGCCGCACCAGTCGCGGTTCCTCGAGTCGGTGCGAGCCGGTCACCGCTCGTTCCTGCTCGCCGACGAGCCGGGTCTCGGAAAGACGGCGCAGTCGGTCCTCGCAGCATCCGTCGCCGGCGCCTATCCGCTGCTGGCCGTCGTGCCGAACGTGGTCAAGATGAACTGGGCGCGCGAGGTCGAGCGCTGGACGCCGCAGCGACGCGCGACCGTGATCTCGGGCGACGGCGATCAGATCGACGCGTTCGCCGACGTCTTCATCGTCAATTACGAAGTGCTCGACCGCCACCTCTCGTGGCTCGGTTCGATCGGCCTGCGCGGCATGGTCGTCGACGAGGCGCACTTCATCAAGAACCTCAGCTCGCAGCGTTCGCAGAACGTGCTCGCCCTCGCGGGCCGCATTCGCGAGCAGGTGCGCGACCCGCTCATGCTGGCCCTCACCGGAACCCCGCTGATCAACGACGTCGAGGACTTCGACGCGATCTGGCGGTTCCTGGGGTGGACGAACGGCGAGAAGCCCGGCCCCGTGCTCATGGAGCGTCTGGACGAGACCGGCCTGACGCCGGCCGACAAGGCGTTCTATCCCGCTGCCCGCGACGCCGTCATCTCGATGGGCATCGTGCGCCGCAAGAAGAAGGACGTCGCCGCCGACCTTCCCGACAAGCTCATCGCCGACCTGCCCGTGCAGCTCGACGACGAGTACGGCCGGTCGATCCGCCAGGCCGAGCACGAGCTCGGCGAGCGTCTCGCCGCGCGGTACCGCCGGATCATCGAGGCGCGCGGCGACCGTGTGCTCATCGGCGAGGCCGACTCCGACATCGTGCGCCTCGTCGCGACGCAGGAGCTCGAGGAGTCGAAGGCCGCGGGCACCGGCGCCGAGAACGTCTTCACGATGGTCCGCCGCATCGGCCAGGCCAAGGCCGTGCTCGCCGCCGACTACGCGGCCCAGCTGCAGCGCTCGGTCGGCAAGGTCGTGTTCTTCGCCAAGCACATCGACGTCATGGACGCCGCCGAGGCCCACTTCGCGGCCGCCGGGCTGCGGACCGTGTCGCTGCGCGGCGATCAGAGCGCGACGGCACGCCAGGACGCGATCGACGCGTTCAACAACGATCCCGATGTCGCCATCGCGGTGTGCTCGCTGACGGCCGCCGGTGTCGGCGTGAACATGCAGGCAGCCTCGAACGTCGTCCTCGCCGAGCTGTCGTGGACCGCGGCCGAGCAGACGCAGGCGATCGACCGGGTGCACCGCATCGGTCAGGAGGAGCCCGTCACCGCGTGGCGGATCATCGCCGCTCACACGATCGACACGAAGATCGCCGAGCTCATCGACTCGAAGCAGGGTCTCGCGGCTCGGGCGCTCGATGGTGAGGCCGTCGACCCGACCTCGAGCGACTCGGTGCAGCTGTCGGCTCTCATGCACCTGCTCCGCCAGGCGCTGGGCGCGGACTGAGCCGTCCTCTCCGCTGTTCGTCAGTGGTCGGAGGGCGCGCCTGGTCGCATCCGCACGGGCCTCGCGAGTTCTCCCGGCGGGCTCGCCTGGCAGCACCTGCGCCGCGACGATAGTCTCGACCTGAGGCAGCGTCGCCACACTCCACCCTGAGCAACAACGAAGGATCTCCCCATGAAGATCGGCATCCTCACCAGCGGCGGCGACTGCCCCGGACTCAACGCTGTCATCCGAGGCGTCGTGCTCAAGGGCACCACCTCGTACAACATCGAGTTCGTCGGCATCCGCGACGGCTGGCGCGGCGTCGTCGACGGCGACTTCTTCCCCCTCACGCGCCACGAGGTGAAGGGCCTGTCGAAGGTCGGCGGAACCATCCTGGGTACGAGCCGCACCAACCCGTACGAAGGCCCCCGCGGCGGCGCCGAGAACATCGCGGCGACCCTCGACAAGCACCGCATCGACGGCATCATCGCCATCGGCGGCGAAGGCACGCTCGCTGCGGCCAACCGTCTCGCCAACGACGGCATCAACGTCCTCGGTGTGCCGAAGACGATCGACAACGACCTGAAGGCGACCGACTACTCGTTCGGCTTCGACACCGCCGTCAACATCGCGACCGACGCGATGGACCGCCTGCGCACGACCGGTGACTCGCACCAGCGCTGCATGGTGGCCGAGGTCATGGGCCGTCACGTCGGCTGGATCGCCCTGCACGCCGGCATCGCCGCCGGCGCCCACGTCATCTGCATCCCGGAGGTGCCGATGTCGATCGAGGAGATCACGGCGCAGGTGACCAAGGCGTTCGACCGCGGCCGCGCCCCGCTCGTCGTCGTGTCGGAGGGCTTCAAGCTGAAGGGTCAGGACGAGGCCTACAGTGACAAGGGCCTCGACGCGTTCAACCGTCCCCGTCTCGGTGGCATCAGCGAGGTGCTCGCCCCCGAGATCGAGCGCCTGACCGGCATCGAGACGCGCGCCACCGTGCTCGGTCACATCCAGCGCGGCGGCTCGCCGTCCGCGTTCGACCGTGTGCTGGCCACGCGCCTCGGGCTCGCGGCGGCCGACGCGCTCGTCGACGGTGCCTGGGGTCAGATGGTCTCGCTCAAGGGCACCGACATCGTCCGCGTCTCGTTCGACGAGGCCCTCGGCGAGCTGAACACCGTCCCGCTGTACCGCTACGAGGAGGCCGCCGCGCTGTTCGGCTGATCTGCGCGTCGCTTCGTCTCGGCCGCGTCCGCGGCAGGTTCACCGCCTGCTCGTGACGCGGCCGTTTCGCTTCTCTCGGCGTCAGCGCACCCGCGCGCGCGCACGGATGACCGACCCCAGCGACGCGCGGAGCGGCTGGCCGAGGTAGATGCCGAGCGACGCACCCACCGCCAGGGCGATGCCGACGGTCGCGGCTGCCGCGAGGGTGCTGAATCCGGTGAGCAGGGTCGCCGGGCTGTCACCCGACTCGACCACGCCGAGGAGCCCGCGGAACACCGCGGCACCGGGGACCATGGGCAGGATCGCCGCCGTCGTGATCGCGACAGACGGAACGTGCAGACGATAAGCGGCGAGAATGCCGACGAGGCTCCCGACGAACGCTCCGACGCCGCTCGCCGCCGCCGTCTCGAAGCCGAGCGAGGCCGCGGCCACGTATCCGAGCCACGCGACCACGCTGAGCGCGACGCTGACGACGATGATGCGGAGCCCGGCCCCGTTGATGACGGCGACCGCGAGGGCGATCAGACCTGCGCCGAGGAACTGCAGCGGCACGGGTCCGAGCGGAAGCGCCTCCGTCGGGGCCTCCAGGCCCAGCCCGATGACTCGCGCGGTCTCGATGCCGGCGAGGATGCCGAGCACGACGCCGAGAGTCTGCGTCACCAGCTCGAGGATGCGGCCCATCGCCGTCAGCGCGAACCCGTCGATGGCGTCCTGAGCCGCGCCGACCACGGTGAGGCCCGCCAGCATCAGCACGATGCCCGAGGCGACGATGACGGAGGGGCGCATGGTCATCGCGGCCTCCCACCCCGTCGCTCGAAGAAGCGGGGAGGCCGCGGCGACGATCGTGAGCACGAACGCCCCGGCGATCTGACTGAAGAAGAACGGCACGCGCGCCCGGCCCAGGAGGAACTGGGTCACCGCCGCCGACCCCGCGGCGAGGAACGACAGCACGATGACGAGCCAGTTCGCCCCGAACATCACCGCGACCCCGACCGCCAGCAGCGCCTGCGCAGCGACGGTGACGGGCTGCTGATACCGGAACGGTGTGCGACGGATGCCGCGGAAGCGCAGGGCCGCGGCATCGAGGGGGAGTCCCGACCGGATCTCGGCCACGAGCGCCTGCAACCGCTGCAGCCGTGCATGGTCGGGCGCGGCGCCGCGGACCACGCGCATGAGCGTGATCGGTCGGTCCTCGCCGCTGCGATGGTGCGCGACGGTGATCGAGTTGTACGTCACGTCGACGTGCACCGGGTCGAGGCCGTAGACCCCCGAGACCCGCACGATCGTGAGGGTCACCTCGCTGGCCGGCGAGCCGGCCACGAGCATCGTCTCGCCGAGTCGGATCGCCAGGTCGAGCACCCGCACCGCGAACGCGTCGTCGATCACCGGGAGCATCTCCGTCGCCGGGCCGCCGGCCGGGTCTGAGGTGTGGACGAGCGCATTCAGCGCCGTGAAGAGCGAGCGGCGTCCCATGGGTTCCAGCCTAGGTCCGTGCGCCCGGAGCCTCGCCCGCAGGCGGGTCGTCACATGGCGCTGCGCGCATGGGACGCTCCGTAAGATGGTCCGGTGGGCGCGGCATCCGGGCGCCCGTAGCAATCGCGCCGGCACCGGCATCCGGGAGTCCCACATGGCATTGATCGTGCAGAAGTACGGCGGGTCGTCCGTCGCCGACGCGGAGAGCATCAAGCGGGTCGCGAAGCGCATCGTCGACACCCGCCGCGCCGGTCACGACGTCGTCGTGGCGGTGAGCGCGATGGGCGACACCACCGATGAGCTGCTCGATCTCGCGAACGAGGTCGCACCGATCCCGGCTCCCCGCGAGCTCGACATGCTCCTGAGCTCGGGCGAGCGCATCTCAATGGCGCTCCTGGCGATGGCCATCCACTCGATGGGCTTCGAGGCCCGTTCGTTCACCGGCAGCCAGGCGGGCATGATCACGGATGCCACGCACGGTGCCGCGCGCATCGTCGACGTCACGCCCGTGCGGCTGCGCGAAGCCCTCGACGAGGGAGCGATCGTCATCGTCGCGGGGTTCCAGGGGTTCAACCGCGACACCCGCGACATCACGACGCTCGGCCGTGGCGGATCCGACACGACCGCCGTCGCGCTCGCCGCGGCACTGTCGGCCGACGTCTGCGAGATCTACAGCGACGTCGACGGCATCTACACCGCCGACCCGCGCGTCGTGCCCAAGGCTCGCAAGCTCGGCGTCGTCTCGGCGGAGGAGATGCTCGAGCTCGCCGCGAACGGCGCCAAGGTCCTCTACATCCGTGCGGTGGAGTACGCCCGCCGTCACGGCGTCATGATCAACGCCCGGTCGACGTTCAGCTCGGGGTCCGGCACGTTCGTGCTCGGTCCCGGGATGACGCTGCCCGAAGGTCGAAAGGAAGAAGAGATGGAAGAGCCGATCGTCGCGGGCGTCGCCACCGACCTCAGCCAGGCCAAGATCACCGTCATCGGCGTGCCCGACGTCCCGGGCAAGGCTGCCGAGATCTTCAAGATCGTGGCGAAGTCGGGCGCGAACGTCGACATGATCGTCCAGAACGTCTCGGCGGCCACGACGGGTCGCACCGACATCTCGTTCACGCTGCCCAAGACGGATGCGACCGTCGCGCTCCGCGCCCTCGCGGGCGAGCAGAGCGAGGTCGGCTTCGAGAGCCTCGTGCACGACGACCAGATCGGAAAGCTCTCCGTCGTCGGTGCCGGGATGCGCACGCACTCGGGTGTCTCCGCGACGCTGTTCGAAGCGCTGTCGAACGCCGGGGTGAACCTCGAGATGATCTCGACCTCGGAGATCCGCATCTCCGTCGTCGTCCGCGGCGACGAGCTCGCCGAGGCGGCGCGCGTCGTGCACACCGCGTACGGGCTCGACGGCGATACCGAAGCGGTCGTCTACGCCGGCACCGGGCGCTGACGCCCCGCCGGTCGTCGACACACCGCCGGCGCCGGGCAGGCGCGGCACCTGCGACAATCGAAAGCCGTCCCCGACCCGTCACCGAGGAGCCCCGCGTGCTGTACATCTCGACCCGAGGCGGCGCTGAGCCGCTGCCGTACTGCGATGCTCTCCTCGAGGGGCTCGCGACCGATGGCGGTCTCGCCGTGCCGCAAGAGATGCCCTCGGTCTCGCCCGAGACCCTGGAGCGCTGGCGGGCTCTGACCTACCCGCAGCTGGCCACCGAGGTCCTGGCGCTCTTCGCCACCGACATCGAGCGCGACGACCTCGCCCGCATGACCGAGGCCGCATACGCTCCCTTCCCCGATGCTGTCGTGCCGCTGCGGCGGATCGGTGGCGGGATCACGCTGGTCGGGCTCTCCGAGGGCCCCACGCTGGCCTTCAAGGATCTCGCGATGCAGTTCCTCGGTCAGGTCGTCGAGCACGCTCTCGCGCGCACGGGGTCCGTGCTCAACGTTCTCGGTGCGACCTCGGGCGACACTGGATCGGCCGCTGAGTACGCGCTGCGCGGCAAGGAGCGCATCGCCGTGTTCATGCTGTCGCCGCAGGGCCGCATGAGCCCGTTCCAGCGGGCGCAGATGTTCTCGCTCGACGAGCCGAACATCCACAACATCGCCATCGAGGGCGTTTTCGACGACTGCCAGAACCTGGTCAAGGAGCTCGCGGGCGACCTCGAGGTCAAGCGATCGCTGCACCTCGGCGCGGTCAACTCGATCAACCTCGCCCGCATCACGGCGCAGGTCGTCTATTACTTCTGGGCCTGGCTGCGCGCGACGGACGCCGACGGCCACGCCGAGGTCTCGATCACGGTGCCGTCCGGCAACTTCGGCAACATCCTCTCGGGGTTCTACGCGCGCGAGATGGGTCTGCCGATCCGTCGGCTGGTGCTGGCGGCGAACGAGAACAACGTGCTCGACGAGTTCTTCCGCACCGGCATCTACCGTCCGCGCTCCGCCGCGCAGACGTTGCAGACCTCGAGCCCGTCGATGGACATCTCCAAGGCCTCGAACCTCGAGCGCTTCATCTTCGAACTCGTCGGGCGAGACCCCGAGCGCGTCGTCGCGGCGTGGAAGGATCTCGAGTCGCAGGGTTTCGCGGACTTCTCCGCCGACCTCGCTCGCTTCACCGCCGAGTTCGGCATCGTCAGCGGAACGTCCACGCACGCCGACCGCCTCGCCACCATCCGCGAGGTCCACGAGGAAGCGGGCGAGATCATCGACCCGCACACGGCCGACGGCGTCACCGTTGCTCGCCAGTACATCGAGCCCGGCGAGGCCATGCTCGTCCTCGAGACCGCCAAGCCCGAGAAGTTCGCGGAGACCATCCGTGAAGCCATCGGGATCGACATGACGTACTCCGACGAGCTGCAGGCGATGCTCGATGCGCCGCAGCACGTCGTCGACCTGCCCGACGACGCCGCCGCACTCACTGCCTTCATCCGCGAGCGCGCCCTGAGCTGATCCCGCCCGTCCGCAGTCGGCCCCGCCGCGGCGTGCCGGTGGCGATACACCTGCAGGACCGGTGGTGCTGGTGTCGCCTCCGCGTGACTCTGAGCGCGCGTGGGCACCACACATCCGACGGATGTATCGCGCCCGACCAGGGGCTGAGCGTCAGCTCGCGGCGCGGAGCGCGACGATCGCGTCCCAGATCGCGCGCGCGACGGCGTCCTTCGGGCCGGAGGTTTCGGCGACGACCGCGCCGCCGTCTCCGATGACGGCGACGGCGTTCTCGCCCGCACCGAAACCGGCGTCCCACCCGACCTCGTTCACGACGAGGAGGTCGACGCCCTTGCGGTCGCGTTTGCGTCGGGCGCGCTCGAGGAGGTCGGAGTCAGCGGTCTCGGCGGCGAACCCGACGACGGTCTGACCGTCTCGGCGAGCGGCGGCGAGCCCTGCGAGGATGTCGTCGTTCGGCACCAGCTCGATCGTCTCGAGCGGACCGTCCTCCTTCCGCAGCTTGTGCTCCGACACTCGAGCGGCCCGATAGTCGGCGACGGCCGCGACCATGATGACGATCTCTGCCGCGGCGGCGGCATCCGACATCGCCCCGCCGAGCTCAGCCGCGGTCTCGACATGCTGGACCGTGATGCGCGGGTGGGCCGCGGCGGCGTCGAGAACGCCGGCGTCGACGGATGCCGCGACGAGCGTCACCGTGGCGCCGCGCCGCGCCGCCTCGACGGCGATCTCCGCGCCCTGACGACCGCTCGACCGGTTGCCGAGGAAGCGCACGGGGTCGAGCGGTTCGCGGGTGCCGCCGGTCGAGACCGCGACGTGCAGGCCGTCGAGGTCGGTCGGCGCGGGGGACACCAGCGCGAGAGCCGCCGCGACGATGTCCTCCGGCTCCGACATGCGGCCCGGGCCGCTGTCGCCGCCGGTCAGCGGGCCGTCCGCGGGCCCGACGAGCAGCACGCCGCGCTCGCTGAGCGTGGCGACGTTGGCGGCGGTCGCCGGGTGCCGCCACATCTCGGTGTGCATCGCCGGGGCGACCACGACGGGTGCCGTGGTGGCGAGGAGCGTCGTGCCCAGCAGGTCGGATGCCAGACCCGCGGCCATCGACGCGATCGTGTTGGCCGTCGCGGGCGCGACGATCACGAGGTCGGCGCTCTGCCCCAGGGCGACGTGCCGCACACGCGCGACGCCGTCGTGGACGGACGTCGTGACGGGGTTGCGGCTGATCGCCTCCCATGTCGTCAGGCCGATGAAGCGCAGCGAGTCCTCGGTGGGGATGACGTGGACGTCGTGCCCCTGCTGGACGAGCAGCCGTACGAGCTGGACGCTCTTATAGGCGGCGATGCCACCGGTGACCCCGACTACGATGAACATGCCCCCGATCCTCCCACGGCCCCGGGCGGGGCGCGCGGATCGACCACCGGCCGCCGAGAGCGAGTGATCCCATGTGCACCGTCGTCATCCAGGTGCCCGCCGATCCGAGCCGGCCGGTTCGGCTGCTCGCCGTCCGCGACGAGGATCCGTCGCGTGCGTGGGACCCCATCGGTCCCTGGTGGCCCGACACGTACGCCGATGTCGTCGGCGTGCGCGACCGTCGCGCCGGCGGGGCCTGGCTCGCCGCCGACCCGGCCGCTCGCCGGCTGGCCGTCATCCTGAATCGAGCCGACGTGCTCCCGGATGACGCGCCGGCGCTGTCGCGCGGCGGCATCGTCCTGGATGCGGTCGCGGGCTCGCCGCCGACGGGCGCCCCGCCCACGCACGGCTTCAATCTCGTCGATGTCTCGCCCGGTGGGGTCCGCGTCTCGATGTGGGATGCCGCGACCCTGCGGACGGTCGACCTCGGTCCCGGAACCCACATGATCGCCCACGACGACGTCGACGATCCGCGCACCGCCCGGATCCGTCGCTGGCTCGGCGAGTTCGCGGCGGCCGCGCCGGAGCTCGATCGCGCGGACGGCCTGCAGCCCTGGCTCGACGTGCTCCAGGACACCGCGGCCACCCCGGCCACCGACGACGCCGCGATCATCCGCGACAACCGTCCGTACGGCGTCCCGACCCTGTCGCTGCTCGTCTGCACCGCTTCCGTCGGCACTGGCGGGGTCGACCTCGCTTACGGCGCCCTCGACGTGCCGGGGGAGTGGAACCGCCCCGAGATGGCGTGAATCGCGCGGTCATCGGCTGTCACGTGCGTCGGACCCGCCCCGGTGCGCCGATAGAATCGCCGAAACCCGATCACGCTCCACGCAAGGAACCGCTATGACCCGCATCTCCGATTCCGGACTCTCCGTCGCCGTCGTCGGCGCCACTGGCCAGGTCGGAAAGGTGATGCGCGAGATTCTCGTCGAGCGGAACTTCCCGATCCGCGAACTGCGCTTGTTCGCCACCGCGCGCTCGGCGGGCACCTCGATCGAATTCGCCGGGCACGACGTGATCGTCGAGGACATCGCCACCGCAGACCCCGCCGGCATCGACATCGCCCTCTTCTCTGCGGGGGCGACCGGATCGCGCGCGCACGCGCCGCGCTTCGCAGAAGCGGGCGCCGTCGTCATCGACAACTCCAGCGCCTGGCGCATGGACCCCGAGGTTCCCCTCGTCGTCAGCGAGGTCAACCCCCACGCCACGGTGAACCCGCCGAAGGGCATCATCGCGAACCCGAACTGCACCACGATGGCCGCGATGCCGGTGCTGAAGGTGCTCGACACCGAGGCCGGGCTCGAGCGCCTCATCGTCTCGACCTATCAGGCGGTCTCGGGCTCGGGCCTCGCCGGCGCCGAAGAGCTGCTCGGCCAGGTCGAGGGGGTCCTCGCTCAGGGACACACGCTCGATCTCGTGCACGACGGCTCGGCGGTCGACTTCCCGCAGCCCGAGAAGTACATCGCCCCGATCGCGTTCGACGTCATCCCGTTCGCCGGCAACCTGGTGGACGACGGCGACAATGAGACCGATGAGGAGAAGAAACTCCGCAACGAGAGCCGCAAGATCCTCGAGCTGCCCGACCTGCGTGTCGCCGGCACCTGCGTGCGCGTCCCCGTGTTCACGGGTCACTCGCTGTCTATCCACGCCGAGTTCTCGCGCGACATCACGCCGGAGCGGGCGCGCGAGGTCCTGGCCGCGGCGCCCGGTGTCGTGCTCGAGGAGGTCCCGACGCCTCTGCAGGCAGCCGGCAACGACCCGAGCTACGTCGGCCGCATCCGCGCCGACCAGTCCGCGCCCGAGGGCAAGGGACTCGTGCTGTTCATCAGCAACGACAACCTCCGCAAGGGTGCCGCGCTGAACGCGGTGCAGATCGCGGAGATCGTCGCCGAGCGTCTCTGACGTCACGGCGGGGCGGCGGGATGCCGCGCGCCGCCACCGGGATAGACTGGTGCATCGTGAGTGAAAAGGTCGACGTCGTCCTGATCGGCGGGGGCATCATGAGTGCCACGCTCGGTGTGCTGCTGAAGCAGCTCCAGCCCGATTGGAAGATCGAGGTGCACGAGCGCCTGTCGGATCTGGCGCAGGAGAGCTCGAACCCGTGGAACAACGCGGGCACGGGTCACGCCGCGCTGTGCGAGCTGAACTACACGCCCGAGGCGTCGGACGGCTCGGTAGATCCCGGCAAGGCGATCACGATCAACGAGCAGTTCCAGCAGAGCCGTCAGCTCTGGGCCTCGCTCATCGAGCGCGGCATCCTCGACGAGCCCTCCACGTTCATCAACGCGACGCCTCACATGACCTTCGTCCGCGGTGAGAAGGACGTCGCGTTCCTCAAGCGCCGCTACGAGGCGCTCAAGGACCAGCCCCTCTTCGCGGGCATCGAGTACTCGGAAGACTCGCGCGTCATCAACCAGTGGGCGCCGCTGCTGATGCAGGAGCGCCGCAAGGGCGAGCCGTTCGCGGCGACGCGCGTCCCCGCCGGCACGGATGTCGACTTCGGATCGCTCACCCGGCAGCTGTTCTCGCACCTGCAGGAGCAGGGCGTGGAGGTCATCACCGACCGTGAGGTGCGCACGCTGAGCCGCCAGAAGGACGGCTCGTGGCGGGTCTTCTGGCGCAATCGCCTCGGCAAGACCCCCGGGCACACCGACGCGCGCTTCGTCTTCGTCGGGGCCGGCGGCTGGGCGCTGAAGCTGCTGCAGAAGTCGGGTATCCCCGAGATCAAGGGCTACGGCGTCTTCCCGATCGGCGGGCAGTTCCTCAAGACCACGAACCCCGCCGTCGTCTCGCAGCACAAGGCCAAGGTGTACTCGCAAGCCTCGGTGGGTGCTCCGCCGATGTCGGTTCCCCACCTCGACACGCGCGTCGTCGACGGCGAGGCCTCGCTGCTGTTCGGACCGTTCGCGACGTTCAGCCCGAAGTTCCTCAAGAACGGCCGCATCACCGACATTGTGTCGCAGGTGCGCCCCCACAACCTGCTGCCGATGCTGAAGGTGGCCGTGGACAACCCGAGTCTCATCTCGTACCTCGTCGGCGAGCTGCTCAAGAACCACCGCAAGAAGGTGGAGTCGCTCCGCGTCTTCATGCCGACCGCGAAGGACGAGGACTGGGAGCTGATCCAGGCCGGTCAGCGTGCTCAGGTCATGAAGAAGGACCCGAAGAAGGGCGGCGTGCTGCAGTTCGGCACCGAGGTCGTGACCTCTGCCGACGGGTCGATCGCCGGTCTGCTGGGGGCCTCACCGGGCGCCTCGACTGCGGCATCCATCATGCTCGGACTTCTCAAGACGTGCTTCCCCGACCGCATCGCGAGCTGGGAGCCCGAGCTGAAGAAGCTCATCCCGAGCTACGGGCAGCCGCTGAACCCGCGGGCGGATGCCGCTCGCGCGTCGATCGAGGCGACGGCCGAAGCGCTCTCGATCAATCCCTGACGGGCATGGCCAAGCTCTACTTCCGTTACGGAGCCATGAACTCCGGCAAGTCGACGGCTCTGCTGCAGGCGGCTTACAACTACGAGGAGCGCGGCCAGCACGTGCTGCTCGCGAAGCCCGAGATCGACACGAAGGGCGCCGGCCAGATCGCAAGCCGGCTGGGCGTCGAGCGAGACGTCGACTTCCTCGTCGGTGCGGACGACGACCTGCGGGCCGTCTTCGGCGTGCATCGTGAGCGCGTGCGCGCCGAGACGGCAGCGGATGTCGCCTGCCTCCTCATCGACGAAGCGCAGTTCCTGACGTCGGAGCAGGTCGACGATCTGCTGCGGACCGTGGTGGAGGAGAACGTCCCGGTGCTCGCCTACGGCATCCGCACCGATTTTCAGACCCGCGCCTTTCCCGGTTCGGCGCGTCTGATGGAGCTCGCGCACAGTCTCGAAGAGCTGAAGACGATCTGCCGCTGCGGGCGGAAGGCCCTCTTCAACGCACGTCTGGTCGGCGGCCGCTTCGTCTTCGAAGGCGACCAGGTGGCGATCGACGAACTCGCTCTCGACCGGGTGACGTACGAGTCGATGTGCGCTGAGTGCTATCTCCGCGAGTCGGGTGGTCGCCTCGCCTGAGGCGTCCGGCGACTGATACGTTTCACGACGCGCCTGTCCAGGGCTTTGCGCGGTCAGACCACAAGATGTATCGTGGTCCGGCCACCAAGGAGAGGGGCGTCATGGCTGACGGAACCCCGGCGCGCGCCTGGCGCGTCGTATTGGAGAAGATCGAGTCCGATCTTCTCGCCGGCAAGCTCGGTCCCGGCGACCGACTGCCGTCCGAGCGCGACCTCGTCGCGCAGCTCGGGGTCGGGCGATCCAGCGTGCGCGAAGCGCTCCGCGTGCTGGAGGTCATGGGCCTCATCCGCACCGCGACGGGATCGGGGCCGAGCGCGGGGGCCATCGTCGTGGCCCGCCCGACCGGCGGCATGCAGGCGCTCCTCCGGTTGCAGGTCGCCGCGCAGGGCTTCGCCATCTCGGATGTCGTGAACACGCGTCTCCTGCTCGAGGAGTGGGTCGCCGGTGAGCTGGCCGGCTCGTCCGACGTCGATCTCGAGCGGGCGCGCGAAGCGCTCCGTGCGATGGATGCCGCCGACCTCAGCCCCGCCGACTTCCTGGCACTCGATGCGCAGTTCCACGTCGCCTTGGCCGAGGCGTCGGGCAACGAGGTCGTGGCGGCGATGATGGCGGGCCTCCGATCGTCGATCGAGGACTACGTGCTCCAGGGTGCTGCGCGCATCCCGGATTGGGACAGCGCGGTGGACCGCCTGCGCGACGAGCACAACGCGATCGTGGCGGCGATCGACGAACAGCGGGTAGACGATGCCCGCACCGCCGTCCACGACCACATCACGGGGTACTACGCGTCCGCGAACCCCGTGCGCCCCGAATCCACCTGAACCCATCCGGTCCGACCCCGTCGGCCCCGCCGGAACTGAGGAGAGAATATGGTCACCCGACAGTTGCCCAAGATTCCCGAGCTGCTCGAACTGATGCAGTTCAAGGCCCCCGATCTCAATGGACGCCGCCGCCGACTCACGTCGGCCCTGACGATCGATGATCTGCGGACCATCGCGAAGCGCCGCACGCCCAAGACGGCGTTCGACTACACCGACGGTGCCGCGGAGGGCGAGATCTCGCTCGCGCGAGCACGGCAGGCGTTCCAGGACATCGAGTTCCACCCCGACATCCTGCGTCCGGCGGAATCGGTCGACATGTCGACCGAGATCCTCGGCGGGCGCTCGGCGTTGCCGTTCGGAATCGCCCCGACCGGATTCACCCGGTTGATGCAGACGGAAGGCGAGAGCGCGGGGGCATCCGCCGCGGGCGCGGCCGGCATCCCGTTCACCCTCTCGACGCTCGGGACGACGTCGATCGAGGGCGTCCGGGCGGCCAACCCGCACGGACGCAACTGGTTCCAGCTCTACGTCATGCGCGATCGTGAGATCTCATATGGTCTCGTCAAGCGGGCGGCCGAGGCGGGCTTCGACACTCTCATGTTCACCGTGGACACCCCGGTTGCGGGAGCGCGCCTGCGTGACAAGCGCAACGGGTTCTCTATCCCGCCCGCGCTGACCGTCGGGACGATCGTCAACGCCATCCCGCGCCCCTGGTGGTGGATCGACTTCCTCACGACGCCCAAGCTCGAGTTCGCGTCGCTCACGACCACCGGCGGCACCGTCGGCGAACTCCTCAACGCCGCGATGGACCCGACCATCAGCTACGACGACCTCGAGGTCATCCGCAGCATGTGGCCCGGGAAGATCGTCGTCAAGGGCGTGCAGAACGTCGAGGACTCCAAGCGGCTCATCGACCTCGGAGTCGATGGCATCGTGCTCTCGAACCACGGCGGCCGCCAGCTCGACCGCGCCCCCGTGCCGTTCCACCTCCTGCCGCAGGTCGTGCGCGAGGTCGGGAAGGACGCCACGGTCATGGTCGACACCGGCATCATGAACGGTGCCGACATCGTTGCCTCCATCGCGCAGGGCGCGAAGTTCACTCTGATCGGACGCGCTTATCTCTACGGGCTGATGGCGGGCGGCCGTCAGGGCGTGGACCGGACCATCGCGATCCTGCGCAGCGAGATCGAGCGCACGATGCAGCTGCTCGGCGTCTCGAGCCTCGAGGAGCTCGAGCCGCGTCACGTCTCGCAGCTGCAGCGGCTCGTGCCGATCACCGGCTCAGCGCCGCGTCGCGCCGCCACGCGGGCCAAAACGGCGTCGCGAGCCTGACGACGGGACGCGAAGCAACGGGCCCCGGTGCCGGCAGTCGTTAGGCTGCTCGGCCCGGGGCCCGGGCGCGTGTCGTGCGCAGTCGCCCGCGTCAGGGGGTCAGCGCAGCGGAAGCGTGGGGATGAGCTGGTCGAGGAAGTCGGCGGTCTCTTCCCAGCCCTCGACCGCGTGGCAGGCCACGCCCATCGCGAGCACCGGATAGTCGTTGCCGTTCTCGTCGAGACGGTCGCCGACGAACAGGATGTCGTCCTGCGGGATGCCGCTCTGCTCGATCAGCCGGGTCATGCCGTAGGCCTTGTCGATGCCGCGCTCGGTGATGTCGACCGACGTCGAGCCGCCCGCGCGCACCTCGAGGTCGGGGATGCGGTCTGCCACCGCCGCTCGCAGCGCATTCTTCTTCTCGCCGGAGGGATCCCACGCCATCTTCGCGTCGACGGGAGCTTGCTGGCCCAGCGCGGAGAACGTGATCTGAGACCCACGGTCCTCGAGGATGGGGCCCCAGGTCTCGCTCTCCCACAGGCCGAGCCGACGCGCCTCTTCCTCGACCGCGGCGAGGGCGCGGGACTTCTGGTCATCGGTCAGCGAGCGGGCGTAGACCGTCTCGATGCCGGCGGGGGAGAGGCGGTAGTACTGCGTTCCACAGGTCGGCAGCAGGTGGAAGTGCGACAGCAGGTCTTCATCCGTCTCGGGCAGCTGGTCGACGACCTGCGCGGTGAACTGCGCGAGCTGTCCGCCGGAGATGATCGCGACCTCGACGCGGGCCGCAAGATCGAGCAGCTGGCGCCCGATACGCGGGTTGATGGCGCTCTTCGAGGGAGCGAGGGTGTCGTCGAGGTCGAAGGCGACCAGTCGGGGGATGGGCATCCGTGCTCCGTTCTCCGGTGGCATGAAAGAGGCCCCGCCTTGCGGCGGAGCCTCTTCGCTGTCGGGGTGACAGGATTTGAACCTGCGGCCTCGTCGTCCCGAACGACGCGCGCTACCAAGCTGCGCCACACCCCGTGGCAACCCTCCAAGCTTACCCCGATCCGGCTCGGAAGACGAATCGGCTCACGCCCGAGCGCGGAGGACCAGCACCGAGGCCTCGGGGCGGCACCCGAAACGCACCGGCGCATAGATGGAGTGACCGAGGCCCGCGCTCACATTGAGTGGGACACGGTCCGCACCCCATGAGCTCAGGCCGCGCGCCTGATCGAGCGGAATATCGCAGTTGGCGACGAGGGCGCGCGAGGCGAAGGGGATGCGGACCTGCCCGCCGTGAGTGTGACCGCCGAAGACCATGTCCGCCCCCAGATCCACGAAACGGTCGAGCACGCGGCGATACGGGGCGTGGGTGACGCCCAGGGTCAGGTCGGCGCTTCTGCGGCCTTGCAGGGCCGCCAGAGCGCCCGGCAGCACGTCGAGGTCGTCCCAGTCGCGGTGCGCGTCGTCGACCCCGACGCCGTCGATTCGCATGCCGGCCACGCGCACGGCAGCGGCGGCGTTGTCGAGCTCGGACCAGCCGAGGTCGTCGGCGAAGAACGAGTCCATCGCCGCGGTGTCGAGTTTCGGCGCCGCTTTGGCGTGACGCGAGGGGCCCGTGAAGTAGCGCAGCGGGTTCCGCGCGCTCGGCTCGAACACGTCGTTCGACCCGTGGACGAAGAAGCCCGGCACGCCGCGGAGGGGAGCAAAGGCGCGGCGGATGCCGGCGAGGCCGCGGGCATGGCCGAGGTTGTCGCCCGTGTTGATGACCAGGTCCGGCTGCGTCGTCTCGGCCAGCTCTGCGATCCACCGCTGCTTGCGCTGCTGCCACGGCGCCATGTGGGCGTCGGAGAGGTGCAGCACGGTGATGCTGGGGCTGCCCTCGGGCAGCACGTGGACTTCGTGGCGACGGACGGTGAACAGATGGCGCTCGATGCCCACCCCCCAGACGACCGCACCGCCGGCGCCCAGGGCGCCGGCGGTGGCGATCGTGGAGAGCGTCCTGCGGACGCCTGCCATCAGCAGTTCTTCGCGGTGTACTCGATGGTGATCTGCGTCCCGCGGCCGACCGCCTCGCCTGCGGCAGGGCTGGTGCCCGTCACCGTCGGCTGCGGCGGGTCGTCCTTCTCGGTACACGCCGTCGTCACGCTCGTGAAGCCGGCGGCTCGCAGTTGGCGCTCGGCCTCCTGCGGGTTGCCCGTCACCGGCGGCACCGTGGCGCCCTGACCGTTGCTCGGTGTGATCGTGATGGTCGCGCCGCCCGCGGCGCGACCCGCGCCCGGATCCTGCGACACGATCCGGCCTTCGGGCTCGGTCGAGTCGGTGGGCTCGGCGACGTTCACCGAGAAGCCGGCCGCCTCGAGGGTGCCGCGCGCCTCATCGACGTTCTGACCGACGACGTTCGGGAGCTCCGTGAGGGTGTTCTTCGTGAGGTTCGTGTCCGGGGTCGGGAACCGATCGCCGCCGAACTTGGCGTTCGCCGCGCCCTGCATCTTCGGCCAGATCGCGTTTCGGATCTGATCGAGTCGCCAGCCGTTGACGCGGTATTCGTTGAGCTTCGCGAAGCCGTCGACGTTGCCGACCCAGACCACGGTGGCCACCTTGGTGCTCGCACCGTCCATCCAGGTGTGCTCGTACTCGTGGATACCGGTCTTGCCGAACACCGGCACGCCGTCGAAGATGCGGGCGCCCTGGCCCGTCGCGTTCATGACGCCTTCGAGCGCGAAAGCGGCAGTGGCGGCGACGTTGGCGGAGATGGCCTGGTCGCAACTCGTCTGCGGCGTGATGTCGGTGCCGTCGGACTTGACCGCACGGTCGATGACCTTCGGCTCGCACCGCGTGCCTCCACCGGCAATCGCCGCGTAGGCCTCCGCCATGTCGATGGGTGCCACCGCCGCGGATCCCAGCACGTCATACGGGTTGTTGTTGATGTCCAGCGGGTCGCCGTTGGACTGCATGACGCCCATCTTCATCGCGACCTGGTTGGTCGAGCACACCGAGATGCGCTCGGCCATCGCGAGGAAGCCCGAGTTCAGCGAGTCTTCGGTGAACTTCTTGATCGTGCCCGAGTAGCCGTTGCTGCTCTGGAAGTTGCCGATCTCGTTCGGCCGGCCGCTGTTGCCGGTGCGGACGTTCTGGGTGGCGCCGTCGCAGCTCGTCAGCACGCGCTTGTTCCCGACACGGCCGTTGATCACTTCGTTCACGGAGTGCCCCTGCTCGAGCCAGTTGATGAGGCTGAACACCTTGTAGGTCGAGCCCGCGGAGTGACCACCGCCGCCGTCCTGGTTGCGCACGTTGTAGTTGACCGGGGTCACCGTGCCGGCGTCGTCTCCGGTGGGCGCGAATGGGCGATTCTGCACCATCGAGAGCACGCGGCCGGTGCCGACCTCGACCTGGACGCCGGAGGCGCCGAGGTTCAGACGGTCGTCGGTCGCGGGCACGACGGACATCGCGTCGAGCGCGGCATCCTGGAGCTGCGGGTCGAGAGTGGTGTAGATCTTCATGCCGCCGCGGCGCAGGTTCTGTTGGCGCTCCTCGAGCGACTCGCCGAAGGCCGGGTCGTCGAGGACGATGTTGCGGACGTACTCGCAGAAGAACTCGGCGCCGGCGGCGAGCTGGCAGCCCTGCGGGCGCTCCTGGATGTTCGGGGTGATGGGCTCCGCGACAGCGGCATCCCGCTCTTCCTGCGTGATCTTGCCATCCGAGAACATGCGGTTGAGCACGTAGATCTGACGGTCCTTCGTCAGCTCGTAGCCGTTGGCGGCGCCGTTCGACTCGCTGTCGGGGCGATCGAGACGGTACGTGTTGGGCTCCTGCACCATGCCGGCGATCGCGGCGGCCTGGCCGATCGTGAGCTGCGAGGCCGGCACGCCGAAGTAGTACTGCGACGCCGCGCCGATGCCGTAGACGGTGCCACCGAAGTGCGCGATGTTGAGGTAGCCGAGCAGGATCTCGTTCTTCGGGTACCGCTTCTCGAGCTGGATCGCGTACCGCATCTCCTGCAGCTTGCGCTCGATGCCGTCGGTGCCGGAGGAGACGGTGGTCGAGCGGAAGCACGCCTCGACCTCGTCCTGCGACTTCGCTTCCTTCTCGCACGCCTGCTGCAGCACGTTCTTCACGTACTGCTGGGTGATGGACGAGCCACCGCGGGTGTCGCCACCGCGCAGGTTGCCGAACACCGCGCTCGCGGTGCCGAGGAGGTCGACGCCGCCGTGCGTGTAGTAGTTCTTGTCCTCGCTCGATGTGATCGCGTCGAACATGACCGGTGCGACCTCATCCCACGTGACCGGGATGCGGTTCTGGTCGTAGAACTGCGTCATGAGGACGTCGTTGCCGTCGCTGTCCTTGCGGTAGAACTCGGTCGGCAGCATGAGCTCGTCGACCTCGAGGTAGCTCGGCATGTTGTCGAAGACGTCGATCGCGCTGCTCGCCGCGTAACCCGACACGGCGATGGCGGGGGTCACGGTCGCCGTGACGAGGATCCCGGCCACAGCGCTCAGGCCGACCAGGCCGGCGAGACCGCCGAGCACACCGGTGGCCGTGCGTTTCTTGTGAGGCATAGGGTGATCGTAAGCGAGATACCTGGGCATCCGCCTCAGGACCACCCCTTGCGCGCGTGCGTCCGCGCATGCCGGCGCGCGTGCGAAAGCCACAGATCGGAGCCCCGATGACGACGTGGGAGTACCTCACCACGCCCCTGCTGATCCACAACACCGCGGCGATCCTCAACAACTGGGGCAAGCAGGGCTGGGAGCTCGTGCAGGTCGTTCCCGGACCCGAGGGCGGGCTCGTCGCCTACTTCAAGCGTCCCGTGGGCGGGGGAGCAGCCAACGCCGGTCTCGGGGCGGCCCACCAGGCGGCCCAACAGTTCGAGGGCACGGGCGCATGAGCGTCTCGGCGCGTCTGGCCGAGCTCGGCATCCAGCTTCCGCCCGTCGTCCCGCCCGTCGCCGCCTACATCCCCGCGACTGAGCACGACGGTCTCGTCTACACCTCCGGGCAGCTGCCCATGGTCGACGGCTCGCTGCCCGCGACCGGCAAGGTCGGCGAGGGCGACGGTCACGTCGCCGCCGACGCGGCCAAGCAGCTCGCGCGTCAGTGCGCGCTCAACGCCATCGCCGCCGCGGCGGATGTGGCCGGCGGTGTCGACAACCTCGCTCGGGTCGTGAAGGTGACCGGGTTCGTGGCGTCCATCCCCGAGTTCACGGGACAGCCCGGTGTCATCAACGGTGCGAGCGAGGTGCTGGGCGAGGTCTTCGGCGACGCCGGTCGTCACGCGCGGTCGGCGGTCGGGGTGCCCGTGCTCCCGCTCGACTCGCCCGTCGAGGTCGAGGTCGTCTTCGCCCTGGTCTGATCCTCGCGCTCTCCGCCCGCCGCGAACCTCGGCCGGAACACCGCCCGTGCGGTCGCTCGCGGCCCTACGCTCTGGTGGGGACCACGCGGAAGGGCGGTAGGGATGCAGGGACTCGAGGTCACGGTTCTGCTGGGCATCGCCCTTCTGGTCGGAACCGTCCTGGCGCCGCGGCTGCGCGTCGCGACGCCGCTGGTGCTGCTCGTGATCGGTCTGCTGCTCGGGTTCGTGCCCGAGCTGCGAGCGATAGAGCTGCCGCCGGAGACGGTGCTGCTGCTCTTCCTGCCGGTGCTGCTGTTCCGCGAGGCGTGGACGACGTCGCTCCGCTCAGTCCGCCGGTCGCTGCGCTACATCGTGCCGATGAGCACCCTGCTCGTCGTCGCCTCGGCGTTCGCCGTCGCGGCGGTCGCGACGTGGCTCGGTGTGCCGTGGGAGGCCGCGCTCGTGCTCGGGGCGGCCGTGGCGCCGCCCGACGCCACCGCGGTGGCCGCGCTCGGCCGGCTGCTGCCCGCCCGCACCTTCATGAAGCTCAAGGCGGAGAGCCTCACGAACGACGGCACCGCCCTCGTCCTCTACGCCATCGCGGTCTCGCTCCTGCTCGGCGACCAGGTCAGCGCCCTCTCGATCACGGGCATGGTGCTCCTCTCGTACCTCGGCGGCGCTGCGGCCGGCATCGCCGTCGCGGCTCTCGCCTTCCTCGCGCTGCGGCGGATGCAGTCGACTCTGACGATCAACCTGACGCTGCTGCTCGTCCCGTTCGTCGCGTTCCTCATCGCCGAGCTGATCGAGGCGTCCGGCGTGCTCGCCGTGGTCTTCGCCGGGCTCATCATCGCCTGGGTGTCGCCGCGCATCACGACGGCGATGTCGCGCCGTGCCGCCGATGCCACCTGGCCGTTCGGGGTGTACCTGCTCAACGGTGCGCTGTTCGTGCTGATCGGCCTCGAGGTGCAGCTGGTGCTGCATGAGATCTCGCCGTCGGAGATCGGCATCCTGCTTCTCGTCACCCTCGCGGCGTGGGTCGCCCTCTTCGTCGTGCGCTACCTGTTCCAGTGGCTGTTCTCGCCCTTCTCGCGCCCGGCGGTCGGGTCGAACAGATCGCTGCGTCATCGCTCGCGGGTCGTCAGCACCGTGTCGGGGTTTCGCGGCGCCGTGTCGCTCGCCATCGCGCTGTCGGTGCCGATCACGACGGCTTCGGGGGAGCCGGTCGAGGGACGCGACTCGATCGTGTTCGTCACGGCGGGGGTCATCGTGCTCACGCTGCTCGTGCAGGGGCCGCTGCTGCCCGTCGTCATCCGCTGGGCGAAGCTGCCCGCCGACGATGCGGCGATCGAGGAGTACGAGCTCGCGCAACGCGCGATCTCGGGCGCCGCTCTCGCGGCTCTCGACGACCTCGCCGCAGAGCACGGGGTCAGCGATCGTGTCCGCGACCGTGCCCGGCACGAGGGCTACGAACGCCTCGAGCTCGCCAACGCCCGCGCCGTCGCGCGCCAGCGGGCGGCGGAGGAACGCGACCCGGATGCCGACATCGACGACGACTCATCCGACGAGGATGCCTCGCGCATGGGCCCCGTGCCGCCCGGGCCGTCGGACGGGGACGGGCATCGGCCTGCGCCGCAGCTCGAGATGCTCGCCGTGAGCGACGACATCGACCTGACGCAGCGCTCGCCGCTCATCCGGCACCGGGAGGCGACGCGGCTGCGGCTGGCGATGCTCGATCGCAAGCGCGAGGTGCTGCTGCGCCTGCGGCGCGACGGCACGATCGACGACCTCGTGGCACGCCGCATCCTCGCCGACCTCGACATCGAGGAGATCCGGGCCCGCGGACTCGATCGCGACGCCGAGTGACGCGATCGAGCCCGCACGCGGGCTACTTCAGCTGTGCGCTGATGACCGACATCACCGCGGTGTCGGCGAGTGTCGTGGTGTCGCCGACCTCCCGGCCCTCGGCGACATCCCGCAGCAGTCGTCGCATGATCTTGCCCGAGCGGGTCTTCGGCAGCTCGCCCACGATGTAGACGTCGCGGGGCCGTGCGATGGGTCCGATCTGCTCGCCGACCCATTGCCGGAGCGACGTCGCGAGACCGTCGGGGGAGTGGGCGTCGAGGTAGCTCTGCTTGATGATGACGAAGGCCACGACGGCCTGGCCCGTGGTCTCGTCGGAGGCTCCGACGACGGCCGCCTCGGCGGTGGACTCGTGCGCGACGAGCGCGGATTCGATCTCGGTCGTCGACAGGCGGTGGCCCGAGACGTTCATGACGTCGTCGACGCGGCCCATGAGCCAGATGTCGCCGTCGTCGTCGAGCCGGGCACCGTCGCCGGCGAAGTAGTAGTCCTGCTTCTGGAACTTCTCCCAATAGGTCTCGACGAAGCGGTCGGGGTCGCCCCAGATACCCCGCAGCATGCTCGGCCAGGGCTCGGTGATGACGAGCAGCCCGCCGTTGCCCTCGCCCACACGGTTGCCCTCCTCGTCGACGACGTCGATCGAGATGCCGGGAAGCGCGACCTGCGCGGATCCAGGCTTCGTCTCGGTGACGCCCGGCAGCGCCGAGATCATGATGGCGCCGGTCTCGGTCTGCCACCACGTGTCGACGATGGGGGCCTTCTTGCCGCCGATGACCTTGCGGTACCACATCCACGCCTCGGGGTTGATGGGCTCGCCCACCGAGCCGAGCAGGCGGATGCTCGACAGGTCGTACTGCGCCGGAACCTGACGGCCGAGCTTCATGAAGGAACGGATCGCGGTGGGGGCGGTGTAGTAGATCGTCACGCCGTACTTCTGGATGATCTCCCACGAGCGGCCCGAGTGGGGCGTGTCGGGGGTTCCCTCGTAGAGCACCTGCGTCGCGCCGTTGGCGAGCGGGCCGTATGTGACGTAGCTGTGGCCGGTGACCCACCCGATGTCGGCGGTGCACCAGTAGACGTCGGTCTCGGCGTGCAGGTCGTGCACGACGCGGTTGGTGAACCCGGCCTGCGTCAGGTATCCGCCGGAGGTGTGCAGGATGCCCTTCGGCTTTCCCGTCGTGCCCGAGGTGTACAGGATGAACAGCGGGTTCTCGGCGGGGAACGCCTGCGCCTCGTGATCGGGGGATGCCGCGGGCACGACGTCGTGCCACCACAGGTCGCGCTCGGCGTTCCACTCGATGTCGTTGCCGCCGCGCCGTACGACGATGACGTGCTCGACGGTGAGCTGCGGGCCGGTACCCCGGTCGGCCAGCGCCTGGTCGACGGCGGGCTTGAGCGGAGAGACCTTGCCCTTGCGATAGCCGCCGTCGGCGGTGATGACGAGCTTGGCTCCGGCGTCGTCGATGCGGGTCCGCAGGCTGTCGGCAGAGAACCCGCCGAACACGACCGAGTGCACGGCGCCGACGCGGGCGACGGCGAGCATCGCGGCGACGGCCTCGGGGATCATCGGCATGTAGATCGCGACGCGGTCTCCCTGCTCGATCCCGAGCTCTGTCAGGACGTTGGCCAGGCGCTTGACCTCGTCGGTGAGTTCGCCGTAGGTGACGGCGCGGTCATCGCCCGGCTCGCCCTCCCACAGCAGCGCGACACGGTCGCCGAGGCCGGCCTCGACGTGACGGTCGAGGCAGTTGTACGCGACGTTCAGCTCGCCGTCGGCGAACCACTCCGCGAACGGGGGATTCGACCAGTCGAGTACCTGCGTGAAGGGCTTGTGCCAGTGCAGCTCCCGGGCCTGGTCGGCCCAGAAGCCCTCGCGGTCGGCTGCGGCGCGCTCGTAGAGCTCGGCGGTGCCGACGGCGGATGCGGCGAACTCGGGCGACGGCGCGAACCGTCGGGTCTCGGTCAGCAGGTGGTCGATCTGGCTGCTCATACGGCACGCTCCTTCGCGGTCGATGGCGCCGCGCGCGGGCGGCGTGCGGTCAATCTAGACCGCGGCGAGATCAGGAGACTACCGCCGATAGTGGGTGGTCAGGCCGACGGTGGCGCGAGGGTGCGGTGATTGGGTCGCAGCCGGTTCGACAGCGTAAGCTGATCCGTGGCTGCGACATCGTTCGCGCCCGTGGCGGCCCGACCTACCCCCCAAGCGGCGGGACGTTGCGTGGGCGGCACCCCTATCCCCCAATGTGGGGTGCCGTCCTTCTTCTTTCCTCCCGGGTTTCACGCGGCGAGGTGGTGCTTCCACTCGTCCGGCAGCGCACGGTGGGGCCGCAGCGGCGAGAGAGCGAACGCGGCCGCTGCGAGTGTCAGCAGCAGAGGCGACAGCAACAGGGCGACACCGTTCGATGCCGCGCTGCCGACGATGCCCGCGACGAGCGCCCCGAGGGGCATGGCGCCCTGCGTGATGAATCGGTTCGCGGCGGTGGCTCGTCCCATCAGCTGTGGCGGAGTCGCCTCGGCGCGCAGGCCGGCATTCGTGACGAGCATGGTCCGGAGAACGGGATGCCGCCGGACGAACGCGATCCCCTCGACGAGCGACGCCCAGAACGGGGGAGGGGCGACACCCTCCTCGCGAGGCTCCGGTGCGCGGATGAGCGAGGCCGCGACGGCGGCCAGGATGCCGGTGACCGACGTGATGACGTAGAGGAGCGGTGCCGCCAGGCGTGTGAGCACGGCTGCTGCCAGCGCGGGGCCGACGACCTGCATCGAGGTGTCGGTCGACTGGATTCGAGCCGTTGCCTCGGATACCCGCGACGGCCCGACGATGGCCGGGGTGAACGCCGTCTGCGCCGTGTCGGAGAATACCGACGTCACGCTGATGATCGCGGCGACCACCATGAGCTGCCACACCGAGAGCCAGCCGGCGATGTACGCGACCACGACGCTCGCCGCACCGACAGCACGGATGAGCTCGGTGCACACGAGGACGGGCCTCTTAGGCCACCGATCGCCCCAGACGCCGGCCGGGAGACCGATCACGAGATAGGCGCTCAGGCCGAGCGCGGAGATGACACCGACCTGCCACGCCTCGGCTCCGAGGACGGCCACCGCCGTCACCGACAGGGCGAGTGTCGCGAACTGGCGTCCGGTCTCCTGGAGGGCATTCGACGCCCGCAACCATCGGAAGCCCGTGTTGCGGTGAACCGCACCGGTCGACTCGTCCTGAACCACCATGCCAGTGTCTCGTTCCGGTTCCTCCCCAACGGGGATAAGACACGGCTTGTGCCACGAATGGCGGCGGCCCGCGAATGAGGGCGTGGGCGCTTTCTAGTGTCGGGGCATGGCATCAGCATTCGTCGTCGTTCCGCGCCCGGGCTCCGCTGCGGCCTCACGCGGCGAACCGGCGTCGGTGCCGGGACCGCGGCGACAGCTCCCCGATGATGCGGCGCTCGACCCGCTGCGCGAGTATCTGCTCGATCCCGATGTGACGGACGTCTTCGTCAACGGGGAACGCGGCGTCTTCATCGACCGCGGTCGGGGCGCCGAGGCCGTCGAGGGGTGGTGTCCGAATGAGGCGGAGGTGCGCGCTCTCGCCGTCGCGTTGATCGCCCTCGGCGGGCGTCATCTCGACGACGCTACGCCCTGTGCCGACGTGCGCTGGGCCGGCGGCATCCGGGTGCACGCCGTGCTTTCGCCGGTGGCCTGCGAGGGGTCGGTGATCTCGATCCGGCTCCCCGCGGTCGAGCAACTGAGTCTCGCCGATCTCGAGCAGCGAGGCATGTTCGACACCGCGGTCGCCGCGGACCTTCGTCGGCTCGTCGAGGAGCGGACCAACCTCCTCGTCACAGGGGCCACGGGCGCCGGCAAGACGACGCTCCTCGCAGCGCTGCTGTCGGCCGCGAGCCCGACCGACCGGATCGTCACGATCGAGGATGTCGCCGAGCTGAGGCTCGATCACCCGCACCATGTGCGACTCGAGGCGCGCCAGCCCAACCTCGAAGGCGCCGGGGCGGTGCCGCTCGCTCGGCTGGTGCGGGAGGCATTGCGCATGCGACCCGATCGGCTCGTGGTGGGCGAGTGCCGAGGCGAAGAGGTCCGCGAGCTGCTGACCGCCCTCAACACGGGGCACCACGGCGGCGCGGGGACGGTGCACGCGAGCGGTCTGGCCGACGTCCCGGCCCGGCTCGAGGCACTGGGGGCGCTGGCAGGCCTTGACGATCACGGCGTCGCCCGCCAGGTGGTGAGCGCGATCGGCGCGGTCGTCCACGTAGGAAACGTCGGCGGTGTGCGACGGGTCATGGGGATCGCCCGCCCGGTCCTCCGGGACGGGCGCCTCGGAATCGAGGAACGAGCATGACGCGGAGTTGGCGCTGGCGCCGTTCCGCGGCTGAGCCGGATGCTGCAGCTGCGGATGTCGCACCCGTCCTGCACCGTCTCACCGTGCTCCTCGAAGCAGGAATCGCGCCAGACCGGGCCTGGGAGCACCTCGCCGCCTCGGGCGACGCGGCACCTCGGCGCGTGCACGAACGACGACGAGCGGGCCGACCCCTCGCCGACGCCATCGCTGCCGAGGAGGGCGCCTGGCGCGAGGTCGCCGAAGCCTGGCAGGTCGCGACGACGGTGGGCGCCCCACTCGCGCGCACGCTGCGCGGGATGGCCGAGGCGCTCCGCGACGCCGAGGCAGCTCGTGACGACATCCGCGTCGCGCTCGCCGAGCCGACGGCCACGGCGCGCCTGGTCGGGTGGCTGCCGCTCGTCGCCGTCGCGCTGGCTTTGCTGCTCGGTTTCGATGTGCTCGCCACGCTGCAGCACCCCGTGGGCGCCGCGTGCCTCGTCGTCGGGGCGCTGCTGATGGTGGGCGCGCACGTGTGGACACGTCGTCTCGTAGCTCGCGCCCGGCCGGGCGGTGGTATCCCGGGCATGTCGGCGGAGTTCCTCGCGATCGCGCTGTCGAGCGGCGTATCGATCGGCCGCGCAGAGGAGGTACTGGCGTCCGTCGACGTCTCGCCGGCGGATGCCGACCGCGACGTCCTGGATCTGTCGACCTCGGCAGGCGTGCCCGCGGTGGATCTTCTGCGCGCCACCGCGGAGCTCGAGCGCCACCGCGCCCGCATCGAGGGGCGGATGCGGGCGGCGCAGCTGACATCACGGCTGCTGCTGCCGCTCGGGGTCTGCACCCTGCCCGCGTTCCTCCTGATCGGCGTCGCGCCGATGCTCCTCAGCGCGATGACGAGCACCTCGGTGACGCTGTGACGTCGCTACCCCCGCGCGAGCGCGCTCACGTCCGACCAGACCCAGACCGTGCCCACCGTGCCCGATCCGAACACTCAACGACAGAACGGAGCGAACATGAACCGATCCCTTCCTCGATTGACGCGAGCGCGCGCTGCGAGGCTCTTCGCCGACGAGTCCGGCGCCGCGACGGCGGAGTACGCCATCGCGACGATGGCCGCCGTCGCCTTCGCGGGCCTGCTGGTGATGATCATGCGCAGCGACGAGGTGCGCGGCATCCTCACCGATCTCGTGCGGCGGGCGTTGACCGTCGAATGAGGTTCTGCCGAGACGAGCGCGGTTCGGTGGCCGCCGAATTCGCGGTCGTCGTTCCGGCCGCGATGCTCCTGGTGCTGCTCGCCGTCGCCGCGTTGGGGGCGGCGGGCACGCAGATCCGGCTCGAGCATGCGGCTGCTCAGGCCGCGCGGCTCGTCGCGCGCGGCGAGGATCCCGGGCGCGCGGCGGCGGCGGTGCAGGCGGCGGCAGGGCGCGCCGCGCTCGACGTGCGATCCGACGCGGACCTCACGTGCGCGATCGTGACGGCCGATCATGCGATCCCGCTGCCGCTGCCGTCACCGCGCGCGGAGAGCTGCGCGCTCACCGGAGGGCTCTGATGGCGGGCGTTGCGACGGCCATCGGCGTTCTGGCGGTGACGGCGACGGTCGCCGCGGGCTGCGCCCTGGCGGGAGTCGCGGGGATCCAGTCGGCGCGGGTGTCTGCCGTCGCCGACACGGCGGCGCTCGCGGCGGCCGATGCCGCGCTCGGGTTCGTCCGGGGAGTGCCGTGCGAGCGAGCCGGGCACGTCGTCGCACGGTCGGGGCTCGCGCTCACAGCGTGCGAGGTGGACGGCGTGGTCGCGACCGTCGCGGTCGCGTCGTCGGCCGGCGTGTTCGCCGTTCAGGCGCGCGCCCGGGCCGGCCCGCCGGAGTGACTCATTCGATGTCTCGACCGCGGTCGTGAACCCGCCACCCAGGGGAGCGGCCCGGTCGCCTCAGCCACCGGGCCTGGCCGAGTGGGACTGATCAGGAACCGCCGGCTTGCTGCGATCGTAGGGGGCGTCCGTCATCCGCCGCGTGGGGGTCATCCGCAATGCGTGATTCCCGGCTGAACCCCGTCGCATCCTGCCGTCGCCAGGCGGGCCTGTGAAGGGTGTATTTCGCGTGCACGCGCGCGCCCGCGCGGCCCGTGAGCCCCGGCATGCCGACGCGAGGATATGGCGCGCCGTTCCCAGCGTCCTCCACCGTGTGGCGCGTGTATGGTGTGCGCTGGAGAAAGGAAGACTCGTGGCAGGCGGCAAGAAACTCGTCATCGTCGAGTCCCCGACCAAGATGAAGTCGATCCAGGGCTACCTGGGCGACGAGTACGAAGTGCTCAGCTCGGTCGGGCACATCCGGGACCTCGCTAAGAAAGAGGACATCCCGGCCGACAAGAAGCAGGCGTACGGCAAGTACTCCATCGACGTCGAGAACGGCTTCGATGCGTATTACGTGGTCAGCGATCGCAAGACCAAGACCGTTGCCGAGCTCAAGCGCGCCCTGAAGGACGCCGACGAGGTCCTGCTCGCCACCGATGAAGACCGCGAGGGCGAGGCGATCGCCTGGCACCTGCTCGAGGTGCTCAAGCCCAAGGTCCCCGTCAAGCGCATGGTCTTCCACGAGATCACCAAGGACGCCATCCGCGCGGCTGCCGACAACACCCGCGAGCTCGACCTCGCACTCGTCAACGCGCAGGAGACCCGCCGCGTCCTCGACCGCCTGTACGGGTGGGACGTCTCACCCGTGCTCTGGCGCAAGATCGGCTCCGGCCGCGACGGTCAGGCGCTGAGCGCCGGCCGCGTGCAGTCCGCCGCGACCCGCATGGTCGTCGAGCGCGAGCGCGAGCGGATGTCGTTCGTCTCGGCGTCGTACTGGGACATCGAGGCCCACGCGGCGAAGGACGGCGGCTCGTTCTCGACCCGCCTCGCGCGTCTCGACGGCGCCCCGCTGGCCCGCGGCACCGACTTCGACGACGCCGGCTCGCTCAAGAAGGCGGTCGTCGTCCTCAGCGAGAAGGACGCCCGCGAGCTCGCCGCAGCGATCGAGAAGGCCGCCACCGCCGCCGTCACCGCGGTCGAGGCCAAGCCCGGAACCCGCAGCCCCAAGCCGCCCTTCACGACCTCCACGATGCAGCAGGAGGCCGGCCGCAAGCTCTCGATGAGCGCCAAGCACGCGATGAGCGTCGCCCAGCGTCTCTACGAGAAGGGCTACATCACCTATATGCGTACCGACTCGACCGCGCTCTCGGCGCAGGCCGTGACGGCCGCGCGCACGCAGGCGGTCGCGCTGTACGGTGACCGTGCTGTTCCCGCGAGCCCGCGCTCGTACCGCAACAACGCCAAGAACGCCCAGGAGGCGCACGAGGCGATCCGCCCGTCGGGCGAGGAGTTCCGCACGCCTGCATCCGTCGCGTCCGGTCTCGACCGCGACGAGCAGCGCCTGTACGACCTCATTTGGAAGCGCACCGTCGCCAGCCAGATGTCCGACGCGAAGTACGAGACCACGACCGTCACGCTCGAGGTCGACGCAGCCGGCAAGCGGGCCGCTTTCACGGCATCCGGAACCGTCTACACCTTCAAGGGCTTCCTCGAGGCGTACGAAGAGGGCAACGACGAGAAGCGCGGCGACAACGACCGCTCTGCCGACCAGTCGCTGCCGCCCGTCGCCGTGGGCGACGAGCTCGCGCTGTCGGATGTCGAGCCCAAGGGCCATGCGACGAGTCCCAAGCCCCGCTACACCGAGGCGAGCCTCGTCAAGGCGCTCGAGGAGAAGGGCATTGGCCGTCCGTCGACCTTCGCGAGCATCATCGACGTCATCCTCGAGCGCGGCTACGTCACCAAGCGTGGCCAGGCGCTCGTCCCCAGCTGGCTCTCGTTCAGCGTCGTGCGGCTGCTCGAGCAGCACTTCTCCGACCTCGTCGACTACGACTTCACGGCGGCGCTCGAAGACGACCTCGACGCCATCGCCCGGGGTGAGCAGGCGCGCGAGGCGTGGCTGAAGGAGTTCTACTTCGGCTCGGACAACCACGTGGGCCTGCGCAACATCGTCGAGAACCTCGGTGACATCGACGCCCGCGAGCTCAACGCGACGCCCATCGGCGACGTGGCGACCCTGCGGTTCGGCAAGTACGGGCCGTACCTCGACGTCCCCGTCGGCGAGGGCGAGACGCGCATCGTCAACGTCCCGGACGACCTCGCGCCCGACGAGCTGACGCCCGAGAAGGCGCAGGAACTCATCGACGCTCCCGTCGCCGGTGACCGCGTCCTCGGTGAGAACCCCGAGAACGGCAAGCTCATCGTCGTCAAGGACGGACGCTTCGGCCCTTACGTGCAGGAGCTCGAGCCCGAGCCCGAGGAGACCGTCGACGAGGCGACCGGCGAGGTCGCCCCCGCCAAGAAGAAGACGACGAAGAAGAAGGAAGCGGCCCCCAAGCCGCGGACGGCGTCGCTGTTCAAGTCTATGAGCGTCGACACGGTCGACCTCGAACAGGCGCTCAAGCTGCTGTCGCTTCCTCGCGTCGTGGGCGTCGACCCCGAGTCGGGGAATGAGATCACCGCGCAGAACGGCCGCTACGGTCCGTACCTGAAGAAGGGCACCGACTCGCGCACGCTCGCGAGCGAGCAGCAGCTGTTCGACATCACGCTCGAGGAAGCCCTCGCTGTCTACGCGCAGCCCAAGTACGGCGCTCGCGCGGCGTCCAGTGCGCTCAAGGAGTTCGAAGCCGACCCCACCAGCGGCAAGCCGATCAAGCTGAAGGACGGCCGCTTCGGGCCTTATGTCACCGACGGCGAGACCAACGCGACGATCCCGCGCGGTGAGAACGCCGAAGAGGTCACGTTCGAACGCGCCGTTCAGCTGCTCGCCGACAAGCGCGCCAAGGGTCCGGCGCCCAAGCGCAAGACGGCGGCGCGCAAGACCACGACGACGCGCAAGCCCGCGGCAAAGAAGAAGTGACCGGCTCCGCCGACCGCGGACTCTGGATCACCCTCGAGGGCGGCGACGGGTCGGGGAAGACCACCCAGGCGACCGCTCTCGAGGCCTGGCTCCGCGAGAGCGGACGCGAGGTCGTTCGCACGCGCGAGCCGGGCGGCAGCGACGTGGGCGTGCTCATTCGCGACATCGTCCTGCACCACCGCGGAGACATCGCTCCGCGCGCCGAAGCCCTGCTGTACGCCGCCGACCGCGCTCACCACGTCGCGACCGTGGTCCGTCCGGCCCTCGACCACGGCGCCGTCGTCGTGCAGGATCGGTACCTCGATTCGTCCGTGGCCTACCAAGGGGCCGGACGGGTCCTGGATGCCGGTGAGGTGCGCGACCTCTCGCTGTGGGCCACCGACGGCGCGCTGCCCGACATCACGGTGCTGCTCGACCTCGACCCCGCCGCCGCCCGAGCACGTCTCGACGCCGACGACAAACCGTTCGACCGGCTCGAGGCCGAGAAGGCCGATTTCCACGAGCGTGTGCGCACCGCCTTCCTCGGGCTCGCCGCCGCGGAACCCGAGCGGTTCCTCGTGCTCGACGCATCCCGTCCGCCGGTCGACCTGTCCGTCGAGATCCGCGCACGCGTCGAACGTTCGCTGCGCGGCTGAGTCGGCGCGGGCGGCGGACTGTGGCCCGCGCGGCCCGGGGTAACCGAGGTCGGGGGCTCCCCGTAGGCTGGACCCATGACCGCCTCCGCTCCGCTCGCGCCGCCGTGGGGCGAGGTCTGGGGTCAGGACTCGGCCGTCGCGGCGCTGCAGGCCGCGGCATCCGACCCCGCGCAGCTCGCGCACGCCTGGCTCATCACGGGACCGCCCGGCTCGGGGCGTTCGACGCTCGCGCACGCGTTCGCGGCAGCGCTGATCGCCGAGCCGGGGGATGAGGGCGCGATGCGGCAGGTCCTCGCGGGCACGCATCCCGATCTCACGGCCCTCCGCACGGAGGGCGTGGTCATCTCCATCCGCGACGCCCGAGCGCTCGTCGAACGGTCGTACTTCTCGCCGTCTCTCGGTCGCTACCGCGTCATCGTCGTCGAAGACGCCGACCGGATGGTGGAGCGGACGAGCAACGTTCTGCTCAAGGCTCTCGAAGAGCCGCCAGAGCAGACGGTCTGGGTGCTGTGCGCGCCGAGTGATGCCGATCTGCTGCCGACGATCCGCTCGCGCGTGCGAACGCTTCGACTGCGTGAGCCCGACGTGGCGGATGTCGCACGGCTCATCTCCGCGCGCACGGGTGTCGACGAAGCGGTGGCCGAGCAGTCCGCTCGTCTCGCCCAGCGCCACATCGGTATGGCCCAGCGCCTCGCGACGGATGCCGCCTCTCGGGAGCGCCGTGACGCGACGCTGCGCGCGGTGCTGGCGGTGCGCGGGGTGTCCGACGCCGTCGAGACGGCCGGTCGCATCGTGAGCGCCGCGACGGAAGATGCCAAGGCTCTGACGGCCGAACGCGACGAGTCCGAGCGCGAGGCGCTCCGGCGTACGCTCGGGGTCGCTCCGGGTGCACCCGTGCCGCCCGCCGTGCGCGGTCAGCTCAGCGCGCTCGAGGACGAGCAGAAGCGTCGGGCGACGCGCAGCCTGCGCGACGGCATCGACCGGGTCCTCACCGATCTCGAATCGATGTACCGCGACACGCTGATGCTGCAGTTCGGCCGGGAGGGCGACCTCATCAATCGCGAGCTGACGAGCGAGCTCGCCGCTCTCGCGTCGGCATGGACTCCCGACCGCACGCTCGTCGTGCTCGATCGCATCTCGGCCACGCGGAGCGCCCTCGAAGGCAACGCGGCACCCCTGCTCGCCCTCGAGAGCATGCTCATCACCGTCGCCAGCGGAAGGACACCGTGAAAGCTCCCCGTCGTCTGGTCACCGTCGTCGCGATCGCCGCGGCCACGGTGACGGTCCTCACCGGATGCGTCTTCAAGGGAAGCCCCGACCAGGCTTCGCCCGCGCCGAGCCGCACACCTATCACCGAGGGCGTCTCAGCGGATCTGATGCCGTTCTACGGGCAGGAACTCGAATGGGAGTCCTGCGTGGGCGCCGACTCGGGTTCATACGATTGCACGACGGTGCTCGCGCCGCGTGACTGGAATGAGCCGTCCGCGGGCGAGATCGAGCTCGCGGTCGTGCGGCGGGCGGCGGGATCGGGCGAAGCGCTCGGGTCGCTGCTGGTCAATCCCGGCGGTCCCGGCGCGAGCGGGTACGACCTGATCGCCGACAGTGCGCAGTTCGCGGTCGGGTCAGTGCTGGCCGACGCCTACGACGTCATCGGGTTCGACCCGCGTGGCGTGGGCCGCTCGAGCGCCGTCGCGTGCTTCGACGCCGCGGGCACCGACGCCTACTTCTTCGACATCCCGGCCGCCCCTCGCGGTACGCCGGAGTGGGAAGCGGAGTTGACGGAGCGCAACGAGCAGTTCGCCGCCGCGTGCGACGAGAACAGCGGCGGCATCCTGCCCTTCATCACGACCGAGTTCGCCGCGCGCGACATGGATCTGCTGCGTGCGGTGCTCGGCGACGAGAAGCTCAACTACCTCGGGTACTCGTACGGAACCTTCCTCGGGGCGACCTACGCCAAGCTCTACCCCGAGAACGTCGGGCGTCTCGTGCTCGACGGTGCGATCGACCCGAGCGTGTCGTCTCTCGATGTCAGCGCCACCCAGGCGGTCGGCTTCGAGTCGGCGCTGCGCGCGTTCATGGCGGCCTGCATCGAGGAAGAGGACTGCCCCTTCCGAGGGTCCGTCGATGACGCGATGACCGACCTCGGGACGCTGCTTGCGAGCGTGGACGCCTCGCCCCTGCCGGCATCCGACGGTCGCCGGCTCGGCGCCGACTCGCTCATGACCGCGATCATCGCCGCGCTGTACTCGCAGGACAACTGGCCGATCCTGCGGCAGGCTCTCTCGCAGACGCTGGCGGGCGACCCGCAGACGGCGTTCCTGCTCGCCGACTTCTACTACGCGCGCACGTCCGATGGGCAGTACTCGGACAACTCGTCCGAGGCGTTCCGCGCGTACAACTGCATGGACTACCCGGTCGAGAACGACCCCGAGGCCGAGGCCGCGTCGAAGGCGCGCCTCGCGGTGGAAGCGCCGACGGTCGCACCGTACTGGGAGGGCGTCGACGCCTGCGCAGTCTGGCCGTACCCGCCCACCGGTACCCGCGACGAGATCACGGCCGACGGTGCCGCGCCGATCGTCGTCGTGGGCACGACCAACGATCCCGCCACTCCGTACGAGTGGTCGGAATCGCTCGCCGATCAGCTCGCCTCGGGCGTGCTCGTCACGCGAGAGGGCGAGGGGCACACCGGGTTCCAGAAGGGCAACTCGTGCGTCGACGACGCGGTCGAGGCCTTCTTCCTCGACGACACGGTGCCCGAGGACGGCCTCGTCTGCCGCTAGGCCTCTGCTTCCTCGGCATCCCCCCGGTCCCAGCTTGCCGCGTGAGGTCGCAGTTCGGCCGGGAACGGGGCCGCTGAAACCGGCCCACGTGGGACCTCGGCGGCGGTCAGGACGGGCGAGGCAGGGTCCGGAGCATCTCGACCGCTGCCCGCGCGCCCTCGGGTGAGGCGTTGAGCGCGCTGAGAGCAGCGGCGACCCGGATGTCGAAGTCGGCCGGCGCCAAGGGGAGGCGCGGGACGCCGCTGACGATGCCCTTCTCGTTGATCACCCAGGTCCTGGCGTGGGCGTGCCACGCGTACGCAAGCCGCACGGCCGCGTTGCTCAGGCAGAGGCTGAGGTAGGCGGTGTCGCCGCGACCAGCGACCTTCGCTGCGGCGTCCACGAGGAAATCCACCTGCCACAGATCGTCGAGGAAGGCCTGCCGCAGCGGCACGGGGTAGGGAATGAGGGCAGCGGAGCTATCGCGCAGGAAACCCGCGCCATCCACGAGCGGCTTCGCGAGCGCGACCTCGCCGGCGTATGCGACGTCCAGGAACCCGAATGGATGCCCCGGCTGTGCGTGGAAGGCGAACTCGCCGCGGCGAGCCCTCGCGACCTGAGCTCGAACGCGGTCGGCGTCGCGGATGATGACGTCGACGGGCATTCCCGCGATCGTCGCCCACGCGCCGCTGTCCACCCACGGGCCCCAGCTCCCGGACGGTCCGATGGTGACCGACGTCCCGGCCCAGCGAGACACCGACGCGGAGAGGGCGCCGCGGTCGAATGTTCGCCCGTCGACGTAGACGCCGAGATCGACGTCCGAGTCGGCGGCATGCGTGCCGCGCGCGCGGCTGCCGCCGAGCGCCACCGCGACCACGCCCGGCGTCGCTGCAAGATCACGGGCGATGCGAACCAGATCGGCATCCGAAAGCATGCCGCCAGGCTAGCCCCCGCCGCCGAGGTCCCACTTGGGCCGGGAATGATGCCGCCATACCCGGCCGAACTGGAACCTCGACGGGCGCGGACCCCGCCCAACGGGGACCTCGGCGGGTATCAGCGTCGAAGGATGCGGCGCGCGAGGGCGTTGCCGAGGAACTGTACGCCCTGCACGAGCAGGATGATGATGATCACGGCCGCCCAGGTCACCCACGGGTTGAACTGACGGAAGCCGTTCACCAGCGCGAACTGACCGAGGCCACCCGCCGCGATCGCGCCGGCGACCGCGGTCATGTCGACGAGCGCGACCACGATGAAGGTGTAGCCGAGCACGAGCGGTCCGAGCGACTCGCGGGGGACCAGCCGGAACAGGATGCGCGAGCGGCTCGCACCGGCGGCGCGGGCAGCCTCGATCACCCCAGGGCGCACCGTCAGCAGGTTCTGCTCGACGATGCGTCCGATGGCGAACATCGACGCGATCGAGATCGCGAAGACGGCGAACTCGATGCCGATGCCGCGGATGCTGAACGCGCGGGCGAGCGGCTGAACCGCGGCCATGAAGATGATGAACGGGATCGGCCGGAACGTGTTGACGATCACATTGACGATGCCGAACACGACGCGGTTGGGGAACAGGCTGCCGGCCCGGGTCGCGTACAGTGCGAGGCCGATAAGGAAGCCCGCGATACCGCCGAACACGAGGCTCAGTGTGATCATGTAGAGCGTCTCGGCCGTCGCCGGCCAGAGGTCGGGGAGCAGGTCGATGAGCCTATCCACGGGAGTCCTCCTCGATGAGCGGTGCGTGGGCGGATGCCGCCGCCACGGCACGGTCGACGGCGTCCTTTTCTCCCGACAGAGCGAGGGTCAGATGGCCGAAGACGCGACCGCGGATGTCGTTGATGCCGCCGTGGATGAGCTCGAACCGTACGCCGTGCGACGACAGCGCCGCGAACACGTCCGCCTGCGGCGACTCGCCCTCGCGGATCGTGAAGGTGACGATGCGGCCGGGGTGCCGGGCGCGCAGTGCCGCGAGCTTGTCGCCCGCGGGCGCCTCATCGATGATGCTCGCCACGAAGCGGCGCGTGGCGTCGTGCGACGGTGCCGAGAGAACGTCGAACACGTCACCGCTCTCGATGACTCGTCCGTGCTCCATCACGACGACGCGGTCGGCGATCGCGCGGACGACTTCCATCTCGTGGGTGATGACGAGGATCGTCACGCCGAGCTCGGTGTTGATGCGCTTGAGGAGGGCGAGCACCTCCTGAGTCGTGTCGGGGTCGAGAGCGCTCGTCGCCTCGTCCGCCAGCAGGATGCGGGGGCTCGTGGCCAGCGCCCGCGCGATGCCGACGCGCTGCCGCTGCCCGCCCGAGAGCTGTTCGGGGTAGTTCTTGGCCTTGCCCGAGAGCCCGACGAACTCCAGCAGTTCGGCCACGCGTTGCTTGACCTCGGCACGCGAGCGTCCGGCGACCTCGAGCGGGTACGCCACGTTGCCCGCGACGGTGCGCGAGTCGAACAGGTTGAACTGCTGGAAGATCATGCCGATGTCACCGCGCAGGGTGCGCAGCTCGCGCTCGCGGAGCCCCGTGACGTCGCGGCCGTCGATCTCGACGCTGCCGCTCGTCGGCGTCTCGAGCGCGTTGACCAGGCGCAGCACCGTGCTCTTTCCCGCGCCGGAGTACCCGACGATGCCGCACACGGTTCCGGCCCCGATCTCGAGGTCGACGCCATCGACTGCGACGACGGGCTCGCCGCCCTTCGTGGACGGTGGGAAGCGTTTGGTCACGCCGGACAGGCGGATGAGGGTCATGCGGGGCTCCTCGAACGGGACATGCGTGTGCGGCCCGTCCGGGGGAGCGGGCCGCACACGCGGGGATGTCACTGGTTGGCGCGGATGTCGTCCTCGACCTGCTTCAGGGCGGAAGCCAGCTCGTCCTTCGGCGTCTTCACGAGCACGGCCGAGCCGCCGGACGCCTCCTGCAGTCCGTCGGTGACCGCCTGGGTGTCCTGGAAGATCTCGACGAGCTTCTGGTAGGTCGGGTTGTCGGCGTCCTCGGCCTTCGCGGCGAAGATGTTGATGTACGGCTGCGCGCTCGGGTCGCTGGGGTCGTCGGTCGCGAGCGCGTCGTCGAACTTCAGGCCGGCATCCTCGACGAAGTCGTTGTTGATGATCGCGGCGGCGACATCGGGCAGCGACGTCGCGGTGAGGGCGGCGTCGAGCGCCTCGACCTTGACCTTCGAGCCGGGCTCGACGTCGGCGGTCGTCGAGAAGACCGACCCGCCGTCCTTGAGCTCGATGAGGCCCTGCGCCTGCAGCACGAGCAGCCCGCGGGCCTGGTTGCTCTCGTCGTTGGGGACGGCGACGGTGGCGCCTTCGGGGATGTCGTCGACCGAGTCGTACTGCGTCGAGTACAGGCCCAGCGGGTAGGTCGCGGTCGAGCCGACGGCCACGAGGTCGTCGCCGGCGTTCACGTTGTAGGTCGCGAGGTAGATGATGTGCTGGAACTGGTTGAGGTCCAGCTCGTCGGCCGACAGTGCGGGGTTGGGCTGCGTGTACTCGGTGAAGTCGACGATCTCGACCTCGATCCCCTCGTCGGCAGCGGCCTCCTTGTAGGTCTCCCAGTACGGGTCGCCGGCGCCGACGACGCCGATGCGCACGGGGCCGTCCTGAGCGGCGTCGCCTGAGTCGCCGTCGCCGGCGTCCGACGCGCACGCGCCGAGCAGGAGGGTCAGGGGGAGGGCCAGGGCGGCCGCGGTCAGAAGTCGCTTGGACATGAGTGGTGCTCCTTGGATCGGGCACCGCGGGGCGGTGACCCGCCCGTGCGCGACCGGGGTCGCGCTCGCCTCATCGCGGTGCCCTCCGACGGTAAGCGCCACGGGTGGACGGGGAGTAATCGTCGCGTAACACGGCGTCTCCCGATATAAGGGCGTCGGCCGCGCCGCCGGTTCGCGACGGGGTCGGAGACCATGTAACATTGCTGATCGTGCATCGCACAGCGACGCGCGCCGCCTTAGCTCAGACGGCAGAGCGATTCACTCGTAATGAATAGGTCAAGGGTTCGATTCCCTTAGGCGGCTCCACAACGAAAGGCCCGGACTCCGAAGAGTCCGGGCCTTTCGCGTACCCGCTGTGCGGGCCGCCGCGCGGCTTACAGCGTCGCGGCGAACGGGTCGAAGTCGACCGGCACGGTGGGCACGGGCGCCACGGTGCTCGCGACCTTCACGAACTCGCCCGAGGCGGCCGATTCCTGCGCCGAGAGCATGACGTCGAGCACGTGGTAGCCGAGCTCGCCGGTGGCGACATGCGGCCGGTCCTCTGCGATCGCGCGGGCCATGTCGAGCAGGCCCAGGCCGCGGCCGGTGAGCTTGCCCTCCTGCTCGATCTCGATCCACTCCTGCTCGCCCCAGTTGCCGTCCGAGATCGACGTCCGCGCCTTGACGTAGGCGATGCGTCCTTCGAACTGGTTGGGGTCGGGGAGCACGATGGAGCCCTCGGTGCCGTGCACCTCGAACACGCCGTGGCGTTCGAGGGCCGAGTCGAAGCTCAGCAGGCTCGCCGCCTGCTGACCCGCCTCGAAGGCCGTGATGACCTGCATCGTGGTGGGCACCTCGACGGGGAAGACGGTGCCCGCGTTGGGCCCGGCCTGGATGGTTCGCTCCTCGAGCTTCTTACGCCCGACGGCGGCGACGCGGTCGACCGACCCGAAGAGGCTGACGAGACCACTGAAGTAGTACGGACCCATGTCGAGCAGCGGTCCGGCTCCCTGGGCGAAGAGGAACGCGGGGCTCGGGTGCCACAGGTCGGGGCCGACGGTCTGGAACGTCGTCGACGCGAACATGGGCTCGCCGATCACACCGCTCTGGATCGCGCGCTTCGCCGTCTGGAAGCCGGGGCCGAGGAGCGTGTCGGGGGCCGAACCGATGCGCAGGCCCGCGGCATCCGCCTGGCGCAGGAGCTCCGCCGTGCTCTCGCGGTCGAGGCCCAGCGGCTTCTCGGTCCAGACGTGCTTGCCCGCCGCGATCGCACGCGAGGAGATCTCGACGTGGACGGCGGGGATCGTCAGGTTGACGACGACGTCGACATCGGGGTGCGCGAGGACATCGTCGGTCGTGCCCCATTCGGCGACGCCGTGCTTCTCGGCCTGAGCCTTGGCGCGGTCGACGTCGAGGTCGCCGAGGATGACGACGCGGACATCGGGGAACGAGCCGAGGTTCTCGAGGTAGGTGTCGCTGATGACACCGACGCCGACGAAACCGACTCCGACGGGCCCGGTCATGCGCTGACTCCGTTCTCACGCAGGAACGCCAGGCTGGCGGCGACGTCGGCGAAGACGTCGCCGGGTGCCTTGTCGTATTCGACGACGGCGTACTTCAGAGCGGTCGCCGCGCGCAGCGACTCGGCGAGGGGGACGTCGCCCGTGCCGGCGTGACGCTGGTCGAGGCTGTCGGATCCGAACTCCGCGGCTCCCGGGGCCCAGGGGTTGGATGCCGGCACGACGCCGTCCTTGACGTGGACGGCGATGAGCCGGTCGCCGAGGCTCGTCACGAGGGCGGGGACGTCCTGCCCGCCGGTGAGGGCCCAGAAGAGGTCGAGCTCGAGGGTGACCCGCTCGTCGAGGAGCGAGACGAAGCGCTCGTAGGCGCTCTGACCGTCGAACGACGCGACGAACTCCTGCGCGTGGTTGTGGTAGCCGACGCTCAGGCCGAATCCGGCGGCGATCTCGGCCTGCGCGTTCAGGCGCTGGGCGATGTCGGCGACGCCGTCCTCGGTGAGCCAGCGGTCGGGGGCGACGAACGGGTCGATGACCGTCTTCATGCCGATCGTTGCGGCGGCCTCGTAGACGACCTCGGGCGCGGGGGTCGGGATGGAGCCGTCCGGCGTCCAGAGCTCATCGGTCAGCAGGGGAGCGTGACCGGTCGGCGAGGTGAGGCCGGCGGCATCCAGCGCCGCGCGGATCTCGGTCGGACGCGAGACGAAGTCGAACGCCTCGACGTGTGCGAATCCGATCTCGGCGAGCTTCGCCAGCGAGCCGGACATGTCGGCGGAGAACTCCTTCGCAAGCGAATAGAGCTGGACGGATGCCTGGACCTGAGTCACAGTCGACCTTCTTTCGTACGTCATCGTGCGGGGTGCCTGTAGTGGCACGACGTCACGCTAACACGTAATACATCCAGGTGGAGGTTTCTTGTTACAGTCGCGGTGTGAGCAACGACGATCGCGCGAACATGGGGCGCCCCGGCGCGTACGCCAAGGGTGTGGCGCGACGTCAGGAGATCCTCGACCGCGCGATCGAGGTCTTCCAGGAGCGTGGGCTGCAGGGAACGTCGCTGCGGCGGATCGCCGAGGCCATCGGGGTCTCGCACGCCGCACTGCTGCACTACTTCGAGTCACGCGAGCAGCTCCTCGTGGCCGTGTACGAGCACGCTGAGACCCAGCGCGGACAGCGCGGTCGGACTCCGCCCGAAACGGCGGTCGGGGTGATGACGCGCGCAGCCGTCGACAATCTCGAGGTTCCGGGCCTCGTCGAGCTCTACTCGATCCTCGTCGCCGGTGCGCTCGAGGCGGGGAGTGAGCACGGCAAGCGCTTCTTCACGGCCCGGTTCGAGCGCATTCGAGGCGAGCTTGCCGAGCGGCTGCGGGCCGAGCAGCGTGCGGGAACCGTTCGTGACGACGTGCCGGCGGAACAACTGGCGGCTCTGCTCATCGCGGCATCCGACGGCTTGCAGATCCAGTGGCTCCTCGAGCCCTCGATCGAGCTTGAGCGCACGCTTGCCTCTCTCGCAGTGCTCCTGCGTCCGTCATGAATTCGCGCCCGGCGTGAACCATACTGAGTGCATGGCCCGAGCGACCCGCTTCCCGAGCCGGCGGCGCGCATGACGACGACTCTCGATGCGGTCCTCGAGATCCTCAGCTGGGCGGGCTTCGGCGGCGCTGTCACGTTCGGCATCGCACTCCTCGTGCTGTGGGCGGCGGACGGGACGTGGCTTCCGGCCGACGCGCTCGTCGACCACGAGCCCGACGGCACGTGGGTGCGCTGGTTCGACGACGAGGGTGAGGCGAACAGCGCGCGGGTCGATGAGCACATGGCGGCGCTCCTCGCGGGCCGCGATCGCGCCGACATCTGGTATCGCCACGGGTGGCGGGGAAGGATGCGGCTGACCCGTCGGCCGCCGGTTCGCCGACTGCTCGTCGGCTTGTCATCCGGACTTCTCGCTGTGGGCGTCGTCGCGCTCGTCGCATCCTGGATCGTCCTCTTCGTCCGCGGCTGAGCGGGGTCTCGAGTCGGCAGACGGACTGGCGTATCCGAATGTAGCTAGATAAGCTACCTACGTGAATAGCGAACGAAGTGTCCCACGCTGGCTGCGCATCGGCATTCCCGCCCTGCTCGTGCTCGTCTGGCTCGTGGGCGGCTCGGTGGGTGGACCCTACTTCGGGCGCGTCAGCGAGGTGGCCACGAACGACCAGTCCTCGTTCCTCCCCGCGAGCGCCGACGCGACGAAGGTCAGTGAGCGCCTGACCGACTTCACCGGCGGTGAGGAGATCCCGGCGGTCGTTGTCGCCGCGGCATCCGATCCGCTCGACGAGGCGCAGCTCGCAGCACTCGGCGAGCTCGGCACCGCCATCGGCGAGCTCGACGGTGTCGGCGAGGTGTCGCCGCCCATCCCGTCCGAGGACGGTCTGGCTGTCCAGGTCTTCGTGCCGATCGACGCCTCGGGGGAGGTGCGCGACGTCGTCGAAGAGGTCCGGGCGCTCGTCCAGGGGGACCTGCCCGCGGGCGTCGAAGCGTGGGTCACGGGACCCGCCGGCTTCACGGCGGATCTCGCCGAGGGCTTCCTCGGCATCGACGGACTGCTTCTGATCGTCGCGCTGGCCGCGGTGTTCATCATCCTGGTCGTCGTCTATCGCTCGCCGTTGCTGCCGATCCTCGTTCTGCTCACATCGGTCTTTGCGCTGTGCGTCGCCCTCCTGACGGTCTGGTGGCTCGCCAAGGCCGACATCGTCGTCCTCAACGGACAGGTGCAGGGCATCCTCTTCATCCTGGTGATCGGGGCGGCGACCGACTACGCGCTGCTCTACACGGCTCGTTACCGCGAGGCGATCGGGGCGGGCGCATCCCGCTGGGACGCGGCGCTCCGCGCCTGGAAGGGCGCTGTCGAGCCGATCCTCGCCTCGGGCGGCACCGTGATCGCGGGCCTTCTCTGCCTGCTGCTCAGCGACCTGGCGAGCAACAAGGCGCTCGGTCCGATCGCCTCCATCGGCATCGCGTTCTCGATGCTCTCGGCGCTGACCTTCCTGCCGGCACTCCTGGCGCTGTTCGGGCGGGCCGCCTTCTGGCCCTTCATCCCCCGCACCGGCGCCATCGATCTTCCTGACGACCCGCGGGAGCCGGTTCGCGGACTCTGGCCGCGTCAGGCGCGCTTCGTCGCACGTCGTGCCCGGACGGTCTGGATCGCGAGTACCGTCGTGCTGCTCGTCGGGGCTGCAGGCGTGCTGCAGCTCAACGCGAACGGTGTGCCCTCGAGCGACCTCGTGCTCGGAGCCTCAGAAGCCCGCGACGGTCAGGCCGCTCTCGCCGAGCACTTCCCGGCGGGGTCGGGCAGCCCGGCGTCCGTGATCGTTCCGCAAGACCGTCTCGCCGACGCGCTCGCCGTGATCGAGGAGAACCCCGGCATCTCGTCGGTCGCCGCGGTCGCAGCGGACTCGCCCACCGGACAGGTCTCGGTGGCTCTCAAGGACGGCGAGCCGGTCTTCACCGCCGCCGGGCCCCCGGGGGCACCGGCCCCCGAGCCGACGGTGTCGGAGGGCGATGTCCTGCTGTCGGTGACGCTCGCCGATCCGGCGGACTCGCTCGATGCCGAGCAGACGGTGCGCGATCTGCGAGCGACCTTCGCCGACGAGGTACCCGAGGTGCTCGTGGGCGGGACGACAGCGACGAACGTCGACACCAACGACACCTCGATCCGCGACCGGACAGTCATCATCCCGGTCATCCTGGTCGTGATCCTGCTCATCCTGATGCTGCTGCTGCGATCGATCCTCGCGCCGGTGCTGCTCATCCTGAGCACCATCCTGTCGTTCGGCACGGCGTTGGGAGTGAGCGCCCTCGTGTTCAACCACGTGTTCGACTTCCCCGGAGGCGATCCCGCGGTGCCGCTGTACGGCTTCGTGTTCCTGGTGGCGCTGGGGGTCGACTACAACATCTTCCTCATGTCGCGTGTTCGTGAGGAGACTCTCCAACACGGAACCCGTCGAGGCATCGCCCGGGGGCTCGTGGCGACCGGCGGTGTCATCACCTCGGCGGGGCTCGTGCTGGCGGCGACGTTCGCGGCTCTCGGCGTCATCCCGATCCTGTTCCTCGCGCAGATCGCCTTCATCGTGGCCTTCGGGGTGCTGCTCGACACCTTCGTCGTCCGCTCGCTCCTCGTCCCCGCACTCGCTCACGACATCGGCCCCGCCATCTGGTGGCCCTCGAAGCAGTGGCGACGCGAACGGGACGTGCAGCGCGAGGACACGCGGCGTACCCTCGACGCATGACCCGTGCCCTGTTCATCGTCGATGTCCAGAACGACTTCACCGAAGGCGGAGCACTCGGTGTGACCGGGGGTGACGCGGTCGCCGTGGCGATCACGCGTCACCTCCGGGAGCACGCCGGCGATTACGAGATCATCGTCGCCTCGCGCGACTGGCATCACGGCGATCATGACAACGGCGGGCACTTCGCCGTCGACGAGCCCGACTACGTCGACACCTGGCCGGTGCACTGCGTCGCCGACACCGCGGGCGCGGAGTACGACCCCGAGCTCGACGTGTCCGCCGTGACCCACCACGTGAAGAAGGGGCAGGGCGTACCCGCGTACTCGCTCTTCGAAGGGACGACCGAGGAGGGGCATGCCGTCGCCGACCTGCTGACGCAGCACGGGGTCGTCGACGTCGACATCGTCGGCATCGCGACCGACTACTGCGTGCGCGCATCGGCCCTCGACGCGATCGCGCACGGTCGTCGGGTACGCATCCTGACCGACCTCGTGGCGGGAGTCGCGGAAGAATCGAGCGCGGCCGCGCTCGTCGAGCTGGCCCACGCGGGCGCGGCGCTCGCCGCCAGCACGGACCGCTGAGAGCTCAGCCGCCCGGCTTCTCCGGCTTCCCCGGCTTCTGAGAGCCCGGACCGTTGGACATCGGCCCCGCGCCGCTGTTCGCGCCGGGACCGTTACCGTTGCCGCTGTTCTCGCCCGGTGCTGATCCGTTGCTCCCCGCGGGAGGCGCGTCGGTGATGACTGTTTCGGTGGTCGGGGTGTCGGCTGGCACGATGTCGGCCGGCACAGTGTCGGTGGTCTGCGTCGGAGCGCCGGCCTGACCGGTGCCGGGGGCGACGACAGTCTGCGTCCCCGTCGTGACATCGTCCGCGGGCGTCTCCGGCTCCTCGCTCTCGCCTGCATCGCCGTCGATGCCCGAAACGGACGGGGACGGAGTCTCGACGACAGTCGGCACGGCGACATCCGTCACCGGAGAGGCCTGCGGCGGCATCAGCGCGAGATGTGCGGCGACCACCACGCCAGCCGACGCTGCGGCGAGGGCGCCGACAGCCATCGCCGTCCGCTTTCGGCGACGCTGTCGGGCGGCGGTGACCCGTTCCGGTGCGGACGTTGCGGTCGCACTGAGGCTGGGCGAGAAGAACGTGGGTTCGGTGCCCGCTCCGCGTGCCGCGAGAGCCGCGGCTGCCGTCACGGGGGCGTCGAGGTTCGTCGGCGACGTGGTCCCGTGCGTCGAGGTGAGCGGCCACGCGGCGGTCGCGACGTCAGCCTGAGCGGCGCGGCTCGCGGCGGGCACGAAGCCGGATCGCGTCGCTGCTGTGCTCGCCGGGAAGGCGACGGTGGCTTCTCCCGCGACGTCGGCCTGGGCGCGCGCCCCACTCAGCCGTGACATGACCTCGAGCGCGGTCGGGCGATCCTCGGGGCGGCGTGCTGTCATCGCGCACAGCAGGTCGCGCCAGTGATGATCGAGCCCCTGGGGCATGTCGGGATCGCGTGACAAGCGTGCCAGCAGCTGGCCGCGATTGCCGTCCGACCCGGAGAACGCGCGCTCGCCCGTGGCCGCCTCGAGCATCACGAGGCCGAGGGCGTAGATGTCCGACGGCGGGGCCGGGTCGGCCCCGTGCAGCAGCTCGGGAGCAATATAGGCGGCGGTGCCGATCAGCAGGCTCGGTGAGGTGACACGTTCGCTGTCCAGAAGGTGGGCGATGCCGAAGTCGGCGAGCTTGGCGCGCAGCGGAACCCCCGGGACCGTCGAGCGCGCGAGGAGGATGTTGGACGGCTTCACGTCGCGGTGCACGATTCCCGCGTCGTGGACGACGTGAAGCGCGTCCGCGAGCTGGCCGCCGAGCGCTGCGAGCTCGCCCTCGTCGAGCACACCTGTCGCGATCCGCTGGGCCAGCGTCGTCCCGACGACGTGCTCCATCACGAGGAAGCGCGGTTCGGCCGTCAGATGGGCGTCGAACAGCGTGACCAGTCCCGGGTGGTTCAGCGAGGCGAGCAGGCGCGTCTCGATCGCCGCACGATCGGACGCGGCACTGTCGGTCAGCTCGGGCCGCAGCACTTTGACAGCGACCGGGCGTCCGAGGGCCTCGTCGCGCGCGAGGAACACCCGCGCCATGCCGCCCGAGCCGATCGGCTCGCCGACGCGATACCGGCCCGCCAGGAGGGCGCCCGGCAGCGCGACATCATCGTTCGCGACACCGTCGATCATCCCGCGTCCTCGTCCTCGGCCGTCCCCACCGCGAGCAACGGTAGACCTGCGCGACCCCGAGCGAAGAGGACTGGCGCTCGGGCCCGGTCCGCGCTATGGGGCGACGGTTCAGGCGTTGCCGCGCAGGGCGACGACGGGTTCGATGCGAGAGGCTCGTCGAGCCGGGATGCCGCCGGCGGCGAGGCCGATGATCGCTCCGAGGACCGTTCCGCCGAGTGCTACCCACGGGTCGAGCACCGGCGACCACTGCTGCACGATCGAGACCCCCAGCACGGCGAACACGCCGAGCGCCGACCCGATGAGGCCACCGAGCAATCCGATGACGATGGACTCGACGACGAACTGGCCGGCGATCTGCCTGCCGGTGGACCCCAGCGCGCGGCGCAGCCCGATCTCGCCGGTGCGTTCGAGCACCGAGAGGGTCGTGACGTTCGCGATCCCCAGCCCTCCCGCCAGCAGCACGATGACGCCGAGGATGAGGAAGACCACATTCACGTCTCCCTGCACGTCGCGGGCGAGGTCGGAACGCCCCTGCGGTGCGCTGACCTCGAGCGTGTCGACCGCGTCGGGGGCGAGGGCCAGCGGTGCCTGCTCGCGCAATTGCGGACCTGTGCCGACCACGATGCGCGCGATCGCGTCGCCCGGGGAGGCGAGCTGGAAGTCCTGCCGGGCAGCGCCCGTGGGGATCACCACGGCATCGACGACCTCGGCGCGGCGGTCGAGTTCGTCGAAGATGCCGACGATGGCGTAGGCCACCCCTCCGATGAACACCGACGGCTGCGTGTCGACGCGGTTGATCGCGAGCCGCTCGGCGGCCCGCGACCCCAGCATCGCGACGCGGTCGCCGCGTGCGTCGTGCCCCTCGTCGAACGATCGGCCGGTGACGATGCGCCCGCCGAGGGTGTCGAGTATCTCGCCCGAGGCCGCGAAGAGCGCCGGCGGAGCGGGCGCCGCGATCGAGGGATCGTTGATGGGGACGGTGGTGATCGTGTTCTCGCGCAGCGTGACGGGCGCCAGCACGGCGGCGGACTCGACGCCGGCGAGGTGCTCGAGGCGCAGGGGGGCGTCCCACGGCAGCGAGGCGGTCGCGACCCGCTGTCCGCCCCGCGCCTGCGCTTCGGTCGGGGCGATGCTCAGATGGGTGGCTGCGGCCGCGTCGAACTGTCGGGCGATCTGCCCGGCTGCGGTCTGCGCGAAGCCGACGGTCGCGACGAGCGCGCCGATGCCCAGCACGGTTCCCATGACGGTCATCACGAGGCGTCCCGGGCGTGAGCCGATGTCGGTCGTCGCCTCGAGCACGAGGTCGCCGAATCCGAAGCGATCGGCGCGCGCCACCTGGCGTGCCTCAGCGACCGCAGTCGTCGTCTCGACGTCGGTGCGGCGGCGAGAGACGCGCTCGCGGAGCTTCTTCCAGAACGCCGGCATCAGCTCAGCTCGCTCATCCGGCCGTCGGCGATGCGGATGCGCCGTGCCGCGCGGTCGGCCACGCCTTGGTCGTGGGTGATGACGACGAAGGTCAGCCCACCCGCGTTCAGCTCCTCGAACAGCGCCATGATGTCCGCCGTCGTGGACTGGTCCAGGTTGCCGGTCGGCTCGTCGGCGAGGATGACCCGCGGCTGGGTGACGACGGCACGCGCCACCGCCACCCGCTGGCGCTCGCCGCCCGAGAGGAGACCGGGCCGGAAGTCGACGCGGTGACCGAGGCCGACGCGCTCGAGCGCGGCCCGTGCGCGGTCGGCGCGCTCGGCCCGCGGTGTGCCGCTGTAGAGCATCGGCAGCATGACGTTCTCGAGCACGGTCCGCCGCGGCATCAGGTGGAAGGCCTGGAACACGAACCCGAGCCGACGTGCTCGCACCGCGGCGCGCTCGTCCTCGGTGTATCCGCCGGTGAGCTCGCCCGCGAGGCGGTATTCACCCACCGTCGGGCGGTCGAGGAGGCCGAGGATGTTGAGCATCGTCGACTTGCCCGACCCGCTCGGCCCGACGATCGACACGTACTCACCGTCGGAGACGGTCAGATTGATGCCTTTGAGCGCCTGCACCTCGGGCGGTCCGGGGAACGATCGAGTGACGTCGCGCAGTTCGATCACCGGCGGAATTTCATTCGATCGGATGACGTCCTCGCCCGCGTCAGGCGTGGCGGAACGGTCGGAGGTGGCGACGATCGTGTCTGTCATCGCCCGACCACGACGAGATCGTCCTCCGCGAGTTCGCCCTCGGTGGCGCGCACCTCGACGGCGCCGCCGGCCGACAGTCCGGTCTCCACGACGACGAGCCGGGTACGGGCGTCTGGGTCACGCGGGTCGCCCTCGACGACCTCGACGCGGGTCTCGCCGCCCGGCCCGGCCGTCAGCGCCGCCGCGGGAACGCTCAGCACGTCGCCGGCGGTTGCGCCGACGGCGATCGTCACGCGCACGTTCGTGCCCTGGAGCTGCGAGATCTGCTCGGGGGTCAGCTCCGCCGGCTCGAGGCTGACCTTCCACCGGCTTTCGCCGCCGGTGCCCGGTTCCACCGCGGTCACGGTCGCGGCGTGCTCAGCCCCATCGGGCAGCGCGAAGGTGGCAGCCGAGCCGACTGTGAGCAGCTTCGCGTCGGCCTCGGCCGCCGAGCCGTTCAGCGCCACGGTCGCTCCGGAGACGGTCATCGCCGCGCCGGAGAGGATGCTGCCGCGCTCGGCCGTGACCGCGTCGACGCGGCGGGGCAGCTCGGTCAGATAGAGCACTTCGCCGGCCGGCAGAGCGGGCAGCGCTTGCTGGCGGGCTCGGGCGAGGTCGTCCTGCGCCTGCGAGAGCTGGCTCGCGGCGGCGTCGACGGCGGCGCGCTCGCTGCTCGTGTCGGGGGCGGCGTTCGCCTGCTCTCGCGCGAGCTCCGCGGTAGCCACCTGGTTCTGGGCGGCGACGATCTCGTCCCAGGAGGCGCCGTTATCCCGCGCACCCTGCAGGACGGCGCGGGCGTTCGCGACCTCGAGGTCGGCGCGAGCGATGGCGTCACCGTCTCGCCCGGCCGAGGCCAGCTGAGCGCGCGCGGCGGAGAGAGCTTGCTCGGCCGATCGGACGCTGTCCTGCGCCGCGCGCACCGCGCTGTCACCGTCTTCTTCCGACTCGGGGCCGGTGTAGCCGACAGCGGCGTACAGCGCGGTGACCGCGTTCGCCGCCTGCTCGTCGAAGACGTTGTCGGCGGGATCTCCCGCGTCGATGCCGACGGAGCGCATGGCTTCCTTGAACTGCACGACATCGGGGCCGGAAACGCCGAACCGGAGTGTGCGGTACGCAGGCAGCTCGCCGGGCAGCGTGATGACGGGACGCCCCGCGACCTCGAGCGCGATCGAGAGCTGCGTCAGCTCGGCTCCCAGGGCCGGAACCTGCCCGGTGACGACGGCAGGACCCGAGATCGCGGACGTGTCGATCTTCACCTCGACGGGGTCGGCGAAGCCCACCTCACCGCGGATGGTGACGTCATTGCTTAACGGGCCGAACTCCACCGGGACGGTCACGAGACCGGGTGCGGGGGCGTCGTCTGCCGCCGCCGAGGCGGGCGCCATGACGAACCGGCCGACGAGAAGCCCGCCGACCAGCGCGACCACAGCGACTGCTGCGGAGATCCAGAGCACGCGGTTGCGTGAGACGACCGACTGCCAGACGGCGAGTCGCCCACCTCCGGCCACCGGCGCGGATGCCGCGGCATCCGTGCTGTCGGCGGCGTCGGGCGCCTCCGCGGGGTCGCCGACGAGTTCATCGAACGAGTCGTCAGCCGCCGAGGCGTCGTTCACGCGCTCACCACTCACGGGCGAGCCTGCTCAGCCGCCGCCTTCATCGCCTCGAGCTCCGTCTTGTGATCGGCGATGAACTGCTCCTCGGCGTCGAACTGCGCCTTGTCGTACTTCGCGCGGTAGTCGGTCTCCTTGCGGCAGTCGAGATCGGCCAGAGCGAGTTCGACCTCGCGCTCGTGGATCTCGTCCATCGTCGCCTGGTCGGGCCCGGCTTCCGTCATGGTCTCGTACATCTCGTTGAGCTCGTCGAAGATCGAGTTCTGGGCGTCCGCCTGCGTAGCGAATCCGGGGTATCCCGCGGCATCCATGCACGCGGACCATTCGCGGTCGAGGTCGGCGATGGCGGGCAGCGACGCGGAGTTCTCGTAGAACTTCGTGATGGCGTCCATCACGTCGGCGAATTCGTCGGACTGCAGGGGGTCGTCGCCGCTGATCTCGTGAGAGGCCCAGCCGTTGCAGCCGGCTGTCTCCCAGTTGTATTCGTACGATCCGTCCTCCGACATCTCCTCTTCGCTCGGGGTCGGCCCGTACAACGCCTCGTAATACGCGGCCTGCTCCGACTCGGAGAGCGCCATGACGTAGTCCGAGTTGGGGTCGGGGGTCATCTGCTCGGGCTCAGGCTGCTCGTCCGCCTCGGGGTACTTCACAGCGCCGTAACCCCACTGGGCCACGAAGTCGCGATCCTCGGGCTTCCATTCGGTGCCCGAGCTGAACGACATGCTGCTGGGGGCGGGGATGTACTCGAAGCCCTCGTCCTGCATGCATTGCGCGACGAGTTCTTCGCGCTGCTTGTTCTCCTTCTCGAACTTCGCCTGCTGCTCTTCTTCGCTCATGTCGCTGCCGTAGAAGGCGGAGAAATACTCGGAGAGCGGCGATTCCTCAGCCGCGTCGGCGGAACCGTCGGCGGCCGTGCAACCGGCCAGAACGAAGACGAGACCGATCGCGGCCGGTGCGGCCCATCGAAGCGTTTTGCGGTGCACGTGCAACCCCCTTGTTTCAAGATCGCCTCAACACTATGGGGTCGCTGAGAGTCGCGAATCATCCATGAGGATGACGTTTGGGTGAAGATGGGCGACACAGACGGAGGGAACCGCGATGACGCGACGCGACTCGGAAAGCGACGACCTCGGCGAATTCGGGGAGTTCTTCTCGGCAGCCGCTGGGGTGCCTGTGGCGTCCCCGGAAGAAGTGTCGGCATCGCGCCGCCGTCGACGCCGCACCGGCTGGATCGCCGCAAGCGTTACGGCCGCGATCATGCTCGGTGCGCCCGGGGGATACGCCGCCTGGGCGTTAACGGCCCCGCTCAAGCCGGCTGCGGGCGAGGTCTCGATTCCCCGAGCGCCCGCCCCGCCGGCTGCCGTCGACCTCGGTCTTACCGCTGATGGCGCAGCCGCCCTCTCGGTCGCGGGCGCCGAGCCGTATCTCGGCCCGGAGGCAGCCGGGGTCTGGATGGTCCAGGGCGGTGACGATCCTCGCCCGATCGCCAGCATCACCAAACTCGTCACAGCGCTCGTGGTCCTCGACGCCTACCCGATCACCGACGGCGACCGGGGGCCGACGCTCACCTTCGACCGCGACGATCACGCGCTCTACGACGCGTACTTCGTCCGTGACGCGACGATCGCTCCGATGCCGATCGGCAGCTCGCTCTCGCTGCGCGACGCCCTGGCGACCATGCTCATCCCGTCGGCGAGCAACTACGCCGAGGCGATCGCCGTGTGGGCGTTCGGCTCGGTGTCGGGCTTCCGCGCAGCTGCCGATCGGTGGCTCACGGCGAACGGCCTGGAGCGGACGAGCATCGTCGAGCCGTCCGGCCTGGATCCCCGGAATACCAGCTCCCCGAGCGACCTGATCGCACTCGGTCGCATCGCCGCGGCAGATCCGACGGTGGCGGCGATCGCCGCGACGCCGTCTCTGAACCTGCCCGGGCCGGGGGCCATGGCGAACACCAACGGGTTGCTCGGACAGAGCGGGATCACGGGACTCAAGACGGGCACGCTCGAGGAAAGCGGTGCGAATCTGCTCTACACGGCGACCGTCGACGTCGGTCTTCCCGAGCCGCTGAGCGTCGTGGGGGTGGCGCTCGGCGGCTCATCGCAAGGCGGCGTGGGCGCCAGTGTGCTCGGCATCCTGCAACGTGTCTCCGACGGGTTCCACGTCACCTCTGTCGCGCAGCCCCGCCAGCAGATCGGCACGTACACGACCGCGTGGGGCAGCTCCGCCCGGGTCGTGCTGGGGGAGGGGGCCTCGTTGCGCACGTGGTCCGACACGCCCATCGTCGTCGATGGAGACGTGCGCGAGCCCCGCCTCTGGACCGACGGCGAGGTGCTCGGTGAGATCACCTGGTCGGCCGGCCCGGAGTCGGTCACTGTGCCCGTCGTGCTCGACGGTGAGATCGAGCCTCCCTCCGAGTGGTGGCGTCTCACTCATCCGGGTGAAATCGGCTAATCGATTTCCGCGGTCTCCGCGACCGGCGGGAGGGATGGTGTCGATTGCAGGTCGACCCGTCGGATGCCGCATCCCGCGCATCGGACGTAGCGGACGATCCCCTCCGACGTGGGGTGCGCGGACTCGGTCGTCCAGCCGTGTTCGTGAGTGCGCGTGTGCAGCGGCGCGATGGGAGATGCGGGGGATGAGGGCGACATGATTCGATCGTGATGTAATGCCGTTATGCAGCTCAACCCTTACGGCGAGTACGCGGTCCTGCTCGCCGCTTCGCTGGCCAACGACTGGCCGAGCGATCGAGATGTGATCGTCGCGCGCACATACGAGTTCGGGATGACCGCGATCTACGCCCCGGCGGCCCCGTCCGACCTCGATGCGACCCGTGCGGTCATCGACTCGTGGCTCGAGGTCGTCGATGCCGAGTCGGCAGCGCAGCGCGCCACGCTGCTCAACCGGCTCATGGCCGCAGCGACGGCGTACCCCCGGCTGACCGACCACGACGGCGAGTGGCACCTCCACTACCGCGACGACGACCAGCGTCTGCCTCAGGTGCTCCGCGCGGTCATCGCGGTCGGAACGGCCCTGCACGTGACGACGCGGGGGATGGAGCGCCTGTCGCGGTGCGCCGCGGGCCGTGTTCCCGGCGACCCGTGCCGCAACGTCGTGGTCGACGTGACCCGTAACGGCCGGCAGCGCTACTGCTCGGTTCGCTGCGCCAATCGCGACGGCGTGCGTCGTCACCGGGCGCGGTCGGCGATAGCGCATCGGGCGGAGTGACCGCAAACAGCGGCGCCCGTCGCGGCGGAGGGTCACAGTGGAGGGATGCACCACGCCCCCTCCCCGTTTCGGGGTGTCGAACCGCCGGAGGGCTTCGGGCTCGTCGTCGGCAACTGCCAGGCCGAATCGATGCGCATCGTGCTCGACGCCCCCGACCGTCCGACGGTTCGGGTTCCTCCCGTTCACGAGATGGATGCCGCCGACGTCGAGCGCCTGCACGAACTGCTTCCCTGGGCTTCCTTCCTCGTCGCTCAGCCTGTTCGGGACGACTACCACGGCCTGCGCCTCGGAACCCGTCAGCTGGCGGCATCCCTCCCTTCATCCGCCCGCCTCGTGACTTTCCCGGTCGTCCGTTACGCGGGTCTGCACCCGTTCCAGGCCGCGTTGCACGTGGACGGGATCGAGGAGGTGCCGCCGATCGTCGCGTACCACGACATCCGCACGCTCGCCGCGGCGGCCGGGCTTCCTGTGCGCCCGCTGCTGGACCGGCGGGCCGTGCACGAGGTCGAAAGCGATTCGCTCGCCGAGCTGCGTCGTCGGGAGGAGTCGATCGATGTCGCTGCGTCGGATCTGCTACGACCCACCTCGGTTGAGGTCATGCGCACGATCAACCATCCGGGCAACGTCGTCTGGCTGCCCCTGGCCGAGCGCGTGCTGTCGGCGCTCGGACAGTCGGGTGCCCCGACCGACCCGGGTCGTCCGCTGCTGAACGCGGTCCGGGCGCCACAGGAGGACTGGGTGCTTGATGCCTGGGGCTTGCCCGACGCGCCGCGGCCCTCGTGGATGGTCGACGGGGTCGAGGTCGATCCGGCACTCGTCGCCGAAGCGCACGCCGAGTGGTACCGGGCCCACCCCGACTTCGTCGCCGCGGCGATCGTCAGGCTCCGCGGGCTGGCCGCGCATTGGAGCGGATGACCCCGTCCGGCCCCCACTCATCGGGGGCGTGCTAGCGTTGAAACGTCCCTTCGGGGCTCGTGTGTCGTTCGCCTGGCTCACTGTCGAGCAGATCGTCCGACGCGATCACTGGTTCATCCAGCTCCCTTCTTCTTCCGCGCATCATGCTGTGCGCGCTCATTCTCAGGACATCGTGCTTTCAACTCTTTCTTCTTCCGCGCCCGCGCTCGTCTGGCGACAAGCGGACGCCGACTTCTTCGTCGCGACTCTCGACGGCCAGTACGCCGGATTCGTGACCACCGGTTCAGCACCGGCGACCTTCGACGCCGAGAGCGGCCACGGCGCAGATCTCGGCACGCACGCCTCGCCCGACGCGGCTGCTGCAGCCGTCGCCGAAGCGGCCCGGCCGGCATCTGCACGCCGCAATGCGCGCTCGCCGCGACGACGCACCCGCGGCCCGGCGTCGCCTCAGCGCGTGCGCGCCTGAGCTCCGACTCCACCCTGCGAGGTCCCACTCGGGCCGGGTCCACCGCCGGTTTTCCCGGTCGAAGTGGGACCTCGGTCAGCCGTGGTGCGGGGGGTCGGCCTCGAGGTCGCGGGCGACCGTCGCGACGCCTCGGCGCATCTCGAGGTAGATCTGGCGGACGCTCGCGCGCTCGTTGAGCTCGGCACGCCGGACCCACTCGTCGATCGTGAGCCGGAGGACCAGCGCCATCGTCGAGACGGCCGCGCGAGCGGCGAGCACATCGGCGTCGGCGCCCGCCGCGTCGACGGCGGCGTCGGTGAGCTGCTCGACCTCTTCGGCCTCATTGCGTAGCGCGACGGCCAGCAGCGACGGCTCCGAGCCGACGAGACGGCGGATGCGCAGCGCGCGGATGTGCTCGTCGGGATGCGCGTCGAAGCGGTCGAGGAGCTTCAGCCAGCTGCGTTCGATCCCTTCGACGACGGACGCTCCCGCGCGCACGGCGTCGATGGCGTCGCCCACGACGCGCGCCGAGTCGTCGGCGCTGGCGAACACGGCTGCCTCCTTCGTCGCGAAGTAGCGGAAGAAGGTGCGCTGCGACGTGCCGGCGCGGCGTGCGATGTCGTCCACCGTGGTGCCATGCACACCGTGCTGCTCGAAGAGGTCGAGCGCGGCATCCGACAGCTCGCGCTGGGTCTCCTGGCGTCGTCGTTCGCGCAGACCCGCGGGATGCTCCTCGATGATCGGGGCGTCGTTCTCGCCGTCGCGGTGCATGACCTCAGTGTCGCACAGCGCCAATGTGGCAGAGACTGCCATATGATCAGTCAGTGACACTTGAGCAGCAGCATCCCGATACCTCAGCCATCCCGACACCTCCTGCCTCCCGCGCGACGACTGTGCGCACCGGCCCCGTCATCGCACTGCTCGTCGCCTCGGCGTTCGTGGTCATCCTGAACGAGACGATCATGGGTGTCGCGCTGCCGCGGCTCATGGTCGACCTGCAGATCACCGCCGCGACCGCGCAGTGGCTGACCACCGGATTCCTCCTGACGATGGCCGTCGTCATCCCTCTGACGGGCTACGTGCTCGCACGCTTCCCGATCCGCGGCGTCTTCTTCACCGCGATGTCGCTGTTCGCCGCGGGCACGCTGATCGCGGCGCTCGCGCCGGGCTTCGGGATGCTGCTCACCGGTCGTGTCGTGCAGGCCTCCGGCACCGCCATCATGATGCCGCTGCTCATGACCACCGTCCTGAATGTGGTCGAACCCGCTCGTCGCGGGCGGATGATGGGCGTCATCAGCATCGTCATCGCCGTCGCCCCGGCGATCGGACCGACCGTCTCGGGTCTGATCCTGTCGGTGCTCGACTGGCGCTGGATGTTCTGGCTCGTCCTTCCGATCGCGCTGCTGGCGCTCGGCCTCGGCGCGATCTGGGTGCAGAACGTCACCGAGACACGCGAGGCGCGCTTCGACGTCGGATCCGTCGTGCTCTCCGCTCTCGGCTTCGGCGGGCTGATCTTCGGGTTGAGCTCGATCGGGGAGTCGGCGACCGGCCACGCACCGGTCCCGGTGTGGATACCCCTCGTCGTGGGTGCCTTGTCGCTCGCCGCCTTCGTCGTGCGTCAGCTGAAGCTGCAGCGCACCGATGCGGCCTTGCTCGACCTGCGGACCTTCCAGTCGCGGCCGTTCAGCCTCGCCGTCGTGCTGGTCGTGGTCGTGATGTCGGCGCTGTTCGGATCGCTCATCCTGCTGCCGCTCTACCTGCAGCAGGTGCTCGGTCTCGACACCCTGACCGTGGGCCTGATGCTGCTGCCCGGCGGCGTGCTCATGGGGCTCATCGCTCCCGTGGTCGGCGCGCTGTTCGACCGGTTCGGCCCGACCCCGCTGGTCATCCCGGGCATGATCGTCGCGGCATCCGCGCTGTGGGGCATGACGACGTTCGGAGTCGGAACCCCGATCGCCTCGATCATCGCTGTCCACATGGGCCTCAACCTCGGCCTGGGGTGTGTGTTCACGCCGCTGCTCACCTCGGCGCTGGGCTCGCTGCCGGTGCGGCTGTACTCCCACGGCAGCGCGACGGTGAGCACACTGCAGCAGGTCGCCGGCGCAGCCGGAACCGCTCTGTTCGTGACCCTGATGTCGGTCGGTGCCGCATCGGCTGTCGCCGGAGGGATGGATGCCGTCGCCGCGACCGCGACGGGGGTGCACACGGCGTTCGTCACCGGCGCCTGCATCGCCTCGGCGGCGGTGGTGCTGACGTTCTTCGTCCGCCGGCCGGCTCCCGTCGCGGCGCCGCGGCCCTGACGGACGCCCACCCGACGGAAAGGGCGGTGATGCGCGAAGCACCACCGCCCTTTCCGTCGGTTCGGCGAATCGTCTTCCTCGCCCTGCAGGCCGCGACGTTCTCGGCCGGCGTCTTCATCATCCTCGCCGGTGTGCGCGTCGTGCTCGCCGAGATCGTGCCCGCCTTTGAGGGCATCTCCGAGAAGCTCGTGAAGAACGCCAAGCCCGCGCTCGACGTGCCGATCGTCTTCCCCTTCGCCCCGAACGCGGTGCTCATCGGGTTCCTCGCGAGCTTCGTCGGCGGCATTGTCGGCATGCTCGGGATGGCCGCGCTCGGCACCGCGATCGTCATCCCCGGCGTCGTCGCACACTTCATGACGGGTGCTCCGTCGGGCGTCATCGGCAAGGCCGTCGGTGGTCGTCGAGGCGCCGTCCCGGGCGCCTTCGTGAACGGTGTGGCGATCACCTTCCTGCCGCTTCTCCTGTCGCCCGTGCTCGGCGACATCGGGCTCGCCAACTCGACCTTCGCGGACGGCACGAGCTTCGCTCTGCGCATTCGCGACCGGCGGAGGTCGGCGACGACCGACGCGGAGACGACGTCGACCGCGGCGGCCTCATCGCGCTGAACCCTCTCGTTCACGCCCCCCTTCCGTCGCCGAGCCGACGCGAAAGGCGGTGACGCGCGGAGCGTCACCGCCTTTTCGGTCGGGTCGAGGGCTTACCGCGCGGAGGTCCGCACGAGCATCTTGCCGGTGTTGGCACCGCGCATCATTGCCAGGAACGCTTCGACGGTGTTCTCGATGCCGTCGACGACGGTCTCGTCGTAGGCGATCTTGCCCTCCGCGAACCAGGCGGTCATCCTCTCGGTGAACTCCGGCGCGAGGTGCAGGTAGGCGGCGAGCGTGAAGCCCGTCGCGGTGAGACCGCGGGTGATCATGTTGGCCATGTTGTCGGGCCCGGGCGTCTTCTCGGTGGTGTTGTAGCCGGTGATCGCGCCGCAGAGAGCGAGGCGTCCGCCGGTGTTCATGACGTCGAGCGCGGCCTCGAGGTGGTCGCCACCCACGTTGTCGAAGAACACGTCGACGCCGTCGGGGGCGTGCGCGGCGAGCTGCTCGCGGACGGGCGCGTCCTTGTAGTTGAAGGCTGCGTCGTAGCCGTACTTCTCGGTGAGCAGCGCGACCTTCTCCGCAGAGCCGGCCGAGCCGATGACCCGGCCCGCTCCGAGCAGCTTGGCGATCTGACCGACGGCGGTGCCGACGGCTCCGGCTGCGCCCGAGACGAAAACAGTGTCGCCCGGCTTCATGTGCGCGATGGCGGTGAGGCCGACGTAGGCGGTCAGGCCCGTCATCCCGAGGATGTGCAGGCGCACCGACAGCGGAAGGCCCGGCACCTCGGGGACGGCGCGGAACGTCGAGGCGTCGGCCTGGACGACATCCGACCACCCGTGCTGGTGCAGCACGACCGTGCCCACGGGCAGGTCGTCCGAGGCGCTCGCCACGACGCGGCCGATCGCGCCGCCGGCGATCACGTCGCCGAGAGCGTACGGCGGAACGTAGCTGCGCACGTCGTTCATGCGTCCGCGCATGTACGGGTCGACGGAGACGAACTCGTTCGCCACGCGCACCTCGCCGGGGGCGGGCTCGCTCAGCTCGACGCGCTCGATCGAGAAGTCGTCGGGCGTCGGCCAGCCCTGGGGGCGGCGTGCGAGACGAATCTGCGTGCTGGTTGCGTGGGTCATACTGCTCCTTCGTGAGGGGTCGGGTGACGGATGCCGCGGACTCGGTCGGAGGCGCGGACGAGGGGAAGTCGCGGATGCGCGCCGGGTCAGAGGGCGAGGCCGAGCGCGAGTGCGATGACGCCGAGGGCAGGGATCACGCCCTGCTTCAGGGCGGCGGAGGCCTTGGAGCGATCGGAGAGGATCAGCACGAGGCTCGCCGCGACCATGGAGCCGGCTCCGGTGAACACGAGCGCGGCGCCCACGGCGGGATTCCCGGCCGTGACGAAGGCGATGCCGGCGAACACCGTGATCGCGAGGAACAGGTTGTAGAAGCCCTGGTTGAAGGCCAGCGCCTTCTGGGTCTCGGCCTGCGCCACCGTTCCGGTGCCGAACGTCTCGCGCGCCCGCTTGCTCGTCCAGGCGATGGACTCGAGGTAGAAGATGAAAACGTGGATGAGCGCTGCGAGGCCCGCGAGCGCAAGACCGACGATGATCATGAGCTGTTCCCTTCCGGCGGTAGACACCGCATTTTTTGTATCGCTTGGTTCAATATATACTGAACTGACCGATACACAAAAGGGGGCGCGGCGCATGGGCCGAACGCAAAGTTACGACCGCGACGACGTCGTCCGCGCGGCGCGGGGCGTCTTCTGGGAGCAGGGCTACGAGGGGGCGCCGTTACCCGAGCTCGAGCGCGTCACCGGCCTGAATCGATCAAGCATCTACCATGCGTTCGGTTCGAAGCGCGGCCTCTTCGACGCCGCCGTCGAGAGCTACCTCGACGAGATCATCCGACCGAGGCTGTCGCCGCTGGTCGCCGACGAGGTCGCCCCGGGTGCCCTGGAGGAGTACCTTCACGGCCTGCGCGCCGCCCTCCGGCAGCCGAGCTCGCTGCCGGCATCGAGCGGATGTCTGCTCGTGAACACGGCGGCGGCTCCCATCGGGCGCGACGAGGCCGTGGCGCACGTGGTCGCCGGGTACCGCGCTGAGCTCCGGGCAGCCTTCGGTCGCGGCGTGGCCGCGCGCCGCCCCGACCTCGACGTCGCTCAGGTCGCGACCATCGCGGACGCGTGCACGGGTTTGGTCGTATCGGCGTTCGCCCTCGCGCGCGTGGACGCCGCCGGTGCGGCGGACTCTGTGGGCACGGCCATCGCGCTCGTCACGGGGTCGCCGCAGCCTTGACCGCGTGCCGCGGATGCCGGATCGTCTGTCCGTGATCCGCTTTACGCCCCTCCCTTGACTTTTGGCAAGCGTTCGCGCCGAGATTCGGACGAGGCCTACCGTGAGCCCGTGGAGCACAGCGATCAGTACACCTTCGACAACCCGGTGGCCCGATACGACCGGGTCGAGCCGCCGGTTCAGCACCAGCCCGAGCCCGGCATCCAGGCTGACATGCATCCCGTCCCCGACCTCGGCGAGGAGACCTACCGCGGCTCCGGGCGCCTGTTCGGACGCAAGGCCCTCATCACCGGCGGTGACTCCGGTATCGGCGGCGCGACCGCGATCGCCTTCGCTCGCGAGGGCGCCGACGTCGTGATCGTGCACCTCCCGGCCGAGCAGCGCGACGCTGACCGCATCCTGGGCCTCATTGCGGACGCCGGCGTGCGCGGGCACGCGATCGCCGCCGACATCTCCAGCGCGGAGGCGTGCCGCTCCCTCGTCGCGGAGGCCGCCGACTTCCTCGGGGGTATCGACATCCTCGTCAACAACGCGGGCAAGCAGGTCGCCGTCGAGAAACTGGAAGACCTGTCGGACGAACAGTTCGCAGCCACCTTCCACACCAACGTGTTCGCCAACTTCTGGATCACGAAGGCCGCCCTGCCCCACCTTCCGGCGGGCGCCTCGATCATCAACACCGCCTCGCTGGAGGCGTACAAGCCGGCACCCGACCGGGTCGACTATGCCGCGACGAAGGCCGCGATCAACAATCTCTCGAAGGGGCTCGCACAGCAGCTCGCGCCCCGCGGCATCCGGGTCAACGTCGTCGCGCCCGGTCCGACCTGGTCGGCGCTGCAGGTGAGCGACGGCGTCTCGGACGACCAGATGCAGGCCTTCGACGACGAGAGCACCTACCAGCGCGCCGGCCAGCCCGCCGAAATCGCTCCCGCCTTCGTCTTCCTCGCCTCTGCCGAGTCGAGCTACGTCTCGGGCGAGACGCTGAATGTCAACGGGGGCATGGTCACCCCGTGAGCGCCCACCCATTCGCGGTCGTCTCGTTTCGGGGAGCCGTACCGCAGCTCGACGACGCGTCCGATGATTCCGCCGGCCCGTTCCGGCAGATCACGGTTGACCCGGCTCTCGGCGCCGATGCTCTGATCGAGGAGATCGCCCACGCCGAGATCACCACACCGTGGATCCTCGTGGCCGGCTACGACGATCACAGGCTCGCGGAAGATCTCGTCGAGCGGATCCTCGGCGGCGCGCTCGGCGTCTTCGGGCTTGCCGGGGTCGTGCTCGAGGGGACGGTGATCCCCGACGGCATCCGAGAGCATGAGGTGCCCGCGGCCGCGACGGAGGACGTGGCGGCGTCCGTCCGCGACCTCGCGGCGAACATCGCCGCGTGGGGCCCGCGCGTTCCCGAGCCGTGGGCGCAGGTCATCGCCTCGTCGCGGACGGATGTCGCCGTGCGCGCCACCCTCGCCCGCAGAGCGCTCGTCGACGATCCGGCCTACCGTCCGCGAGCGCTCACCCCCGAGCAGCTCGCCCTTCTGCGCGAAGTCGCGCGCCGCATCATCCCGCAGGGCGCCGGAGCGACGATCGATCTCGCTGCCCGCCTCGACCGCATGATCGAAGCGGGGGAGAGCGACGGCTGGCGTCCCACCGGCATGTCGACCGATGCCGAGGCATACCGGGCAGGACTCGATGCACTGGCCGCCATCTGGATGCGCGGACCTGCCGCCCAGGATGCCGTCATCCGTCAGGTGATCGAGGGCGAAGCCCCCTCCGGCACGGTCCTCACCCCCGATCAGCTGAGCCTGTGGTTCGAGGACGCCCGTAACGACCTCGCCCGCGTCTGGCTGTCGCACCCGGCGTCGCTCGCACGTGTCGGCTACACCGGCTTCGCGACCGGCGGAACCGGACCGGAGCCCGCCGGCTACCTCGTGTTGGCCGCGGGCGAGCGCGAGGAATGGGAACCCGAAGAGCTCGGACGCCTCGGCGCCGTGAAAGGACGCACCGCATGAACCTCTCCGGAATGCGCCGATACGACCTCGACGAGGTCGTGGATGTCGTCGTCGTCGGGACCGGAGCCGGCGGCGGGCCGTTGCTCAGCAGGCTCGCCGAGCGCGGACTGCGGGTCGTCGCGCTGGAGGCCGGACCGAACCTCGAGATGGACGAGTTCACCCCCGATGAGCGCGAGGCGACGCGCATCAACTGGATGTCCGACCGGTTCAGCGGCGGCGACACCCCCACAGCCTTCGGCCCGAACAACAGCGGCTGGGGCGTCGGCGGCGGGACGCTGCACTGGGGTGCGTTCACCCCGCGCCCGGACCGCCGCGACCTTTCGTTGCGCAGCGAGACGGGGCAGGGCCACGACTGGCCGGTCGACTACGACGAACTCATCCGGTACATCGTCGAGGTCGAGCGGGTCATCGGCGTCAGCGGTCCCACTCCCTACCCGTGGGATCCGCAGCGCGAATACCTCGACGGTCCGACCCGCCGTAACGCGCCGGCCGATCTCGTGCTGCAGGGCTGCGAGCGTCTGGGGATCACCGCGACGGACGCTCCGGCCGCCATCATCACCAGCGATCGCGACCAGCCGCACTACGGTCTGCGCAAAGCGAGCATCGACGTCGGCGGCATCCACCAGGGAGACCGATTCGGGTACAAGGCGACGACCGCGATCACGTACCTGCCGGTCGCGGTCGCGCACGGCGCGGAGATCCGTCCCGACTCGATGGTGCACCGCATCGAGCAGGATGCCGCCGGTCGGGTGACCGGTGTCGTCTACCTGCACGGGGGAGCCGAGTACCGGCAACGCTGCGCCGCCCTGGTTCTCGCAGGCGGGGGCATCGAGACGCCCCGGCTGCTGCTGAACACCGGGCTCGCGAACTCCAGTGGACAGGTGGGGCGGAACTTCCTCGCTCACGGCGCCGTGCAGGTGTGGGGCCGGTTCGACGAGAGCGTCCGGGGCTACCGGGGCTACCCGTCCGCAGCGATCACGGAGGACTTCGTGCGGCCCGAGGGCGTCGACTTCGCGGGCGGCTACCTCATTCAGAGCCTCGGAGTCATGCCGCTGACGTATGCGACATCGCTCGTGCGCGGCGGTTCGCTCTGGGGACAGGACCTCATGGACGCCCTCGACGCCTGGCAGTTCTCCGCGGGCATCGGGATCAACGGTGAGTGCCTCCCGTCCGACGACAACCGGCTGATCCTCTCGGAGGAGGCCGACGAATGGGGCATCCCGCGCGCCGAGATCAGCTTCTCGCCCGGGCCGAACGAGACGGCTATCGACGACCATGCCGTCGGGGTCATGACGCGCATCCTCGAAGCCGCGGGCGCACGTGAGACGCGCGTGCTCGCGCGCACAGCGCACACGATCGGCACGTGTCGCATGAGTGCCGACCCCGCAGAGGGCGTCGTCGATCCGGAGGGCCGGTCGCACGACATCCCGAACATGTGGATCTGCGACAACTCCACGTTCCCGAGCGCGTTGTCGGCGAATCCGGGACTGACGCAGATGGCGCTCTCGTTGCGCACGGCGGATCGACTCCTCGCCTCGGCCTGATCGGCGGAGAACGACGAAGGGCGGCCGCCGCGTGCTGCGGCATCCGCCCTTCGTCGTCCGTACCGGGTTCAGCTCTTCACGAGCTGCTTCTCGCGCTTGCGGGCGACGACGCGGCCCCGCACCGAGACGATCAGCACGAGCGCGAGGAGCGCGTAGAGCACGATCGTGATCGGGCTCTGGACGAGCACGGAGAAGTCGCCGTTGGAGCTCATCGCCGCGTCGCGCAGGCTCGTCTCGGCCAGCGGCCCCAGCACCATGCCGATGATCAGCGGCGCGAGCGGGAAGTCGAGCGCGCGCATGAGGAACCCGAGCAGTCCGATGCCCAGCAGCATGAGCAGGTCGAACGTCGAGCCCGAGGTCGCGTAGATGCCCAGGCCGCAGAACACCGTGATCCCCGCGTAGAGGTACGGGCGCGGGATCAGCAGCAGCTTCGCCCACAGCATCGCGAACGGGAGGTTCAGGATGAGCAGCACGATCATCGCGATGAAGAAGCTCGCCAGCAGCGACCAGACGAGGTCGGGCGCCCGGTCGAACAGTAGCGGGCCGGGCTGCAGGCCGTACTGGCGGAAGGCGGCCAGCATGATCGCGGCCGTCGCCGAGATCGGCAGCCCGAGCGCGAGCAGCGCACCCATCGCCATACCCGTCGTGGAGTTGCCGGCGGCTTCCGGAGCGGCGAGACCACGGATGGCGCCCTTGCCGAACTGCGGCTTCTTGCGCCGCGCGTCGAGTCGCTTCTCCAGGCCGTAGGCGAGGAAGGTTGGGATCTCCGAACCGCCGGCCGGCACGACGCCGAACGGCAGACCGATCGCGGTGCCGCGTGCCCAGGCGGGCGCGGCTTCCCTCAGCTCGCGACGCGAGAGCCACGGGCGCCCCGTCGGCTTGATGAGCGCCTTGTTCGAGGTATGCCGTTCGAGGCAGGCGACGTAGATGACCTCACCGAGGGCGAGGATCGCGACCGTCACCGTGACGAGGGAGATGCCGTCGAACAGGTTGGGGGAGTCCATCGTGAAGCGCGGAGCGCCCGAGACGCCGTCGATGCCGATGACGGCGATGCCGAGGCCGATGAACAGCGCGGTGAGGCCCTTGACGACGTTGTCGGTGACGACCGACGACGTCGCCGCGAATGCGAAGACCGCGAGCGCGAAGAACTCGGCGGGGCCGAACCTGCTCGAGAAGTCTGCGAGGGCCGGAGCGACGAAGACCACGACGATCGACGCCACGAAGCCGCCGATGAACGCGCCGATGGCTGCCGTCGCGAGTGCCTGGGCCGCGCGTCCGTTCAGGGCCATCTTGTGGCCCTCGAAGGTCGACGCGATCGCCGAGGCCTGGCCGGGGGTGTTCATGAGGATGCCCATGGTCGAGTCGCCGAACAGACCGCCGAAGTACACGCCCGCGAACATGATGAAGGCGGCCGTCGGGTCGAGCGAGAACGTGATCGGCAGCAGCAGGGCGACCGCCATCGAGGAGCCGAGTCCGGGGAGAACGCCGACTGCGGTGCCGAGCAGACACCCCACGAGCACCCAGAGCAGGTTGGCGGGGGTCAGTGCGCCGGCGAAGCCCTCGCCGAGAAGCTGAAGCACATCCATGTCAGAACCCTCCGAGGATGCCGGAGGGGAGCGGCATCCCGAGCACCATGTCGAAACCGATGTAGGCGATCGAGCTCACCGTGAGCCCGACGACGAGTCCGCCGAGATGCCTCGTCGAGCCGAAGGCGCGCGCGACGCACCAGAAGAGGAGACCTGCCGCGATGATCCAGCCCAGGATCTCGAGCAGGAAGGCGAAGCCGAGGAACGACAGGACGACCCACAGCAGCGAACGCACGTCCACCCGGACCGCTCGGGCGGGAGCGGCCCCGTCGGATTCGGCATCCGCTTCGTCGCCGCCGATGACGTCGGCGCTGACCGCTGCGATGTCGGGCTGTGCCGCGCTCGTCTCGCGCATCTCCTTCACCGCCGAGACGACGAGCGCCGCCGCGAAGATGTAGAGCCCCCCGGCGATGATCGCCGGGAAGAACTGGGGACCGGGGAACACGGCGTTCGCCGGCACCTTCATCGTGAAGATCCCCACCAGCAGATAGGTGGCGAACGCGGCGATGATCACCGGCATCGTCAGCCCCTTGAGCAGGGCGGCGATGCCGGGGCCCGAGACGAGCCTCAAGCGATCGCCGACGACGGCCGAGGTCGCGGTCGGGTTCGGGGGGAACGTCATAGTCCCATCTCCTCGTACAGGTTCGTGATGCGCTCTTCCTCGTCGTCGAGGAAGGCGGTCAGCTCGTCTCCGGTGATGATCCGCTCGGTCCAGCGGTAGCGCTCGATCGCGTCCTGCCACTCCGGGGTGGCGACAGAGTCGAGCACGAGCTCGGTCAGAGCGGTCACGTCGGCCTCATCGAGCCCCGAGGGCGCCGCGAGCATGCGCCAGTTCGACAGCGAGATGTCGTAGCCCTGCTCAGCGGCGGTGGGGATGTCGATGCCGTCGATCGGTTCCTTCGCGACGAGCGCGAGCGCCCGCAGCCGGCCCGCCTCGATCTGATCGATGTTGTCGGGGTAGCCGCCGGCGGCCGCTTTCGCGGTGCCGTTGAGGAGCGCCTGGATGGCCTCACCACCGCCGTCGGACGAGATGTAGGTCGTGTCGACGGGGTCGATGCCCGCGGCGAGGGCCAGGTCGGTGACCACGAGCTGATCGAACGATCCGCCGCCCGTCCACGGAATCGACTTCGGGTTCTCGCGCCAGGCGTTCACGAGGTCGTCGAGAGTCTCGTACGGCGAGTCGGCCGGCACGACGATGACGTCGTACTCCTCGACGACGACCGCGAGCGGAGTCACGTCGCTGAGCTTGGCGGCTGAGTCGAACTGGATCGTCGCCGCGAGCAGTCCGGTGCCGCCGACGAGCATGTTGCCCGGTTGACCGTCGAGCACCGAGACGTTGCCGAGCGCGATCGTCCCGCCCGCGCCCGGCATGTTCACCACCTGCACGTTGTTGACGAGGCCGTTGGCCTTCTGCGCCTGCTGCAGCTCGCGGGCCACGCCGTCCCAGCCGCCGCCGGCGGCCGCGGGGGCGATGATCGTCATCGAGGCGTTGATCTCCTGGCCGGTGGCGGCCGAGGTGACCGAGCCGACCGCAGCGGTCGCGATGGCCGCCGCCGCGACGACGCCCCCGATGATGCGGGCCGCGAGCGTGCGGCCACGGTGCGCCGGGCGCGCGCCGGCGTCTGTCGCGCTATGCGTCATGATCACTCCATTCGCGCGGACATCGTCGTCTCCGCGAGATCGAATTAGGATGGCACTTCGCTGAGCCGCCCCCGAGCGTGGCGGGATTTGTTCTCATAGATGCGCACGGGCACGGCCCGACAGCGTCCGATCGCACGAGGAAGTGGACAGGATGCCGTTCACGGTGAGAGCGTCTGCCGCGCGCCTCGTGCTGCTCGTGCTCCCGTCGGTGGTGACCCTCGCGGCGTTGTCGGCCACGGTGGCCATCGCTCTCGCGGCGCAGGAACGGACGATCCGGGAGGCGACGACCGAACGCGTGCTCGAGGTGGCCTCGAGCCTCGCCGACCTTCCGGAGGTGCGCGAGGCCGTGACCGGGGCCACGGGAGCCGGGTCGTCGACCGACCTGGCGGATGCGGCCGACCTGGCCGATGCGACCGCGGTCCTGCAGCCGATCGCGGAGCTCGTCGGCGAGGCCGCGGGTGTCTATTACGTCGTCATCACCGACGACGAGGGTGTCCGGATCACCCACCCCCTCGCGTCCGAGCGCGGCGTGCAGGTCGAGACCGCCAACGCCTCCGTGCTCGCGGGCGAGACGTTCGTCGGCACGGAGGTCGGCGCCTCGGGGCCGTCGCTGCGTGCGAAGGTCCCGGTGCGCGGTTCGGACGGAACACCCATCGGGATGGTGGCTGTGGGTGTGCTCGAGTCGCAGATCGCCGGCGAGCTCGACGAGGCCGTCGGCGCCCTGCTGCCCTGGGCGCTCGGTGCGCTCGTCGTCGCGACGCTCGCGAGCTCGATCCTGACCGCCGCGGTCGAGCGCCGGTTCCGCCGGCTGGATGTCATCGCCGCGGAGCACGCGCAGATGCGGCGGACGGCGACGGCTCTCCGCGAGCAGTCGCATGAGTTCAGCACACGGCTGCACGTCATCCACGGCCTCCTGTCGCGCGGCGACACCGACGAGGCTCGTGGATACATCGAAGACATCGCGAGCGTGCGCCGCCCCCTCGGCGCCGGCGACGACGGGGCCCGCGACGACCAGCCCGTGCTCGCCGCGATGATCCCGACCGTGCGTGCCGAGCTGCACGAGATCGGGGCTCGGGTGCGCTTCGACCTCGACATCGATGACGACATCGACGAGGGGGTCGTGTCGGTGGTGTCGAACCTGTGCCGCAACGCGGCGGAGGCGGGCGCGGCGAATGTGATCTGCGAGCTGGGCCGCCGGGGGTCCCGCATCGTGGGCTCGGTCGACGACGACGGCCCGGGTGTCGAGCCGCGCGTCGCCCGCCGCATCTTCGCGCCCGGTTACTCCTCGAAGACCGACACGACGGGCCTCGGTCGAGGGTTAGGACTGGATGTCGTACGCCGAATCGTCACGGCCCGATCGGGCTCGGTCGAGGTCGGGAGATCGGCGCTCGGGGGAGCGCGATTCGCCTTCGAGCTGGAGGCTGCGCGATGACCGGACCGATCCGGGTCCTCGTCGTCGATGACGACCGCGGTGCGCGCGCCCTCCACGCGGGATTCGTCTCCGACACCCCCGGCTTCGTCGTCGTCGCCACCGCGGGTACCGGCGAGGCGGCTCTCGAGCACAGCCGGTCCGGGGTCGACCTGATCCTGCTCGATATGCGGCTGCCCGGCATCAGCGGCATCGAGGTGCTCCATCGGCTGCGCACGCTCGGCGACGACGGACCCGACGTGCTGGTCATCAGCTCGTCGCAGGATCAGACCACCGTGCGTCAGGCCCTCGCGGCGCGGGTCGTCGGCTACCTCGTGAAGCCCTTCACGCAGGCCGCGCTGAGCGAGCGACTCGAACGCTATGCCGCCGACCGCGAGCGGATCGTCAGCGGCGACCGTGACGCGCTTCTGGCTCAGGGCGAGATCGACCGGCTGCTGTCGACCGGCACCATCCGAACCGCGCCGGTCGCGGCATCCGGATCGCACCGGGGGGAGGGACGGATGACGGGCGGTGGTGACCACGCCGGCCTGCCGAAGGGCCTCGCTGCGCCGACGCTCGCGCAGGTCGTCGCCGCCCTCGACCCGGTCGTCGCGCTCACGGGAGCCGAGGTGGCCGCGGCCTGCGGCATCTCTCGCGCTACCGCGAACCGCTACCTGACGCACCTGGTCGACACCGGCGTCATCCATCTCTCGCATCGCTACGGCAAACGCGGCCGTCCGCAGGTGCTGTACCGGCTCGCCCCGTCGCCCGAGCGCTGAGCGTCGCCGCGTCGTCGGCGGCTTCGGCGTGCCACCGACGCGCGGGCGTAGCCTGAACGGATGAGTACGCCCGAGGTCTTGCGATACACCGCGTTCAGCACGCGACCCGAGGGCGGAAACCCCGCCGGCGTGGTCCTGGATGCCGGCGCTCTCGACCTCAGCGCCATGCAGCGTATCGCTGCCGATGTCGACTACGCCGAGACGGCCTTCGTCACCGGCACGACCGCCGACGGTGCACGCTCGGTCCGCTACTTCTCGCCCATCGCCGAGGTTCCGTTCTGCGGCCATGCGACGGTGGCCACGGCGGTCGCGCTCGCCGAGCGAGGTCAGGTCGCCGCAGACGGCGCGGTTCGCTTCGATACCCCCGTCGGCGTCGTGTCGATCGCGGTCTCGCGCGACGACGACGGCATCCGCGCGTCCTTCACCAGCATCGAGCCATCGGTCCGCGACCTCGACGACGCCGATCTCGAGGCGATTCTCGGTCTGCTCGGCCTCACGCGGGCCGACCTCGACCCCGAGCTGCCGCCGCGGCTCGCGAACACGGGCAACACGCATCCGGTCATCGTGCTGGCAGAGCAGAAGACCTTCGACGACTTCTCGTTCGACCCCGACGCGGTTCGTGCGCTGCTCGACGACCGAGGGTGGCCCGCCACCATCACCGTTGCGTTCCGCGCGGCATCCGATCGTTTCCAAGCGCGCAACCTCTTCCCCGTCGGTCGGATCACGGAGGACCCGGCGACGGGGTCGGCTGCGGCGTCGTTCGGGGCCTACCTGCGCTCGCTCGGCGCCGTCGACGCCCCCGCGGTCATCGTCATCGAGCAGGGCGCCCATGTCGGCCGGCCGGGGGAGCTGACCGTCGACATCCCCGCCGAGGGAGGCATCACCGTCTCGGGGCACGCCGTCGCGATCGTCTGACGACGTGGCGGGGCGCTTCCGGTCACACGCGGTCGGTGCGGATGCGAGCCTTGCGGCCACCGAGCCACCAGACGAGCGGGCCGGCGATCGGGAAGACGAAGATCCCGATGATCCACAGCAGCTTGCCGCCGCCGGTGTAGCGCGGCGAAGCGAGGATCGAGATCAGGCTCGAGATGAACAGGATCGCCGCAAGGGCAGCGATCACGGCGAGCACCACGACGACGGATGTGGCCACCCCCGGCATCCACTCGCGCGGCAGCCACTCGTCTGAGATGACGAGGAATCGTGCGGTTTCGATCATGCTTCCAGCCTCGCCCGAGGCAGGGCTCGTGTCGTGAGCCTGTCGATGGATCTCGCCTACCCCCGCGGGATGACGTTCAATCCGCGAACAGAGTGATCAGCGACATCGCAACGAACGCGATGAGCGGCAACATCAGGACGCCGAGCGCGACGGCGTTGAGCACGAGGTGGTCGCGCAGCAGGGCGAGGTACTCGCGCAGCAACGCGCTCGGCCGATAGTAGCGGGCGGTGCGCGCGCCGATCGCGTGGCCCGGCATGCCGAGGGTGCGCAGCAGCGTCGCGGCGCGGAACGCGTGATAGTCGCTCGTCACGGCGAGCACCGGGCCGGTGATGCCGCGTTCTGCGAGGATCGCGCGGGTCAGTGTGAGGTTCTCCTCGGTGGTGCGAGATGCACTTTCGACGAGCAGCCGATTCGCGGGGGCGCCGAGCTCTGCGGCGTACTCCGCCATCGCCGCCGCCTCGCTTCGCGGTTCGTCTGCGCCCTGGCCGCCCGAGACGACGAGCATCGCGCCGGGGGAGCGCTGCAGGGTCTCGACCCCGAGCGCCACGCGTTGGGCGAGTAGCGGCGGCACGCTCCCGTCTCGGCGCAGACCCGACCCGAGGGTGACGATCGCTGCCGGCGCGGGCGCGCGTCGCGCGAGGCGCGCGTACACCGCCGACCAGCAGAGGTAGGCGACGAACCCCATGCCGACGTAGCCGATCGGAGCGGCGAGCAGCAGAAGGATGACGGCGAGCTCGAACCATCCCGCTGTGACGGCGACGATGCCGAGCGCGAGGATGGCCAAGACGCCGACTCCGGCCAGGAGCGAGAGGCGGTTCGCCAGCGACCGTCCTTCGCGCTGGATCATCACCACGCCGTTGGCGAGCAGCGCGACGCCGAGTCCCACCGCTGCGAGCAGGGGGATGCTGAAGATCAGCACGAGCGAGACGACGCTGTTCCCGGGAACGGTCAGTGTCGCCAGGACGAGGCCCACGCCGAGGATGAAAACTGCCACCTCGGCCACGAGCGCACTCGCCGCGAGCGTCAGCAGGACGCCCGGCAGCAGTCGTCGTGGATCGCGGGCGGCGAGGAGGATGCCGAGCGCGGCAAAGAGCAGTGTGAAGAAGCCGGGCACGACCTCAGCTTAGAGATGGCGGCTAAGCGGAGTTCTGCGCCGTTCTCAGGCGGAAGCAAGGAATCTGTCGAGCACAGGGATCCGGTCGGCGCTCAGCCTTTAGACGGCACGCTAGGGGAGGGGTCAGACGGGGCCTGATCGACTGTTAGGTTCGCTGGGTGCACAGTCTGTTCGAGCGAATCGGAGCCGCTTCGGCCGCGACCCCATTCGGGGTTATCGTCATGCAGGCGGTCGTCTGGGTCGGGATGTCGGCCATCTGGATTCCCTGGGCGCTCAACGGCGGCGACGTCATCCGCATCGTGCTCGCCGTCATCTCGCCATTGCTCGCGCTCTACTGGGTGGTGGCGCTGGTTTTCGGCATCCGCCGGCGGCGGGGTTCACGGGCGTCCCGCGACGACTGATCGTACTCGGGGTTTCATGCGGCGCCGTGACCCGCGTGATCAAGCGCCGGCATCGGCATCATCCGACTGATCGCGGCGGCGCGCGTCGGCCGCGACGCCCAGCACGATTCCGATGGAAAGGCCGATTGCGCCGCCGAGCGCGATGTTGTCGAACGCGAGCATGCCGATGGCGCTGCCGAGCGGAAGGCCGAGCGCGATCCCGATCGCGACCCCGTTCGCACCGCCGCTCTTGCTCGCGCTATCGCTATCGCTATCGCCGGATGGCGGCTCGGTCATGGGATGCTCCGTCCATCGAGGAGAACGAGAAATGGCTCAGGCCTGGAGGTGCCTGAGCCATTTCTGCGATGGGATGCGGTCAGTTGGCCGCTCGGTAAGCCTCGATGATGGATGCCGGAACTCGGCCGCGCTCGTTGACGGTGTGACCGTTCGAACGCGCCCATTCACGGACGGCCGTCAGGTCGAGGTCGCTCTTGTTCGCGCGCGAGGAGCGCGAACGCGAAGGCGTGTTCGCGCGGATCGAACGAGCGACGTCCACGAACGGTGCCAGCGCCTTGTAGAACTTCTCGGCGTTGTCGTCCGAGAGGTCGATCTCGTAAGCGCGTCCCTCGATCGAGAAGGTGATCTGCTTTCCTTCGCCGCTCTCGAGAACGGTTCCGTCGAGATCGTCGATGAGCTGGGTGATTTGTTTGCGGGCCATGGCTGACATATTAACGGTTTGACGGCGTTCTGCATCACCACGTGACCGCAGTATTTCGTGTCGTGGCTATCTGATGCTCAGGCCACCTGTGCGCGCGCATTGGGAACGCAATGAGTCATCTGAAGACCCGCCACGTCGCGAGGTCCGTTGTGCCCGAGATTGCGCAGTCGCTCGAGCTCGGCCTCGCTGAGCGTTTGCGACTGCAGAGGCGGCAGGTCCTTGATTTCTTCCAGCGTGATTCCCAAGCCCTCGCCGACGCGACGGCCGAGGTCGTCCTCCACCATGTAGAAGTGCCAGAGCATCCGCTCTTGGACGGGGCGAGCGGCCTGTCCGATCGGGTCGACGAAGTTCGCCACGAGGTCATCGCGCTCCCAGTCCTCCATCAGCAGGTACCGATGTCCGGCCTGCGTGTAGTCGTTCGTCCGGGGGATCCGCTTGCGCGTCAGCCGCCCCACGATCTCCGGCCCCTGCTCGTCGTGGGTCGGGTACTGGGCTTCGCGGAGCCCGCCGGTGATGGACGGCTCGTAGTTGACGTGGGGATTCTCACCGCCGTTGTCGACGTGGTACGCCATCTGTCCATCGCGGAGGTTCGTCGCGACCGAGGCGTTCTTCGGGGAATTGACCGGCAGCTGCAGGTAATTCGGACCGACGCGGTAGCGCTGAGTGTCGGAGTACGAGAACGTGCGCCCTACCAGCATCTTGTCGTCGGAGAAGTCGAGGCCGTCGACGAGGACGCCGGTGCCGAACGAGATCTGCTCGTTCTCGGCGAAGAAGTTCGACACGTTCCGATTGAGCACCATCTTGCCGACGACACGCGGCGGGAACTCGTTCTCGGGCCACACCTTCGTGTCGTCGAGCGGGTCGAAATCGAGCTCGGGGTGGTCGTGGTCGTCCATCATCTGCACCTGGAGTTCCCATTCGGGATACTCGCCGCGCTCGATCGCCTCGTACATATCGCGGGATGCGTGACCGAGATCACCGGCTTGCACGGCGGCGGCATCCGCTTCGGTCATCGAGCTGACGCCGACCGAGGGGATCCAGTGGTACTTGACCAGCTTCGTCTCGCCGTGCTCATTGACCCATTTGTAGGTGTTCACCCCGAAACCCTGCTGGGTGCGATAGTTCGCCGGGATGCCGCGGGGGCTGAAGAGGTTGACGAGCATGTGCATCGACTCGGGCGTCTGCGACATGAAGTCGAAGATGCGCGCCGGCTCCTGCCGGAAAGTGACCGGGTCGGGCTTGAGCGAGTGGATGACGTCGGGGAACTTGATCGCGTCACGGATGAAGAAGACACCGAGGTTATTGCCGACGAGATCCCAATTGCCGTCTTCGGTGTAGAACTTCACGGCGAAGCCGCGCGGGTCGCGCGCCGCCTCCGACGAATCGCGTCCGCCGATGACGGTCGAGAACCGGACGGCGAGGTCGGTGCGCTTGCCCGGCTCCTGGAAGAGCTTCGCGCGCGTGAACTGCGAGATGGGCTCGTCGCCCCACATCCCGGTCGCCTCGAAGTAGCCGAAAGCGACGAAGCCGCGCGCGTGCACGACCCGCTCGGGGATGCGCTCGCGGTCGAAGTGGCTGATCTTCTCGAGGAAGTGGTAGTTCTCGAGCGTCGCGGGCCCGCGAGCTCCGACCGTCCGCTGATTCTGGTTGTCGTAGACGGGGTGTCCCTGTCGCGTGGTCAGCTCGGGGCGCTCGTCGCCCTCAGCCGGGCCCTGGTTCGATACATCGGTCATCGCGTCCTCCGTATGGTTCGCATCGTCGTGGGGATGCGGCCGACGCTACGGGGGAGGGGATGCGGTCGGAAGGGGGTTGCGGGGTGCTCCGATCGTCGAGTCGCCACGTATGGCGGATCCTGGGCTCCAGGCATGCGCAGATCCTGGCGAATCGACCGGGGGGATCCTGTGCTGCGGGTGCGCCGGCGTGGTCGGGATGGACCGTTTTAGTTGCCGGGCGAGAGGCTGTATTGCGCCTTGACATGTCTCCGACCAAACCGGTTTACTAGAACTGCAGCATCCACCGTCACGACGAACGCGGCCCGCACGCGTGAATCGTGGCAGGACGCGACTTCGAACTCGTTCCGGCGTGCCGAAGTCGTCGCCGATGACCGCATCGGGAGCCGCATCACAGTGAAGTTCCGTCGCTGACGCGGGCAGCGCCATACGAAGGAGTTAGCGCGCAATGAAGCGTTCCGTTGTCGCGGCCGCCGCACTCGTCGCCGTCGCCCTGCCGCTCACCGCCTGTGCAGGTGGTGGAACCGGTCCCGGCTCAGGCTCTGAGCTGACCGAAGGCCCGATCAAGATCTGGTACTCGACCAACGAGCAGGAGATCGCGTGGGCTGAGGCCGTCGTCGACGCGTGGAACGCCGAGAATCCCGACGCGCAGGTGACCGCCGAGGCCATCCCCTCGGGCAAGTCTTCCGAAGACGCGATCGCGGCCGCCATCACCGCGGGCAACACGCCGTGCCTCGTCTACAACACGGCGCCTGCTGCGGTACCCGCGTTCCAGAAGCAGGGCGGTCTGGTCAATATCTCGAAGACGTTCGACGACGGTGAGTCATTCATCACCGAGCGTTCAGGCGATGCCGCAGACGGATTCCGTTCGCCCGACGGTGACCTGTACCAGGTGCCCTGGAAAGCGAATCCGTTCATGCTCTACTACAACAAGACGGCCTTCGCCCAGGCCGGATTGGATGCCGAGAACCCGAGCCTGTCGACGTATGACGACGTGCTGGCCGCCGCGGCGGCGATCAAGACCGCGGGTTCGGCGGACTTCGCGCTGTACCCGCCGGCATCCGGTGACTACACGAACGCCCTGTTCGACTTCTACCCCTTCTTCCTGGCCAACTCGGGCGGTGAGCAGCTCGTGGCTGACGGAGCCGCAACGTTCACGAGCCCGGAGGGACTCGAGACGCTCGAGTTCTGGAAGACGCTCTATGCCGAGGGCTACGCGTCGGCCGAGGCCTACTCCGGCGACGCCTGGGCTGGCCCGTTCGCCGACGGGGTCGCGGCGATGGGTATCGCGGGGCCCTGGGGTGCCGCGCAGTTCGAGGGCAAGGTCGAGTTCGGAGTGGTGCCGCTTCCCACGGCCGACGGCATTCCGCTCGAGGAGACGTACACGTTCGGCGACTCGAAGAACGTGGGCATCTACTCCTCGTGCGAGAACAAGCAGACCGCGTGGGACTTCACCCAGTTCTCGATGAACGCAGACAACGACCTGGCGCTGCTCGAGACGACGGGGCAGTTCCCGATCCGCACCGACCTGACCGAGGTCGCCGCCGACTATCTCGCCGGTGACCGGCTGCTCGCCACCTTCGCCGAAGAGGTGCCGCTGACGGTCGACGTGCCCAACATCGCGAACGCGTCGGAGATCTGGCAGACCTTCCGCGATGCCTGGGGCGCAGCGGTGCAGACCGGTAGCGCCGATCTCGACGAGACCATGCAGAGCGCAGCCGACACGATCGACCAGCTCGCCTCGCAGGGCTGATTCCCGGGCCGGGCGGAGGGTGTCCTCCGCCCGGCCTTTCCCTTCCGTCGACGGTGTTCATGCCGTCCTGCATCATCCCCATCTCCGCAGTGCTGCGTACCGACGCTCCACTGCGCCCGTCAGGCCGAAGGAGCCGTCTTGAGATCCCTTACCGCGCTCGCCGCGACCATCACCGCCCTGGTGCTCGGCGCCGGCGCCCTCATCGCTCCGCCGGCGGCTGCTGCCACCCTCGACGACGACGTCGACACGATCGTCAGCCGCCTGCAGGACTACTACCTGGGGCAGGGCGATGACATCATCATCGCCAACGGCATCTTCCTCGCGCGCGCGTCGGAGGCCCAGGAGTACGCCGCCTCGCAGAACGAGGACGGCTCGTGGGAGGACGTGAACTACGCCGACCGCACGAGTTCTGCGAACGGCTCGACGTGGTCCGCCTACATCGCCCTGTACCGCATGCTCGCGATGGCCCAGGCCTACCGGTCGCCCGACGCCCCCGGGTTCGAGGACCCTGAACTGATAGCAGCTCTCGATCGCGCCCTCGTGCACTGGGATCGGGTCGACCCCGGCAACCAGAACTGGTGGGAGACCGAGATCGGCGAGTCGATGGTGATGGGCCGCATAGCAGTCTTCGTGGGTGATGAGCTGTCGGGCGAGGCGTTCGACGCGGCGCAGGAGCACAACACCGGCAAGCTCGACCCCGTCGGCGCGAACGGTGCGTGGCGCACGACCAACTACCTCTTCGAGGCGGTGTCGACCCGCAACTTCGAGGACATCACCGCCGGTTTCGCCACGATGGTCGAGACGGTCGAAGTCGACGAGTCCGGTGACGTCAACGAAGCGGTGCAGCCCGATGCGAGCTTCTGGGCCCACGAGGCCCAGCTGTACAGCGAGGGCTACGGCATGGCCCTCTTCACCAACGTCGCGATCTGGGCGGATGCTGCACGCGGGACGAGCCTCGGCTTCACCCGGGAGCAGCTCGACACGATCGCGTTCTACATCATCAACGGCACTCGATGGATGATCCGCGGCGAGGTCGGGATGCTGTATCTCGGCTACCGTCCGCCCAAGACGGTCGACGGCGTCACCGGCTACGCCGCCGAGTTCCTCGAGCCGCTCGATCAGATGGTGCGCACCGACGCCCTGTACGCCACCGCGTACCGCGATCTCGCGGCCAATATCCGCGGGCAGGCGGTCGGGAACGGAGTAACCGGAAACAAGTACTTCTGGCGCTCGGAGTTCTCCTCGCAGCTGCGCGATGACTACGGCATCTTCACCCGCCTGAACTCCAGCCGCACCGTCGGAGCCGAGTACCGGTCGACGTTCCGTCCCGCAGTCGGTAACGAGGTGTACTGGAACTCCGCCGGCGCAACCGCGATCCAGGTGACCGGTCATGAGTACCTCGAGCTCGGGCCCGCCTTCGACTGGTTCCATTACCCGGGAGTGACCGCGCCCTACGTCAAGGAACAGACGCGCGGCACGAACGGGCGCGTCGGCAACGGCGGCAGCTTCACCGGCGGTGTCTCCGACGGCACGTACGGTGCGAGCGTGTACACGCTCGACCGTTCGTCGTCGAAGGCGAGCAAGAGCTACTACTACTTCGACGACGAGATGGTTGCCCTGGGCACCGGCATCCGGTCGACGTCGGACGGCGCCGTGCACACGGTCGTGAACCAGGCGTCCGCGAAGTCGAACGCCTCGGTGGGCGGCGAGACGATCGAGGCCGGCACGTCGGACCAGCCGCTCGACGGCGCCCGCTGGGCCTACAACGACCAGGTCGGCTACGTCGTGCCGGACGACGGCTCGCTGCGTGTCTCGCGCCAGCTGCAGAGCGGCAGCTGGGTGGAGGAAGACGTCGTCGAGCGAGACGCATTCACGCTCTACTTCGATCACGGCGTGCGGCCGACGGATGCGAGCTACGAGTACACGGTCCTGCCGGCGGCCGGCCCCGGCGAGGTCGCCGCGTATGCCGCCGCCCCGGCAGTCGAGACGCTGCGCAATGACGCGTCGGTGCAGGCGGTGCGCCACGCAGGGCTCGAGCGCACGATGGCCACGTTCTACGAAGCCGGTGACCTCGATCTCGGCGACGGACGCGTGCTGCGCGTCGACCAGCCGGCCATCGTCATCCTCGACGAGTCGGGCGACTCTCCGGTCGTCAGCCTCGCCAACCCTGACAAGCCGGCGCTTCTGGTGCGGGTGGACCTCATCGGCGCAGAGACGAGCCAGCGCGGCACGTTTGCGCTCGGTTCGGGCGCCTATCTGGGGCAGACGGTGACCGCGCCGCTGACCGATTCCGAGGGCGGCGCTGCGTCGCCATTCACCGCCAGCAGCACGGCGGCCGGGTCCGACGCCGCGTTCGCGGGCGACGGCGACGCCGGCACCGCGTGGCGATCGAGCGAGGCCGGTGTGCAGTGGCTCACCGCCGATGTCGGCGTCGGGTCATTCGTCACAGGGGTCACGATCGAGTGGGAGGATGCCGCGGCCGAGCGCTACCTGCTGCAGACATCTCTCGACGGCCGCACCTGGGTCGATCAGCGGGTCGTGCAGGACGGCGACGGTGGTACAGATGCGGTCGATTTCGCGCCGCAGGCGGCCACCTACGTGCGCCTGCTGATGCTCGAAAGCGTCGGCGACGGGTCGTACGGCGTCGCAGAGTTCGAGGTCAGCTCGACGCGCAACATCGCCCTCGGCCGGTCGGCGACCGCGTCGGGAGGCAGCGCGATCGGGAGCATCACCGACGGCAACATGGCCACCCGGTGGAGCTCGAACCTGTCGGACACCGCATGGACGCAGGTCGACCTGGGGTCGGTGCAGCCGATCGGAGCGGTGCGGCTCTGGTGGGAGGCGTCGTACGCGACCCGCTACCGCATCCAGGTCTCCGATGACGCCGCGCTGTGGCGTGATGTCTACACCACCCCGGAATCCGGCAGCGACGGGGGCGTCGACGTGCTCGCGATCGACGCAGACGCCCGGTACGTCCGGATGCAGGCGTCGGCGCGCAGTGCCTCGCAATACGGCGTTTCGCTGTGGGAGTTCGAGGTGTTCCCCGATGACCTCATCGTCTCGGCGAACGCAGCGCCCGCAGGCCGCGAGAATCTCGCCCTCGGCAAGGACACAACAGCCGACTCGCAGTTCAGCGATGCGCTCGCCGCTCAGTACGCCACCGACGGCAATACGACGACGCGGTGGGCGTCGCTGCGACAGAACGCGCCGTATACGACTCCGCGCTGGCTGCAGGTCGACCTGGGCGCTGAGCGCACGGTCAACCAGGCGGTCATCACGTGGGAGGCGGCGACGTCGAACGACTACCGTGTGCAGGGGTCGATCGACGGCACGACGTGGAGCGAGCTCGCGCGGGTGCGGAAGACATCGACCGAGCTGCGCAATGTCGTCGATTTCGTCGACACCGAAGTGCGCTACGTGCGTGTCGAGGGGCTGCCCGTCACTCGTTACGGCATGTCGATCTTCGAGCTCGAGCTGTACGGCGGGTACAACTTCGCGTCGCTGACCGAGTCGGTGACCGCCGAAGCGGACAGCACCGCGGTGGTCGCGGCATCCATCACCCCGCTCGACGGCGATGACACGTTCTCGGCGTACCCGCTCGACGCTGCGGTCGCGACAGTCGACGGTGACGCCCGCGTGGCAGCCGACGGTCGGATCGAGTTCGACCTGACAACGGGCCGGTCGGGGTCGACGTCGGTGCTGCTGCTGCACGCCAACGGCGACGAGCCGGTGTGGTCGAGCGTAAGCATCGCCATCTCGACCGCGGAGTTGCAGAGGCTGGTCGAGCAGGCGAACGCACTCGACAGCACGCGGTACACCGCCGAAAGCTGGCAACCGCTGCTTCCGGCCCTCGAGGCCGCGAAGGAGCTGCTTCGGGCGCCCGCGGGCGTCTCGCAGGAGACGGCGGATGCTCGAGCCGCGGCGCTCCGCGCGGCGATCGATGGGCTCCTCGTCGATGAAGCACCCGCGACGCCGACGCTGTCGGTGTCGGGCGAGGTGCGGGCCGGATCGCCGATCAGCGTCGTCGGCACCGGGTTCGAAAGCGGCGCCGAGTACGTGGTGCAGTTGCGTTCGACGCCTGTCGACCTGGGCGCAGTCATCGCGGATGCCGAAGGGGCGTTCGAGCTGAGGGCGACGGTGCCTGCCGATGTCGCACCGGGGGAGCACACGCTCGTCGCGATGCAGGGCGAGACGGATGTCGCGTCGCTGGTGGTCACGGTCGCCGCTGCGCCCTCGGATGACGGCACGGGCGGTGGCTCGGACGGCGGCGCAGGCGGCGGTTCGGGTGGCGACCCCGCCGGCCCTCCGTCCGCCGGGGACCCCGACCGCGACGGTGAGCTGTCGGCTACGGGCGGGCAGATCGCGGGCGTCATGTGGGCGATCGGCATCGCCGGGGCGCTGCTGGTAGCGGGAGCCGCCGCGGTGCGCGGCGCTCGTCGAAACCGCGCCTGAAACCGGAGCGACAGTGCGGCCGGAGCCCTGCGGGGTACCGGCCGCACTCGTCTGTCCGACCCGCGAGTGCCGGAGTGCACACACGACGGAACCCCCTCCCGGTGGAAGGGGGTTCCGTTGTGCGCGGCTCGGTTCGCGGTGCGGATCAGTCGGTCGTGCGCCGCAGCTCTGCGACGCCGATCGACGAGTCGGCCATGCCGTAGAACACGAAGTCGCGCCCGCCGATGGTCTCGATGGCCGTCGGGAAGACGACGTTGCCGAGCGTGCCCGACACCTCTTCTGCGACCTCGGGCGCGAGCAGCGGCTCGGACGAGCGCGCGATGATCCGGCGTGGGTCCGCCGCGTCGAGGATGATGGCGCCCGCGGCGTACTTCGAGCCATGTGCGAGCTCGAACCCCTTCGGCTGCGCGCCCGAGACGCCGTGGTGCAGCAGCAGCCAGCCTTCGGGAACGCGGAGCGGGGAGGGGCCGGCGCCGATCTTGGCGCTCTCGTACCAGGCCTCCGGCGCGACGATCATCTCGGACTTCTCGATGTGGGTGAGCGTCGACAGGTCGCGTGTCGCAGCCTCGAGGTCGATGTAGCCGATCCAGATCGAGGGGCGGTCGTCGTCGATCCCCGCCGGAGGGCGCGCCCCCTCGCCGTCGCGCAACCAATCGAGGTCCCACATGGGGCGGTGCAGCACCGCGAGGCTCGGGCGACCATCGGGGCCCGGAACGGCGTCCGGGAAGAACACGATGTCTTTATTGGGAAACAGGTTCAGGTCTGAGTCGAGTTCGGGCTGGTACGCGAACCGCACGGGCCCGAGTCGACGCCACGTGACGGTGTCGGTCGACACGGCCATGGCCGACTTCGGACCGAGTGGGCCATAGGCGACGTAGGTCATCACGTGCAGACCGAGGGGCTCCACGAAGGTAATGCGCGGGTCTTCGACGCCGGCGTTGCTCGCGCCGTACTCCCATCCCTCGTCGGGCGCGAGCACGACGCCGAGACGCTCGACCGCGACCGGCTGGCCGTCGTCGACGACGACGCGTGCGCGTGCGATGCGAGACACGTTGCCCTCGGCGACGATGCGTGGGTAGAGGTACAGCTCTCCATCGGGGCCCCAGGCGGTGCCGGGGTTGAGCACGCCTTCGACTTCGAAAGGATCGTTCGCGTCGGAGGTCATGATCGTGCCGATCCGGCGCAGCGCGTACGGCACGTCGGTCATCGAGCCCACGGGGGAATGAGTGGTCATCGTGTGTCTTTCATTCGGAGGGACGGGCTGCGTCAGCCCTTGACGGCGGACCCGAGGTTCGCTGAGGTGAAATGGCGCTGGAAGAGCAGGAACAGCACGACGACCGGCACGGCCAGTACGCAGGCTCCGGCGAGTACGGCACCCATCGGGTTGGCGAGGAAGGTGCCGTTGGACTGCGAGAAGTTGGCCAGGCTCACGGCGAGGGTCTGCAGGTCGGCGTTCTTGGTGACTAGGAAAGGCCAGAGGAACTCGTTCCACGGCCCGATGAAGGTCACGAGCATGGCGGTCAGTACTGCGGGGCGCACGAGGGGCACCGCGATCGACCGCAGGATGCGCATCTCGCTCGCCCCATCGATGCGAGCGGCGTCGAAGATCTCTTTCGGGATCTGCAGGAAGTACTGGCGGAAGATCAGAACCGCGACCGAGTTGATTGCAAACGGCAAGATCATGCCGATGTAGTTGTCGGCGAGGTTGAAGTAGCGCACGACCATGACGTAGAGGGGGATCATCAGCAGCTGGAAGGGGATCGCCTGTACCAGCAGCACGAGGGCGAACACGAGGCCCTGACCGCGGAACTGGAGGATCGACAGCGCGTAGCCGACGAGCAGGCCGAACACGAGCGTGCAGCCGACGACACCGGCCGTCATGATCAGCGAGTTGCCGAGCGAGCGCAGCAGATTGATCGACTCGTTGACCTCGGTGAAGTTGTCGAGCGTCAGGTTGCCCGGAAGTGGGAGGAGGCCGAACAGGCTGGTGTCGCGTTCGCGCTGCAGCGCCCCGATGACCATGTAGTAGAAGGGCACGAGCGCGGCGAGGGCGCCGACGCCGAGCGCGCCGAAGCGGAGCGCGGCGAGGATACGCGACCCGCCGGGCCTACGGGCGCGTGTTGTACGTGCGTCGACGGGGAGGGGGGTTTCGGTGGTCATCAGTTCTTCCTCTCCGTCAGGCGGCGCGACACGAGCGATACGAGCATCACGGCCACGACGAGGATCATGCCGATCGCGGCGGCGATGTCGGGCTGCCCCTGCTGGATCCCCTTCTGGTACATGAGCAGAGCCGGTGTCAGCGAGGCGCCGTTCGGCCCACCGCCGGTGAGCAGATATGGCTCGGTGAAGATCTGGCCGGTCGTGATGATGGACAGCAGAATGACCAGTGACGTCACCGGAGCCACTCCCGGCAGGGTGACCGAGCGGAAGCGCTGCCAGCGCCCGGCACCATCGAGCTGCGCGGCCTCGTACTGCTCTTCGGGCACGTTCTGCAGTGCGGCCAGATAGAGCAGGATGTAGAAGCCGAGGTTCTTCCACGTCACGTACACCGCGATCAGCGGCATGATGATCGTCGGATTCGCGAGCCACGTCGGGTCGGGGGAGAGGCTACCGAGCAGCGCGTTCACGACGCCGTTGCCGTTGAACAAGAAGATCCACACCGCGATCGTCGCGACCGACGCGGTGACGTAGGGGATGTAGTAGGCGACGCGGAAGAAGCCCTTCCAGTGCACGACGGCGTTGAGTCCGCTCGAGAGCAGCAGGCCGAGCACGACCGTCAGCGGCACGTTGATGACGAGGAAGATCAGCAGGTTCAGGAACGCCTGCCGCACCTGGCTGTCGGCGAGCACCGTGGCGAAGTTGTCGAATCCGACGAACGGATGCGGTACCGCGACGCCGGGGGCGGTGAAGAAGAACTCGTGGAACGACATCCAGATGCCGAAGCAGAACGGCACGAGGAAGACGACGACGACGAAGGCGACATAGGGGCTGCTCAAGAGCAGGCCGATCGGATTCTCGCCCAGCCAGCGATGCACTCGTCGCTTTCGTCGCGGTGTTGCGGTCGTCTGGGGCGAGACGACGCCGGTCGGATCGGAGACCCTGTCTGCTACGCGCGTCATCGCGGCACTCCTCATTCTCGAGTCGCGTGCGCCGTCGGTCGTGGGTGGACGGCAGGCATCCCGACGATGGTAGTAAACCGGTTTGTCTCCCGTAGGTCAACTCTCGGGCGCGAACGCGTCGTCACCGCGCCAGAACGCGGATCAACGCGGGCGATCCGCACTAAAAGAGCGCTAAAACGCGCGCTATGATGGGGCGATGACCACGCCCCCGCCAGGCCCGGCTGCTTCGGAGAGCCCCGAGGACCGGCCCCGCCCGTCCCGCGGCGAGCATCGGGAGCGCAAGGTGACCATCGGCGACGTCGCCGCGCGCGCGGGCGTATCGAAGAGCGCCGTGTCGTTCGTCTTCAATGGACGCGGCGGTGTGGGCGACACCGCTCGTCAGCGCATCCTGCAGGCCGCGGCCGATCTCGACTGGCGTCCTGATTCGCGCGCGCGTGCCCTCTCTCGCAGCCGTGCGCAGGCTCTGGGCTATGTCGTGCGCCGCGAGCCCGAGTTGTTCAGCACCGACCCCTTCTTTCCGCAGTTCATCGCTGGCGTCGAGAGCGGCCTGTCGGGCATCGGCTATGCGCTCATGCTCCAGGTGGTCGAGAGCGAAGATGCCGAGCACGCAGCGTATGTCAGCTTCGCGCGCGAGTCGCGGGTGGATGGCGTCTTCCTCGGCGACCTGCGTATGGACGACGCCCGGCCCGATGAGTTGACGCGCCTCGGCATGCCCTTCGTCATGGTCGGGCCGGCTGGTCCCGGGAGTGGCGACATAGCGCCCATCGGCTTGGACGACGCCGCTGGCGTCCGGCGCGCCGTGCGCCACCTGAGCGCCCTCGGGCACCGACGGATCGCGCATGTCGGCGGCCCGGACCGCTACATCCACTCCCACGTCCGTCGGCAGGCCTGGGAGCAAGAGATGGCGCACCTGGGGCTGCCGCCCGGGCCCGCTGTCAGCGCCGATTTCACCGGTGCGGCGGGGGCCTCGGCGACCCACGAGCTACTTGACCTGTCGGATCCTCCGACGGCGATCGTCTACGCCAACGATCTGATGGCCATCGCCGGGATGTCGGCCGCCATCGACCGCGGGCTGACTGTGCCCGGTGACTTGTCGATCGTCGGGTTCGACGACATCCCGCTCGCGCCGTACATCGTGCCGCCGCTGACAACGGTGCGTCAGGATGTGATCGCCTGGGGCAGAGCATGTGCGCATGCCCTGGTCGCGCTGGTCGAAGGCAAAGAACCGGAGGCCGTCCAGCTTCCGTCGGTGGAATTCGTGGTCCGCGCAAGCACAGCTCGAGTGCTGCGCTGACCGCGTTCTGCGTGCCGTGCCATCCTTCGAGGAGTGGGCCCCGTGGGGCTCGAACCCACGACCCGCGGATTAAAAGTCCGATGCTCTACCGACTGAGCTAGAGGCCCTGAGGTTCCCAGCTTAGTAGCCGCGGGGGGAGGCCCCGAACCGACCGACACCCGACCCGCCGACATCCGTCCGGGCACGACAAAGCCGCCGGTGTGCTCGCACCGGCGGCTTCGCCTCGGCCACGGAGATACCGAGGCCGTGCCGCGGGAACCCCTCACCGCGGCTGTTCGGGTCACATCGGGGGCATCAGCACCGTGTCGATGAGGTAGACCGTGGCGTTGGCCGTCGTGACGCCACCGCAGATGACCGCGGCGCTGTCGTTGACCATGATGTTGTCGCCCGAGCCGGTGACGGTCAGGTCGGCACCGTTGACGGTGGTGTGGGTGCCGTCGATCTCGTCGGGCGCGATCTGGCCGGGCACGACGTGGTAGGTGAGGATCGACGTGAGGGTCGCCGAGTCGGTCTTCAGCGACTCGATGGTGGCGGGGTCGATCTTCGCGAAAGCGTCGTCGACGGGAGCGAAAACGGTGAACTCGTCACCGTTCAGCGTGTCGACGAGGTTGACGTCAGGGTTGAGCTGTCCGCTGACGGCGGCGACGAGGGTGGTGAGCAGCGGGTTGTTCGAGGCTGCGGTCGCCACCGGGTCCTGAGCCATGCCGGCGACCGAGCCGGATCCGTCCGGAACGGCTGCGGCGTAGTCGGCACAGCCGGGGCCGACGAGGTTGGCGGCCGGGTCCATCGAAGCGTCGGGCGAAGCCGTCTCCATGGGAGCGGCGGACGACGAGGGGGCCTCGGTCTCCTCGGTCATGGTGTCACCCGATCCCGACGAGCAGGCCGACAGAGCGAGGGCTCCGGCGAAGCCGAGGGCCAGGGCAGCAGTGAACTTCTTCTTGGTGCTGAGCATGATTGCCTCCGTGTGTTCTCCGCCGTGGGTCCGTCCCCGGCGTCGAGGGTTCTTCGGAGGCCCCTCCCGATCGGATCGGAAAAAGTTCAAGAAAGTTCGAAACCGAGTTTTCAGGCATCCGAAGCACCCCTCTCATACGAAGAAGGGCGACACCGATGCCGTGACGGCCGTGGCCGCGAGCGCGGCAGGTAGAGAACCGATAACAGGTCGGCGCTGCATCCGGGAACAGGTCGGAGGATGCGGCATGCTGGTAGCGATGGTCATAGATGGAATGGACGTGCCCGACGACGGGCCGTCGACGGATCACGTCGCGGAGCTGATCCAGCGTTGCGCCGACGGTGACCACAGTGCTTTCGCCCGCCTGTACGACATCCTGTCCGGACGGGTCTTCGGACTCATCCTGCGCGTGCTGGTCGACCGCGCGCAGAGCGAGGAAGTGCTCCAGGAGGTCTTCCTCGAGGTATGGCAATCCGCTTCGACGTTCGCTCCGAAGAAGGGGCAAGGAAGATCGTGGGTTCTCACGATCGCCCACCGCCGAGCGGTAGACCGAGTCCGGTCGTCGCAGGCGAGCAGCGATCGCGATGTGCGTGCGGGCTACCGAGAGATGGCGACACAGCCCGAAGGTGTCGCCGAACAGGTGGAGCTGCGCATCGAAGGACGGCGCGTCGCTCGGGCTCTCAGCTCTCTACCCGAGGCGCAACGAGAGGCCATCACCCTCGCCTACTACGGGGGTTACAGTCAAAGCGAGATCGCAGCGCTGGTGGGAGCGCCGCTCGGAACGATCAAGACACGGATGCGTGACGGATTGACCAAGCTCCGTAGTGCAATGGGGGTGACATCGTGAACGAACAGACATTCGCCGAGCTCTCGGCAGGGTACGCGCTCGGAGCGCTGTCGCCTGAGGACGAGCTCGCCTACCGCGAGGCCCTCGACGCGCACCCCGAGTGGATGCCCCTGGTCGAGGCGGATGCCGCAGCCGCGGCTCTGCTGTCGGAGGGCGTCGCCGACGTGACGCCCCCGCCCGGCCTGAAAGCGAGCCTGCTCGCGCAGATCGGTGCGTCCGACGTGGTCGAGCCGCAGGCCGAGACGTCCGCACCCGTCGAAGCGCCGCGTCACGAAGACGACATCGCCGACCCGGCGGACGAGCTCCAGGACGACGACCCGCGGGCCGCGGCATCCGGCTACCCCGTCGGCTCTCCCGTGACCGAGGAAGTGCAGCTGGTGCAGCGTCGCAATTGGACGCGCAGCCTCTTCGCACTGACCGCCTCGATCGCGCTGCTCGTCGGCATCGGCTGGGGTGTCGGCACCCTGACGCAGGGCATGCGCGCGCCGTCCGCCGAGAGCGTGCTCGCGCAGATCGAGCGCTCCGGCGACGCCCAGTCGAGCACCGCACAGCTGGTGGACGGCGGCGAAGCCACTGTTCACTGGTCGCCCAGCGTCGACGGCGTCGTGCTCGTCGCCGAAGGTCTGCCCGAGATCGCCGACGACCAGTCGTACGAGGCATGGTTCGTGCGCGGCAGCGCGCCGATCCCGGCGGGCGCGTTCGAATCGAGCGACGGTTCGGCCGCCATGCTTCTCGAGGGTGACATGCAGCCTGAGGACGTCATCGCCCTCACCATCGAGCAGAGCGGCGGGTCGCCCAGTGGCCTGCCCACCACCGACCCCATCGTCGCGATCCCGACGAGCGCCTGACTGCCCGACCCCGTTATCCGGCAGCGGAACGGCCGGCCCCGAGTGGGCCGGCCGTTTCGTCGTTTCCAGCTTGTGCCCGCGAGGGCCGGAGGGCCGCCGCTCTCGCTTAGCCTGGAATGATGACGGACGGATCCCGGGACTACCACAAGCCCGTTCGGCGACCCGCCGACGAGTTCGATCGGCACTTCGCGGGTGAAGATCCGGCGGAGGTGTCTCGCGTCGCCCACGCGACGGCGGGTGCCCTGTTGTCGCGGGTGCGCGAAGACCCGAGCGACGCCGTGGTCGACCGCCTCGTCGGATTCACCGCCGAGCACGGCATCGACACCGTCGCCGAGCTGTGGTCGCGATCGCCCGCGAAGTCGCTGCCGGGCGCGCTCTGGCGGCTTTACCTGCTGCAGCTGATGATCCACCGCGACCCGCGCACCGCCGCGCTGCTCTATGAACGTGGACGGGTCGTGCTGCGTTCTGCCGACGAAGTGATCGCGGGGGCTCCCACACCGGCGGGGCCGGAAGAGCTCGTGGCCCTCATCGACGTGATCATGCGCGGCGTCTTCCGCGGCGACTTCGCCGTCGCGCTCGAACGGGCCGCGTCGTTCTGCCGCGTGCAATCCGCCGGAGCGACCTCGGTGGCCGACGACCACGACGTCAGTGAACCCGACCGTTCGTCGGCGCTGACCGCACGCGCCCTGCGCCTGAGCACGTACGCCGACGACCTGGGCTCGTGCGCGGGGCTGTGGCGCCGCGAGGCTCTCACCTGAGGTAGCGCCGGCGTCCGGAGAGAAAGCCGGCAAAGACCCCGGAAAAGAGAAGTGCCGGGCCGCAGAACGCCTCTCGGCGCGTGGCCGCTCGCAGCGGCTGAAGATGGAGCCCGGGGTTACTGCGGCCCGGCACATACAGTCTAACGGAGCCTCGGACGTGGGCATTCCCGGGGTAGACAAAACCGGTGGTCGGCCGGTACTGGCGGGGACTCGCGGGCGGCGGCGGGCGGGCCGCGATGCAAGGGATCGTGGGCGACGCGCCGGGGGAGCGGCATCCGTACCGGGGTGTCGCTCAGGATGTCGTGCATCCCGGCACCGGGCGCGTCGTAGGCTCGGCGCATGGCACTGCGTTTCGCGCTGATGATCGACCCGCTCGCGGCGGATGACACCCGGTCGGACTTCGCGTCGACCTTCACCGCGGTCGATCCCGCGGCCCCGGCGCTGACGGTGGGGGAGCTCAGCACCCAGCGCGGCGACGGCATCTTCGAGTCGATCGGCGTGGTCGACGGCCACCCCCAGGAGGTCGAGGCGCACCTCGAGCGCCTGGCGCACTCCGCCGAGCTCTGCGACCTGCCGGTGCCGAACATCGGCCAGTGGCGGGAGGCCGTGACCGTCGCGGCATCCGAGTGCGGTTCGGGCGAGGGAGTCGTGAAGCTGATCCTCAGCCGCGGCATCGAGCACGGACCGACCCCGACGGCGTGGGCGACGGCAGCGGCCGCGGCGGACTTCAGCGAGCCGCGCGCGAGCGGGATCCGCGTCGTGACGCTCGACCGCGGCTACGCCATCGATGCGCCCGCGCAGGCTCCGTGGCTGCTCCTGGGTGCGAAGACCCTGTCGTATGCCGTGAACATGGCCGCCCTGCGCGAGGCGCACCGGCGGGGAGCCGACGATGCGATCTTCCTCAGCTCCGACGGGTTCGTGCTCGAGGCGCCGACGGCATCGCTCATCCTGCGGCGCGGCGACGCATTCGTCACCCCGGCGCCCAACGGCGGGATCCTGCACGGCACGACGCAGCTGAGCCTGTTCGAGCACCTCGCGGAGCGCGGCTTCGAGACGGCGTACGAGACGATTCCGGTCGACGAGCTGCGACGAGCGGATGCCGCGTGGCTGGTGTCGAGCGTCCGGCTCGCGGCACCCATCATCGAGCTCGACGGCGCCGCTCTCGATATGGACGCCGAGTTCACGGCCTCCCTCAACGCATACCTGCTCTTGCCGCGCGACTGACCCCGGATCTCGGCGGTCGAGGCCGAAGGTGTGGAGTGGGCGTCAGGCGGGTGCCGCGAGCGCCAGGCTCGGGTGCGATCGCAGGGCGCCGAGGACGGCGGACTCGACGAGCTCCCAGTCGTGGACGACGAGCGCGTAGTCGAAGCGCAGTGTCACGTAACCCCACGAGGCCGCGTTCGCGTCGCGAGTGAGGTCCTTGTGGCGCTTCGCCTCGCCGTGATGATTGGCCCTGCCGTCGAGCTCGACGATGAGCCGGTCGCCGATCAGCGCGTCGACGACGCCGACTCCGAAGACGGAGACCTGCGTCCTCACCCGGAGGCCGTGCTTCCGTAGACGCCACCGCAGGAGCGACTCGAGTCCGCTGTCAGCATCCGTTCGAGCGAGGCGCAGCGCCTCCCGGCCGCGGGCATCGGAGTGCCGGCGGAGCCACCGCAGATCGTCCCGAGTGAGGCTGCGCTGTCGCAGCGCGGATTCGAGCGTGACGAAGAAGTGCTCAGGACCGCGGCATCCGAGGATCTGGCGCAGCACCCGCCGGAGGGGAAGAGGACCGGATGCCGCGTCACGCGCATCTCGGTCCCAGTGCTCGATGCACCCGCAGGACCCGTCGTGGTGGGCTCGCTGGCCGGTCTTCAGCCATACGTGCGGTTCGTCGTCGTCATCGAGGGTCCAGAGGCCGTGATGCCTCGCGGCCGTCACGCATGCCATCGAGCCGCCGTGCGCTGCAATGGCTCGGGCCGAGGCGCACGCGCCGGGGGAAGCGTACATGCCGATCCGGATGCGGCTGAGCCGGCCGGAGTCGACCGCCGCGGCGATCTCGCGACGCGTCAGCCCGTCGGCCCGGAGCTCCCGGGTCGTGAAGACCGATCGCGACTCGCACATCTCCTCACCGTCGCCGGCCCCGAGCCCGTCCGCGGGCCACATGGCTCGTTCTGTGCACTGCTCGGGTGCTCGGTGCCGCGTGCAGGAACCGGCCCACCCGCCGGCCCCGTTCCGCGATGCAAGGGATTCGCCCCGACACCCCGCCCGAACGGCATCCTCACCGGGGTGTCGGCACGGATCCCTTGCATCCGGGCACGACGGCCGCCCGAACGCCCGACGCAGCCCGCCGCACCGGGATGCAAGGCGGAAACGGCGACGCGCCGGGCGAGGAGTCCTCGCACCGGCGCGCTGCGCACGATCCCTTGCATCCCGGCCCTTGCCGGACCCGGCCCACGACGAGCCGGGGGCTCGACTCACCCGAAGCGGCCGGAGACGTAATCCTCGGTGGCCTGCACGGACGGGGTGGTGAAGATCGACGTCGTGTCGTCGTACTCGATCAGCTTGCCGGGCTTGCCGGTTCCGGCGATGTTGAAGAACGCGGTCTTGTCGCTGACGCGCGACGCCTGCTGCATGTTGTGCGTGACGATGACGACGGTGTAGTCGCTCTTGAGCTCCTGGATGAGCTCCTCGATCGCGAACGTCGAGATCGGGTCGAGCGCCGAGCAGGGCTCGTCCATCAGCAGCACGTCGGGCGAGACCGCGATCGCGCGAGCGATGCACAGACGCTGCTGCTGTCCGCCCGAGAGGCCGGAGCCCGGCTTGTCGAGGCGGTCCTTGACCTCGTTCCAGAGGTTTGCGCCGCGCAGCGACTTCTCGACGAGCGCGTCGGCGTCCGACTTCGAGATGCGACGGTTGTTGAGCTTGACGCCGGCCAGCACGTTCTCGCGGATCGACATGGTCGGGAACGGGTTCGGCCGCTGGAACACCATGCCGACCTGACGGCGCACGAGCACCGGGTCGACCCCGGGGCCATACAGGTTGTCGCCATCGAGCAGAACGCTTCCCTCGACGCGAGCGCCGGGAATGACCTCGTGCATGCGGTTCAGGGTGCGCAGGAAGGTCGACTTGCCGCAGCCCGACGGGCCGATGAAGGCGGTGACGCTGCGGGGTTCGATGTCGAGGGAGACGCCCTCGACGGCGAGGAAGTCGCCGTAGTAGACGTTGAGGTCGTTGACTTCGATGCTCTTGGACACGGAGGTTTCTTCTTTCGGGTCAGCGGCCGGTCTTGGGTGCGAAGAACTTGGCGATCAGGCGCGCCACGAGGTTCAACAGCATCACGATGACGATGAGGGTCAGAGCCGAAGCCCAGGCGCGGCCGACGAAGGCCTCGGCGGGGATGCCCTGGTTCATGTACTGGGTGTAGGTGAAGACCGGCAGGGTCTGCATACGACCGTTGAAGAGGTCGTAGTTCATGGATGCCGTGAAGCCGGCGGTGATCAGCAGCGGGGCGGTCTCGCCGATGACGCGCGAGATCGAGAGCATCACACCGGTTGTGATACCGGCGATGGCGGTGGGGAGCACGACCTTCGCGATCGTGAGCCACTTGGGCACACCGAGCGCGTACGACGCCTCGCGCAGCTCGTTGGGGACGAGACGCAGCATCTCCTCGGTCGAGCGGACGACGACCGGGATCATCAGCACCGCGAGCGCGACCGACCCCATGATGCCGAGGCGGATACCGGGGCCGAGGAAGAGTGCGAACAGGGCGTAGGCGAAGAGGCCCGCGACGATCGACGGGATACCCGTCATGACGTCGACGAGGAACGTGATGCCCTGAGCCAGACGCTTCCCCTGGCCGTACTCGATGAGGTAGATCGCGGTGAAGATGCCGATCGGGATCGAAATCACGGCTGCGGCGAGAGTGATCAGGACCGTGCCCATGATGGCGTGCAGCGCGCCGCCGCCTTCACCGACGACGTTGCGCATCGACGAGCTGAAGAACTCGCCGCTCCAGCTGGGAGCGCCGAGCGTGATGACGGTGAAGGCCACCGAGACGAGCGGCACCATCGCGATGAGGAACGCGACGGTGACGACCCCGGTCACCAGGCGGTCGACCGACTTGCGGCGGCCCTCCACGGCGGCCGAGACCGCCGTGATGAGCACGAGGTATGCCACGGCCGACAGGATCAGCCATCCGGGGACGTTGAGCGCATCGCCGGATGCCGCGGCGATGACGCCGAAGAAGATGCCGACGACCATGAGCGAGGCGCCGAGGATCGCCCAAGGCCCCCACTTGGGCAGGTGCCCCGTGGTGAGGCTCGTCGAAGCGCTGCGCGCCGACGTGCTCGGGGGAGTGAGAGTCGCGGTCATGTCAGTTGGCCCCCGAGAATTCCTTGCGGCGGCTCACGATGTAGCGCGCGACCGCGTTCACCGCGAAGGTGACGACGAAGAGGATGAGGCCCGTGGCGATGAGGACGTTGACGTTCGTCCCGTAGGCCTCGGGGAAGGTGAGAGCGATGTTCGCCGCGATCGTCGAGGGGTTGCCCGACGTGAAGAGCGCGAACGTGACCCCGCCGGACACGGACAGGACCATGGCGACGGCCATGGTCTCGCCGAGTGCTCGCCCGAGGCCGAGCATGGCGGCCGAGACGATACCGCTGCGGGCGAAGGGGAAGACGGCCATCCGGATCATCTCCCAGCGCGTCGACCCGAGGGCCAGCGCGGCCTCTTCGTGCAGGGTCGGGGTCTGGAGGAAGATCTCGCGGCAGATCGCGGTGATGATCGGGGTGACCATGACCGCGAGGACGACGGATGCCGTGAAGATCGTGCGGCCCGTGCTCGAGACCGGACCGTTGAAGAGCGGGAACCACCCGACGTTGTCGACGAACCAGCTGTAGATCGGCTGCACGGCCGGTGCCAGTACGCCGATGCCCCACAGGCCGAAGACGACGGAGGGGACGGCCGCGAGCAGATCGACGACGTACCCGAGGGCCTGAGCCAGCCGGCGCGGGGCGTAGTGCGAGATGAAGAGGGCGACGCCGAGCGACAGCGGCACGGCCATGAGCAGCGCCAGCGCGGCTGCCCAGACGGTGCCGAAGACGAGCGGCCCGACGTACGACCAGAAGTTGTCGGGCAGGATCGAGGCGTCTTCGTTGGTGGCGACGAAGGCGGGGAGCGACTGGATGACCAGGAAGATCGCGACCGCGGCGAGGGTCACGAGGATCATCGAGCCGGCGAAGAGCGCCGTGCCGGAGAACCAGCGGTCGCCCGCTCGGGTCTTGGCCTTCGGGGCTCCGGTGCGGGTGACCTCGGGTGTGGTGGTCATGGCTTCGATTCTGTGCGACGGACGGGAACCGCGCGAGGTGCCCGGTCCGGCGCAAACCGGACCGGGCACCCGGAGCGTATTACTTGATGGCCTCGATGGCCTCGGTCACCTGCGTGCGCAGGGTCTCCGAGATCGGAGCGGAGCCGGCAGCGGATGCCGCGGCATCCTGGCCCTCGGCGCTCGCGGCGTAGCTGAAGAAGCCCTTGACCATCTCAGCGGTCGCGGCGTCCTTGTACTCGGCGCAGCCGATGAGGTAGCTCACGAGGACGATCGGGTAGACGCCGGCCTCGGTGCTGGTGCGGTCGAGCTTGATCGCGATGTCGGTGGCGGCGCGACCCTCCTCCTCGGGCGAGGCGTCGACGATGGCGGCAGCAGCCTCGGGGGAGTACTCGACGAATTCCTCGCCGACCTTGATCGCGACGGTGCCGAGGTCGCCGGCGCGCGAGGCGTCGGCGTAGCCGATGGTGCCCTGGCCGCCCTCGACGGCCGAGATGACACCCGACGTACCCTGAGCGGCTTCGCCGCCGAGGGCCGGCCACTCCTCGACCGAACCGGCGGTCCAGACGTCGGGAGCGGTCTTGCCGAGGTAGTCGGTGAAGTTGCCGGTGGTGCCCGACTTGTCGGAGCGGTGAACCGGGGTGATCGCGGTCGCGGGCAGCTCGACACCCTCGTTGAGGGCCGTGATGGCCGGGTCGTTCCACGTCGTGATCTGGCCCGCGAAGATCTTCGCCAGCGTCATGGCGTCGAGGTTGAGCGAGTCGACACCGTCGATGTTGAAGACGACGGCGATCGGCGAGATGTAGGTCGGGAGCTCGACGAGGTCGGAGCCCTCGGCGCACGCCTCAAACGGGCCGGCGGTGATCTCGTCGGTCTTGAACGCGCGGTCCGAGCCGGCGAACTGAACGGCGCCGGCCTGGAACGACTCGCGTCCCGTGCCCGAGCCGGAGGGGTCGTAGTCGATCGTGAGACCGGGGTTGGCGGTCTGCAGGCCCTGGGTCCAGGCCTGGACGGCGACCTCCTGCGACGAGGCACCGCCACCGACGAGGTTGCCCTCGAGGGAGGGGGCCGAGGAGTCGCTCGAGCCGGCGCCGGCGTCGGGAGCGCCGCCTTCGTTCGCAGCGCAGCCCGCGAGGGCAAGAGAGGCCACGGCGGCCACGGCGCCCAGCTGGGCGAGTCGGGAGAGCTTCACTGTGTGAATCCTTCGCATGTTGATGACGAGAACCCGGTGCAGGTTCGTCCCGAACGGTAGACACCGTCCCTTACGAGAGTGCGCTGTGGGGGTGAACAGAAGGTGAACGGCGCTCCCCAGCCCCGGAAAGACGCGGCTATCGGGGGATCATCGCGTGCAAGATCACACCTTCGGCATGTGGGTTTCGATTGCGACGATCCCGGCGCCGGGGTTCTCCCGCGGCAGGTGCACGACCGAGAATGCGCCCGTCTCGAGCGATGAGGCGCTGCCGAGATACGACCCGCGCAGGGTGCCGGTGGCCAGCGCCATCTCGCTGAGGAGGTCGGGCAGCACCGGGCCGTGGGTGCAGAGCACGACCGGCTTGCGGGCGCGCACGCGATCACCGACGACCGACCGGACATCGGCCTGACCGTTCTCCCAGGCGTCCTGCGACAGGTGCGAAGACTTGTCGATCCGCTTGCTGATCGCGGCCGCCAGGGGCGTCACGGTGCGCACGCATCGCCGCGCGTCGGACGAGATGATGCGGCGGACGCCGAACGCGACGAGCGGGCCGACGATCGCGTGCGCCTGCTTCTTGCCTCGGGACGAGAGCGGCCGCGCGGCATCCTCGCCGTCCCAGTCCTCGCGAGCGACGGCTTTTGCGTGCCGCAGCGCGATGAGGGGGAATGTGTCGATGGCGCGCTCGTCGACGAGCCGCACGAACTCGTCGAGGATCTCGACGTCGACGGGGTAGCTGAGCGCTTTGCGAGCCTTTTTCAGACTCATCCACTCGAGCGCGGCGATCTCCTTGTTCGGTACGAACGTCGACATCCTGATCGCCAGGTCGGTCGCCTCAGCCGCCCAGTAGTGGACGATCTTCTGCTTCTTGCTCGGCAGGTGGTACTTCGAGACACCGACGGGCGGACCGAGCCGGACCGAGATGCCGGTCTCCTCCCGGATCTCGCGCACGGCCGTCTCGGCGAGCATCTCACCGGGATCGACCTTGCCCTTGGGCAGGGTGAGGTCGCGGTACTTGGTGCGATGGATGATCAGCACCCTGACCTTGTCGTCGACCCACCGCCAGACGACTCCGCCTGCCGCGTACACCGCGGTGTCGGTCATCGCACCGCCCGCGCCCGGCGGCGCCGCTGCACCTGAGCCATGGTGCGGTCCTGCAGATCGACCAGCGGCTTGCCGTCGTCGTCGAACGCGTGGCGCGTCCACACTCCGCCGTCACCGAGGTGCCACGAGCTGGTCGAGTCGCTCATCGCCAGGTCGAACAGCGTCGTCAGCTCCTTCACGTGGGCAGGAGCGACGACGCGCACCAGAGCCTCGACGCGGCGGTCGAGGTTGCGGTGCATCATGTCGGCGCTGCCGATGTACGCGATCGTGTCGCCGTCGTTGTTGAACGTGAAGATGCGCGAGTGCTCGAGATAGCGCCCGAGGATCGACCGGACGGTGATGTTGTCGGTGACGCCGGGAAGGTCGGTGCGCAGCGAGCAGATGCCGCGCACCCATACGTCGACACGCACGCCCGCCTGGCTCGCCCGGTACAGGGCGTCGATGATCTGCTCATCGACCATCGAGTTGACCTTGATGCGGATGTGGGCGGGCTTGCCGTCGAGCGCGTTGCGGCGCTCGGCGTCGATGTGCCGCAGCAGCCCCTTCCGCAGGTGGAGGGGTGCGACCAGCAGCCGCTTGAACTTCTTCTCGATCGCGTAGCCGCTGAGCTCGTTGAACAGACGCGTCAGGTCGCGGCCGACCTGCTCGTCGCTCGTGAACAGGCCGAAGTCCTCGTAGAGCCGGCTGGTCTTGGGGTTGTAATTGCCGGTGCCGATGTGGCTGTAGCTGCGGAGCGTGCCGTCCTCTTCGCGGATGACGTGCAGCAGCTTGCAGTGGGTCTTCAGCCCCACGAGGCCGTAGACGACGTGCACACCGGCCTTCTCGAGCTTGCGAGCCCACACGATGTTGGCGGCCTCGTCGAAGCGGGCCTTCACCTCGACGAGCGCCAGCACCTGCTTGCCGCGCTCGGCGGCGTCGATCAGCGCCTGCACGATGGGGCTGTCGCCCGAGGTGCGGTAGAGCGTCTGCTTGATGGCGAGCACGTGGGGATCGCGGGCCGCCTGCTCGAGGAACGCGACGACACTCGTGGTGAACGACTCGTACGGGTGGTGTACGAGGACGTCGCCGGCGCGGATGGCGCCGAAGAAGTCGGTGCGCCCGTTCTGCTCGGCGGGCTGGAAAGCGGTCGCCGTCGTGGGGACGTGGGGCTTGTACCGCAGCTCGGGGCGGTCGATGCGCGCGAGGTCGAAGAGTCCGCGCAGATCGAGCAGTCCCGGCAGCCGGTAGACCTCTTGGTCGGTGATGTCGAGCTCGCCGAGGAGCAGGTCGAGCGTGACGTCGTCCATGTCCTCGGTCACTTCGAGCCGGATCGGCGGCCCGAAGCGACGCCGGAGCAGCTCGGCCTCGAGGGCCTGGATCAGGTTCTCAGTCTCGTCCTCCTCGATCACGACATCCTCGTTGCGCGTGAGCCGGAAGGTGTGGTGCTCGAGGATCTCCATGCCGGGGAAGAGGTCTTCGAGGTTGTTCGCGATCAGGTCCTCGAGCGGCAGGTAGCGCTTGACCGACGTGCCGGTGTTCAGCTCGACGAACCGCGGGAGCATCGGCGGCACCTTCAGGCGCGCGAACTCCTGCCGGCCGGTCTTGGCGTTGCGGATGCGGATCGCGAGGTTCAGCGACAGCCCCGAGATATAGGGGAAGGGGTGTGCCGGGTCGACGGCTAGCGGCATCAGAACGGGGAAGACCTGCGCCTGGAAGTAGTCGTACAGACGGCCGCGCTCGGAATCGTCGAGGTCGTCCCAACCGACGATCTCGATGCCCGCCTCCGCCAGGGCGGGCTGCACCATGTCGCCCCATGCGCCGGCGTGGCGCAGCTGCAGCGCGTGCGCCTCGGCCGAGATGTCGGAGAGCACCTCCTGCGGAGCTCGGCCGACGTTGGTGGGTACCGCGAGGCCGGTGACGATTCGCCGCTTGAGGCCGGCGACGCGCACCATGAAGAACTCGTCGAGGTTGCTCGCGAAGATCGCCAGGAAGTTGGCCCGCTCAAGCACCGGCAGCGTCGGGTCTTCGGCGAGCTCGAGCACGCGCTGGTTGAAGGCGAGCCAGCTGATCTCACGGTCGGTGTAGCGGTGGTCGGGCAGCTGCGCGTCGACGTCTTCGACGGCCGGGTCGAAGTCGTCGTCGTCGGCGTCGCCCAGACCGGAGTCCAGAGCCTCGGTGTCGATCATCCCCTCATCATGGCAGTCCTGCGTGTCCTGCCGGTGAACGAGGCGGAGAGTCAGCTCTGCGCGGATGCGCCGCCGGCGGGAACCGGCTCGTCTTCGTACACGTTGAAGCGGTAGCCGACGTTGCGGACGGTGCCGATCAGCTGCTCGAGGTCGCCGAGCTTCGCGCGCAGTCGCCGGACGTGAACGTCGACCGTCCGCGTGCCGCCGAAGTAGTCGTATCCCCAGACCTCGCTCAGCAGCTGCTCGCGGGTGAACACCCGCGAGGGGTGCGTCGCGAAGAAGTGCAGCAGCTGGAACTCCTTGTACGTGAGATCGAGCGGCCGTCCGTGCACCTTCGCTGAGTACGACGACTCGTCGATCGTGATGCCGGAGGTCTGGATGCGGCTCGAGACCGCGTCCTTGCTCACACGTCCGATCGCCAGACGGATGCGCGCGTCGATCTCGGCGGGGCCGGCGGTCGCGAGAATGACGTCATCGATGCCCCAGTCGGTGGAGACGGCGGTGAGGCCGCCCTCGGTGACGATGAGCACGAGCGGTGCGTCGATGCCGGTGCTGCCGAGGATCTTGCACAGCGACTTCGCCCCCACGAGGTCATGACGCGCGTCGACGAAGACGACTTCGGCGCTGGGGGCGTTGACCAGCTGTGCGGGTTCGGCGGGGATCTGCCGCACCCGGTGGCTGAGCAGCTCGAGCGCCGGGAGCGCGAGACCACCGCCGTGCGTGGAACTCAGAACGAGAAGCTGTGCCAACGGGGATTCCTCCGGGAGCGGCCGGGACGTGACCTCATCTTAGGCGTTCGCTGGGCGCGGCCTGTGCGCACCGTCGCACCGCGCGACATGGTGGGCCACAATGGGACGGTGACCACGCCCGATCTCGCACCCCCGCGCACCGTCGTCGGAGTCGTCGCCGTCTGGATCGCCGCGGCCGTCGCCGCAGTCGTCGTCGGGATCCTCGCCCCCGCCGAAGACCGGGCCATGTGGATGCCGGTGGCCCTCGGCGGCTGCCTGATCCTCGCCTTCGCGATCCAGCTGGCGCTGGGACGGGTGCGCGGCTTCATCGAGCGCGTGGCCGTGAGCGTGCTCGGCGCGCTGTTCGTCATGGGCTTCATCGGCATCGGGTTCGGGCTCGCGTCGCTCGTCGGAGCCTGACCGCAACCGCAACGGCTTGCCACAGGCGTGAACGGTCCGCGCGGGCATAGAGTAGAGACATGGATCTCCTCGCGCTCGAAATCTTCTACGTGGGCCTGCTCGGACTGGCGTCGCTCGCCATCGTCTTCGTGTCGGGTGTCGTCGTGAAGAACCTCTACCGCGGCCAGCGCTGACATCGTGCTCGAGCTGCCCACCGACCTGCCGGCGGACCTCGTCCCGCTGTCGTGGCTGCTCGGAGTCTGGGAGGGCTCGGGCGTCATCGACTACGAGACGGCCGACGGTCATCTGACCGGCGAGTTCGCGCACCAGGTGAGCTTCAGCCACGACGGTGGCGACTATCTGAACTACTCCGCCAGCGCCTGGCTCCTCGATGACAGCGGTGCACGCATCCGCCCGCTGGTCGCCGAGACCGGCTATTGGAGGGTCGCGCGTCCGGCTGGAGCCGAGGATGCGGGACCGGGACTGCTTCCGGCATCCGCACCCGGGCGCGAGCGCACCGTCGACGACGTCGAGGCGCTCCGCAACGCTGAAGGCGGCTTCGACCTGGAGGTCGCCCTCGTGCACTCCGACGGCGTGAGCGAGCTCTACCTCGGGCAGGTCCGCGGGCCGCGCATCGACCTCGCGACGGACGCCGTCGTCCGCACGGCGGGGGCGAAGGAGTACACCGCGGCGACTCGCATGTACGGGCTGGTCGACGGCCACCTCCTCTGGGCGTGGGACATCGCGGCGCTCGGCGGCGAGCTCGCCTCCCACGCCTCCGCCCGTCTGGCCAAGGCCGAGTGATGCCGGGCGACGGCGCGACCTTCGCCGGCGTCGACGGAGCGGTGTGCGACGACCTCGGGCTCACGCACATCGGCAATCCGATGCGCGAGCAGCAGCTCCTCGACAGTGGCGGTGCGGTCGCACCCCTGGGCGACCGTGCCGTGGTCACGGTCGCGGGCCCCGACCGGCTCAGTTGGCTCGACTCGCTCACGTCGCAGGCGCTGACGCAGCTGCTCCCGGGGGAGAGCACCGAACTGCTCGTGCTCGACCCGCATGGTCACGTAGAGCACGCGGCATCCGTCGTCGACGATGGCGAGATGACCTGGCTCATCACCGACGTCGAGCGTCTCGAGGCGCTGGTCACTTGGCTCACGCGCATGCGGTTCCGGCTGCGGGTCGAGGTCGTCGATCGTTCCGGCGACACGGCGGTCGTCGGCGGAACGGCATCAGCAGTGGCCGACCTCGCATCGTCCGCCGTGTGGCGCGACCCGTGGCCCGAGGTCTCGATCGGAGGGTGGGGGTACGCGGCCGGTGAGGGGCATCCCGGCGCCGGACGCGACTGGGCCGAGGCGATCGTCGACCGCGAGGACCTCCGCCGGCTCGCCGACGATGCCGCCGCGGGCCGTCGCCGTGTCGCCGGGCGATGGGCTGCGGACGCCCTGCGCGTCGCCGCGTGGCGGCCGCGCGCGGCCACCGAGGCCGACGGCATGACGCTTCCCCACGAGGTCGACTGGCTCCGCACCGCCGTCCATCTGTCGAAGGGCTGCTACCGCGGCCAGGAGACGGTGGCGAAGGTGCACAACCTCGGCCATCCACCCCGACGGCTCGTGGCCCTGCAGCTCGACGGCAGCGACGCGGTGCTTCCTGAACGCGGCGCGGTCGTGCGCCGCGACGGCGACGAGGTCGGTCGCATCACCTCGGTCGCCCGGCACTTCGAGCAGGGCCCGATCGCCCTCGCCATCGTCAAGCGGTCGGTGCCCGTCGACGCCGAGCTCGTGGTGGACGCGGACGGCGAGAGCGTGGCCGCTGTGCAGGAGGTCGTCGTGCCGCCCGACGCCGGGCGCACCGCTGCGCCGCCGAGGCTGCCGCGCCTGAGCCGCCGCACCTGACGTGTCGCCCGAGCGCTCCGACGAGCCGCCCGCCGTCACGGCACCCATCGCGACCGGCTGGCGGGCGCGCGTGCGCCCGCGTCGCGGTTTCGAGCGCGCGCGCGACTCCGCTCCGGCGATCGTGCAGATCGTCGTCGCGGCATCCGCGGCCTACGCCTTCGCGCACCTCGTGCTGGGGCATCCGTCGCCCCTGCTCGCGGCGACCGTGACCATCTCGAGCCTGGGTCTGGTGCGCGACGCGCGGCCTCGTCGGGTTCTCGAGACGGTGATCGGGATGCTGGTGGGCGTGCTCGTCTCGGAACTCATCGTGGTCGTCGTCGGATCGGGAACCTGGCAGCTCGCCCTGGCTCTCGCCGCGACGCTGCTCACCGCACGGGCGCTCTCGGCGCAGCCGAGCTTCGCGATCTCGGCAGCGATCCAGTCGGTGATCGTGATCGCGATTCCCGGAAGCATGCCGTTCCTTCGCCTCGTCGACGGATCGGTGGGAGCGGTGGCCGCGCTGCTGGCGACGGCCCTGCTGCCGCGCCGGCCGCTGCGCGAAGTCTCGCGCGCGGGCCGCGCCCTGTTCGCGGACTTCGACGGCGCGGCGGCGACCGTCATCCAGGCGCTGCGCCGCGGCGACCGCGTGCGTGCTGACCGCGGACTCGAGAAGGCGCGAGCGCTGCAGCCGCTCGTCGACGACTGGACGACCTCGCTGGACTCCGGGCTCGCCGTAGCGCGCATCTCGCCGTTCCTCCGGCGCCAGCGTGAGGAGCTGCAACGTCAGGACCGGATGCGCGCCTCCCTCGACCTCGCGACACGCAACCTCCGGGTCATCGCACGCCGCGTGGTGTACGCCCTCGAAGACCGCCAGCCGCGCCCGATCGCGGCGGACCTGCTCGCCCAGATCGCGCGCTCCGCCGACCTGCTGGGCCAGTCGATCGACGACATCGCGCTGGAACCGGCCGCCCGAGAGTCGCTGCTCGCGGTCGCGACCCGGCTCGATCCGACCAGTCTGGCGCCCGGTTCCTCACTCGGCGACCAGAACGTCATCACGGCGCTGCGTCCACTGGTCGTCGATCTGCTCACGGCGGCGGGGATGCCGCAGGCCGAGGCCCGCGCTGCGATGCCGCGGATCTGAGCGCCCGCCGACGGTACGGCAGGCAGCAGGGGTTCGCAACCGCCTCGCGCGGCATCCCGGCGCCTCCCTAGCGTGGTCGTCTTCCCCTGGAGTGAGGAGCGATCATGAAGGCAGTGGTCTGGCACGGCATCGGCGACATCCGGCTCGACGAGGTCGACGAACCGCGCATCGAAGACGGGCATGACGCCATCGTCCGCATCACCCGCAGCGCGATCTGCGGCACCGATCTCCATTTCATCCGCGGTACGATGTCGGGGATGAAGGAGGGCATCATCCTCGGACACGGCGGGCCCCGCGAAGTACGGCCGCATCGGGATCATCGGGGTGTACTCGCCGCTGGCCGAGGTATATCCGATCGGCCAGGCCGCGAGCCCGGCTGGATCAAGGTCGCGCTCGACATCGTCGGCTGACCCCGAACCGGCCCGAGGACAGGCTGAGTCGGTGCGGCCGTCGCCGCACCGGGCCTGCCGGCACGCTCAGCCTGTCGACGGAACAAGCGAGCCGGCGCGCGTGTTCGATGGAGGGGGAGGGAGGCCACATGACCAGCGAGAACGCCCCCACGGCCGCGGATCTGCTGCGCCGCGCACTGGACTCACCCGACGGGTCGGAGCGGGTCCGCAGCGCGATGGCAGCCGGAACCTACCCGCGTCCCGAGTACGTAGCGGTTCTCGTCGAGCAGTGCGCGCACGAGCCCGACCTCACCGTTCGCGAGACCCTGACCTGGGCCCTCACCCGGCAGGACCGCGACACGACTCTCGATCGGGTGCTTCCCGAGCTCGGATCGCCGTTCCCGAGAGCACGGGCTCAGGCGCTCCACACGCTCTCGAAGATCCGCGACCCCCGGGCCTGGCCGGCGATCACATCGGAGCTCCTGCACGACGAGGACGCCGACGTCGCGCGGACCGCGTGGCGTACGGCAGCCGGACTCGCGCCCGAGGCCGAGCGCGCCGCGCTCGCATCGGAACTGGCGGCGCACTTCGGCCTCGGGCCGGACGATCTGCAGCAGAGTCTGAGCCGGGCGTTCGTGATGCTCGGCGAATCGGGCCGCGACGCCATCGACCGTGCTGCGGCAGCGGGGGAGTGGAACGTCCGCATGCATGCGCTCGCGACGGAGCACCTCGTCTCGTACCCCGAGGAGGGCTACGAGGCCGCCGTCGCCATCGCTCGCCGTGCTGCCGCGCGACGGGACGCCGCTGACTGGAACGAGGGCTGACCTCTCGCGATGACGGACGCGGCGGGCGTCAGCGCGGCGCGACTGCGCTCCAGGGAACGGTGAACTCGCCCAGGCGCCACCGGGAACGGTCGCCGAGATCGATTCCGCGGTCAGCCATCGCCCCCAGGGCCGTGCGCCACCGTTGCACGGGGCCGAAAGCGGATGCCGGCGCGGCCCGCCGCCACTCGTCGTCGAGCGACGACAGCAGCTCGTGCACCCGCTCACCGGCGACGTTGCGGTGGATGAGGGCCTTCGGCAGCCGCTCGGCCGCGATCGCGGGGGAGTCGAGCCCCGCGAGACGGAGCGAGACCGTGAGGCTACGGGGTACGGCATCCGGGCCCACCTCGATCCAGGTGCTCACCCGGCCGATCTCGTCGCACGTGCCCTCGACGAGCATCCCGTCGGGCGCGAGGCGCGACGTCATCCGAGACCACGCGTCGGCGACATCCGCCTCGTCGTATTGGCGCAACACGTTGAACGCGCGGATGATCGCCGGGCGACGGCCACCCGGCACGGGCACCTCGAACCCGCCTCGCGCGAATCCGACGCGGGCGTCCGGGGCGAAGGGCGTGCGTCCGGCCTGCGCCTCCTCGAGCTGCGAGCGCGCGCGAGCGACGCGCTCGGGATCGATCTCGAGCCCGAGCACCTCGACGTCGGCTCGCGCGGGGCGCAGACGTGCCTCCAGCTCGAACGCCGTCACGCCGCTCGCGCCGTAGCCGAGGTCGATCACCAGGGGGTCGGCGCACCGGCGCAGCACGGGATGCCGCGCGATCCAGCGATCGACGCGACGCAGGCGGTTCGTGTTCGTGGTTCCACGGGTGGCCTGCCCGATATGTCCCGGGGCCATGACCCCATGATCGCAGGCCCCGGCTCGATAGACTCGGAGCATGAGTGCGCCCTACACGCTGATCCTCCTCCGCCACGGGCAGAGCGAGTGGAACAAGTCCAACCAGTTCACCGGCTGGGTCGACGTCCGACTCACCGACCAGGGCAAGGCCGAGGCCCAGCGCGGCGGTGAGCTGCTCGCCGAGGCGGGCCTGCTTCCCGACGTCCTGTACACATCGGTCCTCAGCCGCGCCATCCAGACCGCTCAGATCGCGCTCGATGCGGCCGACCGCCTCTGGATCCCGGTGAAGCGTTCGTGGCGTCTGAACGAGCGCCACTACGGCGCCCTGCAGGGCAAGGACAAGGCGCAGACCCTCGCGGAGTTCGGCAACGAGCAGTTCATGCTGTGGCGTCGTTCGTTCGACGTGCCGCCGCCGCCCCTCGCCGACGACGACCAGTACAGCCAGGTGAACGACCCGCGCTATGCGGACATCGACGGCGAGGTGCCCCGCACCGAGTCGCTGAAGCTCGTCATCGACCGTCTGCTGCCCTACTGGGAGTCCGACATCGCCACCGACCTGCGTGCCGGCAAGACCGTGCTCGTCACCGCTCACGGCAACTCGCTCCGCGCGCTCGTCAAGCAGCTCGAGGGCATCAGCGACGACGACATCGCCGAGCTGAACATCCCCACCGGCATCCCGCTCGTCTACAAGCTCGACGAGAACCTGCAGCCGCTCGGTCCGGGCGAGTACCTCGACCCCGAGGCGGCCGCAGCGGGAGCTGCTGCCGTGGCCAACCAGGGCAAGGCCTAAGTACGACACGCACGAAGGGGCGGTGCCGATCGGCACCGCCCCTTCGTGCGTCGAGATCGGATGTCGGTCAGAGACCGCTCTCGTTCACGATGACGTTGATCGTCTCGGTGTCGGGGCGCCATTCACCTGTCGCGAGGTAGGCCACGCGCTTGCCGACCGTGACCGCGTGATCGGCGAAGCGCTCGTGGTACCGGCTGGCGAGGGTCGCGTCGACCGTGGCCGCGGCCTCGCCCTGCCAGTTCTCGCTGAGCACCTTCTCGAAGACGCTGAGGTGGAGGTCGTCGAGCCGGTCGTCGAGAGCACGTAGCGTCTCGACGAGCGCGAGGTCTTCCGAGCGCAGCAGTTCGGTCAGCGTGCGCGCCACCTCGACGTCGATCTCGCCCATCTTGGTGAAGGTGCCCTTCAGGCCCTTCGGGATGGCGCGCTCGGGGAAGCGCATGCGGGTGAGCTGCGCGATGTGCTCGGCGATGTCGCCCATGCGCTCGAGCGACGCGCTCGTACGCAGCGCCGAGACGACGATGCGGAGGTCACGGGCGACCGGCTGCTGGCGGGCGAGGATCTCGATCGCCAGCTCGTCGATCGCGATGGCCTTCTCGTCGATCACGGCATCCGCGTCGATGACCTCTTCGGCGAGGGTGATGTCGCTCGTGCCGAATGCACGCGTGGCCTTCTCGATCGCGACGGTCACCAGCTCGGAGATCTCGACCAGGCGGGTCTGGACGTCCTCGAGGGACTGGTGGAAGACTTCGCGCATCGGAGCACCTTTCCTTCTTGCGGAGACAGCACGACGCCGTACTCACGGCGACGCGATTGTCGCTCGACAAGGTTAACGAACGGTGCCGAGCCGATGAACATCCGCGCGAGTCGGGGGAGGAACGGCCGAGACGCGATGGGCGGACCCTGCGCCGCGTTCTAATCTGGAGGAATGAATCCGACGCAGCTCGCGCTGCTCGCCCTTCTCGCGGGCGTGTTCGTCGGCCTTCTCATCAGCGCCGTGGCCTTCCTCGCCTGGCGTGCTCGCGCTCAGGCGCAGGAACAGGCCGACGGTGAACTGCCTGCGGGCGCGCGTGACGTTCTGGGCGCCCTCGACGAGGCTGCGCTCATCGTCGACGCGTCGTTCACGATCGTCGCGACGTCGCCCTCCGCCGAGCTGTTCGGTCTCTTTGAGGGCGAGTCGATCCCCGGCGACGAGCTGCGCGAGCTGCTGCGGTCTTCCCGCGGCGTGCCGCACTCCGAGACGGGAACGCTGAAGCTCCGACGCGGCGTCGCGCCGGCGGAACCACGCCTCATCGTCGCGCGCGCCAGCAGCATCACGCCGCGTTTCACGCTCGTGCTGGTCCGCGACATCACCGAGCGCGAGCGCCTCGCCGAGATGCGACGCGACTTCGTGGCCAACACGAGCCACGAGCTGAAAACACCGGTCGGAGCCGTCACTCTGCTCGCCGAGGCGATCGAGTCCGCTGCCGACGACCCGGAACAGGTGCGCTCGTTCGCCAGCAGGCTGAGCGCCGAGGCGATGCGGCTCGGCAACCTGACCTCGCGCATCATGAGCCTGTCTCGCCTGCAATCCTCCGACGAGCTGACCGAGCTGCGCGACGTCGCGATCGACGAGGTCGTCACGTCGGCGATCGAGACGCACGCGATCGCTGCCGAGTCGGCGGGCGTCGCCCTCGTGCGCGGTGGCGACCGCGGGCTCTACGTCCGCGGGGACGTGCAGGTGCTGAGCGAGGCGGTGGGCAATCTCATCGCCAACGCCATCGTCTATTCGCCGCCGGCGAGCCAAGTGGGCGTGGGCATCCGTGGCAACGGCGACACGGTGGAGATCGCCGTCACCGACCGGGGCATCGGGATCCCCGAGAGCGAGCAGCAGCGCGTCTTCGAGCGCTTCTACCGGGCCGACTACGCCCGTTCCCGACGCACCGGGGGCACCGGGCTCGGGCTGTCGATCGTCAAGCACGCCGTGCAACGCCACGGGGGCGAGGTCCAGCTGTGGTCGCGGCCGGGCCGCGGCTCCACGTTCACCATCCGCCTTCCCGCGATCGCCGCGCCCGACGGCGCGGCGCCGACGCCCCGGAAGACCAGAAAGAAGATCGCCCGGGCCCTTCCCGCCCGGACGAAGGGAGACCCATCATGACCCGTGTCCTGCTCGTGGAGGATGAGCCCGACCTCGCCGACCCGCTGGCCTACCTGCTGCGACGGGAGGGCTTCGAGGTCGAGATCGCCGAGGACGGACCCGCTGCGCTCGAGGCTTTCGAGTCGCGTGGTGCCGACATCGTGCTACTCGACCTCATGCTGCCCGGGATGCCGGGAACCGAGGTGTGCCGCATCATCCGGACGACGTCGAAGATCCCGATCATCATGCTCACGGCCAAGGACTCCGAGGTCGACATCGTCGTCGGGCTGGAATTGGGCGCCGACGATTACGTGACGAAGCCGTACTCGTCGCGCGAGCTGCTGGCGCGGATGCGGGCTGTGCTGCGCCGTGCGGCGACCGCAGAGGTCGATGTCGACGAACGCGTGCTCGTCGGCGGTCGGGTGACGATCGACCTCGACCGTCACACGGTCGCCGTGGACGGCAGCGTGATCAACATGCCGCTCAAGGAGTTCGAGCTGCTCGAAGTGCTCATGCGCAACGCCGGACGCGTGATGACCCGCGGGCAGCTGATCGACCGCGTGTGGGGCAGCGACTACTTCGGTGACACGAAGACCTTGGACGTGCACATCAAGCGCATCCGCTCGCGTATCGAGAGCGACCCGGGGCAGCCGTCGATGCTGCTCACCGTTCGGGGCCTCGGCTATCGATTCGAAGGCTGACGCTCGCGAGCGCGATGAAAAGAGAGGGCCCGGCGATGAACGCGGGGCCCTCTCTTCGCGTCAGATGCGCCGAGTCGTCACGGGGTGGGCGTCGCCGTCGGTGTGGGGGTCGCCGACGGGGTCGGCGTCTCGAGCGGGACGTACTCGGTGTAGTAGGGAAGCTTGCCGTCGAGGACGGGCACGTCGATGCGTACGCCCTCGGCGTCGCCCGACTGGAACGACATCGGAAGGGTCGCGCCGGGCTTGGTGTCGATGCCGTCGAGCAGGATCGGCTCGTTGCCGTCGACGCCCAGGCTGATGCTGTCGCGGGCCGGAACCTCGATCTCGGTGGTGACGCCGTCGAACCCGAAGATGAGCGTGTGGTCCTCGTCGGTGGGGTTGACGATGGCGGCGAGGAAGTTGCCGGCCGTGCCGGACTCGTCGGCGATGACCATCGCGTTGCGGACGTCGAGCGGGCCGGACGGCGGGATGTTCACGCCGTCCGAAGCGGAGAAGTCGATCGTGGTCGCCTGCGGCGCGATCATGCTGCAGCCGGCGGCTCCCAGGGTCAGGGCGGCGCCCACGGCAATCGAAGCGACGATTCGCAGTTTCACGGATCCTCCAGGCAGGCAGACGGCGTCATCAGCAGTCTAGAGGGTGACGAGGCTGGTCCGCCGACACTGGCTGGACGCTGCGGGGCATAAGCGGCGGCAAACCTTACTGTATGCCCCCTGTGTTATCCTGGATGTTGCCGAAGGGATATAACTCCATGCTTTTTGAGGTTGGCGAAACCGTCGTCTACCCCCACCACGGGGCAGCCACGATCATCGAGGTCAAGGACCGGATCATCAAGGGCGAGACGAAGAAATACCTGAAGCTCAACGTCACCCAGGGAGACCTCATCATCGAGGTCCCGGCTGACAACGTCGACCTGGTCGGCGTTCGCGACGTCATCGGCAAGGACGGTCTCGAGCGCGTGTTCGACGTCCTGCGCGCGCCCTTCACCGAAGAGCCGACCAACTGGTCGCGTCGGTACAAGGCCAACCTCGAGAAGCTCGCCTCGGGCGATGTCATCAAGGTGAGCGAAGTCGTTCGCGACCTGTGGCGTCGCGATCAGGACCGTGGCCTGTCCGCGGGTGAGAAGCGCATGCTCGCCAAGGCGCGTCAGATCCTCGTCTCCGAGATCGCGCTCGCGCTGAAGGCAGATGAGGACCACGCTTCGGGCGTCCTCGACGAGGTCCTCGCCTCCTGAGGCCGATCCGGCATCCGCTGCCGTGGGCATCATCCCCGTTCCGCGCGTCGCTATCGTCGTCGTCGCGGCCGGTTCCGGAACACGCTTGTCGGCCGGGGCGCCGAAGGCTTTCGTCGGCATCGACGAGCATTCGATCCTGAGGCACGCGCTCGACGGCATTTCCGCTGCGCCGGCGGCGCAGGTCGTGATCGTCGTTCCGCGCGGGCGTGAAGGCGACGCGCTGACCGAGGCCGAAGCGGCGTTCGGCGGGCGTTCCGATCTCGTCTCGGTCGTCGTCGGTGGCCAGACGCGGCAGCAGTCGGTCGCCGCGGGGCTCGCAGCGCTGTGGGCCGACGTCGAGACCGTCCTCGTCCATGACGCCGCTCGCGCCCTCACCCCGCCGGATGTCTTCGAACGGGTGATCGCCGAGGTCGAACGCACCGGCGCCGGGGTCATCCCCGCCCGACCGGTCGTCGATACGCTCAAACGCGTGACCGGCGCCGTGGTCGATGAAGCCGTCGATCGCACTCCGCTCGTAGCGGCGCAGACCCCCCAGGGTTTCCCCCGCGCTCTCCTCGAGGCGGCGTACGCCGCGGCGGCCGAGGAGTACACCGACGACGCCGCCCTGTTCGCGGCCGTCGGTCACCCCGTCCACACGGTGATGGGCGACGACCTGTCGTTCAAGATCACCACGCCCGCCGACCTCGATCGAGCGTGTCACCTGTTGCGGCCGGCGACTGCTGCGGCATCCGTGATCCCGCTCGTCGGTATCGGTACGGACGTCCACGCGTTCGGGGGAGACGGGGCATTGCGGCTGGCTGGGCTCGATTGGCCCGATGAGGCCGGACTGCGCGGTCACTCCGACGGTGACGCCGTCGCCCACGCGATCGTCGACGCGGTGCTCGCGGCCGCGGGCCTCGGCGATATCGGCACCCACTTCGGCGTCGACCGCCCTGAGTATGCGGGCGCCTCGGGCGTCGTCTTCCTGCGGCGGGTGCGCGAGCTCGTGTCTGAGGCCGGGTTCGCGATCGGCAACGTCTCGGTTCAGGTGCAGGCCAACCGCCCGCGATTCGCGCCGCGCCGGGCCGAGGCCGAGGCGGTCTTGACAGATGCCCTCGGGGCGCCGGTTTCCGTCGCCGCGACGACGACCGACGGGCTCGGGTTCACCGGCGCCGGCGAAGGCGTCTCAGCGACCGCCGTCGCCCTCGTTCACCGCATCCGCTGAGGGGCCGACCGGCATCCGCCGCGGCTCGGGCGCAGTTGCGTGGATGAAGCGCGGTTCGAGCTGCGCCTGATGCATCGAAGTGCGCCCGACGTCGACCGCGCTGCGGCTCAGCGAGCAGCGGACTCAGTCGCGGGATCGAGGTCGCGCGTCATGAACACCGACAGCGGATCGGGGGAGTAGTCGCCGAAGGGCGGGCAGTACGAGAACCCGGCGCTCTCGTAGAGTCCGCGTGCCGGGACGAAAGCCGCGCCGGAGCCGGTCTCGAGCCAGAGCGAGCGGATGCCGGCGTCCCGGGCTTCCCGCTCGAGGTGCTGCAGCATCGCGCGCCCGAGCCCGCGCCCGACGAAGGCCTCCGAGACGCGCATGGATTTGATCTCCGCGCGGTCGCTGCCGAAGACCTTGAACGCTCCGACGGCGGCGATCTCGTCGCCCAGCCAAGCCGAGTACACCCGCACGGAGGGATGCTGCAGCGCCGTCAGGTCGAGTGCGTGCACGCTCTCGACGGGCGTGTTCGCGAGCATGCCGGCCAGATGTGCGGCCAGCAGCCCGCGCGTCGCGAGGCCGGAGAGATCATCTCGGACGATGGTGAGCGATTCCGTCATGTCAGGCCTCCAGGGGTGTCGGGGCGGGGTTGCTACGAGAGCGCGAGGTCGCGGCGAGCAGCACCAGGCCCGCGGCGAGCACCGCCAGCCCAACGAGCGCGAGCGGAGCGAGACGTTCACCGAGCAGGATGACGCCGAGCAGACTTGCCGTCAGCGGTTCGGCGAGGGTGAGAGTCGCCGCGGTCGCGTCGCTCAGACCGCCGAGCCCCCAGGTGAACAGGGCGTAGGCGAGCGCGACGGTCGCGAGCCCGAGCCAGAGAGCCATCGTCCAGCCGCGGGGGTCGGTAAGCCAGCCCATGTCGGTGAAGGGGAGCATCGCGACGCCGCACGCCGCAGCTCCGGCTCCCATCGCGCCCGAGACGGTGAAGGCGTCCCAGCCGCCGGAGATCAGCCGCCGCTGCGCGTTGGCGATCACCGCGAACGAGGCGCCCGCCCCGAGTGACCCCAGCACGCCGAGACCGTCCGCCCCCGCCGAGCCGCCTCCCGCGACGGCGAGCAGGGCGACTCCGGCCGTGGCCAGGGCGGTCGCGGTCATCCACGACGTCGTCGGCCGCCGCCGCGTGAGGGCCCACTCGAGCAGTCCCGCCAGCACCGGCGCGGATCCGAGTGCGATGACCGTCCCTACGGCGACACCGTTGCGCGCCGTGCCGAGGAAGAACAACGGCTGGTAGAGGGCGAGGCAGAGCCCGGTCAGTGCCATGAGGGCGACGGCGCGCGAACTCGTGACCGGGCGGATGCCGTCGCGAGCGAAGCGTGCGCGCTGTCTTCGGGCCCCGACCGAAAGGCCGACGGCAGCGAGCGCCGTGCCGCCGACGATGAGCCGGGCGGCGCCGACCCCCAGTGGTGTGGTGCTCTCGGGGCCGAGGGCCTGTGCGGTGCCGGTCGTGCCGAACAGCACTGCCGCGGCGAGGACGGCGATCACGGGCAGCACCCTCCAGTTCTACCGCGTCTCAGAGCGCGCTCATGCCACGGCGGCGCGGCAGCCCGCCGGTAGGCTGGTGCAGTGACCGTTCGCCTCTACGACACCCGCGCGCAGGCGCTGCGCGATTTCGCGCCGCGCGACCCGTCGAACGTCACGGTCTACGTCTGCGGTCCGACGGTCCAGTCGGGGCCCCACATCGGCCATGTCCGGGCCGCTGTCGGGTTCGACATCCTGCGTCGCTGGCTCGAGTACCGTCACGGGCGGGTGACTTTCGTCCGCAACGTCACCGACATCGACGACAAGATCCTCGCCAATGCGACGGATGCCGAGCCCTGGTGGGCGCTCGCCTACCGGATCGAGCTCGAGTTCACTCGAGCTTATGCGGCGGTCGGCGTGCTCGCGCCGACGTACGAGCCGCGCGCCACGGCATCCGTTCCGCAGATGATCGGGCTCATCGAGACCCTCATCGAGCGCGGCCACGCCTATGCGGCGCCGGACGGATCGGGAGACGTGTACTTCGATGTGCGGTCGTGGCCCGATTACGGCTCGTTGACGCGCCAGTCGCTCGACGCGATGGAGGCCGCGGCGGACGCCGACCCCCGAGGCAAGCGCGATCCGCGCGACTTCGCCCTGTGGAAGGGCGCCAAGCCCGAAGAGCCGTCGGACGCCGCCTGGAGCTCCCCCTGGGGACTCGGCCGTCCCGGCTGGCACATCGAGTGCTCGGCGATGAGCCGGCGCTACCTCGGCGGCGAGTTCGACATCCACGGCGGCGGGCTCGACCTGCGCTTCCCGCACCACGAGAACGAGCTCGCGCAGTCCACCGCCGCGGGTGACGCCTTCGCGCGCTACTGGGTTCACAACGGCCTCGTCACGGTCGGCGATCAGAAGATGTCGAAGTCGCTCGGCAACTTCCTGCTCGCCGACGATGTGCTGCGTGAGCGCGACCCCCGCGTCGTGCGATACGCGCTCGGAGCCGCCCACTACCGATCGAGCCTCGACCTGACCTCACAGAGTTTCGATGAGGCGGAGGCGGCGCTCGCCCGCATCCAGGCGTTCCTGCAGCGCGCCGCGCGCGTGCTTCCCGACGCATCAGCGCCTCGCGACGTCGAACTTCCCGCCGCCTTCGCCTCGGCGATGGACGACGATCTCGCCGTCCCGCAGGCGCTCGCCGTGCTGCATGAGACGGTTCGGGCGGGCAACACCGCTCTCGACGTCGGCGATCGAGACGCAGTGGCGCATGCCGTCGCAGCCGTCTCGGGAATGCTCGCTGTGCTCGGACTCGACCCCGCCGGCGAGGCGCGCGGCGACGACGCCGAGACCATCGCTCTCGATGCGCTCGTGCGCACCATGATCGACCAGCGCGCCGAGGCGCGCGCCACCAAGGACTGGGCGACGGCCGACCGCATCCGCGACGCGATCGCGGCGGCCGGCATCGTCCTCGAAGACGGTCCCGAGGGGACCCATTGGAGTGTGAACCGTGGCTAAGCCAGGAAACCCGTCCGCCGGACGCGGCAAGAAGAAGGGCCCCACCAAGGGCACCGGCGGCAAGAACCGTCGCTCGCTCGAGGGGCGCGGCCCGACCCCGAAGGCCGAAGACCGCGCCTGGCACCCCGCCGGTAAGCGCAAGGCCGCCCAGGAGCGCTACATCGCTGCCGGCGGCAAGCCGCAGCAGCGCCAGGGCAGCTCGAACCGCGCGCCCAAGTCGAAGTCGGGTGACGACACCGAGACGGTCACCGGCCGCAACAGCGTCCTCGAGGCGCTGCGCGCCAAGATCCCCGCCACCGCCTTCTACATCGCGCAGCGCGTCGAGATGGACGACCGCGTCAAGGAGATGCTGTCGATCGCCACGAACCGCGGCATCCCCGTGCTCGAGGTCACGCGGCAGGAACTCGACCGCATGGCCGGGTTCGACGGCGTGCACCAGGGCGTCGCGATCAAGGTGCCCCCGTACGAGTACGGCCACCCGCAGGATCTTCTCGAGAAGGTCATCGACTCGGGCGAGACACCGCTGCTCGTCGCGCTCGACGGCGTCACCGACCCCCGCAACCTCGGGGCGATCATGCGCTCGGCGGCCGCCTTCGGCAGCCAGGGCGTCATCGTGCCGCAGCGCCGCTCAGCGGGCGTCAACTCGGCCGCCTGGAAGACCAGCGCCGGCGCGGCCGCGCGCATCCCGGTCGTGATCGCACCGAACCTGACGACCACGCTGAAGGAGTTCAAGAAGCAGGGCGTCTTCGTACTCGGTCTCGATGGCGGGGGAGACGTCGCGCTGCCGGCGCTGCAGCTGGCCGACCGCCCGGTCGTCATCGTCGTGGGCTCGGAGGGCAAGGGGCTCTCGCGTCTGGTGACGGAGACGTGCGACCAGGTCGTCTCGATCCCCATCTCGTCGGCGACCGAGTCGCTGAACGCCGGCATCGCGGCGTCCGTCGCGCTCTACCAGGTCGCCACGATCCGCGCCGCCCAGGAGTGATCGCGGTGACGCCGGCTGTGACCGAGCGATGACCTTCCTGTAAATTCCGGGCGGTCCATCAGAGACGACCCCGTGGGATGACGATCCAGCGGGTAGTTTCGAACCGTGAGCGAGAACGACAACACCTCCGGCTCCCGCACGATCGTCGCGACCCACCCGCTGGCGCTCGCGCCGGTGAGCTCGCCTCCGGCCACGGTCGACGGTTTCGTGCGTGAGTTTCTGCTGAACCTCAACATGGAGCGCGGCGTCGCGCTGTCGGCGGCCACCGAGACCGACAAGTACATGGCGCTCGCGGCGACCGTCCGCGATTACCTCGTCGCGCGGTGGCTCGAAGATCAGCGACGTCAGCGCGAGGACCAGCGGAAGGCCGTCTGCTACCTGTCGGCGGAGTATCTGCTCGGGCGCCAGCTCGACAACAACCTGCTCGCGTCGGGGCTCACCGACATCGCCACCGAAGCACTGGCCGCGTGCGGCATCGACATCGACACGATGCGTGCCCACGAGGTCGAGCCGGGCCTCGGCAACGGCGGTCTCGGGCGACTGGCCGCGTGCTTCGTCGATTCGCTGGCCACCCTCAGCGTGCCAAGTATCGGCTACGGCATCCGCTACGAATACGGCATCTTCCGGCAGGTGTTCCGGGGCGGCGAGCAGATCGAGAAGCCGGATGCCTGGCTCGCACTCGGCTCGCCGTGGGAGTTCCGTCACCCCGAAGCGGCGCAGATCGTGTCGTTCGCGGGTCACACCGAGACCTACGACGATGACGGCGTCATCCGCAGCCGGTGGGTGCCGGCCTGGAGCGTCCGTGCCGTGCCCTACAACTACATGGTCCCCGGCTACCAGAACGGTCGGGTGAACACCCTTCGCCTCTGGAGCGCCGAGGCGACGAAGGCCTTCGACCTGCGCACCTTCAACAGCGGCGACTACGTCGAGGCGGTGCGCGCGCAGACCTTCGCCGAGAACATCTCGAAGGTCCTCTACCCCGAGGACTCCACTCCGCAGGGCAAAGAGCTGCGCCTGCAGCAGCAGTACTTCTTCGTCGCGGCATCCATCGCCGACTACATGACGAAGGTGCTGCCGGAGGACTTCGATCTCGAGGATCTGCCCGACCGCGTCATCTTCCAGCTCAACGACACCCACCCCGTCATCGCCGTCCCCGAGATGATGCGCGTGCTGGTCGACGAGCGGAAGCTCGACTGGGATGCCGCGTGGGCGATCACCCAGAAGTGCTTCGCCTACACCTGCCACACCCTGCTGCCCGAGGCGCTCGAGGTCTGGTCGGTCGATCTGCTCGGTCGCCTGCTGCCGCGGCATCTCGAGATCATCTACCGCATCAACGACGAGTTCCTGCTGCGCGTGCGCGAGCGGTTCGGCGACGACGAGCAGCGTCTGCGCGACATGTCGATCGTCTCCGAGCACCGGGCCGTGCGCATGGCCTACCTCGCGACGGTCGCCGGGGCGAAGGTGAACGGTGTCGCCGAGCTGCACTCGCAGCTGCTGCGCGAGAAGGTGCTGCATCAGTTCGACGAGATGATGCCCGAGAAGTTCACGAACGTCACGAACGGCGTCACGCCGCGCCGGTTCATGCGGCTGGCGAACCCGAAGCTCTCCGAGCTCATCACGGCCGCGCTCGGCACGGGCTGGCTCACCGACCTCGAGCGGTTGCGTGAACTCGAATCGTACGCGGAGGATCCGGACTTCCGCGCTGCCTTCGCCGACGTGAAGGCCGCGAACAAGCGGCGCCTCAACGACGTTCTGATGAAGCGCGACGGCTTCGAGATCGCCGACGACCATCTGCTGGACGTCATGGTCAAGCGGCTGCACGAGTACAAGCGTCAGACGCTGAAGCTGCTGCACATCGTCACCCTCTACGAGCGTGTCGTGTCGGGCCGAGTGGCGGTATCCGACCTGCAGCCGCGCACCTTCATCTTCGGCGCGAAGGCGGCTCCCGGCTACGCGATGGCCAAGCGGGTGATCCATCTCATCAACGCGGTCGGCGCCGTCGTCAACAACGACCCGCGCCTCGAGGGGCGCCTCAAGGTCGTCTTCCCGCCGAACTACAACGTCACCCTGGCCGAGCGGGTCATCCCCGCCGCCGACCTGTCGGAGCAGATCTCGCTGGCCGGCAAGGAGGCTTCGGGCACGGGCAACATGAAGTTCGCCCTGAACGGCGCGCTCACCATCGGCACCGATGACGGCGCGAACGTGGAGATCCGTGAGCTCGTCGGCGACGACAACTTCTTCCTGTTCGGCATGAGCGAGCCCGAGGTCGAGGAACTCTGGGCCGCCGGCTACCGGCCGGGAGAGTTCGCCCAGGCTGACGACGAGCTGCGCCGTGCCCTGGACCTGATCGGGTCGGGCGCGTTCTCGGAGGGCGACCGCTCGACCTTCGAGCCCGTCGTGTCGAACCTGCTCTACGACGACCGGTTCATGGTGCTGGCCGACTACACGTCGTACATCGCGGCGCAGGAGCGGGTGGATGCCGCCTACGCCGACCGCGATGCCTGGACCCGTTCGGCCATCCTGAACGTCGCCCGCACGGGTTTCTTCTCGTCGGACCGCTCCATCCGCGATTACATCGACCGTATCTGGCACACCCAGCCCGCTCGCTGACTCGCCACACGCGCGGACCGCGGTCTGCGCTCGACATCCAACGGAGGTAACAGTCATGGCACGCATCGCTGTCATCGGAGGCACCGGCTACGCCGGCAGCCACATCGTCGAGGAAGCCGTGTCGCGCGGCCACACCGTGGTCTCGGTCGCCCGCAAGGTTCCCGCTGAGCGCGTCGAGGGTGCGACCTACCTCGAAGGCACCCTGCTCGACGTGCCCGCGCTCGTCGGTCAGCTCGAGGGCGTCGATGTCGTGGTCTCGGCCGTCGCACCGCGCGGCGACATGCAGGGCCAGGTGCGCCCGAACACGGCGCTGCTGGTCGAGAGTCTTCCCGAGAACGTGCGCGTCGGCGTGGTCGGCGGCGCGGGTGGCAGCCTCGTCGCGCCGGGCGGTCCGCGCCTGATCGACAGCGGCTTCCCCGAGGAGTTCAAGGACGAGGCGCTCGAGGCGATCGGCATCCTCGAAGATCTGCAGGCCGACGAGAGCGGTCGTGACTGGTTCTTCATCCACCCCGCCGGCGGCTTCGGCTCATTCAACCCGGGCGAGCGCACCGGACACTATCGCGACGGTGGAGACGTGCTCGTGACGGACGAGAACGGCGACTCGTTCATTTCGGGCGCCGACTTCGCCATCGCGGTCGTCGACGAGATCGAGAACTCGAAGCACGTCCGCGAGCGCTTCACCGTCGGCTACTGACCGGCGGCACGCCCTCGGAGCGCCGGCGACCGGGCGCTCAGACCAGGTCGCGCCAGTCGACCTCCGCCTCGTCGTCGTCGACCGGGACGGAGTCGGTGACGATCGGCACCGACATCGTCTCGGTCGGCGGCCCCATGACGGTCGCCTCGTCGCGCCGGTGACGGAGCACGTTCTCGACGTACGACGACAGCACCTCTGCGAGGGGAACGGACCGCCCCTCGGTCTGCGAGAGGTACCAGCGGTGCTCGAGCACCTGATGGAAGAGCTCCGCCGGTTCGAGCTTGGCGCGCAGGTCCCACGGCACCGAGAGGACGACGGGCTCGAACACGCGGGTCAGCCACTCGTGCGCGACCATCTCCTCGTTCGACCCGAGGCGTGACACACGCGCGCTGAACTCGTCGAGGTCGTTGAGCAGACGGCGGGCCTGATTCTCCTCGACATCCAGTCCCGTCAGGCGGAGCAGGCGACGCTGGTGGTGGCCGGCGTCGACGACCTTCGGTTGGATCGATACGCGCGTGCCGTCGGCGGCCGCGTCGATCGACATCTCGCCGATGTCGAACCCGAGCGAGTTGAGCTTCTGGACGCGCTCGGTGATGCGCCACGACTCGTTCGCCGAGAACGTCTCCTGGTCGGTGAGGGCCGCCCACAGGGAGTGGTACGACGACATGATGCCGTCGGCGATCGCGATGGCGTCCACACCGCCCTCGAGGCGGCCACCGGCTTCGAGGTCCATGATCTCGCCGGCGATGTTCGTGCGTGCGATGTCGAGGTCGTGCATCCGCTGACCGCGCGTGAGGCCCCGCTCGTGCAGCTCGCCGGTCTCGGCGTCGACCAGGTACGCGGCGAACGCGCCGGCGTCGCGGCGGAAGAGCGTGTTCGACAGCGAGACGTCGCCCCAGAAGAAGCCGACGTTGTGCAGGCGCACGAGGAGCACGGCGAGGGCGTCGACGAGGCGCGTCGCCGTGTCGGGACGCAGCACCTGGGTGAAAAGGGCGCGGTAGGGGAGGGAGAACTTCAGGTGAGCCGTGACGAGGGCAGCCGGCAGTTCCTCGCCGTTCTCGTCGCGACGTCCGTCGATGACTGCGACGCGCTCGACGCAGGGCACGTCGAGGCGCTGCAGCGAGCCGAGCATCTCGTACTCGCGCCGAGCCATCGTCGCCGTCGTCTCCTTGATCGCGACGACGCGTCCGGACAGGTTCGCGAAGCGCACGAGGTGACGCGAGATGCCCTTGGGAAGGTAGACGATGTCGGGCGTCGACCAGTCGGCGAGGGTCGTCGACCAGGGTAGGGCGAGCAGACCCGGGTCGACGCTGCTGGCGGTGATCGAGAGCGAGGCGGTCACGGATTCTCCGATCGGATGTGAGGCGCAAAGACTGCGGCGCGGGCGACCAGAGGCCACCCGCGCCGCAGCGTACGAAGATACCGGATCAGGCCGAAGCGATGGCCTTGTCGGTGAGGCGCTCGCCGGTCTCGCCGTCGAACACGTGAACGTGTCCGGTGACGGGAGCCAGGACGACCTTGTCGCCCGCGTTCGGGTGACGGCGGCCGTCGACGCGCGCGACGATGTCGGTGCGCTTGCCGTTGATGTCGGTGTGGCCGTAGAGGTAGCCGTCAGCACCGAGCTCCTCGACCAGGTCGACGTCGACGGTCAGGCCCTGGCCGTCCTCGGGGTTGACGATGATGTCCTCGGGGCGGATGCCGATCGTGACCGTCGAACCGTGTGCCTTGCCGAGCGTGTCGGCCTCGACCGCGGCGACCTTGGTGCCGAACTGCACACCGCCCTCGGCGAGCGACGCCGTGAACAGGTTCATGGCAGGCGAGCCGATGAAGCCGGCGACGAAGACGTTGTTCGGCTTCTCGTACAGGTCGCGCGGGGTGCCGACCTGCTGCAGGATGCCGTCCTTGAGGACCGCGATGCGGTCACCCATGGTGAGGGCCTCGGTCTGGTCATGCGTGACGTAGACCGTGGTGACCCCGAGGCTGCGCTGCAGCGAAGCGATCTGGGTGCGCGTCTGGACGCGGAGCTTGGCGTCGAGGTTCGACAGCGGCTCGTCCATGAGGAACACCTGGGGCTTGCGGACGATGGCGCGGCCCATCGCGACACGCTGACGCTGACCACCCGAGAGGGCCTTCGGCTTGCGGGTCAGGTACTCCTCGAGGTCGAGGAGCTTGGCGGCCTCGAGCACGCGCTGCGCGCGCTCTTCCTTGCCGACACCGGCAATCTTGAGCGCAAAGCCCATGTTCTCGGCGACCGTCATGTGCGGGTAGAGCGCGTAGTTCTGGAAGACCATCGCGATGTCGCGGTCCTTCGGGGGAACGTCGGTGACGTCGCGCTCACCGATGCGGATGCTGCCCGAGTTGACCTCTTCGAGGCCGGCGAGCATGCGCAGCGAGGTGGACTTTCCGCAACCGGAGGGGCCGACCAGGACGAGGAACTCGCCGTCGCCCACTTCGAGGTTGAGCTTGTCGACCGCGGGGCGCGTGCCACCGGGGTACAGACGGGTTGCGTTGTCGAAAGTGACAGTCGCCATCGTTTCTTCTCCTTCACCGGCAGGTACGTGCCGGACGATCCGTTGTGAATGGAACGGGGTCGCCCCCGTACGCCCCTCATCGGGCGCGCTCTCAGTATGGCACGGGCGCGGGCGTGCGGGAGACAACGCATTCCGGGTGGTGCTCTGGGCTTTCCCAGGCTGGCTGATTACCATCGAGTGACCCGTGAGGCCCGTCGCGAGTCGCCCCGCGCGGCCTCCTCCTTACTTCTGTTCCCCGAGGTTCCATGTCTTCTGACGACACTCCTGACGCTCCCGAATCGCCGGCAGTCATCGACCGTCGCGAGGCGGTGCGCGAGAAGGCGCTGCAGGTTCACACCCGGCAGTCGCGCGCCCGCATCGCGCGTCGCTCGGGTCTCGGGGTGCTCGCCGTCGGAGTCGTGGCAGCCGCAGCGGTGGCCGTCACCATGACCGTCTCGAGCGCCGGCAGCAAGCCGCAGCTCGAGCCCGCCACCGCGTCGGGCGACGGCTTCGTCGTCGCCGACGTCGTCAATACCTCGGTCTCCACCGACATCGCCGCCGAGACCGACGCGTCCGCGCCTGCCGAGCCCGCCCCGGATGCCGCGGCCGCGACTCCCGCCGAGGGCCTTCCTAGTCCGACCTCCACGACGGCACCGCCCGTCGAGATCCGGGTCTACGTCGACTACCTCTCCGCTGGCGCGCGCGAGTGGCAGGTCGCCAATGCGCAGCAGCTGACCTCGTGGGTCGACGACGGTGCGGTCACGCTCAGCTACTACCCGGTCGCGATGCTGACGGCGAAGTCGAACGGAACGAAGTACTCGCTCCGTGCGGCCAGCGCTGCAGCCTGCGTTGCGACGAACGCGCCCGACGCCTTCTTCGCGTTCAACAACGAACTGCTGACGCGTCAGCCCGAGGTCGACTCCGACGGCTACTCCGACACCGAGCTCGCCAACATGGCGCAGGCTTCCGGCGTCGATTCGACCCGCGTGGTCCGCGACTGCATCGAGTCGGGCTCGTACGCCGCATGGGCGAAGTCGGCGACCGAGCGCGCCGTCGCCGGCATCCCTGACACGAATGGGCTGGCGCTGACCGGTACGCCGATGGTGCTCGTCAACGGCAAGCAGTACATCGGCGACCTGAGCGACCCGGCCGAGTTCTCGCAGTTCGTGCTGACGACCGCGAGCGACGCGTACTACAAGTCCGCGCCCACCCCGACTCCGACCCCGACCGAGGCGCCCGCGTCCTGACGGGCTGCCTGCGGCCGCCGACGTTTCGGCGCCGCTCGCGTCCGTCGCTAGACTGGACGCCTTGCCGACTTGGCGCAATTGGTAGCGCACCGTACTTGTAATACGGGGGTTACGGGTTCGAGTCCCGTAGTCGGCTCCAGGCTCTCTCAGCTCGTGAGGATTCGCCCCATCACCTCGCGAGCGAGTTCCGCGGCGGTCGTCTCGTCGACGAGTGTGCCGTCGACGATCACCCACACGCCGTCGCTCATCGCGTATGCGAGAGCACTCCCGATGCCGTCCTCGAGGTCGCGGTGGAAGACGTCGACACTTGAGAAGCTGTCGTATGCGTACTCGTTCGAGGCCGTGAGCGCGGTTCGGAGCTCCTGAGCCACCGGCGGCTCCAGCAGGGCGACCTCCACGTTCACGACGCCGTCTGACATCGGGATTCCCCAGCCGCAACTCGTCGTTTCGCGGGCGCCCTCGTATGCGGCGCGAGCCAGCGGGCCGGCCAGAGCTTCAGCGCTCCACGCGATGGTGGATAGCGCACCGATTCTGGCGTCGTCGTTAGCAGCTGCACGCACCTGCTCGGTCGTCAGCATCTCGGCGCACGACGGCACGGAGACGACTGTCGGTGTCGGTGCGGATGTCGATGTCGGCCTTGGCGTCGACGGCGCGGGCTCAGCGGTGTCCTGCGGCCAGCCTCACCCTGGGTCTCTCAGATGATGTCGATCGCTCCGCCGAAGTCGTCATTCCACGACGAGAGATCGTCGGGATTCTGCGTCGCTTCGGGCTCCGATGAGAGCCGCGGATAGTCGGGATGAAGCTGCAGCCATCCGACGGCATCCTCGAAGTCGGGTTCCGGGATGTCGATGGCGGCGGGCCGGGACAGGATGTGGATGCCCGCCCCGATCACGAGGTCGACCTGCGCGGGTTCCTCCGATCCCGGTTCGATCGCGAGGATGGTGACGACTTCACTTCCCGATGTGGCGGCGACGCTCGCGGTCAGAGCCAGCAGCGCGCGGGCGACGGCGTCGCTGGTGATGAAAGTCTCGCCCCCGTACTTCACGTAACGCATCGCCGTGCACGATGCCACCGCACCCCGCGATGCGGCACGGGGTTGCCAACTCGCGCTCGGCGGGCTAACCGCGCCTGTGGTCGCTCCGACGCGTGACGGCGTTGCGCCAGACGACCGTGTTGAGCTCGCCGGCGGGGCTCATCCAATGCACCACCACGACGCGGTCGTTCCATCCGTGTGCGACGGCCGCGACTCGTTCGGCCGGCTTGTGCGGCCACGACACCCACGCCCACACTGCGGGCCGCTCCGCCGGCCACTCGAGCGGGTCGGGGCCGTAGGCCTGCATCGGGATCGTGCACGGCGGGATGCGCATGAGGACCCGCTCGGTGCGCTCGTCGGCACGGCGATCGATCGCATCGGCGTAGCGCTTGTTGGTCCCCACAGGCCGGGTTCTCCTCTCCCGGCCCGAAGACTGTCATGGCCCGACGACATCCCGACGAGATGGCGCGCGGACGCGTCGTCAGTGCTTGCGGATGTTGACGAGCTGCCAGCCCTCCGGCACCTGCGCGAAGAGCGCCTGCCGATCATCGGCCTCGATGTCGCGCAAACCGTCGCGCCGCTGATACGTCGCGGTCGCCTTCAGCTCTGTGCTGCCCTTGATCATCTGGACGGGAGCCGACACGAGGTCGAAGCCCTCCGGCGCGGCAGCCTGCGCCTGATCGCGGATCTCCTCGAGCGAGTGCCCGGCAAGTTCGACGGTGGTGTTCTCGACACGACGAATGGTGCCCACGTACATGGGACAAGCCTAAGCGTCGCGTCAGTTCAGCCCGATCATGTCGGCACGATCGTGCATCGTCACGGCATCGCGACCGCCGCGCCCGCGAGGGGTCGGCTCCGGGGTCAGGTACAGACCGCTCCCGGAATTCGCGACGGCGGTGAGCGCCTCGAGCCAGTCGCGGTTGAGCTGCGGCGAACGGTGACCGTGGTACTTGAACACCAGGTCGGCATTCTGATGGATCCAGACCGACCGCCGCCCGTCGCCAATGCTCACGTCGTCGCGCCACGTGAAGAAGAAGCACTCGTTGCGCCGCAGCTTCGACCCGATCACCTGCTGCAGGTGCGCGAGCGCGCGGTCCTCGATCTCGACTTTGGTGTTGCCGTTGCCATAGATGAATCGCCCCATGATGGTCCCCGAGAAGAACGATTCGCGGGTCGGCCGCCGCACCGAGGGGGGATGTGCGACGTGCGGACCAGACCCGCGAACCGTTCCCCGTTCTCCTTCTCCACGGTCCCGGTTCGTCCTGCGAGCGTCAAGAGGGGGCGGATGCAGTGCTCGCGGGTTCGTGGCGTGCGGCGCTCCTGATGCACTATTGACCCAGTGACCGATCAGACTCGACCCCCGGCTCTGCCGCTCGGAGCGGCGATCGCCGCGACGGTGTTCATCGGCGTCCTCACCGCCGTTCAAGCGCGCATCAACGGCGCGCTCGGCGCAGCGATCGGTGACGGGTTCGTCGCGGCATCCATCTCGTTCGGAAGCGGGCTGGTGCTCATCCTCGCGATCACCCTGCTGGCTCCCAGCGGGCGGCGGGGACTCCGTCTCCTGATCGCGGGGGCGGGGCGCGGCATCCCCACCTGGATGCTGCTGGGCGGCCTCGCGGGCGCCGTCACGGTCGCCACGCAGGGACTCACCGTCGCCACGATCGGAGTCGCGCTCTTCACCGTCGGGTTGGTCGCCGGCCAGACGGCGGGCGGACTGGTACTTGACCGCGTCGGGTACGGACCCGCCGGGGTGGTCGCCGTGACCGTGCCCCGCCTGGTCGGGGGACTGCTCGCGATCGTCGGCGTTGTGCTGTGCGCGCTCGGTCAGCGGGGTGAGCCGGTCGCGTGGTGGATGCTGGCGCTGCCGCTCATCGCCGGAGCCGGCATCGCCTGGCAGCAGGGCACCAACGGGCGCCTGCGCCAGGAGCTCGGCAGCCCGTTGTCGACGACGGTCGTGAACTTCACGGGCGGCTCCATCGCGCTGGGCATCGCGGCTGCGGTGAGCGTGACGGTCAACGGGATGCCCGCGGCGCTGCCGTCCGAGCCCTGGATGTACCTGGGCGGCGCGATGGGGGTCGTCTACATCGTCATCTCGGCCGCGCTGGTGAAGCGCACCGGGGTACTGCTCCTGGGCCTCGGATCGGTCGTGGGGCTGCTCGCCGCATCGATCGTCCTCGATGCGATCGCGCCGCCTCCGGCCGGACCGTCGCTGCTGGCCGCTACGGTCGCGGCCGGTGTGGCCTTCGTCGGCGTGGTCATCGCCGTCGTACCGTGGCGGCGCCGAGTCCGCTGAGGTGTGATGGGCGTGACTCAGCGACGAGCGGCGTAGTGCTCCGCGAGGCGCGCGAGGCCCTCATCGATCGAGACGGTCGGCGCCCACTGCAGGTCCCGCCGGATGTCGGTCTGATCGAACCAGTGCGCGGTCGACAGCTGTTCGGCGAGGAAACGCGTCATCGGCGGCTCGTCGGCGCCGGGACGCACCTCCCAGACCTTCTCCACGGCGGCTCCCGCCGCACGCGCGACGGCAGCCGGTAGGCGCAGCTTCGGCTCGGGGGCTCCCGCCGCGCGGCAGATGCCGGCCATCAGGTCGCCCACGGGCCGCGGTTCGCCGTTGGTGAGCACGTAGGCGCGACCGCCGACGGCATCCGCCCGGTGCAGCGCCGCGACGATGCCGGAGGCGGCGTTGTCGACGTACGTGGTGTCGATCAGCGCCGTGCCGCCGTTGAGGAGGGGCAGGGTGCGCCGCCGCGCGCGAGCGATGATGCGCTCGATGAGCTGCGGGTCGCCCGGCCCCCACACCAGATGCGGCCGCACCGCGACGACGTGCATGGCTGCGCTGTCGCGGCTCAGCGCGATGAGCTCGGCCTCCGCCTTCGTGCGCGCGTATTGGCCGCGCGCGCGGACGGGGTCGGCCGGGTCGGTCCCCGCTCCCGCGAGCGCAGACCCGGCATGGGCGACCGATGGTGAGGAGACCTGAACGAAGCGCGCCACGCCGGCTGCCGCCGCGGCGTCGAGGAGGGTCGTCGTGCCACCGACGTTGACGTCGTGGAACTCGCGCCGGTCACCGGCGAGCGACACCTTCGCGGCGAGGTGGACGACGGCATCGGCGCCCGCCACCGCATCCGACACGGTCGTCGCATCCGTGACGGATCCCCGGACGTCGTGCGCCCCGGCGACACCCGAGGGGCGACGCTGCAGCGTCCGCACCTCATGTCCGGCGGAGATCAGCTCGGCGACGACGGCGCGACCGAGGAATCCGGATGCACCGGTGGCGAGGACGATCACGGCGCGCTCGGCTTCTCGCCCGCGAGCACGCGCTCGGCCCAGGCCGCCAGGCGCGATCGGTCGATCTTGGAGTTGTGACGGATGTCGGTCGGCAGCGCCGGGACGACGAGCGCCGCAGCGACGGGCGTGTCGGATGCCGCGCGGATGCGCTCGGCCAAATCCGACGGTGCGAGGCCCGGCCGACGCGCGCCGGGCGTCGTCTCGACGACCGCGACGCAGACCTGGCGGCCGCGCGGTCCGACCCCGACGATCGCGGCACGGCGAACGTCGTCGATGCTCTCGATCTGCTGCTCGGGACCGACGGGCGTCACGGGGCCGTCGGTCGTGACGATGACGTGGGGGAGCCGCCCCTCGACCCAGAGCCTGCCTTCGCCGTCGAGGTGGCCGACATCGCCGGTGCGATGCCAGCGTCCCGGATGCGCCTGAGTGCCGCGTACGGCATCGCGGTCGGTAGCCCAGAGGCGGTGATATCCGCGCTTGAGGTGCGGTGCCGAGACGACGATCTCACCCGTCACGTGCGGCATGTCGGACAGATCGCCCGTTGCGCGCCCATCGTCGTCGAGAGCCGAGATGCGCACCGTGCCCGATCCGATCGGCGTGCCGACGCAGACCCCGGCGTCGGGTGCCTGCTGTGCGCTCTCGAGCTCGCCGAGGGTGACGTCGGTGACGAGCAGGCACTCGGTCATGCCGTACGGCGTATGCGCCGCGGCGGCGGGCATGAGCTGGTGCGCCTGACGCAGGAGATCGATGCTCACCGGCGCGCCGGTCGAGAGGAACGTCCGGACCTGCGCGAGCGCTGCGCGATCGTCAGGAGTGAGGGCGTCGGCTGTGGCGCAGACGTTCGCGACGGCAGCGGGGGAAAGGAACACGATTCGCGCACGCGAGGCGCGCACGGCTTCGGCGACGGCGGAGGCCGTGAGGGTGCGCGGTGCCGAGACGTCCATGCGCGGCGTCGCCGAGCGCGTGCCGAGCGCGGGCCCGAGCAGCGCGAACGGAGCGAAGCCCGTGACCAGTCCGACGTCCGGGGTGACGTCGAAGTGCGCCCCCAGGGTGTCGCGCAGCGCGGCCAGCTGCGCGTGCGTATAGACGACGCCCTTCGCCGGTCCCGTCGAACCCGACGTGAAGAGGATGGCCGCCTCGTCGTGCGCGCTCGGGGGTGCCGGAACGGTGGCACGCGACCCGGAAGCCGCGATCTCGGCCAGACTCGCCTCGACGCCGAGCGCGCGCGCTGCCGGCGCCGGGAGGTTCGGCGCCGAGATGCGTCGGCCGGGCCATCCGAGTGCGCGGGCCGCTGCGAGGCCCGCCTGCTCGCCGATGACGAAAGCGGGCTCGGTGCCGCGAACGGCCCGCGAGAGTCCGCGAATGCCCAGCCCCCGGTCCGCGACGACCACGACGGCACCGATGCGAAGGCATGCGTAGAGCACGGCTGTCAGGGTCGGGCCGGGTTGGACCAGGAGCGAGACGCGGTCTCCGGTACGGATTCCGAACGCCGCGAATCCGGCGGCGAGCTGGTCGACGCGCTGCGCGAGCTCGTTCCAGCTCACATCGAGCGGTTCGCCGCCGACCCGACGGGTGAGGTCGACTACGGCGGTGTCACCGTCGTCGCGCCGGTCGTACAGTCGCTGCCAGATCGGAACGAACGGCTGAGCGTCGTCGTGCGCGTTCTCCTCCTCGGCGCGGATGCCGCGGTCGACGGGGTCGCCGCCGGACAGGCCCTTGTCGTCGAGCCAGTCGAGCACCAGCTCTGCGTACGGTCGTTCCTCGGCGAGCATGTGACCGGCGCCTTCGAAACGGTGGACGTCGGCGTGCGGGAGGCGACGCGCGAGATCGTCGAGGTGGTGCTCGCCGAAGACGGGGTCGCGCGGTCCGCGCAGCAGCAGGGCGGGCACGGTGAGGTCGACGAGACCGCCCGCGAGCTCATCGAGCGCCGGCGTGCTCGGGTGGTCGGGAGTCGCGGGAATGTCGGCGACGAAAGCGCCGATGCCCCGGCGGAGCTCGCTCGACGCGTAGGGTGCCCGGTAGGCGGCGCGCACGTCGGGCGCGAGCGGGGGATCGGCCAGCGCGAGGGTCGTGTCGAGGAACGCGGTCGTCTTGACCGTCGTGGTTGCCAGCAGCGATCGGGCTCCCGCGACGCGCAGCGCCGAGGGCAGCGGCATTCCGGCCGGGTGGTGCACAGCCGTGTTGAGCACGGCGACGGCGTCGACCCGGCCACGATTGCGCACGGCCCACCCGAGAGAGACCGGGCCGCCCCAGTCGTGTCCGAGAGTGACGAGGGTGCCGGTGATGTCGAGGTCGTCGATGATCGCACCGAGGTCGGCGATGCGCTGCGGCAGGCCTCTCGTCAGCGACGTCCGTTCGGAGTAGCCCATCTCGAGCTGGTCGACGGCGACGATCCGCCAGGCCGGCCGGCCGGCCCGTGCGCGCTGCAGCGACGCAGCGACGAGCCCGCGCCAGAGATACGACCAGGTCGGGTTGCCGTGCACGGCGACGATCGTCCCGACGGGCGTGATTCCTTCGCGCGCGAGCAGCGGGGCGGTGTCGAGCAGGTGCCAGCGGCGCTGCGACCCGGCGTCGGCGCTGACACCGGTGACGACGCGGGTCGTCGATACGTTGCTCTCTACTCCGGGCAGCTCCCGCGGCACCGAGGGGATCACCAGGCGAGCTCCAGCATGCTGGTGTTCAGGCCCGACCCGACCCCCATCAGCAGGACCCGGTCGCCACGCTGCAACGTCGACTTCTCCGCATCGAGGGTGATCGGGATGGACGCCGGTCCGACGTTGCCCAGGTGAGGGTAGGTCACCGGCACACGACGCCGGTCGAGACCGACCGCCTTGACGATCGCGTTGGTGTGCACGGACGAGACCTGATGCGTGATGTAGCGGTCGATCGTCGACCACGAAAAGGTCGACTGCGCTTCCTTCCACGCATCGACGACGAGCGCGAGCCCGCCTTTCAGGAGCGCTTTGGCGTCGGTGAACATCCCGTCGACGCTGCCGACGCACAGCTCGTGGAACTGCGTGGCCGCGCGGGTGACGCCACCGACGATCCGGTGCCCGCCGGGGTTCTCGCTCGCCCGCCCCAGCACGGCCGCGGCGGCGCCGGAGCCGAGCGTGAGCGACGCGAACTCGCTCATGAAGCCGTCGCGGCCGAGACCGCCGCGATTGAGTCGCTCGACGGTGTTGACCTGGATCTCGTCGGCATCCTCGCCGTTGACGATGATCGCGTAGTCGATCTGGCCCGACTGGATCATGCCCGACGCGAGGCTCATGCCGTTGATGAATCCGAGGCAGGCGTTGGCCACGTCGAAGTTGATGGCCGAGGTGGGCAGGCCGAGCCCATGGTGCAGTCGCACCGCGACCGACGGCTCGAGATGCTTGCGCGACACGGAGGTGTTGATGAGCAGCCCGATCTGATCCGGGCGCACACCCGCCTCGTCGAGCGCTCGCCGACCGGCCTGGATCGTCGCGTCGTCGGACGACTCGCCCGCCGCCCAATTGCGTCGCTCGTTCACGCCGGCGACGCGTCGCAGCAGTCCGGGCTTGAGCTTCAGCTGACGCAGCACATCCGACAGCCGCTCCTCTATCGCGTCTGACGGGGTGATGCGGGAGGGGAGGACACTCGCCACCGAGAGGAGGGCGACGTCGTCGTAACGAGTGGTGGCGTTTCCGTGCAATGCGACTCCCGCGGTGTCTCCGGTGGCCAGCGGCTTCTGCCTCCGACCCGCGCTCGAGGCGCCTCCGGGCATCCCTCGATTTTACGTCTCGACTCATGCGGTCGGCTGCATGCGGATCGCTGTGCTACCGCGGCGCGCCCGTCGGAATGTCCGGCATACGAAGGGTGCGAGGATGCCGGAGCGTGCGTTGGAAGGCCCGGATGAGGTCGACGGTCACATCGAGCTCGAGGGCCATCGCATCCACGTGTCCGTCGTGAATGCTCTCGGCGCGCGCGTAGTCGTCGACGGACACCAGCATCCGCGCCGCCCATTCGTCGGCTCTCGCCTCCTGCCGTTCGGCGTGGTGCGGGTCGCGAAGCGGCACATCACCGTGGACGGCATGGGCGCACTCGTGCGCCAGCACCGACCGATAGAGGCGTCGGGCCATTCCCGGCCGGAGCCGGACGATACGGAGCCCGTGCTCGTACTCTCCGTCGCGATCGGGAGGCAGGTCGGTGATGGTCAGGCGTACGCCGAGAAGATCAAGTGTGTCGAGAAGTTCGTCATCCGTCACCGTCGTCCCCTCCGCGGTCATCGTGTGGCGCTTTGGCCACCGCCCGCTCAGTATTGCGTGAGGGTCCGACATCGATGCGACGGATGGGGGAGCCGTCGCGGGTCCGGCGCGACTGCTGGCCCGGTACGACGACGACCTGGGTGATGGGGATGCCGACGGCGCGGCAGACCGCGTCGAGCTGGTCGATCGTGAACACCTTCTTGACAGCGAGGACGCGCGACAACTGCGAGGCCGACATGCCCGCTTGGGCGGCGACGTCGGTCTGCCGCAGTCCGCGGCGTGCGATCTCGGTCGCCAGCAGCTTCGCGACGTGATGACTGAGCGGGCCGGGTTCCGGGGTCTTTCCTGAGGGCACATGCCCAGTTTGGCGGAGTTGTCGTCATCGTGCCGCGTTACCTCCTCAACCGTCACCGTCGTCGGCTCCGCGGTCTTCCTGCGGTGCCTTGGCTACGGCGACGTCGACGGCCCCGCCGCCGGGCCACTTCCGTTGACCGGGCATGACGACGACCTGCCCGATGGGGATGCCGACGGCGCGGCACACCGCGTCGAGCTGATCGATCGTGAAGACCTTCTTCGCGGCGAGGACGCGAGACAGCTGCGAGGCCGACATGCCGGCTCGGGCGGCGACTTCGGCCTGCCGCAACCCGCGACGAGCGATCTCTCCGAGCAGCGCATCTGCGACGTGGCGACTGAGCGGGCCGGGGTTCGGCGTTCTTCCTGTGGGCACGTGCCAAGTTTGGCGCAACTATTGCCATGTGGCAAGAGTGTCAATAGTGTTGCCATATGGCAGACGGCTTGCTAAGCGCTCGAGTGGCTCGGTCCATCCGTGCAGTTCTCGCGGATGAGCGATTGACGCAGGAATGGCTGGCGGAGGCGAGCGGAATTCCGATGCGAACGCTCGCCCGCCGCCTGCATGTTCGGCAGCCGTCGGCGATGTCGATCGAAGAGCTGGCGCGGATCTCGGCAGCGCTCGACGTCGACATCGCCGACCTCCTCGACGAAAGCCGGCTGTCGGCACGCAGGCTCGGATCCCGCTTGCACCCTCCGACCTGAGGCCGATTCAGGGCATCGGGCTCAGAAACGCCTCGCCGTCGATCGACTTGCGGCGCCCGGAATCGCGATCGACGGGCTTGCCGCCGACGTAGAGCCACCCGAGCAGCTCTTCGCGCTTGCCGAGCTTGTGCGCCTTAGCGACCGGCTTGGAGCGCGTCGCGCCTCCCGTGCGCCAGAACACGCCCCACCCGGCCTCGTCGAGCAGCAGGCTCAGCATGTGAGCGACACCGGATGCCACAGCCTCTTGCTCCCAGCGCGGAACCTTGGTCTTCTTGCTGTAGCTCGCGACGACCGCGATGAGCAGGGGAGCGCGCAGCGGCTTCGTTGAGACGCCGCGCTTACCCTCGGCCTTGGCGAGTGCCCGGCCCAGCCGGTCGCGCCCCTCGCCTCGGATTTCGATGAGTCGCCAGGGGCGCAACGAGGAATGGTCGGCGACACGGCCGGCGGCCGACACCAGCCGCGCGAGTTCGTCGTGCGTCGGCGCGGCGTCGGTGACCTTCGACCACGATCTCCGCGCACTGGCGGCCTCGAAGGCTCCGGTCACTTCTCCTGCTCGGGAGTGAACGACAGTGACAGCGAGTTCATGCAGTAGCGGTCTCCGGTGGGCGTGCCGAAACCGTCGGGGAAGACGTGCCCCAGGTGCGAACCGCAGTTCGCGCAGCGCACTTCCGTGCGCACCATGCCGTGCGAGCGGTCCTCGATCAGCTCGACGGCCTCGGGGCGCACCGACTCGTAGAAGCTCGGCCAACCGCAGTGCGAGTCGAACTTCGTGCCGCTCTGGAACAGCTCGGAACCGCAGGCGGCGCAGGTGTACAGGCCCGCGCGGCTCTCATCGAGCAGTTCTCCCGTCCAGGCACGCTCGGTACCAGCCTGGCGCAGCACGGCGTACTGCTCGGGGGTGAGCTCTTCGCGCCACTGCTCGTCGGTCTTGTTCACGGAATAGGTCATGTCTGCTCCTTCGCCTCGTCCTATTCAACTCGACCCGGGCGGTTGATGTTCCCTGAGAATGGCTTCATGTCCGACGAGTACGCCGCCGTGATCGAGCGATATCGGCGCTTCGCCGTCGACGAGGCGCCCGGACGCTCCGACCTCTACGCGGCATGGGCGCGTCGCGTCGTCGAAGACCGAGACCTCCAGCACGTGCTCTCGCGGCTTCCCGCGAACCGCCGCCAGCCGCCGCTGGTGTTCGCGGTCTGCCGCCTGCTGGGTTCCGGCGACGTGGATTCATCGTCGTGGGCATCGTGGGTGCTCGCCCACGCCGACGCCGTCGTCACGGAGACCCTCGTCCGCTCGGTGCAGACGAACGAGCCGCTCCGTTGTGCGGCGCTTCTTCCGACGCTGTCGCGCGTCGCCGGGCCGATCGCGCTGCTCGAAGTGGGAGCCAGTGCCGGACTGTGCCTGTATCCCGACCGCTACTCGTATCGGTACGTGGGCGACGACGGCGAGACGCGCCTCGATCCGCGTGCGGGGGCGTCTGCGGTCGAGCTGACGAGCGCGGTGAGGGGCGCACGGATGCCGCGCGTGCGGCATCCCGAGATCGTCTGGCGCGCCGGCATCGATCTCGCCCCGTTGGACGTGCGCGATCCCCGCGACGTCGACTGGCTGACGCGCCTGGTGTGGCCGGGCGAGAGCGGGCGGGCGGAGCGCATCCGAGCGGCGGCGGCTGTCGCGGCATCCGACCCGCCCCTTCTGTTCGCCGGCGACGCGTACGACCTTCTTCCGGACGTGGCAGCGCTCGCCCCGGCCGACGCGACGCTCGTGATCACCACGCCCGGGGTGCTCGTGCACATCCCGCGGGAACGACGCGCGGGCGTGGTCACGCGTGCGCGCGGACTGGGGCGCTGGCTGACGATCGACGAGCCCGCCACCCATGACGGCTGGGCGGGCGGTGCTCCCTCCGGCTGGCGCGACGGCTTCGCGGTCGCCCTCGACGGGGAGATCGACGCTGCGGCCGACCCGCTCGGGCGATGGTGGGAGTGGCGTCCCGGCTCCGAGCGCGCGCGGTCGTAGCGTGGAGATGTGGCACTTTCCGAACGCGACCGCTCGATCCTCGATTTCGAGGCGCGTTGGGGTGCTCACAGCGGCGCGAAAGAAGAGGCCGTTCGCGAAGAGCTCGCGCTGAGCCCTGCGCGGTACTACCAGCTGCTCGGGCGGATCATCGAGTCGGTCGACGCGGTGTCGCACGACCCCCTGCTCGTGCACCGCCTGCGGCGCATGCGTGCAGCGGCCGAGCGCTCGCGCGCCGACCGCGCGGCCATGTGACGCGAAGCTTCGGCAGATAGCATTCCTCCGTGCCGACAACGACATACCCGAAAGACCGCTTCGACGAGCTGCCCGCCGACACCACCCGCGTCGGCGCCCACCGGGCCGAGAACCCCCGGCTGCGTGCCGGCGTGCTCCTGGTCTGGGCTGCCGTCGCGGTCCTCGTCCTGGTGGCGGCGGGCGTCCTCGGCACGATGATCGTCACCGGTCGCATCGGGCTGTTCCCGGCGGCGCCCACGGCGACGTCCGTGGTCGAGGCTCCCGTCGAGGCCGATCCGGTCGTCGACACCTCGTATCCCGTCCTGATCCTCAACGCGACGTCGGAACGCGGACTGGCGACCGCCCTCCGCGACACCGTCGTCGGTGCCGGATGGAACTCGGATGTCGTCGACGCGGGTGACGCCAGCACTCATGACTTCGCGACGACCACGATCTTCTACGTCCATGCGGAGGACGAGGGTGCCGCGCGGGGCCTCGCCCAAGTGATTGGCGGAGCGGACGTGGAGATGAGCGAGGCCTATGCAGGCCCGGACGGCGCGGACGGGGAGCCCAGCAAGCAGCTCACCGTGGTCGTCGGCGAGGACCGCGCGGGCGGTGGCGGCGAGGGCTGACGACCGGGCGTGTTTCATGCTCGTGAAATTCTCGATGCGGCCGTGTCAACAGTGACCGGAAGCGCCGGATCCGGCGGAACGCCCTGCATACGATGACGCTGTCGCACAGCATCAGGAGATTCGCATGACACAGGGCACCGTCAAGTGGTTCAACGCCGAGAAGGGTTTCGGCTTCATCACCGTGAACGAAGGGCAGGACGTCTTCGTCCACTACTCCAACATCGAGATGAGCGGCTTCCGCGTGCTCGAAGAGGGGCAGGCGGTCGAGTTCACCGTGGGGACGGGGCAGAAGGGTCCGCAAGCGGAATCGGTGCGCGTCGTCGCCTGAATCGCAACACTCCACGGAGCGCACCGCCATCGCGGTGCGCTCCGTCGTTTCCCCGGGTCGCGTCACCGACCACGCGGCTTGCACTCCCCATGGGCGAGTGCCAGAATGGCTTTAGCACTCACGTTCATCGAGTGCTAAAGACTGTTCTCCACCGTCCGGGAGGGACGACACACACATGGCAAAGATCATCGCTTTCGACGAGGAGGCCCGCCGCGGCCTCGAGCGCGGCCTGAACACGCTGGCCGACGCCGTCAAGGTGACGCTCGGCCCGCGCGGTCGCAACGTCGTGCTCGAAAAGAAGTGGGGCGCCCCCACCATCACGAACGATGGCGTCTCGATCGCCAAGGAGATCGAGCTCGACGACCCGTACGAGAAGATCGGTGCGGAGCTCGTCAAGGAGGTCGCCAAGAAGACCGACGACGTCGCCGGTGACGGAACGACCACCGCGACCGTCCTCGCTCAGGCGCTCGTCCGCGAAGGCCTGCGCAACGTCGCAGCCGGCGCCGACCCCATCTCGCTCAAGAAGGGCATCGAGAAGGCCGTCAAGGCCATCACCGACCAGCTCCTCGCTGACGCCAAGGAGGTCGAGTCGAAGGAGCAGATCGCTGCCACCGCTTCGATCTCGGCTGCTGACGCCTCGATCGGCGAGCTGATCGCCGAGGCCATCGACAAGGTCGGCAAGGAGGGCGTCGTCACCGTCGAGGAGTCGAACACCTTCGGCACCGAGCTCGAGCTCACCGAGGGCATGCGCTTCGACAAGGGTTACATCAACCCCTACTTCGTCACGGACCCGGAGCGCCAGGAGGCCGTCTTCGAGGACCCGTACATCCTCATCGCGAACCAGAAGATCTCGAACATCAAGGACCTTCTGCCCATCGTCGACAAGGTGATCCAGGAGGGCAAGGAGCTCCTCATCATCGCCGAGGACGTCGAGGGCGAGGCTCTCGCGACGCTGGTCCTCAACAAGATCCGCGGCATCTTCAAGTCGGCTGCCGTCAAGGCTCCCGGCTTCGGCGACCGTCGCAAGGCTCAGCTGCAGGACATCGCGATCCTCACCGGCGGCCAGGTCATCACCGAAGAGGTGGGCCTCAAGCTCGAGAACGCCACCGTCGACCTGCTCGGCCGTGCGCGCAAGGTCATCATCACGAAGGACGAGACCACGATCGTCGAGGGTGCCGGTGACTCGGCTCAGCTCGAGGGCCGCGTGACCCAGATCCGTCGCGAGATCGACAACACCGACAGTGACTACGACCGCGAGAAGCTCCAGGAGCGCCTCGCGAAGCTCGCCGGTGGCGTCGCCGTCATCAAGGCCGGAGCTGCGACCGAGGTCGAGCTCAAGGAGCGCAAGCACCGCATCGAGGACGCCGTCCGCAACGCCAAGGCAGCTGTGGAAGAGGGTGTCGTCGCCGGTGGTGGTGTCGCGCTCATCCAGGCCGGCAAGAACGCGTTCAGCGGTCTCGAGCTCTCGGGCGACGAGGCGACCGGTGCGAACATCGTCAAGGTCGCGATCGAGGCTCCTCTGAAGCAGATCGCTCTGAACGCCGGCCTCGAGCCGGGCGTCGTCGCCAACAAGGTGGCCGAGCTCGAGATCGGACACGGCCTGAACGCCGCGACCGGCGAGTACGGCAACCTGTTCGAGCAGGGCATCATCGACCCGGCCAAGGTGACGCGCTCCGCGCTGCAGAACGCCGCGTCGATCGCGGGCCTGTTCCTCACGACCGAGGCGGTCGTGGCGGACAAGCCGGAGAAGACCCCGGCTCCCGCGGGCGACCCCACGGGTGGCATGGACTTCTGATCCATCGCATACAGAACGGCCCCTCCTTCGGGAGGGGCCGTTCTGCGTTTCGGGGGAGCTTCAGCGGAACAGCCCCGCGGCCGCGGCTTCGGCCTGCAGGTACTGCTGGCCGGCGGCATCCAGTGCCGATCCGATGTCGCCGAGCGCCGCCTCCACCTCGCGCTGCGCCGCGCGCCACCTCTCGACGACGGCCTGGAAAGCGAGAGCGGCGCTGCCGGTCCACGATCCCTGCAGTTGTGTCAGTTGCGCCATCATCGCGCCGGTGTCGCTCTCGATGCGTCCCGAGGTGGCACGGATGGCGGCGGTGGCGCTCGCCACGGCGTCGCTGTCGATCGAAAAGGTGGCCATGTCGCTCCTTGCGTCGTGTGCGGTGGATGCCGACACGCTAGGTCGCCGCCGACACGCTGCGCTCGCCCGCGGAAGCGATCGGGGAGAGACCGGCACCCGATGCGGCGGGGGAGAAGCCGCCGCGACTCCGCTCAGCGCTCGTCGCGCAGACGCGGCAGCGGTTGGGTCTCGATCCAGAGATGCTCGGCGGCCTCGCGGCGATCGGCCAAGGGGAATGCGACCCGGAACGTGGCGCCGCCGCCCGGCGTGGCCTGGACGTCGATCGAACCGTGCAGCGCCTCCACGATCGAGGCGACGATGGACAGGCCGAGGCCCGAGCCGCCGGTCTCGCGCGTGCGCGACGTGTCGGCCCGCCAGAACCGCTGGAAGATCTTTTCGCGCAGGGGTTCGGGGATGCCTTCGCCGTGATCGATCACCGAGATCCATCCCATGCGGGCGTCGCGGTCCAGGCCCACGGCGATCTCGATCGGGGTGCCCTCCGGGCTGTAGCGCCGCGCGTTGCCGATGAGGTTGGCGACGACCTGGCGGATGCGGTTCTCGTCGCCGAGGACGACCGGTACGAGAGGCGGCTCGCTCGGCTGCAGCAGCGGCTTCGTGTCGGCGGTCGCGCCGGGCGACGTGCTCGCGGACGCGGCATCCGTCTTCCGGGACGCCGTGCCGGAGTCTCCCGAACGAGCGCCCCGCTCGTCCTTCGGTCGCCGCCGCAGGCGGGAGAGCGTCTGGCCGGTGCGGTTGCGGGCACCGCCGGAACGCTTCGTCGTCGTGCCGGTCCCCGTGTTCGTCGGCAGCTCCACCGTGAGCGTCTCATCGGAGTACTCGATCACCGAGACATGGCGCTCGGGCGCCGCCGCTCGCGTGTCGAGCGCGGCGTCACGGGCGATGGGACGCAGGTCGACCGGCGCGATGACCAGGTCGCGGCGTTCGTCGAGGCGCGCGAGCGCCAGGAGGTCTTCGACGAGGCCGCTCATCCGAACGGCCTCCTTCTCGATCCGCTCCATCGACTGCGCGGTGTGCTCGGCGTCGGTGATCGCGCCCATGCGGTACAGCTCCGCGTATCCGCGGACCGTCACGAGCGGCGTGCGCAGCTCGTGGCTGGCGTCGCCGATGAACCGCCGCATCTGCTGGACCGTGGCGTCGCGCTGGGCCAGGGCGGTGTCGATACGGTCGAGCATCGCGTTGATGGCGATCTTCAGCCGGCCGACCTCGGTACCGGGGGAGATGTCGCCCATGCGCTGGCTCAGATCGCCCGCCGCGATCGTCATCGCGGTCTCCTCGACCTGGCTGAGGCTGCGGAAGGTGAGGGTCACGAGCCAGCGGGTGCCGAGAGCGCCGGCCACGAGGATGAGGGCGGCGATCACGGTGTAGATGCTGATGAAGTTCGCGACGGTCTGTGTCACCGAGGTGAGCGGCAGCGCGACGAGTTGCGTATAGCTCTCACGCGACCCCTCGGGCTGGAGGACATCGACACTCGCGTGGAAGGTGCCGGTTCCCTGACGGGCGGCGAGCTCGAAAGGCTCGGTGCCCTTGACGACCGTGCGGTCGAGGGGGAACGAGGCGGGCAGATCGGGGCGGACCGACTCGGGTCCGCCCGCGACCGACAGCAGCTCGCCCTCGGCGCTGTAGATCGCGACGACGAAGGTGGTCGGCGCCGGTGACTCCTTCGCCTCGAAGAGCGCGATGCCGTCTTCGACGGTGACATCCATCACCGTGCTCGCCAGGTCGGTCGGGGCCAGCGAACGGAGGCTGCCGTCGAGCGCTGCGACTTGGGCGTTCCGGAGGAAGATCATCGTGCCGACGCCCGCGGCGATCAGACCCATCGCGAGCAACGTGACGATGACCCCGGTCACCTTCGTGCGCAGGCTGATGCCGCGCCACCATCGGGTGACGCCGTCGTTCGCGGAATCGCTCAGGCGTCTGCGCTCCCGCGGATCAGGCCGACTTGTCGGCCTTGAGCATGTATCCGAAGCCGCGCTTGGTCTGGATCAGCGGCTCGGACGAGTGCGGATCGATCTTGCGCCGCAGGTACGAGATGTAGCTCTCGACGATGCCGGCGTCGCCGTTGAAGTCGTACTCCCAGACGTGATCGAGGATCTGGGCCTTGCTGAGCACCCGGTTCGGGTTGAGCATCAGGTAGCGCAGCAGCTTGAACTCGGTGGGGGACAGATCGATCGAGACATCGCCGACCTGGACGTCGTGGGTGTCCTGGTCCATCGTCAGCTCGCCGGCCCGGATGATCGACTCCTCGTCGGCCTGCATCGTGCGACGCAGGATCGCCTGGATGCGCGCGACGATCTCGTCGAGGCTGAACGGCTTGGTGACGTAGTCGTCGCCGCCGGCGTTGAGCCCCTCGATCTTGTCCTCGGTCTCGTCCTTGGCGGTGAGGAAGAGGATCGGCGCGGTGTAGCCCGCGCCCCGCAGGCGCTTGGTGACGCTGAAGCCGTTCATGTCGGGCAGCATCACGTCGAGCACGATCAGGTCGGGCTCCTCCTCGAGCACGGCCGAGATCGTCTGCGCGCCGTTGCCCACGGCGCGGACCTGGTAGCCGGCGAACTTCAGCCCGGTGATCAGCAGGTCACGGATGTTCGGTTCGTCGTCCACGACGAGAATGCGCGGTGCTGTCATAGGCCCATACTGGCACCGGATCCCATCGGTTTGCTGGATATCGCGCCGCGAGGGGTCGACCTGGTAGGGGGCGCGAGAGGATGGAGGCATGCCGCGTCCGATCGATTCCGACCGTCTCGCATTCCATCGGCTCGTCTTCGCACGTCGTCGTTCGGGGTGGTGGACCCCGCTCGCGGTGGGCGCCGTCGGCATCGTCTTCTATCTCGCCATGCTGCTCGTCGTCGCGCTCGCGGCGCTTCTCGTCGCGCTGTCGAGCGACGACGCGGCTCGGGCGCTGAACCGCGTGCTCGAGACCTCCGACTCCCTGGATGTCACGAACCCGCTGTCGCTGCTGGTCGGCCTCGGCGCGATCGCGCTGCTGCTGCCCGCGTACCTGCTCGCGTCGCTCCTCATCAACGGACGTCGTCTCGGGTTCGCCTCCGCCGTGTTCGGGCGGCTGCGCTGGCGGTGGCTGATCGTGTGCGTCGGGCTCGCCGCGGCCATGGCGGTCGTCGTCGCGATCGTCACCTCGCTGCTCCCGGCCGAGCAGGGCGGAGCGTCGCTCACGCCCCCGGCGGGCGCCACGCTGTGGCTGAGTCTGCTCGTGGTCATCCTCGTGGTGCCGGTCCAGGCCGCCGCAGAGGAGTACATCTTCCGTGGCTACCTGATGCAGTCGATCGGGCGGTGGCTGCGGCATCCGCTGTTCGCCATCCTGCTGCCGGTGCCCCTGTTCGTCATCGGACACCTCTACGACCCGGTCGGTCAGGCAGCCGTCGCGCTCTTCGCGATCGCCGCGGGCTGGCTCACGTGGCGCACCGGCGGACTCGAGGCCGCGATCGCGGTGCACATCGTCAACAACCTGCTGGCCTTCGTGACCGGGATCGTGGCGGGAACCGACCCGGCGGCGGCGGATGTCGGCTGGGTCAGCTTCGCGACGTCGGTGCTGCTGCTCGGGGGCTACTGTCTCGCCGTCGAGTACGTGCTGCGGCGGCGACCGATCGCGCGCACGTACGGGCTGCCGCGAACCCAGCTGCCGCCGCCGATCCCCATGCCGACGCCGACGGCGACCGTGCCGCTTCCCGGCGAGCCGACGCCCGAGCTCACCAAGCCCTGACACGCGCCCCGCACGTCGACCGGCTCAGGCGGCTTCGAGCTTCTCGGCGTCGAGGATCGTGTAGCTGTACCCCTGCTCGGCGAGAAAGCGCTGCCGGTTCTGCGCGAAGTCCTGGTCGACGGTGTCGCGCGCGATGAGCGTGTAGAAGCTCGCGGTGTGACCGTTGGACTTCGGACGCAGCAGACGCCCGAGTCGCTGCGCCTCCTCCTGGCGCGAGCCGAACGATCCCGAGACCTGAATGGCGACGGAGGCGTCGGGGAGGTCGATCGAGAAGTTCGCGACCTTCGACACGATCAGCACCGGGATCTCGCCCGTTCGGAACGCCTCGTACAGCTCCTCGCGCTCGTCGACGGGCGTCGAACCCGTGATCTTCGGCGCTCCCAGCGCGTCGGACAGCACATCGATCTGATCGAGGTACTGGCCGATCACGAGGATCTGCTCGCCTGTGTGCTTCGCGACGAGGTCGCGAACGACCCCGATCTTCGCGTGCGCGGTGGCAGCCAGGCGGTACCGCTCGTCATCGGCCGAGGCCGCGTACTCGAGGCGGTCGGATGCCGGGAGGTCGACGCGCACCTCGTAGCAGACGGCGGGGGAGATGAAGCCCTGTGCCTCGATCTCCTTCCACGGCGCGTCGAAGCGCTTGGGGCCGATGAGGCTGAACACGTCGCCTTCGCGGCCGTCCTCCCGGACGAGGGTCGCGGTGAGGCCGAGCCGGCGTCGCGCCTGCAGGTCGGCGGTGAGCTTGAACACGGGGGCGGGCAGCAGGTGCACCTCGTCGTACACGACGAGACCCCAGTCGAGCGCGTCGAGGAGCGCGAGGTGGGCGTATTCGCCTTTCCGCTTCGCGGTGAGGATCTGGTAGGTCGCGATCGTGACCGGCTTGACCTCCTTCGACTGACCGGAGTACTCGCCGATCTCCTCCGGGGTCAGGCTCGTGCGCTTGAGCAGCTCGTTGCGCCACTGCCGCGCGCTGACGGTGTTGGTCACGAGGATGAGCGTGGTCGTCTTCGTGTCGGCCATCGCTGCGGCTCCGACGAGCGTCTTACCGGCCCCGCAGGGGAGTACGACGACGCCTGAGCCGCCCTCGGTGAAGATGTCGACCGCCTTGCGCTGGTAGGGGCGCAGGTTCCAGCCGTCCTCGTGCAGCTCGATCTCATGCGGTGTGCCGGGGGTGAAGCCGGCGAGGTCTTCGGCGGGCCAGCCGATCTTCAGCAGCTCCTGCTTGATCTGGCCGCGGGCCCAGGCGTCGATGACATACGTGTCGGGCGTGGGGTTGCCCAGGAGCAGCGGCTGGATGCGCTTGTTGCGCGTGACCTCCGAGAGAACGGCCGCGTCGCTCGAGCGCAGGATCAGGGTGCCCTCGTCGTCGCGCTCGATGACCAGGCGTCCGTAGCGCGTGACCGTCTCGCGGATGTCGGTCGACACCGACGGCGGCACGGGGAAGCGCGACCAGCGGTCGAGTGTGGCCAGCATGTCTTCGGCATCGTGCCCCGCGGCGCGTGCGTTCCACAGTCCCAGGCGCGTGATGCGATAGGTGTGGATGTGCTCGGGCGCCCGCTCGAGCTCGGCGAAGATCGCCAGTTCGTGCCGCGCGTCCTCCGCGCTCGGGTGGGCGACTTCCAGCAGCACGGTGCGGTCGCTCTGGACGATCAGGGGGCCATCAGCCATAACGAGCAATCGTACCGGTGCTCAGCCCACGTCGGCCTGTACGGAGAGTGCCTGCGATGCTCAGGTCAGCCGGGCGGAGACGATGCTCGACACCGGCAGAGTGCGTTCGACATCCGAGGCGCGGTCGCGCCCACGCAGCCGGCCGCCGCCCAGCCCCGTCGCTTCGAGCACGAAGTCACGCGTCGAGCCGTCCGGCAGACGCACGCTCACCTCGATCACCGCGCGTGCCTTGACCGCCTGCTCGAGCTCGCGCCCCAGCCACGCGGCATCCGCGTCGTCGGAGGAATGGGCTCGACGCATTCGCTCGATGAGAGGCAAGAAGCGGGTGTCGTCGGTGCCCGCCGGTGCGTCGTCCGCCGATGCGGCCAGCTTGGCGCGGTCGAGGATCCGTACCTCTCCGTTCTCGTCGACCGCGGCGACGGGGTAGCGAGCGTCGCTCAGCATCCAGAAGACGGCGTCGACCGAGCTGCGGCTGACGAGCCGGTCGCCATCGCGCACGAGCCCGAGCGGACGCAGTGCCTGATCGACGGCGAGCGTGTCGAGGGCACCCTGGTCGGATGCGGTGACCTGCGTTCGACCGGTGGGGTCGGAGCCCACGCGCAGTCGGCCGTGGCGGCCGGCCGCCCGTTCGAGCTCGTACGCCAGCGGCTGCGGCAGGCCGGTCAGCGAGATCGCGGTGAGGAACTCGGCGAGGGATGCCGGATCCTCTCCGGCCGCGAGCGCCGCTCCGATCGATTCGGCCGAGAACCGGTAGGTCGACGCCTGCGCGCGCGACTCGCGCCGCGCCGCCCGGCGCAGCCGCGCATCGATCGCGGGCTCGAGCGGCCCGGGCGCGATCGCCGTGAGGTCGTTCTGGAGGAAGATGCGGTCGACCTCGCCGGGCAGGTGCTCCTGCAGCGTCGTCCGGTCGACGTCGCCTCCGTTCGCGAGCGCCGTCGCCCAGGCTGCCGGGCGCCCCGATGCGTCGATGATCGCCCACAGCCGCCACTGCGCCGTCAGGCGGTCGGCGCGGGCGTACCACTGCGGGTCGAGCGGATAGGCGAGGTGCCACTGCGCCGGCGGCTGCCATCCGCCGCCCGCCGTCCGCAGAGCCGCCGGGAGCGCGTCGCGCAGGCGGCCGGCGGTGTCGGCCCAGCGATCGGCGGAGCCACGGAGCAACCAGGCGGTTCCCTCGGTCGTCACCCGCCACTCGCGGTCGACCGGACCGAGGAGCCCGGCGTCGAGACCGATCCCGATCACGAGGTCGGCTGTCTCGGCATCCGCCACCGCTCCTGCTTCGATCAGCCGGCGGCGGTCGGCGGCACCCAGGGTTCCCGCACCGGTGCGTCCGAGGGGCGAGGGCTGCGTCAGCGACAGGACATCGGCGAGTGATGAGAGCGCGGTGAAGGCGCGTTCGGCCAGCTGCGCATCATCCTCCGGCGAGCCCCTCGTGATGGAACGGCCGGGGGCCTCGGGGCGGGGGACATCGCGCCACGCCGCAGCGGCACCGGCGTAGGGCATCCCGCCAGGAGAGACGAGCCCGAGATGCAGCAGGGCGTCGCGTGCCGTACCGGGCGGAACCGCATCGCCGGAGGCGACCGCGTCGTCCATGGCCTCGACGAGCGGCCGGGAGAGAAGCGGAGCGGCCTTGGCCACCGCCGCGGGATCGAGCAGGGCCTCGGCGGCGTCGAAGAAATCGGCCCAGGCGACGTCGGGCGAGACGCGTCGTCGACGGAGCAGGTCCGTCAGGACGTCGTCGTCGACCGTGGCGAGCCAGCTCGCGAGGGCACGGGCGTCGACGGGAGACACGTCACCGGCCCTTGTTGGCCCGGCTCCGTCGGATGAAGGTCATGATCAGCACCGTCAGCAGCAGGGCGAACGCGACGGGCGGCGCGATCCACACGATGGCGCTGACCGTGGGCCACGCTCCGGTGCCGAAGTCTGCCTGCTCCATGCCGGTCGCGGTGCCGATGATGATCGCGAAGAAACAGACGATCGCCAGAATCAGCAGCCCCAGCGACATGAACGCGAGGATGCGGTCGATACGGCGGACCGGAAGGTCGTCGCCCGTGCTGCGCGTGCTCATCCGCATCAGCGTAGCGGTTCGCAGTGGTGCCGTAGGCTGGTTACCGGGGCTGACACGGCCCCGGCATTCGGTTCTGCCCGCGAAACGCGGTCCGTGACAGCGAGGTACGCACATGCCCACCGGCAAGGTCAGGTTCTACGACGACGAGAAGGGGTTCGGCTTCATCTCCTCCGATGACGGCCAGGACGTCTTCCTGCACGCCACGGCACTCCCGGCGGGCACCGAGTCGCTCAAGCCCGGCACGCGCCTCGAGTTCGGTGTCGCTGATGGCAAGCGCGGTCTGCAGGCGCTGGCCGTCCGCGTGCTCGAGGCTCCCGTGAGCCTGAGCAAGCGCAACCGCAAGCCCGCGGACGACATGGCGATCATCGTCGAGGACCTCGTGAAGCTCCTCGACGGCATCGGCGCCGATCTCCGTCGCGGTCGCTACCCCAGCTCGGGTCACGGCAAGAAGATCGCCGCGGTGCTGCGCAAGGTCGCCGATGACCTCGACGCCTGAGCCCGCCGACACGTCGGCGACGGACGAGGTCGAAGTCATCCAGCCGGCGTCCGGCGAGGCCGCAGCGACCCAAGATGCCGTAGCGTCCGAGCCGGTTGCGGTCGACGAGCGTCTGCTCGCCGCTCACGATCTCGCCCTGGCTGCGCTCGCCGAGATCACGCCCCCGTCGACCGTCGGCGATCCCGTCGACTACGTCGTCGAGGCCGCAGGCGTCGTATCCCTGCGCTTCGCCAACCGTCTGGCCGGCTACCCCGGGTGGCTGTGGACGGTCAGCGTCGCCGTGGTCGAAGACGCCGAGCCGACGGTGCTCGAGGTCGAGCTGCTCCCGGCCGTCGGAGCGCTGCTCGCTCCCGAGTGGGTTCCGTGGGCCGTGCGGCTCGCGGATTACCAGGCCGCTCAGGCCGCCGCGGACGAGGACGATGACAGCGACGACGACGCGGACGATCTCGACGACGACGCGGCGGATCTCGATGACGACGCGGACGACCTCGACGACGACGCGGACGAAGACGACTTCGCGGACGGCAGCACGGCGGTCACCCACGCGGGCGACGTCGACGGGGTCGACATCGACGCGCTCGATTCCGGCGCTGCCGATGACGACGAAGACGACTCGGATGACGAGTTCGACGACGATGATGACGACTCGGACGAGGACGATGATTCGGACGAGAACGACGACTCCGACCATGACGAATCGCCCTGGGAGCGCTGACCGCTCGAACGGGAACGACAGAAGGGATGCCGCGCGGTGCGGCATCCCTTCTGTCGTCTCAGCGGCGTTACGCGCTCAGAGACGGTCGATCGTGTAGTCGATGCACTTGATCAGCTGGCGCACGTCGTCGGGCTCGATCGAGACGAACGTCGCGATGCGCAGCTGGTTGCGGCCCAGCTTGCGGTACGGCTCGGTGTCGACGATGCCGTTGCCGCGCAGGCTCTTGGCGACGGCAGCGGCATCGACGGTGTCGTCGAAGTCGATCGTCACCACGACGGGGGAGCGGTCGGCGGGATCGGCGACGAACGGCGTCGCGTGCTCGGACGCCTCGGCCCAGTCGTACAGCGCCGAAGAGGACTCTGCGGTGCGGTCAGCCGCCCACTGCAGGCCGCCGTTGCTGTGGATCCACTCGAGCTGCTTGTCGAGCAGATAGAGCGTCGCGACGGCGGGCGTGTTCAGTGTCTGGTTGAGTCGCGAGTTGTCGAGCGCGTTCTTCAGGCTCAGGAACTCGGGGATGTAGCGGCCCGACGCGGCGACCCGCTCGATCCGCTCGATCGCGGCGGGGGAGACCGCGGCGAACCAGATGCCGCCATCCGAGCCGAGGTTCTTCTGCGGGGCGAAGTAGTAGACGTCGCACTGCGAGACCGAGAAGTCGATTCCGCCCGCCGCGCTCGTGGCATCGATGACGGTCAGCGCGCCTTCGTCGCCGACGACGCGGCGCACGGGGGCGGCGACACCGGTCGACGTCTCGTTGTGGGGCCAGGCGTACACGTCGACGCCCTCCACAGCCTCGGCCGAGATGCTCGAGCCGGGCTCCGCCTTGCGGATGTCGGGAGCCTGGAGCCAGGGCGCGGATGCGGCCGCGCCGAACTTGCCGCCGAACTCGCCGAAGACGAGGTTCTGGCTGCGGTTCTCGATGAGGCCGAATGCCGCGGCATCCCAGAACGCGGTCGATCCGCCGTTGCCGAGGATGATCTCGTATCCGTTGGGCAGCCGCAGCAGATCGGACAGGCCGGAGCGGACCTGGCCGACGAGGCTCTTCACCGGCGATTGGCGGTGCGACGTGCCGAGCAGGATCGAGCCGGGACCCGACAGGGCGGCGACCTGCTCGGGGCGGATCTTGGCGGGACCGCAGCCGAAGCGGCCGTCGCGGGGAAGGATGTCTCGGGGCAGGGTGACGTGCGCCATGAGCCGATTCTAGGGGCGGCGTCCGGGCCCGCCGTGCCATGAGCAGGAGGTAAGGGCAGCCTCGCATGTCCTCACCAGCGGATAGGCTGGGATCCTCCCGACCACGCGCACGACAAGGGCTGTGATGACCGATCTCATCGACACGACAGAGATGTATCTGCGTACCATCCTCGAACTCGAGGAAGAGGCGATCGTCCCCCTGCGTGCACGCATCTCCGAGCGCCTCGGGCACTCCGGCCCCACCGTCTCGCAGACGGTCGGCCGCATGGAGCGCGACGGACTCGTCGTCGTGTCGGAAGACCGCTCGCTCGAGCTGACCGACAGCGGCCGGCAGAAGGCGGTCGACGTCATGCGCAAGCACCGTCTCGCCGAGCGCCTGCTCAGTGATGTCATCGGACTCGACTGGGCCTATGTCCACGAAGAGGCCTGCCGCTGGGAGCACGTGATGAGCGAGCTCGTCGAGCGTCGCCTCATCGAGCTGCTCGGTCACCCCACGGAATCGCCCTACGGCAACCCGATCCCCGGTCTCGACCAGCTCGGTGATGTGCCTGCGCGCACCTTCGACGACGGAGTGGTGGGCCTCGTGCGTCTGCTGAACGAGACCGGCGGGCCGATCGAGGGCACCGTGCGACGGCTCGCCGAGCCGGCCCAGGTCGACCCCGAACTGCTGCAGCAGCTGCGGGCAGCGGGCGTCGTCCCCGGCCGCGACGGCACGTTCCAGTTCTCGGAGGGGTACGTCCTCGTTCAGATGGACGGTGTCGACGAGGGGCTCGAGCTGCCCGTCGAGGTCGCGTCGCACATCTTCCTCACGCGTCGCGACTGAGTCCGCGAGCGTTTGGCCACCGGACCTGAGCGTCCGGTGGGGAAGGGAACGACAGCGTGACTTATTCGTTACCTTCCGGTAGCCTCGAGAAGTCTTCAGGCGAGAAGCCCGCCCGAGACCGCTGCATGGATTGCCTCTTCGGCTCGTCGTCCACGCGGTGACACCCGAATGTCGCGTGGACCTACACGCGCAGTGTCGACGAGCCAGCGCAGACCATCGCGCAGAGGCGCCGGAGGACTGATTTGGCTGAACACAACGATTCGTCGGTAGACGTACCCGAGGTCGACGCGACGAATCCCGAACGCTCTGGTCGCGCCCTGCGTGGCCGCCGCTTCCCGATGGCGAAGAAGCAGAAGCGGGACGTCGCGACCATCGAGAACCGCGCTTCCCGCCGGAGCCGTCGCCGGGTCCACCCCGTTCGCAGCACCTTCACCGTCGCTGCCGTGGTCGGCCTTGTCGCCACCGTCGCCATCCCGGCCTTCGCCGCCGTGCGCGGTACGTCGGCCGACGCGATGACGCTGCAGCAGGTCGCCGCCAACAACGCGCAGTCGATCGTCGTCGCGTCCGAGGTCGGACCCGCGTCTCTCGACCGCAGTGGCTTCACGGCGACCACGCCCGAAGAGATCAAGAAGAAGAAGGACGAGGAGGCCGCCGCCAAGGCAGCCGCCGAGGCCCTCGCGAACCGCATCTCCGCGAGCAGCTCGACCGCCTCGTCGTCGACGTCGTACAGCCAGTCGATCCCGCTCGTCGCGCCGGGTTCCGGTCTCGTGCGTCGTCCGCTGATGTCGTTCAACAACTTCGGCACCCCGTACGCAGGTCACCGCGGCACCGACTACATGGCCGACCGTGGCACGCCGATCTACTCGGTCGCCGACGGCACGGTCGTCGCCTCGAGCGAGAGCGGTCCGGGCTGGGGCGTGTACGTCAAGGTCGCGCACAACATCAACGGCACGAACGTCACGAGCCTCTACGCGCACATGGACTGGGGCACCCGCGCGGTGCAGGTCGGCGACACCGTCTCGGCGGGACAGCTGCTCGGCCAGGTCGGCGATACGGGCCGCGCGTTCGGAACGCACCTGCATCTCGAGATCGTGGTCGACGGTGCGTACATGAACGCCGAGTCGTGGCTCGTCGCGAACGCGGGCTGACGACACGCATCATCCGTTCATCTCCCGTCGACCTTCCTGGGTCAAGGGTGTATTACCCTGAACGCGACGCTCGCGCACGCCGAGGGGGAGCCGATGGGACCAGTACCGGGCATTCGAACCGTGAATGCGATCGGTCGCTACGTCCTGCGGCATCGTGTGCACCACTGCGGCCTCGGCCGTGAATCAAGGCGCTGTCTTCATGACAGCGCCTTTTTTCGTGCTCGCACCCTCGCGGGGCCTGCCCGCACGGCTCGCGCGACGTCGGTCATCGAACATCCGCTGAAGCCGTCAGGGCAGTTCGTGAGGACAGGAAATGCGCACTCTGGTACTGAACGCCGGGTATGAGCCACTCGCTGTGGTGTCGTTCCGTCGGGCCCTCCTCCTGGTGTTGAACGACAAGGCGACGATCGTCGAGCACGTCGTCCACGATCCCGTTCTCGGGATCGATGGAACGTACGAACGCCCGGCCGTGATCGTCCTGACCCGGTACGTCCGTATCCCGAATGCGCGCCGCGTGCCGGTGACGCGGCGTGGCGTGCTCCGCCGCGACGCGCACCGATGCGCCTATTGCGGGAAAGCGGCGTCGACGATCGACCACGTGATGCCGCGTTCGCGCGGGGGCAGCAACTCGTGGGAGAACCTCGTCGCCTGCTGCCTGCGGTGCAACAACCTCAAGAGCGACCACACTCCGCAGGAGATGGGGTGGGAGCTGCGATGGCTGCCGAAGCCCCCGCGAGGCCCGCAGTGGGCCGTACGGGGCACGGAGCGATCCGACCCGCGCTGGGAGCCGTACCTGAGTCTCGCCGCCTGATCGCCGCGGTGCGCGCCTACCGCGCTCTCGGGCCGTAAGCGCGCAGGAATGCGCCGGCGCCATCGGTCATGATCTGTCGGACCCGCTCGGCGTCCGTCCGGCGGCGAGCGGGCTCGTTGAGAACCCGGAGCGTCGTGAGCGCGTGGAAATGCTCGGCGGCGAGTCCCGGGTCGTCGAGGTCGAGCAGACCCTCGGTCGCGAAGTGAGCGAAGCGCTCGGCGAGAACGTCGGCGTGCGCTCGGTCCAGCGGGTGGTCCTCGAGTTCGGGCAGGAGCGACTCGTTCTCCGAGATCAGCTTGACAGCGGCTGCGTAGTTCGTCGACGTGGCGAGGAACCCCCCGAGTTCGGCGGCGAACGCGATCACAGCCTGGTGCAATCCATCGCGGCCGTCGATCGCGACGGTGTCCGGCAGGTGCGTCTCGGCCAGCTCTCGGAGGGTGTTCACGGCCGTCTCGCCCGCGCTCTCGACCACTCCGAGCAGCAGCCGCCGTTTATCGCCGTAGTAGTCGTAGACGGTGCGCTTGGAGACACCCGCGCGCGCCGAAACGGCATCCATACTCGATCGCTCGACGCCCACCTCGACGAAGAGCTCTCGCGCCGCCGTGAGTATCGCGGAGCGCTTCTGCTCCTGGCCCTGCCTAACCGGCCTCGCATCGCTCATCGTCATCCTTTGCTCTTCCCGAACTCTACACCGACCAGTGCAGCAAAGCTACACGGTACGGTGTAGTGTACCTGCCGTGCAGAAGACAACGCAGGCATCTCTCCAAGCTCACGATCTCGTCAAGCGCTATGGAACCGTCACCGCCGTGGGCGGTCTGTCATTCCAGGTTCGGCCCGGGATCGTGACCGGCTTCCTCGGGCCGAACGGGGCGGGCAAGTCCACCACTCTCCGCATGTTCCTCGGCCTGGACAAGCCCACGAGCGGCGCCGCGACCGTGAACGGGCATCGTCTGCATGAGTTGCCCCATCCGATGCGGGTGATCGGCGCGATGCTCGATGCGCGTGCCGTTCATCCGCGGCGTACGGCCGTGGATCATGTCGCGTCCGTCGCGCGTGCTGGAGGCGTGCCGCGGGGTCGAGTCGGGGAGGTTCTGGAGTTGGTGGGCCTGGCTGAAGCAGGGAGCCGGCCGGCTGGCGACTTCTCGCTCGGGATGAAGCAACGGCTGGGGATCGCCACGGCGTTGATCGGCGACCCCGGCATCGTCATCTTCGACGAACCTCTCAACGGGCTCGACCCGGAAGGCATCCGCTGGGCTCGATCCCTGATGCGCGAGCTCGCTGCGGAAGGCCGATTGGTGCTGTTCTCGAGCCATCTGATGGGTGAGATGCAACTGACGGCGGATCACCTCATCGTGATCAACCACGGTCGTCTGCTCGCCGACCAGTCTTTGGACGCATTCATCGCCTCGCACACGAACGAGTACGTCCGCGTTCGGACTCCGAATGCCGACGTCCTGCGTGATGCGCTCCGGCGAGCCGGGCTTCTGGTTCGGGCAGACGCCGATCGCAACGACGTCCTCATCGTCTCGGGGGTGACGACGGAGAGCGTCGGCCGCATCGCCTCCGCCGCCGGCGCCGAGGTGTTCGAGCTCACCCTCGTTCGGGACTCGCTCGAAGACGCGTTTCTCGCCATGACCGCAATCGAGCAGAAGGCCGCCTGACATGAACCTCTTCGCTTCCGAATGGATCAAAGCCCGCAGCGTCCACAGCACCTGGATCCTCGCTGCCTCGGCCGTCGTCGTGACGGTGATGGTCAGCCTGCTGGGGGTGAGCGGGCTCGTGGCCGACTGGCAGGCCGCGCTCCCTTCCGATTTTGACCCCACCGGCATCAGCTTCAAGGGCATCCTGGTCGGTCAGATCCTCCTGGCGACCATCGGATCGCAGGCCATCACCAGTGAATACGGCTCGGGGCAGATCGTCACGAGCCTCGCCATCGTGCCCCGGCGCGGGGCTCTCCTGGCTTCGAAGCTGGGAGTCTCGGCGCTCATCGGCTTGGTCGTGGCAGTCGCGGCGGTGGCAGGCAGCTTCGGTGCCACGCAGGCCGCGCTCGCTGCGGCCGGCCTGCCCGTGTCGGCACTCGATGACCCTGGAACTGCTCGGGCCATCGTCTGTGCGATCGTGTACCTCGTCCTCGCGGCCGTCCTCGGCCTCGGATTCGGCATCATCACGCGAAGCTCTTCCGGTGCGCTCGCGATCATCGTGTCCGTTGCGCTTCTCGTGCCCGCTCTCGCCCCGGGAATGCCCGGGGTCGTCGGTGAGTTCGCGGGTACCTACTGGCCCACGACGGCCGGCCAGGCCTCGTACGCTGTCGGGACGACGAGCGGGATGCCGCCGCTGGTGGGACTCGGGATCATGGCGATCTTCACGCTATGGACGACGCTCGCCGCTCTTCTCGTCCTCAGAACGCGTGACGTGTGACAGGACCTTCCGCATTCGGTAGTTCGTCAGACGGCCGACCGGTAGGGGCGCAGGGTCACGGGCGGGGTGTCGGAGGCGTTCACGCGATCCAATCTGCCACGCGATGTCGGACGTCGGTCGTATCTTCGATCTCGACATTGATGGTCTAGAACATATGTTCTACCCTTGCTGAGTGAGGTCGATCATGCGCAATCCCGCTGCCGCCGAGGACGTGCAGCGACTGCGCGCGCAGATGGAGCGGATGCAGGGGCGCCGCCTCGATGCTCCGGTGCTGCCGACCCATCCTGCCCTGGCCGGGCTGTTGCCCGGGCGGGGGCTGCGGCCCGGCGCCGCCTATTCGCTCGGCTCGTCGTCCTCGCTGCTGTTCGCCCTGCTCGCCCAGCCGTCGCAGACCGGGTCGTGGTGCGGTGTGGTCGGGATGCCGGGCTTCGGGGCCGAAGCGGCGGAGCACGCCGGGGTCGATCTGTCCCGCGTCGTGCTGATCCCCGATCCGGGAGCCCGGTGGCTCGCCGTCACCGCGACGATCGCCGACGTGCTTCCTATCGTCGCGGTGCGTCCGCCCGAACGGGCGAAAGACTCCGATATCGCCAAGCTCGCCGGCCGGCTGCGCGACCGCGGCACGGTGCTGCTCGTGCAGGGGCCGTGGCCGCAGACCGAGGCGATGCTCGACGTCACCGATCCGCGGTGGTCGGGATTGGGCGACGGCGATGGCTACCTCAGCGACCGCGAGCTGACGGTCACCGTGTCGAGCCGGCGGTTCCCGGTTCCCCGATCGGCGCGGATGCTGCTGCCCGCGCCCGATGGCGCGATCTCGGCTGCTCCGCACGAGCGGGCTCTAGCGGGCGGCCCGGTCGTCAAGCCGATCCCGATGCGACGGGCGGTCTGACGTGGGGGAGCAGGAGGCGACGGCACCGGTACGCAGCCTCGTGGTGTGGGTGCCCGACTGGCCGGTCGTGGCGTTCGTGCGCGAAAGCGGCGGCGATCCGAACGCGCCGATCGCGGTCTTCGAGAAGGGCGTGGTCATCGCGTGTTCGGCGGCTGCGCGGGCCGACGGCGTCGCACGAGGGCAGCGTCGCCGCGACGCTCAGGCCCGATGCCCCGCGCTGCAGGTGGCCGACGCGGATGCGGTGCGCGATCACCGGGAGTTCGCGCCGATCGTGGCGCGCCTCGAAGAGATGGCGCCAGGAGTGCAGGTGCTCGAGGCGGGGCTCTGCGCGCTGCGCGTGCGCGGCCCCGCGCGTTTCTACGGCGGTGAGACCGAGGCCGCCGGCGCGCTGCTGGCCGCGGTCGCCGAGGGCGACCTCGACGTGCGGGCCGGTGTCGCCGACGGACCCTTCACGGCGCAGCAGGCCGCGCGGATGAGCACCCGCCCCGACCGGCCCATCCGGGTGGTCGAGGCCGGGCGCTCGGCGGAGTTCCTCGCTCCGTTGACGGTCGCGGTGCTCGACGACGACTCCGTCGACCTCTTCGCCCGGCTCGGCGTGCAGACCCTCGGCGACCTCGCCGCGATCGAGCCCGAACGACTGGTCGAACGCTTCGGCCCCCGCGGCGCGCGCTTGCACGGCCTCGCCTCCGGCGCCGATTCACGCCCGGTGGTCCCGCGCACTCCGCCGCCCGAGCTGCACCGCGAGGCCTCGTTCGAGCCTCCGCTCGACCTCGCCGACCAGGTCGCGTTCGGCATGAGGGTCGCGGCCGAGGAGTTCATCTCCGGACTCGGCGCGGTCGATCTCGTGTGCACCGAGCTGCGCGTCATCCTCACCGGCGACCGGGGCGAGACGAGCAACCGCGTCTGGCTCCACCCCGGCACCTTCGACGCCGCCGCCGTCGTCGACCGGGTGCGCTGGCAGCTGGCCGAGAGCGGCAAGCTCACCAGCGGTGTGGCCCGGGTCAAGATCGAGCCCGAAGCGGTGGATGCGGCATCCCATCACGCCGTCTCGCTGTTCGGCTCCGGTCCCGAGCAGCGGGTGCATCACGCTCTGTCGCGGGTGCAGGCGATGCTCGGCCACACGGGCGTCGTGACCCCGGTCGTGGGCGGTGGCCGCTGGCTCGCCGAGCGGCAGGTGCTCGTGCCGTGGGGTGACCGGCCGGTGACGAGCTCGCGCGAACGGCCCTGGCCGGGGAGCCTGCCCGATCCGCTGCCCGCGACGGTCTTCGAGCGGGCGCTGCCGCTGGCGGTCGTCGATCGGGAGGGCGACATGGTGGCCGTCGACGGGCGGGGCGAGCTGACGGCGATCCCGGCCGCTCTGGTGTCGTCGACCGGGTCTCGCGGCATCCGCTCGTGGGCGGGACCGTGGCCGGTGATCGAACGGGCGTGGGATGCCGCGCGAGCGCGCCATGCCCACCGCTTCCAGATGGTCGATGCCACCCAGACCGCATGGCTGCTGGTGTGCGACGGCGGCGAATGGTCGGTTGAGGGGCGGTACGACTGATGGGCTTCAACAACCCCTCGGTGCCATGGTCCGAGATGGAGCGGCTGCTCAGCGGCAACCGCGCGCCGAGCGCGCCGCCGGGTGCGGACGGGGGCGACAGTCCCGCGTGGTCGCGCAAGCGGGGTAAGTACTCCGCGCCGAGGATCGAGCGTCCCGAGAACGCGGTGCCGTACGCCGAGCTGCACGCGCACACGTCGTACTCGTTCCTCGACGGGGCCTCATCGCCCGAAGAGCTGGCTGAAGAGGCCGAACGGTTGGGGCTGCACGCCCTGGCTGTCACCGATCACGACGGGTTCTATGGCATCGTCCGCTTCGCCGAGGCCGCCGAGCAGCTGGCGGTGAAGACCGTGTTCGGGGCGGAGCTGTCGCTCGATCTGCCGCAGCGCGTCGGCGCCGCGCGCAACGAGGCCGACCCGCCGGGCGAGCATCTGCTCATCCTCGCCCGCGGCGAAGAGGGGTACCACCGGCTGGCGCGGGCGCTCACGCAGGGCCAGCTCGCGGGAGCGGAGAAGGGCAAGCCCCGGTACCGGCTCGACGATCTGGCCGACATCGCCGGAGGCGAATGGAGCATCCTCACCGGATGCCGCAAGGGAGCAGTGCGCCGGGCGCTCATCGAGCGCGGACCGGATGCTGCCGCCGCCGAGCTCGACGCCCTGGTCGACCGGTTCGGGCGCGACGCGGTCGAGGTCGAGCTGATGGACCACGGCGAGCCGCTGGACTCGCGGCACAACGACATCCTCGCCGGCCTCGCGCGTGAGCGCGGCCTGCCGGTCCTCGCGACGAACAACGTGCACTACGCCGTGCCCGATCGCGCCCACCTCGCTGCCGCGATCGCGGCGGTCCGGGCCAACCGCGGTCTCGACGAGCTCGACGGGTGGCTGCCGTCCCACGCCGGGGCGCACCTGCGGTCGGGAGCCGAGATGACGCGGCGCTTCCGCCGGTTCCCCGGAGCCGTGGCACGCACCGTCGAGCTCGCCGACGAGCTCGCTTTCCCGCTGCGTCGAGCCAAGCCCGCCCTGCCGAAGCTTCCCGTTCCCGAGGGGCACACGCCGATGTCGTGGCTGCGCCAGATCGTGTGGGAGGCAGTGCCCCGCAAGTACCCGAACCTCCCGCCCGAAGACCGCGACCGCATCGAGCGAGAGCTCGCGGTCATCGAGCAGAAGGACTTTCCGGGTTACTTCCTCATCGTCCACGGCATCGTGCAAGAGGCACGGCGTCGCGGCATCCTGTGCCAGGGGCGAGGATCGGCGGCCAACAGCGCCGTCTGCTACCTGCTCGACATCACCGCGATCGACTCCATCTACTACCGGCTGCCGTTCGAGCGCTTCCTCTCGGCCCTCCGCGAGGAGGAACCCGACATCGACGTCGACTTCGACTCCGACCGGCGCGAGGAGATCATTCAGTGGGTCTATGCCACCTACGGGCGCGAGCGGGCGGCGCAGGTGGCGAACGTCATCCAGTACCGGCCCAAGAACGCCGTGCGCGACATGGCGAAGGCGCTCGGGCACTCCCCGGGACAGCAGGACGCCTGGTCGAAGCAGGTCGAACGCTGGGGGGCCACGCTCGACACCGGTCCCGACCACGACATCCCCGAGCGGGTGCTCAGCTACGCCGCCGAGCTGCTGAAGGCACCCCGGCACCTGGGCATCCACTCGGGCGGCATGGTGCTGACCGATCGTCCCGTCGGCGAGGTCGTGCCGATCGAGCACGCCCGGATGCAGGACCGCACCGTCATCCAGTGGGACAAAGACGACGCCGCCTGGATGGGCCTGGTGAAGTTCGACCTGCTGGGCCTCGGGATGCTCGCCGCGTTGCAGTACTGCTTCGACCTCATCGAGGGAGCGACGGGGGAGAGGTTCGAGCTCTCGACGCTGCCGAAGGAAGAGGCCGCCGTCTACGACATGCTGTGCCGGGCCGACTCGATCGGGGTGTTCCAGGTCGAGTCCCGCGCGCAGATGGGACTGCTGCCGCGCCTGCAGCCGCGACGGTTCTATGACCTCGTCATCGAGATCGCGCTCATCCGGCCGGGGCCCATCCAGGGCGGTGCCGTGCACCCGTACGTGCGCCGCAAGCTCGGATACGAGAAAACGACGTATCCGCACGAGAAGCTCAAGCCCGTGCTCGAACGCACGCTCGGGGTGCCGGTCTTCCAGGAGCAGCTCATGCAGATGGGCATGGTCATCGGCGGACTCTCGGGCGAGGATGCCGACCTGCTGCGTCGTGCGATGGGCTCCAAGCGCGGCATCGAGCGCATCGACTCGCTCAAGCAGAAGCTCTACGAGGGCATGGCCGAGAACGGCCTGGTGGGGGATGCCGCCGACGACATCTACGCGAAGATCCAGGCGTTCGCGAACTTCGGCTTCGCCGAGAGCCACTCGCTGTCGTTCGGGCTGCTCGTCTACGCCAGCTCGTGGATCAAGCTGCACTACCCGGCGGCGTTCCTCGCCGGACTCCTGCGGGCTCAGCCGATGGGCTTCTACTCACCGGCGACGCTGGCGGCCGATGCCCGCCGTCACGGAGTCGAGGTGCGGCGCCCCGACCTGCAGCTCTCGGGAGCCGAGGCCGTGCTCGAATCCGTGTCGGGTGAGGCGGGGCGGTCGGGGCCGACAGGGCTCGACAGCTGCCTCGGCGAGCAGCCTCCCGTGCCGGTCTTCGACATCAACGCCCCCGACGAGTCGGCGGCCCATCGTCGCGACGGCGGCTTCGCCGTGCGGTTGGGGCTCGCCGCGGTCACCGGCATCGGCAAGAGGTTCGCCGAGCGGATCGTCGCCGAGCGCGAGGCATCCGGTCCCTACCGCGACATGCGCGACCTGGTGCGCCGCACCGGAGCCGACACGACGCAGCTCGAAGCGCTCGCGACCGCGGGGGCGCTGGAGTGCTTCGGGCACACGCGCCGCGAAGCGATCTGGCTGGCGGGGTCGGCTGCGCAGGACCGCATCGAGTACTTGCCCGACTCGCTCATCGCCGTGCAGCCGCCGCTGTTCACCGATCAGTCGAGCTACGACGTGCTGGCCTCCGACCTGTGGGCAACGGGCATCTCACCCGATGACCATCCGATGACCCACTACCGTTCCCAGCTCGACGCGCGCGGCGTGCTCACCGCGAACGATCTGCGACAGCACGAGTCGGGGCGCCGTATCGAGATCGCCGGGCTCGTCACCCACCGGCAGCGGCCGGCGACGGCATCCGGCATCACGTTCCTCAACCTCGAGGACGAGCACGGGCTGATGAACGTCATCTGCTCGACGGGCATGTGGCACCGCTACCGGCGAGTGGTGCGCGACAGCCCGGCGCTCATCGTCCGCGGCATCCTCGAACGGTCGAACGAGGGGGTCGTGAACATCCTCGCCGACGCCTTCGAAGACCTGCGAGTGGGGGTGAGGCACCAGTCACGAGACTTCCGCTGACGCCCCGCGCGACCCGATGCGAGCCGACGCGAATGGTCGTCACGCGTGGGGGAGAACCGCCATCTGGGTCGGGTCGCGGGTCAGGCGGGGGTAGCCGATAGCACTGCCCAGCCGTGCGGGGGAAGGGATGCCTCGCGGGCGCGCCTGTCGATGTCGTCGGCCAGCGACCCGGCGAGCACCTGTGTCGCATCGGCCACCGGCACGGACACCGGCGCGTCGCCGACGTTGAGCGCCGTGATGACGGCATCCGTTCCCGTCGCGGTCCGCAGCACCATCGCGGTGTTGTCGATATGGATCACGTCGGTGTGGGCGCGATGCAACCAGGGATGCTGCCGGCGCACGGCGATGAGCTGCTGATGCGTGCGGAGGATGTGCTGCGCGCTCTCGGGCAGCGACCCGGGGGCGGGCGGCGCATCGGGGAACTCGGGGCGCACCGCGTCGTCGCCGCCGAGACGTTCCTCCTTCACCGCCTCGTAGCCGTACTCGTCGCCCGCATACACCGACGGCACGCCTGCCACCGTGAACAGCACCGCCAGTGCGTGCGGCATCAGGTCGGGGCCGACCGCCGAGGCGATCCGCGTGACGTCGTGGTTGCCGACGAAGGTCTGCGGAGCGAAGACCGACAGGAGCTCGTTGTTCCGCTCGATCGCGTGCTTCAGCTCGAACAGGTTGCGGTCGGCGATGCCGTGCCAGATGCCCTGCCACAGCTCGTACTGCGTCAGCGAGTCGATCGTCGACTCCTCGACGATGCGGGCGGCGTCGCCGTGGATGACCTCGCCGAGGAACCACGCCTCGGGATACTCGGCGCGGACCCGCGGCAGCACCCGAGCCCAAAACGCGGGAGGCACGGCGTAGGCGGCATCCAGTCGCCAGCCGTCGATGCCGCGACCCAGCCAGTGCGTCATTACCTCCACGACGAGATCCGCGACGGCGGGGGAGTCGTGGTTCAGCGTGACCAGGGCGTCGTGCCCCTCGAAAACGCCGGCGTCGACCGGCTCGCCGGGCTGCCAGCCATCCCACCGCACGCGGAAGAGGTCAGCGGTGTCGGCTTCCGGGCCCCGTTCCTCGAGAGCTTCGAATGCCGGATGCTCGCGCCCCACATGGTTGAAGACGCCGTCGAACAGCACGCGGATGCCGCGGTCGTGGGCGGCCGCGATCAGACGATCGATGTCGCCGTCATCACCGAGCCGGGCATCGATGCGGAAGTAGTCGACGGTGTCGTATCCGTGCGTGCTCGAGGGGAAGACCGGGCCGAGGAGCAGCCCGTTCAGGCCGAGCTCGACGACGTGATCGAGCCAGGCCTCGATGCGGTTCAGTCGGTGCTCGACGGGCTGGTCTGCGGCGCCGGCATCCGACTGGCCGTCGTCGTCGGCGCCGTCCGGCCGGATCGGTGCTCCCGTGAACCCCAGCGGGTACACGTGCCACAACATGACGGTCTCGGCCCAGTTGCTCATCCCGGCAGTCAACACGAGCGGATGCCGGATAGGGAACGACGTGCGAGACGCGGCGCAGGGGCCTAGAGTGCCGCCTGTTCGTTCGGTCGCCGTTCCATCAGCCGCCAGGCTCCGCCCGTGAGGGGTGCCGTCGTGACCACGGTGTAGATGATCGCGACGATGCCGAACGATGCGAAGAGACCGAGGCCATCGGCGGCGATGCCGCCGAGCAGCGCGCCGAGCGGGACCCCTGCCCACGTGCCGGCGTTGAGCAGGCCGAAGACGCGACCGCGCATGGGCGCCGGGACGCGCTCGAGCTGCACCGCGCCGAGGATCGGGTTCAACGCGCCGGCCGCGAGCCCCGAGACGCCGGCGGCAGCGACGAGCACCGGGAACGGCGCGCCGAGGGCGAACACCGCGCTGGACGGGCCGCCGGCGACGAGGAAGCACAGCGCGAAGGTCACACGCCGCGGCATCCGGTGCGCGATGAAGCCGAAAGCGATGTTGCCCATGAGCGCGCACCCGCCCATGACGGCGACGATGACGGCGAGGGCTCCGGCGCCGCCGAGCTCGGCGTTCGCGTAGAGAGGCATCAGCGAGGCGCTGCGGGCCGCATCGAGCAGGTTGGTGACGAGCACCATGCCGACGATGAGCCGCATGAGCGGATCACGCACGACGAACCGGAACCCGTCACGCAGCTCGCGCCAGTACGAGCGCCGGGCTGCAGCATCCGTGTCGCCGTCGGCGGCCATTCGCACTGTCGTCGCCGGGACCATCAGGCGGGTGATCGCAGCCGAGATGAGAAACGCGACAGCGTTCGTGACGAGCGCCGCCATTGGTCCGAGGAGGGCGACGAGCGCGCCGGCGACGGACGCGCCGATGAGCTTGGAGAGGCGCTCCGAGCCGTCGAGCAGTCCGACGCTCCGCTCGAGCCTGACGTGCGCGGCATCCGTGAGCTCGGGCAGCATCACGCGACGGGCGATCTGGCCGGGGGTGTCGAGCACGCCGCTCGTGAAGACGAGTGCCAGCAGAGCCCAGAAGGGCAGGCCCACCGTGAGCGCGAGCGCGGGGATCGCGAGAACCGTCACGCCGCTCACGATGTCGGCGACGATCGCGGCGCGACGGCCGCCGATGCGGTCGACGACCACCCCGCCGAACACGCCTCCCACGATGACGGGCGCGGTCGCGGCGAACGCGGCCAGCCCGACCTCGACGCCCGAGCCGCCCGTGGCCAGGACGTAGAAGGGGATCGCGAAGGCCGTGATGACGTTGCCCGTCTGCGAGATCGCGTGCGCCGACAGCAGGGCGTAGAGAGCGCGGGATGCTGCGCGCCGGCGCGTCGCATCGGCCGAACGGACAGGGGAGTCGGTCGTGGTCATGGCCGGCGGTAGGCCTGGTAGACGAGGGCGACCGGTGCGGTGGTCTCGTCTGCGTCGTCGTGTCGCGCGCTCGCTTCCTGCCACCGGTGCATCAGCGATTCGAGCTCGGAGCGCATCGCGGTCAGCTCGTCGAGCGTGAGGCGCATCGTGCGGTCGCCGGTCGCCCCGGCGGCCACCCACTCGGCCGGGAGGGTCGGCATCGCGTCGACGTACTCGCTGTAGCGGGCGGCGTAGATCTGCGCGATCGACTTCTCCAGCGCCGATGAGGCAGCCCGTTGGGCCGGGTCGTCGAGGTGTTCGGCCGGTTCCCACGTCGTCTCGGATGCGGCGGCCTGCCACCAGCGCTCGCGCTGGTCGGCGCTGCGCGGCTCGGCGGGCTCGATGAGATCGATCGAGGCGAGTTTGCTCAGGTGGTAGCTGATCGTGCCCGGCGCTTCGTCGACGACTTCGCCGAGCTGAGCCGCGGTCTGCGGTCCGTTCTCGCGCAGGAGGCCGAGCAGTCGCAGCCGGGTCGGGTGCGCCAGCACGCGCATGGCGGCAGCGGTCTCGAGTCGAGAAGCGGAGCTGTCGGCAGAGGTCATACCCGCAACGCTAGATGCACAAGAACCATTGCGCAACAGTTCTTGTGCTTTATGAGTTCCGCCGCCTCGGTGGCGCGCCTCTCAGCTCTGGTTCGCGAGCCACTGCGCGAACGTGACGGTTCCGCGTTCGGCGTTCGCGTGCCCGCGCAGGCGCCCCGACGACATCGCGCGACCGAACGAGCCCGGCAGACGCATCTCGATCGTGGTGCGGCGGATGCCTCGGGCATCGAGCAGCGCTCACACCATGTCGATGAGGAGCTCGTCGCGCGGCCCGGTCAGATCGCGCGCGCGGCCCACCGGCTCGCCCTCCGCGAGCGTGACGAGGTGGTCGGCGACCTCCTCTGCCGCGACGGGGCGAACCCGGGCCGCGGGAACAACCGTGAGCGGACCCAACTTCCCGCGGACGAGCGTCTGCTCGGCGAACTCGTGGAACTGCGCAGCGCGGAGCAGCGTGTGGGGGAGCGCCCCGCGCTGCACCGCCCGCTCGTGCGCGAGTTTGCCGCCGTAGTAGGCGGCATCCACCCTGTCGATGCCGACGATCGAGAGCGCGACGAGGTGCCCGACTCCGGCGGCGGTTCCCGCCTGTTGCAGGTTGGCTGACACGCTCTCGAAGAACCGGCGCGAGCGATGCCGCGAGAGCGTCTGGATGCCGCTGACGTCGACGATCGTGTCGACACCGTCCAGCACCGAGGGCGGGAGCGAGGCATGCTCGAGGTCGTGACCGTTGCTGCGCGCGAGCGCGACGACGTCGTGTCCGCGTTCGGTGGCGATGCTGTGGACGAGCTTGCCGACGGTGCCGGTGCTGCCGGCGATCGCGATCCTCACGAGGTCAGTATGCATCGGCTCACGCGGTTCACTTGGCAGCTGTGGCCCCCATCCCCGACCCGAGGGGGCGCAAGGTGCCAAGCGAAGCGCCAGCCCGGACGAGCCACCCCGGCGCAGCCGTGCCACAAACAGGCTCAGCGGTCGACGCTGACCACTCCGAGCTCGTAGGCGAGGATCACAGCCTGTACGCGGTTCGCGAGATCGAGCTTCACGAGGATGCGGCCGAAGTGGGCCTTCACCGTCGATTCGCTCAGGTGCAGCGCCCCAGCGATCTCGGCGTTGGTCAGCCCCAGCCCGACGTGGCGGAAGACGTCGCGCTCGCGCGGCGACAGTGCCGAGAGCGCATCGGGGGATGCCGGTCGGCCGGTGCCCGACAGGTGCGGCATGGCCGCGTCGATGAGCTTCGCGGTGATCCGAGGAGACACGACGGCATCACCCGTGGACACGGCCCGCACCGCGGCGACGAGCTCGTCGGGGCGGGTGTTCTTCAGCAGGAAGCCGGCCGCGCCCGCCCGCAGCGCGCCGAACGCGAACTCGTCGAGGTCGTACGTCGTCAGCACGATGATCCGCGTCTCGGGCAGAGCCGCGGTCAGCCGGCGGGTGGCCTCGATGCCGTCGAGTCCCGGCATGCGGACGTCCATCAGCACGACGTCGGGGCGCAGTCGCTGCGCTGCCTGCACGGCTTCGGCGCCATCTGATGCCTCACCCACCACGACCAGGTCGGGCTGAGCCTCGAGCACGAGCCGCAGGCCGTAGCGGATGAGCTCCTGATCGTCGACGAGCAGCACCGCCGTACGGGCCTCGGGCGCGCCGGGCTGGGTCATCGTTCCTCCGTCGAGAGGCGGACGAGAACCCGCCAGCCGCCGCCGCCGACCGGTCCCGCCTCCACCGAGCCATCGTAGAAGGCGGCCCGTTCGCGGATACCGACGAGCCCGCGCCCCGGAGATGCGGGCGTGGCTGCCGGCGCCGACACGTCCTTCACCAGGATCGTCACCTCGGAGCGCTCAAACACCAGCCGCACGAGCACGTCGCGCACGTCACGTCCGTGCCGCAGGACGTTCGTCAGCGCCTCCTGCACGATGCGGTAGATCGTCAGGCTCACGGCCGCGCCCTCGGTCACGGTTCCGGTCTGCTCCAGGCGCACGGGGATGCCGGCCGCTCGGAACTCCTCGACGAGCGCCGGGATCCGCTCCACCCGGGGTGCCTCCGTCGCCAGCGGCGCATCGCGCTCGCCGCGCACCGCGGTCAGCAGCCGCCGCACCTCGCCGAGGGTCCGCCGCCCGGTCTCACTCACCCGACCGATGGCGCGGTGCGCTTCGTCGGGCCGCTGGTCGACCGAGGCCTGCGCGCCGTCGGCGAGCGCGACCATCACCGCGAGGCTGTGCGCGATGACGTCGTGCATCTCGCGGGCGATACGTTCGCGCTCGGCCGCGGCCGCGATGCTCGCCTCCTGATCGCGCTCGCGCCGCAGGTGCTCCGCCCGCTCGGCGAGCGCTGCGGCCTGCCGCCGGCCGTGCCCCGCGTTGATGCCGAGCAGGGTCGCGATGAGGCTCGCGGCGACGACCGCGACGGCGATGCTCACCCAGTCGGTGGCCCAGGCGGCGGCATCCTCTCGTGGTGCCAGGCCGAGCAGCGGCGGACCGACGCGTACCCGCACGGCGAGCGCGAGCGACGCCACGAGCGCTCCCGCGGTCGCCCACCCGAACCAGAGCCATGCGCGGCGTGCCTCGTCGAGACCGACGCGGTAAAGCGCGACCACCACGAGGAGGGCCTCCGCCCCAGTACCGACGGCGAAGGATACGAGCATCAGGGCGACGGCGGCGCCGAAGCCGAGCGCCGGGTGCCGCCGCGCGGCCGCGACATCCGCCGCCCCGGCGAGCGCGAGCAGCAGCATCGGCCACAGGGGAGTGGCGATCGTCGACTCGACGGAGAGGTACCCGAGGAACAGCGCGACGATCAGATACGAGACGAGGGTGACGGCATCCGCCACGTCTCGTCGTCGCTGCGACGGGCTCACGCGTCCCTCGTCCGCAGTGCGACCGCGCCGACCACGAGCGCTGTCGCGGCCCAGACCGCGGCGATGAGCCAGCCGGCTCCGACGCTCATGTGCCCGCTCCAGAGGTCGAGGAACGGTCCGCCCTCGATTCCCACCCGGCCCATGGCGTCACCGGCGTTGCCGAGCAGGCCGAGACGGATGACGCGGGAGAGGAGCCCGAACGGCAGCACCGAGCTCAGCACCGGCAGCAGCAGCGTTGCGGCGAAGACGATGATCGATCCTGCCGTGGTCGAGCGGACCAGGGCCGTCACGCCGAGTCCGAACACCGCGCAGAGCCCGAGGTAGACGGCCGAGCCCACGAGCGCGAGCATCACGTCCGGTGCGGTGAGGGGAGCGCCCAGACCGAAGCCGTCGTAGATCGGGTTCGTGACCGCCCACGCCCCGAACACCGCGGCGAGGGCCACGGCGGTGACGGTCGTGAAGGTGACGAGCGTCTTGGCGGCCAGCATCCGGATCCGATGGGGCACGGCAACGAGCGTCGTCTGCATGGCGCCGGAAGAGTATTCGGCGCCGATCGTCATGACGCCGAAGATACCGGCGATGATCTGCCCGAGCACGACCGTCGGCACGGTCACGTCGGCCATTGTGCGCTCGATGGATGGAACCGAGGGCACGCCGGATGATTCGAGGGTCAGACCCAGGAACAGGCTGCCGCCGATTCCGACCGCCACGATGCCGACGAGCGCGAGCACGGATGACGGCAGGCTCACGACCTTGATCAACTCGGAGTGCACCACGGCGGTGAAGGGCGGGCGCTGCGTGCGGGCGTCGAGGCGGTGGGGCTTGGTGGTGAGGGCCATCAGTTGTCCTTCTCGTTGTGGCTCGGTGCCGACGGGTATTCGGTCGCCTGGGCGGTGAGGGCGAGATAGGCGTCTTCGAGCGAGCCCGAGACCGATGTCACCTCGTACAGCACGACTCCTGCGGCGCCGGCAATGCCTGCCACCTCTTCGGCGGTCAGGTCGGTGATGTCGAGTGCCCCGTCTTCGCGCGTGATGACGGTGACTCCTGGGCGGGCGATCGCCGCCACGAGCCGCTCGGTGTCGTGCGTGCGCACCCGGACGACCGGCTGCGTCGCTCCCGCGATGACATCGCGCATCGGCCCGTCGGCGATGATCGCGCCGCGGCCGATGACGATCAGATGGTCGGCGGTCTGCGCCATCTCGCTCATGACGTGCGAGGAGAGCAGCACCGTGCGGCCCTCGGCGGCGAGCTCGCGCAGCAGGCGGCGGATCCACAGGATGCCGTCGGGGTCGAGTCCATTGATGGGCTCGTCGAGGATGATCGTCTGCGGGTCGCCGAGCAGCGCTGCGGCGATGCCGAGCCGCTGGCCCATGCCGAGCGAGAAGCCGCCGACGCGCTTGCTCGCCACGGAGTCGATGCCGGTGCGCTCCATGACCTCGCGCACGCGTGGGGCGCGAATACGGTGAGTCGCGGCGATCGCGAGCAGGTGCTTGTAAGCGGTGCGGCGCTTGTGCGCGGCGCGGGCATCGAGCAGCACCCCGACTTCGCGCAGCGGTGCGGGCAGGTCGCGGTAGGCGCGGCCGTTGACCTCGGCCGTGCCGGATGTCGGCTTATCGAGCCCCACGATCATGCGCATGGTCGTCGACTTGCCGGCGCCGTTCGGGCCGAGGAATCCCGTCACGCGGCCCGGCTCGACGGCGAAGTTCAGGCCGTCGACCGCGACCTTCTGCCCGTACCGTTTCGATAGCGATTGAACACGAATCATGTGTCACCTTTCGTCCCCATCGACGCTATGAAGGGGCGCGAGATGCCACATCGGACTGCGGTTCGGACTTACGCGGGTGACCAGTACCTGGGTCTACACGGGCGGGTCGTGCGCGGGGTGCGCGACGGGTTTCGCCTGGCACTTCCTGCCGCCACCGACGCCGGGACAGGGCGCGAAGTGTCAACCGAGGCATCGTGTCAGCCTGACTTGAGCCTTAGGCCTCGAGGATCTTCTGGAATAGCCGGTGGTCCTGCCAGCGCCCGGCGATGAGCAGGTATTCAGGTGCGAGGCCGAATTCGATGAAGCCACACTTTCTGAGCACGGTTTGCGAGGCGACGTTGTCTACGAGCGTGCCCGCCTGGATGCGGTGCAGTTGCAGGTCGTCTGCCGCGAGGCGCGAGATCTCGTTGACCGCCGCGGTCATGAGGCCGCGACCTGCGTAGCTCTGGTCGATCCAGTAGCCGAGGTTGCCGCTCTGAAAGGCTCCGCGTGTGATGCCCGAGAGCGTGGTCCGCCCGATGGTCCGCGATCCGTGGGCGAGCACGAGGGGGAGTGCCGTACCGGCCTCGCAGCTCGCGAGAAGCGCGGCGATCTCGGTGCGCTGACCTGCCTCGGTGGTGAAGTTCGCCGGGCGCAGGGGCTCGAAAGGTGCGAGGTGCTCGGAGTTCACGCGGTACGCCTCGGCGAGAGCCGCGGCATCCTCTGGGCGGAGCGACCGCAAGACGACGTCGTCGTGCAGGTCGATCTCGACGGGGGATGTTGTCATCGTGCTGCCTCGGTTGCCGCCAGCGCCGCTTTGGTGCCGACGCGGGTTCCCCACATCATCACGATGACCATGAGTATTGCGCCCACGAGCACCATGATCCCGAGGGCTGCCGGCGGCATCGGCACGAGGGAGACCACGCCGATCGCGACGGACACGTAGCCGGTGGCGAGCGTCGCGCCTTTCGAGCGCACGTGAGCGGCGAGCCAGGCTTCGTCGCTGGCCATAGTGCTGGGGGTGCGGATGCCGGCGAGCGAGTTCCGCTTCAGCTTTCCAGATGCCGCAGCCCGCGCCATCCAGATCAGCAGAGCACCCGAGCCGGCCATCGTGACGAACAGGACGATGCGGGGGATGATCTCGACTTCCATCCCTTCGACCCTATCGAGGGGCCTTTCAGCGTGCCGGGCCGGACAGACGAGAGCCCCGGCCTCCGCGCTGAGGATGCGGATGCCGGGGCTCTCGAAGTCTGTCGGGGTATCAGCCCCGGACGCCGAGCGCGAAGCTGATCGCGCCCTCGCCGTCGACCTGCGCGTCGAGCACGCGGTCATCCAGCGCGAGAGCCGCGGCCGGGTCGACGAAGATGCGTGCACCATCGGCTTCGACGACGGCATCCTCGCTGTGCGGGGCCTCGGCGAGGGAGAGGGCGAAGCCGGTCTCGGGCGAGCCGGAGTCGCTGATACGGATGCCGCCGGTCTCGGCGGGGATTTGGGCGGTGAGGTTCTTCACCGCGGTGGCGGCGTTCTCGGTGAGCGTGAGCATGAAGCTCTCCTTCCGTGGATTGCTGCGGAGCCCGCCACGATTCCGAGAATCCGAGCCGAACGCAAACGTGAGCGCCGACTCCCAGGGGATTCTGAAGGTCGGTGGGTGACTACCGCGTCAGAGGGTTTTGGCGAGAACGAAGCTCACGATCAGCCCAAGCAGCAGGCAGCAGGCCCACGCGGTCGTCGCCGAGACGTACCAGTTCTGCCGGAGCTCGAGGCCGAGGCGATCCGGGTGATCGCGCGGGGTGCGGCGGAGGCTCCGCTGGGTGATGAGCATCGGCGGAACCATCAGCACGAAGCACAGCAGCAGACCGATCAGCTGCAGGAGCGCACTAGATGGCCGTCCGCCCGGAGCGATGATCTGCCACGCCTCGGCCAGCGCAAGGGTGATGTTGCGCGGCCCGCACAGCGCGACGAGCCCCGCCGCGCCGACGACCATGACGAGGATGCGGAGAGCGCGATCCGGTGTCGTCGCGGAGGCTTTCGGCGGCGTAGCTCCGTGATGCTGGTGAGCCCAGAACTCGCGATGTGCTCGCCGTCCCGCGAGCGGCCACACCGCGAGGGCGATGAGCCCCGCGAGCACCCAGCCGAGCCACTCATCGCCCTGCATCGGGATACCGAGCGCGTGGAACGCGATGAGCCCGCCGATCCAGGTCGCCATCGTGGCGAAGAAGAGCACGAACGCGGCGAGGACTCCGAGTGCCATCCGCAGCGGCCTGCGCGCTGGCGCGCTCGCTGGGGCATCTCGGGTCACGTGGTCAGCATAGGGCTGGGGTTGGTCAGGGTTGCGGAGGGGCGGGATGTCGCGGCCCGCGGCCGTCTAGACTTGGGGTGCCTTGCCTCTGTAGCTCAGTGGAAGAGCCACTCCGTCCTAAGGAGCGGGTCGGCGGTTCGAATCCGTCCAGGGGTACTACGAGAACCGCCAGAATCCGCATGATTCCGGGCTTGCCCGGTCCAATGTCGGAGGCACCTGCAAACCTAGGTAT
>NZ_JAPVLR010000002.1:713125-846105 GCF_027157935.1 Microbacterium sp. H37-C3 | reverse complement strand
ACACCAGCCCCGCCGGTCCGACGGGTGTATCGCCTCAGGCGAGGTCGGCGGGCAGCGGGAAGCGCAGCACAGCGGCCACGGGCGCGCCGTCGGGCAGATCGGTGCTGCGGACGGCCCGCACCCGGCCGCCCGAGCCCAGGACGCGCGCGGCGATCTCGTCGAGGATCGCGTAGGTGCTCGGTCCGGCGTCGGGCGCGCGGGTGATGTGCCCGGCCTCGTCGATGACGCCCTCCTGCTCGAAGGCGAGGTCGAACAGCAGCTCGTCGACGGCGGCGGTGCTCGCGGCGACGGCGGCCTCGCGGACGGATGAGGTCGCGAGCCCCTGCGCCCGGAGCGAGCCGAAGCGCTCACGCCACTGCGCGAGCTCATCCTGCTCGTGGGCGTCGAGGATGTCGCGCGCCGCCTGTTCGAGATCGGCGCGCGAGAGCGAGTCCGGGTGCGCGTCAATGCCGCGCTCCAGTAGCAGGCGGTGGGTGTTGACCGCGCGGTAGGCCGGCTCGAGGTCCTGGGATGCGGCGAGGATCAGCGGAACGTCGGCGGGAACGACGCGCACGACGGCGTCCTGGATGATCCGGCTGAACTTCTCGCGCTCGATGCGGTCGCCCGTCGTCCCCTGCGGCCGCGGCATGTCGCGCTGACCGTCGGTCGTGGTGTGCTCGAGCGCGGCCCACAGGTCGTCGGGAAGCTCGAGTCGACGCTCGGTGAGCCCCAGATCGGGCCCGAGTTCGCTGAGGCGGCCGCCCTCGCGCGACACCTGGACGACGAAGGCTCGACGCGGGAACGACACGGCGCGCAGCAGCTGACCGGCGTCGAAGCGGTCGCCGACCGATGCGCGCGCCTCGAGGCGGCTCGGCAGACGGAACGCCTCGACGCGGCCCGGGGATGCGAGCACCACCGTCGAACGCGACTGGCTCTGCCAGAACTCCTCGTCGTCGAGCAGCGCGCGCAGCGATGCGAGCACCGCGTCACGATCGGCGTCGTCGACCTCGGCCTCGGACAGTTGTCGGGCCGCCTCGTCGATGCCCTCGCGCAGCTGGAGCTGCGCGTGACGCCGATCCGCGGGGATCGGCGACGACGGGGCCACGATCGTCACGCTCGCGGGGTGGCGGGCGCCGATGAGGTCGAGCAGGGATGCGGTCTCAGGAAGATCGGATGCCAACATCGCCTCAGGGTAGGCAGACGACCGCGCTCGGCGTCGAGGGGTTGCATCCAGCCGTGGATGCCGTTAGGTCGTGAACCCGGCGAGACCCGATCAGGCGAGGAACTCCCACGGGTCGAAGGTCTCGATCGGGATGACGCGCACGCGCGGTAGCGGGGCATCGAACGCGTGCGCGTCGTACTCGAGGTCGAAGAACTCGACGCCGGGGATGGCCGTCAGCTCGCTGCTGCGGAACTCGGAGAACGCGAGCACGCCCACGCGTCGGTCGGGCCCGGTCAGGGCGGCCACCTCGCCGACGAAGTCACGGTCGTGACTGACGAGCACGACGTCATCGGTCCGCTCCTTCAGCGCCGCGAGCGTGCGCTGGATGGCGATGTCGACGACCTTCTCGTCAGCGTCGCCCGACAGGGGAACCGGCTTGTAGCCGAGTGCCAGCAGAGCCTGCACGAACGACATCGGGAGGTGGTTGCTGGCGTTGAGGAAGAACAGGCCGCGCGCCGGCTGCTTCCACTGCTCGTCGACGAACTGCAGCAGCCGGTCCCAGCGGGGGCGCTCGTCCGGCAGCGGGCGACGGCCGAGGATCGACTGACCGAGCGTCGCGTCGATGTTCTCGCCGTCGACGAGCAGCCACGTCACGCGTTCGGTCATGAGGTCCCCTGTCTGCGGATGTCCTCTGAGAACGCTATCAAGCCGGTTCAGCCCTCGGGCACGAGAGTGACCCGCATCAGCCGGTCGTCGCCGGCCGCCGCGTTCCCCCGGCCGTCGGTGTTGTTCGTGAGCAGCCAGAGTGCGTCGCCCGCGACGACGGCATCGCGGACGCGCCCGAGCTCACCCGGCCAGAGCGCGACCGGCTCGCCGACGAGGGCACCCGCGTCGACGTCGATCTGCCACACGCGTTCACCGCGCAGCCCCGCGACGAAAAGCGTGTTGCCGCGCGCCGCGACGCCGCTCGGGCTCGCCTCCTCGGGTGTCCAGGTGATCAGGGGCGCGATGAAGCGCTCGTCGTCCGAGGCTCCTTCCACGACGGGCCAGCCGTAATTGCCGCCCGCCTCGATGCGGTTGAGCTCGTCGAAACGGTCCTGCCCGAACTCGCTCGCCCACAGGATGCCGTCCTGGGTCCACGCGAGACCCTGCACGTTGCGGTGTCCGAGGGAGTACACCTCCGACCCGAGAGGGTTGCCCGGGGCGGGCTCTCCCTCCGGCGTCAGCCGCAGGATCTTCCCCGCCAGCGAAGCGGGGTCTTGCGCGGCGTCGGGCTCTCCCGCATCTCCCGTGGCCACGTAGAGCATGCCGTCCGGCCCGAAGGCGATGCGCCCGCCGTTGTGAACGCGGTCGCGCGGAATGCCGTCGATGACGACCTCCGCACCGCCGAGCCGGCGGTCGCCGGCCTCACCCTCCAGCTGCATTCGCACGACGCGATTGTCGTCAGCCGTCGTCACGTAGGCGTAGAGCAGCGCGTCGTCCTCGTCCTCGTCCTCGCCCTCGCGGACCGCGATGCCGAGAAGACCGCCCTCGCCGACCGCGGCGGTGAGGTCGATCTCGCCGACGGCGCGCGCGAGCCCGTCCGCGTCGACCTCGAGGACAGCACCGTCGTCGCGCTGGCTCACCAGCTGCGTCCCGTCGTCGAGGACGACGACCGACCACGGCACCTCGAACTGGGTGACGACGTCGATCGGGCTGCCGGTCGGGCGCCACCAGCCGGGCGAGGCGTCGACCGGTGCGGTCGGCGTCTCGTCGGGAGTGGGCGTCGCCTCGTGGTCCGGAGGCCGCCGGTCGGCCCCGCCGGTGCATGCGGAGAGCAGCAGTGTCGAGGCGAGCAGGGCGCCGGCCACGGCCGCCGGCCGAGACCGGCGAGCGGGAATGCCGGTTCCCGTCGAGCGCGTCATCGTTCCAGGCTACGGGCCGGTGAGGATCGCGGCTGCGTCCTGCGCCCATCCGAGCGCCACGGCAGGGCTCGCGAGCGTGGTGGCGTCGTCGGCGCGCGCGAGCACCGTGATGACGACCGGCGCGGCGCCCTCGCGTTCGAGATACCACGATCCGGCGAGCACCCCGACCGAGCTGCCGCCCTTGAACGCGACGAACGTCCACTCGTCCCCGAACGCGAGACCGGGATTGGCCGACAGGATGTCGCGGACCGGCGCTCCCGCCTCGGTTCGCGCCCGCTCCTGCAGCGCCTCGTGCGCTGCGGCCAGATCGTCGGGGGTCGCGAACCAGTCGGCGCCGTCGCGCCACCCCGGAGTCGCCGCGGATGCGGCGGAGAGATCGGGCACGCCCGCGGGGAGCCGCTCGATGACGGAGCGACGCGCCTCGGGATCGTCGCCCGCTCCACCCCACAGTGCGCGGAGGTCGGGGTCGCCGAACAGGAGCCAGAAGAGCTCGCGCGTGGTGAGGAACGGCGTGTTCGCGCCCGGGTCTGCATGCCCCATCGAGACCATCGCCGATTCGACGGCATCGCGCCCGACGGCACGGATGAGCATGTCGGTCGCGGTGTTGTCGCTGATCGCGATCATCTTCTCCGCAGCCTCGCGCACGGTCACCTTCGTGCCGTCGGGACGGTCCTGCAGCTCGCCGCTGGGGAGGCTCCGCACTTCGGCGTCGACGACCAGCTCGTCATCCCAGGTCAGCCGGCCGGCCGCGACGGCGTCGACGACGGCTCCGAGCACCCACAGCTTGAAGACGGATCCGATGGGTCCGGCCGCCTGATCGCCGCCCTCGTAGAGCACCTCGCCGTCGACCTCGCGGACCTGAACGCCGACCGTGAAGGCGGCCTCGTCGATCTGTTGCGTGAGCTCACCCCACGAGGCCGCGGGAGTCCGCTCGGGCTGCGGCGGGGCGAAGAGGAGCATCGCGATGCGGGCGTCGGGGGTCACCGAGATCGACATGTCGTACGTCACCTGCTCGGACTCGATGGTCACGCGGGCCTGGGTCTCGACGCCGTCGTACGCCACGGCCGTCCACGGGGCCGCGGCCTGCATCTGCGTGAACACCTTCTGCAGTTCGGCGGGCGCCAGCTGCTCGAGCGCTGCGTCATCGAAGTGCGTCTCGATGTCGTCGACGTCGGTGGTCTCGTCGCTGTTGATCTCGTCCATCACCCAGCGGACCTGCTCGCCGGCCGGCGTGGCGGGAATCTCCACCGAAGCGGCAGACGAGGCCGATGCGTCGGCGGGCGCGGGGTCGGCCGCGCAGCCCACGAGGACTGCGGCGGTCGCAGCCGCGACGGCCACGGCAGCCGAGCGCCGTCTGGGGGCACGGGCGGTCGAACGGGTCGAAGGGGTATCGGTGGGGGAACTCACGCATCCAGCTTGGCGTCGCGCGCCTTCGGCCACCTCCCCCCACAGGAGGAGATCGCACCGGCGTTCACGCTCGCCGCGGCATTCGCCGGCTTCGGGGATCCGACGGTGCCGTTCATCGCCAGTCTGTTCCTCGACGCTCGCCACCGGCGCCATCACTGCGGCGGGAGCGGCAGCTCTCGGTCGAGATCCCAGTCCTCGGTCCACCCGAGTTCGGTGAACAGGCCGTCCAGCAGCATCGCCGTGAAACCCCAGACGAGGAACTCTCCGGCATCCTGACGCACGACGAAGCCAGGTCCCCGCCATTCGGCGCCGTCGCGGCGCAGCACCGTGACACCGCGGTTCGCCGGCGCGAGCAGGTCGGCCACCGGCGCTCGGAACACCGCCGCCGACTCCGCGACGTCGACGACGCGAACGGGTGACGGGCGGCGCCACCAGGCGAGCACGGGCGTGACGAGGTGGCGGGAGTACTCCAGCGGCAGCGGCGGAAGCGGGCCGAGCACCTCCACCCCGGCGGTGTCGAGGCCCGTCTCCTCCCGCGCCTCGCGCAGCGCCGCGGCGACGACGTCCTCGTCACCGGGATCCACCCGTCCGCCCGGCAGCGCCACCTGTCCCGGATGCGACCGGAGCGTGGCCGCGCGGGCGAGCAGCAGGACATCGAGATCACGCGAGAGAGCGGCTTCGGGCGCGTGATCGCTCGGACGGTCATCGAGGATGCCGAAGAGCACGAGCACGGCGGCGGCACGGGTGCCCGGCGCAGCCTCGGAGCCATCGAGCAGCTCGCCCGCGGCGAACCCGGGCCGTGCGGCACGCGCCGCGAGCGCGGCGAGCTGTTCGCGCGCACCGGTTGCGGGCGTCTCGAGGGGCATGACCTCAGGCTACCGAGCCGTCAGTCGCGGGGGCCGAACACGCGCGCCATCAGGACGTGCAGCAACGGCAGCGCCGACAGCCCCATGAGCACCGTTCCGAGGGTCTCGTCGTCGGGGCGCAGGAGCACTCCCCCGACCAGCAGTCCCGCGAAGAGGATCCCCGAGACCGCGCGTCGTCCCAGTCGTTCCAGGCGCGACATGCGCCGTTCGAGCCTGCCGCTGTCGAACCCGAGGTTCCCGTCCTCGAGATGCGTGATGAGCCCGTCGAGCCGCTCCGGCAGGCGCATCGTGACGTCGGCGAGACCCATGGCACGCCGCGCCATGTCGCGCATGAGATCGCCGCGTTCCTCGCGGAGCAGCCGAGCCGCGTACGGCTCCACCGCGTCCCAGAGGTTGAAAGCGGGATCGATCGAGGTGCACACACCCGACGTGAGCGAGGCGGCCCGGATGACGAGCAGGAAGTTCTCCGGCAGCTGAAAGGGCAACGCGCGGGCGAGCTCGCCGAACTCCCCCGCGAAGTCGCGGAACTCGCGCGGATCGACCTCCTTCAGCTCCGCGAAGCCCATGCCGCCGAAGCGTGCGAACAGCTGCGTCATGGCGCGCTCGAGCTCGCGGACGTCGGCCGAGGGCAGCAGCGCGCCCACCTGCGACATGCCTGCCACCAGCCCGCGGCCGTCGCGAGCGGCCGCCGCGACGAGCACCGTGCGCAGCGCCTCCCGCGTCGAGGGCGATATCTCGCCCATCATCCCGAAGTCGATGAACGTCAGCAGCCAGTCGGGCCGGTCGTCGCGGCGCTGGTCGGGCGGCACCGGCGTGACGAAGACGTTCCCCGGGTGCGGGTCGGCGTGGAAGAACCCGAACCCGAAGAACTGGTCGAACATCACGGAGGCGAACACGCTCGCCACCTCGTGAGGATCGATGCCCGCGGCCCGGAGACCGTCGACATCGGTGACCTTGATCGCGGTGACGTCGGCGAGCGTCAGGACCCGCGACGTCGAGCGCTCCCAGGCGATCTCGGGAACGGCGACCCGGGGGTTGTCGGCGAACTTCTCCCGAAAGCGTTCGGCATTGGCCGCCTCGTGCCGGTAGTCGATCTCCTCGAGGCTCGTGACGGCGAACTCCTCGACGAGCGCGGGCATGTCCGCGCGGCGCGAGACGAGGCGGATGCGGCGGAGCCATCGGGCAATACGTCGCAGCGCAGCCAGGTCGACGTCAACGATTGTCTGGATGCCGGGGCGCTGCACCTTCACGATGACATCGGTGAACCCCGCGTCGGCGGCCTGCTCCGGTGTCAGCCGGGCGCGGTGCGCCTGACCGAGGGATGCCGCTGCCACCGGCTGTTCGTCGAACGACGCGTAGGCGTCCCGCAGCAACATCCCCAGCTCTGCTTCCGCAGCCGCGCGGATCTGCTCGAAGGGCACCGGGGGCACTTCGTCCTGCAGGCCGGCGAGCTCGGTCGTGATCTCCGGAGGCAGGACGTCGAGCCGCGACGACATGAACTGCCCGACCTTGATCATGAGCCCGCCGAGCTCGACGGCGAGCGCGTGGAAGCGGCGCGCGAGTCGGCGCAGGCGGGCCGTCCGCCCGCGTTCCGAGAGCCGCTCGAGACCGAAGCGCGGCAGGACGATCTCGAACCACCACGTCTGCACGAGCGCCCGCGCGGCAAAGCGCAGGATGCGGCGATAGCGCGCACGCGCGCGGGCATCACCCGGCGCCGCGAGGGTGCCGGGTGATGCGACGCGATGCGGGTCGGCCGAGGCCACCCGCGTCAGGCCTGCGCGAGCAGGGCGTACAGCTTGCGACGCGCGTCGTCGAGGATCTCGACGGCCTGCTGGACCTGCTCGGGCGATCCGCTGCGGCCGACCTGGGCGGCGGCCTGCGCGAGCTCGACGCCTGCCTTGGGCAGTGCCGTCACGCGGCTGTGGTCGCGGCTCGTGCCCTCCCACGGCGCCGACTTCTCGCCCGCCTCGCCCGCCGCTGCGCGGCCGGCCTCGGTGAGCGAGTAGGTCTTGCGTCCGTTGGACTCCTGAGCGCTGACGAGGCCCTCGTCGGCGAGCAGCTGGAGGGTCGGGTACACCGAGCCGGCGCTGGGCTTCCAGGACCCGCCGCTGCGCTCCTCGATCTCGTGGATGATCTGGTAGCCGTGCATGGGCTGCTCGGCGAGGAGGGCGAGCACGGCGGCACGGACGTCGCCGCGTCCGACCCGGGTGTTCACCTTCTGCTCGAAGGTCGACTTCAACTGGTCGAACGCTTCGAACACGTTGTTTCCGAGATCGGAGACGTTGAAGCCGCCGCGACCTCCGAAGATGTTGTCACGGCCGCCGAAACCGCCGGTGGGGAATGTTCCGCTCATGCTGACCTCCCGGTCGTCGATACGTTAGCGATACCTGACGATATATCGTTATGATCCCCGGCGACAGGGCTCGCACGGAACACTCAGCCTTCACGCGCGGCGGCCGACGATGTCGTCCGCGTTCGAGGCGATCCACTCCATGAGCGGCATCATGCGCTCCATCAGCTCGACACCGCGCTCGGTCAGCGCGTACTCCACGCGGGGCGGAACCTCGGGGTACGCGGTGCGGTTGACGATGCCGTCGGATTCGAGCGTTCGCAGCGTCGAGGCGAGCATCTTCTCGCTGATGCCCGTGACCGAGCGACGCAGCTCACCCCATCGGGCGGTGCCGTCGGTCAGAGCCATCAGGACGAGCACACCCCATTTGCTCATGACGTGGTCGAGTACGACTCGCGTCGGGCAGTTCTCCGTGAACACCTGATCGGATGTCGCCCGGATCTGCGCGAAACTCACTGCCATGTAGGTAGCTTACCGAAAAGTGGGTACCCGTCGTCTGGAATGTTTGCCCGCCCCGGAACGGTTGAGCCGAGCATCACCCGATCGAAAGGATCACCGATGACCATCCTCATCACCGGAGCGAGCGGACAGCTCGGCCGCCTCGTCGTCGACGCCCTGCTCGCCCGCGGCGCCGCCCCTGACACCCTCGTCGCGGGAGCGCGCGATGTCGCGAAGATCGCCGATCTGGCGGACCGCGGGGTGCGCACCGCCCGCGTCGACTACGACGACCCGGCCTCGCTGCGCGAAGCGCTCGCGAACGTCGACAGCGCCCTGCTGATCTCGGCGTCCGAGCCGGGCAGGCGCTTCGCGGGCCACAAGAACGTCATCGACGCGGCCGCCGCGGCAGGCGTCTCTAAGCTCGTCTACACCAGCGCCCCGAAGGCGACGGCCTTCGAGTGGGCCCTCGGCGCCGAGCACAAGGCGACCGAGGAGGCCATCGCGGCCAGCGGCGTTCCTGCCGTCGTGGTGCGCAACAACTGGTACATCGAGAACTACGTGCCCGACGTCCAGCGCGCCGCCGAGAGCGGTGTCATCGCGGCATCCGTCGGCGACGGCCGGATCGCGCCGGCCTCGCGCGCAGACTTCGCCGAGGGCGCGGCCGTCGTCCTCCTCGAGGACGGCCACCTCGGCGAAACATACGAGTTCGCCGGAGACACCCGTATCGGGTACGACGCGATCGCCGCCGCGGCCTCCGAGGTGCTCGGTCGCGACGTGACGTACGCCCGCGTCTCGACGGACGACCATGTCGCCGCCCTCGAGAGCGCCGGACTCGACGCCGGCACCGCGCAGTTCGTCGCCGGGATCGACACCGGCATCCGCGACGGCGTTCTCGACGTGGACGATCACACCCTCTCGCGCCTCATCGGGCGACCGACGACGTCGTTCGCCGACGGGCTCCGCGCCGCGCTGGCCTGATCCGCGGCATGCCGGCGCGCACCGACCTCGGGGGTGGTGCGCGCCGGCTCTGCGGGCCTCAGTTCAAGGGACGCGTCGACGGCGGGATGACCCCGTTGGCGTACAGCTGCTGGGCGACATCCTGCAGCGCCGTCAGAGCGACCCGCTGCGTCGTCGGGCCGTAGGAGATGCGGGCGACGCCGAGATCCTCGTACTCCGCCGCGGTCAGCGCACCGGGAAGCCCGATGACGCTGAGCTTGCGCTCACCCAGACCCTCCACGAGGCGCCGGGTGATGTCGGCGTCGAGGATGCCCGGGACGAACACCAGGTCGGCGCCGGCATCGAGATACGCGCGACCGCGCTCGATCGCGTCGGCGATCGACTCCTCGGTCGACCGGTCGCCCGCGCGCACGAAGGCGTCGGTGCGGGCATTGAGGGCGAACCGGACGCCCTCGGCCTCCCCCGCCCGGACGATGGCCTCGACCGCGCGGACCGAGTCCGCCAGCGGCTGCAGGCGGTCTTCGACGTTCGCGCCCACGATGCCCGCACCGATGGCCCGGCGCGTCGTCTCACCGGGGTCGCCGAAGCCCGCGTCGAGGTCGGCCGACACCGGGACGTCCCCGGCCACCGCGACGATGCGGCCCACCATGTCGAGCACGATCTCGAGCGGGATGTCGGTGCCGTCCTCGTATCCGAAGGATGCCGCGATCGAGTGACCGGCCGTGGCGATCGCACGGGTCTCCGGCAGAGCCAGGATGGCCTCGGCCGACACGACGTCCCACACGTTCACCACCCGCAGGATCTCGGGCGCGGCGTGGAGGTCGGACAGGGTCTGGGCTCGCTCAGCGGGAGTGCTCATGCCGCTCACGCTAATCGTGCGGAGCAGCCGGGAGGCACATGTTGCGCGGATCGACGGCACGTGCCATCGGGCCGCACCTCAGCCCTGGCGCCCCTTGAAGCGCGGGTTCAGCTTGTTGATGACGTACACGCGGCCACGGCGACGCACGACCTGCGCGCCGGGCTGGTTCTTCAGCGACTTGATGGATGCGCGAACCTTCACGATGACCTCCTATTGAGAACTCTTATCAACAACAAGGTACGGTGGAGGACCGATCGCCACAACCCGAGCCGGAGAGAACACCGTGACCACTCACCTCGCCGTCACCGGCGTCTGCAGCGCCGAACGCCGTCGTTACGCCCGCCTCTGCGTCATCGCCGGGCGCCACCGCTCCCTGCGCATCGTCGGTCTCGCCAGCGACGCCGACCCCGCTCACGTCCACGCCACCGTGCACGGCATGCCGTCACTCTGCGTGCTCGATGCCCGCCACGCGATCGACGACCTGCGCGACGACGCTCCCCTGCGTCGGGCCGTCCCGCACGGAGACGGGCGAGCCGACGTCGGCGCACGCGCGCGGTTGGCGGCGCAACTGATCGAGGCGGCGAGCGCCGTCGTGATCGTCAACTGGGAGAGGATGCCGACGGCCGACCTGTCGATCCTCATGGCGCTCGCGTCGCACCTGGCACCGACCGCCCGCATCCGGCTCAGCCGCGGCGTCGTCGACGACCTCTCCGCGCTCGGTTTCGGCACCACCCTCTCCCTGCGGGACGCGGGCGACCGCGCCGGATGGACGCGTGCCCTCAACGGCGAGCACGATCCGTTCCTCACCGATCGGCGCGTCGCCACGATGCGCTACGAGCAGCTGCGGCCGTTCCACCCCGGCCGACTCGTGCTGGCTCTCGATCTGCTCGATTCCGGCTCGTGCGGACTGGTCGTGCGATCGGTCGGGGTCTGCCGTCTCGCGACGCGAGCCGCCACCCCAGCCCGGTGGGAGCAGGCGGGTTCGGCCATGTGGATCGATCCGATCGAGGCGGGTCACGGGCTGGACGACGTCGGCCAGGACATCGCCGTGACGGGCATCGACCTCAACACCGCCGCTGTCCGGCACGTCCTGGATGCCGCCGTGCTCGACGACGCCGAGCTGTCGGCCGGCCCGACGGCTTGGCGACGGCTGCCCGACCCCCTGCCCGAATGGAACGTGGCGGTCGGGTCCGAGGACCCGACCGCCGACTGAGCCGCTGGGTGCGGTTCAGACCCGTCCGCGACGATGCGCGCGCCGGCGGATCGCCGTGAGGAGCGCACCGCCCACCAGAAGCGCGAGAGCGATCCCGGTCACCGTCGCGGTCGTCGAGGCATCGCCGCCGGTGGCAGCGAGATCGCGACGCGAGCCGGTCCCGTCACCCGCGCCCGCCGCCTCGGGGTCGGCCGCGCCGGTGCCGCCGGACGGAGCATTACCCGCGCCACCGCCGGTGTCGCCGCCGCCCGTGCCGCCGCCCGCGCCCGGGTCCGACCCTCCGCCCGAGCCGTCGCCGGGGTTCTCGGGCTCGGCCGCGGCGATGACCGTGAACAGCGACACCCGCGAGTCGTCGACGGCGCCGAACGGATCGCTCGTGCGGACGTACCACCCCCGCTCGCCCTCCTCCGCGAGCGGCCATGCGGCCGAGAGGATCGAGCCGCTCGCGACATCCGAGAACGTCGCGATCTCGGTGTCCCCCAGAACCTCCGCCGAGAAGGCGTCGGTGCCGAGCGTTCGCGTGCCGGGCTCGATGCGCAGCTGGTCGTACGTGAGCGCGAACTCCTGCTGCGAGTAGTCGCCCGCCCCCGCCGGGCCGAGCAGGCTCGGCTCGTCGGAGTTGTAGACGTCGAGCGAGGGCGAGTAGGTGCGCACGAGCATCTGCCGGCCCTCGTTGTCGAAGTGCAGGAGACGCAGGAACCCGAGACCGCCCTCCGGGAGACCCTGATAGTCGAACAGCATCGAGTACACCGTGCGGTCCAGGGCGCCGTCACCGTCGTCGTCGAATCCGTCCTCGCGCAGGAACGCGTCGTGGTAGTGACCCGAGAAGACCATGCGGACGTTCGGGTTCGTCGCGACGACCTCGTCCATCACCCGCTGCGGGATCGCCCCGAGCCCGCCCGTGGTGAGGATGAACTCGTGCTGCGCGATGATCGCGACGCGGTCGGGGTACTGCGCGAGCACCTCGTTCATCCAGGCGATCGAGGCGTCACCAGGAAGCCACCCGGTGTAGAGCATCAGGAAGTCGATGCCGCCCGCCGAGATGAGGTCGTAGTGACCGCGGTTGTCCTCGAAGCTGCCGCCGTACCAGGGGTTGCCGGCATAGCGGTCCGCGCCGAAGTACGCACCGTAGTTCGAGTAGTCCTCGAGGTGGTGGCCCACATCGTGGTTGCCGGCCAGCACGCCGTACGGCAGCCCGGCCTCGTCGAGGCGGCGGTACTCGGGGTCGGCCCGCTCCCACTGCTCCATCACGTCGTAGTCGTCGATGATGTCGCCGGTGTGGAAGAGGTACTGCAGGTTCAGCTCGTCGCGCCGATCGAGCAGGTACGAGTGGATCGCCTGCTGGTGACGGTAGGGCTCACCCGGCATGGTGTTCTCGTTGTAGTACTGCGTGTCGGACTCCCAGGCCAGAGTGAAGTCGTAGTCGCTGCGCGGCACATCGGCGACGTTGTGCGGCGTGACCGGAGTCGTCCGGTCGGAGCGGTCCGCGCCCGCGAAGCCCTCCGAGTGCTGGACGAGCATCCGCACCACCCGACCCGCGCCGTCCGACGCGGCGAAGGCGTAGTCGTCGACCGCGACGACGGCGTCGAGCGAGAACGACTCGTCATCGGCCGCGCTCACGTGGCGATCGACCTCGTCCCAACCCGACCCGTCGGCTCGCTGGACGTAGAGGATGACCGTCGCCCCCGCGTCGGCGTGACCCGACCAGGTCGAGCGGACGTCGGAGCCGGCGTCGGCATCGGCGACCGCGACGTCGAACGACTGGTACGGGAACGCCCGGTCGCTCGTGATCTCCTCCGAGACGCCGTCGACGGCGGCGAGGGTGCGCAGCTCGTCGGCCGTCAGCTGCTCGGCCTCGGCGCGGTCGACCGCCCGAGCGTCCTGCACGGTGCCGGACTGCGCGCTGACGTCGCCGTCGGACAGATCGAGCCGGCGCCCCTCGAGGAAGCTCACGTCGAGTACGTCGCCCGTCGGGTCCTCGACCTTCGCCTGCAGGGTCACATCACCCGCGGCGACCTCGGCCCCTTCGGCCGGGGCGAGGACACCGGCGCTCGGCTGCTCCTCATAGGTCGTGAAGGCGGCCGTCCACGTGTCGGTGTTCCCCACGTGGTCGGTCGCGGTGATCTCGACGCGGTGATCCCCGGCCGCGAGGTCGACCGATGACGTCTCGTAGGGCAGCGCGATCTCGACGCCGTCGAGCCGGGCGACGGTGCTCGCGACGCCCGATCCCGCGTCGGCGACCTCGGCGTCGATGACGATGGGTCCCTGATAGGCGGTGCCGTCGACGATCTGCGAGGTGACGACGGGAGCGGTGTTGTCGACCGTCACCGTCCGCGAGAGGGTCGTCTCGCCGTCGGCGGCCGTCACGACGGCGGTGCCGTCGGCGCGCGCGGTCGTGTCCCACGAGGCCGAGAGAGCGGCGAACGCGTCGTCGGGCAGCGCGAAGCGCGCCTCGTAGTAGTCGAGCTTGCCGGTGGCCGCTCCCGTGTCGGTGACGCTGTCTCCCATCCGCAGGACGGCAGCAGGATCGTCGTACCCGATGGGCGTGAGCGTCCGCCCGTCGGGCAGGACCAGGCGCAGACCCCGGATCTCGAAGTCGTCGTTGTTCTCGGCGAGGTCGATCTCGGGCGCCTTCTTGGTACCGGCCCACACGCTCACGACGAGCTCGTCACCGCGGACGACGTACTCGACCGGCACCGGGGTCACGATGGTCTCCCACCCCTGCGTGCCGATCTCGAAGATGTTGAGGACGTCGTCGCCGATGCGCACGCCGTTCTTGAAGTAGTAGTTGACGTTCGTCGTGTCGAAGACGAAGCGCGGCTGGTCCTCCAGGGTGGGAGTGGTCTCCGTGGCCGCGCCGTCGATCGTCAGCTCGATCGGGCTCGGGTACGCGTCGCCCGCGGCGACGATCTCAGTCGTTCCCGATACGAACCGGCCGTCCTCGAGATTGAGTCGGACCGGGTTGGTGTCGACCCCGGCCACCGGAACGCGACGGGTCGACGTCGAGGTGGAGTTCGTGCCGTCGCTCGCGGTGATCGTGTACTCGTACCAGCTCTTGCCGATGAGGTCGGCGGCGTTGACCACGAACGTCACCGAGCCGTCGCCGGCGTCGAGGAGGTTGATGCGCGCCGGAGCGGGGTCGACGTCGTTGGCGAGCTGCAGTGTCACGGTCCGCGCCAGGACGTCATCGGTCACGGTCGCGGTGATGGCGAAGTCGGTGCCCGGCTGGATCTCGGCGGCGGTGCCGTCGACGATCGACGGCGCCTGCGTGTCGGGCGCAACGATCATGAGACCGCCGGGAACCTGGTCTGGCTGCACGGCACCCGGCGACGCCGGGGCGAGGTCGACGATCCGCTGCGTCGCGACATCCGCTCCGACGGTGTAACGGATCCCCTGGTCGGCGACGGTGTCATCGGCGCCGTCGAGGTTGTACAGCGCGGTGCTGACGTGACGGCCGCTGTTGGTCTGGATCGCGACGCCCCGAGGCGAGCCGTTCGCCATCCCGGCCGAAGAGATCTCGACGAGGCTCTCCCCCGCGACGAGCCGCGAGCCGAAGTGGTCGTTGAAGTCGGCGGCGGTCAGGGCGTCGTTGGCACCGTTCTTGATCCACAGCACGAGCGTCTCGCCGGCCGGGATCACGACGTCACCGGGAACAGCCGGCCAGACGCTCGACGAGCCCTCGACGGGGTAGAGGTAATCGATCGTGTAGTCGGAGAAGTCGATCGGATCGCTCGAGGCGTTGTAGACCTCGATGAACTCGAAGGCATCGGAGCCCGCGACGTTCGCCGAGTCCGGCAGCAGCTCGGTGATCTGCAGCGGCGCGGTGACGACGCTCGGGTCGGGCTTCGGGTCGAAACCGGGCTGTCCCCCGGGCTCCTCTCCCGCGGGCGGGGTGATGGCCTCGGGCGCCACGACACCCGGGGTGGCCGGGGCCGGCTCGGCGAGGATGTCCGTGCCGCCGTCGACGCGCTCAGCGGGCAGGCGGAAGTGCGCCGATTGCCCGGCTGCCGTCGCGGTGCGCCCGTAGGTCGACCATCCGACGGTCTCGTCGTTCTGGAGGATGCGGATGCCGCGCGGCGCGCTGTTGGCCATGCCGGCCTGCCCCGTCACGCGCACGACGGGGGTGCCGGCGTCGGCGCCCCAGTGAGCGCGGAACTCGTCGATCGAGTGCGCGAAGGAATCCACGCTCCCCGCGGTGTAGCTCAGCCAGAAGACCACGGTTCCGCCGGCGGGGACCACGACCGGATCGGCCACGGTGAGCGGCACGTCGCGGGCACGGTCGGCACCGTCGACGTACGTGTAGGCGAACGAGAAGCCCGCCGCCGCCAGATCGAGGTCGGTCGCGCCGCGGTTGTGGACCTCGAAGAACTCGTAGTCGTCGACCCCGACGTTGTCGGGGGCGATCTCGGTGACGATCAGCGCGCCGGATGCCGCGTCGGCCGCCGTCGGCACGAGAGCGGTGGGCGATGCGAGCGCGGGCGCCGCGAGCGCGAGCGAGAGGGCTCCGGCGGCGAGCGTCGCCGTCGTCGCGATGGTCAGGAAACGGGCGCGTGGGCGCTCAGCGGGCATGACAAGCCACCTTCGGTGCAAGAGGGATGCTGCCGACCGTAGGGACCGCGCACGATCACGGAGTGAACGATCCCTCCCCGCGAGGTGTCCGCCCGGTGACGCGCCACGTCATCTCGATGTGCTAATCGCGCGTGGCGTTCACCGGCTGTTCACGGATCGGTGGTGCGCTGGACGGGTGTCGAACCTCGCCGCCGTGTTCGCGGTGTTCCTGCGCCTCGGACTGACATCCTTCGGCGGCCCGATCGCGCACCTCGGCTACTTCCGCGACGAGTTCGTCGAGCGCCGGCGATGGATCGGCGATCGGACCTACGGCGAACTCGTGGCCCTGTGCCAGTTCCTGCCCGGGCCCGCCTCGAGCCAGGTGGGGTTCGCGATCGGCCTGCGCCGCGCGGGACTCGCGGGCGCGGTCGCGGCCTTCGCCGCATTCACCCTGCCCTCCGCCGCACTCATGGTCTGGGCGGCGAGCGGAATCGGGGCCGTGACCGGCACCATCGCGACCGGAGTCGTCGACGGGCTCAAGGTGGTCGCGGTGGCCGTCGTCGCACACGCCGTCTGGGGCATGGCGAGAAGCCTCGCACCCGACCGACCGCGCGGGACGATCGCGATCACGGCAGCCGTCGGGGTCGCACTGGTGGGCGGGCCGTTCGCCCAGTTGGGGGCGATCGCCCTCGGCGCCCTCGTGGGGATCCTGTGGCTCGGCGAGGAGTCCTCCGACTCGGATGACGCCGCTGAGGCGGACGCCCTTCCGAGCGCAGGCACCCGTGTCGGGGTCGCCGCGCTCTTGATCCTGACCGGCCTCCTCGTCGCGAGCCCGATCGCGGCTCGGGTGACGGGAGACGGCTCGCTCGCACTGTTCGACGCCTTCCTGCGCTCGGGCGTGCTCGTGTTCGGCGGCGGCCACGTAGTGCTCCCCCTTCTCGAGAGCGCCGTCGTCGGCCCGGGCTGGGTGGATGCCGGGACGTTCCTGGCCGGCTATGGTGCGGCGCAGGCCCTGCCCGGTCCGCTGTTCGCCTTCGCGGCCTATCTCGGGGCGCTCGCGAGCGTCGGCCCGGGTGGCGTGGCCGGGGCCTTGATCGCGCTCGTCGCGATCTTCCTGCCCGGCTTCCTGCTGCTCCTCGGTGCGCTGCCCCTGTGGGCCGTCGTGCGGCGCTGGTCCCGGGCACGAGGCCTGGTCCGCGGAGCGAGCGCCGCGGTCGTCGGCATCCTCGGCGCCGCCCTCTACGACCCGGTGTTCACGACGTCGGTCACCCGCGTCGACCAGTTCGCGCTCGCCCTCGTCTGTTTCGGGCTGCTGACGCTCTGGCGCTGCCCGGCCTGGGTGGTCGTGATGCTGGGCGCCGGCGTGGGGGCGACGACGGCAGCGCTGATCAACGGCTGACGAGCGACGGTGCGGAGTGGGCTCCACCCGATGTCCGGGCCTGTTCCTCCGCGCGTTCACGTCGCTCGATCACGACGTTGACGACCCCGAGCACGAGGACCAGGACCGCGGCGATCGTCGGCAGGAGCATCGCCAGCCGGACGTCACCCGCCTCCGCGATCGCGCCGGTCGCGGCTGACGCGAGCGCTTGCGCCAGCGTCAGCGCCGATCCGAGGAGCGTCATCGTGGTCGCCGACCGGCCGACGGGGCTGCGGTGTCCCACGATGCTGAACAGCGTCACGAGCGTCGGTCCGACGCCGAGCCCCATCAGCAGCAGCATGACGATGACCGCGCCCAGCGAGTCCGAAGCGGCGTAGCCGCCCGCCGAGACGGCCAGCACGGCGGCGAAGACGAGCCAGCGGTGACGCAGGGCGAAGCCCGACGGCAGGAGCACCACCGCGAGGGCGAGGGCGGCCGAGCCGATTCCCATGAGGCCGTAGAGCAGCCCGGCCTCGACGTCGTCGCCGGCGGTCTGCGCGAACGCGGTGAGCGAGGTCAGCGTCGCTCCGAAGAAGAGTCCCACGCCGAAGGTGCCCGCGACCAGGACGAGGACGCGCCCGCGCAGCACCTGCGCGATCGGCGCCCGCTCCTCGCTCTCACCGGGGTCGAGGGCGGTCGCGGCGATCCGCCCGCTGGGGTGGAGGGCGAAGGCGGTGACGAACACGAGGCTGAGAGCCGCGGCGATCGCGATCGGGGCCCAGGGCGCGATGACGGCCGCGAGGATGCCGACGAGGAACGGGCCGATGACGAACGCCGTCTCGTCGGCCGCCGACTCGTACGACATGACGCGCGAGAGCGTGCGTGGCCGGTGCTCGGCACCGAGGCGCGCCCGGATGATGCCCATCAGCCGGCTGCGCGACATGGCTGCCGCTTGCGGAGCGCTCAGGCCGATCGCCGCGGCGGCGGTCAGGATGAGCGGGTCGGGTGATCCGGCGGTGACGACGATCGGGAACACCCCGAGCAGGATGCCGTTGAGGATGCCAAGTGGAACGAGCACCCGCCGCTGCCCGAACCGGTCGACGGCGTCGCCGATCACCGGGCCGGCGATGACGACGCCGATGCCGACGGCGGCCGACGTGAGCCCGCCGAGCCCCACCGACCCGGTCGCAGAGACGACGAGGGTGAGGACACCGACGACCATCATCGCGAAGGGAAGCCGGGCGATGAACGCGATCGGGAAGAACGCCCAACCCGTGTGGTGGATCAGGGAACGATCATTCGACGTCATGCATGCCTCCGAGCAGTCAGCTCGTTCTCACGTGCCGCCTTGCTCCGTCAGCAGGTAGTTGCATCGCTTCGTCCGGGCCGGCGCCGCGGACTGCTCGATTCTACCGGCGGAACAGCTCCTCGGCCACGAGCGAGAGATCGTGCAGGTCGGAGACCCCGGCGAGTTCGCGCGCCGAGTGCATCGAGAGGATCGGGATCCCCACGTCGACGGTGCGGATGCCGAGCCGCGTGGCGGTGATCGGCCCGATCGTCGACCCGCAGGGCACGCTGTTGTTCGACACGAACTCCTGGCTGCGCACGCCCACCGCGTCGCACCAGCCGTTCCATGCGGCGGCCCCGACGCCGTCCGTCGCGTACCGCTGGTTGGCGTTGATCTTCAGGATCGGCCCCGATCCGAGCACCGGCAGTACGACGGGGTCGTGCTTGTGGGCGTAGTTCGGGTGCACCGAGTGCCCGACGTCGCTCGAGACGCACCAGGATGCCGCCAGGGCGCGCATCCCCTCCTCGCGATCAGCACCGAGGCCGAGCTGGATGCGGTCGATGACATCGGCGAGGAAGGGACCGGCCGCACCCGAGCGGGTCGCCGACCCGACCTCCTCGTGGTCGAAGACGGCGAGCATCGCGATGTGCCCGGCGTCGAAGCCTCCGGCGGCTCGCTCCAGCGCGACGACTCCGGCATGGACGGAGGCGAGGTCATCCAGCCGACCGGCTGCGAAGAAGACGTCCCCCGCGCCGAAGACCGAGCCCCGGGCGGCATCGGCCGTCACAACGTCGTAGCCGCGGATGCGGGCGGCATCCACTCCCGCCTCGCGGGCGAGCTCGCCGAGCAGGTCGGCGGAGTCGGCGGACCCGAGCCCCCACACCGGCTGCGTCTGCGTCTGCTTGTCGAGGGCGAGGTGGTCGTTCGCCTCGCGGTCGAGGTGGATAGCGAGCTGCGGCAGGCGGAGGAGCGGGCCCGTCGCGGTGAGCACCGCGGTGCCGTCGTCGAGCACGAGGCGGCCGGCCAGCCGCAGCTCGCGGTCGAGCCACGAGTTGAGCAGCGGTCCGCCGTAGACCTCGACCCCGGCTTGCAGCCAGCCGAGCCGGCCGGTGGTGGGGCGGGGCTTGAGCTTGAAGGCGGGCGAGTCGCTGTGCGCGCCGAACACCCGGACGGGCGTCACCGCGGTCGCCGCTGCCGGCACGATCCACGCGAGCACGGCGCCGTCGCGCACCACGAGGTAGCGCCCGCCCGGTTGTTCCGGCCACTGCTCGTCTTCCGCCAGCGCGGTGAAACCCGCTGCGGTGAGGCGTCGCGCCACCTCGGCAGCGGCATGGAAGCTCGACGGCGACGCGGCGACGAACTCGGCGAGGTCGTCGGCGTGGGAGCGGGCGGCGGCGGTGACGGCGGACACGGTGACTCCTGGATCGTTGAGGGGCTCCCTCGATCGTAGGCGCACCCGCCGCCGCGGCCCGGGCTCAGCCGTTGGCATCGGTGCGCATCGGCGGGCACTCCGATCCCGGCGTGGTCGCCAACTCGAAATGCCACGGCTCGTTGCCGTAGGTCTGGCAGATGCCGAACTCCGAGCCGTACGAGATCAGCCAGTACTGCGCGTCGACCGGCCCGATGTCGATGGCGTCGCCGCTGACGTGACGCGACTGCTCGGGGGTGGCGACGTAGGCGCGGGCGGTCTCCTCCCCCACCGAAGCGATGCGGTCGTCGAGGAGCCACTGCTGATACGCCGCGCTGCGCCATCCGCTCGTCACGCCCAGGCGGATGCCGTCGTTCGCAGCACGCGCCCCGGCGGCGCGCATCGCCGCCAGCAGCTCAGGGTCGATGCGCGAGATCGCCGGCAGGTCGTCATCCCACAGACTCACCTGCACGCCGTCGTCGATGAACCCGTCGTCGGCCGACGGCGTGAAGACAGCGCCCGGGAAGACCGGCGGCATCGGCGGCAGCTGAAGACCCCATGAACCGGCGAGTGCACCGATGGCGGACGCGCCGAGGGCGACCGCCCCCGCGACGGCAACCGCGCCGAGGGCGAGGCGGCGACGGCGAACACGACGGGATGCCCGCGCTCGCGGGCGCGGCGGCACGAAAGTCACCCGCCGTCCGGATTCGGTCGTCGGCAGCGCGAGCGGGCGGGTCGGAACCGGGGCGGAGGAAGTGCTCATGCTCCCAGTGGACGAGAGCGGATGTTGCACCGGTGTCGCCGATTCCGCATACGCCCGCGATACATGCGCCCACCTATCCTGAGGCCATGCGTGTGCTGATCGTCGAGGACGAGCTCTTCCTCGCCGAGGCGATCCGCGACGGACTCCGCCTCGAGGCGATCTCCGCCGATCTCGCCGCCGACGGCGAGACCGCGCTGGAGCAGCTGGCGATCACCGCGTACGACGTCGTCGTGCTCGACCGCGACATCCCCGGCCCGAACGGCGACGAGATCGCGCGCCACCTCTCCCAGCAGACCGGGGCGCCCCGCATCCTCATGCTGACCGCGGCCGATCGGCTGGACGACAAGGCGTCGGGCTTCGAGTCCGGTGCCGACGACTACCTGACCAAGCCGTTCGCGATGCGCGAGCTCGTGCTGCGACTGCGTGCGCTGGCGCGGCGCTCGGCCAGCTCCGCTCCCCCGATCCGCGAGTTCGGCGGCGTGAGGCTCGATCCCTTCCGCCGCGAGGTCTACCGCGATGGACGGTACATCGCGCTGACACGCAAGCAGTTCGCCGTGCTCGAGGTGCTCCTCAGCGCCGGCGGTGGTGTCATCAGCGCCGAGGCGTTGCTCGAACGCGCCTGGGACGAGAACGCCGACCCGTTCACGAACGCGGTCCGCATCACGATCTCCACGCTCCGCAAACGGCTCGGCGAGCCCTGGGTCATCGAGACCGTGCCGGGTGTCGGATACCGGATGTCGGAACCCGCGCTGTGATCGCCCGCCGCCGCGGGCTCTCCCTGCGGGTCTCACTCACCCTCAGCTACGCCGGGTTCCTGGTTGTCGCGGGCGCGGTGCTCTTCGGCGTCGGGCTGCTGGCCCTGCGGTTCGTGCCGAGCGGCGACCTGTTCAGTCAGTCGACGGGCGGGTGGGCGCCCGGTCGCGGCGACCTCACCGACGTCTTCGTCAAGTACGCGTGGTGGGCTCTGGCCGCCCTTGTCGTCGTCGGACTCGTCGGCGGCTGGTTCCTCGCGGGATGGATGCTCGCTCCGCTCGGACGGATCACCGAAGTGGTCGGCCGGGCCGATGCCGGAACGCTTCACCGCCGAATCGCGCTGCGCGGACGCCGGAACGAGCTGACCGACCTCGCCGACGCCTTCGACGACATGCTCGACCGGATCGAACACGCCGTCGCGGAGGAATCGCGGTTCGCGGCGAACGCGTCGCACGAGCTGCGGACTCCGCACGCCGTCATCCGGACGATCGTCGAGGTGGCGCGCGCCGATCCGGACGGGCGCGACGTCGACCTCGTCCTGAGCAGGGTCGCCGAGACGAATGAGCGGGCGATCGCCACGACGGAGGCCCTGCTCGACCTCGCGCGCGCCGGACGATCCGGCCTCGCCTTCGCGCCGGTCGACCTCGCAGCCCTGGTCGAGCAGGTCGTCGCGGACGCACGCGACGGCGCGAACGGGGCGGCCCGTCGAGGGTCACCGAGCATCCGCGAGGAGCGGGCGCCGGCCACGGCGCGCGGGAACGCCGCCCTCCTCCGGCAGCTGGTGTCGAACCTCGTCGCCAATGCCCTGATCCACAACCTCCCGGACGGGGCCGAGGTCGCCGTACGCACCCGGACGGCACCCGATGGCTCAGCGCTGCTCGAGATCGCCAACACCGGTCCCGACCTCGATCCGGCTCGCGTCGCAACGCTCACGGAGCCGTTCGTGCGCGCGGGAGACCGGACCCGCGCGGCATCCGACCGGGGGGTCGGTCTCGGACTGACGATCGTCTCGGCCATCGTCCGCAGCCATCGCGGCGATCTGCGGATCGCCCCGCGTGAGGGCGGGGGCCTGATCGTCCGCGTGACACTGCCCGGCGCCTGACAGCCCCTAGGCCGTCTCGGCCCGGCTCTGACACTCGATGCACGCGGGAGCGTAGGGCACCGCTTCCAGGCGTGCCGGCGCGATCGCACGGCCGCATCCGACGCATCGCCCGTACGAGCCCGCGCCGACGCGATCCAGCGCCTCGGTGATCAGGGTGATCGTGGCGCGGTGCGATGCGGCGGTCTGATATGCCACCGGATCGACGGAGGGAACCGCACGCGGCTCGATATCCTGCAGCAGCTCGCGGCGTTCGGCGAGCAGTGTTTCGAGGCGCATTCGGACGTCGCTCGTCGTCACGTCGGCGGTCTTTTCCATTTCTCTTCCGTTCTGACTTTTCTGGTGCGCGAAAAACCCCGGGTCTCAGGCCTCCAGGAGCGAGACGACGGGGCGGTGACCACCCACCATAGCCAGTCCCGGCAGAAAAGCAAGCTGCGCCGAGGCGGCCCGAAAATCGGATTTGACTTCTTTTTCTTCCGGGCTATGGTCGGGAGTCACACGCCAGCCACGAGGGGAAGCGAGTTCTCATGTCGACCAAGACACCACGCACACGAGGCGACAAAAAGGCGCCGCAATTGTCGTTGAAAGAAAAACGCGCGGCCAAGCGCGAGAAGCAGGAGGACGGCGTGTTCCTGAAGCCCCGCAAGGGGTCCTCCCGCTGACACCGCGAGCGCGGGATATCCCTTGGCGTATCTCGAATCGATTCGATACACTGACTGACGGCGGCGCTCCGGCGCCGCCGTTGTCGTGCCCGCATCTTCTCGAAGGCCACCGCGATGTCCCGCACCCTCACCACCGGCAGCCCCTGGCGCGTCATCCTCGCGTTCTCGGTGCCCCTTCTGATCGGCAACGTGGTGCAGCAGATGTACCACATCGTCGATGCGGTCGTGGTCGGGCGCTGGCTCGGCGTCGACTCTCTCGCCGCCGTCGGGGCGACCGGCTCGATGCTGTTCCTTCTCATCGGGTTCGCCTGGGGACTCACCTCCGGATTCGCGATCCCCACGGCGCAGGCCTTCGGCGCGGGCGATCACGCCGCGGTCCGCCGGTCGGTCGCGGCCGGCGCCACGCTGACCGCGATGACGAGCGTCGTCCTCACCGTCGTGGCGCCATTCCTGTCGCGTCCTCTGCTCGAGTTGCTGCAGACTCCCCCCGAGCTCCTCGACGATGCGACGACCTTCGCCGTCGTCAGCTTCCTGGGCGCCGGGGCGACGATGTTCTTCAACTACCTGGCGGCGATCATCCGCGCGATCGGCGACTCCCGCACGCCACTGATCTTCCTCACGGTCGCGTGCGTCTTCAACGTCGTGCTCGTCGTGCTGATGGTCGGGCCGCTCGGATGGGGTGTCGGTGGCGCCGCCCTGGCGACGGTCGTGTCGCAGGCGTTGTCGGTGGGGCTGTGCCTCGACTACATCCGTCGCCGTATCCCGGTCCTGCGCATGCGGCGCGCCGACTGGCGCATCACGCGCGCCGACCTCGCCCTGCACCTGCGACTCGGACTGCCGATGGGTTTCCAGGCGTCGATCATCGCGATCGGCACGCTCGCGGTGCAGGTTCGCCTGAACGAGCTCGGCGCCGACGCCGTCGCCGCCTACACGACCGCTTCACGCGTCGACGGGCTCGCGATCGCTCTGCTGCAGTCGCTGGGACTCGCCGTGTCGATGTTCGTCGCGCAGAACTACGGCGGCGGACGTCCCGACCGCATCCGCCAGGGCGTCGCACAGGCGACGTGGATGGCCGTGATCGGCGCCGTCGGACTCGGCGCGGTGCTCATCACTCTCGGGGCGCCGCTCGTCCGCCTGTTCGTCGGTGACGGCTCGGACGACGTGGTCTCGCTCGCCGCCCTCATGCTGATCATCAACGGCGCGACCTATACGGCGCTGGGCGTCCTGTTCGTGCTCCGCGGGGCGCTGCAGGGCCTCGGCCACACTCTCGTGCCGACCATCACCGGAATCGTCGAGCTCTTCATGCGCGCCGGAGCCGCTGTGGTGCTCGGCGCGCTCATCGGTTTCGCGGGGGTCGCGTGGAGCAACCCCCTCGCCTGGCTCGGTGCCACCGCCATCCTGATCCCGGCCTACCTGCGAGCGCGTCGCGAACTCGCGAGCATGCCGGTCGCACGCGCGGATCACATCAGCGCGGCCACGACTCCCGTTCCGGTCGTCGGACCCGCGAGCGGATCGATGGTCGTCGATGCGGTGGTCACGCAGCCGGTCCCCGTCGTCCCGGCCCGGCGACGCCGGCGTACGGTCGCCGCAGCGCTGCGCGGCAGCCGCGGCTGACTCCCGGGTGACCTGCGGATCAGCTCGCGGATGAACCGGGGCGTGATGCCCGGCGCGGCGTCCGCTTGACGGGGGCGGCTGCCGCCGCGGGCTCTTCGGCGCGCGGCGGCACGGCGGGCTCTGCGGGAGCGTCCGTCACCGGAGCCTTCCGGCTGCGGGGTGCCCGCTTCGGCCGAGTGGGCGCCTCGGCATCGGCCCCGGCTTCGGCTTCGGCTTCGGCTTCGGTGTCGGCTTCATCCGACGGTGTCTTCGGAGCGGCGGCCCGGCTCCGCGAAGCGCGCTTCGGCCGAACCGGGGCGCCGGTCGACGGCTCGGTCTCAGCCGGAACGGACTCGGCGACGGGATCGACGTCAGCCGCGGGGGCGGACGCCGCATCGGTGCTCGGAGCCGGCGCAGCCTTGTCCGTCTGCGCCTCCGTCGACGCGTCGGCGTCCGTCGCGCGCTTCGCGGCGGTGCGGGCACCGGTTCTGCGAGGGGTCCGGGTCTTCGACGCCCCGCTCGCCGACGTCGTCTCCGCTTCGGACTTCGCGCTCGTCTTCGCCGCTGTCCTCCCGCCGGTCTTCTTCCCGGCCCGGCCCGCAGCGGGCGCCTCATCCGTGACCGGAGCGGCGTCAGCCGAAACCGCCGGCTCGTCAGTGCTCGCGACGTCCGACGTCTCGGTCGCGTCGGATGCCGGCGCGGGCTCGATCGTTGCCGCGCCGGCCGCCGTCTCCGTGCTCTCCGACGGCGCTGCGGACGCCGCGGCGTTGCCGCGCGCCGCCGACGAGACCGCGTCGAGAGCCGCATCCAGGGCTGCGCCCAGCGTGAGCTGCTCGATCATCGGACGACGGTTGCGCGGCGTCGATCCGCTCGTCGGTTCCGCCGGAAGCGTCGCCGGCGAGTCCTCGTCACGCGCCTCGGCGGCGACCTCCGGGGCCGGCGGCTCAGCGTCCTGCGCGGCGCTCTTGGCGCGGGACGGCTTGCGCCGCGAGCGACCGCCGGTCGTCCCGGCTTCGGCCTCGCCGCGAGCGTCGCCGCGCCCCTTCGCGGACGCATCCGCAGGGGTGTCGTCGGAGCCCTTCACGCCCGCTGCGTCCTTCGGGCGCAGCGACATCCCGCCCGGCTTCGACTCGATCGTGAACAGCCCCACCGCCCGCACGAGATCCGAGAGTTTCGCGTAACCCCAGTTGCGGGGGTCGAAGTCGGGCTGCTGCTTGCGCATGAGCTGACCCACCGTCCCGAGGTCGGACCAGCCGTCATCGGCGGAAGCCGTCTCGACGGCGCTCCGGAGGAGAGCCACGAGGCGCGCATCGCCGCGCAGCGCCGCGGACGTCCAGCGCTCAGCCGTCGTCGAGCGGGCGGCGTCCTTCTCGTCGACGACTCCGAGCACCTCGAGGTAGGTGAACTGATCGCAGGCGTTGCGGAAGGCCTCGGGCGTCTTCCGCTCGCCGAAGCCGTAGACGGTCACACCCTCCTCGCGGATGCGCGAAGCGAGGCGCGTGAAGTCGCTGTCGCTCGAGACGATGCAGAAGCCCTGGAACCGGCGCGTGTACAGCAGATCCATCGCATCGATGATCAGCGCACTGTCGGTCGCGTTCTTGCCCGTCGTGTTGTCGAACTGCTGCATCGGCTGGATGACGTGCTCGCTCGCGGCATCCTTCCATCCGCGCAGCTGCGACTTGGTCCAGTCGCCGTACACGCGCTTGACCGAGGCGGTGCCGTAGGTGGCGATCTCGGCGAGCACTCCGCCGATCCGCGATGGCGAGACGTTGTCGGCATCGACGAGGACGGCGAGGAGATCGCTCTGCTGAGGCATACCTCCAGCATGTCATTGACGGCGAGCCGGAGCACTGTCAAGCCGCTCCCGCCACTCCCCCGCCCGCCGTAGCGTGAGGTCCGATGACACTCGAACGCCGGCCCCCGCTGCACCGTCCGACCGTCTCGGTCGTGATCCCGGTGAAAGACGATGCTGTGATGCTGCGGCGGTGTCTGCGCGCTCTCGCCCAGCAGTCCGAGCAGCCCGATGAGATCGTCGTCGTCGACAACGGTTCCCGCGACGACTCCGCCGAGGTCGCGCGAGCCGCGGGTGCCCGCGTCGTCGAGTGCGCGACCGCCGGAATCCCCGCGGCGGCGGCGACGGGCTATGACCATGCGATCGGCGATCTCGTGCTGCGGCTGGACGCTGACTCGCTGCCGTCGGCGACCTGGATCGCCGACCTCTGCGGCGACTTCGCTCAGCGGCCCGACGTCGCCGTGCTCACCGGGGGCGCCCGTTTCATCGACGGACCGCGGGTGCTGCGCCGCCCGCTTGCTGCCACCTACCTCGGGCTCTACGCGCTGCTGGGGTTCGCCGCGCTCGGTCACCTGCCGCTGTTCGGTTCCAACCTCGCCTTCCGGCGCACCGCGTGGCGGAGCGTCAGCACGGAGGTGCACCGCCGCGACGCCGAGATGCACGACGACTTCGACCTCGCGTTCCATCTCGGCGAGCGACACCGCATCGCGTACTCGCGCCGTACCGACATGGGGATCTCGATGCGACCCTTCGACGATGGGCGAGCCTTCCGCACGCGTATCGCCCGCGGCTTCCGCACCGTCATCACCCACTGGCCGCACGAGCTGCCGCACCGCCGCCTCGCCCGACGGCTCGGCCGCGCGCAGCGCGCGGCCCCGGAGCGGCCGGCGTCGGCGTTGTCCGCGCAGGTCAGCCCATGACGGTCGCGACGGCCAGGGGGGCGACGATCCCGCGCATCTTCGGCCCCGACGAGCTGCATCCCGACGATCTCCACGTCGCGACCTGGAACATCCGGCGGCGCATCGACGGCCCCACCTGGCCCCCGAACGACCGCTGGTCGGTGCGGGGTCGGCGCCTCGCGACGGTGCTCCACGCCGACCCGCCCGCCATCCTCGGAACGCAGGAGGCGATGCCCGATCAAGCCGACCTGGTGCGCGCCTCGCTCGGCACGACCTACCGCTTCATCGGTCACGGGCGGGGCGCCGACGGCCGCGGCGAAGGCTGCCCGATCTTCTTCGACGGCGAGCGGCTGGAGCTCACGGACCATGAGCAGCTCGCTCTCTCCGAGACACCCGAGGTCGCGGGATCGATGTCGTGGGGCAATCCCGTGCCGCGGGTGGTCGTTCGGGCCGCCTTCCGCGATCGGGTCACCGGCAGCGGCCTGACCGTTCTCAACACCCATCTCGACGTGTTCTCCGCGCGGTCACGGCTGCGCTCGGCATGGCTCCTGCACGACCTCGCCGCCGAGACCGCGGGCCCGGTGGTCGTCATGGGCGACATGAACGCCGGGCCGGGTTCGGCACCTCTCGCGGCGTTGTTCAGCAGCGACCTGGTGGATGCGTGGCATGCGGCGGAGGTCCGGACGACCCCGCTCTGGGACACCTACGGCGGATATCACCCACCGCGCGTGCGGAAAGGCCCGATCGACTGGATCGCCGTCGACCGGCGCACCCGCGTCGTGCGCGCCGCGGTCGACACCCGGACGATCGACGGCGCCGCGCCCTCCGATCATCTCGGGATGCACATCCTCCTCCGCCTGAGCAGGGAGCAGTCGTGAGCCGGCCCGTCATGATCGACAACTTCCTCCGACCGCCCCGCACCACGAGCGCTGTCGCCGCGGACGCGGTGCGGCTGTGCGGCGTCCTCAGCATCGTGGTCGCGGTGCTGTGGTTCGAACCCACGGACGCCGGCATCCTCGCCTTCGCCCTTCCAGCACTCGTCGCACCGCGGTTCGTCGGCATCCGTCCCGCATTCGACATCCTGTGCGGCATCACGGTCCTGGTGGCGGCGTGGAGCAACGTCGTGGATCTGTATCGCAGCGTCCCACCGTGGGACATCCCCGTGCATCTCGTTTGCACGGGCGTCCTCGCAGCGCTCGCCTACATCGCGGCGGCTCGGGTCTCGATCGTGCCGCTTCCCGGCGCCGCGGGCTTCCGGCGGCGGACCGGCCTCACCGTCACGACGGCGTTCGGTCTCGCCTTCGCGGCCCTCTGGGAGATCGTGGAGTGGGTCGGAAAAGCCTTCGTCGACTCCATCCTCGTGACCTACGACGACACGATCGGCGACATGGCCGTCGGTGGACTCGGCGCGCTGATCGCCGGCATCCTCGTGGCCCGCGTGCGGCTGACGGTCGAGCGCACGCCCGCGGCGGGCAGCGACGCCGACCACGATGCCGCGGGCGTCACGCCCTCCCGGTGAGGATGAGGTTCCAGTAGACCCAGGGCAGCACGCGCCGGTCGAAGAACCACGACAGCGCGCTCTCGCGGTACATGCGGCGGAAGAAGGGGATCGTCGGCATGAGCTCGCCGGAGGGACCGAACTCGGCCCACACGACGCTCGAACGCGACACCGTCATCGGGCATACGCCGTAGCCGTCGTACCGCGCACGGGGTTCGCCACCCGAGGCGACGGCCGCGAGGTTCTTCGCGAGCACGATGGTCTGCTTGCGCAGCGCTCCCCCGCTCTTCGAGTTCGTCGTCGCGGCGGCGTCACCGATGGCCCACACGTTGCCGAAGCGGGTGTGGCGGAGGGTCTCGGGGTCGACGTCGACGAACCCGTCCGCATCGCCGTCCGCTGCCAGGCCCGAGGCGCGGATCCAGTCGGGTGCCGACTGCGGCGGCACCACGTTGACGAGATCGAACCGGAGGCGTTCGATGCCGGAGGGCGAGCCGATGACGACTTCGGATGCCGCGGCATCCACCTCGATCAACGCGCTCTGCGTCCGCAGCTCGATGCCGTAACGGTCGATCGCCCGCTGGATCTCGTGGTCGAAGGCCGGGATGCCGAACACGGTGCTCTCCGGCACGACGAGGACGACTCTGATGTCGTCGAGCACACCGGTGCGCTGCCAGTAATCGCACGCCTGGTACATGGGTTTCTGCGAGGCACCCGCACACGAGGCGGGGCCTGCGGGCTGCGTGAAGACGACGGTGCCCTGCCGCAGATCGCGCAGGCGCAGCGACGTGCGCGCCGCGAGGTCGCCCTCGTAGTGCGTGGTGACGTCGCCCGTGCCGATCGACTCGGCGAGGCCCGGAACGCTCGCCCAGTCCTTCTGCATCCCGGGGCTGAGGACGAGGTGGTCGTAACCGACCTCGGCGCCCGAGGCGAGGCGGACCGTCGACCGGTGCGGGTCGACCGAGACCACGGCATCCTGGATCCACCGGACGCCATCGGGAATGACACTGCGCTGCGGCCGGACCGTCTCGCTGATGCGCGCCGTGCCGCCGGCCACGTGAGAGAACAGCGGCTGATACTCGTGGACGTCCTTCGGCTCGATCAGCGCGATGTCATCGAGTCCCCGGCGCTGCAGTCGAGCCGCGGCGGACACCCCGCCGTTGCCGCCGCCGACCACGACGACCTGATGATGTGCGGTGCGCGACCGGGTCGCTCGGGGATCGGATGCTGCGTCTGCCGTCGCCATGCGACCACGGTAGGTGCCCGGCCCCTAACGACGAGGGTGCTTGCGTCGCGCGACGGCGGGGTCTAGAGCGTCGTCGCGCTTCTGCGCCGAGCACGCACCCTCCCCGCGACCACGCACCGTGCGTGGTGCGTTCTCGGCGCGAAGGTGCGTTCTCGGCGATGGGGTGGGGTTGTCGGGGCCGGAGTCAGAGCGTCTCGGTGATGTAGATGAGCACGAAGATCGCGAGAGACCCGACGGCGAGGATGCCCATCGCGACGGCCAGCCGCCGATTGCGGACGGGGGCATCGGCCGACGACCGTGCGGCGACGACCATCATCGCCCAGCCGACGACCGCGAAGATGATGCCGACCGCGGGCAGCGCCGTCTGCAGCTGGAATGCCAGCACGTAGAGCACGATCGCGACCGCGGCCAGGACGCCCGCGGGCACGAGCCACCGCGAGGCCGATCCGTGTCGGAAGCTGGCCTGATTGGTCAGATCGGTGGGATCGGGCCGGGGGTGGCGGTCCGGCATCTGCTCGGGTCCGTGGGGCTCGTTGCGCTTGTCGACCATGTCGTCCTCCCGTTCGCCCCCACGGTATGCGCTCCCCGCGCCCCCGCCGACCCCCTTGCGCATCCCGCGCCGAGCACGCACCGTCCGCGCGAGAACGCACCCTGCACGGTGCGCTTTCGGCGCGACGGTGCGTACTCGCGCACCACAGCCGTCGCGAGCGGCGTCAGCGAGCGAGGGCGACCATCTCGGCGCTCCGGTCCCAGAGCTCGCGGGCGAGGTCGGGGTCGGTCGCATTGCGGTGGGAACGGGTCGGACGGTCGTTCTCGTAGTAGGCGCCGGGCACCCAGTCGCGGTTGGGGATGCCGTCGGCGAGGAAGACCAGTCGAGCGCCGCCCTCGTCGGTGGTCGTGAGCAGGCGCCGGGCGAGGGGGTTGTGGTAGACCCATCGGAGCGGGCCGGGAACGTTCGCGGCGAACTGCGTCGCGACGACGCCGGGGTGGAACGCGGCCGCCGAGATGCCCTGGTCGCCGAACCGGGTCTGGAGTTCCCGCGTGAACAGGATGTCGGCGAGCTTGGCGTTGCCGTAGGCGATGCGTCCCGAGTAGTGCTTCGCCGCGTTCAGGTCGGTGACGTCGAACCGTGAGAACAGGCGAGCCGCCACACTCGCCGTCTGGATGACGGATGCCTCGCTCTCGATGAGCCGCTCCAGCAACAGGTTCGTCAGCAGGAAGCCGGCGAGGTGATTGACCTGAAAGGTCTGCTCGTAACCGTCCACGGTGAGCGCGCGCGGGCCGAAGATGCCGCCGGCATTGTTGGCGAGTACGTCGATGCGCGGATAGGCCTCGAGCAGCTCGTCAGAGAGCCGACGCACCTGCGCGAGCTCGGCGTAGTCGGCCAGGTGGTAGGGCGCGCCGAGCTCGCTCGCGAGAGCCCGCGTCTTCTCCGGCGAACGCCCGACGAGCACGACTCGATGCCCTTCTCGCGCGAGGCGCCGCGCCGCGGCCGCCCCGATTCCGTCGCTGGCTCCCGTGATGACGATCGTGCGCATGCCCGCAGTCTCGCAGGCTGCGGCCGGTCGGCGGCAGTGCTGGCGCATCCGACCCCGGTGTGTCAACGACTTCTCCCCTGGCACCGGCCGGCGGAAGGATCGCGGCAACCGAAGCACAACGGAAGGAGCCGGCATGGCTCAGGAACTGTCGAAGGGCGACCGCGTCAGCTGGGACACCTCCCAGGGGCGGACGCAGGGGAAGATCGTCGAGAAGAAGGAGAAGGACTTCCAGTTCGCGGGTCAGAAGTTCACGGCATCCGCCGACGAGCCGGCCTTCATCGTCGAGTCGGAGAAGAGCGGCGACCAAGCTGCCCACAAGCGTTCGGCGCTGCGCAAGCTCAGCGATTGAGCGGCAGCCACCCCGCAACGTGACGAGAGGCCCCTCCGCCGAACGGAGGGGCCTCTCGTGGTACCGGTGAGCGCCGAGTCAGTTCTCGATGTCGCCGCGCCAGGCACCGGTCTCGGTGCCGCGCGACTCGATGAACTCCTTGAAGCGCGTGAGGTCCTTCTTCACGGCGTGGTCGTCGATGCCGATGGCCGCGCCGACCGACTCGACGAAGCCCTCGGGCGTCCAGTCCAGCTGAACCGTGACGCGGGTCTCGTTGTCGCTGAGCTTGTGGAAGGTCACGACACCCGCGTGCTCGTCCTTGCCGCCGACGCTGTTCCAGGCGACACGCTCGTCGGGGTGCTGCTCGGTGATCTTCGCGGTGAACTCGCGCTCAGCCCCGCCGATCTTGACCTTCCAGTGGGTCGTGCCGTCGTCGAGCTGGGTGACCGACTCGACGAAGCTGAGGAAGTGCGGGAACGACTCGAACTGCGTCCACTGGTTGTAGGCGACGGAGACGGGAACGTCGACGTCGATGGTCTCGATGATGCGAGCCATGGGCGGCTCCTTTCGTTTCGATTGCGGGGCTGTCACCATGCTTCGCCGTGGCCGGCGCCATCGCGACCGACTTGCGACCTCGACGGTCGGCTGGTAGGCCGGGGGCGGAGTCAGTCGAGTCCGCGTACCGGCACCCCGAGCCATTCGGCCAGATCGCGGATCTCCGCCTCGACCATCTCGCGCTCCTCGCTCTCCCAGGGCACGAGCTCGTGCAGCGCTGCGACGACGAGGTTCTCCTTCGGCTTGTCGAGCGCCGCGTCGAGGAGGCCGATGAACCGGTCGCCACAGAGGATGGGATGCGCGAAGTAGCCGTAGACGCGCTGCGCCTTCGGCACGAACTGCTCGAGCTTGTAGGTGAAATCGAAGGCCTCGACCAGTCGCGGCCGGTCGAACAGCATTCCGTCGTACGGATTGAGGATCGCCACCCTCCCGCCGGGGTCGTCGTCGATGGCTTCGAGCGCCCGCGGGTCGACCCGCCACTTCCACGTGCTGCCCTCGACGGAGGCCGGCTCGCCGGCCATCCCGACCCCCGACCACGACGACTTCTGCCGCGCGAGCCCCGCGCCCTGCAGGCGGCGCTCGTCGAGGATCGCCCCCGCCTCGTCGTAGGTCAGGTCAGCGGGCTCGGGACCACGCGCCCGCTCGGCGACATCCCAGCGGCGCAGTCGACCGGCACGCCCCACGACCGCGACCTCGCCGAGGCGCTCGAGCAGGTCGAGCATGCGCGGCACCTGGTTGTCGCTGTACCAGCCGCTGTCGTTGCCGGCGGGCACGGCAGCGGTGTCGGGGATGTCGGCCGCCAGCAGCGGTCCGTCGGCGAGCAGGCGCGCCAGCACGTCGGCCCGGAACGCGCTGTTGGCCTCGAGCCACGCCGCGGTGCTCTCGCGCACAGGACGCATCCGCATCCGCACGCGCATCGCGGGCAGCATGCTCGCGGGGTGGAACGATCCGGCGTACTCGAAGAGGTGTCGGTCGTCTTCGACGGCCTTCGTCAGCTGCCCCGGCTCATATCCCCAGCCGATCCTCGCCCACGGGATGGCCTGCTCGCTGGGCGCGATGACGGCCGTCGGGTCGATCTTGATGGCGCCGATCTGCTCGGCCACCTCGACGACGTCGCCGGGACGGTCTGCCTCGAGCAGCTGCGCCCGCACGATGACGCGGCGCGCCTGCTCGCGCGTGAGCCGATGCGGTTCCATGCGATGACGCTACCGCCGACCCCCGACCCCGACGCTCAGAAGCGGGCGACCCACTCGGGAACGGTCGCCGTCGCCGGGCCGAGCACGACGTCGTCGAACAGGCGAAGGTCCTCGTAGGCCTCGAGGTTCAGCAGAGCGGTGCGGGCCCCGGCTTCCGCCGCCACCGCGACGAGGGATGCCGCGGGCGTGACCGCCCCCGACGTCCCGATCACCCAGAACTGCTCGCACAGCGCCACCGCGTCGAAGATGTCGTCGAGCCCATATACCGCCTCACCGAACCAGACCACGTCGGGGCGGAGCGCTCGGGCTCCGCACACGGGGCAGGGCGGCCCGTCGGCGAGGTCGCCGTGCCACGGCATCCGCTCTCCGCACGCCTCGCAGAGCGACGACTCGAGCTCGCCGTGGATGTGGCTGACGCGCACCGACCCGGCACGCTCGTGCAGATCGTCGATGTTCTGCGTGACGATGAGCACATCGCCCGGGCGCCGCGCTTCGAGGTCGGCGAGCGCGATATGCGCCGCATTGGGCTCCGCGGCGGCCGCCGCGCGACGACGCTCGTCGTAGAACGCGTGGACGAGAGCCGGGTCGGCCGCATAGCCCTCGGGAGTCGCGACATCCTCGATGCGGTGGTCCTCCCAGAGTCCGTCGGCGGCGCGGAACGTACGGATGCCCGACTCGGCGGAGATGCCGGCCCCCGTGAGGACGACGATTCGCGCCACCGTCAGCGCCGCGCCGTCAGGTCGGGGGCGAGAGCCTCGCGCTCGTCGAAGACGAAGCACTCTCCGTTCCAGTGCGCACCGCCCGCGTGCTCGAAGTAGCCGAGGATCCCGCCCTCGAGCTGGTAGGCGTCGACCCCCTCCTCGCGCAGGAGGATCGCCGCCTTCTCGCAGCGGATGCCGCCCGTGCAGAAGCTGACGACCGTCTTATCGGCGAGCTGGTCGCGATGCGCGGCCGCGGCTTCCGGGAACTGGGTGAACCGTTCGATCCGCCAGTCGACGGCGCCCACGAAGGTGCCGTAGTCGACCTCGAACGCGTTGCGGGTGTCGAGCAGCACGATCTCGCGGCCGGTGTCGTCGTGGCCCTGGTCGAGCCATCGCCGCAGGTCGCCGGGCGACACGCTGGGCGCGCGGTCGGCGGCGGGGCGGATCGCGGGGCGGTCCATGCGGATGATCTCGCGCTTGACCTTGACGAGCATCCGGCCGAACGGCTGATCGTCGGACCAGCTCTCCTTGGCCGTCAGCGCTGCGAAGCGCTCGTCGGCGCGCAGGTCGTCGAGGAAGCCCCGGACATCGGTCTCGGGACCGGCGAGGAACAGGTTGATGCCCTCCTCAGCCAGCAGGATCGTGCCCTTGAGCCCCGCGCCCACGGCACGCTCGCGCAGCACCTCGCGCAGTGCGGCGGGGTCGGCGATGTGCGTGAAGAGATACGCCGAGACGTTGAGAACGGATGCCACGCCTCCAGCCTACGAAACGCGCGGCCGCACACGGATCGGGCGCAGTTCCCGATCTTCGCCGCAGAAGCATCTGCGCGCGATCCCGAGAACTGCGCCCGAAGCCGAACCCCCGATCGGGGTCGAGGTCAGTTCACCTCGGAGGGGTGGGCGCTCACGCGGCCCGAGCCGTCGCCCGCGTCGAGCGCCGAGATCGCGTCGACCTGCGCCGTGGTGAGCTCGAAGTCGAACAGCGACGCGTTCTCGACCATGCGCTCGCGGCTGACCGTCTTGGGGAAGACGATGAAGCCACGCTGCAGGTGCCAGCGCAGCACGACCTGCGCCGGGCTCTTGCCGTGTGCGGCGGCCGCCTCGGCGACGGGCTCGGCGCCGAACAGGTCGTACTTGCCCTGGCCGAGCGGACCCCACGACTCGATGCGCACGCCCTTGTCGGTCGCCCAGTCGACGACATCCTTCTGCTGGTAGGCCGGGTGCAGCTCGATCTGGTTCACGGCGGGGAGCACACCGGTCTCGGCGTGGATCTTCTCGAGGTGCTCGACGAGGTGGTTCGAGACACCGATCGAGCGGGTGTGGCCCGCGTCGCGCAGCTCGATGAGCTTCTGCCACGCGTTGACGTAGTTGCCGTTGGCGGGGGCCGGCCAGTGCACGAGGTAGAGGTCGACGTGGTCGAGCCCGAGCTTCTCGAGGCTCTCGGACAGTGCCTTGCGAGGCTCATCGCCGCCCTGGCGGTCGTTCCACAGCTTGGTCGTGATGAACAGCTCGTCACGCGGGATGCCGCTCGCCGCGATGGCGCGGCCGACGCCCTCCTCGTTGCCGTAGATCGCGGCGGTGTCGATGTGGCGGTAGCCCGCCTCGAAGGCCTCGGACACGAGACGCTCGGTCTCGGCCGGGTCGACCTTGAAGACGCCGTAGCCGAGCTGCGGGATCTCGAAGCCGGAGTTGAGTGACACGTTCGGAACGTGGATCTGATCTGCCATGAGTCCACCCTACGAGCGCGCTCCGACCGCGTCGCCGGGATTGACGCGGGGCGCTCCGAGGGGCAAGGCAGCACTCAGCCGGCGAGCGCGTGCAGGGCGTCGCCGGTGAGGCGCTGCGTCGTCCACTCCGACATCGGCTCGGCCCCGATCGAGCGGTAGAACGCGATCGACGGGGCGTTCCAGTCGAGGACGGTCCACTCCAGCCGCGAGTATCCGCGTTCGACGCAGACCTCGGCGAGCGACGCGATCAGCGCCTTCCCGTAGCCGGTGCCGCGCTGCGATTCGTCGACGAAGAGGTCTTCGAGCCAGATGCCGTGGCGTCCCGTCCAGGTCGAGTAGGTCAGGAACCAGATCGCGATGCCCATGATCGCGCCGTCGCGCTCGACCACGTGGCAGAAGGCGCGGGGCTCTGTTCCGAACAGCGTCTCGCGCAGCATCTCGGCGGTGTTCTGGACGGCATCCGGCTCGCGCTCGTAGACGGCGAGAGCATGGATGCAGGCGAGGATGCCGGTCTCGTCACCGGGGCGGGCGGCGCGCAGCACGGCGCCGCCGGTAAGGTCGCGCGGGGTCATCCCGTCAGCGTATCGAGGGTGTCAGCCGACGAGCGGGCCGCCGTGCCGCCAGTACCCGAGGAACGAGATGCGCTCCTTCGGCATGCCGACCTCGGCGGTCAGGAACCGGCGGATGCCGGTGACGACGCCCGACTCGCCAGCGAGCCACACGCCGTAGCCCGGGTCGGCCGCGGCGGCGGCACCGTGCTCCGCGGCCCACGACCGCACCGCCGTGGAGAGGGCGTCGTCGCCGGCGCGATGCTCGACGCGCGTCACGAGGGCACGGTTGGCGATCGCTCGCGTGACGAGGTCGTCGGCACCGTCCGCCGCGCCCGCGATAACGTGCGGCTGCGCCTCCTCCGGCAGCGAGTCGACGATGTTCCGCAGGGCGGGGAAAGCCGTCTCGTCGCCCACGAGGAGGAAACGGCTCGCCTCGCCCGGCGTCCAATGGATGCCGTATCCCGTCCATCCCATCCGCACGTCGGGTCCCGTGATGACGAGCGGGTCGCCAGGCCGCGCGGCCAGGGCCCAGGCCGACGCCGGCCCCGCGGGCTCGTGCAGGAAGAAGTCGACGTCGATCTCGCGTTCGGTGACGCGGATCGCCGACGGGGTATAGGTGCGCAGCACGTTGCGGTCGCCCTCGTCGAGCGCCTTCCACCGGGCGTACCAGTCGGAGGGGTGCGGGGTCGGCTCGTCGAGCAGGCCGAACTCGGCGAGCCCCGGGTGTGGGCGCCCGGGCATCGGCAACACGATCTTGATGCGCTGGTCGAGCCCCCACGGCGCGAAGTTCGCCAGCGCCTCCCCGCAAAGGGTGATGCGGATGAAGCCGGGGCTCAGTCTCGCCACGGCGGCGACCTCGACGACGAAGGCGCTGTACGCCCAGGGACGCTCGAGGCTCACGGTGCTTCCTCCCCCGTCACTGCCCCGGGCCGACGCGCACGGAGCGGTACGACGAGCGGCCCGCCGGTGACCGGATCGACGACGACGACGTTCGCGAGCCCGAAGACCTCCTGCACGCGCTCGCTCGTGATCACTTCGGCGGGCGGTCCCTCCGCGAGGATTCGGCCGTTGCGCATCGCGACGATGCGGCTCGCGTATCGGGCGGCGTGGTTCAGGTCGTGGAGCACCGCGACGATCGTACGGCCCCGCTCGTTCAGCTCGGCGAAGAGCTCCATCAGCTCGACCTGGTGGGCCACATCAAGGAACGTCGTCGGCTCGTCGAGCAGCAGCAGGTCCGTCTGCTGCGCCAGGACCATTGCGACCCAGACGCGCTGCCGCTGGCCGCCCGAGAGGGCCTCGACCGCGCGCGAGGCGAGCTGCGTCGTCCCGGTCGCCGCCAGCGCCTCGTCGACAGCCGCATCATCGGCGGCCGACCACTGCCGGAAGAGGTTCTGGTGCGGATAGCGCCCGCGTCCGACGAGCTCGCGTACGGTGATGCCCTCGGGCGCGATCGCCGACTGAGGTAGCAGTCCCAGCCGTCGGGCGACCTCCTTCGCGGGCAGCTCGGTGATCGCGCGGCCATCGAGCACGATGTTCCCCGCGCGCGGCGCGAGCAGACGCGACAGGCCGCGCAGAAGCGTGGACTTGCCGCAGGCGTTGGGACCGATGATGACGGTGAACGACCCGGGCTCGATTCGCACCGACAGGTCGCGGACGATCTCGGCGCCGTCGTAGGCGAGGGTCACGGACTCGGCGGCGAGCGATGTCGCCGTGGGGAACGGGTCAGGCACGGCGGCGGACCTCCAGCACGATCATGAGGACGAGGTAGGCGCCGCCGAGCGAGACGGTGACGACGCCCACGGGAAGCGGTGCGGGCAGCAGATGCTGCGCGATGAGGTCGGAGGCGATCAGCAGCACGGCCCCGATGAGTGCCGAGAGCCCGAGCGACAGGTGGGGCGTACGCGCGATGAGGCGCCCCACCTGCGGCGCCGCCAGAGCGACGAAGGCGATCGGACCGCCGACGGTCGTCGCGGCCGCGACCAGCACGACCCCGACCAGCAGCGCGAGCGTGCGAACGAGCTGCGGTCGGGCGCCGGTGGCGGCAGCGAGGTCGTCACCAAGCTCGAGCTGACGCAGCCGCGGTACGAGCGCGAACGACACGGCGACGAACGGCGCCGCACACCCGAGTGCACCGGCCACCGCCGGAGCCGTGACGCCGTTGAGACTGCCTGCGCCCCAGGCCGAGGCGAACATCGCGGTCTCGAGCTCGATCTGCAGCAGCATCCAGGTGTTGAGCGACGCGAGCATCGCCGAGACGCCGATGCCGACGACGATGAGGCGGAACCCCTGCAACCCGCCGCGCCAGGCGAGCGCCCAGATCAGGGCCGCGGTGACGAGAGCACCGATCAGCGAGCCGCCCACGAGCACCGGCCAGCTCGACGACACCAGAACGAGCGCGGCGAGCATCCCGGTGAACGCTCCGCTCGACAGCCCCAGGATGTCGGGACTCGCCAGCGGGTTGCGCGTGACGGTCTGGAACAGCGCCCCGGCGATCCCGAGGATCGCCCCCACCCCGAGCGCCGCCAGTGCCCGTGGCAGCCGCCATTCGCGGACCACGGTCTGCACGAGCGCATCGTCGCTCGCGCCGGCCAGCGCCGCGATGACATCGCCCGGCGCGACGGGGAACGTACCGGCGCCGAGGGCGACGACCAGCAGGACGCCCGCGACCACGAGAGCAGCCATCCCGACGACGACGCTGCGCAGGCGGACGGGAACGTGCAGTCCACCGACCCGCAGGCGCAGCATCCGCGGCCCGCCGCTCACAGTGCGCTCGCCCGGCGTCGGCGCGCGAGCGCGATGAGGATCGGAGCTCCCACGAACGCCGTGACGATGCCGGCCGGCAGTTCCGCGGGCGCGATGAGCACGCGCCCCACGACGTCCGCGGCGAGCACGACGACCGGGGCGAGCAGGGCGCTGACGGCGAGGATCACCCGGTGATCGGCACCGAACAGCCAGCGCGCGATGTGCGGCACCATGAGCCCGACGAACGAGATCGGCCCCGCGAGCGCCGTCGCCGCGCCCGCCAGCAGAGTCACCGCCACGATGACGCCGATCCGGATGCCGGCGAGGTTCGCCCCCTGCGCCCGAGCGACGTCATCCCCCAGTGCGACGGCGTTGAGTCCGGCGCCGAGCACGAGCGCGAGAACGAGTCCGACGGCGATGAAGGGCGCGACCGGCACGATGGTGTCCCAGCCGCGACCCAGGAGCGACCCGGCGTTCCAGCTGCGCATCGCGTCGAACGCATCGGGGTCGCTCAGCACGATGCCCGTCGTGATGCCCGACAGCACCGCACCAAGCGCGACACCCGCGAGCGTGAGCCGGATCGGTCCCGCCGCCCCGCGCCCGCCCGAGCCGATCAGGTAGACGGCGACCGTGACGACGAGTGCGCCGACGAACGCGAACCAGACCGCTCCCGACGTCGCGCGGACGCCGAGGACCGCCATTCCGAGCGCGACCGCGAGAGCGGCGCCGGCGTTGACTCCGAGGATGCCGGGATCAGCGAGCGGGTTACGCGTGAAGGCCTGCATCAACGCTCCGGCGACACCGAGGGCAGCACCCGCGATAAGCCCCACGACCGTCCGCGGAACGCGGAGCTCGGCGACGACGAACGTCGCCTCGGGCGAGCCCTCGCCGCGCAGCACCGCGACGACGGTGTCGAGAGAGAGCGGGTTCGCCCCTACGGCGAGGGATGCCGCGACGACGAGCACCAGGGCCAGGGCGATCGCGGCGCCCGCAGCGGCGCGTCCGGCTCTCGAGCTCACCGCCCGTCGAGGAAGCGCTCGATGTCGCTCAGCACGCTCTGAGCGCCGCGCGGACCGACACCGGCCACCCAGGTGCTCGTGTCGACGAGGGTCACCGACGGGAAGGCATCCGCGTTCTGGGTGATCGCCGCCGGAACCGCCGATGCGTCGGTCGTGTCGGATGCCGTGACGAACACGGCGTCCGCACGCGCGTCGAGGACGTTCTCGGGAGAGATGTCGGCCTGCAGTCCGTCGGCCCAGTCGTGCTCGGGCGTCGTGTAGCCGACGCACTCGAGCAGGCTGCCCGCGAACGAGACGGGTCCGTACAGGCTGAGGGTCGTCTCGTCGCGCGGGCGGATGACCTGTGCCGTCTTGCCGGCGAGATCGTGGGCTTCGCCGATTTCGGCGCAGCGGTCGTCGACGGCGGCGATCTGCGCCGCGACCTCATCCTCGCGCCCGAGCGCCTCGCCGATCAGCTCCGCGTTGTCACGCCACGGGTCCGCCTGCGTCGCGATGAAGACCGTCGGGGCGATCGCGGACAGCTGGTCGTACAGCTTCGAGTGGCGCGCCTCGGTTCCGAGGATGAGATCAGGCTTGAGCGCGGCGATCGCCTCGAGGTCGGGCTCGGGTACCGTGCCGACCGGTTGCACTCCATCGACGCCGAGGTAGGTGGGGATTCCCGCGACGTTGCTCGCCACCGCGGCCCCCACCGGCGTGATGCCGACGGAGACCGCGGTGTCGAGTTCGAGGGGCTCGAGGGTCACGACGCGCTGGGGCTGCTCGGGAACCTCGGTCACGCCGCGGGCGTGCTCGACGGCGCGAGGCGCGGCGCTGGGCTCGCGGGCGGCGTCGGCCGCCGAGGGCTGCGCCGCACATCCGGCGACGACGAGGGCCGCGGCGGCCGAGATGGCGACGGCGCTCAGGGCGCGCCGAAGGGGACGAGACAGCATGTGGGGGCCTTCCCTCGGGTCGATCTCGCGGCGAGCGCGATGAGGCAAGGCAACCCTAACAAAAACGGTCAGTCGGCTGTGAGCGCCGCCTCGATCGGGGTGTCACCGCCCGTGAACTCGATCATGCGCCCGACGGTCGCGGGCTCGGCGAGGACGGCTGCGATGACCGCCGCGACATCGCCGCGGGGCACGGACTCCTCGCCCGAGCCGCCCACCGTGATCTGGCCGGACGGCTCGTCGAGCGTCAGGCCGCTCGGCGCGACGATCGTCCAGTCCAGCCCGCTCTCGCGCAGGTGCGCGTCGGCCTCCGCCTTCGCCTCGGCGTAGGCGTAGAAGGAGTCGTCCTCGGGCACGCCGTGATCCGGTCCCGCACCGAAGTACGACACCATGACGTAGCGGCGCACGCCGGCTGCCGCGGCGGCGTCGATCGAGCGGATGGCCGCGTCGCGGTCGACGGCCCAGGTTCGGGCGGCATCCCCTCCTCCGGCTCCGGCAGCCCAGACGACCGCGTCGTTGCCGCTGAGCAGGTTCGTCAGCTGGTCGACGTCGAACGACTCGACATCGGCGACGAGCGGCGTGGCACCGGTCGCGGCGACGTCGGCCTCGTGGTCGCGGTTGCGGATGACGGCGGTGACGGTGTCACCGCGCTCGGCGAGGATCGGCTCCAGGCGCAGCGCGACCTTGCCGTGGCCTCCGATGATCAGGATGCGGGACATGGGTGTTCCTTTCGTCGGGGGTGTGGATCGGATGCGGCTGCGCCGGCTCTTCGGCCGGCGCGTCAGCCGCGGAAGTCGTCGGGATCGATGTCGTCGAGGAACTCGCGGAACTCCGCGACGCGCTGCTCGGCCGCCTCGGGAGTCTCGGCCCCCTCCGGCGCTTCGCTCACGGTGTCGGGGATGCCCGCCTCGGCGAGCACGTCGTCGGCGACGAAGATCGGCGCCCCGGCACGCGAGGCGAGCGCGATCGCGTCGGAGGGGCGGGCATCGACGACGCGCGAACCCGTGAGCGCGGTCACCGTGACCTCGGCGTAGAACGTGCCGTCGTCGATGCGGGTGACCTCCACCCGGTCGACCGTGGCGTCGGTCGCATCGAGCAGGCGGATCATGAGGTCGTGCGCGAGGGGACGCGGCGGCGACACGCCCTCGACCGCGACGAGGATCGACGTCGCCTCCTGCGACCCGATCCAGACCGGCAGCACCCGATCCGACAGCGCGTCGACGGGCTTGAGCAGGATGACGTGCTGCTGAGCGGGATCGAGCGCGACCCCGAGAACGCGGACCTGGACCATGACACCTCCCGGGGTCGGTTTCGCCCAGCCTATGCACGGGGGAATGCGAACGGGGCCACGGGCGTTGCGGGTTGACATGCAGCGTTTCGGCACTCTCTCGTTCGGTCACTACGGTCCCCTGGGCGGCGGTCGCGAGCTCACCGCCGGTGATTCGCTGCGTCAGGCCATCGACCTCGCGCAGGGAATGGACGACCTCGGCGCCGTGGGCGCCTACTTCCGCGTGCACCACTTCGCACGGCAGCAGGCGTCGCCGATGCCGCTGCTGGCCGCGATCGCCGCGACGACGAAGAACATCGAGATCGGCACCGGCGTCATCGACATGCGGTACGAGAACCCGCTCTACCTCGCCGAGGAGGCCGCGGCCGTCGACCTGATCTCCGACGGGCGACTCGCGCTCGGCGTGAGCCGCGGGTCACCCGAGACCGTCGTCCGCGGGTACGAGGCGTTCGGGTACACCGGCTCGCAGGATCCCCGCGGCGCCGACATCGCACGCGAGCACTTCGACACCTTCCTCCGCGCCATCGAGGGCGAAGGACTCGCCGAGCGCGACCCGAACAGTCCCTTCGGCGGCGGGAACGGGATGCAGCGGATCGAGCCCCACTCCTCCGGACTCCGCTCCCGCATCTGGTGGGGCGCCGGCACGACCGAGACCGCTGAGTGGGCCGGACGCAAGGGTGTGCACCTGATGTCGTCGACGCTCCTCACCGAGGCGGACGGCACCCCGTTCGACATCCTGCAGGCCCGACAGCTCGATGCGTTCCGCGCCGCGTGGCGCGAAGCCGGGCATCCCGGTGAGCCCCGCACGTCGGTCAGCCGCTCGGTCTTCCCGATCACGACCGCCGAAGACGAGCTGTACTTCGGCGGCAGCAACGACCAGGACGGCATCGGTTACATCGACGGCATGCGCTCGACCTTCGGCAAGACGTACGCCGCGGCGCCCGACGTCCTCGTCGAGCAGCTGCTGCAGGATGCCGCGGTCATGAGCGCCGACACCCTCATGCTGACGATCCCGTCGCAGCTGGGCGTCGAGTTCAACCTGCGCATCGTCGAGTCGTTCGCGAAGTACGTCGCTCCCGCGCTCGGCTGGAAATCGGCACCCGCCACCGTCTGACGGCGCGCGCTACGACCCGACGAGGTCTAGCGTTGAGGAGGAGCGCTGCTCGCTCAGCGCGCGAGGTGCCGCGACCGCGGCACCGCCTCCCCCGGAAGCGAAGGCACCGCCATGACCATCGAGCTCGTTTGTATCGACCCGACGGGAGCCGACCGCGAGGAACTGATCGCGTTCATGACGGGCGAGGTCTTCCCGTTCCACGTCGGAACACGGCCGACGCGCGAGCAGGTCGAGGACGGCATCGCCGCGGGACGGTTCCGCGACGACGACAACGACTCGTTCTGGATCGACCACGTCGAGCACGGCCGCATCGGGTTCTTCCGCCTCGAGGAGATCAGCGACGGAGCGCCGATGTTCGATCTCCGATTGGCGTCGGCGTGGCGGGGCCGCGGCCTCGCGAAAGAGGTGCTGGCGACGGCGGCAGACCACGTGTTCACGACGATGCCCGACGTCGACCGCTTCGAGGGGCAGACCCGCGAGGACAATCGCGCGATGCGCCGCGTCTTCGATGCGTGCAGCTGGGTGCAGGAGGCCTACTACCGCGAGGGGTGGCCCGTCGAGGGGTCCAAGCCGCTGGGATCGGTGGCTTACAGCATCCTCCGCCGCGACTGGGAGACCGGCGAGGTCACTCCCCTGCGCTGGTCTTAGCTCGCGCCGAGAACGCACCATCCCCGCGAAAGCGCACCGTCGCGGGTGCGTTCTCGCCGCGACGGTGCGTGCTCGCCGCTCGCACGGGCCCGGCATCCGAGAATGGACGGATGACGCAGCACCGCCGCACCATCATCGACCGTGACGGCGTCTCGCTCACGGTGACCGAGGCGGGAGGGTCGGGTTCCGCGGTCCTGCTGCTGCACGGGTTGGCGGGCAGCTCGCGCGAGCTCATGCCCACGGCGGACGCGCTCACCGACCGGCATCGCGTGCTGCTGCTCGACCAACGCGGTCATGGCTGCAGCACGCGGCGACCCGACGATCTGTCCCGCGACGTCTTCGTTGCGGATGCCGTCGCCGTGATCGAGCGGTTCGCGCCGGACGAGCGGGTGGCGCTGGTCGGACAGTCGATGGGCGCGCACACCGCGTTCCTCACCGCGAGCCGTCATTCCGACCTGGTGAGCCGGCTCGTCATGCTGGAGGGACACCCGGCGGGAAGCGCCGATCCTCAGGATGCCGCCGACCTCGGCGCCTTCTTCGCCTCGTGGCCGACCCCGTTCGCCGACGCTGACGCCGCGCGGGCCTTCCTGGGCGACTCGCCGCTCGTCGACGCCTGGGTCGCCGACCTCGAGAAGACGCCGTCGGGATTGCGGCCGCGCTTCGACGCGGACGTCATGCAGGACGTGATCACCGCGGTGCACGAGCCGCGATGGCCCGAGTGGGAGGACCTCGCGGTGCCGACGACGGCGGTGTTCGCCCGCCACGGCATGTTCTCCGCCGAGCAGCAGACCGAGCTTGCCGCACGGCGCCCGGGCACCCGCATCCTGACCCTCCCCGAGGGCAGTCACGACGCGCACCTCGACGCGTTTCCGCCCTGGGTCGCCGCGCTGCGCGAGGCTCTTGCCTGACGCCGCCCTCGCGAGCACGCACCAGCCCCGCGAACGCGCACCATACCGGGTGCGTTCTCGCCGCGACGGTGCGTGCTCGCGGCTCGCACGGGCCCGCAAGGGTACAACCACGGCGGGAGTGGGCGAAAGAGCCGCGGTGATCCCGGCCGCGCGGCCATAACCTGTCGTCCGCCCCCGGGTGCCCACCGGCACCTGTTCCAGCGAAGAAAGAAGAAGCACCATGCTCTGGACGATCCTCGGCCTCATCCTCGTCGGACTGATCGCCGGCTTCATCGCACGCGCCGTCATCCCCGGCAAGCAGAACATCGGCATCCTGATGACCATCGTGCTCGGCATCGTCGGCTCGTTCGTCGGCGGATTCCTCGGATTCCTCATCTTCAACCACAGCCCCGAGGGCGGCTTCCTGCAGCCCTCCGGCATCATCGGCTCGATCATCGGCGCCATCATCGTGCTCGGCATCTACGTCGCCGTCACGCGCCGCGGCTCGACCCGCACCCGCTGACACCGCCGCGCACGCGCACCGCGCCAACTCCTCAGATTCGGCGGCCCCCTCTCCTGGCGGGGGCTCGGCACCGCATGGCGGGTCGGATTCTGAGGAGTTGGCGCGTCGTCGTTGGACCGGAATACGAACTCGCCCCCACACCTTGAACCAAACATGAGCACGATCGGAAACAGCGACCTCTCCGTCTTCCCCCTCGCCCTCGGCGGCAATGTCTTCGGCTGGACCGCCGACCGCGACGCGTCGTTCGCGATCCTCGACGCTTTCGTCGAGGGAGGCGGCAACTTCGTCGACACCGCCGATTCCTACAGCGCCTGGGCGCCCGGCCACAGCGGCGGCGAGAGCGAGACGATCATCGGCGAATGGCTCGCCGCGCGCAGCCGCCCCGAGGTCGTCGTGGCGACCAAGGTCAGCCAGCATCCCGACTTCCGCGGCCTGTCCGCCTCGAACGTCCGTGCCGCCGCGGAGGCATCGCTGGAGCGCCTGGGCGTCGACGCGATCGACCTCTACTACGCCCACTTCGACGACGAGGAGACCCCTCTCGAAGAGACGGTCGGCGCGTTCGGCCGGCTCGTCGCCGACGGCCTCGTCCGCCACATCGCCGTGTCGAACTACACCGCCGAGCGCATCGAGGAGTGGCTGCGCATCGCCGATGAGACCGGCGTCGCCCGCCCCGTCGCCATCCAGCCCCACTACAACCTCGTGCACCGCAACGAAGTCGAAGACACGATCGTGCCGATCGCCGAGCGCGAGAACCTCAGCCTCGTCCCCTACTTCGCTCTGGCGAAGGGCTTCCTGACCGGCAAGTACCGGTCGACGGATGCCTCGGGGCACGACTCCCCGCGTGCCGAGGGCGCGGCCGTCTACGCGACGCCGCAGGGCCTGCAGATCATCGACACGCTCGAGCGCATCGGCGCCGCACACGACGTGTCGATCGCCTCGGCCGCTCTCGCGTGGCTGCGCTCGCAGCCGACGGTGGTCGCGCCGATCGCGAGCGCCTCGCGCCTCGAGCAGGTGCAGGGGCTGCTCGACGGCGGGCGCGTCGAGCTCACGGCCGACGAGATCGCCGAGCTCACCCGCGTCTCGACGTGGAGCCCGGAGGCCTGATCGGCAGCATCCGTAGCTCGGAGAATCACGCGAACCTCGGAGCCCTGCGCACGCGGGCTCCGAGGTTCGTCACATGCTCCGACGTTCGCGTCGACGCGCGCTCATCGCCGCAGGTCGACCGCCGTGGAGTCGCGGGCATGCAGCGAGGGCAGCACGTGGGTGCGCTGAATGGGTCGCGCGGCCCCGCCGGCCAATCGCGCCGTCACCGCCTCGACCGCGAGCCTGCCGATGTGCTGCTTCGGCGGCCGCAGAGCCGTGATGGCGGGCTCGGCGCTCGCAGCGACCTCGTCGTCGTAGGCGATGATCGCGAGGTCGTCGGGCATGGACCACCCGAGGTCGCGCGCCTGCTGCTGCACGAGGACCGCCTGAGGGTCCGAGTGGACGAGCAGCGCGGTCGTCCTGCTCCGGCGGCACTCGGCGAGTAGGTCCGCCACGACGCTCTCGCGCGTTGCGGCGTCGAGCTCGTCGAGGGAGAGATCGCGGTCGATCGTCGGGACGAGCCCGTCGTTCTCGATGGCGCGTCGCCAGCCGCGCCGCAACGGGGGTGATGTCGGCGAACCGGCCGATGTCACGAAGCCCACGCGGACGTGTCCGCGCGCCGAAAGATGGGCGGCGGCCAGCGATCCTCCGAAGTCGTGGTCGGTCGTCACCCACTCCAACCGGGTGAGCGCGAGGTGCGAGGGAGCGCTGCGCTCCGCCAGGACGACGGGGATCGGCAACGCGTCGAGCCAGTGCAGCAACGCCGCACCGTCGGCTCCGAGCGTCTCGGGCGCCACGATGAGCCCGTGAAGATCGCCCATGTCGAGCAGCGACGAGATCTGACGGCGTTGGTCGTGCACCGAATAGCTCGCCCCCCGCAGGATGAGCTGCACGCCCGCATCCGTCGCCGCAGCACGGGCACCGATCACGATCTGCGGCCAGTAGTAGGTCAGCGACGGGACCACCATTCCCACCCGGAACAGAGTCGGACGTCTGCCGCCCACCCCGAGCGGTACCGAGGTGTCGAGGCGACTGCGCAGAGTGGCTCCGCCATGCACCCGCGTCAGCAGCCCGCGGTCGGCGAGGTAACCGATGTCGCGGCGGATCGTGAGTTCCGCGACCCCGAAGCGGCGAGCGAGATCGGCGACACGGACCGAGCCCGCGTACCGGAGCTCGTCGAGGATCCGCTCGCGGCGCGACACCGCGAATCTCGCCCCCGTCGGCTCCTCCACGCCACCCACCATAGCGATCGCCTCGGTTCGAGTGTGTTCGAACGCGATCGGATGCCTCGCCTCGATGGCGCCCGGGTGGTTCCCTCGAAGCATCCCCACTGGACCTTCACCGACGAGGAATCCACCGATGACGAAGATGTCATGGGCTCGGGCGTTCGCGCCCGTCGCCGCCGCTCTCATCACGACGACCGGACTGATCGTCCCCGCAACCGCGGCGAACGCCGTACCCCTCTCGTCCGTCGCAGCGGATGCCGCCACGGCGACCTCCGGCGCCTCCGAGCTGCCCACGCTCACCTATGACGACGTCGCAGAATGGGCCGAGCTGCTCGTGGACGGCGAGGACGTCGAGCGCGATGCATCGGGCTCGCCGTTCAACACATTCGGCGGCTTCGGCTCGGTGTCGTGCAACAACACCTCGAACCTCCTCCTCGATTACAAGGAGGAGCACCCGGACGTCTATTGGCGCATCCTGCGGATGCTGTTCGACCCGGTGGAGGGCGCGGGTCTGAAGCACATCAAGGTCGAGCTCGGCGCGGACAACAACACCTCGTCGGGAACCGAGCCCGCCACGAAGCGATCAGCCGACGAACCTGCCAACGTGCTGCGCGGCGCCGGCTTCCACTTCATCGCCGATGCGAAGTCGATCAACCCGGACATCGAGGTCGAGGCCCTCCGCTGGGGCGAGCCGTCGTGGACGAAGGCCGAGCCCGACCTGCGATACCAGTGGTACAAGGAGACGATCGACGCCGCCTACGACACCTACGGCGTCGAGTTCGACTACCTGAGTCCGTCGCAGAACGAGGTCCACGCGAACTACATCGGCTCCGAGCTCGCCTGGACCGTCGACTTCGCGAAGCGCCTCGAGGCCGACGCGCAGGCGGAGGGTGCTCGCTACGACTACGGGAACATCAAGATCGTCGCTCTCGACTCCTACCGCAACGTCGGTCAGGTCTCGCGAGCCATCCTCGCCAGCCCCGAGGCGCTCGAGCAGGTCGATGCGATCGGCTACCACTACGACATCTCCGGTGATCCGGCCCTGACCCGCCTGAACAAGGAGTTCGGGATGGAGGTGCTCTACTCGGAGGGCGTCGCGCCGATGATCGACCCCGAGTACCGCGTGCAGGCCGACCCCGCGCGCGGCGGCATCGGGGGCACCGTCGGCGCCGTCGACATCGCCGACCGGTTCATCAACGCCTACCGGTGGAGCGGCTCGAGCGCCGACCCCGGACACATGACGACGTTCCTCTTCCAGCCCGCCGTCAGCGCGCTGTACGAGGGCTCGCAGTACTCCCCGAAGCACCTCATCCGGGCGTCCGACCCGTGGTCGGGCTACTACGAGGGCGGCGTCGGCATCGCACTGGTGCGGCACTTCACGCAGTTCATCGACGAGGGCTGGGAGTACATCGAAGGCGCCTCGGGCGGCGACGGGCAGAAGGGCGACGGCGGAACCGTCGTCGACACCTCGACCCGCACGGCCCTGACGCTGCGCACGCCCGCAGCCGACGTCGCCGCGGGCGAAGATCTCGAGTTCAGCCAGGTGCATGCCAACAACACCTCGCGCGTCCGGAACTTCGAGGTGAAGGTCGCGAACCTCGACACCGACGACGACACCCCGCTATACGTCTGGGAGACGACGGGGCCGGATGCCGGTGACGCGTTCGACGCGGACTGGTTCCAGAACACCGGGAAGGTCGTCCCGGTGCGTACCGAGACGAAGGACGGCGTCGAATACGACGTCTACCGGGTGCAGGTGCAGCCGTACTCGATCCTCACTCTGGCGACACAGCCGCACGGCATCCACGACGCCGCGGCCGACTACGCCAGCGGCCAGTACGCCGCCACCGCCACCGACGACGTCCTGCCCCTTCCCTACACCGACGACTTCGAGTACGCCGATTATGCCGTTCAGGACGTCGGGGGCGTCCCGATGGACTACGTCACCCGCCGGGGCGGGTCGCCCCGCTACACCGCCGACCAGAACGGCGCGTTCGAGGTCATCGGCACGGATGCCGGCGACGTGATGCACCAGGCGATCCACGCCGACAACCGCGGCTACACCTGGAACGTCTGGGGCGACGGCTCGCAGCGGAACCCCTCCACCACGACGCCGGCGACGGTATTGGGCGACCACACCTGGACGAACTACACGGCGAAGATCGACTTCCGCCTCGACGGTGTGGTGCGTGACGCATCGCTGGCGAACTTCGCGGGCCTCGGGGTGCGGCAGACGACCACCGAGGGCACCGGCGCGGACCTCGCGACCTACACCGCTCGCGTGCACGCGGACGGAACGTGGGAGCTGCGCAAGCTCGGCCAGAACGTCGCCACCGGCACCATCTTCATGTTCGACGCCGACGCGTGGCACGAGCTCGAGGTCGAGGCCCGCGAGAACGTCATCACCGTCCGCCTCGACGGTCAGCAGCTCGGCACCTACGCCGACACCACGCCGAACCCGACGATGGCCGGGCGCGTCTCGATCGTGAGCGGCTACTACAACACCCAGTTCGACGACCTCGCGATCAGCCCCATCGAGGATCTGTCGTGGCACGCCGTGAAGGTCGATGACGCCGACGCGCGCATCGCGTACCCGCAGGGCTCGTCGTTCACGCAGGCCGGCTATGCCCACTACAACCGCACGCAGCACGTCGTCGCCGCCGGCCGCTCGTTCGCCTTCGACCTCGAGGGCACCGGCTTCAACCTCAACGGCGCGACCGGCGCCTCGGTCCTCTCGATCATGATCGATGACCAGCCGGCACGCTCCGTCACCGTCTCGGGCATCGGCAACCGCCAGACCTCGGCATGGGTGCGCGGACTCGAGGACGCTCCGCACCGCGTCACGGTGCAGGTCGTCTCGGGAACCTTCAGCCTCGACAGCGTCGACTTGCTCGTCGGCGGATCGAGCGGTGGCACGGCCGACCCCGAGCTGCGGCCGGTCGAGGTCCTGACGGCGCTTCCCCGCCTGTCGACCGCCCCCGCGGCGGTCCCCGGGCTGCCCGACACCGTGCGCGCTCGCAGCGAGGCCGGCGGCGAGATCGACGCCCCGGTGACGTGGAGCACGACTCCCGCGCAGTTCGGCACCGCCTACGATCTCGTGAAGGTCGACGGTGTGTTCCGCGACAACCCCGCGCTGGCGGTCAGCGCCTACGTCGAGGTGGTGCCCGCCGGCATCCGCTACTTCGTCGATGCCAACGCCCCCGCCGATGCGCCGTCGTACCCCGCGGTTCGGGATGCCGCGGCCGACACTCTGCGCAACACCGCCGCCGACGCCGCCTACTCGGCGAGCGCCGGATGGGGCCGGGTCGGATCGGCGTCGGCGAAGGGCCGTCTGAATCAGACGCCGTACGACAAGACCCGCGAGACCGGCTGGTACAGCGCGAACGCGGCGACCCCCCTCGTCTACCGCTTCGCCCTGGAGGCGGGCGAATACGACATCGCGACCGGCCACACCGAGTGGTGGAACCCCGGCTCGGGGCGCAGCCGGGTCGTGACGGGTACGGTCGAGTACACCGCGGGCGGCGAGACCGTGCAGGTGCCGATCGGCAACCACACCTTCGCCAACGGCAGCATCGGGCAGAGCGCTGTACTGCGAGGTGGATTCACTCTCGACGCAGCGACCGACGTGACGGTGCGGATCAGCGGAACCGGCGGAACGGAGGCCCCGGCCCTCAGCTGGATCGGCATCTCCGACCACACCGAGACGGCCGATCGCACCGAGCTCGCCGCGGCGTTGGCCGAAGCGACGACGGCGCCGCGGCAGGCCTACACCCCCGAGACCTGGCAGGCATTGCGCGACCAGGGCCTCGCGGCCAAGGCCGTTCACGACGACCCGACAGCGACGCAGGAGCAGGTGGATGCCGCGACCGCGGCGCTGCGCGCGACGATCGACGCCCTCGTCGAGGTCGCCTACCTGGCACTGCCCGATTACCGCGTCGCCGTGGTGGCAGGCAAGGAGCTCGATCTCCCCGACACGGTCGAGCTGGCGACGCGCAGCGGTGCGACGCAGGAGGTCCCCGTGCAGTGGCAGGAGACGCCGACCGCCGAGACGCCCTACGCGGTCGTCCCGGTCGCAGGTCGCGCCGGTCAGACCGGTCAGACACCGGTGACGCTCCAGCTCGAGGTCGTGCCGGACGGCGTCGTTGCCTTCGTCGACGCGGCATCCACGCAGGGCGCCGCCGACCCCGAGGCGCCGGGGGCGTCACCCGCCTTCGATGCTGTCGCCGAGCTCCGCGGCGACGCGCTCATCGGCGACGTCCCCGATCAGGTCTTCGACGACGAGACCGGGTGGGGGCTGCGCAACCCGATCGGGTCGGGCGAGAGCTATGTCGGCCTCCGCGCCCGCGGCTCCGGCGTCTACGACAAGAGCCGCACCACCGGGTGGTGGGCGAGCTCAGGCGGATCGGTCGATTACGGCTTCACCCTCCCCGCCGGCTCGTACGAGCTCACCAGCGGGTACCAGGAATGGTGGAGCGTGACGCGCCAGGTCGCGCCGAGCGTCGAGATCGGCGGCGAGCGGATCTCCGGCGATCGGGTGAACCTCTCGGGATCGACCCCCCAGGGCACCTCGACGATCGCGTTCACGCTCGACGAGGAGACGGTCGTCAACTTCCGGGCCGCGCGCGGCACCGGAACCGCGGACCCCGTGCTCAGCTGGATCGCCATCGCCGATGTCACGGCGCCCGGCGCACCTTCCGGCGTCGCGGCCGAGGCGACGTCGACGACGACCGCGACGGTGTCGTGGCAGGCACCGGCGGGTGCCGGTACCCGGTACGACGGTTTCCGTGTCTTCGTGGGCGACGCGGCCGAGCCGGTGTGCGAGGTGGCATCGGATGTCACCACCTGCGAGGTGACCGGGCTGACCGCCGGCAGCACCTCCGATGTCTCCGTCGTCTCTTTCGACGCCGATGCCGAGAGCGAGCGCGCCACGGCGAGCCTCGTCCTGCCCGAGGTGCCGGCCGACGACGCCCGCTCGGTACCCGGCAAGGCGGTGCTGAGCTCGGACGAGGGCTGGGACACGGGCCTGAAGGACGGGACGTTCCGGGTCACCATGAACCTCTGGTGGGGTCAGAACGGTTCGCTGTTCAAGCTCTACCGCGACGGCGAGCTGGTCGGGTCGGTGCCGTTGGAGATCGCGAGCGGCCCGAGCGCACAGCAGGCGGTCGTCGACATCGCGGGGCTGCCGAACGGCACCTACCGGTTCACCGGTGAGCTGGTGAACTCCCGCGGGACGACGGCGACGGCACCGCTGACGGTGACCGTGACCGACGCCTCCCCCGGCTCGCCCGTGCTCTCTCACGACAACCACGACGGCGACGGCAGCTACACCGTGCGCGCCGACATGTGGTGGGGCACGAACGCGACCTCGTACCGGTTCCTCGAGAACGACGTCGAGGTTGCCGCGGGAGACCTCGCGTCCGCCAGCCCACGAGCCCAGATGGCGACGCTCGCGGTGTCGGGCAAGACCCCCGGGCGGTACCGGTACGTCGTCGAGTTCACCAACGCGGCGGGCACGACGGTGAGCAGGCCGCTCGTGGTGACCGTGCGGTAGCGGCATCCGTAGCTCGGAGAATCACGCGAACCTCGGAGCCCCGCGCACGCGGGCTCCGAGGTTCGTGGCTTTCTCCGGGGTTCGCCGCCCGAAGTGCTCGACGGCGTGAGCAAAACGACAAAATCCACGGTGTGGTAGGACCACAGGCGGTTTTCCGTGTTTAATGAGTCCTATGAGCACCGCGACCGTCGGATACAGCGCCATCTCGAGCTACTCCCGCGTGGAGATCCTGCACCTCATCCAGGAGCAGCCCCGCCGGACGATCCTCGAGCTCCAGGAGGCCACCGACCTGCACCCCAACACCATCCGCGAGCACCTGGCACGCCTGATCTCCGACGGGTTCATCGTCGCCGAGAAGGAGCACCGCACCACCCGCGGCCGCCCCCGCGTGCTCTACAGCGCCGCTGACGGCGACGCGACCCGGAGCGCCATCCAGCGCCGCAAGGTGCGGGATGCCGCGCAGCGCGGCGACCTCATGCGACGCGTCCTGACTCTCGACGTGCCGGACGTGCTCGAGACCCGCGCCCTGCACCAGATCGACGCCCTCGTCGAGGAGCTCGAGGACGAGGGCTTCGACCCGATCATCGACGACGCCGCGCTGACCGTCGACCTCACCCCGTGCGCCCACGCGACGGCGCAGGCCGACCACCGCGAGGTACTGTGCAGCGTGCACCTGAGCCTGCTGCAGGGCGTGCTCACCGAGGCCGGTGGCCCGCTCGCCGTCGACGGCATGCGCTCCTCGTGCGACCCGTCGGTGTGCATCATCCAGCTGCTGCACGCAGCGACCACCCACGACTGACGCCGATCGGGCTGGGGCACGGCACCCGAGCCCGGCGTCAGACCCCGGCGGCCGCGATCAGGAGCGCCGCCGTCGAGCGCGCCAGCGCGGTGTCGTGATCGCGCTCGCGCAGCCGCATCGCGAGGTCTCCGCTGACGACGAGAAGCAGCCGCTCGGCAAGCTCGTCCGCGGCGGCGCCCGCGACGGGACGCGCGAGCGCCGTCAGCCGCGCCCGCATGCCCTCGGTGTCGGCGCGGACAGCGGATGCCACCTCCGGCGGCGGGTCGGCATACTCCGCGGCCGCCCCGAGGAAGGCGCACCAGCGCGACCCGCGTGGCTCGTCGCGGAACGCCGCCAGCGCGTCGAACACCGCCAGCAGGCGCTCCACGTCATCGGCGCTGCGCGCCACAGCGGCATCCCACGTCTCCAGCCACACCCGCTGCCGCCGCTCGAGCGCCGCCGCGAGCACCGCCTCTTTGCTGGGGAATCCGCGGTAGAGCGTCGCCGCCGACACGCCGGCACGCGCGATCACCGCATCGATCGGCGTCGCGGCGATGCCCTGCGTAAAGAAGAGGTCCTCGGCTGCCTCGAGGATGCGTTCCTCCGTGCGCGGCCGCATTCCCATGCCAGCACTCTATGCTCGGTAAAGTGAAACGGTCGTTTTTGTTTCGGCGGTGGGCCCTCGTCGCTTCGGGTGTCGCACTCATCGCGGCGACCTACGGCCTCGTGCGCCTCGCCTTCGGACTCCATCTGCCCGATATGAGCGACGACCTCGGGATAGACACCGGCGCGGCCGGCCTCATCTCGGCGGCGGGCTCGATCTCGTACGCGGTCGCCGCGGTGATCGGGTTCTTCGCCGCCGAGCGCCATCCCCGGCTCCTCGTGATCGCAGCGACCCTCACCGCAGGCGGCGGCGCCGTCGGGATCACCGTGGCGACGGATGCCGCGACCTGCGCCCCCGCGGCGGCGATCGCCTCGGCCGGGGCCGGGCTCGCCTCCCCCGCCCTCGTGCGCCTGGTCGCTCGCACCTTCGCCGAGCATGAGTCGAGCACGCCGCAGGCGATCGTCAACGCGGGAACCGGCCCGGGGCTCGTGGCCGCCGGCGCGACCGCCCTGGCCCTCACCCCCGACTGGCGCATGTGCTGGATGATCGCGGCCGTCGCCACCGCGGTGGCGGGGATCGCCGTCCTCATCACCGACCGCCCGCGCGAAAGCGCACCGGTCGACACGCGCGCGAACCGGCCCGCCATCCTCCCGCCGCGCGAATGGTGGGCGGCGCATCGGTCCGCGGTCGCGGCATCCGTCCTCCTCGGGGTCGGCGCGTCCGCGATCTGGAACTACGGCCGTACCGTCCTGGTCGAGGGGGGAGCATCGGAGGCGCAGTCGGTGACGTCCTGGATCCTGCTCGGATGCGGCGGCGCCGCCGTCATCGTCACGTCGCGGCTTCTGCGCGGGCTGCAGCCGCGCGCCCTCTGGCTGATCGGCGCGAGCCTCATCAGCGTGTCGACGCTGGCGATCGGCGCTGCCCCGGCCCAGGGCACGCTCTCCGCCGCAGCGTGCGCCGTGTTCGGGTGGGCGTACGTCACGGCGTCGGGGGCCCTCATCGGATGGACGACGCAGATCGATGCTGCCCACGCGGCAGCCGGCACAGCCCTGCTGTTCGTGACCTTCATGGTCGGCCAGGCGCTCGGAGCGGCGGTTCTCGGCGCCCTGCTCCCCCTCGCCGGGCCCGCGACCGGGTTCGCCGCCGCGGCCGCTCTGGGCATCGCCGGCGGCGCGAGCCTGGTCGCACCGGCCCGCCGCGAGGCGACCGCATCCCGCGTCTGAGCCTCGACCTCGGCCTAGCCGCCGATGGCGTTCATGCCGCGCGCAGGCTGCAGGAAGGCGGGGTCGTCGATCGCGTGACCGGCCTTCTTGCCCGCGATGCAGTTGCGCAGCACCTGATCGATCCGGTCGGCACGACCCTCGGGCGTCATCTCCGAGCGGAGAACCGGGAGCAGGTCGTACTCCTCGATCGAGAAGAGGCAGTTGCGCAGCTGACCGTCGGCCGTCAGCCGCATCCGGTCGCACGCACCGCAGAACGGCGCCGTCACCGACGCGATGACGCCGACCGTGTGCGGGCCGCCGTCGAGGCGCCATCGCTCGGCGGGCGCACCGCCACGCCCGGGGACGGGCTCGAGACTCCAGCGCGCGGACAGCGCCTCGAGGATCTCCTCTCGGGTGACCATGGTGGACCGGTCCCACGTATGCCCGGCATCGAGCGGCATCTGCTCGATGAAGCGCATCTGGGCGTCGTGCTCGACGGCGAAGGCCACGAGGTCGGCGAGCTCGTCGTCATTGACGCCGCGCATGGCCACCGCATTGATCTTCAGGGGGCGGAGCCCGGATGCCTGCGCGGCGCGCACGCCGTCGAGCACGTCGTCGAGGCGGTCACGACGCGTGAGGTTGCGGAACCGTTCACGGTCGAGGGTGTCGAGCGAGATGTTCAGGCGAGCCAGCCCGGCGGCGACGAGGTCGGGCAGCACCTGAGGCAGCCGGATGCCGTTGGTGGTCATGGCGATCTCGATCGGGCCGTCGGATGACTCGATCGCCGCGAGCCGCCGCACGATCTCGACGAGGTCCGTCCGCAGCAGCGGCTCGCCGCCCGTGAGCCGGAAGGTCGTGATGCCCGCCGCAGCCGCGACGGTGGCGATCTCGACGATCTCGTCGAGGGTGAGGATGCTCTGCCGAGCGAGCCACTCGTTGCCCTGCTCGGGCATGCAGTACGTGCAGCGCAGCGAGCAGCGGTCGGTCAGCGATATGCGCAGGTCGCGGTGGACCCGGGCGAATCTGTCGACGAGCGGCTCCCCCATGGGTCGAGCGTAAGCGGCTCCGGTGCACCCGCGGGTCGATCCCGCCCGATCGGCCCGCGCCGGCTGTGGTCTGACAGCACCTTGATAAGTGGTCAGACCACGCGTAGCATTATTCCCGGCCGCCCCTGAGACCGGGGAAAACCACACTCGATACCTTCAGCCTGTCGAAACCTTCGCCTCCCGAAAGGCACCTCCCGATGGACTTCCTCGATCCGCTCCTGCTGGCCCGCTGGCAGTTCGGTCTGACGACGCTTTACCACTACCTCTTCGTGCCGCTGACCCTCGGGATGGCTCTCGTCGTGGCGATCTTCCAGTCGGTGTGGCACCGCACCGGCAACGTGAAGTGGCTGCACCTGACGCGCCTGTTCGGCAAGATCTTCCTCATCAACTTCGCGATGGGCGTCGTCACGGGCATCGTGCAGGAGTTCCAGTTCGGCATGAACTGGTCGGCCTACTCGCGTTTCGTCGGCGACATCTTCGGCGCACCGCTGGCCTTCGAGGGCCTCCTCGCCTTCTTCTTCGAGGCGACCTTCATCGGCCTGTGGATCTTCGGCTGGGACAAGCTTCCGAAGGCGCTTCACCTGTTCTCCATCTGGATGGTCGTGCTGGGCTCGACCCTGTCGGCCTACTTCATCCTCGCGGCCAACGCGTTCATGCAGAACCCGGTGGGGTACCAGATGGCCGCCGACGGCGGCCGCGCCGAGCTCATCGACTTCGGGGCGGTCCTCACCAACCCGATCGTGCTGGCCGCCTTCCCGCACACGATCTTCGCCGCGTGGATGTTCGCCGCCGCCGTGGTCATCGCGGTCGCCGCCTGGCACCTCTCCCGCGCGCAGCACATCGAGACGATGCGTCCCGCGCTCCGCTTCGGCATGTGGGGCATGATCGTCTCGTTCGTCGGCGTCGCCCTCTCGGGCGATCAGCTGAGCCTCGTGATGGTGGCGACGCAACCCATGAAGATGGCCGCGGCCGAAGCCATGTTCAACAGCGCCTGCGGCGCGGATGCATCCTTCTCGATCTTCTCCATCGGAACGCCCGATGGCACCGAGGAGATCTGGTCGCTGCGCGTGCCGTACCTGCTGTCGTTCCTCTCGACCCACAGCTTCGACGGGTGCGTCGAAGGCCTCAACGACCTGCAGGCCCAGTACACCGAGACCTTCGGTGCGGGCGTCGACTACCGCCCGATCGTCTGGGTCACCTACTGGTCGTTCCGCTGGATGATCGGCCTCGGCGGTGTCGCCACCCTCATCTCTGTCGCCGGCCTCTGGCTGACCCGCAAGAAGGCTCAGCGTCCCGTGGCCCGCTGGATGTGGAAGGTCGCGATCTGGTCCGCTCCCCTCCCCCTCCTCGGCAGCCTCGTCGGCTGGGTCTTCACCGAGATGGGCCGCCAGCCCTGGATCGTGTTCAGCCTGATGCTGACCGAGGACGGCGTCTCACCGAACGTCCCCGGCTGGACGGTCCTGATCTCGCTGATCGCGTTCACCGCGGTCTATGCCTCGCTCGCCGTCGTCGAGTTCGGCCTCATCCGCAAGGCCGCACAGAAGGGCCCCGACCCATTGCCCGAGCCGGGCTCGCCCGAAGCCGAGAACCCCTCGGCGTCCCACACGCAGACCACCGTCTACTGAGGAGCACGACATGGATCTCGCATACGTCTGGTTCTTCATCGTCGGAGTCCTGTTCGTGGGCTACTTCGTCCTCGACGGGTTCGACTTCGGTGTCGGGATGTCGCTGCCCTTCCTCGGGAAGGACAACGTCTCACGGCGCCAGATCATCAACACGATCGGTCCGGTCTGGGATCTCAACGAGACCTGGGTCATCGTCGCGGGCGCGTGCCTCTTCGCGGCCTTCCCGGAGTGGTACGCGACCCTCTTCAGCGGGTTCTACCTGCCACTGCTGCTGATCCTCATCGCCCTGATCCTGCGCGGGGTCTCGTTCGAGTACCGCCACCAGCGCGATGATGCCACCTGGCGCAAGCGCTTCGACCTCATGATCGTCGTGGGCTCGGCGCTCCCCGCCTTCCTCTGGGGCGTCGCGGTCGCCAACATCGTCCAGGGCGTGCCGATCGACGCCGACAAGGAGTTCACCGGCACCCTGTTCACGCTGCTGAACCCCTACGGCCTGCTCGGCGGGGTCGTGACGCTCCTGCTGTTCTTCACGCACGGCGTCTACTTCGTCGCTCTCAAGACCGACGGTGACGTCCGCGAGCAGGCCCGCCGGCTCGCGACGAAGTCGGGACTGCTGACCCTCGTCGCGGCGGCCGTCTTCCTCGCCTGGACCGTGCTGTCGGCCATGGGGGCCCAGGCGCCGCTGCTGCCGCTGGTGTTCGTGACGGCCACCGTCGCCGCGGTCATGCTGATCGGGGCCATTCTCGCCAACGCGACCGGGCGTGAGGGCTGGGCCTTCGCGGGAGGTGCGGGAACCGTGATGTTCGCCGTCCTGACGCTGTGGCTCTCGCTCTTCCCGAACGTCATGCCGTCGTCGACGGATCCCGCATGGAACCTCACGATCGAGAACGCGTCGTCGACGGATTACACACTGACGATCATGACCTGGGCGGCCGTGATCTTCCTGCCACTCGTGCTCCTGTACCAGGGCTGGACGTACTGGGTCTTCCGCAAGCGCGTGACCCGGGCACGCATCGAAGAGGCCGAGCTCGTCACCCACTGACCGAGTGACGGGATGCCTCGGATCCGCGCGATCGCGCCGGACCCGAGGCATCCCGGTCCCGGGGTAAGGCAGGATCGAAGGGTGAGCATGGACGACCCCGAGGCGCCCGCGCGCTCGAGCGGACGACCCGTCGATCCGCGGCTGCTGCGCTACGCCCGCACCTCGCGCCTCTTCTTCGTCGCGATCGGCGCGATCGGCCTCGCCCAGACCGCTGTCGTCGTCGGGTTCGCCTGGCTGACCACGCAAGCGATCGTCGGAGCCATCGGCGGGATGCCGGTAGCCGACCTCATGCGCGTCCTCGCCGCCCTCGCCGCCGTCGTCGCCGCGCGCGCCGGGCTCCTCTGGCTGCGCGAGGCCGTCTCTGCTCGCGCCGCCGCCCGGGTGCGCAGCGAGCTGCGCGGCGGGCTCACCTCGGCCGTCGGTCGCCTCGGCCCCGGCTGGCTCGCGAACCGCAACTCTGCTCAGCTCGCGGTGACCGCGGGCCGCGGCCTCGACGCGCTCGACGCCTACTTCGGCCGCTACCTGCCGCAACTCGTCCTGACGGTCATCGCGACCCCGGTGCTCATCGCCGTCATCTGGTGGAGCGACTGGATCTCGGGCGTGACGGTCCTGCTCACGATGCCGTTGATCCCGCTGTTCATGGTGCTGATCGGACTCGCCACCCGCGCGGTGCAACGCGCGCAGTGGCAGACGCTCCGGCAGCTCGCCGCCCGCTTCGCCGACACCGTCCGCGGACTTTCGACCCTCACGGTGTTCGGCCGGCAGCACCGCGCCGCGTCGTCGATCGAACGGGTGACCGAGAACTACCGCATCGAGACGATGCGCGTGCTGCGGGTGTCGTTCCTGTCGGGCTTCGCGCTGGAGTTCCTCGCGTCGATCTCCGTCGCGATCGTGGCGGTGTCGATCGGCTTCCGGCTCATCGACGGCTCGCTCGCCCTGTCTGTCGGACTCTTCGTGCTGCTACTGGCCCCCGAGGCCTACCTGCCGCTTCGTCAGGTCGGGGTCCAGTTCCACGCCGCCGCAGAGGGTGTCGCGGCCACCGACGACGTCTTCGAGGTACTGGACGCGGCGCGCGCGCTGCCGCCGCAGGATGCCGCGAGCTCAGCGTCGACGACGGACGCCGCGACGAGCGTCGCGGCGGAGCGCGGCATCCTCCGCGCCCGTGAGCTCCAGGTGCGGCGCGGCGATTCGCTGCTCGCACCCGTGTCGTTCACGGCGAGGCCGGGCACGATCACGCTCCTGTCCGGGCCGAGCGGCGCGGGCAAGTCGAGCGTCTTCGCCGCGCTGCGCGGCGTCGCCCCGTTCGAAGGGGAGCTGACCCTCGACGGCGAGCAGGTTCCGCCGCCGGCGTCGTGGCTCGCCTGGGCCGGACAGGACGCGGGGCTGATCGCCGGCACCGTCGCCGAGAACGTCACGCTCGGCGCTTCGACGGACCGCGTCGCCGGGCCCGCGGGTGAGCGCGCCGTCGTCCGCGCGCTCACAGCCGCCGGCGCCGCTGACCTCGACCCGGCGCTCGAGCTCGGCGTGCGCGGCGCGGGCCTCTCCGGCGGGCAGGCGCAGCGCGTCGCGGTCGCCCGGGCTCTCTTCCGGCACGTGAACAGCGGTGCGCCGGTGGTCGCGCTCGACGAGCCGAGCGCCGCACTCGACGCCGAGACCGAGGCCGCGCTCTGGCAGAGCCTCCGCCGTGTCGCTGACGACGGCGCGACTGTCCTGCTCGTCTCGCACCGGGAGTCTGCCCGGTCGATCGCCGACGTCCTCGTCGACGTACGACCCCGATCGGAGGTGACGGCATGACCACGACGTCCGAGGTGCTCCGCGGCGCGATGCCCCCGCCGCGACGGTTCTGGCGCGCCCTCGCGACCGGGTTCGCCACGGAGGCCTCGGCCGTCGCGCTCCTCGCGTGCAGCGCGTGGCTCATCGTCCGTGCGAGCGAGCAGCCCGCGGTGATGTACGTGATGGCGGCCGTCGTCGGGGTGCGGGCGTTCGCGATCTCGCGTGCCGTCTTCCGCTACCTCGAGCGCCTCACGTCGCACGATGCGGCGCTGCGTCAGCTCGCAACGACGCGGACCGACCTCGTCCGACGCCTGATCCCGCTCGCACCCGACGGGCTCGGCCGCATCCGCCGCGGATCCGCGCTCTCCGCCCTCGTCGACGACGTCGACGACCTGCAGAACCTGCCGCTCCGAGTGGTGGAGCCGCTCGTGGCCTCGGCCACCGTCGCTCTCGCCGCCGTCGTCTTCGTCGCGACCGTCTCGTGGCCGGCCGGACTCACCCTGCTCGGCTGCCTCGTCGTCGCCGCGGCGGCGGCCACCGGCTGGGGCTGGGTCGCGGGTGCTCGCGCGGAGCGCACGATCGCCCCGCTCCGCGCCCGGCTCGCCGACGCCGTCGCCGACCATCTCGGAAGCCTGGACGTGCTGCTGGCGTACGGGGCCGAAGAGCAGAGCCGTCGCCGTGTCGAGGCAGCGGACGCCGACCTCCGACGTGCGGTCGTCCGCCGCGCCGGTGCGCAGGCCGGAAGCGCAGCCATCGTCTCGCTCGCCGCGGGCGCCGCATCGATCCTCGCCGTCATCGTCACCGCCCCGGATGTGACCGCCCTCGGCGGTCCGTGGCTGGCCGTCGCCGTCCTCGTGCCGATGGCCGTGTTCGAGGTCTTCCAGACGGTTCCGCTCGCAGCGGCATCCTGGCGTCAGGTGCACGCGTCGGCGGAACGGATCGCCGAGACCGTGCCCGGCGACATCCCATCGGGACTCGTTGCGAGCAGCGTCGCTCCCACGGGCGTCGCGCCCGCGCTCGGCGACGGACTCCACCTGCGCGACGTGTCGGTGACGTGGCCCGGAGCAGATCGGCCGGCCCTCGCGGGCGTCGACCTGGACGTCCGCCCGGGTGAACGCCTGCTCGTCGTCGGGTCGAGCGGTGCGGGCAAGTCGACGCTCGCGCATGCCCTCGTGCGCTTCCTCGACGTCGACGGGAGCTACCGGATCGGGCGCACTGACGTGCAAGGCCTCTCTCCCGACGACGTGCGGCTGACAGTGGGACTGTGCGAGCAGCAGCCGATGCTCTTCGACGAGGACATCCGCCAGAACCTCCTGTTCGCCCGCGACACCGCGACCGACGCCGAGCTGGAGGCAGTGCTCGAACGCGTCGGCCTGGGCGGCTGGCTGCGCGAGCGCGGCGGTCTCGACGCTCGCGTCGGCGAGCACGGCGCCCTCGTCTCGGGCGGCCAGGCGCAGCGCATCGCGCTCGCTCGGGCGCTGCTGCACGGCTTCCCCGTGCTCGTGCTCGACGAGCCGACGGCCGGGGTCGACCCCGCGGCATCCGACGCGCTGATGCGCGATCTGCTCTCGGCCGTCGACGAGGAGCGCGCCGTCGTGCTCATCTCGCACGTCCGGGTGCCGGGCTCGCTCGTCGACCGCACGGTCCGCATCTCCGACGGGCGCCTGCTCACCGGCTGACGCGCTCAACCCGAGGTCCCACTACGGCCGGGAAACCAGCCGGTCAACCCGGCCCAAGTGGGACTTCGCTCGCTGTGGCCCGCCGCAACCGCCCCTGCGCAACCCGAGGTCCCCATTGGGCCGGAAATCCAGCCGGCAAACCCAGCCCAACGGGGACCTCGGCGAGCCGCGTGACCGGGCCTCAGCGGTCGAGGTCGATGCCGAACGCCTGCGCGCCGGGCGACGAGGGCAGGCGCTCGAACCCCAGGCGGTCGTAGAAGGCGAGCGCCCCGTCGTTGGCCGCCGACGCGACCAGGTGCAGACGGATGACGCCCGACGCGCGGAGCTGCTCCGACACCCGGTCGATCAGCCGTCGCCCCCACCCCTGCCCCTGGGCCGCGGGCAGCAGGTCGATGTGCAGGTGCGCGGGATGGGTCGCGGCGAGCGGCTCGGCTCCGGGGCGTCGACCGTAGGCGTATCGCAGCGTCCCCGCCTGCCGCGAGGTGTCATCGGGCGAGGGCTCGGGCCAGCGGTCGGCGAACCGCGGCCACCACTCGGCGCGGAACCACTCCTCGAAGGCATCGGTGTCCGGCGTCGCGACGACGTAGCCGATCGCCCGGTCGTCATCGTCGGCCACGACGAAGGCGAAGTCGGGATGCCGCTCGGCGTAGGGCAGCACGAAGATCGCCCCCCAGATGTCGTCGTCGTCGAAGAGTCCGGTGGCATCGGAGCCGTGGTCGGCGGTCCGCAGACAGATCTCGCTCAGCGCGGCGTCATCGCCGGGCCGGACGGCGCGCATGTGGGGCATTCCCCCATCGTGCCACTCAGTCCCATGTGATCGCGGCGGTCGGCAGCGAGAGCTGCACGAGGCCGCCCGCGCCGAGGTCCGCGGCCAGATCCACCGGGATGTCGACCGCCGCCGGCGGATCGGAGACGATCACCCGGACTCCGCCGACGGTGGGCTCGAGCCGAACGACGCGAGCCCGCCACACGACGCGGTCGGCGTCCGACGGCGCAGCCCCCGACCGCGCGAGCCCGTCGCCGGCCGCGACCCCCTCGAGCCGGACGTCGCTCGGGCGGAACAGAGCGGCAGCGGCACCACCGTCCGCGCCGGGCCGGGGCACCGCGAGGGTGCCGGCCTGCCAGACCGCGTCATCGCCCTGGCCGACCACGTTGCCGACGACACGGTTGACTCCCGCGATGGCAGCACCGAACGCCGTGGCGGGGGTCCGCAGCACCTCTCGGACGGCGCCGCTCTGGGTCACGAGTCCCGCTTCGAGCACCACCAGCCGATCGGCCACCGCCGCCGCATCGAGGGCGTCGTGGCTGACGATCACGGCCGTCGCCCCGGCAGCCCGCAGCTGTTCGCCGAGCATCGCCCGCAGTGACGCGGCCGTCGCCGGATCGAGCGCCGTGAACGGCTCGTCGAGCAGGATGACGCGGGGCCGCGCCGCGAGCGCGCGGGCGAGGGCGACGCGCTGCTGCTGCCCCCCGGAGAGCTCCCGGGGATGCCGGCCGCCGACCCCCGCGAGCCCGACCCGATCGAGCCATTCGTCGGCGATGAGGCGCGCCCGACGTGCCGGCTCTTTGCGAGAGCGGAGCCCGAAGGCCACGTTCTCGCGCGCCGAGAGGTGCGGGAAGAGGCCGGGGTCCTGACGCAGCATCACGATGCCGCGGTGCTGCGGCGCCACGCGCCGGCGGGGGCTCTCGACCTCGTCGTCGTCGACGCGGATCGATCCCGCGTCGAGCGGCACGAGGCCCGCGATCGCCTCGAGCACCGTCGTCTTCCCCGCGCCGCTCGGCCCCATGACCGCGACGACCTCCCCCGGTTCGGCGACGAGGTCGACGGTCACGGTGAGGCCGGGCCGCTGCACCCGGACGCGTGCCGTGAGCCGGGCACTCATCGGGCACCGCCCGGCCGCCAGGCCCGCACGAGCAGAAGCGCGGCAATCGCCGTGATGAGCAGGAGGAGCGACAGTGCCACAGCCGTGCCCTGCGACACCCCGGCACCGTTGAACGCCGTGTAGATCGCCAGCGGCATCGTCTGCGTGACGCCGGGCGCGTTGCCGGCGAACAGTGCGGTGGCGCCGAACTCGCCGAGGGCGCGGGCGAAGCACAGCACGGTCCCCGCGATGAGCCCGGGCGCTGCGAGCGGCAGGGTGACCCGGAACAGGATGCGCCACCGTCCCGCCCCGAGCGCAGCCGCGGTCTGCTCGTACCCGACTCCCGTGGCCCGGAGTGCGCCCTCGAGCGCGAGCACGAGGAAGGGCAGAGCGACGAAAGTCTGCGCGATCACGACAGCCACGGTGGTGAACGGGATGCGGATGCCGGCTTCGCCGAGCATCGCGCCCAGCCAGCCGGTCCGCCCGAACAGGAACAGCAGGGCGACGCCGCCGACCATGGGGGGCAGCACGAGCGGGACCGTCACGATGGCGCGCAGCACCGCCGCACCGCGGGCGCCTGCCCGGGCGATCGTCAGGGCGAGCGGAACGCCGAGCACGATGCACGCAGCGGTGGCCGCGAGCGCGGTCTGCAGCGAGAGCGCGAGCGCCGCGCCGGCCTCGGGCGACGTGACGTCGGTCCACACCGTCGCGGGGTCGACGCGGCCCACCAGTGCGGCCAGCGGGACCACGAGCAGCGCGAGCCCGACGACCGCCGGCACGAGAAGGACGCGCGGCACATACCCCGGCGCGCTGCGGCGCGTCGTCCGGTGACCGCCGGCCCCGCCGCCGCTCACGGCGCCCCGAAGCCGAGACGGCGCAGCACCGCCTGGCCGTCTTCGGACAGCACGTAGGCGACGAACTCCGCGGCGGCCTCGGGCGACCGCGCGTCGGCGAGCGCCGCGATCGGATACCGGTTGACGACTCGCTCAGCGCCGGCGACCTCCACCGTCTCGACATCGCCGGTGAGGGCGGCATCCGTGACGTAGACGAGGCCGGCATCGGCCTCGCCGCCCACGACCTTCGTCAGCACCGCGGTGACGTTCTGCTCGTAGCTGTCGACGCTCGGAGTGACACCGGCGTCGCGGAGAAGCGTCTCCGAGGCCGCGCCGCACGGCACCGCCTGTGCGCACAGCACGACGGTGCGGTCGGCGTCGGCGAGGTCTGCCAGGCCGGTGATCGAACCGGGGTTCCCGGCCGGCACCACGAGGGCGAGCCGGTTCGTCGCGAAGACGTCCGGGGCGGCGGCGAGCCCGGCGTCGACGACCTTCTGCATGTTCGCCTCGTCGGCCGAGGCGAAGACGTCGCCGGGGGCGCCCTCGATCAGCTGCGTCGCGAGCGTCGACGACCCGTCGTAGCTGATGGGCGAGATCGTGACGGAGGGATGCCGCTGCTCGAACTGCGACGCCAGCTCGTCGAATCCGGTCTTCAGCGACGCGGCAGCGAAGACGGTGACCTCGCCCGAGACCTCGGATTCCGCGGTGCCCGGCCCCGACTCCGCGACGCCGCCCGCGGCGCACCCCGCCAGGAGGAGCATGACAGCCCCGAGGGCGGCGACGGCGGTTCGTCGTGCGCGCACGGCTCAGTCCTTCGGAGTCTCGACCACGACCGTCGTGGCCTTCACGACCGCGACCGCGAGCGATCCGGGTTCGAGCTCGAGTTCGCGCGCCGCCTCGGCCGACATGAGCGACACGATGCGGTGCGGTCCCGACTGCACGTCGACCTGGGCCATCACCCCGTCGATCTGCACGCGGGTGACAAGGCCGACGAAGCGGTTGCGGGCGCTCGAGAGTCGGTCGGAGGGGTCCGCCGCGGCGGAAGCGAGCTCGACCGCGTGCGCGGCGAGCGCGTCGCCGGGCACCCTCGCCGGGCTGTCACCCGAGACCGGAAGGACACCCTGCTCGATCCAGCGGCGCACGGTGTCGTCGCTGACTCCGAGCAGGCGGGCCGCCTCCGAGATGCGATACGTCGTCATGGGCCGAACATACCCGCATCTGCGGAGCAGAAGGGGCGAATCCGCCGCATCCACGGACGCTCGCCCGGGTCCCGCCCACGTCCGCCCCCGCTACCCCTATGCGCGTCTAGCCTGATCCCATGACCCTGCCGCCCCTCGTCGATCCCGCCGAGACCCTGTCGAATCGTGAGCGCGAGCGCACCGCGAGGCATGCCGTCCTCGCGGGCCTGGGCGACCAGGGTCAGCGACGGCTGGCGGCGGCCCGCGTCGCGGTCGTCGGCGCCGGCGGTCTCGGCTCGCCGGTGATCCTCGCCCTCGCCGCCGCCGGGGTCGGGACGATCACCGTCATCGACGACGACATGGTCGAGTACGCCAATCTCCAGCGGCAGGTGATCCATCGCGTCGACGACGTCGGTTCACCGAAGGTCGCCTCCGCGGTCCGAGCCGCCACCGCATTGTCGCCCGAGACCCGGATCGAGACGCGCCGCGAGCGGCTGGATGCCGATAACGCGTCGCGTCTGCTGGCGGGGAGCGACCTCGTCATCGACGGCACGGACACGTTCGAGACCCGCACCGTCGTGGCCGCGGCATGCGCGGCACTCGGGCTGCCGCTCGTCTGGGGCGTCATCCAGGAGTTCCACGCGCAGGTCACCGTCTTCTGGACCGCGCCGCCGGCAGGCGTTCCGGCCGTCGGCCTCGACGACCTCTACCCCGCGGGCAGCGCGGACGACCTGCCGACGTGCGCCGAGGTGGGCGTGCTCGGGTCCCTCTGCATGACGGTGGGCGGCATGCTCGCGACCGAGGCGATCAAGCTCATCACCGGGGTCGGCGAACCGCTCCTCGGCCGGCTGGTCGTCGTCGATGCCCTCACCGGCACTCAGCGCGAGGTGCCGCTGCGCGCGGCGTCGCGTGCGGCGTCCCCGGCCGCGGTTCCTCCGCCCCCTGCAGAGCCGAGACGGACGGCGGCACCCGAGGTCGATCTCGAGCAGCTCCGAGCGCAGCAGTCCGTCGGCGCGGTGGTGCTCGATGTGCGGGAGCCCCACGAGACGGCGACCGGTGTGCTGCCCGGTTCGGTGCTGGTACCGCTCGGCGAGCTCCTCGCTGATCCGAGCCTCGCCGGTGCCGACCGGGTCGTGGTGGTGTGCGCGCACGGCATCCGCGCCCATCGCGCTGCGGATGCCCTCCGGGGCCGCGGTGTCGCGGCATCCGTGCTCGCGGGCGGGCTCGCACGGTGGCAGTCGTGAGCGGCGGGCTGCGAAGCGTCGAGGAGCAGCTCGCGGACGTCCTCGCCGCCGTCCGCCCGCTGCCGACCCGCACGGCCGGGCTCGCCGACGCCGCCGGCTGCGTCTTGCGCGAGGCCGCGATCGCGCGCGGGGGGATCCCCGACTTCGACAACTCGGCGATGGACGGCTTCGCGGTGCGCTTCGACGACGTCGCGACGGCATCCGTCGAGCAGCCCGTCGACCTCGCGATCGTCGCCGATCTGCCGGCGGGCACGGCGGACGATCCGCATCTGACCCCCGGCGAGGCCGCACGCATCATGACGGGATCCCCGGTGCCCAGCAGCGCCGACACCATCGTGCCGTTCGAAGACACCGCGGGCGGCCTCGGTGATTCGCTGACGACCGCACGCGTGCTCACCGCCCCCGCGAGGCGGGGCATGTTCGTCCGGCGCGCACACGACGACATCCGCCCCGGCGACACGGTGCTGGACGCCGGGACGCTGCTCGGCCCGCGGCAGCTGGCGGCCCTCGCCGCCGCCGACATCGCCCGGGTCACCGTCTCGGAGGCTCCGCGCGTCGTCGTCATCTCGACCGGCAGCGAGCTCGTCGAGCCCGGCTTCCCACGCATCCGCGGACAGATCCCCGAGTCGAACGGCCTGCTGCTCCAAGCGCTCACCCGTCAGGCGGGCGGTACGGTCGTCCGCCGCGTGCACGTCGACGACGGCGGCGCCGCCTTCCGGCACGAGATCGCCGCGGCCACGACCGGCGGATCCCGAGCGGACGTCGTCATCACCTCGGGCGGGGTGAGCGCGGGCGCCTACGAGGTCGTCAAGACCGAACTGGGCGACGCGCTGCGTTTCTCGCGGGTGGCGATGCAGCCGGGCAAGCCGCAGGCCTTCGGGGTCCTGCCGTCGGGAACGCTCGTCTTCGGCCTGCCGGGCAACCCGGTGAGTGCGGCGGTCTCGTTCGAGGTGTTCGTGCGGCCCGCCCTGCTCGCCCTCCAGGGGCGCTCCGACCTGCAGCGGCCGGCTCTGCGCCTCCCCGCGGGCGAGTCCTGGCGCACACCGCCGGGCCGCCGACAGTACCTCCCCGCGATCATCGACCGCACCGACCCCGCGCGCTGGTCTGTGCGTCCGGCGACACCCGGCGGCTCGGGGTCGCACCTCGCGGGAGCCCTCGCCCTCGCCGAGGCGTACGCGGTCGTCCCGGCGGCGACCGCGGTCGTCGCGTGCGGCGACCTCGTCGACGTCGTGCTGCTGGAAGGATGAGGGCATGAGCTTCACACACCTCGACGACGCCGGTCACGCCCGTATGGTCGACGTCACCGCGAAGCAGCCGACCGTCCGCGCGGCGACCGCACGCGGATTCGTGCGATGCTCGCCCGAGGTCGTCGCAGCACTGCGCGACGGTGCCGTGCCGAAGGGCGATGTCCTCGCCGTCGCGCGCATCGCCGGCATCCAGGCCGCCAAGCGCACCCCGGACCTGCTTCCGCTGGCGCATGTGATCGGCGTGCACGGGGTCGTCGTCGATCTCGACATCACCGACGACGGGATCGAGATCGAGGCGACGGCGCGCACCGCCGACCGCACCGGCGTCGAGATGGAGGCGCTCACCTCGGTCTCGGTCGCCGCCCTCGCCGTCGTCGACATGGTGAAGGGCATGGATAAGGCGACCTCGATCGAGAACGTCCGGATCACCGCGAAGACCGGTGGCCGCAGCGGCGACTGGCGACGCCCGGACGAGGACGCCTGATGGCGCGCGTGCGCTATTTCGCCGCCGCCGCTGAGCGCGCCGGCCGGAACGACGAGAACCGCTCCGAGGTCACCCTCGGCGCCCTGCGCGACTCGCTCTCGCGCGAGCACCCCGGGTTGGGGGCGATCCTGCCGAAATGCGCCGTGCTGGTCGATGGCGCGCGCGTGTCCGACACCACCGAGATCGGACCCGACGTCACCGTCGACATCCTGCCGCCGTTCGCCGGCGGCTGAGACCGCCCGCGAAAGGCGCGATCAGCCGCCGATCCCCTTCCACGCCGTCGTGCCGTCGGCCTCGATCTGCTGCTTCCAGATCGGCAGCTCGCGTTTGATCGCCTCGATCAGCTCGCGGCACACCTCGAACGCGTCGCCCCGGTGCGCCGTGCCCACCGCGATGACGACCGCCGCATCGCCCACCGCGAGGTCGCCGATGCGGTGACTGACCGCCACCGCGCCGTCACGTCCGGCGAGCGCGGTCGCGGCGATCGAACGCAGCGTCGCCTCGGCGTCGGGGTGGGCCTCGTAGTGCAGCGCGGCGACCGTGCCCGCGGCATCCGGGTCGTGGTCGCGCACGGTACCGACGAAGCTCGTCACCGCTCCGACGGCGGATGACTCGACGGCCTCGAGGTGCTGGGAGACGTCGAGACGCTCCGCGGTGATACGGGCGATGCGGATCTCGCCCATCAGTGATCGTGCCCGTCGAGCTGGGCGACGACGTGCCCGGCGATACCCGTCACCACGTCCATGCCGGATGCCACGGCGCGCGGCGACCCCGGCAGGTTCACGATGAGCGTTCGGCCGGCCACCCCGGCACGTCCGCGTGAGAGCACCGCAGTGGGCGTCTCGGCGACGCCGCGGCGTCGCAGCTCTTCGGCCACACCGGGCAGCTCGCGCTCGATGACCTCGCCGGTACCCTCGGGAGTCTCGTCGCGCGGCGCCACACCCGTGCCGCCCGTCGTCACGATGAGACGTGCGCCCGCGGAGACCGCGGCGCGCAGAGCCGCCGCGACCGAGGCCGCGCCGTCGGCGACGATCGTCGGGTCGCCGCATCGCCACCCCGCGGCGCGAAGAGCCTCGACCGCGACCGGGCCGGCCGCATCCGGGCGTTCACCGCGCGCTGAGCGATCGGACACGGTGATGACGGCGGCTTCGCGGCTCATGACCCCACCCTAGAAGCGTCCGCGCCCGCGGGGGCGGTGTCATCGTCGGCGTGGGTGTTCTCGACGGCGATCCGCCCCTCCTCGACCTTGCCCTCGGCCATCTCGGTGATGCGCGTCGCCATCGCCGTGAAGATGAGACCGTGGAACGGCAGCACGCCGAGCCAATACAGCCGCCCGGCCAGCCCGCGCGGGAAAAAGATCGCGCGCTGCTCATACCGGGCACCGCCATCGCGCGGTGCGACTTTGAGCTCCAGCCAGGCCTCCCCCGGCACCCGCATCTCGGCACGCAGCCGCAGCAGGCGGCCCTCCTCGACGGCCTCGACGCGCCAGAAGTCGATCGCATCCCCCACCCGCACCTTTCCCCGGCTGCGGCGCCCGCGCGCGAGGCCGATGCCGCCGACGAGACGGTCCATCCAGCCACGGATCTCCCACAGCGCGCGAGCCGAGTACCAGCCGTTCGTCCCGCCGATGCCGGCGATCACCTCCCAGAGCCGTTCGGGCGACGCGCTCGTTTCGGCGGAGCGCTCGTCGGTGAACACGGTGCGGCCCGCCCATTCGGGGTCGCTCGGCAGCGGATCGCTCGGCGCGCCGAGCACGTCGGCGTCCTGCCAGCTCGTCTCGACCTCGTCGGCGTCCACCCGGCCCAGCGCCAGCCGCACGCTCGTCCGGTACGACGTCAGGCCGCCCTCGGGCTGCGGGATGATGTCGTCGATGTCGTGGTCGTCCATGACGCACTCGTTCTGAAGCGACGCGATGAGCGGGCGGGCGATGGCGCGCGGTACCGGCGTCACGAGGTTGACCCAGTGGGAGGCCAGCCCGGGCGTCAGCACCGGCAAGGCCGCGATCGCGCGCTGCCGCAGGCCCGCCTCGAGGGCATAGCCGTTCATCATCTGTCCGTACCGCAAGACGTCGGGACCGCCGATGTCGACGGCTCGGTTCAGCTCAGGATCGACGCGGGCTGCACCGAGCAGATAGTGCAGGACGTCTCGCACGGCGATCGGCTGGATGCGGTTGCGCACCCACTTCGGCGCCGGCATGTACGGCAGCACATCGGTGAGATGACGCACCATCTCGAACGACGCCGACCCCGACCCGATGACGACTCCCGCCTGCAGCACGAGGGTGGGCACGCCGGACTCCAGCAGGATCTCACCGACCTCCACGCGCGAGCGCAGGTGCGGCGACAACTCGGCGTCGGAGGGGTGCAGGCCACCGAGATAGACGATGCGCTTCACGGATGCCGCCGCCGCGGCGTCAGCGACCGTGCGGGCGGCCCGCTCGTCGGCCTCCTCGAACCCGGCCCCCGCTCCCATCGAGTGGATGAGGTAGTAGACAACATCCACGTCGTCGACGGCCTCGGCGACGGCATCCGCGTCGTCCGCCGAGCCGCCCACGATCTGGACGGCGTCTCCCCACGGGAAGCTGGCGACCCGCTCGGGCGTCCGGGCCAGCACGCGCACGCGGTACCCCGCCGCAACGAGGCGAGGCACCAGCCGTCCGCCGATGTACCCGGTGGCGCCGAGGACGAGGGCTCGCGGGGCGGATCCGTCCGGTCGGGGCTGCGCCTGCAGCTCGGGCTCGTGTCCGGTGGGTGCGGTCAGCTCGGTCATGATCAGACGGTAGGCGTCCGTCGGCCCCGTCCGACACGACTTGACACGTGACGGATGGGCGGTCGCCGGTCGGATGTCTGGACCGCTTCGCCTCACGCGCGCGCGATAGGCGGCGACGCACCGGACCGCAACGCCCGTCCCCGAGGTTGCGCACGACCCCGCACCGGGGTCTACGCTCCCGTGAGCGAAGGACAGTCGTCTGGCGACCCGAGCCCGGCGGCGCTGCCGGAGGAGAATCGAATATGTCACGCACGCGCACCAAGCGGCCTGCCCGCCGACGTCTCGAGGTCGACGACGTCATCGTCGTCGAACGCAAGAAGGTACGCACCGCGATCTCGGGCACCGTCGTCGGCAACTTCATGGAGTGGTTCGACTTCGGGATCTACGGCTACCTCGCCGTGACCCTGACGGTGGTGTTCGCCGAGGACATCCCCGACCCCTGGGGCCTTCTCGTGACGCTCCTCGGCTTCGCCGTGTCGTTCCTCGTGCGTCCCCTCGGCGGGATCGTGCTCGGCCCGCTCGGCGATCGGATCGGGCGCCAGAAGGTCCTGTTCCTGACGATGGCGATGATGGCGACCGCGACCGCCCTCATCGGACTGCTGCCGACGTCTGCGCAGATCGGTATCTGGGCTGTCGTCCCCCTGTATGTGCTGAAGATGGTGCAGGGCTTCTCGACCGGCGGCGAGTACGCCGGGGCGTCGACGTATGTGACCGAGTTCTCCCCCGACCGCTCGCGCGGTTTCTGGGCATCATGGCTCGACGTCGGCTCGTACGTCGGCTTCGCCGCCGGCGCTACGGTCGTCGCGCTGACCACCCTCATCACGCAGGGGCTCTGGGGCCCCGACGCGATGGTCGACGGCGGCTGGCGCATCCCGTTCCTCGTCGCCATCCCGCTCGGCATCGTCGCCATCTGGTTCCGCCTGCGCATCCCCGAGACCCCGGCATTCGAGCAGGAGTCGGAGTCGGCCGCGGCGCCCAGCAAGGACGACCCGATGGCTCGTCACGGCATCGGCGGCATCCTGCGCCACCACTGGCGGACGATCCTGGTCGCCGTGGCGATCGTCGCCGCGACCAACACGGCCGGCTACGCGCTGACCAGCTACATGCCGACCTACCTCGAGAAGGAGGTCGGACTCTCGAACCTCTCGGCCGCGGTGGCGACCGTGCCGGTGCTGATCGTCATGTCGGCGACGCTGCCGTTCGTCGGGCGCCTCAGCGACCGGTTCGGCCGGCGCCGCATCTACGCTTTCGCGATCGGCGCCTCCCTCGTCCTGACGGTCCCCGCCTTCGCCGTCATGCAGATCGGCGAGCTGTGGGCCGTGTTCATCGCGCTGGGCATCATCGCGGTACCGGTCGCACTGTTCGTCGCGATCTCGGCGAGCGCCCTGCCGGCGCTGTTCCCCACCGCGACCCGCTTCGGCGCGATGGGCATCGCGTACAACCTGGCGGTGTCGCTCTTCGGCGGCACGACGCCGCTGTTCAGCCAGGCGCTCATCGAGTGGACGGGCAACACCTACATGCCCGCGTTCTACATCATGTTCTTCTCGGCGCTCGCAGCCGTCGCGCTCTTCGCGATGCGCGAGACGGCGCAGCGGCCGCTGCTCGGGTCGGTGCCGACGGTCGAGACGATCGCCGAGGCCGAGGCGCTCGTCGCCGGGCAGGACGACGATCCGCGCATCGACACCTCGACGATGCCACTCGACATCATCCGCCCCTGAGGCGCCCGCGTCCCGGGCGCGCCGTCAGCGCCGTCCGGTGCTCAGCGCCGTCCGGTGCCGAAGATTCCCCGGATGACGCCGGTCAGCACCTCCTGGGCCGCGCGCGAGCCCAGGATCTGCTCCGCCGGCGTTCTCCGGCGCGAGCGCGTGTTCGAGGTCATGCTGCGCAGCATCCTGTCGTCGTCGCGCCGCTCCTTCGCCTCGTCGGCCGCGGCCTGCTTCCGGATGGCGGCGAGCTGCTTCGCGTAGGCGGCGTCGGCCTTCGCCCGCAGCTTCGCGGCGTCCTGCTCGGCCTTGCGGCGCGCGGCCTCGGCCTCGGCCGCATCGAGAGCCGCCTGCGCGGCGTTCATGCGAGCGGTGAGGATCTCGCGCGCCGACTCGCGATCGACCGCCTCGGCGTAACGCGGCCGGATCTCGGATGCCGCCACCCGGGCCTGGACGTCCTCCACCGCTGCCGGCGACATCGACGCCTGCGGCGCACGGAGCCGTGTCCACGCGACGGGGGTGGGCGCACCCTTCTCGTTCATGACGGTGACGACGGCCTCGCCGGTGCCGAGCTCCTGCAGAACCCGCTCCAGGTCGTAGCCCGATCGCGGGTAGGTGCCCACACTCGCGCGCAGCGCCTTGACGTCATCCGGGGTGAAGGCACGAAGCGCATGCTGTACGCGCGAGCCGAGCTGCGCCAGCACATCGGACGGCACGTCCTTCGGCGTCTGCGTGACGAAGAAGACGCCCACACCCTTCGACCGGATGAGCCGGACCGTCTGCACCACCGCGGCGAGGAAGTCCTTCGACGCGTCGCGGAACAGCAGATGCGCCTCGTCGAAGAAGAACACGAGCTCCGGCTTGTCGACATCACCCACCTCGGGCAGCACCTCGAACAGCTCCGCGAGGAGGTACATCAGGAAGGTCGAGTAGAGCACCGGGCGGTCGGCCACACCGGGCACCTCGAGGAGGGTGACGACGCCCTCGCCCGCGTCCGTGGTGCGCATCAGGTCTCGGACGTCGAACTCCGGTTCGCCGAAGAAGACGTCCGCCCCGGCGTCGGCGAAGGTGATGAGTTCGCGAAGGATGACGCCCGCCGTCGCCTTGGAGAGTCCGCCGAGCTCCGCGAGCTCGGCTTTGCCGTCATCGCTCGTGAGGTAGGTCAGCACCGCCCGCAGATCGGCGAGGTCGACGAGGGCCAGGCCGTTCGCGTCGGCGTAGTGGAAGACGAGACCGAGACTCGACTCCTGCGTCGCGTTGAGTCCGAGCACGCGGCTCAGCAGCAGCGGGCCGAAGCCGGAGACGGTCGCGCGCACCGGCGTTCCCGACCCGCGGCCGCCGAGCGCCAGGAACTCGGTCGCGAAAGAACGCGGCGACCAGTCCTGCCCGATCGCGCTCGTTCGCGAGAGGAGCTTCTCACTCGGCTCGCCCGCCGAGGCCAGACCCGAGAGATCGCCCTTGATGTCGGCCGCGAACACCGGCACGCCGTTGGCCGCGAGCTGCTCCACGAGAACCTGCAGCGTGCGGGTCTTGCCGGTGCCCGTGGCGCCGGCAACGAGACCGTGACGATTCGTCATCGCCAGCGGGATCCGCACGGGCGCATCACGCTGCGGCTCGCCGTTCAGGAGCGCCCCGAGCTCGAGGGCGGGACCGTCGAACGTGTAGCCCCGGCGGATGTCGTCGACCTCGGATCCGTCAAGCGGACCCGCCGCCCCGGAGGGCTCGGCTTCCCCGGCCGCCGACGGCTCGGGTTCGCCGGTCGGAGCCGACGGCGCCGAGTCCCCGGCCGGGGCCGACCCGGCTCGCGCGGCAGCTGCCTCGGCGGCGGCCAGGGCGGCTCGAGCTCGGGCGGCGACGAGCGCGGCCTCAGCGGCTTCCGCTTCCGCACGCAGTCGTGCGAGATCGGCTGCGGCGATCGCGTCGTCGGAGGGCATGGCCGGGTCGTCGGGCGAGACGCTCATGCCGGCGAGCCTAGCCCCGCCGCTCTCGCACGGCGCGGCGCTCGCGTTCGAGCTGCTCGGTGAACATGGCGGCCACGATCAGGGCGACGCCGGCGCCCAGCAGCATCCCACCGACGGTGTCGGAGAGCCAGTGAGCGTGCACGACCGTACGGCTGAGCGCCATCAGCAGGGTCCAGACGATTCCGACGAGCGCGACCCAGACGCGCGGGAAGAGGATGATTGCGACGATCGCGATCGTGGCCGCATTTGCCGTATGCCCCGAGGGATATGAGCCCGCATCCGTCGTCACGAGGATGTCTTCGGGTCTCGACCGATCGACGAGGTTCTTGATCAGCTGGACCACGAGCGCGCTCAGCGCCGACGCCACGAGGAAATAGCCCGCAGCCCAGGGCCGTCGCAGCAGGACCAGAGCCACGGCGACCGCGATCGGGATCGCGAAGACGCCGACCCACGTGCCGCCGATCCGGTTCATCACGAGCCCGAACACCAGGCCGACCGCGCCCGGGTCGGCCGGCAGCGTCTCGTTCCACCACCGGTCGATCGCGAAGGGCTGGCCGAGCTGCGTGAACAGCCACCATCCCAGCAGCGCACCGGCCACCACCAGCACGAAGCCGATGGCGGCGCGGCGCGGCCAGAGTCGGCGGGGGTCGGTCGGCGGAGCGTCGTTCATCCGTCCATTGTGTCGACAGCGGCGGATTCGACCCCGCCCCTTGCGCTGGGAGCAGCGATCAGGGAGAGAGCTGCGGCACGCTGCGCGGCCGCACGACGAGCCACAGCGAGAGGACCGCCACCACGGCGCACCCCGCCATCACCGAGGCCATCGTCGTCGCGGTGATGCCCGAGCCGCCCGAGATCCACGCCGCGAGCGGCGAGATGAAGCCGGCGACGCCGAAGTTGACGGCGCCGATCAGGGATGCCGCGGTCCCGGCGGCTCGGCCGTGACGGTCGAGAGCGAGCACCTGAACGCAGGGGAAGGTGAAACCGCACGCCGTGATGAAGAAGAAAAGCGGCACGACCGTGCCCCACAGGCCCAGCCCCAGCTGGTCGGTGACGATGATGGTGGCCCCCGCGATGACGAGCACGGCGGTCGAGACCGCCATGACCCACTGCGGGCCGAAGCGGGCGGCGAGCCGCGACGCCGTCTGCACGCCCAGCACGACTCCGAGGGAGTTGACGGCGAACAGGACGCCGTACTGCTGCGGATCGAAGCCGTAGGTCTGCTGGAAGAGGAACGACGACGACGACAGGTACGAGAACAGTCCGCTGAAGGTCATGCCGCCGATGATCAGCACGCCGATGAAGATGCGATCGCTCAGGACGCTGCGGTAGCGCTGCCAGACCGTGGCGGAACCGCTGTCGCGGCGGCGCGCTTTGGGCAGGGTCTCGGGCACGAGGAAGAGCGAGGCGATCAGCATCACCGCGCCGTACGCGGCGAGCACGACGAAGATGCCGCGCCAGGGCATGACCGTCAGCAGGCCCGAGCCGACGAGCGGGGCGGCGACCGGGGCGACACCGGAGACCAGGGCGAGTCGGCTGAGCATCACGACGAGCCGGCGTCCGCCGAAGAGGTCGCGCACGATCGCCATCGCGACGACACCGCCCGCCGCGGCGCCGATCCCCATGAAGACCCGGGCGGCGCTCAGCAGCTCGAGGGTCGGGGCGATGGCGGCGGCCGTGCTCGAGAGCACGTGGAGCGCGGTCACGCACAGCAGCGGGACCCGGCGCCCCAGCTTGTCGCTGAGCGGGCCGACGATGAGCTGACCCAGCGCGAAGCCGACCATCGTTCCGGTGAGCGTCAGCTGAATCGCCGCCGCCGTCGTCTGGAAGTCGGCCTCCAGCGCGGGGAAGGCGGGCAGGTAGAGGTCGATCGTGAAGGGCCCGAGCGCCGTCAGCGCGCCGAGCAGGATGATGTAGATGACGCGGCGTGAGGTCGGGATCGCGTCACCCGGATGCAGCATGATGGGCGCGGTAGCCGGGTTCGAGCCCAGCGTGCGGATCGCCCCGGTGGCGGAGGAGGAATGATGGGGAGGAGTTTCGGGCACGTCTTCTTCGTTTCGTGGCAGCAGCGTTTTTGAGCGACCTTCTATCGTAACCCGCCGCCGCTCCGCGTCGTTCGCGCCTCTCAGCCGATTCACCATTCACGCGCATAGGCTGGCTCCGCGCCGCGCGCGCTCCGACACTCCCCTTGCCCCCGAACCGAGGTCACAGCAATGACTCCGTCCGCCGACAAGCGAACGAGCGGCAATCCTGCCGCCCAGGCCCAGATCAACCTCACCGTCAAGCAGCAGCGCGAGCAGCAGAAGCAGGCCAAGCTCGCCGAGTACCAGAAGCAGCTGGCGAAGCGACGTCGCAGCAAGCTGACGTGGTGGGTCGTCGGCTCGACCGCCGCGGTCGCCGTGGTGGGCCTCATCGCCGCGTCGGTCATCCTCGCGCCTCGGCCCGTCACGTACGAGGCCGGCAACAGCACGGGTCGCGAGATCCCCGGCGTCGAGACGTTCCAGAACATCACGACGCACGTGGAGGGCACCGTCGAGTACCCGCAGAACCCGCCGGCCGGTGGCGAGCACAACCCGTACTGGCTCAACTGCGGCGTCTACACCGAGCCGCAGGCGAACGAGAACGCGGTCCACTCAATGGAGCACGGCGCCGTCTGGATCACGTACGACCCGGCCCAGGTATCGGATGCCGACATCGAAACCCTCGAGGGCTACATGCCGAGCACGTACGCGCTGCTGACGCCGTACCCCGACATGGACACCCCCATCGCCGTGAGCGCCTGGAACGCGCAGCTGAAGGTCGACTCGGCCGACGACGAGCGCATCCGAGACTTCTTCACCGAGTACTGGCGCAGCCAGAACGTCCCCGAGCCGAACGCGATCTGCTCGGGCGCGATCGACGGCCCCGGTAAGGCGTGACGGACGGTGTGAGGGCGGAGGCGGGGACTCCGGTCCCCGTCTCGTCGGCCGCCGGCCTGCGCTGGTGGGCGGTGCTGCTCATCGTCCTCGCGGTCGCGGGCTCGGCATTCGCCATCGGGCGCTTCTCCGCCTTCGGCACCTCCCCGGCGGTTCCCGGCAACTCCTCCCCCGAGGCCGGCTTCGCCCGCGACATGCAGGTGCACCACACGCAGGCCATCGAGATGGCGATGACGATCTACCGCAAGACCGAGGACGAGGGCATCCGCACGCTCGCGTTCGACATCGCCACCGCGCAGGCCGGTCAGCGCGGCGAGTTCTACGACTGGCTGGTGCAGTGGGGGCTGCCGCAGGCCTCCACCGCGCCCCTCATGCAGTGGATGGTCGGGCACCCCGCTCACAACCACGGGACTCAGGCGCAGCAGCCGAGCGACGAAGAGCTCCGCGCCGAGATGGGCATGGCCACGCCCGCTCAGCTGGCGCAGCTGGATGCCGAGACCGGGGTCGCCGCCGACTGCACGTTCCTCGGCCTCATGATCCGGCACCACGAGGGCGCGATCCCCATGGCGCAGGCTCTCGTCGACCTCGGCAGCGACCCGCGGGCCGTCCAGGTCGCCGGCGGCGTCATCGAGACGCAGAGCGCCGAGATCGACCTGATGCGCTCGATCCAGCACAGACTGGGGTGCGAGGGCTGACAGCCCCCGCACCCCAGCGGCATCCGATCCTGCCGATCAGCCCTTCGTCGCACCTGCCAGCAGGCCGCGCACGAAGAAGCGCTGCAGGGCGAAGAACACGATCAGCGGCACGATGATCGAGATGAAGGTTCCCGCCGACTGCAGGAACCAGCGGTTGCCCCAGGTGCCCGACAGCGAGTTGAGCGCCTGCGTGATCGGCAGCGCGCCCGGCGACGCGAAGATCGTCGCGACCAGCAGGTCGTTCCACACCCACAGGAACTGGAAGATCGCGAACGATGCGATGGCCGGGGCTGCCAGCGGGACGATGATGCGGAAGAAGACCTGCCCGTGGCCGGCGCCGTCGACCCGCGCCGCCTCGATGATCTCGCCCGGGATCTCGGCGATGAAGTTGTGCAGCATGAAAGTCGCCAGCGGCAGGGCGAAGATCGCGTGGGCGATCCAGACGCGGGCGAAGCTGTACTGCACCTCGTTCAGGCCGAAGCCGGGGAAGATGGGCACGTCGTTGATCGTCAGGCCCTCCGAGAAGAGGCTGAGCAGCGGAACCAGGGCCATCTGCAGGGGCACGATCTGAAGTGCGAAGACGAACACGAACAGCGCACTGCGGCCCTTGAAGTCGATCCAGGCGAACGCGTAGGCGGCGAGGGCTGCCATCACGATGGGGAACACCGTCGCGGGGATGGTGATCGCGAGCGAGTTGATGAACGCCGACGCGAGCGTCGTGGACGTCCCTCCCGACGTCAGCGCCTCGGCGTAGTTGTCGAGGGTGAACTCGGGATTGGTGAAGACGGTCCACCAGCCGGTGGACTGGGTGTCGGCACCGGGTCGGAACGACGTCACGAACAGGCCGAACGTCGGGATCGTCCAGAAGACGGCGATGATGACGGCCGCGATGGTCGCGCCCTTCGACGTCAGCTTCTTATGGGCGATCGCCTCGTTGCGGCGGGTGTCGCGCGCCACTTGGCGCTTGGTGCGGGTGTCGACGGGCGCGGCCGGGGCTGCAACGGTCATCAGCGGATCTCCCTCTGCTTGGCCATCGATCGGGCGTTGTAGATGATCAGCGGCAGGACGAACAGGAACAGCACGACAGCGAGCGCGGACGAGTGCCCGTAGCTCTGGAATCGCTGCTGCTGGTTGACCATCTCGAAGCCGAGCACGGTCGTCTCATCGCGACCGCCGGTCATGACCGCCACGATGTCGTACACCTTGAGCGACGCGATCGTGATGGTCGTGAGGACCACGATGAGCGACGACCGGATGCCGGGCACCGTGACGTTGCGGAACCGCTGCCAGGCATTGGTCCCGTCCAGCTGCGCCGCCTCGAGCTGCTCGGTCGGCACCGCCTTGATCGCGGCCGACAGAATCACCATGGCGAATCCGGTCTGGGTCCAGATGAACACCACCAGGAGCATGAGGGTGTTGATGACCGGCTTGATGGCGAGCCACTGGATCGGATCGCCGCCGAATGCCGTGACGATCGCGTTGAGCAGGCCGACCTGCTCGCCCTGGCGCGCGTCGTACATGAACTTCCAGATGATGCCGGCGCCGACGAACGAGATCGCGACCGGCATGAACACGAGGACCTTGAGCACCTTCTCGCCGCGGGCGCGGTCGATGAACACCGCGTAGGCGAGTCCGATGGCGACCGAGATCGTCGGAGCGAGAAGCGCCCAGAGGATCGTGTTGACGACCGAGGCGGTGCCCGTCGGGTTCGTGAACACCCAGAAGTAGTTCTCCAGGCCCACGAACTGCTCGCCCGACTTGTCGTAGAACGACTTGAAGATCGTGGCGATGGCCGGGTAGATCAGTCCGAGCGCCAGCATGATGCTGGCCGGGGCCATGAAGAGGATGAGCTGGAACAGGTAGCCCGCGCCCTGACGCGACCGGAAGTCCGCGAAGAAGAGCAGCGCACCGACGAGCAGCGCGATCGCCACGACGTAGAGGACGGCGTTGGCGTAGGGCCGCAGCAGCAGGAAGGCGAGCACCGGGATGACCAGGCACGCGACGAGCCGCATGATGAAGTAGCCGCGACCCGGGCGGGGCGCGTACTCGATGAGCACCAGGATGATGCCCACGACGAGCCCGAACACGGCCAGGATGACGGGGATCTGGATGAGCGGGTTCATCGCGCCCAACCAGAGGAAGAAGCTGTTGAGCGAGAACCCGATCGTGATGCGCGACGATTCCTCGCTCGATCCGGTGAAGATCAGCAGCAGGAGGATGGCGACGATCAGGGCGAATCCGGCGGCGACGATGATCCGAGTGATCGACCGCCCCTTCGGATCGGTGGCGTGCGTGGTGGTGGGAGGTTCGGTGTCGACGGGTCTGTCGACGGTCGTCTGCGACATGTGGATCCCCTTCTGAGTACAGCGGCGTACCCGGGCGGTACGGACGGGAGGAGCGGGGCCGGGCTTGTGCAGCCCGACCCCGCTCGGCTCAACCGATCGTCAGGCGACGATCAGTTCTCGTAACCGGCCTGGATGTCGGACAGGACCGTCTCGGTGTCCTTACCGTCGATCCAGTCGACCATGCCCTTCCAGAACGAGCCCGAGCCCACCGTGGACGGCATCAGGTCGGATGCGTCGAAACGGAAGACCGTGGTCTCGTCCTGCAGCGTCGTCATGGCTTCCTGGAGGAACTCGCTCGAGGCGAGCGAGGGGTCGGCGTTCTTGTTCGCCGAGATCACGCCGCCGAGCTTGACGCGCGCGTCAGCGAACTCGGGCGAGGCCATGAACTCGAGAACCTTCTGCGTCGACTCGTCGTCCGAGAACGCGGCGACGAACTCGCCGCCGCCCTCGACCTGGAGCTCGCCTTCGGTGTACCCCGGCGTCAGGAACGCGTAGACGTCACCGTCGGGAGCGACCTCGGGGGTCGCGCCGTCGGCGGTCTGCACGTCGAGGAAGTTCGCCGACAGGAACGAGGCCTGGTGCGTGAGGGCGCAGTCACCGCTCGCGACAGCCGCGGCCACGTCGCCGAACGCGGTCGAGTTGATGCTCTTGACGTCGCCGTAGCCCGCGTTGACGTACTCGGGGTTGAGCAGGATCTCGCCCACCGCGTCGAAAGCAGACTTGATCTGCGGGTCGGTGAACTTCACGTCACCGGCCACCCACTGGTCGTACACGTCGGGGCCGGCCTGGCGCAGGACGAGGTCCTCCACCCAGTCGGTGCCCGGCCAGCCCGAGGCGGCGTCGGAGGCGAAGCCGGCGCACCACGCGGGACCGCCGGTCGTCTGCACGATCTTGTCGGTGAGAGCGATCATCTCGTCCCAGGTCTTGGGGATCTCGACACCCCACTCGGCGAACTGCTTCGGCGAGTACCAGACGTAGCCCTTCAGGTTCGCGAGCATGGGCGCCGCGTAGAAGGTGTCGTCGAACGTGCCGTACTGCTTCCAGTCGGCCGACCAGTTCTCGTCGACGGCGCTCTCCACCGCCTCGGGCGCGGGCAGCACCTTGCCGGTCTCGACGAGGGTCTTCAGCAGGCCGGGCTGCGGGACGATCGCGATGTCGGGGGCGTCCCCACCGGTCACCTTGGTGACGATGTTGCCCTCGAACGACTTGTCTCCGGTGTACTCGACCTTGATGCCGGTGTCCTCGGTGAACTGCGCGAACGACTCGTTGAGCGCGTCAGCCTCACCACCGGTGATGCCGCCCGAGATGCGGACGGTCGTCTTCGCGTCGCCGCCGCCCTCGCCGCCGCCTTCGCCGCCGCCTTCGGCGCACCCAGCCAGCACCAGTGCTGCCGCGCCCACGAGGGCGACGGGGGCAAGAAGACGGTATCGCTGTGACAATGCCATGTACTTCTCCTCTATCGGGATCATCGTTCACCCGGAGGAGCCTTATCCGCATCCATTGGGGAACCGATTCCAGGACAACCTACTGTCCCGTCGAGTTCGGCACAACCAGCGGAATATCACGGAATGACAACCATCGCATGTGGTAATGCGCCGCCTCGTGGGAGCGCTCACATATTCGGTGCCTGGAACCGGTTCCCGAGAGCCGTGCGAAACGCTACGCTCGGGTGGAGTCCCGCGGCAGGTCTCCCCGAACGGACGAGGAGGTCCCATGAGCACCATCGCCGACGTCGCCACCCGTGCAGGGGTGTCGAAAGCGACGGCGAGCCGCGCCCTCACCGGACGCGGGTACGTGTCGGACGAGACCCGCAGACGGGTCACGGCCGCGGCACGCGAGCTGTCCTACGTGGCACATTCGTCGGCGATGAGCCTCGCGACCGGTCGAACCCAGACCGTCGGCGTCGTCATGCCCCACGTCAGCCGATGGTTCTTCGGGGAAGTCCTCGAGGGCATCCAGGCGGCGCTGCTCGAGCACGGCCTCGACCTCACCCTGTACGACGCCCGCCCGGGAACGGAGACCCGGCGGCGGGTGTTCGAGGATTTCCTGGCGCGCCGGCGCTTCGATGGCGTCATCGCGGTCGGCCTCGAACCGGCCGAGAGCGAGCTCGATGCTCTGCTGGCCCTCGGCAAGCCGGTCGTCAGCGTGATCGGCACCGAGGGTGACACCAGCCTCGTCACGCTCGACGACGCGCACGCCACCGCTCTCGCGACCGCGCACCTGGTCGAGCTCGGGCATCGCCGTATCGCGTTCCTCGGCGGCACCGACTCGACGCGCTGGCCTCACGTCGAGTCCGAGCGCTACGCCGGCTACGAATCGGAGATGCGCCGCGCCGGCCTGGCCGACGAGATCTCGCGGGTGCCGGCCGAACTCTCGATGCCCGCCGGCTACGCTGCCGCGGTCGACCTGCTGAGCGACCCCGCCGCCCGACCCACGGGCATCGTCGCGGCATGCGACGACGTCGCGATCGGAGCGATCATCGCCGCACGCCGTCTCGGCATCCTCGTCCCGTCGTCACTGAGCGTCGTCGGGATCGATGACCACGTCAACGCCGAGATGTTCGCCCTGACGACGTTGCGACAGGTGCCGCACGAGCAGGGCCGGGCCGCGGTCGAGCTGCTCCTGCGCCACATCGAAGACCCCGATGCCGACACCGTGACGATGCGGATCAAGCCGCGCATGGTGGTCCGGGGGACGACGGCGGGAGCACCCGGACACAGCTCCGTCGCCGTCCGGGACTCGACCCTCACCCGCCGCGACTGAGTCCGGCACGACCCGCGCATACGACGACGGCCCCGGATGCAGCATCCGGGGCCGTCGTGCTGCTCTCGAGTGAGAGCGGGGAATTACTTGAGGGTGACCGTCGCGCCGGCCTCTTCGAGAGCGGCCTTCGCCTTCTCGGCGGTCTCCTTGTTCGCGCCCTCGAGGACGGCCTTGGGAGCACCGTCGACGACAGCCTTGGCCTCGCCGAGGCCCAGCGAGGTGAGCTCGCGGACCGTCTTGATGACCTGGATCTTCTTGTCGCCGGCAGCCTCGAGGATGACGTCGAACGAGTCCTTCTCCTCCTCGGCCTCAGCGGCACCAGCGCCACCAGCGGCGCCGGCAACGGCGACGGGGGCAGCAGCGGTGACGTCGAACTTCTCCTCGAACGCCTTCACGAACTCGCTGAGCTCGACGAGGGTCAGGCCGGCGAACTGCTCGAGCAGCTCCTCGGTGGAAAGCTTCGCCATGATGTATCTCCTAGATAGATGGGGTTGGTGTAAGAGCTCGCCTGTCGCTCACGCGGCGTCGGCGGTCTCCAGCTTTTCGCGAAGCGCGTCGATGGTGGCGGCAGCCTTGCCCATCGTCGCCTTCATCATGCCCGCGGCCTTGGCCAGCAGAACCTCGCGGCTCTCGAGCGAGGCGTACTTGTTGACCTCGTCGGCGGTGAGGGCGTTGCCCTCGAAGATGCCGCCCTTGATGACGAGGAGCGGGTTGGCCTTGGCGAAGTCACGCAGAGCCTTGGCGGTGGCGACGAAGTCGCCGTGCACGAACGCCACGGCCGAGGGACCCTTGAGGTCCTCGTCGAGCGCCGTGATCCCCGCGTTGTTCGCGGCGATCTTGGTCAGCGTGTTCTTCACCACGGCGTAGTTCGCGTCCTGACGGATGCTGTTGCGCAGCTGCTTGAGCTGGGCCACCGTCAGACCGCGGTACTCGGTCAGCAGAACGGCAGTCGAGTCCTCGAATGACTTCGTGAGCTCGGCGACCGATGCGTCCTTCTGCACCATGGTCACTCCTTGATGTGTGCCTGACGCCCCGCGGTGGCGGAGCGCCGGCCTCGACCAGCCCCGGACAAGACAAAAGCTCCGGCGCAGAGGCACGGAGCTCGGTTCCCGAAGGAGAAGTTCAGTGTCACCTGCGCGGGCCCCTGCAGTGCAGAGCTTCGATCACGAGTGCGCTCACGCGCACACCGATGACCAGCGGTCTTTGGCTTACCCCCACCATACCCCCACACCCCCCATCCCCCAAATCCCCCCACCCCCGCGCCGAGCGCACGGCATCCCGCCCACTGCACGGCACCGCTACGCAGCGTGCCCGTGCACTCGGCGCGAGCTCGTTCGCTCGGCGCCGGCCGCGAGTTCTGCACATGTGGGGGTGGGGTGGGGGTGTCCACACATGGGTGGGGGAATGAGGTGGGGTGTGGGGGTGGGGGTGAGCATGGGCGGGATGCGCAGACGACGAGGACCGGATGAGGTGCGGGCATTGCTCCACCGCCGACGCGACCTGCTCGCGGCGGGTGAGAGCGAACGCTCGATCGACCGCTCGGTGCGGGACGGCATCCGGGTGCACGTGCGACGCGGCTGGTACGTCGACCGTGCCGCGCTCGATGAGCTCTACGCCGAGGACGCGCATCTGCTCCATGTGATGGCGGTCGCGCACGAGGTCCGGGGCCACGCGGTCGTCTCGCACGAGTCCGCCGGGGTGCTGCACGGCCTCGACCTCTATCGCGTCCGGCCGGCCCGCGTCCACCTCACGACGGCCCCGGGCGCCCGGGTCTCCAGCGGCCCCGATGCATTCCGCCACTGCGTGCCTCTCGATGCGCATGACGTCGTCGAGGTGAACGGCATCCGCTGTACCTCCCTCGCGCGGACGGTCTTCGACGTCACGCGCACCATGACTCCCGAAGCGGCGCTCGTCATGGCCGACCGCGCGGAACGGATCTGGTGCGACCGCACGGGCCGCTCCCCCGACGACTGGCGGATGGCGATGTCCGCTCGGATCGCCGAGGCGGGCGCGGCGCGAGGGATCAGGCGGGCTCGATGGGTGGCGGGCTTCGCCGACGGCCGGGCCGAGTCGACCCTGGAAAGCGTGAGCCGGTTCCGGTTGCACCAACTCGGCTTCCGGTCGGTCCGGCTGCAAGTGCCGATCGCTGGCCCGCGCGGTGCGGGCTGGTACCGCGTCGACTTCGGCCTCGACGACGCCGATGCCTGGGGCGAATGCGACGGCGTCGGCAAGTACCTCGACCCGGAGCTCCGCTCAGCCCGCTCGGCAGAGAGGACGGTCCTCGACGAGAAGCGCCGCGAAGACTGGATCCGGGGTACAACTGGGCGCCGCCTCGTGCGCTGGGAACCTCGTCACGTCACCTCCCCGTCAACCCTCGCCGCCCACCTCAGGGCATTCAACATCCACCCTCCCCGTTGAGCGCACGGCTTGCCGCCGAATGACCGCGACATCTACGCACCGATGCCGTGCGGTCGAAGGGATGTCGTGCACTCGACGCCTACGCGTGAGGTGGGGTGGGGCGGGGGCACGCCGAGGGGCAAGGGCGGGGAGGGAGGGCGGGCGGGGTTAGGGTCGAAGGCGTGTCACCCGAACTCGCTGCTCGCTTCGTCGCGGACTCGCGCGACCGCGTGGCGTGGATCCGGGCTCGCTCGCGGGGCATCACGGCGACGGACGTCGCGGCGCTGACGAGCCCGAAGGCGATTGCGCGCGCCGCCGACGCCAAGCTCATGGGCTCGGGGTTCTCCGGCAACGCGTACACCGACCACGGTCGCCGCCGCGAGCCGGAGATCGCCGCCTGGGTCGCTGCGACGCACGGCATCCAGCCATCGTCCGCGCTCTTCCACGCCGTGGTCGAGAAGCGACACCTCGCCACGCCCGACGGCGTGATGGTGGATGCCGACGGCCGTGTCACCCTCGCCGAGATCAAGACCACGAACAAGAGCTGGCGCTCGATCCCCCGCACCTATCTGCGTCAGGTGTGGTGGCAGCAGCACGTCCTCGGCGCCGAGCGCACCCTCGTGGTGTGGGAGCAGCACGACGACTTCGTCCCCATCGACGACGAGCCGCGCTGCGCGTGGGTCGACCGCGACGAGCGCGAGATCCGATCACTCGTGAATCTCGCGACCGATCTCATCGACGAGCTGTACCGCCGCACGATGCAGCGGCGCGCGGCGGAAGCGCCGCGGATCGTCGCATCGCGCGCGCGCGAACCCTTTCGAGCCCTCGCCCTCAGCGACTGACCGGCCTCTCGTCACGGGCGGGGCGATCACGCCAGCGGCGTGACCACCTTGGCCTCGGCATCCCAGAGGCGCAGTCCGGTCAGTTCACCCTCAAGGGTCGGCGCCCCGACGATGCCGAGCGCGCGTCCGATCTGCTCCGCAGTCATCCGGCGCGCCAGGGTGATGTGCGGTGTCCATCGGTCTGCCGCGGTGACGGCGTAGCGCACCGGCGGCGGTCCGATGAGGTCGACGATGCGGGCGTGAAACCTCAGCAGCGCGGCCGTCATGACGAGGGGCCGGGCCAGGACGAACCTCTCCCCCGCAGCGAACACCACCGCGCCACCGAGCCGGCACTCCACCGGCAGGGCGTCACCGAGACGCGCCAGTTCGCGCCCAGCATCCGTCGACAGGTCGTCGCGCACCGCGAGAGTCACGTGGGGGCGGTTCGATTCCGAGGGATGCCGCCCCGCGCTGGGCAGGTCGGCTTCGATGAGCCGCTGCCAATCGGCCCGCACGGCCACCTCGATGCGGGTATCGGGAAGCGCCTCCACACTGAACACGTCCCCATCCTTGTCGCAGCGAAGCGCGCGCGGGAATAGTTGACGTAACTCAACGATTGAACATATAGTTGACCGATCTCAACGGTTGACTTTCGTCAACCAGTTACGCCGCCCCGCGGCTACCGAAGTACCGTCCGCCGACGATCCGCGCCAACGCAGCCGCGTCCGTCCGAATCCCAGGAGGACTCATGTCCGCTTCCGCATCCACTCAACCCGAGGGGAAGAACATGTCGCGCCGCGGCGTGCTCGAGGCCCTTTCGGGCCTTCTGCTCGGCATGTTCGTGTCGATGCTCGCCTCGACCGTCGTCTCGACCTCGCTGCCAGTCATCATCCACGATCTCGAGGGCACCCAGGCCGCCTTCACGTGGGTCGTCACGGCGACTCTGCTGACGACCGCGATCTCGACCCCGATCTGGGGAAAGCTCGCTGACCTCACCAACCGCAAGGTGCTGTACCAGCTCGCGATCGTCATCTTCGTGCTGGCGACCGCTGCTGCCGGCTTCTCGCAGTCCCCCGAGATGCTGATCGCGTTCCGCGCGGTGCAGGGCATCGGCGCCGGTGGCCTCGCCGCCCTCAGCCAGGTGCTGATGGCCGACATCATCAGCCCGCGCGAGCGCGGCCGCTACATGGGCCTGTTCGGCGCCGTCATGGCCGTCGCCACGATCGGCGGCCCGCTGCTCGGCGGCGTCATCACCGATGCCTGGGGCTGGCGCTGGAACTTCTTCGTCGCCCTCCCCGTCGCCGTCGCCGCCCTGCTGATCGTGCAGCGCACGCTCCACATCCCCGCGCACCCGCGCAAGGAGACGCGCATCGACTACCTCGGCATCGTGCTGCTGTCGGCATCCGTCTCCCTGCTGCTGATCTGGGTGACGCTCGCGGGCGACTCGTTCGAGTGGATGAGCGTCGAGACTCTCCTGATGGTCGGTGGCGCCGTCATCGGCGCGGTGCTCTTCGTGATCACCGAGCTCAAGGTGCGCGAGCCGCTCGTGCCCCTCACGCTCTTCCGCAACCTGACCTTCACCCTCTCGGTGATCGCGTCGATCGCGACGGGCATCGCCATGTTCGGCGCCTCGGTGTTCCTCAGCCAGTACATGCAGCTCGCCCGTGGAGCCACCCCCACCGAGGCCGGCCTCATGACCATCCCGATGATCGGCGGACTGCTCGTCGCCTCGATCGGCGTGGGCGCGCTGATCACGCGGACCGGGCGCTGGAAGCCGTTCCTCATCGTCGGCGCGCTGCTGCTGATCGGCGGGGCGAGCCTGCTGTCCACGATCCACTACGACACCGACTTCACCCTCGTCTCGATCTACATGGCGATGCTCGGTGCGGGCATCGGCATGACGATGCAGAACCTCGTGCTCGTCGTGCAGAACACCTCTCGCCCCACCGAGATCGGCGTCGCGAGCTCGGGTGTGACGTTCTTCCGGAGCCTCGGCGGCACGATCGGCGTCTCCGTCATGGGGGCGGCGCTCGCCTCGCAGGTCACCACGCTCGTCAGCGATCGGAAGGACGACATCCAGGCCGCGCTGATGTCGCTCGGCGACCAGGCCCAGACCTGGGCCGCGCAGCTGCAGTCGGGCACGCTCCCCCAGGTCTCGGCGATGCCCGAGGCGCTGCGGATCGTCTTCGAGGACATCTACGCCACCGGCATCTCGCACTCGTTCCTCATCGCCGTGCCGTTCGCGGTCCTGAGCCTGATCGCGATCGTGTTCCTGCCGAACAAGCCGCTGACGACGATGACCACGACCGAGCGTCTGCAGGCCGGCGAGGCCGACCTGGCCACCGTGTCGGTTCCGGAAGGCATGAACGCCCTCACCGCGACCGGCGCCGTCCATACGGATGCCGCAGACTCCGACGCCCCGGTCGACGCGGAGACGCGCCGCTCGGCTCGATAGGGTGATCGGGATGACCGCGCGAGAGTCCGCCGAGTCCCGGGGGTGCACCACCCCCGGGACTCCCGGCCCGTGGGGATCGGTCTTCGACGACGAGCGCACCGCGGCCGTCCGAGCGCTCGAGCTCGAGTTCGGTGAGCTGTTCACGCACGTCCGGCGGCTGTTCGCCGAGAACGCCGACCGGCTGAGCCCGGGAATGCTCCCGGGCGCGTACAAGGTGTTCACGACGATCGCGCGCCGTGGCGAGATCACGCTCTCCGCCCTCGCCGAGACGCTCCACTCCGACAAGGGCCAGATCAGCCGCACGGTCCGCGAGCTCGAGGAGCTCCAGCTCGTGCAGCGCACGCCCGACCCCGCCGACGGCCGCTCGAGCCTGCTCTCGGCCACCCCCGACGGCATCCGCCGGCTCGACGCCGTCCGCGCGCCGCGCGAGAACTCGCTGCTGACCGCGCTCGAGTCGTGGCACGTTGACGACATCCGCGAGCTCACCCGGCTGCTCCACGCCCTGTCGTCATCCGAGACGCCCGACTGAACGCCCTCGCTCCCGCTCCCGGCGACGCCGAGCTTCTCCCTCCGGTGACCGCGGCGTAACACGGTCGAGACAATCTCACGATTGACTGAGATCGACCGAGCATCATCGCCGCCGACGCCGCGGTGTGAGGAAGGAGCGACGGATGAGATTCCGGCCGCTGCGCACAGCAACCGCCTCCCAGCCGACGACGCCGGCCGAGACGCCGCCCGAGACGATGCGAGCCGTCGTGTTCGATGAACCCGGTGCGGCCGAGGTTCTCCGCGTGGCCGATGTCCCGGTGCCCTCTCCCGCCCTGAGCGAAGTGCTCGTGCGAGTGGTGGCCGCCGGTGTGAACCCCATCGACACCAAGACGCGGCTGGGGCGCGGGGTGGCAGGACTCATCGATCGCTGGCCGAGCACCCTCGGCTTCGACTTCAGCGGCGTGGTCGTCGCGAGCCCCTACGAGACCCACGAGCTGCAGCCGGGCACCGAGGTCTTCGGCATGCTGCCGTTCCCCCGGTCGGGTGGCAGCTACGCGGAGTACGCCGTCGTGCCCTCGCTGTCCGTCGCCCGGAAGCCCGCGAGCCTGTCGCATGTGGAGGCGGCGGGGGTTCCCCTCGCCGCGCTCACCGCTTGGGGGCTGGTGGTCGAGACCGCCCACGCGCACGAGGGACAGCGGATGCTGATCCACGCCGGATCGGGCGGGGTCGGTCACTTCGCTGTGCAGCTCGCCGCCTACTTCGGCGCACAGGTGACCGCCACCGGCTCGGACCGCAACCTGCCCTGGCTGCGCGAGCTCGGCGCTTCGGTCGCGATCGACTACGCGACGACGCGCTTCGAGGACGTCGTCGGCGAGATGGATGTCGTCATCGACCTCGTGGGCAACGTGCACGACGACACCGGTTCCCGCTCGCTCGGGGTGCTGCGTCCGGGGGGCCTGTACGTCATGGTTCCGACCGGCGGATGGCCGGGGTACGCCGAGGCTGCCGCGGCGGCGGGCGTACGCGCGACCGGGTACAAGGTGATCCCCGACGGCAGTGTGCTGGCCACCCTCGGCCGTCTGCTCGACTCGGGCGCCATCCAGGTCTTCGTCGACAGCGTCCACGACCTCGCCGATGTCGCCGCCGCTCACATCGAGGTCGAGCGGGGTCACTCCCGCGGAAAGGTCGTCCTCACGGTCGCGGAATCCTGAGCCCCCGCCCGACGGCCGGGTTTCGCCGAGCGCGCACCCTCGCGCCCACGACGCACCGTCATAGCGACACTCTCGCGACGAGCGTGCACTCTCGGCGAGCCGAGCTCGGGCTCACGCGACGGGTTCGAGCACGCGCCGGGCCTCTGCGACGATCTCCTCGGCGACCGCGTCGAGGAGCGGCGAAGCGAGGTTCCACTGCTGCCAGTACAGCGGCACGACGATGTCGTCTCCCCCGAGCCGCACCAGCTCGCCCCGTTCCACGTGCACGCGTGACTGCAGTGTCGGCAGGAGCGCCCACCCGAGGCCGAGCAGCACGGCGGTCGCGAAGTCCTGGGATGCCGGGACGCGGTGCCGCGGCGGCGCGGCGGCAGCCACACCCGCGCCGCGCAGCCACCGGGTCTGCAGCTCGTCGCGACGGTCGAAGTCCACGACCGGCGCCGACGCGAGTCCGGCGCGATCGGGTCCTGCGCCCACGCCCGCGCCCTCCGCGAACCATCGCCTCGCGAAGGCGGGCGTTGCGACCGCCTCGTACCGCAACGCGCCGAGCGCCGACACCCGGCATCCCGCCACCGGAACCCGCCGAGAGGTCACCGCGCCCATGACCGTTCCGCTCTCGAGCAGGCCGGCGGTGAAGTCCTGATCGTCGCGATGCAGGTCGAACACGACATCCCGTGCGGACGCGACCCGCGCGAGCGGCGGCAGGAACCACGTCGCGAGCGAGTCGGCGTTCACCGCGAGCGAAACGCTCGTGGCCTCTTCGTCGGCCCCCTCGAACGCGTCGCGCTCGAGCAGGGCGAGCTGACGGGCGTAGCGCACGAAGCGGTGCGCCGCCTCGGTCGCGCGCGCAGGCTTCGACCGCACGAGCAGAACCTGGCCGGCGACGCGCTCCAGAGCCCGCACCCGCTGGCTCACGGCTGATGGCGTGATGTGCAGACGACGCGCGGCGGCATCCAGGCTCCCCTCGTCGAGGATCACCGCGAGGGTCTCGACCAGCTCGACCGGAACGCGCATCTTCAGCTGTACTTCATCAACTGCAGATCCATGAACTGGACTATACCGACCTGCGACCCTAGCGTCGACTCGTGCTCTCCGCTTCTCTCTCGGGCCTCGGCCTCGGCCTGTCGCTCATCGTCGCCATCGGCGCGCAGAACCTGTTCGTGCTGCGGCAGGGCATCCGGCGGGAACACGTTCTGCTCGTCGCGACCATCTGTGCCGTATCCGACGCCGTGCTGATCGTCGCGGGGGTGACCGGCCTCGGCCTGGTGGTGGCGGGCCTGCCGTGGCTGGTGCCCGTCGTGCGGTGGGCCGGTGCGGCGTTCCTCCTCGCCTACGGCCTGCTCGCTACTCGTCGTGCCTGGCGCCCCAGCGGGCAAGCTCTCGACGCGCAGGCGGCGACCGAGCGCCCCGCGCCGGCCCGCCGCGCCGCCGTCGCGCTCACGTGCCTCGCGCTGACCTGGCTGAACCCCCACGTCTACCTCGACACCGTCTTCCTCCTCGGGAGCATCGCCGCGACCCACGGCGACGACCGCGCCTGGTTCGCTGTCGGCGCTGTGACGGCGAGCGTCGTCTGGTTCTTCGCGCTCGCGTTCGGAGCGCGCCTCCTCGGGCGCGTGCTCGCGACCCCGAGCGCGTGGCGCGTGCTCGACGGGTTCGTCGCCCTGGTCATGATCGTCCTCGCCGTGAGCCTCGTCTGGCCGTGAGGCAGGATGAGGGGATGCGAAGCGTTCACGTGGTCGTCGAGGGCCGTGTCCAGGGCGTCGGATATCGCTACAGCCTGCTGCTCGAAGCTGATAGGCGCGGCGTCGCCGGCTGGGTGCGCAACCGTAGCGATGGCACCGTCGAGGCTGCCCTGGAAGGCACGGATGACGCTGTCGACGCGGTGCTCGCCTGGATGGCGGAGGGCCCTCCCGGGGCGCGGGTCGACGCGGCGCGGGTCACCGACGCGGCGCGCATCGGCTCGATGGGCTTCGAGGTTCGCGACACTCAGTGACCGAAGTCGCGGCACCGCGTCGGCGCCGCGACCTGCTTCACGACGCCGGCAGCCCGGCGGCGAGCTCGCGCAGCACGTCTCCCGCGTCGTCTCGCGTGGCGAGACCTGCGGCCTGGCCCGCCCACAGCGACGAAAGCTCCGGATCACCCCCGGCGGCGGCGCGGAAGACTCCCGTGAGCCAGTTCTGCGCCGGGAAGGGCGCGATCACCCCCGTGGACTCGATGTGGCGGACGGCGCGATTCGGGATGCCGCGCGCGAGGCGCCCGCTCATCGCACGCGTGAGCACCGTCGACGTGTCCTGCGCCCCGGCGATCGCGGCGCGATGACCCTCGGATGCGGCCGACTGTCGCGTCCGGAGGAAGGCGGTCCCGACCTGCACCCCCGAGGCCCCCAAGGCGAACGCTGCGGCGACGCCGCGCCGGTCGGCAACGCCGCCCGCGGCGACCACCGGCACGGACACGGCGTCGACGACCTGCGGCACGAGAGCGAAGGTCCCCACGAGGGAATCCTCCGGCGCCCCGAGGAACGAAACGCGGTGACCCGCGGCCTCGGCGCCGCTCGCGACGATGACGTCGACGCCGCCGGCCTCGAGCGCCCGCGCCTCGGCTACCGTTGTGGCGGCCCCCATCACGCGGATGCCCAGCCGATGCGCGTCTTCCACGACCGCCGACGCGGGCACGCCGAACACCACGCTCAGGACCGCGGGTCGTACCTCCCAGATCGCAGCGAGCTGCTCCTCGAGCGGCGGCAGGAAGCGCTCCGGCAGCTCGGGTACGGCCGCGCCCGCGGCGGCGTAGAGCGGCCGCAGCGCGTCGCGCGACGGCGCGGCATCCACTCCGTCCGGCGTGACCTCGTCGCCGAGCGGCAGCCACAGGTTGAGAGCGAACGGGCGGGCCGTGCGCTCTCGGATCGACGCGACGGTCTCGCGGATCCGCGAGCCGTCGTACCCGTATAGCCCGAACGACCCGAGTCCACCTCCCTCACTGACCGCGGCCGTGAGCGCCGCGGACGACAGACCCCCGAAGGGTCCGAGCACGATGGGCAGATCGATTCCGAGGACATCGGTGAGGGAATGCCGCATGAGCCGACGCTAGCGCGATCCGGGCGAGCCCGGAACGACGAACGGGGCCTCACCCGAAGGTGAGACCCCGTTCATGCGAATCGCGATCAGACGAGCGCGTTGACGTCCAGCGGGATGCCGGGGCCGAACGTGGTCGACACGGCGCCCTTCTGGATGTAACGACCCTTGGCGCTCGAGGGCTTCAGACGGACGATCTCCTCGACCGCCGCGTTGAAGTTCTCTTCGAGCTGCTCGGCCGAGAACGACGCCTTGCCGACGACGAAGTGCACGTTGGCGTGCTTGTCGACACGGAACTCGATCTTTCCGCCCTTGATCTCCTCGACGGCCTTGGCCGGGTTGGGGGTCACGGTGCCGGTCTTCGGGTTGGGCATGAGGCCTCGGGGACCGAGGACCTTGCCCAGGCGGCCGACCTGGCCCATGAGCTCGGGCGTCGAGACGGCCGAGTCGAAAGCGGTCCAGCCGCCGGCGACCTTCTCGATGAGCTCGGCGCCACCGACCTCGTCAGCGCCGGCGGCGATGGCGGCCTCAGCGGCCGGGCCCGTCGCGAAGACGATGACGCGAGCGGTCTTGCCCGTGCCGTGGGGCAGGATGACCGTGCCCCGGACCATCTGGTCCGCCTTGCGCGGGTCGACAGCGAGCTTCAGCGCGACCTCGACGGTCGAGTCGAACTTCTTCGAACCGGTGTCCTTCGCCAGAGCGACGGCCTCGGTGGAGCTGTAGAACTTGTCGCGGTCGATCTTCGCCGCGGCTGCTTCGTAAACCTTGGACTTAGCCATTGTGTTCTCCCCCTCAGCTCTCGACCGTGATGCCCATGGAACGGGCGGTGCCGGCGATGATCAGCGAGGCGGCCTCGATGTCATTGGCGTTCAGGTCGGGCATCTTGGCCTCGGCGATCTCGCGGACCTGGTCCTTCGTGAGCTTCGCGACCTTGGTCGTGTGAGGCGTGGCCGAACCCTTGGCGACTCCGGCGGCCTTCTTGATGAGCTCCGCGGCGGGCGGGGTCTTCAGGATGAACGTGAAGCTGCGGTCCTCGTAGACGGTGATCTCCACGGGGATGACGTTTCCGCGCTGCGACTCGGTCGCGGCGTTGTACGCCTTGCAGAACTCCATGATGTTGACGCCATGCTGACCGAGCGCGGGGCCGATCGGCGGCGCCGGGTTGGCTGCTCCGGCGTTGATCTGAAGCTTGATCAGGCCGGTCACCTTCTTCTTCGGTGCCATTCGTTTTCCTTTCGTCGAGCGGATGCCGGCGGCATCCCTCTCCCGCACGCCCGGCATCTCCGAGCGGCGGTTGTGTCATGCAGGCGCACAAGCGCCCGCAAACTCCCCAAGCCTACCGCATCCTCGGCTTCGAGGATGCTGGCGAGGGCGGCGCCGGGACGACGAAGCGCCCCGGCCGCCGGGTGGCGGAGGGGCGCTCGTCGACGCGATGTCGCGTTACTGCTTGGTGACCTGGTCGAACGAGAGCTCGACGGGCGTCTCGCGCTCGAAGAGCGACACGAGCACCGTGAGCTTGCCGCTCTCGGGCTTGATCTCGCTGATCGAGCCGGGAAGGCCGGCGAACGAGCCCTCCTTGATCGTGATGGTCTCGCCGATCTCGAAGTCGACCTCGGTGACGACGCTGCGTGTGGGGGCGGCGACGCCCTTCGCCGCGCCGGCCTTGGCGGGAGCCGCTTCCTTGACCTCGACGAGCGACTTCAGCATGTTGAACGCCTCGTCGAAGCGCAGCGGCGTGGGGTTGTGGGCGTTGCCCACGAAGCCGGTGACACCGGGGGTGTGGCGGACGACCGACCAGGTGTCTTCGGTGAGCTCCATGCGGACGAGCACGTAGCCGGGGATCCGGACGCGCGTGACCATCTTGCGCTGACCGTTCTTGATCTCGACGACGTCCTCCATCGGGACCTCGACCTGGTAGATGTCTTCCTCGACCTCGAGCGTCGACTTGCGCTGCTCGATGTTGGCCTTCACCTTGCGCTCGAACCCGGCGTAAGAGTGGATGACGTACCACTTGCCCGGCAGCATGCGCAGCTCGGTACGGAACGCCTCGTACGGGTCTTCGTCGTCGCCGACGGAGATCTCGATGCCGGCGGCGGCCTCGAACTCGGAGAGGTAGTCGACGGCCTCCTCGGAGACCTCGACGTCGGGCTCGGGACCGTCGTAGGGCTCGACCTCGTCGGCCGCCTCAGCGGCCTGCTCGGCGATCTCCTCCTCGAGGGAGTCGGTCAGGACCTCCGCGGCGGCTTCGGCCTCGGCGGTCTCGTCGATCTCGAGCGCGTCGTTCACGACGGCGTCGGCCTCGGGGTCGTCGATCTCCACACCGTCGAGGTCGGTGTCGTCCTGCTCGGCCTCATCGTCCACGACGTGGACGGCGGCGTGCTCGGCGGCGTCGGAGGCGCGCTCCTGGCCTGCCAGCACGTTGCCCTCCTGGGCTTCGTCGTCCTCGCTGGACTGCTCGGCGGCCGTGGCCCAATCGACGTCGTCGGGGATGCGTTCTGACACTGCGTTCTCTTCCATCGGTTGTCGGGATGCCTGGCTGGCAGGCATTCGCGGGTCGTGCGGGCTGGGCCCGTCGATCAGCCCGGGACGCCGAAGACGACGGTCGTGATCCAGACGAACAGGACGTCGAGGCCGTAGACGAGCGCCATCATGACGACGACGAATCCGAGGACCACTGCCGTGAACTTCACGAGCTCCTGGCGGGTCGGGGTGACGACCTTGCGGAGTTCGGCGAACACCTGGCGGATGAAGATGATGATCCGCGCGAAGATGTTGGGCTTCTTCTCGCGGGGCGCGCCACCTGCGGCGACGACTTCGCCACCCTCTTGGACCATCGAACCCACCTGATACCTTCCGTGTGCCGGCTGACGCCGACGCGCAGGGCGGACAGGAATCGAACCTGCAACCTGCGGTTTTGGAGACCGCTGCTCTGCCAATTGAGCTACCGCCCTAGAGATCCTTCGGACCCCGGGGTCTACGCCCGCATTCCTCCACCGCCGTCGAGTCTTCGACGCTTGGGCATGGCGAAAGAATGCAGATTTCGACTGCTCCTCTCAGTGTACGTCATGACTGCCAGGGTCGCGAACGTCGGCGCGATTTCGGCACGGGCTCCTCCCTCGGCGGGACGTGCGACGAGTTACCCACAGGGGTACGTACATTCGATGGGAATGTCTGAGGTGGGCGCCAGGATGGGAACATGAAAACGAACTGCGGTTGGAGGCTTAGGGGCGGCGCTGCCTCGGATGCGTCGCCGCACGCCGAGGCGTTCTCCGTGTTCGCGGACGCGCTCGACCAGGTTCATGCGGCTGATGTTTCGCGGGTTCGGGCGTTGGCGGAGCTGGGGCGGTCGGCTCTGCGTGAGGCGCGCCGTGACGGCGTGCGAGGCATGGCGTCGGACATGGAGCTGCGGTCGGTCGCGGCCGAGGCCGCGGGGATGGCGCGGCTGACGGACCGGCGCCTGCAGGGCGAGATCGACCACGCGATGACCGTCATCGACGATTACCCGGCCGTGTTCGAGGCGTGGGTGCAGCGGCGGATCGAACGTGGCCACGTGGATGTGGTCGTGCGCGTCGGCGCAAAGGTGCCTGACGAGGTGCGGTCGGCGTACGAGGAAGCCGCGATCGCGGTGTGCGAGCGGGATGTGCCCTCACGGGTGCGGGGTGCGCTGGACGCATTGGCGGCCCGGCTTCACCCGCAGGCGTTCACTGAACGGCACAAGACCGCGGCCGCCGAACGGTGCGTGCGCGTGTTCCACGGGTCGGATGGGATGTCGAATCTCGTCGCGAACCTTCCGACGGTTATCGCTGCCGGGATGCTCGACCGACTCACGCAGATGGGGCAGTCGGTGAAGGACGCCCGGGCGGAGAGTAACGGGGCGGAGAGCGACGGGGCGGAGAGCGACGGGGCGGATGCCGCTGGGTCGGGTGAACCCGCCGACACCAGGACGATGGACCAGCTGCGGGCCGACATCCTCGGCGACCTCGTACTCGGCGGGGCGCCCGTGGTCGACCCGACCTACGGGACCGACCGGGCCGGTGGGCTCGGCGCGATTCGGGCACGCGTTCAGGTCGCGGTCACCGCCGAGACGTTGATGGGCAAGGATGAGAGCCCCGCCGAAGCCGTCGGGGCCGGGCTCGTCGATGCCGACACCGTCCGGCAGCTCGCCGGGCAGGTATCGGAGTGGGACCGGCTCTTCATCGACCCCGTCACCCGCACCCCGGTCGAGATCGACACCTACCGACCCACCGCGTCGATGAAGCAACTCCTGATGGCCCGCGACCAGCACTGCCGGTTCCCCGGATGCCGACGAGCCGCGATCCGCTGCGAACTGGATCACACCATCGACCATGCCCTGGGTGGGCATACCCACATCTTCAACCTCGCCCACCTCTGCCAACGACACCACTCCATGAAGCAATTCACCAAGTGGGAAGTCCGACAGGTCGGCGGCGGCGTTCTCGAATGGACCTCACCCCTCGGCCGGATCTACCGCGAAGACGCCCCCATACCGGCCGTCTGCTTCACCATCGACACCACGGATCCGCCACCGCACGCCGCATCCAGCGGACCGCCCGACGAGCCGCCACCCTTCTGAACCGGTCCGGTTGCCATGAGCATGAGGCGGCGGTCGATAACTGCGCGTCGATTCTGGACGCGAATCAGAAATGCGCCCTTACCGGCAACTGTTACGCTCTGCTGTCGCACCGAGGACGCCATCGGTGGTGCTTACCCGAAACGAAATCAGGCGGATGAATACCGGACGATCACAGCAGTTCCAGGTCGACCTTCGCGGCATCGTCGACCTCCTGAGTCAACACATCTATTCGGGTCCTCGCGTCTTCCTGCGAGAGCTGATGCAGAACGCCTGCGACGCGATCACCGCTCGGGCAGAGTTCGAAGAGAGCACATCCCCCGCCGGGATGCCGCGCCAGTCGAGCGGCATCCGCATCACCCCGCTCAGCGACCGCAGTGACGAGTTCATCGTGCGCGACGACGGCATCGGGCTCACCGCCTCAGAGGTGACGGACCTCCTCGCGACGGTCGGCCGCAGCTCGAAGCGCGACATCTTCGACCTGCCCAGGAGCGACTTCCTGGGGCAGTTCGGCATCGGACTGCTGTCGTGCTTCATGGTGGCCGAGACGATCGTCATCCGATCGCGGAGCGCGCGCGGGGGCGACGCCGTCGAATGGCAGGGCAACGCCGACGGCACGTTCACGGTGCGGACGATTCCCGACGACCTCCCGGTCGGCACGAGCGTGCACCTGCGTCCGCGCCCGGGCCAACGCGATCTCCTCAGCACGCCCGCGACGGTCGAGCTGGCCGAGACCTTCGGCGAGTTCCTCCCCATCACGGTGCGCGTCGACCTTCCCGGCGGCGAGCAGCTGACGACCCGCACGCCTCCCTTCCGTGCCGCCACAACCGGCATCGACGAGGCGGCGCGCTGGGCCTACGGGCGCGATCTGCTCGGCCAGGACCCGTTCGACGCGATTCCCCTGCACGTCCCGGGAACCGACACCGTCGGAACCGCGTACGTCCTCCCCTACGCTCCCCCGCCCGGCGCCCGGCAGGCCACCCGCGTCTACCTCGGCCGGATGCTGCTGAGCGAGAACGCCGACGACATCCTGCCCGACTGGGCTTTCTTCGTCCGGGCCGTGATCGACTCCACGACGCTCAGCCCGACCGCCAGCCGGGAGGCGCTGGTCGAGGACGAGGCTCTCGAGCACACCCGCCACGAGCTCGGAGCCGCGATCCGGCGCTGGGTGCTCGACCTCGGCCTGACCGAACCGCACCGTCTCGCGCAATTCGTCGCGGTTCACGAAGTCGCTCTCAAGTCGCTCGTGCGTCATGACGACGAGCTCGCCGCCTTCATCGTGCGATGGCTGAGTGTCGAGACCACGCACGGCCGGATGCGGGTCGGCGACCTGATCGGCCGCTTCCCCCACCTTCGATACGTCGAGACGGTCGACGAGTACCGCCAGATCGCCGGCATCGCCGACCCGCGGCAGCCGCTCGTCAACGGCGGATATCTGTTCGACGCCGAACTGGTGCGCCTGCTCCCGCTCGTGTTCGACGGCGTCACGGTCGAGCACGTCGACCTCGCTGAGGAACTCGACCGGCTCGATCCGCCCCCGCTCGACGACCGCGCCCGCGTCATCGCACTGGAGGAGCGCGCGAGCTCCGCCCTGTCTGCTGTCAGCTGCACCGTCGCGGTGCGTTCTCTCGACGCCGCCGAGATCCCGGCGGTCTACCTCGCCGGCGCCGAAGCGCTGCGCGCGATCGACCGTGGCCGCGCCCGATCAGTGGGCAGCCCGCTGTGGGGAAGCGTCATGGACCGCATCGACGCGACCGCCGAGAAGCTGCGCCCGGCGTCGCCCGAGAGCGCGTCCGGGGGCGTTCGGCTGTGCCTGAACTGGCAGAACTCGGTCGTGCGCTCGCTCCTGGACATCCCCGACGACCTCGCCTTCGCACGCACGGTCCACCTCCTCTACGTCCAGGCGCTCCTCGCCGCGCAGCGCCCCCTCAGCGGCGACGACCGCGCGCTCATGATGGGCGCGCTCCATGCGCTCGTCGAGCTCTCAGCGCGCCCTGCGTCCTGACCGCATCCCGCGCCTCGGCCCCCACGAAAGGACAGCATGACCAGCGACCGCATCCTCGAACTGTTCGAGCAGATCGACCGCACCCCGGTCGGCATCGAAGAGCGAGCCCTCATCAACGAGGCCATCGCCCTCGCCGTCGAGGCAGGCGACGAGCCCCTGGAGTACCGGGCCCGGATGCGGCTGACCTCGTCCGCCTGCATGAGCGGCGACACCGAGGCGATGCTGACCTCCTTCGCGTGGTGCCTCGGCAAGCATGACGACGACCCCGAGCGCTTCCCCGCCGACCTCGGCGACGAGACCGCCGACCTCATGTGGCAGTTCAAGTGGATGGCCGACAGCCTGGCCGCATCCCCGGCGTTCGACCGCGAACAGATCTCCGCCGTGCTCGACGACATGGAGAACCACTACCGCGCCGCCGGGCTCGGTCAGAGCGGCGTCCTCATGGCCCGCTTCGAGAACGCGTGGATGGCCGGCCGCCTCGACGAGGCCGAACAGCTGCGCACCAAGCTCGAGACGACACCCCGCGACAGCCACAGCCACTGCGAGGCGTGCGTCCGCAGCGTCGTCGCCGGCTACCTCATCGACACCGACCGCGAGGACGAGGCGATCCGCCTCGTCGAAGAGCTCGTCGAGGGCGACTTCTCGTGCGGCGAAGAGCCGGAGCACGCGCTCGCACGGTCGCTCGTTCCGTACCTGCACGCGGGCGAATACGACAAAGCCCGCCTCGCCCACCTGCGCAGCTACCGGCTCGCGAAGGACAACGCGGACAACCTCGCCATCGTCGCCGACAACATCGTGTTCTGCGCCATCACCGGCAACGAGGCACGGGCGCTCTCGCTCGTCGAACGCCACCTCGACTGGCTCGCGCACGACGCGCTCGGCGTCGACGGCCATCTCTCCGCCCTCACCGCCTTCGCGATCGCCCTGGAAGCCGTCAGCGCCGCGGGTCACGCCGACACCATCGTGCGCGGCGCCGACTCCGACCGGCTCCGCGCATTCTTCGGCGACCACGACGGCCCGTGGCGCGCCGCCGAGCTGGCCGCGGTGATGCGTTCGGAGGCCGAGCGGATCGCCGGCGAGTTCGATCGCCGCGACGGCACCGACGGTCACCGCCGACGCCTCGACCGGGCCTGGGCCGTCGGGCAGGAGCGCTACTCGCTCCCCCTCAGCGCCGAGCCCCTGCTCCCCCGGGTCGCCCCCGTGGCCGCACGGTCGGCCGAAGAGCTCGTCCAGCGGGCGATCGACCTCGGCGACTACGGCGCCTCCGAGGCCCTGGCTGCGGCGGATGCCGCCCTCCCCGGCGCGACCCTCGAGCAGCGCGCAAAGCTCCACTCGGCGCGCATCGCCGCTCTTGTCGCGCGCGACGACCTCGATGGCGCTCAAGCGGCCCTGCAGGACCGTCTCGACGCCCTCCGCGCCGCCGGTCGCGACGCGGAGGCCCGGGTCGAAGAGCGCGCCGGGCTCGCGCTCTTCGGACGCGGCACCCCCGACGACCTCGAGACGCTTCGCGCACTCCTCGCCGGCGGCGAGAGCCTGCCGCCGCGCCTGCACGCGATCGTGGAGGTCGTGCTCGGCATGGCCGTCGCCGAGAGCGACCCCGATACGGCCCGCGGCCTCTTCGACGACGCCCGCGACCGCGACGCCGCCCTGGGTGACGACGACCTGCGGCGCATCGTCACGCTCGCGCGCGCGTCGTTCCAGGGCGCCGTGGGGGCGTTCGACGAGTGCGACGCGACGATCACCGCGGCCCTCGAGGACCCCACGCTCGGGGCGGGCGCACGGGCCCGGCTGCTCGGCCTGCGCGCTCGCATGCGCGGCGGACAGGAGAGGTTCCTCGACGGCGTGGCCGACGCCGACGAGCTCTGCCGCATCCTCGTCGAGCTCGACGCGCGCAGCGTGCTCCCGGGGGCATACGTGCTCGCGGCCGCGCTGAACGAGGACGCCGGCGCTCCGGGCGAGGCAGTCGCGCGCTACCGGTTCGCCGAGCGGGCCGCGACGGAGAACGGCGACTCCGTGACCGCGGTGCAGTACCGCCTCGCGCGGGCGCTGCTCGCATGCGGTTCGGCCGACGAGGCCGCCGAGCTGCTCGTGAACGTCTACTCCGACGAGACCGACCGCGAGGAGCCCGCGGCGTCTCGCGCCCAGACGCTCATGCTGCTGGCCCGCGCCTTCGAAGACGCCGGCGAACCCGGCCGCGCGGTCGGCGCCTGGGATTTCGCCGCCGAGCTGTTCGATGAGGGAGAGGCCCCGGTGGGTCGCGCCAACGCCCTCCTGTCGCACGGTCGCCTGCTGCACCGGTTCGGAGAGTTCGACGACGCCCTCGCCTCGCTCGAGACGGCGGTCGCGATCGCGCGCACGGAGCCCGACCAGGGCGGCCTGCTCGCCGAAGCGCGGCACTCGGAGGGCCAGGTTCGCGCCGCCCGCGGCGAGCAGGAGGCGCTGACAGCCCTCGACGAGGCCCACGAGATCGCGTCCGGTCTCGGTGCCCCGTGGCTCGCCGCCGACATCACCGACTCCCGAGCCCGCGCGCTCGCGATGCTCGGGCAGGCGGACGAGGCGGTCGCCACCGCTCTGCAGGCCGCCGACGGCTTCGCCGAGGTCGGCGACGCGGGCTCTGCCGGCGCGTCCGAGCTCTTCGCCGCACGCGTCCTCACGCAGCACGAGCGCGCGGCCGACGCGGTGCCGCTCTATCGGTCGGTCATGGAGCGTGCCGCGGAGATCCCGCCGCTGCTCCAGGTGGCTGCGGGCGAGCTCGGCGACGTCTATGAGGCTCTCGGCCGCCCCGCCGAGGCCGCGGAGGTCCGCTCTCTGCTCGACGCCTGAGCCCGGTCACCCCACGACCCCGATAACCCACGACGAAGGGCGCGCCGATCCGCTCGGCGCGCCCTTCGTGCTGCTCCGTGGGCTCCCGCGACGGGTCAGGCGCCCGTACGGATGAGCTTCTTGTTCACGAACTCGTCGGCGGCGAGGAGCCCGAGCTCGCGTGAGGTGCCGCTGCGCTTGACTCCGCCGAACGGCAGCCCGGCCTCGTCCGCGAGCACGAGGTTGATGTAGACCATTCCCGCGTCGATCGCATCGGCCACACGCTCAGCCTGCTCGGCATCCGTCGTGAACACGTACGACCCGAGCCCGAACGGGGTGTCGTTGGCGAGCTCGATCGCCTCGGTCTCATCCGCAACGCGGTAGACCACGCCGACGGGACCGAAGAACTCCTCGCGGTAGGCATCCATCTCCGGTGTCACGCCGGTCAGGACCGTGCCCGGGTAGAAGGCGCCGTCGCGGCGTCCGCCGGTCACGAGGGTCGCCCCCTGCGCCACGGCTCGGTCGACCTGCTCCGCCAGCCGCTCCGCCGCCGTCAGCGACGACAGCGGCCCGAGGACCGTGTCGTCGGCGAACGGGTCACCGACCTTCGCGTCGGCCAGCGCCGCGGCGAACTTCTCGACGAAGGCGTCGTAGAGTCCATCGACCACGATGAACCGCTTCGCTCCGCTGCACGACTGTCCCACGTTGTCGAGACGCGCCTCGGCGGCCGCCGACACCGCGGCATCCAGATCATCGGTCGAGAGCAGGATGAACGGGTCTGACCCGCCGAGCTCGAGCGCGACCTTCTTCAGGTTGCGACCGGCGATCTCGGCGACCGCCGATCCGGCGCGCTCCGACCCGGTCACCGAGACGCCCTGCACGCGGCGGTCGGCGATCACATCGGCGGCCTGCTCGTTGCTCAGGTACAGGTTCGTGTAGACCCCGGCCGGGAAGCCCGCGTCGCGGTAGATCGCGTCGATCGCGGCGGCGGACTCGGGGCACTGCGGCGCGTGCTTGAGCAGGATGGTGTTCCCGACCGCGATGTTCGGCGCCGCGAAACGGGCCACCTGGTAGTACGGGAAGTTCCACGGCATGATGCCGAGCAGCACGCCGAGCGGGCTGCGCCGGATGACCGCGGCACCCTCCCCCTCGATCGGAATCGGGGTGTCGCCGGTGATCTCGTCGATGTGGTCGGCGTAGTACGCGGTGATGTCGGCGGCGAAATCGACCTCGCCCTCCGCCGCGGCGAGCGGCTTGCCCATCTCGCGCACGATGATGGCGGCCAGATCGTCGCGGCGCTCGCGGTGCAGCTCGGCCACGCGGCGCAGACGGTCGGCCCGCTCAGCCGGCGCGACGACGCGCGACCACGTGCGGTACGCCTCGTCCGCGGCAGCCAGGGCGCGCTCGACGTCCTCGTCGGTCGCGGGGTCGTACGTCGCCAGCGTCTCGCCGGTGGCGGGGTTGGTCACGGCATACGTGCTCATCGGTTCTCCTTCGTCTCGTCAGTCGGCGGGGATCAGGGTGTACTTCGTCGAGAGGTATTCGTGGATGCCCTCGAGTCCGCCCTCGCGCCCGATTCCCGACTGCTTCACACCACCGAACGGGGCCGCCGCGTTGGAGACGACCCCGACGTTCAGGCCCATCATGCCGGTCTCGAGGCGATCGATCATCCGGTGGCCGCGCGCGAGATCCTGCGTGAACACGTACGACACCAGTCCGTACTCGGTGTCGTTGGCCAGGCGCACGGCCTCGTCCTCGTCGGAGAAGGTCGCGATCGCCAGGACGGGTCCGAAGATCTCCTCGCGCAGGATGTCGCTGCCCGCGGCGACCTCGGTCACGACCGTGGGCTCGAAGAACGTCCCCTCCCCGTCGATGGCCGACCCGCCGGTGCGCACCGTGGCGCCCCGCGCGACGGCATCCTTCACAAGCGCGCCCGTCTTCGCGACCGCCTTCTCGTCGATGAGCGGCCCGATCTGCACGCCGTCCTCGGTACCGCGACCGATCTTCATCGCCGAGACGCGCTCGGTGAGCCGGTCGGCGAACTCGTCGGCGATCGACTCGTGCACGATGAAGCGGTTGGCCGCGGTGCAGGCCTGCCCGATGTTGCGGAACTTCGCGAGCATCGCGCCCTCCACCGCCTTGTCGAGGTCGGCGTCGTCGAACACGACGAACGGGGCGTTGCCGCCGAGCTCCATCGAGACCCGCAGCACCCCTTCCGCCGCCTGTTCGATGAGCTTGCGCCCGACCGGGGTCGAGCCGGTGAACGAGAGCTTTCGCAGCCGGGGGTCGGCGATGATGGGCGCGGCGACCTCGCTCGAGCGCGTCGCGTTGACGACGTTGACGACGCCCGCCGGGAGGCCCGCCTCCTGCAGGATCTGGACGAACAACGTCGTGGTGAGCGGGGTGAGCGCCGCGGGCTTGACCACGACGGTGCACCCGGCCGCCAGCGCCGGAGCGATCTTGCGGGTCGCCATCGCGAGCGGGAAGTTCCACGGCGTGATGAAGAACGACGGGCCGACGGGACGCTGCGAGACGACCATGCGGCCGGTCCCCTCGGGGTTCCGGCCGTAGCGGCCCGAGATGCGCACCGCCTCCTCGCTGAACCACCGCAGGAACTCACCGCCGTAGACGACCTCGCCGCGCGCCTCGGCGAGGGGCTTGCCCATCTCGAGCGTCATCAGCAGCGCCAGGTCCTCCTTGCGCTCCTGCACGAGGTCGAACGCGCGGCGCAGGATGTCGCTGCGCACGCGCGGCGCAGTGGCAGCCCACTCCTCCTGCGCCGCGACGGCGGCGTCGAGGGCGCGGATGCCGTCCGCCGGCGAGGCGTCGGCGATCTCGATGAGCGTGCGGCCGGTCGAGGGGTCGGTGACCGGGAAGGTCGCGCCGCCCTCGGCATCCACCCACTCGCCACCGATGAAGAGGCCGCGTTCGATCCCCGCCAGCAGTCGTGTCTCGTTCTCGTGCGTCATCGCGCCACTCCTCTCGCGCGCCGGCTCACCGGCGCATCCTTGGTCAAAGTCTCGCCCCGGAAGAACGCGGGGCGCTTCACGGCCTGCCACACCATCACGACGACGCCGACGAGGATGACTCCCACGCCGAGGATGAACACCAAGCCGATGCCGCCGATCTGCGATCCGCTGCCGTACGCGGGATCCATCGTGTCGATGAGCGTCGTGACGAACAGCACCGCCAGGATGACGCCGCCCACGAGCGGGAAGAGGAACGTGAAGAAGACATTCCGCACCGAGTCGAACCACTGGCGCCGGAAGTACCACACGCAGGCGAACGCCGTCAGGCCGTAGTAGAAGCAGATCATCATGCCGAGCGCGAGGATGGTGTCCCACAGCACGTTCTCGCTGACGATACGCATGATGACGTAGAAGCCCGATGCGACGATCGCCGAGACGATCGTGGCGTAGCCGGGCGTGAAGAACCGGGGGCTCACTTTCGCGAAGCTCTCGGGGAGGGCGCCGTAGTGGCCCATCGCGAGCAGTGTGCGCGCCGGCCCGACGAAGGTCGACTGGAGCGACGACGCCGAGCTGGTGAGCACCGCGAGCGAGACGAGGAACGCCAGCGGGCCGAGGATCGGGCCCGACAGGTGGAAGAAGACGTTCTCCTGGATGTCCTCGTTGCCGAGCCCGAGCTCGCCCGTGCCGACGCCGGCGAACATGATCATCGCGATCGCGAGCAGCAGGTAGAGGGCGACGATCATGACGACCGTGATCGTCGCGGCGCGTCCCGGCGTGCGCTCGGGGTCCTTCGTCTCCTCGTTCATCGTCAACGTGACGTCCCAGCCCCAGAAGATGAAGATCGACAGCGAGAGCCCGGCGGCGAACGCACTGAACGTCGGCACCGCGAACGGGTTGAACCACGACCAGTCGAACGCCGTGGCGTCGAAGGCGTTGCCCGACACCGCCTCGACGATCGCCGCGATCGCGAACAGCACGAGGACGACGACCTGGAAGGCGACGAGTCCGTACTGCAGCTTCTGCGTCGTCTGCATGTCGCGGTACGAGATGAACGTCGCCGCGGCGACGAACAGGACGCAGACGAGGACGTTGATCCAGACCACGGAGGCGAGGCCGGCGATCGACTCCTGTCCGGTGAGCTGGGCGATCAGCAGGAAGAGGAAGTCGACGGCGACCCCCGCGAGGTTCGAGAGCACGAGGATCGTGGCGGCGACGAGCCCCCAGCCGGCCATCCACCCGATCCACGGGCCGAAGGCGCGCGTCGCCCACGTGAAGCTCGTACCCGAGTCGGGCATGCGGTTGTTGAGCTCGCGGTATCCGAAGGCGACGAGCAGCATCGGGATGAAGCCGACGAGCACGATCGCCGGCACCTGAGTGCCCACGACGGATGCCGTCGGCCCGACCGCCGCGGTGAAGGTGTAGGCCGGGGCGATGCAGGAGATGCCGATGACGACTGCTCCGATGAGGCCGACCGTTCCGGCGCTCAGCCCCTTGCGGGAGATGCCACCGGTGACGGGGTCGCCCGCGGGCACCCCCGTCTGTTCTGCTCGGGTCATGCGCTCGCTCCTTCGCGGTCGCTGCGGGTGCGGGGCACCACGATCATGGGGGCGGTGACGACGCGCAGCATGCGCGCCGCCGTGGAGCCGAGGAAGAGCCGCCGCGGCTGCGCGAGACGGCTGGAGCCGACGATGACGACCTCGCCGGCCTCCCACTCCAGGTGCGACACGGCGTCCTCGATGCCGTCGCCGGCCGCGACCACCGCGGTGACCTCGGCCTCGGCCGGAAGAGCTCCGCGGACCTCGTCCAGGACCTCCTGCGCGTGGTTCTGACCGACCGTGCGGATGGCCCCGGTGTCGAGGCCCGCGGGCAGGTCGAGGGCGACGAGCGAGAGCAGCCGCACCGGCGCCGCGGTCGCTGCGGCGAGCCGGATGGTCGCCTCGACGAGGAGCTCGGTGCCCTCGCGCTCCCCCACACCGGCGGTCAGGCGCGTGATGCCGGTCTCGACCGGAACCCGGCGCGCGCCGCGCGGAACCAGGGCGACCGGCACGTCGGACGAGTGCACGAGCTCGGTCGTCGTCGTGCCGAGCCGGTGCCGGCCCCGATTGCCGCCGTCGGCCGCCCCGACGACGATGAGCGAGGCCCCCAGCTCGTCGGCGGTGTCGATGAGCCCCGCCGCGACCGACTCGCCGTAGCGGACGTGGGCGCGGTGCGACACACCCTCGGGCACCTCCGCGGCGCCCTCCCGCAGCCAGCCGGCGGCCTGCTCGCGCAGCAGCCGCTCGTAGCCGGCATCCGGCGGGACGATCCCCGGCTTCTGGGCGGGGAGCACGAGCACGAGGTGGAGCGCGGCCCCGGATGCCGTCGCGAGGCGACTCGCGAAGGCCACGGCATCCCGCCCCGCCTTGGTCGCGGTGTATCCGACGACGATGCGGCCGCCGGACGCCGAGCGGCTCATGCGCGGTCCGCTTCGAGGATCTCGTCGGCGACGCGGTGGCCCATGCGGATCGCTCCGTCGACGTGCTGGTAGCCGAGTCCGGCGAGATCGCTGCACGCGACGTGCAACGGTGCGACGAGCTCGAGCTGCTCAGCGCCGTAACGGGTCAGGCCGCCGAGGTCGAAGCTCGCGGCGTAGGCGCCGCGCGTCCACTCCTCGCTGCCCCAGTCGCTCTCGTAGTAGACGATCGGGTTCTTCGCCTCGGGTCCGTAGTAGTGCGAGAGCGACTCGAGGATGCGCTCGCGCCGCTCGTCCGCGGAGAGGCGGAAGAGGTCGTCGGCGTTCTGGTCGGACACGAACCCGACGAGCGTGCCCCGCTCGTCGCCGTGGTTGGTGTTGTCGTACGCCTCGTGCGACAGCTCGTACGGGCTGAAGGCGGTGCCCGACAGCCCCTGCTCGCGCCAGAACGGCCGGTCGTAGACGGCGTGCACCTTGATAACGAAGCCCATCGAGAAGTGCTGGTGCATCTGGTGCTTCAGACGCGGCAGCGGCGGCGAGAACGAGATGCGGTTGTAGAGCACCGGCGCCAGAGCAAGCACGACGTGGCGTGCCCGCACCGTGACCTCGTCGGTGCGGACGACCGCACCCGCGTCGGAGTACTCGATCGAGCGCACCGGCTGGCCCAGCAGGACGTCCTCGCCCAGCCGCTCCGCGAGGCGCAGCGGCACCTGCTGCAGACCTCCGACGACGCGCTTGTCGAGGATGAAGTCCGCATCGACCAGGTGCGAGTACGAGCCCGCCGAAGCCGCCATGAGCAGCGACTGGAGCAGCGAGAAGGTGTGCGTCGGCTTGGTGAGCATCGCCGATCCCGTGGCGAAGGCGAGGTTTCGCACCGCCTCGTCGTCATCGGTCTGCTGACGCAGCCACGCGTCCCACGAGATGCGGTCCCACTCGGCCGCCTTCTCGTGCGCCCACGGCCGGTCGGGGTCGATCTCGGCGACCATCTCGTCCAGCCGCGCGGTGATCTCGTCGATGACGCGCTCGGTCTCCGGCGCCACCGGGAACATCTCGCCGCGGAAGCGCCGCGCCTGCCCGTCCGGACCGACGTACACGCTGTCGCCGTCGCGATACCGCATGTACGTCTCGAGTCCGAGGTCGGCGAGCGTGTCGATCAGCGCGTGCTGGTCGGGCGAGACCCACTGGCCGCCGAGCTCGAGCATGGCGCCGTCGATCTCGTCGGTCCACAGGCGTCCGCCGACGCGGTCGCGCGCCTCGAGCACGACGACCGACAGCCCGGCCTTCCTCAGGTCGTTCGCGGCCGTCAGTCCGGCCGCGCCGGCTCCGACGATCGCGACGTCGCGGGTGATCTCAGTCATTTCCGACTCCTTCGTTGGCAGAACCCGTGACCGGGGCGACACTCTCCCGGTCGAGCCGACGGGCGCGCAGGTTGCGGCGCACGAGCGGCCAGAACACCAGTAGTACACCGGTGGCGATGAGACTCGTCCACACCTGCGAACGCCCCGACTCGGTCGTGAGCATGACCACCACGACGGCGGCGATCGCGACGATCAGGAAGATGTTGAGCCACGGGTGCAGCCACATCTTCAGCTTGAGCGCGGCCACCTCCTCGGGCGTCATCCGCTGACGCAGGCGCAGCTGGGTGAGGGCGATGAAGACGTACACGAAGAGCGCGACGAGGCCGGCCGAGTTCATGATGAAGTCGAAGATGCCCGACCCCGGTGTGAGGAAGTTCACGAGCGTCGCGATGAGCCCGCCGATGGTCGAGGCCAGCAGCGCCATCACGGGAACGCCGTTGCGCGAGCGCCGCGCGACGACCTTCGGGGCGAAGCCCTTGTCGGCCAGCGCCGAGAACATCCGCGAGGCCGAGTACAGGCCCGAGTTGAGGACCGAGATGACGGCCGTGAAGATCACGAGCTGCATGATGACGTCGGCCCCGGGGATGCCGAAGCGCGACAGCGCGACCGTGAACGGCGCATTCGCGACATCCGTCGGCGCTGGCAGCTCATCCCAGGGCACGACGGTGACGATCACGAGCACCGACCCGACGAAGAACAGCAGGATGCGCCAGATGATCGTGCTGGTCGCCTGCCGGATGCCCTTGGCGGGATCGACGGATTCGGCCGACGCCATGACGGCGATCTCGGTGCCGAAGTACGAGAAGATCACGAGGGCAACGCCGGTGAAGGCGACGCCGATGCCGTTGGGGGCGAACCCGCCGTGCTCCCACAGGTTGGGGACGGCGAAGGTCGCCTGCGGCCACAGCCCGAGGGCGAAGAGGATGCCGGCGCCGAGGAACACGACGATAGCGAGCACCTTGATGCTGGCCAGCCAGAACTCGACCTCGCCGAACGTGCGGACCGAGATGACGTTCGTGCCGACGAAGACCGCGAGCAGGATCAGCGACCAGCCCCACGAGGGGATGCCGGGGAACCAGGTGTGCATCGTCTCGCCGCCGAGCACTGCCTCGTAGGCGAGCACGCCGACCCAGAAGTACCAGTAGAGCCAGCCGACGAGATAGGCCGCCCAATCACCGAGTCCGACGCGGGCGTACTCCATGAACGAGCCGATCGCCGGACGCGACGCCGCCATCTCGCCGAGCATGCGCATCGCGAGGAAGACCAGCAGACCGCCCAGCAGGTACGACAGGACCGCGGCCGGCCCGACCGTGCGGATGACGTTGCCGGATCCGACGAACAGGCTCGCGCCGATGATGCCGCCGAGAGTGATCATCGTGACGTGGCGCGACCGCAGCTTGTTCGAGCGCGCCTTCGTCACCGCCCCGAGCCCCGCGGACGTCTCGGGCGAGACCGGGTTCTCCCAGCCGCTCGAGCTCGGGGCCGCCACGCTCAGGCCCGCCCGAGAGCCGCGGCGATGACGTCGAGACCGTCCTCGAGCAGCTCGTCGCCGATCGAGAGCGGCGGAAGGAACCGGATCACGTTGCCGTAGGTGCCGCACGTGAGGACGATGACGCCCTCCGCAATGCACGCCTTGGCGATCGCCGAGGTCAGCGCGGCGTCGGGGGCGCCGGTGGCGGGGTCGACGAACTCGGCGGCGATCATCGCGCCGAGCCCGCGCACCTCCCCGATGCGGGGGTCGCTCTCGCGCATCGCGTTGAGACGAGCTGTCAGGCGCGCCCCGATCTGCTGAGCGCGCTCGATCAGGCCGTCGTTCTCGAAGGCGTCGATCGCGGCGAGGGCCGCCGCGCAGGCGACGGGGTTGCCGCCGTACGTGCCGCCCAGGCCACCGGGGTGCGAGGCGTCCATGAGGTCAGCGCGGCCGGTGACGGCCGCGAGCGGCAGGCCGGCCGCGATGCCCTTCGCCGTCGTGATCAGGTCGGGGACGATGCCGAAGTGCTCGCTCGCGAACATCGCACCGGTGCGGGCGAAGCCGGTCTGGACTTCGTCGGCGATGAACACGACGCCGTTCTCGCGGCACCAATCGGCGACCGCCGGCAGGAACCCGTCGGCGGGGACGATGAACCCGCCCTCGCCCTGGATGGGCTCGATGATGACGGCGGCGAGGTTGTCGGCTCCGATCTGCTTCTCGATCTGCGAGATCGCGCGGGCCGCGGCATCCGGGCCCGACAGTCCGTCGCGGAACGGATACGACAGCGGCGCACGGTAGACCTCGGGGGCGAAGGGCCCGAATCCGCTCTTGTAGGGCATCGACTTCGCGGTGAGCGCCATCGTGAGGTTCGTGCGGCCGTGGTAGCCGTGGTCGAAGGCGACGACCGCCTGACGGCCGGTCGCCTTGCGTGCGATCTTCACGGCGTTCTCGACCGCTTCGGCGCCCGAGTTGAACAGCGCGGTCTTCTTCTCGTGGTCGCCGGGGGTGAGCCGGTTGAGGGCTTCGGCGACGGCGACGTACGACTCGTACGGCGAGATCATGAAGCAGGTGTGGGTGAACTGCGCGACCTGCGCCTGCACCGCGGCGACGACGGCGGGATGCGCGTTGCCGACCGAGGTCACGGCGATGCCCGAGCCGAGGTCGATGAGCGAGTTCCCGTCGGCGTCGACGACGACTCCGCCACCCGCGGCGACGGCATGGATCGGCGCGGTGTGGCCGACACCGGCCGGGACGGCGGCTGCCTTGCGTGCCAGCAGCTCCTCGGAGCGGGGTCCGGGGATCGCGGTGACGACGCGGCGCTCCTGTGGGAGGGTCGGGCCGCCGAGGGGAATGGTCGGCGTCGAGGTCGTGGTGCTCATTCCGCGACAGTAAGACGCGCATCGCGCAATCCGCATTCACCGGGTTGTACAGTGATGCCACCTCTAATCGCCAGCACGTACAGGATGCCGATGCCCGCCGCCGCTCCCCCGTCACCGACGATCCGCGCTCTGCTGGCCCGGCGTGAACTCGATCTGCGCCTCGCGACGCCTGCCGACGACGCCAACCTCGACGCGCCGGTGCGCTGGGTGCACAGCTCCGATCTTGCCGACCCCACCCCCTTCCTCTCGGAGGACGTCGTCCTGCTCACGACGGGCACCCAGTTCGCCGGGGACTCCGATGCGGATGCGAAGGCGGAGGCCTACGTCGGCCGCCTGCGGGCGCGCGGTGTCCGCGGGCTCGGCTTCGGCACGGAGGTGGTCCGCGACGGCATCCCCGATTCCCTCCGGCTCGCCTGCACGACGGCGGGCATGCCGCTGTTCGAGGTGCCGTATCGGACCCCGTTCATCGCCGTCGCCCGAGCCGCCGCCGAAGCCATCGCCGCGCAGGCGTACGCCCGGCGCAGCTGGGCGCTCGACGCGCAGCGCGCCCTCGCGATCGCCGCCCTGCGGCCCGACGGGTTCGACGCGACGCTGGCCGAGCTCGCGCGCCAGCTCGGCGCGTGGGTCGGCCTCTACGACGCCTCGGGAACGCTGACGCACGAGCACTCCTCCGCCGGGTCCGCGGTCGACGGCGATCTGCGCGGGGCCGTCGGAGCAGAGGCTGCGGCGCTGCTGCGACGGGGAGGAGGAACTGGCGCGGCGATGCGGTTGGCGGGCTATCCGGTGACGCTGCAGACGCTCGGCTCGGGGGGTCAGCGCGGCGTCCTCGTCACTGCCGGCGCCGAACTCGACCAGGACGCCCGCGCCGTCGTCACCGCCGTCGTCGCGACGACGGGCCTCGCTCTCGAGCAGCGCCGGATGACCGCGGGCGCGTGGAGCGGGCTGCGCGCTGCGCTCGTCGACCTCCTCGCCGACGGGCACCTCGCCCTCGCACGGAAGGTGGCGACCGATGCCTGGGGCGGCTTCCCCGCCGCACCCTACGTCGTCGCGGTGGCGGATGCGCACGCGCCGACCGGCGCGCGCGAAGTGCTCGACAATCACGCCGCAGGCGGCCGGCTGTTCTACGGTCGCGACGAGGACGGCGTGCTCCTCATCGTCGGGACGAACGAACGGCACCTGCTCGACGAGATCGCCGCGCGGCTGTCGTGGCGGCTCGGGACCGCGGCGGCCACGACCGACGACGACGTGACGGCGGCCCGCGACCGGGCCCGGCTCGCGCGCGACCGCGGGCGTCCGGGTGCCGTCACCGATGTCGTCGATGCTCCAGGCGACCTGCTCGACGATCTCGCGACGGCGCCCGCTCGCGCCCGCGCCGGAGCCGAGCTCACCCCGCTGCGCACCCACGATGCACGTCACGGCACGGCGCTCGAGGCGACGCTCGTCGCCTGGCTCGACCACGACGGCGCTCACGAGTCGACGGCGCGCGCCCTCGGCGTGCATCGACACACCGTCCGCACGCGCATCGCCCTGGCCCAGCGCCTGCTCGGCCGCGACCTGTCGAGCTTCGCCGACCGCGCCGCCGTCTGGACGGCCCTCCGCCTCTCCCCCTGACCCCGTGCTCAAGCCCCGAGGTTGTCGGAGAGGACCTCGAGCACCTGCGCGCGCACGGCGCTCGCGCCGCCGGGCAGGCGCGCGGCCACCTCGTCGGCGAGAGCCTCGACGAACAGCGCGTGCGCGGCCCGCGACGTGTGCTCGAGCTCATCGCGGAAGCTCGTCCCCGCCGGCGCGATGACGAGCGCGTGCGTGGCTCGTTCGACAAGCGGGGATGCCGCGAACGAGGTGATCGCGATGACGACGGCTCCCCCGGTCGCCGCCGCCGATGCGGCCCGCAGACTCGCCTCGTTCGCACCCGAGCCGCTCACGACGATGCAGACGTCACGACGGCCGAGCTGCCGAGCGGAGATCTGCTGCGCGATGACGTCGGCGATCACCTCGGCGGGCCGCCCCACGGCGGTCAGGCGCATCGCGAGATCGCTCGCGACCGGCGACGAGAGTCCGTTGGCGACGACCAGCAGCCTGCCGGCGCCGACCACAGCCGTCACCGCTCGCTCGACCTCGTCAGCCTCGAGCAGGCTCGTCGACGCCGGCAGCGACGCCGCGGCTCGATCGATCGACCTGCGCACGCGCCCGAGCGCCCCGTCGCCGTGGTCGGATGGCGCCGGCGCGGCCGCTCCGAGTTCGGCGGCGAGCGCGACCCGCAGCTGCGGATAGCCGCGGAACCCGAACGTCTGACAGGCGCGGACCACCGACGAACGCGCGACCCCCGCGCGGTCGGCCAGCTGCTGCGCGGTGAGTTCGACCACGACCTCGGGCGCGTCGAGGATCACGTCCGCGACGCGGCGCTCGGTCGGCTGCAGCCCGTTGCGGAGCGCCTGGATGCGCACGGTCGGCGGAGCGTTACCGGACACGTGCGCCCTCCATGATCCGTCGGCGGATGCGGCCCGAGATGCCGTCGATCGTCATCGTGACGACGATCACGACGATCAGCAGCATCCCCACCGTCGACCACTCACGGTACTGGGTGTAGGTCGTCAGCATGTCGCCGATCCCGCCGACTCCGATGAGCCCGAGGACGGCCGACGAGCGCACGTTGATCTCGAAGCGGTAGAGCCAGAACGACAGGAACACCGGGGTCGCTTGCGGCCACACGCCCCATCGCAGCACCTGCGCCGGGCTGCCCCCGGCCGCACGCGCCGCTTCGATGGGTCCGGCGGGGACGGCTTCAACGGCTTCGTACCCCCACTTGCCGAGGGTGCCGATGCCGTTCACCGCGAGGGCGAGCGCCCCCGTGAGCGGCGTGAGCCCGGTCATCGAGAGGATGATGATCGCGAAGATGATCTCGGGAACGGCGCGAATCGTCGAGAACACGAACCGCAGGATCGAGCGCAGCCATGCCGGACCGAACCCTCGGGCCGCCACCAGGCTGAGCGGTGTGGCCACGATGACCCCGAGCACGGTCCCGACCCAGGCCATCTGAACGCTCTGCCAGGTCTGCCACAGAGCGTCCGGCAGCTTCTCCCACGTCGGCGACGAGAACATGAGCCAGCCGTAGCGCACGAGCTCGGCGGGCAGGTCGGCCAGCCGCGACCAGGTGATGTCCACCGACCAGAAGGCCAGGATGACGACGATCGTCACGGCGGCGGCGACCACGGTGCGCACCCGTCGACGCGGGCGGGAGGGCACGGCCTGCGCTGACGTGCGTCGCGGATCGGCGAGAACGGGAGCGGTCATGCGAGCCTCCGTCGCAGGGCGGAGCTGGCGGCGTCGATGACGAGCACGACGACGAGGATCTCCAGGATGATGAGCGACAGCTGGTCGTACCGGTAGAAGGTGCGCACGGCGTCGATGATGAGGCCCATGCCGCCGGCGCCGACGAGCCCCAGGACGGTCGACGCGCGGACGTTGAGCTCGAGGACGTACAGCGTCTGCGCCGCGAACGCGGGCCAGGTGTCGGGCAGGGCGAGGGCACGATTGATCTGAAGCTGCGTCCCGCCCGCGGCGCGGCCCGCTTCGAGGGGCCCCGTGTCCATCGCGTCGATCTGCTCGGAGACCAGCTTCACGATGATGCCGACGTTGAAGATCACGAGGGCGAGGATGCCGGGCAGCGCGCCGACCCCGACCATCGCCACCAGGATCGCCGCCGACAGCAGGTCGGGAACGCTCCGGACGATGTTGAGCATCGCGCGGACCGCACCCCGCAGCACCGGGCGCGGGTTGGTCGGCCGAGCCGCCCACAGACTCAGCGGCAGCGAGAGCGCGGCCCCCACCGCGGTGCCGATCACCGCCATCTGGAGCGTCTCCAGCAGCGGGGCGACGGTCCGCGGGAAGAAGGTCCAGTCCGGCTGCAGCAATCCGAGCACCTTGTCGGCTCCGTGCTGCCAGTTGCGCGCGATGCCCGACAGGTCGAGGCCGACGCCGATGCCGGGAAGGCAGGTGACCACCGTGATCACGGTGACGATCCCCGCGACCAGCCACGGCACCACACGTCCGCGGGGTCGCGGCGGGACGACGAGTGCGGGCGCGCTCATGCGTCGAGCCGGTCCTCGGCCGTCAGCGATCGCCCGTAGATGCCGGCGAAGTCCGCGTCGGTGGCATCCGCTGCCGGGCCGTCGTAGACGACCTCGCCCGCCCGCATCCCGATCAGTCGCACGCCGTAGGTGCGCGCCAGGTCGAGCAGGTGCAGGTTCACCAGCACCGTGATGCCGAGCTCGGTGTTGATGCGCTGGAGGTCTTTCATGACCCCGTGCGCGGTGGGCGGGTCGAGGCTCGCGACCGGCTCGTCGGCCAGGACGATGCGCGGCTGCTGCGCGAGGGCGCGGGCGATCGCGACGCGCTGCTGCTGACCTCCCGAGAGAGCGGCGGCGCGATCCCAGACCCGCGGCAGCATCCCCACGCGCTCGAGCGCCTCGAAGGCGAGGCGGCGGTCGTCGGACCGGTAGGCGCCCAGCAGGGTGCGCCACACCGGGGTATGGGCGAGGCGACCGACGAGGACGTTGTTGAGCACGCTCGTGCGACCGGCGAGGTTGAAGCCCTGGAACACCATGCCGATGTCGCCGCGCAAGCGACGCAGCTCGCGCCCACGCGCCGTGTCGACGCGCACGCCGCCGACCTCGAGCACGCCGGAGGTCACGGGGACGAGGCCGTTGATCGTGCGGATGAGGGTCGACTTGCCCGATCCCGACAGCCCGACGACGGCGACCATCTCGCCCGCACCGATCTCGAGCGAGACCCCGCGCAGGCCGAGAGTGCCGTTCGGGTAGCCCACCGTGACGTCGTGCAGCCGGATGCCCGACGGCGATGCCGGGGCCGCGGCCCCGGCATCGCGTGCAGTGGTGTCGGTCACTGCAGTCCGAGCGCCTGCGCGGCGCGTGCGACGACGTCGAGTGACGAGGCGTCGGCGGGTGCGAGCTTCGTGATCGAGTAGATGCTCTGCAGCACCTCCGAGCCCTCGGCGGTGTTCGAGAAGTCCTCCAGCGCGGTCGCGATGCGCTCGCGCAGCTCGGGCGAGAGGTCCGAGCTCAGCGCGACACCGTCGTTCGGGATCTCCTCGGTCATCGCGAACACGACGACCTTCTGCCCGACGTCCGGGGTGTCCTTCTTCACGATCGTGCGCGCGTCCCAGAAGCTGAACCCGACTTCGGCGTCACCGTTGTAGACGGCGAGCACGGACGCGTCGTTCGCGGTCACGGGCAGCTGATCGATGTCGCTGTCGGCGTCGAGCCCGGCCTCCTGCAGCGCGAGGATCGGGTAGATGTAGCCGGCGGGCGACCCGGGTCCGAGCACGGCGACCTTCGCGCCCTTCACCTTGGTGATCGAGTCGAGGCCCGCGGGGCCTGTCATCGCGTCGGCGCCGTTGCAGAAGAGCATGCCGTCGCGCTCGACGGGAGCGTCGTCGCAGTACTTGTCGGGGTTGTTCGTCATGAACTGCGCGGGGTAGCTGATGTTGCCGTTGCGCTCGGTCTGCAGCACGACGTCAGCGCCGTACATGTCGTTGGCCTGCCACAGCTGCAGCGACGGGAGGAAGCCGATCTGCGCCTGGCCCGCGCCCATCGCCTCGACGGCGGCCTGATAGTCCTTCGAGACCACACCGGTGACCTCGATGCCGAGCTCGTCGCTCAGGTAGTCGGTGAGCGGAGCCGCGGTCTCGACGAGCCCGTTCTGGTCCTGCGAGGGGACGAGCGCGAGCACGAGCGACGTCGGGTCGGCGGCGGCCTCAGGGGTGTCACCGGCGGCGGGCGAGCCCGCGCAGCCGGCGAGGGTGATGGCGGCGATGGCGCTGACGGCGGCCGCGGCGAGAAGTCGGGTGGTGCGCATGAGTGGATGTCCTTCGGGTGAGGGGTGGGAAAGGAGTGGTGTGAGAGGGGTACGGAGTCAGGGGGCGGATGCCGCGGCCCACGCTTCGATGCGCGGCAGCAGTTCGGTGAGCGTGTCGGCGTGGAAGGTCGGGGATGCCGCGGCATCCGTCCACGGACCGACGAGCGCGGTGTCGTGTCCGCGCCGGTGCGCGGGCTCGAGGTCGTTGCGCCAGATGTCGCCGACCGCGAGCACCCGGCGGTCACGGACCTCGGGCGCGTCGAGCAGCCGTTCGAGTCCGGCGGGCTTGCCCGCGTCGGTGACGATGCCCGCGAAGGCGTCGCCGAGCCCGAGCGCGTCGAGGGTCTCCGCGACGCGGGTCGCCGGGGCATTGGTGACGAGGACGCACTCGGCCGGCAAGCGTTCGGCGACCGCGGCGAGCCCGACCGGCGCCTCGACGGGAGCGAGATCGGTGCCCAGCAGTGCGCGGCTGTCGAGGTAGGCACGCGACAGCGCCTCGGCCCCGACCCCCGCGTCCTCGGCCACGAGGCGGATCACGTCGTACGCGTCGAGCGGCGCCCCAGCACCGGACGGTCGGCCGCGCAGCCCGTCGTCGACCCGGGCGAGGAACCGGTCGGGATCGCCGGAGGCAGCGGCGGCAGCACGCGCGTAGGCGAGCACCGGCCCGTCGCCGAGGGCGACGGTTCCGTCGAAATCGAAGATGATGAGAGCAGGGTTCGGCACGGATCGGACTTTCTGATTGGACGCTTCGTCCATCGTTAGGTGCACACGTGGACACAAATCCCACAGTCGATGAACTGCGGATGAACGAGATCCGACGACTCGATGCGGCGGCCGCGACCGCCGCGCGCGGCGACGCCGGGCAGGCGTTCGACGCGGTGCCCTGGCTCTCGCGATCGATAGCCCAGGATGCGGCATCCGGTCGCTTCGCACGCTGGTCGCGGTCGACCATCGTCGACGAGAACGTCGGTGCGCCCGTGCTCGACCGTGCGGTCTTCGACCGGCTGCACGATCTCGCCGGCGAGCCGAGTGCCTGGCCGGTCGGGAACGCGGGCCTCCTTCACGTGTACGGCTACCTGCTCTCGCTGACGCCGACGCCGTACGGCCTGAAGCGCGAACGCTGGCTCGGCCCCGAGCTCGCCGGCGCGTTCGGGCTCGCCGACGCTGCGTTCGCGCCCTGGGCGGACGGGCCGACGCTGCTCGAACGGGTGACGGACGCGGCGACGAGCCTGCTCCGCTCCCCCGCGGCGGCGCGGTCCGAGGCCGGCGGCGAGTACCTCACCGTGCTGTCGGCCTCCACCGGTGCCGCCGCGCTCGTGTACGCGCGTGTCACCGACGAGGGCATCCGCCTGGTGACGACCTTCCCCGTCGCCGACGCTGCCGCCGTCCTGACCGCGATCGACACTGCCTCGCCCGCCCCCGGCACCCCCTACCGCCCCCGGTGGAACGCCGCCCCCTGACCCGGGTCGACGGGGTGCTCAGGAGGGGGCGTGTGCCTCCAGGAACGCGTAGAGATCAGTCGTGTCGACGCCCGGGAAGGCGCCGGTCGGCAGAGTCGCCAGCAGCGTGCGTGGGGTCTTCACGTTCGGCCACGCGGCAGCACGCCACCGCTCCTCGAGGTCGGCCGGCGCACGTCGGCAGCACACGTCGACCGAGTGCCGTGACACCCCGCGGTGAGGTGTGTCGCGCCCGAGGAACCACTTCGTGTCGTCGAACCGCACCCCGACGCTGACCGAGTGCGCGCCCTCGCTCGAGTGCTCGACGCGAGCCGTGCACCAATAGGTCCCGTTGCCGGTGTCGGTGTACTGGTAGTACGGGTTGAAGCGGTCATCGACGTCGAACACCGCCCGGCTCGTCCACTCCCGGCAGCACAGCTGCCCCTCGATGGCGCCGAGGCGATCGGTCGGGAAGTCGACGTCGTCGTTCTCGTACGCCTTCGTGATCGTCCCCGACTCGTGAACCTTGAGGAAGTGCACAGCGATGCCCAAATGCTCCGTCGCGAGGTTCGTGAATCGGTGCGCGGCGGTCTCGTAGGTCACCGAATACGCGTCGCGCAGATCCTCGATGGAAATCGCGCGCCGCTCCTTGGCCTCGCGCAGGGCGGGCACGGCATCGGCCTCGGGGATCAGCAGGGCACCGGTGAGGTAGTTGGTCTCCACCCGCTGCCGCAGGAACTCGTCGTAGCTGGCCGGCTCGGTGTGACCGAGGATGCGGCTCGACAGCGCCTGCAGCACGGCGGTCCGCGGATCGGCGGACGTCGCGGCGGCGAGGCGGCTCGACAGGTAGAGCCGCCCATGGGCGAGGTCGGCGACGCTTCTGGTCGTCTGGGGCAGATCCGCGACGTAATGGATGCTGAAGCCGAGATGCCCCGCGATGTCGCTCGCGGTGCGCTGCGTCAGCGGCCCGCCCGGGTGCCCGACCGCCGCCAGCAGCTCCCGCGCCTGCTGCTCGAGCTCGGGGAAGTAGTTGTTCTGCGTCCGCATAAGACGCCGCAGGGCGACGTTGGCGCGCCGCGCCTCCTCGGGGGTCGCGGCGCGCTCGTCGTACAACCGCTCGATCTCGCCCTGCAGCGCGAGAAGGGCGCGAAGCACCTCGTCGGGCACGGCGCGCGGGATGCGGAACGGCGTGATCCCGGCGCTTCGGAACGTCGGCCCCGCCATCGCGCGGGCGACCTCGATCTCCAGGGCGGCACGGGGATCCAGCTCCTCGGACTCGAGGAGCGCATCGAGCGAGGTGCCGAGGGCGCGCGCGATCGTGCGGAGCAGCGAGAGCTTCGGCTCGCGGCGACCGTTCTCGATCATCGAGAGCTGGCTCGGCGCACGCCCGACGGCAGCGGCGAGGTCGTCGAGGGTCATCCCCCGTCCGGTGCGGATCTGCCGGATGCGCCGGCCGATCGTGAAGGCGTCCATGTCCTCATCGTCGAGCGCCACGCCCGCGGCGGCGACGGCATCCTTGCGCGTCATGGCGGGATTCTGTCACGAAAGCAGAAGATCGGCCGATCTTCTCCTCGAACCCGGCGGTGCTGCGCCCGATAGTTCGCCCACAGTGGTCTCCACGACGGGCAGAGCCGCCCGTTCTGACGAAGGAGACCGAGATGACCACGATTCCCGCTCCGGGTCCGCTGCGGCCCGGCGACCAGGTTCAGACCGCTGCCGAGCTCGAGGAGCTGTGGCAGACCGACCCCCGCTGGGACGGCATCGAGCGCACGTACCGCGCAGACGACGTCATCCGGCTGCGTGGCTCCGTCCGTGAGGACGCCACCCTCGCCCGCCGGGGTGCCGAGTCGCTGTGGAACCTCCTCCACACCGAGGAGTACGTCCGCGCCCTCGGGGCCTACACGGGCGGCCAGGCCGTCCAGCAGGTGCGCGCCGGCCTGAAGGCGATCTACCTGTCCGGCTGGCAGGTCGCCGCCGACGCGAACCTCGCCGGGCAGACCTACCCCGACCAGAGCCTGTATCCCGCCAACTCCGTGCCCGCCGTCGTGCGGCGCATCTCGAACGCGCTGCTGCGACAGGACCAGATCGAGCACGCCGAGGGCGGCCGCACCCGCGACTGGCTCGCCCCGATCGTCGCCGACGGCGAGGCGGGGTTCGGCGGTCCGTTGAACGCCTACGAGCTCGCGGCATCCCTCATCGCCGCTGGTGCCGCCGGCACGCACTGGGAGGATCAGCTCGCGAGTGAGAAGAAGTGCGGCCACCTCGGCGGCAAGGTGCTGGTGCCGACCGCTCAGCACATCCGCACGCTCAATGCCGCGCGGCTCGCCGGGGATGTCGCGGGCGTGCCTGCGATCGTGATCGCGCGGACCGACGCGCTGGGCGCCGACCTCATCACGAGCGACGTCGACGAGCGCGACCGCCCCTTCCTCACCGGCGAGCGCACGAGCGAGGGCTTCTACCGCACCCGCGCCGGGATCGACCCCGTCATCGCGCGCGGCCTCGCGTTCGCACCCTACGCAGACCTGCTGTGGGTCGAGACCGGCGAGCCCGACATCGAGCTGGCCCGCGAGTTCGCCGCAGCCGTCCACGCGGAGCATCCCGGCAAGCTGCTCGCGTACAACTGCTCGCCGAGCTTCAACTGGAAGCGGCACCTCAGCGACGCGCAGATCGCGACGTTCCAGGCGGAGCTGGCCGAGCTGGGCTACCGGTTCCAGTTCATCACCCTGGCCGGATTCCACGCCCTCAACCACTCGATGTTCGACCTCGCCCGTGGCTACGCCGACCGTGCAATGAGCGCGTACGTCGAGCTGCAACAGGCGGAGTTCGACGCCGAGGCGCACGGCTACACCGCCACCCGCCACCAGCGCGAAGCCGGCACCGGCTACTTCGACGCCCTCTCGACGGCGCTCAACCCCGACAGCGCCACCCTCGCCCTGGCCGGATCGACCGAGGCATCCCAGTTCTGACCCGAGCGTCACAGATCACAGGAGACGAGACCATGACCATCACAGAGACTCAGAGCCGGCGGCGCACCTGGACGGGGCCTGTACCCGTGCAGACGCACGAACCTGCGATCGAGGTGCGCGGCGAGATGCACCCGCGCTTCGACGAGATCCTCACGCCCGACGCGCTCGACTTCGTCACGGCGCTGCACGACCGCTTCGCGGGGCGACGGCACGACCGCCTCGCCGACCGGATGCGGCGCCGCTTCGAGATCGGCAATGGGGCCGACCCATCGTTCCGGAGCGACACCGCGCACATCCGCGAGGACGACTCGTGGCGCGTCGCGGGTGCGGGCCCGGGCCTCGAGGACCGCCGCGTCGAGATCACAGGACCCACCGATCCCAAGATGACGATCAACGCCCTGAATTCAGGCGCCCGCGTGTGGCTCGCCGACCAGGAGGACGCCACCTCGCCGACCTGGCGCAACGTCATCGGCGGGCAGCTGTCGCTGCGCGACGCGATCCGCGGTGAGCTGGAGCACACCGATCCCGATGGGCGGCGCTACACCGTCACCGCCGAGCGCACCCCGACGATCGTCATGCGCCCGCGCGGCTGGCACCTCACCGAGAAGCACCTCGCCTACACCGACCGCACAGGGCGCACCCTCGACGCCTCCGGGTCACTCGTCGACTTCGGGCTCTATGCGTTCCACAACGCCGTCCGGCTCGTCGAGAGCGGCCGGGGACCGTACTTCTACCTCGCCAAGCTCGAATCCAGCACCGAGGCGCAGCTGTGGGACGACGTCTTCTCGTTCACGGAGCGCCGGCTCGGACTGGCCCACGGCACCATCCGGGCGACCGTGCTGATCGAGACGCTGCCGGCGGCGTTCGAGATGGACGAGATCCTCTTCGCTCTCCGCGACCACTGCGCGGGTCTCAACGCCGGACGGTGGGACTACATCTTCTCGATGATCAAGAACTACCGCGGCCGCGGGGCCCGGTTCGTGCTGCCCGACCGCAGCGCGGTCACGATGACGGTGCCGTTCATGCGCGCGTACACCGAGCTGCTCGTGAAGACTTGCCACCGCCGGGGCGCGCACGCGATCGGCGGGATGAGCGCCTTCATCCCCAACCGACGGAACCCCGAGGTCACGCGCGCCGCGTTCGAAAAGGTCGCCGCCGACAAGCGGCGGGAGGCCGGCGATGGGTTCGACGGCACGTGGGTCGCGCACCCCGACCTCATCCCGATCGCGCGCGCCGAGTTCGACGCCGTGCTCGGCGACCGCCCGAATCAGCTCGACCGGCAGCGCGACGACGTCGAGGTCGCGGCATCCGAACTGATCGACTGCCACATCGGCCTGCCGATCACGACCGCCGGTGTGCGCGCGAACGTGTCCGTCGCCGTGCGCTACCTCGAGGCCTGGCTGCGCGGGATCGGCGCCGTCGCGATCGATGACCTGATGGAGGATGCCGCCACAGCCGAGATCAGCCGCTCGCAGATCTGGCAGTGGATCCACCAGGACCGCACGACGGATGACGGCACGCCGATCACCCGCGCCTGGGTCGACGAACTGGTCGACGACGTCATCGCCGAGGTCGAGCGCCGCGACGGCGACCGCTTCGACGATGCCGCGGCCCTGTTCCGCGAGGTCGCGCTCGGCTCCGAGTTCCCCCCGTTCCTGACCCTCCCCGCCTACGCGAAGTACCTCTGAGGTCCCTCACCCCCGGTCGACTCGCCACGAACTGCGGATCCCGCGCCCCACGCATCCGCAGTTCCTGGCGAGTCGACGGCGAGAGCGGTGGGTCAGGGGGACAGGAGGGCGATCACCTCGGGAGAAGCGGGCCGGGCCCGTAAGTCGGTGCCGATGATGCGCTGGCAGCCGTCGAGCTCGACCGTCACCGGCACCGGCGTGTCCACCGCGTTCGTCACGGTGCGCGGATACAGAACGACGAAACGGGATGCCGCCTCGCCGCAATCCCGGGCCGTGGCGGGGCCGGCCGCCGCGGTGAGAACCACATGCGCCTCCGGGGAGTCGAGCGAGAATGCCGTCGCGAAGAGTCCTCCGTCGCCGATGAGGGTCGGTGTTCCGGCGTCGTCGAGGGCATCGGCGGCATCAGCCTGGTAGACGCACACCATCGCGCCGGAGACTTCTACCTCGACCGCCGAAGGCGTCTCGGTCGGCGCCCACCCGAGGACGTTGAGCGGAGCCACCCCCGCACGCGTCGCGCAGCCCGCCGCTGTCGCCTCGCGGAGCTCGACGCGCACGGTATCCGAGAACGTACGGTCGACGACTTCGAGGCGCGCCAGCGCGGCGAGCGGCTCCTCTTCCTTCGGCCCGCCGCATGCCGTCGAGGGGAACGACATGGGCACGAAGCGGCCCGCCGCATCCGTCGCCCAGATCGCGCGGAAGCCGTACCCGATGGCGGGGCAGACCGCTGCCGGCCCAGGATCGCTCGGCGCCGCCATCGCGTCGAGGAATTCCGTGAGGTCGCCCTCGTAGCGCCGCACCTCGTTCCCAGCGACGGTGCCGTCGGCATCCTCGCGCGTCACGCCGTTGGCGCACTCCAGCACCGCGACGACCTCGAAGTCCTCAGGGACGAGACCGGCACCGGGAAGCGGGTTGAGGACCAGGTCCGGGCACGACATCGTGTCGGAGACGGCCGCGACCTCGCGGACCGGCGGCGGGCCGAGCGGGATCGACGCACACCCCGCGAGAAGCAATAGCGTGGCCGCGCCCGTGGCAAGCGGAGCCAGCATCCGTATCTCCATCCGCATCCGGCTCCTCCCCCGTCGCCCCTCCCGCCCACGCTAGAACAGCCCCCGCGTCCGCGCGTGACAACCCGGTAACGATCGTCGACTCGCCATGAGTTGCGGATGCGGATCCCACCGGATCCGCAACTCATGGCGAGTCGACGGGGAGACAAGAGACTCGGGTCAGGGAAGCAGGCCGCGCTCGAGGGCCAGGGTCACGGCCCGGGTGCGACTGTCGACGCCGAGCTTGTCGTAGACCCGCAACAGGTGCGTCTTGACGGTCGACTCGCCGATCCCGAGCTGCACCGCGATCTGCCTGTTGCCGTGCCCCGCGGCGACGAGGCGCAGCACGTCGGTCTCGCGCGGAGTGAGAGCGGATGCCGCCGGCTCGGGCTGCCGCATCCGTTCCACCAGACGCACCGCGACGGCCGGCGACAGAGCCGACTGGCCGGCGGCGACCGACCGGATTCCCGCCACGATCTCCTCGCGTGGAGCCGCCTTCAGCAGATAGCCGCTGGCTCCGGCCTCGATGGCGGCGAGGATCTGGTCGTCGCTCTCGTAGGTCGTGAGGATGAGCACGCGCGGCCCCGCGGCCCCATCGCGCGCCGTCACGATACGAGCCGTGGCTGCGACGCCGTCGAGCACCGGCATCCGGAGGTCCATGAGGATGACGTCGGGATGCGCCTCGGTGGCGAGCCGGACGGCCTCGTCGCCGTCGGCGGCCTCCGCGATCACCTCGAACCCGGGCTCGTCGGCGAGCAGACCGACCAGCCCCGCCCGGACGATCGGGTGGTCATCGGCGATCAGCAGACGGATCATGCGCGCACCGCCGCGCCAGCGCTCGGCACAGGCGACCCGGGCAGCCGAACGGAGAGCGTCGTCCCCGAACCCGCGACGGCCGTGATCTCGAGGTTCCCCCCGGCGAGTGCGACCCGCTCGCTCATGCCGTCGAGACCGTACCCGGTACGCGGAGACGAGACGTCGAACCCGCTCCCGTCGTCCTCGACGACCAGTCGCAGGGCGCCGTCGTCCTCGCGCGTGAGCGCCACCGTGACCCGCGCGGCTCCCGCGTGCTTGCGCACGTTGGCCAGCGCCTCCTGCAGGCAGCGCAGCGCGACGACCTGCGTCTCGCGATCGGCCCCGGAAGCCGTGTCGACGACGGAGATCTCGAGCCCGGTGTCGGCGCGGAAGCGTTCGGCGAGCCGCTCCACCGCAGCGCCGAGCACGGGGTCGTCGGGGACGGCGGCGGTGCGCGCGACGATCGCACGGGCCTCGCCAAGCGCGTCGCGAGCGGCCACCTCGAGGCGCTCGACCGCGGTCGCGGCGCCGCCTGCATCCCCCGCGCGCGAACGCCGCCCGGCCTGTTCGGCGAGCATGACGATTCCCGCGAGGGTCTGCGCGAGGGTGTCGTGGATCTCGCGGGCCAGGTGCTCCCGCTCGTCGGCGGCGCCCTTGTCGCGGCTGAGCGCCTCGACCTGCTGCTGCGCCCGGGAGAGCTCGTCGAGCAGGCGCGCGCGCTCGGTGCCGTATGCGGCGATCGCTGAGATCCACCACCCCATCGCGATCGAGAACGCAACCGAGAGCGCCGCGACGGCAGCTGCCTCCAGCAGCGCGTCGGGAGCGAAACCGAAGCCGCCGGCATACCCGACGAGCATCCCGGCGCCGACCGAAAGCGATCCCACGACACCATCACGGCGCAACGGAGCGAAGATCCACACCAGCGGATACACGATGACCTGCATCGTCGCGAGCGAGACCTCGCCGAACGTCATCGCCGCGATCGAGACCGTCACGACGGCGAGGAACACCGCGAAGCGCCGGGGATCCTCCGCGCCGGCGGAGGGCCGCGCGATCAGATACGCCGCGAGCAGGAGCACCAGGCCCGCGACCGCCCACGGCAGCCGGTCCGTCTCTCCCGCGGCTGCGAGGATGCCCACGCCGAGGGCGAGCACGACACCGACGGCGACATCCACCCAGCTGCGACTGATCACGCTCCCATCCTGCCCCTCAGCGGATGCGCGAGCGGATGCGGGCCGCCGCGAGCACCGCGAACGCCACGGCCACGACAGCGAGCACGACCGCCGCGACCCAGACCGGCACCGTCGCCGACCCCACCTGCAGGTCGAGCCCGTAGATGCGGCTGAGCTCCTCGACCGCGCCCGGCGCGCCGCCCGCGAGGCGGTCGAGCGGATCGGCGGCGAACTCTCGCCGCACGAGCATCGCCGACTGCGCGAACGGGAGCACGCCGACGGCATCCCGAACGGCGTCGGGGAACGAGCCGACGGGGATGTACGCACCGGCGACGAAGCCGGTCAGGGTTCCCACGAGGGTCGACAGTCCCGAGTACGACCCGCTCGTGCGAAGGAACGACACCACGAACGCCCAGAGCGCCGTGTAGGCGGCCACCGAGAGGACGGTCCACAGCACGATGCGGATGATCTGCCCGGCGTCGGGGAGCGTCCGCCCGGTGAGCCCGAGGTAGGCCAGCGCGACGGCGAGCACGATCAGCGTGGTGATCAAACCGATGATGAACGCCGACCCGAGGTAACCGAGCACGAGCTGCGCGCGGCGCACCGGCGAGACGAGGAAGTCGCGGAACCGTCCGGACGCGGCATCCTCGACGAACGTCGACAGCGCGCCGAGCGGCGTCGTGACGGCGGCGACGGCCACGACCCCGGCGAACATCCACGAGTCGACGAAGTCGCGGGCGGCGTCGGCATCGAACCCCGGAGTCGCGGCGAGCGAGTCCACCTGCATCTGGCCGAGGAACAGGGCGTAGAGGAGGAACACCACCAGGGCGCCGGTGAGCGAGAAGAACACCCCGAGCGGGTCCCGGTAGAACAGTCGGAGATTGCGCCCGACGTACGCCTGCACGGTCTTCATCGCGCCGCCTCCCCCGTCGACGTCCCATCGGTGGCCGCCTGCCCGGTCAGGGTCAGGAAGACGTCGTCCATCCGGCCATGACGGAACTCGAAGTCGAGCACCGCGTCGCCCCGTTCGGCGAGGATGCGGCGGGCCTCGGCGGCATCCGCCACCGCGATGCGCTCGTCGCCGTCGGCGGTGACGAGCGACAGGATGCTGGAGCTGTACCGCGCCCGCAGCTGCGCCGGAGTGCCGTCGGCGACGACGCGCCCGCGGTCGATGATGCAGACCTGATCGGCCTCCTCCGTCTCCTCGAGGTAATGCGTCGTGAGGAACACGGTGAGACCGGCGCGCTCGCGCAGCTCATGGATCGTCCGCCACACCATCTGCCGGCTCGCGGGATCGAGTCCCGTCGTCGGCTCGTCGAGGAAGACGATCTCCGGGTCGTGGAGCAGCGCGCGGGCGATGTCGGCGCGGCGACGCTGCCCGCCCGACAGCCGGCCGTAGCGACGGTCGATGAACTCGCCCAGGTCGATGATCTCGGCGAGGCGGTCGATGCGGTCGCGGATCGCCGCCGTCGAGCCGAGGTACGGACGCGCCCGCACCGTCAGGTTCTCGCGCACGGTGAGCACGGAATCGAGGAGCGAGTCCTGGAAGACGACGCCGATCGCGCGGCGCACGGCGTCACCGTCGGAGCGCACGTCGTGACCGGCGACCTCGAGCTGCCCCGCATCCGGCTCGATCACAGTCGTGAGAGCGCTGATCGTCGTGGACTTGCCGGCCCCATTCGTCCCGAGGAACGCGAACACGCCCCCGGCGGGCACCTCGAAGCTCACGTCGTCGACGGCCGTCACGTCGCCGTATCTCTTGGTCAGGCCGCGCACGACGGTCGGTGCGCTCGCTCTCGTGGTCATGCCTCCAGCGTGCCGGTTCCGTCGCCGGCGCGGGAGAGGTCATCCGGTCGATCCCCGTCCACCATTCGGTGGACCACGCCGCTACTCTCGAAGGGTGACCGAACGCGCACCGCTGTCCCGCAAGCTCTCCGCCATCGCCGAGTCGGCGACCCTCAAGGTCGACGCCAAGGCCAAGGCCCTGCAGGCCGCCGGCCGGCCGGTCATCTCGTACGCCGCGGGCGAGCCCGACTTCTCGACGCCGCAGTTCATCGTCGAGGCCGCTCAGCACGCCCTCGCCGACCCGGCCAACTACCGGTACACCCCCGCCGCCGGCCTCCCCGTGCTGCGCGAGGCGATCGCCGCCAAGACGCTGCGCGACTCGGGCCTCGAGGTCCAGCCCTCGCAGGTCATCGTGACCAACGGCGGCAAGCAGTCGGTGTACCAGGCCTTCCAGACGGTCGTGAACCCCGGCGACGAGGTGCTGCTGCCCGCGCCGTACTGGACCACCTATCCCGAAGCGATCGCCCTGGCCGACGGCATCCCGGTCGAGGTCTTCGCCGGCGCAGACCAGGAGTACAAGGTCACCGTCGAGCAGCTCGAGGCCGCGCGCACCGAGCGCACCACCGTGCTCGTCTTCGTCTCGCCCTCCAACCCGACGGGGTCGGTGTACACGCCCGAGGAGACCGCGGCGATCGGCCAGTGGGCTCTTGAGCACGGCATCTGGGTCATCAGCGACGAGATCTACCAGAACCTCGTCTACGAAGGCGCCCGCGCGGTCTCGATCGTCGAGGCCGTACCCGAGCTCGCGGGTCAGACGATCCTGGTCAACGGTGTCGCCAAGACCTACGCCATGACCGGATGGCGCGTGGGCTGGATGGTCGGCCCCGCCGACGCCATGAAGCTCGCCGGAAACCTGCAGTCGCACCTCAGCTCCAACGTCAACAACGTCGCGCAGCGCGCGGCCCTCGCCGCACTCACCGGCCCGCAGACCGAGGCCGAGGAGATGCGCTTGGCCTTCGACCGTCGGCGCCGGCTCATCGTCGAGGAGCTCGCGAAGATCCCCGGCGTCGAGGTCCCCAACCCCCTCGGGGCGTTCTACGTCTACCCCGACGTCACCGGACTCCTCGGACGCTCCTGGGGCGGCGTCGAGGCGAACACGAGCCTCGAGCTCGCCGACCTGATCCTCGAGCAGGCCGAGGTCGCCGTCGTGCCTGGCGAGGCTTTCGGCCCCTCGGGCTACCTGCGCCTGTCGTACGCGCTCGGTGACGAGCAGCTGCTCGAAGGCATCCAGCGCCTCCAGCGCCTCTTCTCCTGACCCCCCTTTCTTCTCCCTCCCCCTCCCACCCCGTACCCACACCACAAACCGCC
>NZ_JAPVLR010000002.1:0-713115 GCF_027157935.1 Microbacterium sp. H37-C3 | reverse complement strand
CGACTCGCCAGAAACGGCGGGTCCTGACGCGCTCGCACCCGCCGTTTGTGGCGAGTCGACGGGATGGGTGTTGGGTCCTGCACATGGGCGGCGGGGCGGGAGTTCTCCCGAAACGGCGGGCGGGGCCTCGGCACCAAGGGCAGGCGACGGATGCTGGCGGCATGCGACGCACTCCGCTGCCCGCCGAACTCCCGACGGGCTTCGTCACCGAGACGGCCCGGGAACACGGCGTCACCGCGGGTCGACTGCGGGCTCGTGATCTGACGAGCCCCCTCCACGGCACGCGGGCGCGCGGGCCTCTGAACGACCTCGACATGCTCCGGCTGATCGGCGAGCGAGTACCCGGTCATGCCTTCTTCTGCGGGCCCACCGCCGCTGCGGTGCACCGGATGCCGTTACCCGCGGTCCTCCGAGACGCCGCGGCGGCCCGCCCGCACCTCGCCGTCGCTCTCCCGGCCAACCGGGTCCGCCGCCCCGAGGTGGTCGGCCGCGCGCTGGCTGTGCGTCCGGACGACATCGCCTGCGTGGACGGCATCCGCCTCACGACCATCGAGCGTACGTGGGTCGACCTCGCCGGCGCGGTCTCGCTGGGCGCCCTCGTGGCCGCGGGTGACGCACTGATCAGCCGACGTGGGCCGCGCACGACGATCGACGCTCTGGGGCTCGCTCACGCGAGGGCGGGCCGCAGCCGCGGCGCAGTGCGGCGCGCTGAGGCCCTGACCCTGCTCGACGACGGCGCGGAGTCGCCGCGCGAGTCGGAGCTGCGGGTTCTGCTCGTGCGGGCCGGACTCCCCCGCCCCGAGACGAACGTGGTCATCCGCGACGGGTGGCGCTTCGTCGCGCGGGTGGATCTGCTGTACCGCGATGCCCGGCTCGTCCTCGAGTACGACGGCGACTACCATCGCGATTCCTCGCAGTGGAGCCGGGATCAGTCGCGACGCGCCGAGCTCGAGTCGCTCGGCTACCGCGTCACGGTCGTGACGGCGCGAGACTTCGATGACCCCGGTGCCCTCGTCCGCCGCATCCGCCGTCTGCTGTCAGCCCGCTGACCCGCGCCCACCCCCAACCCACGCCGTCGAGTCGCCAAGAACTGCGGATGCCGGCACCCGACCATCCGCATCCTCTGGCGAGTCGACGGTAGCGACGGGGTTAGAGCTCGACGCCGACGAGGACGGGCTCGGGCTGCAGGATGAGGCCGAACTCGGCCTGTACGCGCTGCTGGACGAACCGCGCGAGTGCGGCGAGCTCCTCGGCCGTCGCTCCCCCGCGGTTGGTGAGCGCGAGGGCGTGCTTGGTCGACAAGCCGGCTCGCGATCCGGGCAGCGAGAAACCCTTGCCGATACCGGCGTGCTCGATGAGCCAGGCCGCGCTCACCTTGACGTCCGGCTCGGCCACCTCACCCGTCGGCGAGACGCCGTAGTACTCGTTCAACGGGATCACCCGGTCGCTCACAGGGTCGGGTGCCACCGGCCAGCGCGGGCAGGCGTCGGGCAGCGTCCGCGCGAAGGCGGCGGTCACCACGGCGTTCTGGAAGAACGACCCGGCGCTCCACGTGTCGGGGTCGGCGTCGTCGAGCACCATCCCCTTGCTGGCCCGTACGGACAGCACGGTCTCGCGCACCCAGCGCAGCGACACCGTCGCCTCCGGGTCGAGCCCCAGGGCGCCGCGCAGCTGCGGCCCGCTGATCGCGAACTCGCCGTGCCCGACGCGGTCGAGCTCGAGCGTGATCGACAGGATGACCGCGGAACGCGCCGCGACCGATCCGTGGTGATGCTTCAGCACCGAGGTGCGGAAGCCGAGGCCCAGCTCGGATGCCGGCACGACACTGACCTCGCCGGTCGACTCGTCGAGCAGCTCGACCTCGACGAGGGTCTGCACGACCTCCTGACCGTAGGCGCCGATGTTCTGAACGGGAGCTGCCCCCGCGGTGCCCGGGATGCCCGACATCGCGGCGATCCCGCCGAGACCGGCCGCGACGGCGTACTCGACGAGGTCGTCCCACGAGTGACCGGCCTGCACCTTCAGACGCGCGCGCCCGGGATGCGGCGACGGCAGCTCTTCGATGCCGGTCGTGCGCACGGCGACGACGGTGCCGTCGAACGGCTCGTCACCCACCAGCAGGTTCGACCCGCCTCCGACGACCAGCCAGGGCTCACCGGCCGTCCACAGCTCGCGCATCGTGGCGACGAGCTCGTCCGCCGTGTGCACCTCGACCATGCGGTCGGGCACGGCGCCCGCGCGCAGCGTGGTCAGCTCCGCGAGGGGTCGCGGTTCGATCTCGGCCACGGTCACTCGGCGGTGCGCACGCGCACTTGCGCCTTGCCGAGCACGACGGTGCCGTCGTGGCTGACGGTCAGGTCGATGCGTGCGACGCCCTCATCGACGGCGCCCACCTTCGCGACGACGGTGAGAGTCGCGCCGGTCTCAGCATCGACGACGACAGGGCGGGTGAAACGCACGCCGTACTCGACGATGCGGCCGCTGTCGCCGAGCCACTCCACGATCGTCTCGACGGCCAGCCCCATCGTCAGCATTCCGTGGGCGAGCACACCGGGCAGGCCGACGCGTGCCGCGACGTCGTCGCGGTAGTGGATGGGATTGAAGTCGCCCGACGCCCCGGCATACCGCACGAGCGACTCGCGCGTGAGCTCGACGGTGCGTTCGGCGACGACGGACCCGACAGTCAGATCGCTCATGCGTCCTCTCCCCCGACCAGCAGCACGGAGACGGCGGTCACGACGTGGTCGCCGGCGATGTCGCGGATGTCGGCCTCGCTCGTGACCATCGCCCCCTTGCCGAAGGCACGGATGCCGGTGACGGTCAGCTGCGCGGTGAGCTCATCGCCCGCGACGATCGGGCGCGTGTAACGGAACCGCTGCTCGGCGTGCACCGTTCGCTCGAGGGCGATGCCCGAGTCGGGCTCGCCCAGGAGCTGCTGCAGCGTGAGATCCTGGATCACCATGGCGAAAGTCGGCGGAGCGACCACGTCGGTGTAACCCAGCGCACGTGCCGCTTCGGGGTCGGTGTGCTGCGGATCGGTCGCGAAGACGGCGCGGGCGAACTCGCGCACCTTTTCGCGACCCACGAGGTACGGGGCGGTCGGCGCGAAGGCGCGGTCGACCAAATCGGGGTTCACGGACACCGTCCGATTCTACCGGTGGCCCCCCGACGGCTGCGCGGCCCGCTTCGTCGCACGTGTCGCCCGGTGCGCCTTCACGGCGCGGATCGCCATCTGAGACGCGATGAAGGTGAGGAACACGGCGAAGAGGATGTTGGCCGTCAGCGGGTTCAGCAGCGTCGCGATCCACGCCCCCAGCGCCGTGGTTGTACACGCGGCGAGCCCGACGACGAGGGCCGCCACGAGGTCGACGTTGCGTCGCCGAGCGTTGCCGACGGTTCCCGAGATCGCGGTCGGGATCATCATCAGGAGCGAGGTGCCCTTCGCGATGAGGTCGCTCGTGCCGAAGAGGAACATCAGCGCCGGAACGACGATCACGCCTCCGCCCACACCGAGCAGGCCTGCCATGATCCCCGTGAACAGCCCGAGCCCGGCGAGCCCGATACCGACGCCCCAGTTCAGCTCGAGTACCGCGTCACGCGAGGGCACCACGATGAAGAGCATCACGATGACCACGACGAGGAACCCGACGAAGCCCCACCGCAGCGCGTTCTGCGGGATTCTCGCCAGCAGCCAACTGCCGATCTGTGCGCCGATCACGGCACCCGCGGCGAGGATGATGGCCGGGACCCAGGCGACGGATCCGGTGAGGGCGTAGGAGATGACGCCGACCGAGGCCGTGGGGACGATCGCGGCGAGGGAGGTTCCGGCAGCCAGCCGCTGATCGAATCCGAGCAGCAGCACCAGGAGCGGGACGATGACCGTTCCGCCGCCGACGCCGAACAGTCCCGACAACAGGCCGGCCGCGAGCCCGACCCCGGCACACGCCAGATAGAACCGCGCGCTCCGGCGCGCACCACGCTCGACCATCACTGCTCGACGTAGTCGTCGATGAGCCAGCCGGAGCCACCCGGAACGAGCGTGTAAAGCGCTGAGAAGCTCGCGGGAACGGGGTTCTCGAGCGGAGCACCGGCGGCGTCCGCCGTCTGCGTGAAGGTCTCGACGGTTTCGACGTAGATGGTGTCTCCTTCTCGGGTCGTCGAGATGAAGCTCACCTCGTAGTCCTCGACCGAGTTGTTGAACTCGCGGGCCGCCTGGGCGAAGTCCGCGCAGTCGGACAGCCCGCCGCTCGCGAGGAACTCGGGAGTCAGGATGGACTGGTAGGCCCCGCAGTCCATCTCGTCCCATGCGTCGTCGTACGCGTCGACGATGTCTTCGGCCGCCCGCAGATCGGCCCCCTGGACCGCCGTCGCTCCGGGGCGATCGCTGCTCGGATCCAGGATCCCCACGATGAAGCGCGGAATGAACACGGCGGCGAGGACGACGAGCCCGACGAGGACGACGCCGAGCGCGACGAAGACGATCCAGAGCCGGGAACGGCGAGCGGGCGCTGCGTCGGTCTCGCCGACGGCGCCGGTCACGGCCGCTGTCGCGATCGACGGATGCGCGCCGGGATACACCGGCGCGAACCCTCCCGGCGACGGAGGGATCGGCGGCAGCGCGTCGGTCGGCGACGCGGTGTCGGATGCCGCGACCCCGTGCTGGCTCTCGGTGAGGGAGGCCTCCGTCACGGCCGGCGGTTCTTCGGGCTGAGGCTCGATCTCCAGCTGCGGCTCGGGCTCGACGGGGGCGTGCGTGTGTTCGGTCCACCGCGAGCCGTCCCACCATCGCAGTGCGCCGTGCCCGTCGTCGTACCAGCCCGGAGGCGTCGAACCGCTCAACTCTGCCTTCTCTCGCGTCGGGCGCAGATCCGCCTCGTTCAGACTACCGATCGGCCGAGACCGGCCGGCCGCCCGCGGTATCATCGGCCGCGCCGAGCTCGGCGACCGAATCCGGCTGCTCCGTCGCCGCCTGCTCGAACTGCGATTGGTACAGACGCCAATAGGCGCCCTGAGCCGCGATCAGCTCGTCGTGCGAGCCCTTCTCGACGATGTCGCCGTGCTCCATCACGAGGATGAGGTCGGCATCGCGAATCGTCGACAGCCGATGCGCGATGACGAAGGAGGTCCGCCCCTCGCGCAGCGCCGACATGGCCTGCTGCAGCAGCAGCTCGGTTCGCGTGTCGACGGAGCTCGTCGCCTCGTCGAGGATGAGCACCGCGGGCTGCGCCACGAACGCCCGCGCGATCGTGATGAGCTGCTTCTCGCCGGCCGAGACGTTCGCGGCATCCTCGTCGAGGACGGTGTCGTACCCGTCGGGCAGCGAATGCACGAAGCGGTCGACACGCGTCGCGATCGCCGCCTCGACGATCTCGTCGTCGGTCGCGCTCTCGCGGCCGTAGCGGATGTTGTCGCGGATCGTGCCGGCGAAGAGCCAGGGGTCTTGCAGCACCATCCCGGTGCGCGAGCGCACGTCGTCTCGGGACAGCTCGGAGATGTCCTGACCGTCGAGGAGGATACGGCCGCCGTCGAGCTCGTAGAAACGCATGAGGAGGTTGACGAGCGTGGTCTTGCCAGCCCCGGTCGGACCGACGATGGCGACCGTCTGGCCAGGCTCGACGCGGAAGGTCAGGTCGGTGATGAGGGGCTTCTCGGGAGAGTAGGCGAAGCGGACATGCTCGAACTCGATCACGCCGCGGCCTCCGCGCGCCGGCTCGACATCGGGAGCGTCCGGGTCCTGCTCGTCCTCGTCGAGGAGCTCGAACACCCGCTCAGCGGAAGCCGTGCCCGACTGCACGACGGCGGCCATGCCGCCGAGCTCCGACAGCGGCTGGGTGAACTGCTGCGAGTACTGGATGAACGCCTGCACGTCGCCGAGTCGTAGCTGGCCCGAGGCGACCATCAGACCGCCGAGGACCGCGATGCCGACGTACGTGAGGTTCCCGATGAAGGTCATGCCCGGCATGATCAGGCCCGAGAGGAACTGCGCCTTGAAGGCCGCTTCGAAGAGCTCGTCGTTCTCGGCCTCGAACTTCTCGCGGGCGTCTCGCTCGCGACCGTACACGCGGACGAGGGCGTGCCCCGAGAACGACTCCTCGACACGAGCGTTCAAGCGGCCGACCTTGCGCCACTGCACCGCGAAGGCCTTCTGGGACCGCGGCCCGATGACACCGAAGATCACGGCCATGAGCGGCAGCGAGACGAGCGCCACGAGCGCCAGCTGCCACGAGATCGAGAACATCATGAACAGCACGCCGACGACCGTCAGCACGCTCGTGAGCGCGGTCGAGAGGGACTGCTGCATCGTCTGCGTGATGTTGTCGATGTCGTTCGTGACCCGCGAGATCAGCTCGCCGCGCTGGACCCGGTCGAAGTACGACAGCGGCAGCCGGTTGATCTTCGCCTCGACCGACTCGCGCAGGCGCCACATCGTCCGCACCATGATGATGTTGATCACGAAGCCCTGCAGCCAGGTCAGCACGGCGGAGCCGACGTAGATCGCGAGGACGGTGACGACCACCCACTTCAGCCGATCGAAGTCGACGCCCGCGCCCACCTGGAAGTTCTGCATCGCCCCGACGATGTTGGCGACATCCGTCTGCCCCGCGGCGTTGAGCGCCGCGACGACATCCTCCTGGCTCGTGCCCGGGGGGAATTGCGAGCCGAGGTTCGCGGAGACGACGCCCTCGAAGATGAGGTTGGTGGCATCGCCGAGCACGCGCGGCGCGAGGACGGCGAGAACCACGCCGACCGCACCGAGAACCGTCATGAGACCGAACACGAGGGCATAGGGGCGCAGCAGACCGATCATCCGCAGGAAGCTCGGCCCGAACTTCGCCGCCTTGCCGGGAGCGACACTGTCCCAGCTGCCGGAGTTCTGACGAGCCTGTTCCGCGAGCTCGAGCTCGGCGCGCTCCTCGTCGGTGAGGTTCTCGGCGCTCATGCGTCCACTCCCAGCTGCGATTCGACGATCTCGCGATACGTCTCGTTGGACTCGAGGAGTTCTTCGTGCGTACCGAGACCCGCCATCCGGCCGTCGTCGAGCACGAGTATGCGGTCGGCACCGGTCACCGTGGAGATCCGCTGTGCGACGACGATCTTCGTGACCTCCGGCAGTTCGCGCCACAGCGCTTCGCGCAGTCGCGCGTCCGTGGTGAGGTCGAGCGCGGAGAACGAGTCATCGAAGACCAAAACGTCGGGGCGCCGCACGATCGCTCGCGCGATGGCGAGCCGCTGGCGTTGCCCTCCCGAGACGTTGGTGCCGCCTTGCGCGATGCGCGCTTCGAGGCCTCCCTCCATCTCCGCGACGAAGTCGCGCCCCTGCGCGATCTCGAGCGCCTTCCACAGTTCGTCGTCGGTCGCGTCCTCCCGCCCGAACCGGAGGTTCGACGCGACCGTGCCGGTGAACAGGAACGCGCGCTGCGGGACGTAGCCGATGCCGCTCCAGAGCAGGTCGAGGTCGGCCTCGCGCACGTCGACGCCGGCGACCGTCACCGATCCCCCGGTGACGTCGAACAGCCGGGGTATGAGCGAGACGAGCGTGGTCTTGCCCGACCCCGTCGACCCGACGACGGCGACCGTCTCGCCGGGATCCGCGCGGAACGAGATGCCCTGCAGCACCGGCGTCTCGGCGCCCGGGTAAGTGAACGCGACGTCGTCGAACACGATGGCGCCCGGCTCGGGGAACTCCCGCACGGGCGAGGCGGGACGCTCGAGCGCATCCTGAGAGGAGAGCACCTCGCCGATCCGGTCGGCGGAGACCGCGGCGCGCGGGATCATGATCGTCATGAACGTCGCCATGAGCACGCCCATCAGGATCTGGCCGACGTACTGCATGAACGCGAAGAGCGTGCCGATCTGCACGTTGCCCTGATCGACCTGGATGCCGCCGAACCAGATCACGCCGACGACCGTGACGTTGAGCACCAGCATCGCCAGCGGGAACATCAGCACGAACAGCGACCCGACCTTGCGCCCGACGATCATGATGTCGGTGTTCGCACCGCGGAATCGCTGCTCTTCGATGCGCTCGCGGACGAACGCCCGCACGACCCGGACGCCGGTCAGCTGCTCGCGCATGATGCGGTTGACGTTGTCGAGCCGGGTCTGGAACTGGCGGAACAGCGGCACCATGCGGCCGATGATGAGCCCGGCGACCACGAGCAGGAGCGGCACAGCGACCCCGATCAGCCAACTGAGCCCGACATCCTGCTGCAGCGCCATGATGACGCCGCCGATCGCGAGCATCGGAGCTGTGACGAGCATCGTGGCGCCCATCATCGCGAGCATCTGCACCTGCTGCACGTCGTTCGTGTTGCGGGTGATGAGCGTGCCCGGGCCGAAGCGCGACACCTCGCGCTCGGAGAAGCCGCTGACCTTCTCGAAGACGTCGCGTCGGATGTCGCGTCCCGCGGCCATCGCGGCACGGGCAGCGCACAGCGTCGCGATGACCGACGCGACGATCTGCCCGAGCGCGATGACCAGCATGATGGCCCCGCGCGACCAGATGTAGGCGGTGTCGCCTCGGGCGACGCCGTTGTCGATGATGTCCGCGTTCAGTCGAGGCAGATAGAGCGAGGCCATCGCCGAGCCGAACTGGAACACCAGCACGCCCAGGAGCAGCCACCGATAGGTGCGCAGATAGCGGAACAGGAGCTTGCCGAGCATGGGTCTCCTTGAGCGAGTCGACCGGACGGTTCATGGTAGCGCCGGGCTCCGACACGCGAACGACCGTGGATCCTCACAGCCGCCGCCGATGCCGGATCGGTACCGTCGGTGCCATGACGACCGGCAGCTCCGTGCCCCCGCTCTCGATCACCGACGGCCTCCAGAACTTCACGCCGCAGGAGCTCCGGAGCCTGCGCGACGAGTTCCAGCAGTTCCTCCTGGAGTACCGCTTCGGCATGCAGGAGATCGAGACGAAGCTGCAGATCCTGCGCGACGAGTTCCAGCAGCTGCACGACTACAACCCCATCGAGCACCTCTCGAGCCGACTGAAGTCACCCGACGGCATCGTGGAGAAGGTCGTCCGGAAGGGGGTCGAACCCGAGTTCGCGTCGATCCGCGAGCACATCACCGACATCGCCGGCGTCCGCGTCACCTGCAGCTTCACGCAGGACGCCTATCGCCTGTTCGACCTGCTCACGGCCCAGGACGACATCGAGGTCCGGACCGTCAAGGACTACATCGCTGAACCCAAGCCCAACGGCTACAAGAGCCTGCACGCGATCGTGGAGGTGCCCGTCTTCCTCTCGACCGGACGCATCACCGTGCCCGTCGAGGTGCAGTTCCGCACCATTGCGATGGACTTCTGGGCGAGCCTCGAGCACAAGATCTATTACAAGTTCGCCGCGAACGTGCCGGCGGAGCTGACCGCGGAGCTGAAGGATGCCGCCGAGACGGCGGCCGAGCTCGACGCGAAGATGGAGCGCCTGCACCGCGAGGTGCGGCACCGTCCCCGCGTCGTGCGCATCTGAGCGCGCGACGCGGGGACGCGGGGATCAGTCCTCCGAGACCGTGATCTCGACGGGGATGTTGCCGCGGGTCGCGTTCGAGTACGGGCACACCTGGTGCGCGGCGTCCGCGAGCTCCTGGGCGACCTCGCGCTCGACGCCGGGCAGCACGACCTCGAGGACGACCGAGAGCGAGAACCCGCCGGCATCCGTGGGGTGGATCTGCACCTGGCCGCCGACGGCCGAGTCGGTCACGTCGATCTTCTTGGAGCGCGCCACCATCTGCAGGGCGGAGTGGAAGCAGGCGGCGTAGCCGGCGGCGAAGAGCTGCTCGGGGTTCGAGCCGTTGCCCGAACCGCCCATCTCCTTCGGGATGGCCATCTCGAGGTCGACCCGGCCGTCCGTGGTGCGGACGTGCCCGTTGCGGCCGGCGCCCGTCGAGAGTGCTTCGGCGGTGTAGAGAGCGCTCATGCGTGCTCCTCCTTCATTTCCTTTTCGGGGGTGGTCTTCGTCGCGCGGGTATCCGCGCGCAGATCGGTGGCGGTGTCTCGCATCCCGTCCGCCAACTCGGTGAGGGCGGCGATCAGCTGCCGGGCACCATCGACGGTGACGCCCATCCCCTGCGCGATGCAGGCGGGCACGTGGGCGAGCTCCGAGCGCAGTTCGCGGCCTCGGGGGGTGAGCGACACGGTCACGACGCGCTCGTCGACACTGTCGCGACCCCGTTCCACCAGGCCGTCGCGCGTCATCCGGCGCAGCAGTGGCGACAGCGTGCCGGAATCGAGGTCGAGCGCCTGCCCCAGGTCGCTGACGCTGCGGCCGTCGCGGTTCCACAGCAGCACGAGCACGAGGTACTGCGGGTAGGTCAGTCCGTGCGGCTCGAGGAGAGCCGCGTACGCCTTCGTCGTCGCCCGCGACGCGGCGTAGAGCGAGAAGCAGACCATGTGCTGCGTCGGTTCCATACATGCACTGTACACAACTAGGTTGTGCGCAATCAATACGCTCGAAGAGTGCGCCGGCAGCCTCGGCCACCGGCGCACTCGTGAGCGATGACGTCAGGGCGTGGGCATGCCGCCGTTGACGTTCAGGGTCTCCCCCGCGACGTAGCTCGACTCCGCCGACGCGAGGAACACGTAGGCGGGCGCGAGCTCCGCCGGCTGACCCATACGTCCCAGCGGGGTCTCCTCGCCGAAGCTGTCGATCTTCTCCTGCGGCTGGCCGTCGCTCGGCTGGAGCGGCGTCCAGATCGGCCCGGGCGCCACGGCGTTGACGCGGATGCCCTTCGGTGCGAGCTGCTGGGCGAGCGCCTTGGTGAACGTGTTGATCGTCGCCTTCGTCGAGGCGTAGTCCACGAGCGTCTCGGACGGCGAGTAGGCCTGGATCGACGTGGTGTTGATGATGGAGGCGCCTGCCGGCAGGTGCGGGAGCGCAGCCTTGGTGATCCAGAACATCGCGTAGACGTTCGTCTTGAAGGTGTCGTCGAACTGCTCGTCGGTCAGGTCGGCCAGCTCGTACTGGAAGATCTGCTTGCCGCCGTTGTTGACGAGGATGTCGATGCCGCCGAGCGCCGAGACCGTGTCGGCGACGAGCGAGCGGCAGTACTCCGGGTCGCGCAGGTCGCCGGGAAGCTGCGCCACCGTCACACCCGCATCCTTCAGGATGCCGGCGATGCGCTGCGCGTCCTCTTCCTCCTCGGGGAGGTACGAGATGGCCACGTCGGCACCCTCGCGCGCGAAGGCGATCGCGGTAGCGGCGCCGATTCCCGAGTCGCCGCCCGTGATGAGCGCCTTGCGCCCGGTCAGGCGGCCGCTGCCGCGGTAGCTCTCCTCGCCGAGATCGGCCTTCGGCGTGAGGTCGGCGTCGAGGCCCGGCTCGTCCATGTGCTGCTTCTCGGGCTCGATGTCCGCGTACAGCTCGGCGGGGTTGACGAAGGTGTACTGGTCACGGGACATGGTGTCTCCTTCCATCGGTCTTCCTGGGGGTGGTCGTCACTCGGGTCCGTCGATCAGGCGATCGACGCAGACCCGAACGTGTGGATGGGGCGGCCGGTCGCGCCGGGTTCGAGGCGGAGGATGCCGCCCGAGAGAGGATGCCGCTGCAGCTGCTCCTCGGTGAGGTTCTCGCGCGCCGATCCGACGAGGAGGACGTCGAGGTCGTGCCCGGCGAACGCGACGGAGGTGATGTTGGGCACGGGCATCGTGATCTCCTCGACGAGGTCTCCGCCGGCGCTCCACCGTGCCACCATGCCCTCGCCGTAGAGCCCGTTGAAGAACGAGCCGTCGGTCGCCAGCACCAGCCCGTCACTCGACCGGCCGACCAGGTAGGGCTCGAGCTCTCCGAGCTCGCCGGCGGGACCGTAGGACGCGCGGTAGACGGTCGAGGTCGCGGTGTCGGTGATGTACATCGTGTGCCCGTCGTCGGACCACTCCATACCGTTCGCGATTCCGTAGCCGCCGCCGAGCACCCGCACGTCGCCGTCCGGGTCGACCGACCATACCGCCGCATCGGGGTCGTCGCTCGTGAGCTCCATGGCACCCACGACGAAGCGACCGAACGGATCGACCTTGCCCTCGTTCAGGCGCATCCCGTCGTGGCGGTGGCGCAGCGTGGCGAGGTCGCGCTCGATGCGCCCGTCCGCATCGAGCAGCACGACGCGGTCCTTCAGTGCCGCGACGTACCCGCCCCCGACGGCCGGCTGCACCGCCGACAGCGGCGGGGGCAGCTCGACGACCCGGTCGTCACTGCCGTCGACCGCGCCGTCGAGCGGACCGCGATGCAACAGCCCGGCGGTGATGTCGACCCACACGACCTCGTCGGTGCGGTCGTCCCACCAGATGCTCTCGACGAGCACCGCGCGGGTGTCGCGGAACACTCCGATCTCATCTGCCATGGAGGGCCTCCTCGGGGACGACGTCACGGATGGTGAGTACCGTCGCGATGAACGCGAGGTGGCTGAGGGCCTGCGGGGTGTTGCCCCAGGCGGTGCCGTCGTCGGCGTCGATCATCTCGGCGTAGATGCCGACGTCGTTCGCGAGGGCGACGAGCTGGTCGACGAGGTCGAGCGCCTCGGCATGCCTCCCGACGCACGCCAGCGCCTCGGCGCGCCAGAACGCGCAGGCGACGAACGTCTTCTCCTCCGCCGACACCCCGCTGTAGCGGTACAGCAGCGGGCCGGCGCCCAGTTCGTCGGTGAGGGCGTCGATCGTCGTCGACATCCGCTCGCCGCGGTCGAAGCCGGTGGGCGCGTGCAGCAGCACGGAGGCGTCGAGCTCGTCCGAACCCGCATAGAAGGCATAAGCGGACTTCGCCTCGGACCAGCAGTTCTCGTCGATCCAGAGCCGGATGCGCTCGCGCTCGGCCTTCCACCGCTCGGCGCTCCCGGGGATCGCGCCGCTCTCGGCGAGCGCGACCGCGTCGTCGAGCGCCTTCCAGCATCCCATCTTCGAGGAGGTGTAGTGCCGTTCCTCCGGCAGCTCCCACATGCCCGAATCAGGGTTGCGCCACAGGTCGCACGTGCGGTCGGCGACACCCGCCAGCATCCGTGCCGTTCCGATGTCGAGCACGTTGCCCGCATCGACGTACGTGCGGCAGATGGCCATGAGGTCGCCGTAGACGCCGAGCTGAAGCTGTTCGCGGGCGGGGTTGCCGGTCACGACGGGCTGATTGCCGCGCCACCCGGGCACGGAGTACTGCCGGGCGTCGGGAACGAGCTCGCCGTTCAGCGTGTACATGACGTGCAGCTCGGGCCCATGGTCGCGGATGGTGCGCAGCATCCAGGACAAGGCGGCGTGCGTCTCCTCGCGGAGCCCGAAGCGCACGAGCGCGTGAGCGGTGTATGCCAGGTCGCGTACCCAGGCGTAGCGGTAGTCCCAGTTCTTGCCGCCCTCGGGGTTTTCGGGCAGCGATGTCGTGGCGGCCGCGGCGATAGCACCGGTGGGACTGAAGATGAGGAGCTTGAGAGCGAGTGCGCTGCGCTGGATGCGCTCTTGCCAGGGACCTTCGTACGAGAAGACCTCGGACCAGTGCCGCCAGTTGTCGATCGTGCGGTCGATGCCGACGTCGACGTTGCGCGGGTCGGGAAGATGCAGAGGCTCGTCGTGGGTCGCGGCGAGCGCGATGAGGTGCCGCGAACCGGCCGAGGCGGTGAACGAGCCGGTCAGGCGCGGCCCGCTCGTCCCGTCGGGATCGGGCGCGTCGGGTCCGTGCTCGAACCCCACGACGACGAGCGCGGTTTTGCCGCTGCGGATGACGTCGCCGTGCTGGGTGCGCTCGATCCACGGCGCCGCCGTGCGCAGCGATGTTCCGGGGTGGATCAGCCAGGCCATGGGAACCGTGCCCTCGATCCCGTCGACGCGACGAGCCAGCTCCGCCCACGGCATCCGCCCGGCAACGCCCGACACCATGGCGTCGGTGACTTTCACGGACCCTCGAGCGGTCGTGAAGGTCGTCTCCAGAACGTTGGTGTCGGGTACGTATCGACGGGTGGTCGCGAACTCGTCCGTGGGCGCGAGTTCGAGGCATCCGCCCGTCTCGCTGTCGAGCAGACGCGCGAAGACGGGCGTGGAGGTGAGGTCGGGCAGCGGCAGCCAGTCGACGCTGCCGTCGAGGCCGATCAGCGCGACGGTGCGTCCGTCGCCGATCGGCGCATACGACTCGATCCCCGGGGTCACATGCCCTCGTCGGTGATGTCACCCTCGCCGTCTTCGCCGAGCTCGGCGATGACCGGGTCGTCTCCCTGGGTCTCGGGCTGTGCGTATGCCGTGGGCAGATCCTCTGCGGGGATCTCGTCGTCGTCCGACGGGATGTGCGCGGGATCGTCGCTCGTCGCAGTCGCGGTGTCGAGTTCGGCGGGGTCGACGCCGGAGTCGAGCGCCTCGTCGATCGCGTCGGTGCGGTCCCACTCGCGCTGGGCCGGGTCGAGGTCGGGGTCGGCCACGCTGGTCGCATCGCCGTCGCGCAGCGGCTGGATGCCGGCATCCTCGGCTGCGGCGGGGCGGGCGAGGTCGTCGTTGAATGCGTTGGACATGCCTCCACGATGCGGCGGGGCGGCGAATCCGTCGAGCCACTTGCACCGGGCCGGAGTGCGCGGTAACGGGCGCGCCCCCGACCCCGTTCAGGTGCCGCCGGTAGGCTGGCACGCTCCGTCACGGCTCTTCCCGGAGGTCACCCATGCCCGTCGCCCGAATGCTGCTGGACGCCGGACGCGGCGCTCTCATCGGAACCGTCGAGATCATTCCCGGAGTCAGCGGCGGCACCGTCGCGCTCATCATCGGCGTCTACGAGACGCTCATCGAGTCGGCCGGCCACCTCGCCCGCGGCGTCGCCCGTGGTGTCGCCGACGGCGTGCGAGGCCGCGGGCTGACGCGCGCTCGTGCCGAGTTGGCCGCCGTGCGCTGGTCCGTCGTGCTGCCGGTCGGCGTCGGCATGATCACCGCCGTCCTCGTGGCATCCGCGGTCCTCGCTCCGATCATCGAGGCCGAGCCGGTCGCCTCACGCGCCCTGTTCGCCGGCCTCATCCTCGCGTCGCTCGTCGTGCCGATCCGCATGGTCGGCGGCCGATGGCGAATGCGCGAGTACGCGGTCGCCGTTGTCGGCGCGGTCGCCGGCTTCGCCCTCACGAGCCTCCCCCAGGTCGACCCCCTCGAGCCGCCCCTGCCGGTCGTCGCACTCGCGGCGGCGTTCGCCGTGTGCGCTCTGGTGCTGCCCGGAGTCTCGGGCTCGTTCATCCTCCTGGCCGTCGGGATGTACGCGCCGACGCTGGCCGCCGTCAACGAGCGCGATTTCCTCTATCTCGGCGTCTTCGTCCTCGGCGCCATGATCGGTCTCGGTCTGTTCGTGTCGGTGCTGCAGTGGCTGCTCGTCCACCGTCGGCGCATCATGCTCGCGACGATGACGGGTCTCATGATCGGCTCGCTCCGGGCGCTGTGGCCCTGGCAGGAGGGCGGCGCCGTCCAGGCCCCCGGGCCCGACGCGCTGCCGGCGCTCCTCCTGGTGGTGCTCGGCGCGGCGGCGGTGGGCGGCGTGCTGCTGATCGAGTCGGCCGTGTTGCGGCGGGCCGCGCGGCGCCTCGAATCCGGAGCCGCGGGCTAGCACACGGCGGTCCGATCCGCCTCCCCCTCGGCTCATCGGACCCGACGTGTGAGCGTGGAGACATGATGTCTTCGATCGCCGCCGCTGCACGCACGCTGACCGACGACTCCCCTCAGCTCCTGCTGCGTGGGTACCGGTTCGGCGACCGCATCTGGAGCCGCGTACGGGCTGGCGCCCGCTCGGCACCGATGGGCCTGCTCGGCGACCCGACCGTCTTCGTCCGCGGCGCAGAGGGCGTCGAGGTGTTCTACGACGAGGAGCGGGTGCGACGCCACGGGGCGATGCCCGGGATCGTGCAGGAGACCCTCTTCGGGCATGGTTCCGTGCACAGCCTCGACGGCCAGGACCACCGGCACCGCAAAGCGACCTTCCTCGACGTCGCCTACGAGGACGAGCAGGTCGAGCGTCTGCGTCCGCTTCTGGCCGCCGAATGGCAGGGCGAGCTCGACGACTGGTTCGCCGGCGGCGAGCGTTCCGCCTACGACGCGGCGGTGGGCGCCTTCGGTCGCGCCGTCATGCGGTGGGCAGGACTCCCGGGAACGCCCGCGGCGAAGACGCGGTGGGCGGCGCGTCTCGCACAGATCGTCGATGGCTTCGGCGTCCCCTACTCCCCCGAGTACCTCCTCGCCTGGATCAATCGCCGCTGGTCCGACCGGCACACCCAGCACCTCATCGAGGCGGTGCGCGACGGCGACCTCGAGCCCGAGCCCGGAACGGCCCTGCACGCATGGGCCTGGCACCGGGACCGCGCCGGTGTCCTGCTGTCTGCCCGCCTGGCCGGCATCGAACTGCAGAACAGCATGCGTCCGATGATCGCGGTCGCACGCTTCGTGGCGTTCGCTGCGAAGGAGCTCCACGACCGTCCGGAGTGGCGCGATCGCATCGCCGCGGAGGCGGCCGAGCGCGAGTCGCTCGACGGCGGGCCTCTCGCCGTGGCGTTCGCGCAGGAGATCCGGCGCACGGCCCCCTTTGTCCCCATGCTCCCCGCGCGTGCGGTCGCCGACATCGAACTCGACGGCCAGAGCGTCGAGGCGGGTGGCCGCGTCGTCCTCGACATCCTCGGCACCAACCTCGATGAGAACTCGTGGGAGCGTGCCGACTCGTTCGCGCCCGAGCGTTTCGTCGGCGTCGACGACTACGAGGCTCTCCCCGCGTTCATTCCCCACGGCGGTGCCGATGTCGCGACGGGCCACCGCTGCCCTGGCGAGAAGCTCGCGATCGCCGGACTCGCGACGGCGATCACGGCACTGAGCCACCGGGATGTCACGATCCTCGACTCCGGACTCGACGTGGACATGCGCCGGTTACCCACCAAGCCGGCGTCTGGCGGCCGCGTGCGGGCGACGGGCACCGGCGGCGGCTGCCCGTTCCACCGGCGCTGACGCGTCACCGGTAGCGGCGAGAGGCCGTGTCCCCCGAAAGGCCGACTCGACGGACCGGCGGGGAAGCCCTAGCGTCGATGGCGTCGACGATCTTCCCCCCGGATCGTGGAACGCCCCGCATCCTCGGATGACGGGGCGTTCTGGTTTCTGCGGGGGCACGCGCCTCCACGTCATCCGATCGGATGAAATCCTGCGCGGAAGTTCAGTCCATACGTAGCTCGCAAACGGCACCGTCGCGCCCCGATTTCACCGCTTCACCGGGCATTTTCCCTCGAGGTGGACGGAGGGTCGGCGCGCCCCGGCATCCTGCCACGCGAGGCATGATCGTGACGTCGGGTGCGATCCAGCGCTGATGGGGAGCAGGGCGGGCCTGCTCGATCCCTCGGCCGCGAGTTAGGTCCTCGTCTCGCGTCCGACCTGCGCCCGGGACTCTGGAGGGGTCCCGGGCGCTTTCTCGTTCCCGCGGACTTTCGCGCGCGGTTGCCGTTGCCGAATACGACAAAACCCCCGGCGCGTCCGGGGGTTTTCATCTGTAGCAGGAGCGGGGCTTGAACCCGCGACCTCACGATTATGAGTCGTGCGCTCTCACCAACTGAGCTACCCTGCCGCATCGCATCCGAGGATGCTGCGAGCCCCGAGTCAGGATTGAACTGACGACCCCTTCCTTACCATGGAAGTGCTCTGCCACTGAGCTATCGGGGCGTGCTACCCGCAAGCGGGCAACTAGAAGAGGATACCATCTCGGCGGCCTCACTTCGAATCAGGTCAGCGCTTCGTGTGCTCTTCGAGCCAGGCGATCGGGTCGATCTGCGTCGTCCCGCCGAGGAGCACCTCGAGGTGCAGGTGCGCGCCGGTCGACTTGCCGGTGCTGCCGACCTGTCCGATGATCTCGCCGGGCTCGATCGTGTCTCCGACCTTCACCCTCAGCGAGCCGTACTGCATGTGGCCGTAGCGCGTCGAGACGAGCTCACCGTCGATGTTGTGGTCGATGACGACGGTCACGCCGTAGTCGCCGCCTGCCTCGGTCGCGATGCGCACGGTTCCGCCCGCGACGGCGTGGATCTCAGCCCCGGCCCCCGGCGTCAGGTCGACACCGCGATGCGGGCGGGAGAACTCGGACAGGTACGAGACCGAGCCGAACTGCGCCGAGATCGGAACCCCGACCGGGAACGGCCACTGGATCGCGGCGTTGGGGTCGTTGACCCACGTACCGGCGAAGTTGGTCACACCCGAGTCGGCCGCGATCTCCGAGACGGACGTCACATCGAAGGTGTCGCTGCGATCGAAGGTGACGCCCGTGTTCGGAGACGAGACGTACGCCTGGATCTCTTCGGGCTCGATCGACGCGGATGTCCGGGGCGCCTCGGCCGTGATGTCGCGACCCGTGTCGCCCGAGGCGAAGACGGCGGCGGCAGGGCTCGTCAGGCCGACGGCCAGGAGGCCGACGGCGGCGACGGCGCTCATCGAGACGGATGCCGCAGCAACTCGCTTGCCCACCCGACGCAGGCGACCCGGACGCGCGACCGTGACCTCGCGGGTGCGCTGCTGGTGCTCGGCGATGGACTCCTCGCCCACCTGCACCGGGGTCTGCGCAGTGAAGGAGAACAGCCGCGCGGCGAACTCGAACTCGTCGACGTCGTGCGCGTCGGACGGCTCGCGCGTCTCGTCGCTCGCGTGCGCGTCGCTGTGCGAGCGCGCGTCGTCGGCATCCGGCGTCTCGATCGTCGCGGAGTCGACCGCGGCCGGGCCGAATGACTCGCCCTGCGCGGCGGCGTGCTCGGCGGCCGGGCGGGTGCGACGACGGCGGGATGGCGCGATGAAATCCGGTCCCGCGTAAGCGTCGCCGTCCACGACGGTGAGGACCATGTCGTCGGCCACGGCTTCGCTGGTCGCGGCGGCCGGAGAATCGGCGGCTTCGACGTCCGGCGTCTGCGGCGCGTCGTCGATCGTCGCGATGTCGGCGGCCGGAACGGCGGCGACCTTCGCGGCGAGTTCAGCTTCAGCTGCCAGGCGCCGCCACTGCGCCCGGGTGAGACCGGCCGCCCGCGTGAGTCCCGCCGAGGCTTCCCCTGCCGAGGGTCGCGAGGACGCGGCCTCAGTGGGAGTGGTCTCAGAAGTCAAATCGCAGGCTCTCGAAAACAGCGCGCGCTCGTGCGCAGCGGAACAGTCCGGGTTGCGTTCGATCCCTCGGCTCGGGTTCCGAAGATAACGAACGGGTAAACACTAACGTCTTACAGCTGGGAACGCGATCCACGCGTCAGCTTTCGTGGAAAACCCGTTCGGTCAGCCGACTGTGGAGCGACGACGACGCGGCGATCGTCATGGTGCGGCCGGGCCGCTCGCCGGGCATACCGGTGACGACGCCGCCCGCCTCGGCGACGAGAAGCGCCCCGGCGGCGTGGTCCCACGGCTGCAGCCCACGCTCGACGTAGCCGTCGAGACGCCCCGCCGCGACGTAGGCGAGATCGAGCGATGCGGCGCCGGCTCGGCGGATGTCGCGAGCGACCGGCATGATCCGCCCGAGTCGCGCGAGGTCGCCCGCGTGCGTCGCCGGGTCGTAGCCGAAACCCGTCGCCAGGAGGGCACCGGCATCCGTCGGCTCGGACACCGCCAGGCGCGCATCCCCGAGCCACGCTCCCCCGCCCGCGGTCGCCCGGAACATCTCGTCGACAGCCGGCGAGAAGACCGCCGCCGCGACCGCCTCCCATCGCTGCGGATCGGGTTCACCGTCGACGACCGCGATGCTCACGGCGTAATGCGGGATGCCGTAGGCGTAGTTGACCGTTCCGTCGATAGGGTCCACGACCCAGGTCAGCCCGCTGGCGCCGCGCTCGGCGCCGGACTCCTCGCCGAGGAAGCCGTCATCGGGGCGCGCATGTGCGATGCGATCGCGGATGAGGAGCTCGACCTCGCGGTCTGCTTCGGTGACGATGTCGGCGAGCGCCGACTTCGTCGCGGCGATCGCGACTCCCTCGCCGCGGCGTCGGCGCGCGAGCGCACCCGCCTCGCGGGCGATGTCGACGGCCAGGTCTTCGAGCTCTCGGGCATCCACCATGCCTCCACGCTACGGGGTCGTGCCGGAGGCCAGCCTCGAAGCCGGATCGCCCAGGTCGAGGACTCGGGGTTCGATCGCCTGCAGCGCCTCCTCATCATGCGTGGCGCACACCACCGCACCGCCCTGAGCGAGATGACCGGTCAGCAGCTCTCGGATCACGGAGACGCTGGATGCGTCGAGTCCGTTGAAAGGTTCGTCGAGAACCCACAAAGTGGGTGCGTGGAGAAGCGCGAGCGCGATGCCGACCCGTTTGCGCTGACCGAGAGACAGCATCGCAGCGGGCAAGTCCGGCGTCCCGTCGAGGATGCGACCGCTCAGCTCTGCCCCGCCCGTCGCGATCTTCGCCGCGGCCCAGAGCGACCTCGCCAGCTCGAGATGCTCTCCCGGCGTGAGCTCTTCGAAGAGGTGGGGCGGGTCTGTCACGTAGCCGATGTCCTTCTTCGTCGCCGACGCGGCGGCTTGTGTTCCTCCGACCGTCATCGACCCACGGAGCGGCCTCCGCACGCCCGCGATGGTGGACAGGAGCGTCGACTTGCCGGCGCCGTTAGGACCGCGGACGAGCATCGCCTCGCCAGGCGCAACCTCGAACCGCGCCCGGTGGAGCACGACAGTGCGGCTGTAGCCGATCTCAGCATCAACGATGAGGACGATGGTGTGCTCCGATCACTGTGGGCAGCAGCTGCCGCCACGGGGGACCCGACGACGAGGGCGACGACGGCCAGGGTGGCGGACGGTTGCGTCCAGGGAACGGCGGACCCGATCGACAGAGCGGCGGCGATCGCGATACCGACCGCGTAAGTCGCGGCAGCTCGCATCCAGCCCCGCTGACCGAGCTCGCTCGCTTCCTTCCAATCGGTCTGGGGGTACCTCAGCGACACAGCGCAGGCAAGCGTGGGCGCTACGACGGACACCGCGGCGCACGCGACCCCGGCGGTGCCGACGGCGTGCGCCTGAATCGGAGTCAGGCCGGCGAGTACGCCGATGAATGCGGCCCCGGCTATCGCCGTGACCATGCTGCCGCTGGCCGCTCGCGTGACGGCGAGCGAGCGTACGCCCCCGGGAAAGGTGCGCATGAGCACGACCGCCCGGCGGTCGGAGTCGAGCGAGACCAAGGGAGCGAGCGATGAGTAGACCACGAACCCGTACCCCGCGCAGATACCGCCGACCACCGTCGCACCCACCGGTTGAGCAGAGAGCTGCTGAATCGGATGCGCCCAGATCCACCCGCCGACCACCCCCAGTGAGACGACGGCGAGGAGCATCGCGAGAAGTGTGAACAGACTCGGCCTCACGCGCCATTCGAACGACCGAAGCGCGCGACGAACGTCGAGCAGGGCCAGCTCGGCGAGTCGTCGCCCCCCCGAAGGAGCGCCCCATCCGCCGAGTCGCACCGCCGCCGATGCGATCTGCTCGAGGCATGATCTCCGCCCACTGAAGCGCCCGCATCTGTCGGGCCGCTGCGCCGGCGGCGACCGCAGCAGCGAGGGAGCACAGCACCAAACTCGTCGTCAGGCCGCTCGGGACTGGCACCTCGAATGCGTCGAGTGGCGCGCTCGACAGCGCGCCAGATGCCCGGCTCACCCGGGTCACCCCCCAGGCGACAGCGACAGTGACGACCGCGAGCGCGGTGAGAGCCCACGCCGTCGTAAGAGCTGCGCTGCGCCGCGTGAGAGGCAGTCGCAGCAGGGCGAAACCCATGCCGCACGACGCCGATCCCGCGCCCGCGAGCGCCGCCGCTGCCCATGTCCACGCACCGATCGAGTTCGTTGACTCGTCGATGAGCCACAGCGCCACGAGCATGCCGACGGTGACGGCGACGAGGCGGACGAGGCGTCCGAGCAGGTGCCGTCCGAACAGGTAGGCGCGGGGCGAGACCCCGCGGTCGGCGAAGACCTGCCAGCTGCGGTGCTCGATGAGCGCCGGGCGGACCTCCCCCCAGATCGATCCCGTCCCGATGCCGAATACGAGTCCGATGAGGATGACGGCACCGGCCGCTGTGTCGTCTTTCGGCCAGTTTCGGCAGGAAGTCGCTCTACCGGAAGCTGACGAGTCCGAAGCGCGCCGCCGTGATGAGAACCTGCACCCGGTCGCGGGCGTTCCACTTCAGCATGATGTTGCTTAAGTGGGCTTTGACCGTTCCTTCGGATACGTGCATCGAACGGGCGATCTCACCGTTGGACTGGCCCGCTGCCAGATATCGCACGATCTCTGCCTCGCGCGCCGACAGCTTCTCCGACTCGGTAGGCAGTCGCAATGCACCGGTTTCAGCTGTCTGCAGGGCTCGGATCAGCTGGCCGCTGACCGCCGGCGACAGCGCTCCGGTCCCGCGGTGCACGGCTCGGATAGCGTCGGTGATCTCGTCGGGGGACGAATCCTTCAACAGGTAACCGGCAGCTCCTGCTCTCAGGACCGGAATCACCGCTTCGGCCGTCGCCATCGTCGTGATACCGATCACCTTGGTCGCGGGGCTCGACGACAAGATCGCGATGGTGGCTTCCAAACCTCCGACATGGGGCATGCGCAGATCCACGAGTGCGACATCGGCTGCGGAGCGGACCACCACATCGGCGGCAACGTCGCCGTCTTCCGCCTCACCGACCACGCGCATACCGTCCGCAGCTGTGATGTAGGCCCCCAGCGCGCGTCGGACCAGCGAATCGTCATCGACGATCACCACTCGGATCTCCCCCACACCGGGAGGCTATACCAACGGCTCCGACAGCCCGGGGCAACCAAGACGAAAGTCGAGACGCCTCTGGACAGAAGTAGATGGCCCGTGGGACTAGGTCGTGTTGCGATCTAGTCATGGACGCAATCGACGGCAGCAACGCGTCGCATCACGCCTCAACCTGGAACAGCGAATGGATGCGGGGCCTCCTCCCCCTCCTGGTGATGCGTTCGCTCCAGGACGGCGCGTCGTACGGGTACGCGATCAGCGCCGCTCTCGCCCGATCTGGATTCGGGGCGGTCAAGGGCGGGACCTTGTACCCCTTGCTGGCTCGCTGTGAATCGGCGGGCCTGGTCACCACTCAATGGCGACCAGGCGACGGCGGCCCTGGCCGCAAGTACTTCGCGTTGACTCCTCATGGTCAAGCGGAACTCGTCCGGCTGTCCGAAGAGTGGCAGCGCTTCGTCACCACCGTCAACACATTCATCACCCTCGAAGGGACTCGCCGATGACCACGAACGAACGCTGGATCTCACTCTTCAGCACCGAGCTCGAGCGCCGCGACGTACCCGACGAACGCATTCGGGAGGAGGTCGAAACGGTGCGGGTGCATCTCCGAGACGGCGACGACGACGCCGCCGAGGATGCCTTCGGCGACCCGGTGGCTTATGCGGCTACGCTCGCGGCGCCCGGCTCCGAGGATCTGCCGTCGAGGACGACGATCCTCTCCCTCTTCGCGGCCATCGCGACGTTCATCGTCTTCGTGATCGCGTCGGTGCGCTGGATAGATGGCGATGCCTCGGCGTCTCCGTGGTCGATCGTCGGAGGCGTCGGCCTCATCATCGCTCTGGTGATGCTGTCTGTCTCTCTCACCCGGCGCGCCATCGCCGCAGCGCTGCGAGACGAGCTCGATCTGCACACTGAGGCGCAATGGTCCCGGGCATCCACACTGCTCCTGCTCCTGCCCTGGACCTTCGTCGGCTTCGCAGGCTTGACCCTGGCGCTTGCCGCGCTTCTGTGACTTCTCGATCCGCCCACCCCATCAACACGAAGGAACAACCCATGCGCATCTTCACCATCCTGCCTACCGCGAGCCTGTGGACGACGATCTGCGAAATGCTCGGACTGTGTAAGTGATGCCAGCGTTCGGCGCCGACCGACATCCGTGAGTTACGTCGGCCAGTCGACCATGATGGACCGCATGGCAGAACGCGGACTCCTGCCGACGCGGCAATCGCGCGGCGCTATTCCGTCGGTGCCGGCCCTCACAGGGATCGAACGTCGGGCGATTCTCTCCATCGTGGTCGTGGCCGTCGTCACCGGAATCCTGCTTGCCATCACCCGGGGCGGCGACGACGCGCTGCAAGCCACGTTCGAGGTCGTCGTCACGGCACTGTTCGCGGGATTCGTCATCAGCCCACCGGCGACGGTCATCGCGTTCGCCGCGTCGATGGGGTTGTCTCTGCTGGTCGGATCCTCGACCGAGATGCTTCTTGCGCTCGCGGTCGCGACAGGGTTCGCGGCGCGCACCGCCGGAACCCGCCTGCTCGCCGCGTACGTCGGGCTCCTCCTGGTGTCCGTCGCCGCAGCGGTCTTCTCGGCGGCGTCCGACCAGCTGTCGACCATCGTGATCTACCTGCTGCTCGCGACGGTCTCCGGGGGGATCGGGCTCCTGCTCCGGTTCGCTCGGAGCCGCGAGCAGCGCGTCCGCGAGGAACTCGCCCGGCAGACGATCATCGAGCAGGAGGTGCGTCAGTCGGAGCGGCTACTCATCGCTGACGAACTCCACGATGTCGTGTCGAGGGATCTCACGGTGATCGTGATGCAGTCCGAGCTCATGTCGCTCGAGGCCGGGACCGTCTCGCTGCACGAATCGCAGGTCACCATCCGCGACGCCGCACGACGGGCACTACGCGACCTGCATCGGCTCGTATCGCGCGTGCAGAACGAACGTGCCGATACCTCGACCCCGGAGTCGCTCCGCGTCGCGCTACACGAGGCCGAGCGCGATCTGACGCGAGCTGGATTCCCGCATTCGATGTCCATCGCGGATGGCGCCGACGAACTGCCTCAGATCATCGACACCACAGTGGCCCGCATGGTGCGCGAGAGCGTGACGAACATCCTGAAGCACGCGGCCCCGGGACCGGTCTCCGTCTCTGTAGACATCGTCGACGACGTGGTCAGGTTGCACGTTCGCAGCGCCCTCGGCCGACGGCGTGCCCTCACCCCGCTGCCCTCGAGTGGCTACGGCAGTATCCGCATGCGTGAAAGGGCGACCCTCCTCGGTGGAGGTTTCGACTCCCGGCGCGAGGGGCGCGAATGGGTGGTGACGGCAGCCCTGCCCATCGCCTGACGTGCGGTCGCGGAAGGCCTCAGCGCGGGGCGATGGGCTGGTCGGGCAGCGGCGGAGGCGGCGGATAGTCCCCGTACCCGGGCTGGGTGCGAGTCGCGTGCTGCGCGGACGTCGCCTGCTGTGCGGGGGCGGACTGCTGCGTCGGCGCGGGGGCCGCCGGAGCGTAGCCCTGCGGGTAGGTGGGGCGCCCCGTGTAGTACGCCTGCCAGTCGGGCGATCCGTCGGCGAGGACGGGGAGGGGCGTCCGGCCATCGGCGTATGTCGGCCATGCCGGGGCAGCCGACTGAGGAGCGCGAGGCATCAGTAGCGCATTCACGAGGGGCACGAGGGCCGTGCCCACGGCGGCGAGGATCGTCAGTGCGACCACGACCCGCCAGTAGATCGGCAGGAAGTCGAACCACTCCCCACCGACCAACGGCACGATGAGCATGACCGCGACAATGCCGAGGAAGGCGATCGTCACATAGGTGACGATCGACAGGAAGGTCGTGGGGTTGCGCAGGTAGGCCTTGGTGAAGAGCCGCAGGTGCAGCAGCGCCAGCTGCAGGATGAGCAGCACCAGGAGGAACCGCATGAACCGCTCGTACCCCCAGCCGAAGCTCTCGGTCGGGGATGGAAGCCAGATCATGACGGCGCCCACGAGCAGCGCCACGACCCAGGTGCCCATGCTCGTCAGAGCGAACCACGCGGGGCGACGACCTGCGAGGTGCGACTCGAGGATGGCGATACCTGCGAAGCCGGCGAGCAGCAGCACGGTCATGAACGCGCGGGCGACGATTCCGGTGCCCGACCCGATCAGCACCCAGACGACGCAGACGATAGCCGCCGCGATGAGCGCACCGATGGCGACCCAGATCGCGGCTCGCAGCAGCTTGTTCGATTCCGGAGATGTGATGGGCTTGCTCATCGACAGGGTTTCCTTCCGCGCTGACACCTCACATCCTGGCATGCACGGGCGTTCCGTGCCGGGCTGAGAGGATTCTGTGGTGAACCCACCCCGAGAGCCCGGCCTTGAGTTCGACGCATCCGCGACGCGGACCTTCTTCCGCACGCGGCGCGCAGCGCTGATCCTGGTCGCGATCGTCTCGGTGAGCACGACCGTTCAGGTGCTCGCGACGCCGATCACCGCGATGATCGCCGGCCCCGTCGACTGGCCCTTCGACATATCGATATCGCTGCTGTGCGTCATCCTCGCCCTGGCATGCGTGGCCCAAGCCTCAGCTGTCCTCCTGAGCGATCGGTGGCCCCGTATCGCGGTGTTCGCGACCGTGGCCGTCTACCTCGTCCTCCTCGGCGCCTTCGACATACCGAACTGGCTCATCGGCATGTATCTCGTCGTGGCACTCGCGCAGTTCCTTCTGGCCCGCCGGGTCTCGGCCGGTTCGGCCGTCGTGTGCCTGCTCGGCGTCGTGGTCGCCGGAATGGGCGGGCTCTTCACCTGGGCCGTCTTCTACTCGGGCGATGTCGGTACCGCCCTGAGCTTCATGGCGAACGAGTTCTTCCGCTTCACCGCGCCGGCCCTCGGAGCGACCGCCCTGGGGATCTGGTGGGGGGCCCAGGTCCGCCAGGTGAACCTTGCTCGCGAGCAGGCCGAGCTCGCGCGCCAAGAACACGATGCGCGGGTCAACGACGCGCGTGAACGCGAGCGCGCCCGCATAGCGCAAGAGCTGCACGATGTCGCGGGCCAGCACCTCGCCGGGCTCGTGACGCTGGCCGACGCCGCCATCTCCCTCGCACCGGCACGCCCCGACGAAGCCATCCGTCTGGTCGGCGAGGTGCGCAACGAGGGCCGATTCGCCGCCGCGAGCCTGGCGGGTGCGCTGAGCGATCTGCACGCTGCCGACGCAGCTGGTCCCGCCGAGACGACCCGCGACCTGCGTCGCGCCGGTGAGCTCGTGGAGTTCTGGTCGCAACGCGGCATGCCGGTCTCATTCGACCTCGACGGAGCCGTGTCCGATCTGCCCGCCGTCGTCTCGACCACCGCCTACCGCGTTCTCCAGGAGGCACTGACGAACTCGGCGAAACACGCCCCTGGAGCGCCGGTCACCATCTCGGTGACCGTGACCGACGAGGAGCTCCGGGCCCGGGTCGTCAACCAAGCACCCGGCACTGATTCGATGCCCGTGCCGGGCCTCGACCTCGGCTGGGGCCTGCGCGGGATGCGCGAGCGCGTCGAACTGTTGCGCGGCACACTGTTCGCAGGGCCGACGCCGACCGGCGGATGGGATGTGCGAATCGCGATCCCGATCGACCCGATCGCCTGACAAGGAGAACGGTATGAATCGTGGGGCCGAGCGCATCCGCGTTCTGATCGCCGACGACAATCGCGCCGTACGCCGGGGGCTGCGGCTTCAGCTCGAAGGCGCTCCCGGCATTCAGGTCGTCGGCGAGGTCTCGAACGGCGTCGACGCCGTTCACGTCGCACGGGCCGAACGCGCCGACGTCGTGCTCATGGACATCCAGATGCCCCAGATGTCCGGGTTGTCCGCCACGCGCCTGCTCGCTCGTCCCGACGACGGTCGCTCCCCCATCGCCGTCATCGTCATGACGAGCTTCGCCGTCGACGGCTACGTCAGTGAGGCACTGGATTCGGGCGCCGTCGGATACCTGCTGAAAAGCCACGACTCGGACCAGCTCGTCGGCGCGATCTACGCCGCAGCGCGGGGCGAGGCACTCGTGTCGTCGCGAGTGACGGCGCCGCTGATCCGTGAGTTCGTGCGCCGCGGCGGTGCTCCCGAAGACCCGGAAGCAAGCGCTCTGCTGACCTCGGCCGAGCGCCGCGTGATCTCCGTGCTCGCCGGCGGAGTCACGAGCAACGAAGGCATCGCCGAGACGCTGCAGGTGTCGGTTCACACCGTTCGATCGCAGCTGCATTCCGCACTCAAGAAGCTCGATCTCGCCGACCGCACCCAGCTCGCACTGTGGGGCGCGCGCAACCGGGTGTGAGATTCCTTCATACATCCGGGTGAAACTTCGACACGGGTTTTCACCGCACGACCGACCGCACGACCCGGCTTTTCGAACAGTTTCAGGTCTTTAGTCCTTCGCACCTCCGTGCCGCGGGTATTCTGAACAATCGCGATTGGTTCATCCATTCGGATGAATTTTCACGACTTGTTTGCGGACCGCTCGGTGCCCCTGCACCACTGCGATGCGGCGCCACCGGCAGCGCAGGGCGCCTTTGCGCCGGCAGCCGCGCAGGCGACGCCGCTCGAGCGGACGGATGATGACCCTGAGCCCGTCGTTCCGGGCCATGGGGGAAGCAGATGGAACCGATTTTCGGGCGCTTCGCAACACGGGATCGGGTGTTCTACGACGCGCCCGGCACGGATGACGCCAGCGCCGAGGCCGAGGGGCGTACCGCTGCGTACGCGCCGGCGGCCACCCTCTCGTGGCAGGGCTGGCGGTACAGCCGACGGGGCCCGTGGTCGGTGTGGCTGCCGCCCGCGCATCGTCTGCCCGAACAGGGATGGAAGGTGCACATCACCGCACTTCCCGATGCCGCAGCGACCGTGCTGGACACCGCCTCGCGGCATTGCCACCGCCACGGCATCGCCTTCAAGCACCTGCGATACGAACACGCGCTCGGCGCCGTGCTCGCCAAGGATGCCGACCGCGCGGGCGCGGGCAAGTTCATCACGCTCTATCCGCCATCCGTGCGCAGCCTCGAGCACTGCCTCGTCTCGCTCGACGACGCGCTCGGCGGCCAGCCCGGCCCGTACGTCCTGTCGGACCTGCGCTGGAACGCGGGCCCGCTGTTCGTGCGGTACGGCGCGTTCACCGAACGCGAAGTCCTCGTCGACGGCGACGCCCTGCCCGCCGTACAGGATCTCCGGACGGGAGAGTGGGTACCCGACCGGCGGACCGCGGGGTTCCACATCCCACCCTGGATCGAAATGCCGCCCTTCCTCCTGCGGCAACTCGACGCGCTCGGACACGAGCCGCCGCCCGGCTTCCCGGAGATCACCGGCGCCCTGCACTACTCCAACGCCGGCGGTGTCTACACCGGAGCCCTCGACGGCGCCGAGGTCATCGTGAAGGAAGCTCGCCCGTTCGCGGGCTGGACGCCCGACGGGCGCGATGCCGTCGCCCGGCTCCGCGACGAGGAACGCACCCTCCGCGCTCTCGCCGGAAGGGTCCGCGTCCCGGCGGTCCGCGCTGCCTTCGAGGCGCACGGTCACCGCTTCGTCGCCATCGAGCAGCTGCCGGGACAGCCCCTGGATCGGCTGGTCGCAACGACCAGCCCGCTCACCGCCGCCGTCTCGACCGCAGCGGAGCGCCGCGCGTACCGCGATCGGATGCTGCAGGTGCTCGACGCGCTGCGGAGGGAGATCACCCGGCTGCACGCCGCGGGCGTCACCCACGGCGACCTGCATCCGGCGAACGTCATGGTCGACGCCGACGGCTCGGTGAGCCTCCTCGATCTCGAGATGTCCCTTCCCGTCGACTCCCGCGCGCCCGCCGTCCTCGGCGCAGCGGGATTCTCCCTTCCGGACGAGCCGGACCCCGTGCGCCGCGATGCACACGCTCTGGCGTGCATCGAGCTCTACGTCTTCCTTCCGATGACGAGCCTGCTGGCGCTGCAGCCGGCCAAGGCGGATGCCCTCGTCACCGAGGCCGCGGAGGTCTTCGATCTGCCCCGCGAATGGTGCGAGCGGATGAGCGCCCGGCTTCGGCCCGCCGACTGTGCGGCGCGGCATCCTGCACCCGTCGTATCGATCGAGCGCGTCGCCGAGCAGCTCGTGGCCGACGCGACGCCCGAGCGGACCGACCGGCTGTGGCCGGGCGACCCCCGCCAGTTCGGGCAGCCCGCGTTCTCTCTCGGTCACGGCGCACTGGGGGTGGCCGTCGCGCTGGATGCGGGGGGCGTCGCCCTCGCGCCGGAACTGCGATCGTGGGTGTCGCGCTCGATCGCGCACGTGAGCACCGGCCAGGCACGCCTCGGGCTGATGGACGGCGCGGCCGGTGCGCTCTGGGCCTGCCGGCGCCTCGGCTTCGCCGACGAGGCGACGGCACTCGACGAGTACCTGCACGACGACGCCGTCGGGTCACTCGGCTCCGACCTCGCGACGGGTCTTCCGGGAATCGGCATCGCTCTGCTCGACGAGCCCGATTCCGAGCGCAACATCGAGCGGGCGACCGCGATCATCGAAATCCTCCGCGAACGCTGGGGGCTGCTCGGCCCCGCCGCGCCGTCGGGAGCGCCGTCGCCCGTGCCGTCACGACGGCACGGCGGCCTGATGGGCGGCGCGAGCGGGACGGCTCTTCTGGCTCTCCGGGTGTTCGAACTCACCGGAGAGCGCCGCTTCCTCGAGATCGCCCGCCGGGCGCTCGACGTCGACCTCCGCACCTTGCGCCGCGACGCGGACGGGTCGGTGCAGGTCGACCAGGGATGGCGCATGCTTCCCTACCTCGCGCACGGGTCGGCCGGCGTCGGCCTCGTGCTCGCACGGTACCTGGCGCATGAGCCCGCCGATGACGAGCTGCGTGTCACGCTGCACGGCATCATCCGCGCGGCGTCGGCGCCCTTCGTCGTACAGGCGGGACTCTTCGCCGGCCGAGCCGGATTAGCCCTCTTCCTTCACTCTCTGGAGGCGACCGGACACGCGAGCGCAGACACGATCCGTGCCCGCGACCACCACCTCGAGCGGATGGCGCTCCACGCCCTCGACGCGCCGATCGGCGCGCGTTTCGTGGGCGACGGGATGCTGCGCGCGTCGTGCGATCTCGTGACCGGTGCCGCGGGCGTGCTGCTCACGCTCGTCGCCGCGTCGCCTCAGGCTTCGAACAGCGACCAGCCGGTCCTGCCCTTCCTCCCCCCGGTGCTCGTGCCCGCCGGTTCTCCGGCGGCGAGAGGATGAGGGAGGTGAACGAATGGGTTTCATCCTGGCATTGCAGACGCTCGAGAAGAGCGAAGAGGAACACCGCACTGTCGTGGGCAGCACCGTAAGCATCGGCCTGTGCCGGAGCACCGTGTCGACGGCCTGCTGATCCCGCCGTGATCGCGCGCTCCGCAGCGAAAAACGAAGGGCCCCCGCCGAGCGGGGGCCCTTCTTGATGTGGCGAGTGAGGGATTCGAACCCCCGAATGCAATGCAGTCTGATTTACAGTCAGATCCCTTTGGCCGCTTGGGTAACTCGCCAGTGCGCACCCGCCCGGCTTGTACAGTCGACCGGAGGCGCGAGAACCCATATTACCCCCTGTGGCCGGGTGCTCCGAACCACGGGGGTCGGCCGTCAGTCGTTGCCGACGACCCGTTCGACGAAGGCCTCGGTGCGGTGGCGCGTGCCGTCGATTCGGCGATCGACGCTCGCGCGGATCTCGCTGGGCGCGAGCGGGCCGGCGATCCGCACGTTGTCGTGACATCCGAGGTCGGCGCAGATGTACGTGCCGATCGTGTCGCCGGCATCGCCGGCGGGCCCGGCCTTACGCGCGCTGAAGAGGGTGACCTGGTCTCCGGGCTGCATCGTGTGGCAGAGGTTGCACAGCGCGGACCGTGCGCGTGAGCTTCCCGACGCCGCGCGCATGACGACTCCGACTGGAGCGCCCTCGCGCTGCGTGATGACGTATCCCCGCTCGCGCGAGTTCGGATCCCGCCACGCGAGGAAGTCGAGGTGGTCCCAGTCGAGCAGCATGAAGTCGATCGGCATCGCCATGATCCGGCGGTCGTCGACCGTCGCGTTGACGAACGAAGCGCGGACTTGGTCTTCGGTCAGAGCTTGCACGCGTTCCAGCCTACGAATCGGACGGCGTCCACGGGCCGCGTGTGCGGACGCCGTCCCGGACTCACTGCGTTGCGACCCACGCCTGCCAGTCGGCCTCGGTGAAGTCCATGCTGTCGACGAAGAACCCGCCGCCGAGGACCATGTCCACTGCCAGCGTCCAGGCCGTCCCGTCGCGGGCATCCGCGTAGGCGTAGAACGAGCCCGCGGCGTCGTACGCGAGGTTCGCTTCCTGGCTGCGCAGCGCCTCGTCGGAGAAGGCACCCATGCCCTGCGCGGCGATGGCGGCCTTCACCTCAGGCCGCAGGTACCCGGGATCGGCGAGACCCGACTTCCATTCGACGAAGCGGGCGAACCCCTCGTGGACCGCGACGGGCGGTGCGATGAACGACCCGGGTGCGGCGGTGTTGTGGAGGGCGTGTGCGAACTCGTGGACGAACACCTTGTCGCGACCCGACGCGCTGCCCGGGCCCATCACGATGAGCGTTCCGGACGTGTCGGATCCCGTCGCGATCGCGGGATCGAGGAAGCGCTGCGCGATCTGCGGGCGCAGGGTCGGACGGGCGTAACCGGCGACATCCATGTCCCACGGCGTGCCCTTGCCGTACTGCCAGCGCTGGAAGCGGTCATCGTCGTCGGTGATGGCCGAGACGAAGCCGTCCTGGGTGGGCTCGCCGCCGAGCTCGCGGATCGTGTCGAGCGCGATGACGGCCGATCGCTCGGCAGCATCCGCGTTCTGATCGACCAGATCGGCCTCGTCGCTCATACCGAACAGGACGACGTGGTCGCGCTTGGTGACGTAGATCTCGCCTTCGTCCCACGGGTTCGGCTCGCGCGCGGGGACGATGGACGTGATCGTGGCGGGCTCGGGCGGTTCCGTCTCTTCGTACCGGTCGAACGACCGGCTGGGGACGGTACCGGGCTCGAAGGTGACGGTGTAGGCGAAGCCCTGGATGAGGTCGAGACCGGCGTCACGGTCACCGTCGCCTCGCTGCGGCTGCGCCGCGAACGCATACTGAGCGCCGAGGATGACCTCGATGGTGCCGGTCTCGTCGACGTCGATGTCCGACGGCGCGATCGCCGCGACATCCCACCCGATCTTGCTCGAGTTATCCCACCACAGCGCGAGCTGAGTCGCCGCGTCACCCGCGGCGTGAGCGAGGAACCGCTCGCGATCCTTATCGCGCATCGCGGCGTTCATCTCGGCGAACGTGGCGCTGGTGGGAGTCGCGAGGTCGTTGTCGGCCCACGGCGCCCAGCCGACCGGAACATCGGCCGTCGGCCCGGTCTCGGGCGTCCGCGGCCACAGCACGACGCCCGCGGCGACGGTCATCAGCAGCGCACCGATGCCGAGGGAGGCGATGACGATCTGCATCGTGCGCGCCGCGCGATTGCGAGGCTTCGGCTGCGGTGATGCCGCAGGGTGCGCTTCAGTCGTGTCGGTCATCGGGTCTCCGCCTTCGAGATGAGGATGATGCGGCGTTCGGAGTCGGTCGTCAACTCGCCGCTGACGCCTGTCGAGGCGAGAACGAAGACGTAGTCGGTGCCACCGGAAGAGATGAGGTACTGCTCGAGCGGCGCCGGGGTGTTGGGGTCGTTGTGCCAGCCCATCAGATCGGTCATCGGTGCAGCCTGGCCGACGACGGGGAACCCGGCGGCGAGGGCGTCGATGTCGATGCCGTCGTCGAAGGACGTCGAGGTTCCGCCGCTCAGGCAGACCGCGGCCAGCACGCCTTCGGTGCGCGCGACCTCGGAAATCTGCGACAGCACCACGTCGGAGGTGTAACAGGCCTGATCGCTACGGGCGGGCTCGAAGCTCGTCGTCGCGACGACCTCTCCCTCGTACGCCGACGCCGAGGCGGCGCCCGTCACCCGCCAGGGACCGATCGCCGTCGGCGTCTCTCCCTGACGCGCGCCGGAGGGCACGTCGTCACCGTAGTAGTAGGGCCGGGTCAGCCAGATCTCGCGGGTCGAGGTCGCCGTCTGCGGCGTGCCGTCGACGGTGAAGGTGTAGGTCATGTCGACCAGCGCTTTGGCTGTGTCCGCGCCGCTGGGCGACTCGTAGCCGGCGGTGCCGTTGGTTCCATAGAGGATGCCGCGCCGGTCGTACTCGATGGAGAGGTCGAGCACCTCCGCGGCACGCGCATCGCCGAACAGGGGCGTCGCCGACCCCGAGATCGCGATGTACCCGGGCGAGGCGTACTGCGTCCAGCCGGGCTCGTCGGCTGTGGCGGCGGCGAGGAAGCCGTCGACGACATCCGGCGCCTCCGAGGTCGCGGCGGCGTTGGCCGAGACGACGGTCCAACCGACGAATCCGGCTGCGCCGATGACGATGAGAAGAGTCGCCGCGAGCACCATCCAGGTCGCACGCGTCATCACTTTCTGTCCCGGCTCCTTGGGCGCTGTCGCGGGCGCGGCGGCGGGTGCCGGCTGCCGGTCAGATGCCGCCGATTCGGATGCCGCCGGCGGCGCAGCATCCGCTGATGACGGCTCGGCTGCGGGGTAGGGAGAGACGTGGTCGGTCCATCGCTGGCCGTCCCAGTACCTCAGCTGCGACTGCCCCGAAGGGTCGGGATGCCAGCCGGCCGGCGCGGTCGGAACAGAGTCCGGCACGTCGTTCACACGTCCCCCCTCGCCCCGGCCGCGAGCACCGCCGGTTCGAGACGATGCTATTGGGTTGCGCGAAGTGGCTCGTACGCCTGCTTTTCCGGGTTGGATCTGCTAGTCGCCAAGGTCCCCCTCAGCGTCAGACGAACCAGCCGTTCAGGAATCCGGTCCCCAGCAGCACCTGCCCCCAGCCGAGGACCAGCGCGACCACGGGCCACCCGTATCCTCCTCGGTCACCGCGCGCCGCGATCAGCCCGATGATGCCGAGCACGCCGCCGAGAGCTCCCGCCGCGATCGAGATCGGCAGGGCGACGAACAGCATCCATCCCCAGAGCGGATCCACCGTGTACCCGAGGACGACCACGACAGCGACCGGGAGGATGCCGATGCCCGCGAGGATCGTCGCGGCGATTCCCCACCCGCGGCCGCGGCGGCGCCGAGGCCGGTTAGCGGGCTCACTCGTCATGGCGCGAGCCTAGCCTCCCCCGGCGCGCGGCCACGGGCGCGGCTAGAGTAGCGGCATGGCAGATTCCTCGTTCGACATCGTCAGCAAGATCGATCGCCAGGAGGCCGACAACGCGCTGAACCAGGCCCGCAAGGAGGTCGAGCAGCGGTACGACTTCAAAGGCACCGACGCCTCCATCGAGTGGTCGGGCGAGTCGATCCTCATCAAGGCGAACTCCGAAGAGCGCGCCAAGGCCGTGCTCGACGTCTTCCAGACGAAGCTCATCAAGCGGGGCATCTCGCTCAAGAGCCTCGACTCGGGCGAGCCCACCGCTTCCGGCCGCGAGTACCGCATCGTCTCGACGCTGAAGGAGGGCATCTCGTCGGAGGATGCCAAGAAGATCAGCAAGATGATCCGCGACGAAGGCCCCAAGTCGGTCAAGTCGCAGATCCAGGGCGATGAACTGCGCGTGCAGTCGAAGTCGCGCGACGACCTGCAGGAAGTGCAGCGGATGCTGAAGGCGGCCGACCTCGACGTCGACCTCCAGTTCGTCAACTACCGCTGACGCTCCCCCGCACCATCCCAGGCTGAGCGATCACCGGTCGAGGCCGCTGACGAACGACACGAGTCGGTCAGCGGCCTCGGCGCGTGCGGGCGCAGCCGAGAGGAAGACGTCGTGCAGCGCCCCGTCGATACGGGCGATCGTGACGGTGGCGGCGATGCGGGTGGCCGCGCGTGCGATGTCGTCGACGACGAGCACCGAATCGGTCGAGGTCATCGTGTCGTTCCACCGCAGCGGCGACGTCGACCGCGCCGAGAGCAGGACGAGGGCCGGCGCGCCGACATCCACGCCGGCCGCGACGCGCGCATGCCCGGCGATGACGGCGGCGAGCCATGCGGGATGCGTCGGGAAGCCCCGTTCGGGACGCCAGCCGTCGGGCGCATCGGGCAGGCTGCCCACCTCGCGCTGGGCCCGCGTGTAGAACCCGAGATCGACGGCGGGGTGGGCACCGCGCGGGTCTAAGCGCGCCCGCACCTCGACGAGCGGCGCGACCGCCTGCCGCCCGAGGGGGCCGAGCTGCAGCTCCAGCCACGGGCTGTTCAGCACCACGGCTGCGGCTCGCCCCGGGTGGCGCGCTGCCCACAGGGTGAGCGTCAGTCCACCGGTGCTGTGCCCGAGGAGTACCAGCCGCCGGCCCTGACGCTCGGTGTCCATCGCGGCGAGCGCCGCCTCGATGTCGTCGTCGTAGACATCGAGCGACGTGACGTACCCGCGCGCCTGTCCGGGACGGATGCTGCGCCCGTACTTCCGCAGGTCGAGCGCGTAGAACCGCGCGCCACGGTCGGTGAACAGGCGGGCGAGGTCGGTCTGGAAGAAGTAGTCCGACCAGCCGTGGACGTACAGCACGTCGATGTCGCGCCACGCGCCGAAGAGGCGGAGCCCCGGATGCGGCATCGCCCGCACGAGTGTCGCGACTACCTCGCCCTCGTCATCCGACCCGAGCGGAAGCGTCGCCTGCTCGAAGCCGGGACCCAGCAGGTCGGGACCCCACGTCACCTCATCCGCCCGCATGCCCCCACCCTAGGTCGTGGACATCCGCGGGCGCAGGGCGTCAGGCGGCGGAACTCTGCTGCGAGCCCGAGCCCGCACCGGAGCCGGTGCGACGGGCCTCACGCTCCTGGGCACGCTGGAGCGCACGCTTGCGCTGCTCGCGGGCATCGTCCTCGAGCTTCGCTGCCCTCTCCTCGTCGCGCGTGAGGTTCTCTCCCGTCTCGGGGTCGAACACGTGCAGCGAGTCGGGCGAGAACCACAGTGTCGCCGGATCCCCCGCGCGGATGTTGCTGAGCGAGTCCAGCGCCACGACGAGCTCCGTGCGGAGCCCCTCTCCGTCGAGATCACGATCGAGCTCGGCGAGCTTCTCGCGTACCGATTCCTCGACCTCGAACGGGATGTAGGCGTACAGCACCTCGCCGAGCCACTCGGTCATCTCGACATCGACCTCGGCGCGCACACCACCCTCGAGCGGACGGTCGGAGGTCTCGGCATCCTCGAATGCATCGGGACGCACGCCGACGATGACGAGCTCGCGGTCTCCGATCGCGCGGCGCAGCCGGTCATCGAGCGGAACGTCGAACATCGGCAGCTTGAGGGTGTCGCCCTCGACCGTGCCGTGCAGGAAGTTCATCGGCGGCGAGCCGATGAAACCGGCGACGAAGAGGTTCACCGGCTGCTCGTACAGCCCGCGCGGGCTGGCCACCTGCTGCAGCTCGCCGCGGCGGAGCACCGCCACCCGGTCGCCGAGCGTCATGGCCTCGGTCTGATCGTGGGTGACGTAGACGGTCGTCGTTCCCAGCGAGCGCTGCAGTCGGGCGATCTCGGTGCGCATCTGCCCGCGCAGCTTGGCGTCGAGGTTCGACAGCGGCTCGTCGAACAGGAACGCCCGAGCGTTGCGGACGATCGCGCGGCCCATCGCCACGCGCTGACGCTGGCCACCCGAGAGGTTCGCCGGCTTGCGCTCGAGGTGCTCGTCGAGCTCGAGAAGGCTCGAGGCCCGGCGCACGCGCTCGTCGATCTCGTCGTCGGGCACGTTGCTCGACTTCAATCGCATCGGGAAGGCGATGTTCTCGTACACCGTGAGGTGCGGATACAGCGCGTAGTTCTGGAACACCATCGCCAGGTCACGATCCTTCGGCGCCTTGTCGTTGACGAGGTCGCCGTCGATGAGCATCTCGCCGCTTGTGATGTCTTCGAGGCCCACGATCATCCGCAGGAGCGTCGACTTGCCGCATCCGGAGGGCCCGACGAGGATCACGAACTCGCCGTCGGCGATGTCGAGGTCGACGCCCTTGACCGCCGTGAAGCCGTCGTCGTACGTCTTCACGATGTTCTTCAGCGTGATGGAGGCCATGACGTTCCCTTCGAGGTAGACGCGGCGGCGGCGGGGATGCTGGAGGTCATCCCTTGACCGCGCCCTGCGTGAGGCCGGAGACGATCCGGCGCTGGAAGATGACGACGACCACCACGATCGGGATCGTCACGATGATGGCGGCCGCCGAGATCGCGCCCGTGGGCTGCTCGAACTGCGACGCTCCGGTGAAGAACGACAGAGCGGCGGGTACGGGGCGCGCCGCGCTCGTCGAAGTGAGCGAGATACCGTAGACGAAGTCGTTCCACGCGATGAAGAACGCGATGATCGCGGTCGTGAAGACTCCGGGCGCCGCGAGTGGGACGACGGTCTTGCGGAAGGCCTCGAACGGCGTCGCGCCGTCGACCTGCGCCGCCTGCTCAAGCTCCCAGGGGATCTGGCGGAAGAAGGCCGCGAGCGTCCAGATCGCGATCGGCAGCGTCAGCGAGAGGTACGGGATGATGAGACCCAACCAGGTGTCGTAGAGGCCGATGACCCGCCACAGGTTGAACAGCGGCGTCACGATCGAGACGATCGGGAAGACCGACACCGCGAGCGCGGTGACGAGGATGATGCGCTTGCCGCGGAACTCGAGTCGCGCGATCGCGTAGGCGCACAGCGTGGCGAGAACGACCGCGACGAAGGTGGCGATGAGCGAGATGCCGACGGAGTTGCGCAGCGCCGGCAGGAACAGGTCCTGTGCCCCGCCGCCCGGCGCGAGGATCTCGGTGTAGTTCTCGAGCGTCCATTCCTGCGGGAGCAGGGTTCCCGAGAACAGACCCGACGGCGTCTTGAACGACGTCATGAGGATGGAGAAGACGGGAAAGAGCGACCAGACGAGCACCGCGATGATGATCGCGGCCCATCCGATCCGCTGCGGCCAGGTGAGCGTGCGCATCAGGAGTTCCGTCCCGTCGCCAGATCGACCTTGAAGCCCTTGATGAAGATCGCGGCGATGATCAGGACGCTGAGGAACAGCAGCACCGAGATCGCCGAGCCGAGCCCGATCTCGAGGCGCCCGATCGAGGTGTTGTACGCGAGCAGCGACAGCGCCTCGGTGTCATTGGCGCCACCGGTCATGATGTAGATGTTGTCGAAGATGCGGAACGCCTCGAGCGTGCGGAAGAGCACGGCGACCATGATCGCGGCCTTCATGTTCGGCAGGATGACGCGACGCATGACCTCCCACCCGGTGGCCCCGTCGACCTTCGCGGCCTCCTCCAGATCGCCGGGCACCTGCGCGAGGCCCGACAGCAGCAGCAGCGAGATGAACGGCGTCGTCTTCCACACCTCGGAGAAGATGATCACCACGAGGGAGGTGCCCTGCTCGGCGAACCAGTTGAGCTCCGGGTCGAACCCGGGGATCCAGCTGAGCCAGTTGTTGACGTACCCGCCCGAGTTGATGTCGAACGCATAGAACCAGGCGAAGGCCGCGACGACGGTGATGATGCCGTACGGCACGAGGATCGCGGTCCGCGCGAGCCCGCGGAGCTTCTTGATCGCCCGGTGCATCACCAGCGCGAGGAGGAAGCCGAGGGTGAGCTCGAACAGCACGGTCACGACCGTGATGAAGAGGGTGACCCCCATCGACCGCCAGAACGCGGGGTCGCTGAGCACCACCCGGTAGTTCTCGAAGAGGACGAACGACCGCTCATCGGGGGCGGTGAGTCGCAGGCTGAACAGCGAATCGAACAGGGCCTGCCCGATCGGGTACATCGTGACCAGCAGCATGATGACGAATGCCGGTCCGGCCAGCATCCAGCCCAGTCGTCCCTCCGCACGCGCCCGGGCCGAGCGTCGGGGCCGCGGCGATGCATTCTCCCGCGTGCTCACAGCAGACGCTCCCCTCGCAGGACGGCGAGGATGAACTCGCTCGATGTTCTCGGGGTGGTGTCGGGGTTCACGGCTGCCGGCGGGTGCCATGTCCGCTGGAGCCCGATCGAGATCTCGTTGTAGTACGGCGTCTGCGGGCGCGGCACACCGAGGTCGAGCGACTCGCGGATGGTGTCGGCCATCGGGAACTCCTCCTGCACACGAGGGTCGTCGTAGGCAGCGGCGTTGGACGGCGGGTTGCCGTCGGTGACGAAGTACTCCGACTGGTTCTCGGGCTGGACGATGCACTCGACGGCCTGCCAGGCGAGGTCGGGGTTCGTGCTGAAGGCGCCGACGCCGAGGTTGATGCCGCCCACGGGAGGCGCGGCGGGCTTGTCGGCATCGACACGCGGATACACCGCCCAGCCGAGGTCATCGGCGATGGCGGGGTCGGCGCCGGTCATCGCCGGCCACACGAACGGCCAGTTGACCATGAAGGACCCCTGCTCGCCCTGGAACAGGTTCATATTGGCGTTCTCGTCGGCGGTCGGGAGACCCGGCCCGCCGAGCCCGTCGGCCCCGATTCGGTGGATGATCTCCGCCGCGGCTCGTCCCGCGTCGCTGTCGAGCCCGAGCTCGAGCTCGTCGGCGGGCGCCTCGGGGTTCTTCAGGATCTCGCCGCCGGCCGACGCGACGAGAGCGTTGATCCACACCGTCAGCGACTCGGCCAGCGCGCCCTGAACGCCCAGCCGCAGATCCTGCTCCTGGGCGACGGCGATGATGTCGTCCCAGGTGACCGGTTGCGACATGTCGAGGCCCGCCGCCTCGACGACCGACTGCCGATACCAGAGCAGCTGCGTGTTGGCCCAGAAGGGAACGGTCACCAGCTCGCCGCCCCAGCTCGCGGAGTCGACCGCGCCCTGGACGATGCCGTCGGTGTTCTGCAGTTCTCCCGGGACGTCGTCGAGGAAGCCGGGCTCGGCGAGCTCCGGGATGAACGGCGGGTCGAGGCTCATGATGTCGAGCGAGGTGTCGCCGGCTGCCAGACGCCGGGCGAGCTGCTCGCGCTGCGACGCCGCATCACGCGGCAGCAGCGACGTCTCGATGCGATACGCGCCGTCAGCGGCATCCGTGCAGGCGGCGGCGATCCGCGCCTGCCCGCCGTCGTCGGGGTTGATGTACCAGGTGAGCGTGGGCACACCGCCATCGGGGGCGCAGGCGCCGAGCGTCGCTGCGAGCGCGACCACCGATGCGGCTGCCAGGACCCGGGTCGTGCGCATCGGGCCTCCTCGTTCCGTATCGTCGCGACCCAGCGCGCTCACGGCACCGGGCGTTCCCCCATCATGGCGTCGGAGGAATGCAGCGACCACGGGTTGCCCAACCCGACGCGCTGTAGTACGCCGGGCGGACGAGGATGCCGGTCAGTTCTCGGCGACCGGGCTCACGATCTCAGCGGGGTCGTCGCCCGCGAACGCGTGCGATTTCGTCTCGAGGAACGCGCAGAGGGTCGACACCATCGCGAGCTCGGTCGACAGGGCGAGCGCGGCGCCGGCTCCGAGCCGCAGTTCGGTCTCGCGCGCCTCGAACGTGATGCGCCAGGTGTTTCCGCCCGGCACGTCCGGCTCGATGTACGTCACGGTCTGCGCGTTCATCATGTTGATCGCGACGAGCCCCGTGTCGCGGCCGAGACTGCCGTCCTGCGGGATGACCTTCACGGCGAGGGAGTATCCGAACTGCCGGAACTCCTCGATCCACGAGTCGAGCGTCTCCTTGCTGCGGAAGGTCATCGCCCGACCTCTTCGCCGCGCGAGATGGCGACCATGTCGTCGCGGTCGACGACCTTCACACGCGCGCGATCGGCAGGGGCGCCGAGAGCGATCTCGTGCTCGTCGAGACGGTGCCACCCGTCGAGGTCGGTCCAGGCGACGCCGCGCTCGGTCAGCAGATCGAGGACTCCCTGCTCGGACGGGTCCACCGGCTGCCACCACGACCCCTGGTCGTTGATGACATGGCGCACGGTCTCCATCGCGTCGGACTTCGTGTGGCCGATGAGTCCGACGGGTCCGCGCTTGATCCATCCCGTCGCGTACACGCCCGGCACGCGCTCGTTCGAGTCCTCGTGAAGCACCTGACCCTCGTGGTTCGGGATGACGCCGTGCGTGGCGTCGAACGGCACGCCCGGCAGCGGCGACCCGAAGTACCCGACCGCGCGGTAGAGACCCTGGAGGGCGACCTCGCGCATCTCGCCGGTGCCCTCGACCCCGCCTTGCCCGTCGGGACGCGTCCGCTCGTAGACGAGCGCGGCGACGCGGCCCGCGGCATCCTTCTTGACCTCGACCGGCTTGGCGTAGAAGTGCAGGTGCAGGCGACGTGAGGCCTCTCCCCCGGCGCCGTTGACGCCCGGGCGCTGACGCCACGACTGCAGCACGCGGTCGATGACCATCACCTGCTTGTTCGACGCGATCGCCGCCTTCGAGGCCTCGTCGTAGTCGAAGTCCTCGTCGTAGACCACGAGGTCGACGTCGCGCAGATCGCCGAGCTCGCGCAGCTCGAGGGGCGTGAACTTGACCTGCGCGGGTCCGCGGCGTCCGAAGATGTGGACATCGGTCACGGCCGACGAGCGGAGACCCTGGTAGACGTTGTCGGGGATCTCCGTGACCAGAAGGTCGTCCGCGTGCTTGGCGAGCAGTCGAGCCACGTCGAGCGCGACGTTGCCGTTGCCGATGACACCGACGGATGCGGCATCCAGCGGCCATTCGCGCGGGAAGTCGGGGTGACCGTCGTACCAGCTGACGAAGTCGGCCGCGCCGTAAGAGCCGTCGGCGTCGATGCCGGGGATGTCGAGGGCTGCGTCGCGCACCGCGCCGGTGGCGAAGATGACGGCGTTGTAGTGGTGCTTCAGGTCATCGAGCGTGATGTCCTCGCCGAAGCGCACGTTGCCGAACAGGCGGATGTCGCCGCTGTCGATCACGTCGCGGAGGGCGTTGATGATGCCCTTGATGCGGGGGTGATCGGGCGCGACTCCGTAGCGGACGAGCCCGTAGGGGGCGGGCAGGTGATCGAACAGGTCGATCGAGACGTCGAACTTGCGCTCGGCCTTCAGCAGCAGATCCGCGGCGTAGATGCCGGCGGGCCCGGCTCCGACGATGGCCAGCCTCAGCTTGGTCATGGGTGTTCCTCGTTCCTGGTGGCACCCGAGCGCGGGCGCAGCGGGGGTCTCTGTCAGCTGGCGCGGTCGACGACGACCTCGGCGAACCGGGTCAGCGCGTCGCGCACGGCGCCGGTCGGCAACGGCGCGAGGGCCGCGACGGCGTCGTCGGCCCACTTCTCGGCGAGCTCCCGCGTCTCGGCCGTGACGGCGTGATCGCGCAGCCGGGCGAGCGGCTCGTCGAGGATCGCGGGATCGGCTCCCTCCGCGATCTCGGCGACGCCGCGGTCGATCGTCGCGGCGAGCTCGCGCGAAGCGGCATCGTCGGCGCGCGTCAGCAACAGGTAGGGCATCGTCGGCACCCCGGCACGCAGGTCGGTTCCGGGAACCTTGCCCGTGGCCTCGGGGTCGGCGGAGAGGTCGATGACGTCATCGAGCAGCTGGAAGGCGACGCCGGCCTTCTCGCCGAACGCGAGCAGCGGCTCGGCGAGCTCCTCCGGTCCGCCGGAGAAGAGCACGCCCACCTGCGCCGCAGCGGCGATGAGCGAGCCGGTCTTGTCGGCGAGCACCTGGATGTAGAACTCGACGGGATCATCGCCCGGCTGAGCGCCGATGGTCTCGTGCATCTGACCGAGCACCAGGCGCTCGAAGGTGTCTGCCTGCACGCGGATGGCTCGCTCGCCGATGCGCGCCATGAGCTGGCTCGCCCGGGAGAAGAGCAGGTCACCGGTGAGGATCGCGACGTTGTTGCCCCACACCTCGTGCGCGCTGGGGACGCCGCGTCGCTTGTCGGCGCCGTCCATGACATCGTCGTGGTACAGCGATCCGAGGTGGGTCAGCTCGAGCGCCGCAGCGCCGGCGATGACGTCCTCGGTCGCACCGTCGCCGAGCTGCGCGGTGAGCAGAGCCAGCATGGGCCGCAACCGTTTGCCGCCGGCTTCGTAGAGGTATCGGGTCTTGGCGTCGACGAGCGCGTCGCTGACGGTGAGCTCATCGCCGAGGCGCGACTCGACGCGCTCGAGCCCGGCTTCGACGGTCGCGAGCAGCTTGCGGGTGCGGGGTCCGGCGAAGATGCGCTCGGTCATCCCGAGGTGCTTCGCCAGCCGCGGCGCGGATGGGCTCGATGTCACCTCTCCAGCCTACCGGCCGGGCGACCGCGCCGATCCGCGCGAGCCGGTTCAGACCGCGGGCTTGACAGCGCGGTGGAGCGCCACGATGCCGAAGGACAGATCGCGGTGCGCGACCTCGTCCCAGCCGGCCTCGCGGATCCACCCGGCGAGGGTGCGCTGGTCGGGCCAGTCGCGGATCGACTCGTTGAGGTAGTCGTAGGCCTCGGCGTTGGAGCTCACCGCGCGCGCGACGAGCGGCAGCACCCGGTCGTTGTAGAAGCGGTAGAGCCCCGCGAAGGCACGGGAGGGCGGCTGCGAGAACTCGCTGATGAGCAGGCGGCCGCCGGGCTTGGTGACGCGCAGCATCTCGGCGAGCGCCTTCTTCGGCTCGTTGACGTTGCGGAGTCCGAACGAGATCGTGACGACGTCGAACTCGGCATCCTCGAAGGGCAGGTTCGTGGCATCCGCCTCGACGAACGACAGATTCGAGATGCCGCCGCCCGGCGCCTGCGCTCCGTACCGGCGGACGCCCTCGGCGATCATGCCGGGCGAGAAGTCAGCGGCGACGACCTCGGCACCGCTGCGGGCGAGCGAGACCGAGCTCGCACCCGTTCCCGCGGCGAGGTCGAGGATGCGCTCCCCCGGCTTCGGGTCGATCGCGCGGGTGGCCGCGATGCGCCAGAGGCGGTCCTGGCCGAGGCTCAGGACGTCGTTGGTGCGGTCGTAGGCACCGGCCACCTGGTCGAACATGCCGCTCACACGCGACGGGTCCTTGCCGAGGTCGGCGCGGTTGGGCTCGCTGGTCACGCTCCGAGTCTAGGCGCGGCTGTCCCCGCTCAGCCCCGCCCCGCGAGGTCTCACTTCGGCCGGGTATGGGCGCGGCTTTCCCGGCCGAAGTGGGACCTCGGCGGCCGGACAGGAATCAGGAGCCCGTGGGGGCGGGGAGGGATGCCAGGATGCCGAGCCAGTGGGCGGCCGTGGGAGCGTCGAAGGGCGGTCGGTGCGCGGTGACGGCCGCCTCGAGGTCGACGGCGAGGGCCTCGAGCTCGGCGACGATCTCCCGCGGGTACCCGTAGGCGACGCGATGCTCGTCCCACTCGTCGCGGTCGTCGATCCAGATGCCGCGGGTGGCGGAGTCGACGACATCCAGGTCCATGTCGATCGCCGTGGGCTCGCCGCCCTCGTCCCACCGGGCGTCCCAGGCGATGTCGATGTACACGCGGGTGGGATGCGGCGGCGCGTTCATCGTCAGCACCCACTCGCCGACGGCAGGCAGAAGCATCACGCACGGATGCGTCGCGACGAAGTCGCGTCCGGGCCGGTTGCTGCGGTCGCCGGGGCGCTGGCCGAACCAGTCGCCGTGCTCGTCGCTGCCGAGGTAGGTGCAGGCGTGCACCCAGTGGGTTCCGCCGTTCCACTTGCGCCAGCGGAAGGTCACCGGTGTTCCCGGCACGGGGGCGGAGCATCACGCGCCGAGTCTAGGCTGGTCGAGTGAACGATTCTGCGCCCGCCGCCCGGCTGCGCGTGGTCACTCGCGAGATCGAGGCACCCGACGAGCTGCTGGTGTTCGCCGACCCGCAGCACCCGACGGTGTGGTCGCGACGCGGCGACATCCTCGTGGCGCGCGGCACTGCCGCGGCCTTCGACTCAGCCGACGCGAACCCCGGTCCACGCGAAGCCGCCGACTGGTGGCGCAGAACGGTCGCCGCCGCCGAGATCGACGATCCGGTCGGATTGCCCGGATCGGGACTCCTCGCGTTCGGCGCTCTGCCGTTCGATCCCCGCCCCGACGACCGCGCCGACGCCATGACACCGCCGCTGCACTTCGCGGTGCCTCGATTCGTCGTGGGTCGCCGCGGGTCACGCGCCTGGGTGACCGCGATCACCGCCGACGGCTCCGACCCGGATGCCGCCCTCCCCGCCGCGACCGGCTTCGGCCCGCACTGGTCGGCGACGACCGGCCCCGGAGCGCTGACACCCGACGGCTACCAGGAGATCGTGCGCGCTGGCGTCGACGCGATCCTCCACGGCGACCTGCAGAAGGTCGTCCTGGCGCGTGATCTCGCCGGCACCGTTCCCGCGGATGCCGACCTCCGGCGCCTCGTGCGCGCACTGTCGTCGGCGTACCCGGACACGTGGGCGTTCGCGGTCGACGGTCTGATCGGTGCAAGCCCCGAGACTCTCGTGACGGTGTCGGGCGGCACCGTCACCGCGCGCGTCCTCGCCGGGACGATCGCACGCGGGGCCGACGCCGACGCCGACACGGCGGCATCCCTGTCCCTCGCCACCAGCACGAAGGACCTCGACGAGCACGGCTATGCGGTGCGCAGCGTGCTCGACGCACTCCGCCCGTCGACCTCGTCGCTCGTCGCCGGCGAGCAGCCGTTCATGCTCAAGCTGCCGAACGTCTGGCACCTGGCCACCGACGTCGAGGGCGAGCTCGCCGGGGATGCCTCCGCCCTCGACCTCGTCGCCGTGCTGCACCCCACCGCGGCGGTCGCCGGCACACCGACCCCGAACGCACTCGACGAGATCCGCCGCCTCGAGCCCTTCAGCCGCGGACGGTACGCGGGACCCGTCGGATGGATCGACGCGCACGGCGACGGCGAGTGGGCCATCGCGCTGCGGTGCGCGCAGTTCCGTCCCGGCGACCGCGCCGACGGCGGCGCCTCGATGCCCTTCACCGCCTACGCCGGTGCGGGCATCGTGGGCGCGAGCGACCCCGAGTCGGAGATGCTCGAGACGCGAGTGAAGTTCCGGCCGATCATCGACGCGCTGGCCTGAGCGGGCGCACGGGCCGCACACCGGGCGGAGCGACTCAGCGGGCGAGCGGGACCTCGATGAGCTGACGTCCGCCGACCGGCGAGGTGAGCACCTGGTCGAGCGCGGAGCGCGTCGTCACGCGGCGGTACTCCCACCCGTAGGCGAGCGCGAGCTGCTCGAGCCGGGCCTCATGCGGCGTGAAGAGCACCCGGTCGGCGGCCTTCGGCGGTGCGGTGTCGGCGACCTCGAGCCCGTCGAAGATGGTGCCCCCGCCGTCGTTGCCGACGATGACCTGGATCCGGGGTTCGTCCTCGGTGCCGGGAAGCAGCAGCGCGCCGACGTCGTGCAGCAGAGACAGGTCGCCGGTGAGCACGCGGGTCACGCCCGCCCGTGCGTCGTCCTGGCTCCCGACCGCGATACCCATTCCGGTGGCGACGATGCCGTCGATGCCCGCGAGCCCCCGATTGGCGTGCACGGGCACCTTCTTGCCACCGAGCACCGTGTCGGCCACGCGAACGAGCCTCGACGAGGCGAACAGCAGACGATCGTGCGGCCAGCTCGCCCGCCAGACGGCGTCGACGAGCGACTCACGGTCGAGCGGAGCCTTGAGAACGGCCATCTCCGCCGAGATCGCGCCGAGTCGCTCCTGCGGCACCGCCGACGCGAGCCCGTCGACATCGGGCGCCGCGGGGCTCAGGTCGACGGCCTCCTCACGCGATGCGCGCATCCAGGCGCCGAGCCAGGCCCGGTCCGCCTCTCCGGGCGGAACGGACACCGCGGCGACCGCTGTCGTCGTTCCGTTGAGATTGAGGTCCTCTCCCGGGCCGCGCACGGCCCAGACCTCGACCTCCGGTCGCGAAAGCAATGCGGCCACCTCGCGGCTGAGCGTCGGGTGCCCGAACACGACGACCCGTTCCACGGCGTCGGCGAGATCGGGGCGGGAGAGCACCGCACGGTAACCGTGGACGAGGTTGCGCCCGAACCGCGCACCGCTGACGATCTCGGCGACGAGCGGCCAGCCTCCCGCCTGAGCGAGATCCTCCGCCGCCGGACCGGCATCCGCGCCCGCGACGACGAGCGTGTTCGGCCCGCGGGTGAGCTCCACCGGCTCGAGGGGCATCGGGGGTTCGGCTTGGCCGATCCCCCCGCCGCCCTGATAGTGCGCGCCCGACACTGTGGCGTCGACTGTTTCGCCCGGCTCGGCGCCGCGGGCGGCCGGGGCGGGCGCGGGCTCGGCGTCCGCGTCGATGAGCCACGGCGGGAGGCCGCCCGACAACGGGTTCCGATACGGCAGGTTTAGGTGCACGGGGCCGGCCGGCCGCGACCGGTCGCCGAGCGCCGCGGTGAGCGCGTCGGCAGCCAGGACGGCGATCTCCGCCGACTGCGCTGCGGTGGGGGCGTCGTCGATGTCCTGCGGCGTCACGGCGTCGACCTCGAGCCGGACGAAGCGCGAGAACATCCCGGGCTGATGCGTCGCCTGATTGGCCCCGATGCCGCGCAGCTCCGGCGGCCGGTCGGCGGTCAGCAGCAGCATCGGCACGCCGGAGTGGTGCGCCTCGAGAACGGCAGGCATCAGGTTGGCGACCGCCGTTCCCGACGTGCATACGACAGCCGCCGGCATCCGGGTGTCACGTCCGATACCGAGCGCGGTGAACCCGGCGACCCGCTCGTCGATGCGGACGTGCAGACGGATGAGGCCCCGCCGCTCCATTTCCGCCGCCACGAGCGCGAGCGCCTGGGAGCGCGATCCCGGGCTCAGGACCACGTGGCGCACTCCCCCGGCGACGAGAGCACCGAGCAGTGCAGCGGCGGCGTCGGTCGCCGGCGCCCGATCCGCCGGCGTCGGAGCGTGTTCGGCGCCGCTCATCTCAGGCGCGCGGGCCGCGTGAGCCGGCCGGGCCTTCGGCGTCGTCGTCGCTCGACGACGAGGAAGCGGGCGGAACGTCGCGAGGGTCGTCGGCCTCGGCGTCGAGCGCCGCGAGCTCCTCCTCGAGACGGCGGATGCGCTCGTCCTGGTCTCGCACCGACCCGAGGCTGCCGAGGAAGTCGGGGTCGTCGTCCGGGGCTCGGCGGACGGGAGCGCTCGTGCGGCGGGCGCGTCCGACGACGAACCAGAGGATGCCGCCCAGCACGGGCAGCAGGACCACGATGAGGATCCAGACCGGCTTGCTGACGCCGCGGTGACCGGTCGCGTCCTGCAGCGCGCAGTCGACGATGCTGTACACCCAGAAGGCGAGTGCCAGCAGCACACCGATGAGCAGGAGCCGCGCCATCCCCCCATCCTAGGCGTCCGGCGACCCCCTCGGCCCGGACGTAGAATGGTCGGATGAATGCCCGCTCGGCCGTCGTCTACTCGGTGCTGCGGCTCCTCGCCTTCCTGGTCCCGTTCGGCATCATGATGCTGTTCCCCATCATGCGCGAGTACTACTGGCTCTCAGCGATCTTCGCCGCCCTCATCGGCTTGAGCCTGTCGATGATCTTCCTGCGCCGGCCGCTCGACGATGTCGCCTCGGGCCTCGCCGAACGACGCACGCGCCGCCGCTCCGGCGCCCAGACCGACGCCGAGGCCGAAGACGCCGCGTCCTGACCTCAGGTCTTCCGGGCCTCAGCCGACGAAGGCCCAGAACAGGAACGCGCCGTACGCGACGGACGTCAACGAGGTCAGCGCGAGGGCGACGACCAGTTCACGCGGCTGGCGGTACGTCCAGACGATGAGGATCGCCGACAGAGCCGGCAGCAGCGCGAAGAGGCTCAGCCAGGCGATCGGATAGACCAGGGCGAGCAGCACGGCGATCGCGAACGGCGCCAGGACGAACAGGGTGAAGACGATGCGCGTCGCCGTCCGGCCGATCAGGACCGTCAGGGTGCGCTTGCCGGCGATGCGGTCCTGGTCGATGTCGCGCAGGTTGTTCGCCAGGAGCACGGCGCACGCGAGGAGCCCAGCGCCCACCGCGCCGAACCAGCTCTCCTGGGGAACGAATCCGGCCTGGACGAAGGTCGTGCCCACGGTCGCGACAAGGCCGAAGAAGACGAAGACGAAGAGCTCGCCGAGACCCGCGTAGCCGTACGGTCGCTTGCCACCCGTGTAGAACCACGCCGCGACGACGCAGGCGGCCCCGACCAGCAGCATCCACCAGTGCCCCGTCCGCACGACGATCGCGATGCCGGCGACGGCGGCGAGGCCGAAGAACCCGAGGGCGACGGTGAGCACCGTTCGGGGCTTCGCCAGCTTGCCGCCGGTGAGTCGCGCGGGACCCACGCGCACATCGTCCGTGCCCCGGATGCCGTCGCTGTAGTCGTTGGCGTAGTTGACGCCGATCTGCAGTGCGACCGCGACCACGAGGCAGCACAGCGCGATGACCCAGTGCAGGTCGCGGTCGACGAGCATCGCCGCCCCCGTGCCGATGAGAACCGGGGTGATCGCGAGCGGCAGGGTTCGCAGCCGCGCCGCGCCGATCCAATCGCGAGCCGTCGCCTTCCGCGGCGGCGGAGCCGAGACGAGGCCGCGCTTGGCGGGGTTACCGCCGCGCGGCGCGGGACGAGACGACTTCGGGGAGCGAGACGAGCGAGCCACGAGGGATCATCCTAGATCGCGAGAATGCGACGCAACGCCGCACGGTCGGGTTTTCCGCTCGCGAGCACCGGCATGCGCTCGACCGCGACGACCCGTGCGGGGCGCGCCGGCTTGCCGAGCCGGTCGCCGACCGCGTCCCGGATCTCGGACAGCAGAGCCGACTCGTCGGCACCGATCTCGGCGAGCGCTGCGATCTCGACGACGACGGCGGACGCCTGCCCCCATCGCTCGTCGGTCGTCGCGACGACGACGGCCGACGAGAGTCCGGCTCGCTCCCGGACGACGGCCTCGACGCGGTCGAGCGAGACGTTGACGCCACCCGAGATGATGACGTTGTCCACGCGCCCGGTCACCCGCAGCACGTTCTCGTCGAACTCCCCCGCGTCGCCGGTGCGGTACCAGCGCACACCGTCATCCACGATGAAGGATGCCGCCGTGCGGTCGGGCTCGCCGAGGTAGCCGTCGGCGAGCATGGGGCCCGAGAGCTGCACCTCGCCGGCCACGATCCGCGCCCCTACCCCGTCGAGCGGGACGCCGTCGTAGACGCATCCGCCACTCGTCTCCGTCGAGCCGTAGGTGCGCACGATGCGCGCCCCCAACCGCGTGGCGCGCTCGCGCTGCGACGCCGGGAGCGCCTGCCCGCCCACCAGGATCGCCTCGTAGGCCCGCAGGGCGTCGGCGACGGCGGCATCCGTCTCGGCCGCGTCGAGCAGATCGGCCAGCTGGGCGGGTACCAGCGAGGTGAACGTCGCCGCGCGCTGCCCGCCGACGCTCGAGTGCGTCGACGCGGTGACCGCGGCGAAGGCGGCGGGCGAGAACGACCCCGCGAGGACGGCCGGCTCGTGCCCCGCGAGGAGGCTGCGCACCATCACCTGCAGCCCCGCCACGTACCCGGGCGACAGGGCGAGGAGCCAGCGCCCTTCGCCGATGCGGGCCGCGGTCGACGCGGCGCTGGCGATGAGGGCCGAACGGCTGAGCACGACGCTCTTGGGCATCCCCGTCGACCCCGACGTCGTGACGACGGCGACGGTTCCGGGCGGCGCCTGCGCCGGAGCGCTCGTGCCGGCGGGCGCGCCGAGGGCGAGCGCCGGCCCGGCACCGTCGAGGGTCTGCCGAAGGGCCCGGAGCACCGCGCGGGGCTCCGACGCGACCGGGACGAGGTCGACCGCCATGTCAGAGGCGAGCCATCTCAGAAGTGGTAGGGGTAGGGCGACCAGTCGGGGTCGCGCTTCTGCAGGAAGGCGTCACGCCCCTCGACGGCCTCGTCGGTGCCGTAGGCGAGCCGCGTCGCCTCGCCCGCGAACACCTGCTGGCCGACCATTCCGTCGTCGATCGCATTGAAGGCGAACTTCAGCATGCGGATCGCGGTGGGCGACTTGCCGAGGATCGTGCGGGCCATCGCGATCGCCTCGCGTTCGAGTTCGGCGTGCGGGACGACACGGTTCACCGCGCCCATCTCGTAGGCGCGCTGGGCCGAGTACTCCTCCGCGAGGAAGAACACCTCGCGGGCGATCTTCTGGCCCACCTGCCGCGCCATGTACGCCGAGCCGTACCCGGCGTCGAACGACCCGACATCCGCGTCGGTCTGCTTGAACCGGCCGTGCTCGGCCGAGGCGATCGAGAGGTCGCACACGATGTGCAGGGAGTGCCCGCCGCCCGCAGCCCAGCCCGGGATGACGGCGATGACGACCTTGGGCATGAACCGGATGAGGCGCTGCACCTCGAGGATGTGAAGGCGTCCGGCGCGCGCTGGGTCGGCGACGGCGCTCTCGTCGTCGCTGTACTTGTAGCCGTCGCGGCCCCGGATGCGCTGGTCGCCGCCCGAGCAGAACGCCCAGCCGCCGTCCTTCGCGCTCGGACCGTTGCCGGTGAGCAGAACGACGCCGATGCGCGGGTCCTGGCGTGCGGTGTCGAGCGCGCGGTACAGCTCGTCGACCGTGTGCGGGCGGAAGGCGTTGCGCACCTCGGGACGGTCGAACGCGATGCGCGCGATGCGCCCGTCGGTCGAGACGTGAGCGGTGATGTCGGTGTAGGCGTCCGCCCCGGGGGCGAGCGACCATTCCGCGGGATCGAACAGTTCCGAGACCATGCCGCCAGCCTATGCCGCGGTGGGAGGATGAACGCGTGGACCCCGCACTGCCCCTCCCCTCCCTGGCCGAGCTGCTCGACCGATCGCACGTCGTGGCACTGCCGCTGACGACGCGTTTCCGCGGCGTCGACGTGCGAGAGGCGCTGCTGCTCGAGGGGCCGGAGGGCTGGACGGAGTTCTCGCCGTTCACCGAGTACGACGACGGTGAGGCCGCGACCTGGCTGGCCGCCGCGCTCGAGTTCGGCTGGACCGCGATGCCCGCGCCGGTCCGCGAGCGCGTCGCCGTGAACGCCACCGTGCCGGCCGTCGCGGCCGAGCGCGTCGCCGAGGTGCTCTCGCGGTACGACGGATGCCGCACGGTCAAGGTCAAGGTCGCGGAGCGCGGCCAGGTGCTCGCCGACGACGTCGCCCGCGTGCGGGCGGTCCGCGAGGCGCTCGGCCCCGAGGGACGTGTGCGGATCGACGCGAACGGCGCGTGGAATCTCGACGAGGCCGAGCACGCGCTCCACGCCCTGGCGGAGTCCGACCTGGAGTACGTCGAGCAGCCGTGCGCGAGCGTCGAGGAGCTCGCCGAGTTGCGCCGCCGTGTGCGTTACATGGGGATTCCCGTCGCCGCCGACGAGAGCGTCCGCAAGGCCGACGACCCGCTCGCGGTGGCGCGGGCCGGCGCCGCCGATCTGCTCGTCATCAAGGCGCAGCCGCTCGGCGGCGTCCGGCGTGCGCTCGCTCTGGTGGCAGAGGCAGGTCTACCCGCGGTGGTCTCGAGCGCCCTCGACACGAGCGTCGGCCTGTCGATGGGGGTCACCCTGGCGGCGGCCCTGCCCGAGCTCGACTTCGACTGCGGCCTGGGAACGGCCTCGCTGTTCGCCGCCGATGTCGCGACCCCCGCCCTGCGTCCGCTCTCGGGTGAGCTCGCGACCGGACGGGTCACGGTCGACCGGGATGCCGTCGCCGCGCTCGCCCCGTCCGCGGAGCGGCAGCGGTGGTGGCGCGAGCGGCTCGAGCGCTGCCACGCGGTGCTCGCACAGCCGCGCTGAGCGCAGGTCGCTCGGGCCTCAGGCGTCGAGGAGCGCGGTCGCGAGTTGCCCGATGCGCTCGTGCAGCAGCCGTGTCGTCTCCGCTTCGCCGAGCCCTTCGACCGCCGCCCGCTCGCACGTTGCATCGGAGAGATCGACCATGAGCTGCGCGACCTCCGTGATCGGCAGCCGGAAGCGCAGCTCGTAGACCTTCCGGATGTCGTCGACGATCACCCGCACCCGCTCGACGATGCCGTCCTGCAGGCGAAGGTAGGCCTCGGCCATCCGTTCGTCGCGAAGTGCCTGCGTGCGCAGCTCCGACACCAGCCGGGGCTCCATGCCCCCGAGCGAGACGTCGACGATCTGGGGAACGAGCAGGGACGGATCGGGCGCCGCGGTGCGATCGAGGGTGCGTACGCGGTCGGCGACCAGGTCGAGCTTCTCGCTGGAGGACCGCTCGACCAGGGCGAGGAAGAGCTCGCCCTTGGAGTCGAAGTTCGAGTAGAAGGCGCCGCGCGAGAATCCGGCACGGTCGCAGACGGCCTCGACGGATGCCGCGTCGAGACCGACCTCGGCGAAGACCTCGGCGGCGGCATCGAGCAGCCGGGCGCGCGTGTTCTCGCGACTGCGGGTGGCTGTGCGTGCCTCGGCGTCCATGGTGCTCCTCGTGTTTCACACCGATCGTCCAGCCTGATCGATGGGTGATCAACCTAGGATACATTGGTGTATCGGATACAGCGCTGTATCGAACAACCATGACGATCGATCAGACCTGGAGCGCCCGTGTCCACACTCCTGTTCACCCTCGGACGCTGGTCGTTCCGTCACCCCTGGCGGGTCCTCGTCTCGTGGCTGCTCATCCTCGTCATCGCCGGCGGCGGAGCGGCGCTGCTGAACAAGGGCACCGACAACTCCTTCTCGATCCCGGGGACCGAGGCGCAGGAGGGGCTGGAGCTGCTGAACCGCACGTTCCCCCAGGCGAGCGGCACGAGCGCGCAGCTCGTCGTCGTCGCCCCCGAGGGAGACAGCGTGCGCGACGAGCCGTTCGCCGGCGAGATCGCCGACACCGTGACCGCGTTCGGCGACCTGGGTGATGACGTCCTTGCCGTGACCGATCCGTTCGACCAGACGGTCTCCGGCCTGGTCTCGGAGGACGACCGGGCCGCGATCGTCCGCGTGCAGTTCGACGGCGAGGCGACCTCGGTCAGCGCAGAGACGAAGGACGCGCTCACCTCGGTGGCAGACCGGATGCGGGCGGACCTCCCCGACGGCACGCAGATCGCGCTGGGCGGTGACCTGTTCTCGACCTCGATCCCGGCGCTGTCGATCGTCGAGGTGATCGGTGTGCTGGTGGCACTGTTCGTCCTCATCGTCACGTTCCGCTCATTCGCCGTCTCGTGGTTCCCGCTCGTCAGCGCTCTCATCGGGGTCGCGCTCGCGACGGCGATGATCTTCGTGGCGACGCAGTTCGCCTCTGTGTCGTCGACGACCCCGCTGCTGTCGGTCATGCTCGGCCTCGCCGTCGGCATCGACTACTCGCTCTTCATCGCCGCCCGACATCAGGACCAGGTGCGTGCGGGCATGGACCCGGAGGAGTCCGCCGCCCGTTCGACCGGAACCGCGGGATCGTCCGTCGCGTTCGCGGGCATCACGGTGCTCATCGCACTGATCGGGCTCAGCTTCGCCGGCATCCCCTTCCTCACGACGATGGGCATCGCTGCAGCCGTTGCCGTCGCGATCGCCGTCGTCGTCGCCGTCACCCTCACTCCCGCGCTCCTCGGTTTCGCCGGAGCTCGTGTCGCCGGTTGGCCCCGCCGAGCGAAGCGGTCGCGGAAGCGACCGGCCGCGCCCCGTCGATCGTTCTCGGAGCGCTGGGTGCGCGGCGTCACGCGGCATCCGCTCGTCACCACGATCGCGGTCATCGCGGGTCTCGGCGTCGTCGCGATCCCGTCGGCGAGCCTGACCCTTGCCCTCCCCAACGCGGGGGTGCAGCCGCCCTCGAGCGAGGCCCGGCAGGCGTACGACCTCACCGCCGAGCACTTCGGTCCCGGCGCGAACGGTCCGCTGATCATGACCGGGACGATCGTCACCTCGAACGATCCGCTGACCCTGATGCAGGACATCGGCGATGACATCGCCACCATTCCCGGGGTGAAGGAGGTCGCGCTCGCCACCCCCAACGAGACCGCCGACACCGGGCTCGTGCAGATCGTGCCCGAGACCGCACCCGACTCCCCCGAGACGGCCGACCTCGTGCGCGAGTTGCGGGCACAGCACGACCGCCTGCTCGACGAGTACGGTGTCGACCTCAAGGTCACCGGGTTCACCGCCGTGGGTATCGACATCTCCGATCGGCTCGGCGAAGCCCTGCTGCCCTTCGGTGTCTTCGTCGTCGGGCTCTCGCTCATCCTGCTGACGATCGTGTTCCGATCGATCTGGGTGCCGATCAAGGCCGCGCTCGGATATCTGCTGTCGGTGCTCGCCGCCTTCGGCGTCGTCGCCGCCGTCTTCGAGTGGGGCTGGTTCGCCGACCTGCTGCACGTCACCCGCGAGGGGCCCGTGATCAGCTTCATGCCGATCATCCTCATGGGCGTCCTGTTCGGCCTCGCGATGGACTACGAGGTCTTCCTCGTCTCGCGGATGCGCGAGGACTACGTCCATGCCCGCCGCGACCGGGGCGGCCGCGCGGATCGCCTCACCGCCGTCGGGGCTGTCCGCTCCGGTTTCACCTCGTCGGCGCGCGTCGTCACGGCCGCGGCGGTGATCATGTTCGCCGTCTTCGCCGCGTTCGTCCCCGAGGGCGACTCGTCGATCAAGCCGATCGCACTGGGGCTCGCCGTCGGCATCGCCGTCGACGCATTCCTCATCCGCATGACGCTCGTGCCGGCCGTCATGGCGCTGCTCGGCGAGAAGGCGTGGTGGATGCCGCGCTGGCTCGACCGCATCCTCCCCCACTTCGACATCGAGGGCGAGGCCGTCGAGCGCGAGCTCTCGCTGCGCGAGTGGCCGGAGCGCAACACCTCCGCCGCCCTGGTCGGAGAGGATGTCGCCGTCCACGCCGACGACGACGGCCACGCGGCGGTCTTCTCCGACGCGACCTTCCGGGTCGAGCCCGGCGAGTCGCTCGTCGTCTCCCACCCCGATCCGCGCGTCGGCCGCGCCTTCGCCCTCGCCGTCTCCGGGCGGCTCCGCGTCGACGGGGGGCTGCTCCGCGTCGGCGGGCACCTGCTGCCCGAGCGGGCGCCGTGGGTCCGCTCGCACGTCGGCCTCGCGCTGCTCGACGACACGACCGACCCGGTGGCCGAGCTGCGTCGCGCCACCTCGGGCGGAGCGACGGTCGTCGTGGTCGACGGACTCGACGCCCTCGCCGGCGCTGACCGCGATCAGGCCGCCGCGGTGCTCCGCGATGCGGCATCCGACCTCGACGAACGCCACGCGGGGGCCGGTGCCCTCACCGTCGTGGCGATCGTCCGGCGCGAGCTCGGCGTGCTCGACATCCTCGCTGAGGCCCATCGCCCGGCGCCCCACACCCTCCCCCTGCACGGCGGTGCATCCGCGACATCCGCGTCCGAACCGTCGCACCCGAACACCGAGGTGATCCCGTCATGACCCTGTTCATCGAGCGCGCCCGCTCGCGCAAGCCCGTCACCTGGCTCACGATCGTGGGCGTCATCCTGCTGCCCGTCCTCATCGGCGGCGTCTTGGTCGCAGCGCTCTACAACCCCGTCGAGCGCCTCGACAACATGCGGGCGGCGATCGTCAACGACGACCAGGCGGTCGAGGTCAACGGTCAGCTCGCGCCCCTCGGCCGGCAGCTGACCGCCGGTCTGGTGGCCGGGTCGGACGAGGTCCCGAGCAACCTGGACTGGGTCATCTCGAACGACGAGGACGCCCGGGCCGGGCTCGCCGACGGCACCTACGACGCCGTCGTCACGATCCCGAGCGGCTTCTCGGCCGCGGCCACCTCGACCACCCCGGGCGGCACGCCCGAGAAGGCCACCATCCGGGTCGACACCGCCCCGGACAGCCTCGTCGTCGACGACGCCATCACGGCGCAGATCACACAGGCGGCCACCTCGCTCATGGGCTCGCAGCTCTCGACGGTCTATCTCGAGAACGTGTTCCTCGGCTTCACGACGCTGGGAGATCAGCTCGGAGATGCCGCCTCGGGCGCCCGACAGCTCGCCGACGGCGGGCGGCAGGCAGCCGACGGCGCCACGCAGCTCGCCGACGGTGCGGGCCAGTTGGCCAGCGGCGCGGGAACCCTCTCGGACGGGGTCGGCCAGCTCGCGACCGGTGCTTCGCAGCTCTCCGACGGGGCCGCGGCGACCCAGACGGGCCTGACGACCTGGGCGCAGGGCGCGCGCACTCTCGCCGGCGGAACCAATGAGTTCGCCGCCCAGCTGTCGCAATCGCTGAGCGGGCTGAGCGTTCCCGAAATCCCCGCCGAGGCCGTTGCCGGAGCGCAATACCTCGCCGAGAACTCCGACCGCATCGCGACCGGCGTGGCTCAGGCCGCCGACGAGCTCGCGGCCGTCGCGGCGAGCTGCGAGGCCGACGGCGGATCGGCGCAGGTCTGCGACGCCCTTCGCACCGTCTCCGCGCGCACGCAGAGCGCCCTGCCCGAGGTCACCGGTGTGATCGGTCAGTCCGGGCAGATCGCCGGACAGGTCTCGGGACTGGCGGCCTCTGCGCCCGAGCTGATCTCCGGTCTGCAGCAGGCCGCCGGTGCGGCGACGCAGCTCGCGAACGGCATGACCGAGCTCGCCGACGGTGCGGACGCTCTCGCAGCCGGAGGCGGCCAGCTGGCCTCCGGCGCGTCGGCCCTCGCCACGGGTGCCGCGTCGGCCGCCGACGGCGCCGCGCAGCTGTCCTCCGGCGCCGGCGAACTGGCCGGCGGTGCGACCGACCTCGCCACCGGCGTCGGAACCGTCGCCGACGGCACGGGCACTCTCGCCGACGGCCTCGACACCGCGACGGCGGCGCTGCCGTCGTACACCGACCAGCAGGCGACCGACCTCGCGAGCGTCGTGGCCGCACCCGTCGAGGCAGAGGGCCTCGGGTCCGACCTGTTCGGCGCCTCGGCGATCCCGCTGCTCACGGGCCTCGCCCTGTGGCTCGGCGCGATCGGATCGTTCGTGGCACTGCAGGCCGTCCCCCGCGGCGCGCTGACCTCACGTCGCCCGTCGTTCCTGCTGACGCTGCGGGCCTTCGCCCCCGCCGCGGTGGTCGGGCTCGTGCAGGGCGTCCTGGTCGCGATGGTCGTGCAGCTCGCGGCCTCGTACGACCCGTGGACGTGGGCCGCGTTCGCCGGACTCTCCGCCCTGGCGGGTGTCGCCTTCGCCGCCGTGAACCAGGCCCTCGTCGCGCTGCTCGGCGGAGCGGGCCGATGGGTCGCGGCCGGTGTCGCGGTGTTGGCGGTGGCCACGGGAGTCGTCTCGACCGTGCCCGGAGTGCTGTCGCAGATCGCGGGGCTGCTGCCGACGGCATCCGCCTACCAGGGCCTGCTCGCGGTGCTCACCTCGGCCGGCGGTGCGGGAGCCGCGGTTGCGGGGCTGCTCGTGTGGACGGTGATCTCACTCGTGGTCACGGTCATCGTCACGGCCCGGGCGCGCACCACCTCGGTGCGCGACGTGCTGCACCCCGCCGCCGCCGTCTGACACGCGTTCACCCCGCCTTCTCGTGAGGGGGGGCGGAGCGAGTGAGTTGGCAATTCACGCCCCTTCGAGCGAAAGGAATGGGCGCCTGCTGCCAACCGAGCCGACGCCGCGCACCCCGGCGAGGTTGAGTGCGCAGTTCACGCCCCCACGCGCGACGGGAATGGGCACATGCTGCCAACCGAGCCGACGCCCCGCACCCCGGCAAGGTTGAGTTGGCAGTTCATGCCCCCTCCAGCGACGAGAACGGGCAGCTACTGCCAACCGAGCCGACGCCCCGCACCCCGGGCGACTCCCAGTTGGCAGTTCACGCCCCTTCGAGCGAAAGGAATGGGCGCATGCTGCCAACCGAGCCGACGCCCGCGCACCGCGGCGAGGGGTCAGCTCAGGCCGCTGTAGGCGTGCAGACCCTTGAAGAACTGGTTGACGATGATGAAGTTGAACAGCACCGCTGAGAAGCCGACGATCGACAGCCAGGCGCTGCGGTTTCCGCGCCAACCGCGCGTCGCGCGAGCGTGGATGTAGCCGGCGTAGAGCACCCAGATGACGAAGGTCCACACTTCCTTCGTGTCGAAGCCCCAGTACCGGCCCCACGCGTCGTTGGCCCAGATCGAGCCGGCGATGAGGGTGAAGGTCCAGAAGATGAAGCCGATGATCGCGAAGCGGTAGGCGAGCGACTCGAGGGCGTCGGCGCTCGGCAGCGTACGCAGGAACCGCACACCGTCGCGCTGCGGAGCGGATCCCGCGGATGCCGCATCCCCAGCCTCGGCGCTGACCCGAGCGATCGCGCGTGCCTCGCGTCGCGCCTGCATGAGCTGCACGATCGACAGGGCGAACGCGAGCGCGAAGAACGCCGACGCCAGCGAGGCAACGAAGACGTGGATGACGAGCCAGATCGACTTCAGCGGGTCGGCGAGCGGCACCACCGCGACGTAGAAGTTGAGGACCGAGCCACCGAGCAGCACGACCGCGAGCCCGGTGATGAAGGTACCGAGGAACCGGAGGTCGTACCGGAAGAGCACGACGAGGTAGACCATCACCACGAGGAGCAGCCCGGTGAGGGCGAACTCGTACATGTTCGACCACGGCACACGCTCGGCGGCGATGCCGCGCAGCACGGTCGCGCCCAGATGGAACAGGAACCCGATCCAGGTCAGGGTCGTGCCCATGCGCGCCCAGAGCAGCCGCGGCCGCTCGGCGGGGCGGGCGTTGAGGGCGAGCTCCGCCTGCGCCTCTGCGGCGCGGATCTCACCGATCGTCTGCGCGCCGCCGGCGGCGACGAGGGCGGGCGCAGCCGCAGCCGCGGCGGGGACGGAATCTTTCGTCTTCAGCGCGAGGTCGGAACGACGAGCCAGATCGACCGCGTAGGCGATGAAGGCCAGCGCGTAGACAGCCACCGCTGTCCAGACGAGAAGGACCGAGACGGCATCCAGCGACAGGTCTTCGGGCATGATCCTCAGTTTACGTCGGGCGCTTGCGCGCGGGCGGGGCGGGGACGGCGCGGACGCTCGGCCTCGGGCGGCAGCTCGACCTCATCGCGCCCGAGGGCGGCGAGGTGACTGCGGGAGATGTCGGCGACCGCCTGCGCGATCGCGGGGTCCTCGCCGCGGGCGAGGCCGGCGTACTCCAGGCGGATCGCTCCGTCTACCGGGGTCGCCTTGACCCACAGGCGCCGGCGCGGCACGAAGAGCCCCGCGAGCAGGCCGAGGGTGGCGAGGATCGCGAAGACGAGCACGAACGGCGCCCCCACGTCGCGGTGGATCGACAGCGAGACGTAGCGCTTGACCGCCTCCTGAGCGCCGGATGCGCGCTGGTCCTCGAAGGTCACGGTGCCACGACCGCCCGGGAGGTCGACGGTCTGACCGGGTTCGAGCTCGAGCGACGCGGCCTCCGCGTCGCCGCCGGCGATCTGCTCCATGCCGGTCGGGTCGAGCGTGTAGACCGAGCGGGGCGTCCCGTCGTCGATGCCGAGGTCGCCCTCGTAGACACGGAAGGTCACGAGCGGGTTGGTGAGGTCGCCGTAGGCGGAGGCGATGGCCCCCGTCTCGAGCGTCGCTGCCGTCGGGTAGAAGAAGCCGGCGAATCCGAGCTGCTTCGGCATCCCGTCGGCGATCTTGACGACGCCGATCGAGGTCATGTTGTTGTCCTGCGGCAGGAACGGCACGTCCTCGCTGAAGACGACCTCGCCCGCGGCGTCGCGGACGGTGATCGTCGGGGCGTAGCCGTTGCCCATCAGGTAGACGCGGTCACCCTCGATCCCGTACGGGTGGTTAACCCGAACCTCGCCCTCACGCGGTTCCTGCCCGGGCTCGGTCACCGTGAGGTGGGCGAGGAAGTCACCGGCCATCCCGTGCCCCGGTCCCCCGCTGAACGGGCCGTAGGTCACGTCGAACTTGTCGAGGGTCAGCGAGTACGGCGGCATCTGGTCGGTGTCGACGAAGCGGCCCGGGTTGAACGAGGTATACCCGAGACCGAGCGAGTTGACGAACGTGTCACCCTCGACGATGACGGTCTGGCCCGTGTAGGTCAGCCCGCCGCCGATGCCGACCGAGATCAGCACGCCCACGAGCGCGCCGTGGAAGACGAGGTTGCCCGTCTCGCGCAGATAGCCCCGCTCGGCCGAGACGGACGCCACCTGGCCCGAGTCGTACCGCTCGACGCGGTAACCCGACTTGCGCAGCTGTCGCTGAGCCTCGTCGACGGCCGCCGACGCCGCGGCCGCGGCATCCTCGTCGTCGCGCAGGGCGACTCCGACCGTGCGGTGATCGGCCAGCCGGGACAGGCGCACGGGGGTGCGGGGCGGGCGCGACTTCATGGCCTGCCAGTGGTGCTTCGTGCGCGGGATGACGCACCCGACGAGCGAGACGAACAACAGGATGTAGATCGCCGAGAACCACACCGAGGTGTACACGTCGAACATCTGCAGCGCATCGAGGATGGGATACAGATCGGGGTTGTCGGTGCGCCACTGGGTGACGCCGTTGGGGTCGGCGCTGCGCTGCGGCACGATCGACCCCGGGATGGCCGCGATCGCGAGCAGGAGCAGCAGGACCAGCGCCGTGCGCATGCTCGTCAGCTGCCGCCAGCCCCACCGCAGCCACCCGACGAAGCCGAGCTGGGGCTGGGTGATCTCGCGGTCGCCGTCGGCGGGTTCGGCCGCGGGAGCGGCGTCGGAGTGGTCGCCCGGTCGCAGCGGCGCCGAGGGATCGGCCTGGTCAGAGGAAGGTCGGGACACCGGCCACCACTCCTTGGAAGACGGACATGATCGTGGTCCAGACGCCGGTGACCATCAGCAGGCCGAGGACGACGAGCAGCGCTCCCCCGGCAATGTTCACGACGCGGATGTGGCGGCGCACGAAGGCCACCGAGCGAGTGGCCCAGCTCGCGCCCAGCGCCAGCAGGACGAAGGGGATGCCGAGCCCCAGCGAGTACGCCACGGCGAGAACGCCCGCGCGGGTCGGGTCGGCTTGGCTGAGGGCGATCGAGAGGATCGCCGCGAGGGTCGGACCGATGCAGGGCGCCCAGCCGATGCCCATCGCGATGCCGAGCAACGGCGCTCCGGCGAGGCCGAGGTTCTGCCGCAGCTGCGGCCGGTAGATCCGCTGCGCGAAGCCGAACATGCCGACGAACACGAGCCCCAGGACGATCACGACGGCGCCGAGGACGCGCGTGATGACCTCCTGGTACTCGAAGAATGCGCGGCCGATCGTGCCCGCGAAGACGCCCATCGCGAGGAAGACGACCGTGAACCCCGCGATGAACAACCCGACACCGAGCAGGAGGCGTCCGCGGCCCGGCGCGGACGTCGGAGAATCCGTCGAAACGCGGACCGATCCGGCGGCATCCTCCGAGCTTCCCGACATTTTCCGAGCTTCACCGCGGCTGGCGACCCGCTCAGCGGGCTCGCGCGGCGTGACCGCGCTGCCGAGGAAGCCCAGGTAGCCGGGGACGAGCGGCAGCACGCACGGCGACAGGAACGACACCAGCCCCGCGAGCACGGCGATCGGCACCGCGAGCCACAGGGCTCCGCCGAAGACGATCTCGCCCGGGTTCACGACGATCCCGCGCCGGCGCCCGCCTTCGCGGCGTCCTCGACGAGGGTGCGGAGGATGCCGGCATCCCGCAGCTGGCCGACGATGCGGGCCGCGACGCGCCCTTCGGTGTCGAGCACGAGCGTCGTCGGCGCCGCCTGGACCGACGCGGATGCCGCGAGCGCGAGCTTCAGCTCGCTGTCGCCCTGCATGAGGAGCGAGGGGTAGCTGATGCCGTAGTTCCGCTCGAAGGCCGAGGCCTGCTCGGGACCGTCGTAGATGTTGACGCCGAGGAACTCCGCGCCGACCTCCTGCGTATCGGTGTAGACCTCTTCGAGCAGCGGCGCTTCGGCGCGGCACGGGCCGCACTGCGCGTACCAGAAGTTGAGGACGAGCGGCTTGCCGGCGTAGTCCGCGCTCGAGATCGTCGAGCCGTCGACGGCGGTGCCGCTGAACGCGATCGGAGCGCCGCGCTCGGCCTCGGGGATCTCGGTCGTCGTGCCATCGCCCGAGATGAACCCCTTGTTGTCGCCGTCGCGGTACTGCCCGGCGAGGTCGTCGTTGGGGCTCGAGCAGGCGGCGAGGCCCGCCGCGAGTCCGAGTGCGAGGACGGCGGCCACAAGGCGGCGCTTCATCAGACTGCTCCTACATCGACGGCGCCCGCGGTCGACGCGGGCTCGGCGTACGCGACCTCGCGCCACGCGGCGCGCTCTCCCCCGTCGGAGAGCTCGAAGCTCGTGACGCTCGAGAGCGCGCATCGGCGCCGACGCGGGTCGTGGCGCAGCGGCTCGCCGGCGACCGCGAGGTGGGTGATCCAGATCGGCAGCTGGTGCGAGACGATCACCGCATCGCCCGAATCGGTCGAGTGCCACAGGTCGCGCATGGCCGCATCCATGCGCGCGACGATCTCGAGGTAGGGCTCGCCCCAGCTCGGAGTCGCCGGCGTGCGCAGGTGCCACCAATTCCAGGGGTTGACGAGGGCGTTGCGCATGCGCCGACCCTCGAAGACGTTGTGCGGCTCGATGACTCGTTCGTCGATGACAGGATCGAGGCCGAAGAGCTCGGTGAAGGGCTCGGACGACTCGCGCGTGCGCTGCAGCGGCGACGACATCAGGGCGGTGACCGGGCGGTCGAGCGACGCGACGTGCTCGGCGGCCGAACGGGCCATGCGCCGTCCGTCCTCGCTCAGTCCGAAGTGCGGCAGCCGTCCGTAGAGCACGCGCTGGGGGTTGTGAACCTCACCGTGGCGCACGAGATGGAGACGGGCTGCGGGCACGGTCTCCAGTCTACGGCGGCGGCTCCTATGCGGACCCTGAGCGCCCGATCGGCCGGCAGCCGGTGGGTCAGGACCCCTCGACGCTCGGCTCCGGCGCCGGCCCCGCGCCCGCGGCTCGATCGCGACGCAGATCGCGCACGCGCTTCACGACGAACCAGACGATGAGCACCGCGACGACGACGATCACGATCAGCTGGAAGGTCTCGGCGTAGCGCTCGACGATGTGCCAGTTCTCGCCGAGGAGGAAGCCGGCCATCACGAAGATCGAGTTCCAGATCAGGCTTCCCGCGGTGGTGAGCAGGCCGAACTTCCACCAGTGCATCCGCGCGACCCCGGCTGGGATCGAGATGAGGCTGCGGAACAGCGGCACCATCCGGCCGAAGAACACCGCGATCGAGCCGTGCTTCTCGAACCAGTGGACCGACCGCACGACGTCGTCGCCGGTCACCAGCGGCATCCGGTCGGCGATGCGGCGCAGCCGCTCCGCTCCCAGCCAGCGGCCGAGGAAGTACAGGATGTACGCTCCGAAGACCGACCCGAACGTGGTCCACAGGATCGCCTCGGCGAGCGTGAAGGATCCGCGTGAGGCCGCGAGCCCGGCCATCGGCAGGACGACCTCACTGGGGATCGGCGGGAACAGGTTGTCCATGCCGACCGCGATCGCCGCCCCCGCCGGCCCGATCGTGTCCATGAGCGAGACGGTCCAGTCGGCGAGCGTGGTCAGCCACGACCCGCCCTCGTCTGCGGAGGCCTCCGACGCGTGGGCGTAGGCGGTGCGGGTCATGACGGTCATCGGGTGCCTTCGCGCTCGGTGATCGGATGCCCGGCCGGGCCCCGCGCACAGCCTATGACGGCAACGTCGGAGATTGCTGGACGCGTAGACTCTCCCCTCGTGAGTGAACGCGTTCTCGTCCAGCAGCTGCAGGCCCGCCCCGACGGCCCCGTTTCGGTGTCCGGATGGGTCGAGACCGTCCGCGATCAGAAGAAGGTGCAGTTCGTCATCCTCCGCGACGAGACCGGCGCCGTGCAGCTGGTCAACCCCGCGACGCGCCCGGCCGAGGACGGCAGCGAGCAGGATGCCGCAGCCCTCGCCCTCACCGAGCTGATCTCGAACCTCTCGACGGGCACGTTCCTCACCGTCACGGGCGAGCTCAAGCACGACGAGCGCGTCAAGCTCGGCGGCGTCGAGATCAAGATCGGCGCCCTCGACATCGCGGCCGCCGCCCTCCCCGAGACGCCCATCGCGGCCGACTCCGGTCTCGACAAGCGCATGGACTGGCGCTTCCTCGACCTGCGTCAGCGCCGCAACAACCTGATCTTCCGCGTGCAGACGACGCTCGAGCACGCGATGCGCACGTACTGGATCGAGCGCGACTACATCGAGATCCACTCCCCCAAGCTCATGGCCTCCGCTTCGGAGTCGGCCGCCGAGCTGTTCGAGGTGCCCTACTTCGAGGACAAGACGGCGTACCTCGCGCAGAGCCCGCAGTTCTTCAAGCAGATGGCGCAGTCGGCGGGCTTCGGCAAGATCTTCGAGATCGGCGACGTCTTCCGCGCCGACCCGTCGTTCACCTCGCGGCACGCGACCGAGTTCACCTCGATCGACGCCGAGATCAGCTGGATCGACTCGCACGAGGACGTCGCTGCGATGCAGGAAGAGCTGCTGCAGTTCGCCTTCCAGGCCGTCAAGGACAAGCACGGCGACGAGATCGCCGAACTGTTCGGTGTCGAGGTACAGGTTCCGCAGACCCCGTTCCCCCGCATCCCCCTGGCCGAGGCCCGTGAGATCGTCGCGGCACGCGGCTACGACATCCCGCGCACCGACGGCGACCTCGACCCCGAGGGCGAACGCCAGATCTCGGCGCACGTGCTCGAGACCTACGGTCACCAGTTCGTCTTCATCACCGACTACCACCCCGAGATCCGCGCTTTCTACCACATGCGCGACGAGGAGACCGGGCTGACCAAGTCGTACGACCTGCTCTTCAACGGCGTCGAGATCACGACCGGCGCGCAGCGCGAGCACCGCGTCGACGTTCTCATCGAGCAGGCGAAGGAGAAGGGTCTCGACCCCGAGCACCTCGACTTCTACCTCGACTTCTTCCGCTACGGCGCCCCGCCGCACGGCGGCTTCGGCATGGGCCTCGCGCGCGTGCTGATGCTGCTGCTCGGTGAATCGTCGATCCGCGAGGTCACGTACCTCTTCCGCGGGCCGACGCGCCTCGCCCCGTAACACAACACCCCACGCACCCGGCAAGCGCTCAGGCAGCGTCCGCCGCCGCCCGTATCGTGGCTTCTCCCGTGACGGAAGGAGTACGACGTATGTGGGACGGGTGGATGGAGTTCGCCATCGCGGTGCTGGTGGGTCTCGCGGTCGCCGCGGTGATCGCTGTGGTCGCTCATGTGGCGCTGAGCATCGCCGCCCGACGGCAGCGCTGGCCGGAGGTGCTCGGCCGCCGCTCGCGCGCGCCGTTCCGTTCGCTGCTCGTCGCCATCGTCCTGTGGGCCGCCGTGCAGACCGCCTTCCCCGACGAGCTCTGGCGGTCGGTCCTGAGCCAGCTGCTGACGATCGTCATCATCGCCGCGAGCGCCTGGCTGCTGGCCTCTCTCGTGCTGGTCGTCACCGACATCGCACTCGGCCGTTACCGCATCGATGTGCCGGACAACCGCGTCGCCCGCCGTATCCGCACGCAGATGCTCATTGTGCGGCGTCTGGCCGTGGCGATCATCATCGTGATCGGCATCGGCGCGGCCCTCCTGACCTTCGACTCGGTGCGGGCGGTGGGGGCGAGCGTCCTGGCCTCCGCGGGTATCGCGTCGGTGGTCGCGGGACTGGCCGCCCAGTCGGTGCTCGCCAACGTCTTCGCGGGGCTGCAGATCGTCTTCAGCGACGCCCTGCGCGTCGACGACGTCGTCGTGGCCGACGGCGAATGGGGCCGCGTCGGAGAGATCACCCTCAGCTACGTCGTGCTCGACCTGTGGGATGACCGCCGGCTCGTCCTCCCCTGCACCTACTTCACCACGACGCCGTTCGAGAACTGGACGCGGCGCGGCTCCGAGCTGCTGGGGGCCGTCGAGATGGATCTCGACTGGAACGTCTCGCCCGCCGCGATGCGCGCGCACCTGCACGACGTGCTCGAGAAGACCGACCTCTGGGATCGCCGGACGTCGGTGCTGCAGGTGACGGATGCCGTCGCCGGCTACGTCCGCGTGCGCATCCTGGTCACCGCGAAGGACGCTCCCACGCTGTTCGACCTCCGCTGCCTCGTGCGCGAAGCGATGGTCACGTGGGTGCAGCGCACGATGCCGCAGGCCGTTCCGGTTCAGCGGATCGTCATGTCGGATGCCACGGCCCCGGGGCACCACACCGACCACCCGATCACGCACGACCCCACCCCGACCAACGACGGGCTCTTCACCGGCAGTGCCGAGGCCGAACGACGGGCGAGCACGTTCACGAACGCGATCCCGGTGGTCATGACGGACGAGCTCGCCGAGCGCGATCGGCGGGACTGAGACCCCCTCGGGGCGAGCCGGTCGAGGCCGGGTGGCTCAGACCTCGAAGTCGACCGAGATGCGACTCGCGACGACGCCGCGGACGAAGGCGGCGACCTCCTGGTGAGCCGGGTGCACCTGGTATGCCTCGAGACCGGCGACATCGTCGAAGTCGGCGACGAGGGCGACGTCGCCGTTGACATCGGCGTAAGCCGCGTTCGGCCCGATGCTCAGCGAGCGGATCGAGGGGACGACACCGACGAGACCCTGGATGCGGCGCGCCACCTCGGCGGCGTGCTCGGCCCGGGTCTCGGGGTCTTCGGCAGCGAGCTTCCAGGCGACGACGTGGCGAATGGTCATGCGGACTCCTCGGTCGGGGTCGGGGTTTCGTCGGTCAGCGCGGCGCGCAGCCGGTCGGCCGACACGCGCCAGTGCGCGTGGAGGCGGTCGTCGATCAGCACGACGGGGATCTTCTCCCACCACTGCTCGAAGAGCGCCGGGTCGTCGAAGATCGACCTCTCGACGACCTCGACGTCCGCGTCACCGGGCAGGTCGGCCACGACGGTGTCGACGATCTCGCGGGCGACGTCGCAGAGGTGGCAGCCGGGCTTGGAGATGAGCGTCAGCGTGGACATCGGTGGCGCGCCGCTGTCAGCGCTCGAGCTCGAAGCCGCGCGAGGCCCACTCACCCGTGCCGCCGGTGACGTTCGTGGCGTCGTAGCCGCGTGCCTCGAGGGCGGCGACGACCTGGGCTGACCGTCCGCCGGCCTGGCAGATGACATCGAAGGCGCCGTCGGGCAGCTCGTCGATCCGCTCACCGAGCTGCGACATCGGGATGCTGATCGCGCCGGGGACCCGCCCCGCGGCGAACTCGTGATCCTCGCGGACGTCGATGAGGGGGATGTCGCGGCCCGCGCGGAGCTCGTCGATGGTGATGGATTTCATGCTCGTTCCTCCACGTTCAGCCTAGGCCGCGGCGCAGTGGGGCGGCCGCATCCGGAAAGCACGAAGCGCCCCTCGGCCGGAGCCGAATGGGGCGCTCAGTGACGTCGCCGCGACTTACTTCTTGTTGCGGCGCTGGTGGCGAGTCTTGCGAAGCAGCTTGCGGTGCTTCTTCTTCGCCATGCGCTTGCGGCGCTTCTTGATGACAGAACCCACGGAAAACCTCACTATGTCAGGGTCTGGACGCATCTCGTCTGCGTCCGGGAACAGGCACCTCGCGAAAAATGCCTCGGATCAGTCTAGCCGACGTCGGCGATCGGCCGTTGCACGGCGTCGCGCACGGCAGATTCGGGCACGCGATAGCTCCGACCGAAGCGGACAGCCGGCAGCTCGCCGGAATGCACGAGGCGATACACCGTCATCTTCGACACCCGCATGATCTCGGCCACCTCCGCAACGGTGAGGAAGCGCACATCGGGCAGCTCGGCCATCGTCATCCCTTTCCCCCGGATGCGAACACTCTAGGGGCGCGGCGCAACGCGTGTAAACCGGAGTGACACGTGTTGCGGACCGGGCACGGATGCCGCCGCGTCAGCGACCGGAGCGCTTGCCGAACACGCTCGTGACGGCGTGCTTGGCGGATGCCGCAGCCCGGCCGACGAGCTCGGCCGCAGCCACGGCCTGTTCGGGGAGGGCGGCGACGGGCTCGGCGTCGTAGGCCTCGGAGGACAGGAAGGGGACGAGCCAGTCGTCGACGACGTCGAGCGGCTCGGGCGACAGGCTGTAGTACCGGTGCTGCCCTTCCTCTCGGACCGTGACGAGCTCGGCACCCCGGAGGACCTTCAGATGCTTGGAGATCGTCGGCTGACTCACCCCGAGCTCACTGACGATCTGCGAGACGCTCGTGCCGGACGAGCGGGGATCGGAGTCGCGATCGAGCAAGAGCCGCAGGATGTCCCGACGGGTACCGTCGGCGATCACGTCGAAGATGTCCGCCATGCCATCAGGTTAGTCGGCGCACGCGCCCGAGTACCATGACATCGGCACCGACCTACTGCGGCGCCGGGAGCAGCAGCTGCGATCGTGGGGAGGAACACGCATGGCGGACAGGTCCGTCGGCGCGATCGTCCTCCACCGCCTCGGTGGTTTCGGGCGCAGCGCCTGGGACGCCGGGCGTGATCTGGCGACCGCGTCGCCGTCTCGGTTCGCGGTGCTGATCTTCTCGACGCTGATCCTCGTCTTCACGACGCTGTTCTCTCTGCCGGCGGCATCCGCGTCAGGCCGGGCCACGCCGTTCGCCGACGCGCTGTTCACCGCGGTGTCGACGATCTGCGTCGCGGGGCTCGCGACCGTCGACATGGCCACGCACTGGTCGCCGTTCGGTCACGTCCTGATCTACATCGGCGTCAACGTGGGTGCGCTCGGCGTGCTGACCCTCGCGTCGATCCTCGGCCTCGTCATCTCCAAGCGCCTCGGTCTGCGCGCGAAGCTCATCGCCGCCGGCGACAGCAATCCGATGCGCGCGCACGGCGGTCCCGTCAACGAAGGTCAGGCCGTCCGCCTCGGCGAGGTCGGCTTGCTGCTGCGGACCGTCGCACTGTCGACGCTCGTCATCGAGGCGGGGCTGGCGATCCTGCTGTATCCCTCGCTGCTGTTCGGCGGCGTCGATCCGCTCACCGCGCTGTGGGAGGCCCCGTACTACGCGGCGATGGCCTTCACCAACACCGGCTTCTCGCCGAATGCCGAGGGCCTGCAGCCGTTCGCCCAGGACTACGTGATGCTCACCGTGCTCATGGCGGGGGTGTTCCTCGGCTCGATCGGCTTCCCGGTGATCTTCACGCTCTGGCGCCACCAGTGGCACGTGCGGGCGTGGTCGCTGCACGCGAAGCTCACGATCATCACCACGATCATCCTGTTCTTCACCGGCGCCGGAGTCTTCCTGCTCCTCGAGTACGACAATCCGGCGACCTTCGGGTCGATGGAGGCGTGGGACACCACGTTCCAGGCGTTCTTCATCTCGGCGATGACCCGGTCGGGCGGCTTCTCGATCATCGACATCGGCGAGATGCACGGCTCATCCCTCATCGTCGGATCGATGCTCATGTTCGTCGGCGGCGGCTCGGCCTCGACCGCGGGCGGCATCAAGGTCACCACCCTCGCGGTGCTCGCCCTCGCCGTGTGGTCCGAGGCGAAGGGGCGCCCGTCGGTGCAGGTGTTCCGCCGCCGCATCCCCAGCGACGTGCAGCGCGTCGCGCTCTCGGTCGTCGCCTGGAGCGCCACGATCGTCGCGATCGGCACCGTCACGATCGCGCAGATCACCAAGGCCCCCGTCGACGAGGTGCTGTTCGACGTCATCTCCGGGTTCGCGACCGTCGGCCTGTCGACAGGCTTGACGGCCGAACTGCCCGACCCCGCGGTGTACGTCATGGCCCTCGTCATGTTCATGGGCCGCGTTGGTACAGTGACTCTCGCTGCAGCGGTGGCCGCGGCATCCCGTTCGCAGTTGTACGCCCTGCCCGTCGAAAGGCCGATCGTTGGTTGAGCAGATCCGAAGCGACGCTCCCGTCCTGGTCATCGGGCTGGGGCGCTTCGGCGCCGCCTGCGCGGGAGAGCTCGACCGCCTCGACCGCGAGGTGCTCGCGATCGACGACAACCTCGAGCTCGTCCAGAAGTGGTCGGAGCGCGTCACGCACGCTGTGCAGACCGACGCCCGCAACCTCGACGCGCTCAAGCAGATCGGTGCGCAGGACTTCCAGGTCGCCGTCGTCGCCGTCGGCTCGTCGATCGAGGCGTCGGTCCTCATCACCGCGAACCTCGTCGACCTGAAGGTCCCGCAGATCTGGGCGAAGGCGGTCTCGCAGTCGCACGGCAAGATCCTCGCCCGCGTCGGCGCCAACCACGTCGTGTACCCCGAGCGCGAGGCCGGCGAGCGCGTCGCGCACCTCGTGAGCGGGCGCATGCTCGACTTCATCCGTTTCGACGACGACTTCGTGCTCGCGAAGATGTACCCGCCGAAGTTCATCCGCGGCGTCGGCCTCAACGAGTCGGGCGTGCGGACGAAGTACCGCGTCACGGTCGTCGGTGTGAAGAGCCCCGGCAAGCCGTTCCGCTATGCCGAGGCCAACACCGTCGTGACCAACCACGACCTCATCATCGTCTCGGGCACCAACTCCGACATCGAGCGCTTCGCCTCCCTCGACCGCTGACCCGGTTTGGTCGCCGCGGTGTCGCGGTGTGCCGGGGTCAGGCTCCGGCGGCGAGCTCGCGGGCGCGGGCCAGCGCCGCGTCGGTCGCGCGAGCGAAGACGTCGTCGAGGCGGGCCTCCTGCAGCACGGCGATCGCCCGCTCGGTGGTGCCCTTCGGGCTCGTGACGCGCCGGCGCAGCTCGGCCGGGTCCTCCCCCGAGGAGTCCAGCAGGGCGGCCGCACCGATGAACGTCTGCTCGGCCATCACCCGCGCCTCGGGCTCGGCGAAGCCCTTGTCGATCGCGGCGCGGGTGAGCTCCTCGATCAGCAGGAAGACGTAGGCGGGGCCCGAGCCGGAGATGGTCGACAGGGCGTCGATCTGCTCTTCGGGCAACTCGACGACGACGCCGCACGTCTCGAACAGCGCACGCACGGTCGCCCGGTGATCGTCGGATGCCGCGGGGCCGGCGGCCAGCCCGGTGACGGCCTTTCCGACGACGGCGGGGGTGTTGGGCATCGACCGGATGACCGCGACATCCGACCCCAGGATCCGGGCGAAGGTGTCGATTGTGACGCCCGCGGCGAGACTCACCACCACCGCCCCCGGGCGCAGCACCGGCGCGATCTCGCGCAGCAGGTCGGGCACCATCGCGGGCTTGACGCCGATCAGGACCACATCGGCCGCGGCGGCGGCATCCGTGTTGCCCGTGGGAGTGTCGGCGAGCGCGACGCTCGTCACTCCCGGCAGGTCGGCGAGGGCGGCGGCCTTCTCGGCGGTGCGGTTGGTGACGGTCACTCCCCCGGCCGCGGCGCCCGAGGCCACGAGCCCCGACAGCACCGCACCCCCCATCGAACCGGCTCCGAGGATGGCGAGCGGGGGCAGGGCGACGAGGTCGGGCATGCGGCCATCTTAAGTCCGGCCGTTTCCCAGCGGAGGGAACGGGCGCGAGGTAGAGTCGAAGCGTCCGCGGGCGCGGAGGCGCTCGCCGCGCAGAGCAGAGCGAAGGATCCCGCCATGCCCCTCTTCGACGGCATCACGCCACGCACCATCGAGACGTCGCGCCTGGCGGTGAACATCCTCGAACGCGTTGCAGACGACCCCGAGACGCCGGCCGACCGCACGCTCGTGCTGCTTCACACGGCTCCCGGGTCGAGCCTGTTCTGGCAGGAGATCATCGAAGACCTGCCGAGCGACGTCCGCCCGATCGCCATCGACCTCCGTGGCTTCGGCGACACCGAACGGCTTCCCGTCGACGCGACCCGCGGCGTCCGCGACTTCTCCGACGACGTGCGCGCGACGCTCGAGGCTCTGGGCCTCGGTGCCGTGCACCTCGTGGGCTGGGGCCTGGGTGCCGCGGTCGCGATGCAGTACGCCCTCGATCACCGGGTGCTCTCGCTGAGCCTGCTCTCGCCCGTGTCGCCGAACGGCTTCGGCGGTACCCGCCTCGACGGCACGCGCCTGACCGACGACGACGCCGGATGCGGCGCGGGCGCCGTCAGCCCGGCCCTCGTCGACCGCCTCACGGCTCGCGACGCGGGCGACGACGAGGGCACCGCCCGTTCGTTCTTCCGCACGTCGTTCGTCTCGCCCGACTACGAGTCCGACAACGAGGACACGTGGGTCGAGGCGATGCTCACGACCTCGACGGCCGAGGGCAACTACCCCGGCGACAGTGTTCCGAGCGAGAACTGGCCCGGTTTCGCCGCGGGCCGGCTCGGCGTTCAGAACGCCCTCGCCCCGGGACACTTCGACGTCTCGTCGATCGTGGACCTGGCGGCCGGTTACGACGCTCCCCCGATCCTGTGGGTACGGGGCGGCGCCGACGTCATCGTCGCCGACGGCTCGTTCGCCGACAGCAGTCACCTCGGCGAGATCGGCGCGATCCCCGGCTGGCCCGGCGTGGAGGCCGCACCGGCTCAGCAGATGGTCGCGCAGACCCGTGCCGTGTTCGAACGGTACCGCGAGGCGGGCGGTCAGGTGACCGAGGTGGTCATCGAGGGCGTCGGGCACGCCGTGCACCTCGAGCGCCCGGGCAAGGTGCGCACCGCGATCCTGTCGACGATGGGCTACCTGGGAACCCCCATCTCGCCGGCTCCCCCGACCGAGGCGATCATCCTCAGCTCCTGGGACTGACCGGACCCGTCATCGTTGCTGCACGAAGAACGTGCGCAGCAGGGCCGACGACTCCGCGGAGCGCACGCCCGCGACGACCTCCGCCCGCACGGGCAACCGACGGTCGCGCACGAGGTCGTACTGCGACCCGGCGGCTCCGGCTTTGTCGTCCCACGCCCCGAAGACGAGTCGCGAGACGTGCGCCTGGAGCAGCGCGCCCGCGCACATGATGCAGGGCTCGAGCGTCACGGTGAGAGTGCACCCCGACAGGTTCCACGACCCGGTCGCGACCGCCGCGGCGCGCAGCGCGACGATCTCGGCATGAGCGGTCGGGTCGCCGGTCTCCTCGCGGAGGTTCCGGCCCTCGCTGATGACCGTGCCCGCGGCATCCGTCACGACCGCGCCCACGGGGATGTCGCCGGCAGCCGCAGCCGCCTCTGCGAGCTCGAGGGCGCGCGCCATGCTGCGGATGTCGCCAGCGGATGCCGTGAGGGTCACCGCACCAGCGTAGAGCCGAGGACACACGGGCCGTCCGCGTAGGATCATCACATGCGTGTTCACGTCGCCGACCACCCCCTCATCACCCACAAGCTCTCGGTCCTGCGCGACAAGAACACCACGTCGCCGGTGTTCCGCCAGCTCACTGAAGAGCTCGTCACCCTGCTCGCGTACGAGGCGACGCGCAACGTCCGCACCGAGCAGGTGGAGATCGAGACCCCGGTGACCCGGACCACCGGTCTCGCGATCGCCAAGCCGCGCCCCCTCGTGGTGCCGATCCTGCGGGCCGGGCTGGGCATGCTCGAAGGCATGACCAAGCTCCTCCCCACGGCCGAGGTGGGCTTCCTGGGCATGGCACGCAACGAGGTCACGTTCGAGCCGACCACCTACGCGGAGCGCCTGCCCGACGACCTGAGCGACCGCCAGTGCTTCGTGCTCGACCCGATGCTCGCCACGGGCGGGTCGCTGGGGGCCGCAATCGACTTCATCTTCAAGCGCGGCGCGCAGGACGTCACCGCGATCTGCATCCTCGGTGCTCCCGAGGGCCTTGCTGCGATCGAGAAGCAGGTCGGCGACCGCGACGTGACCCTCGTCCTCGGCTCGCTCGACGAGCGTCTCGACGAGCGTGGCTACATCGTGCCCGGTCTCGGCGACGCCGGCGACCGCCTCTACGGCACCGTCGACTGACCCGCACCCGCACCTGCACCCCACCCGGGGCATCGAGCGCACCTCCGCGAATGAGGCGCAGTTCAAGCTGCGCCTGTCGGTGGGAAGTGCGCTCGATGAGAGCGACCAGCGCGCTTCAGACCGCCCCGACGAGGCGAGCGAACGCGCTCATCCGCGCGACGCCCTCGGGCGTGCGCGGCAGATCGTCGAGGATGCCGGTGCCGTAGACGATGTACGCCGTGTGCTGAGCACGTGAGACGGCGACGTTGAGGCGGTTCTGCAGCAGCAGGAACTCCAGTCCCCGCGGTGCGTCGCGACCCGAGGATGCCGCGAGCGACACGATCGCCACCGCCGCCTCCTGACCCTGGAAGCGGTCGACCGTTCCCACCGGCACCTCGGCGTAGCCCGCTGCGGCGAGCGCTTCTTCTACGAGCACCTGCTGCGCGTTGTACGGCGTGACCACGATGATGTCGCGCTGTTCGAGCAGACGCGGTGCGAGCGCGGCGTCGGGCAGCCACGCGCGGCCGAGGAGATCGCCGACCAGGCGTACGACGACCTCGGCCTCTTCGGGAGAGGCGGTGGCGTTGCGCCGATGGGCGACGGGCACCGGCATGACGCCCGGGGCCACGCCCTCGAGCAGCCGATCCGCCGTCGACGCGTGCGCGGCGAGACGTCCGTCATAGGCCAGCACGGAGACCGGTTCGGCGACCTCCGGCCGCATCCGCCGGGTCTCGGCCAGGAAGAACCCGCGGTCGGCGGGGATGACGTGCGCGCCGTCCATGATCCAGCCGAGAGCCGACGTGTCGACCGGCTCGGGATGCGTACCCTGGCTGACCTGCGGCAGCTGCTGTGGGTCGCCCAGGAGGAGGAGGCGGGATGCCGCGACCGAGACCGCGATCGTCGAGGCGAGCGAGAACTGGCCCGCCTCGTCGATGACGAGCAGATCGAGGCTGCCGCGCGGGATGCGACCCGCGTGGGTGAGGTCCCACGCTGTGCCGCCGATGACGTAGCCATCCGGACGGGTCGCGGTGAACTCCGCCACGCCGTTCTTCGGGATGACGGTGAAGGCCTCGTTACCGGTCGGCTCGCCCTTCACCGCCTTGGCGATCTTCTCGCGGGGCACACCCGCCGCCGCGATGCGATCGAGCATGTTCTCGACGACGGCGTGCGACTGCGCGACGACACCGACGCGATAGCCGCGTTCACCGACCAGACGCGCGACGACGTGCGACCCGACGTAGGTCTTGCCCGTCCCCGGCGGGCCCTGGACGGCGAGATAGCTGCGGTCGAGGTCGACGATGGCGCGCGAGATATCGGCAACCGGGTCCGATCCATCGCTCGGCAATCCGCCCGAAAGCGTCCGCGGCGGCCGGCGCAGCAGGAGATCGGTCGCGGGGTCGGCGGGCAGCTCGGGCGCTGCGGCGATCACGCCGTCGGCCCACGTGTCGATCGCCGCCTGCTGGCTGCCCGCGGGAGGCGGGGCCGCCGGGGTCAGCGCGATCGGCAGCTCCGACCACATGTACGCCCCCGCAGCGAGCTCCTCGACGATCGCGCCGTCGTCGAGGACCTCGACGACCCGGACGCGCCGGTCGGCGTGGATGAAGCGCGGCCGCGGTTCGGTCGGGAACGGCGCGGGCGACTCGTAGATCGCGAAGGGGGACGAATCGACGCTCAGCCGCGTGCCCGGCGCGACCTCGCCGCGGAGCTCGAGGATGCGCCGGTCGGTTCGGGCGCCCTCGGGGCGATGCCAGTCCTCGAGCACGCGGCTGCGCTCCGCCGCGACGGCGACGACATCACGGGTGTCCTCCCACATCGAGAGCGGTTCGCGCAGACGGAGGAAGTGGGTGGCCCAGAACGACTTCGCCTCGCGCGGGTAATAGTCGATCGCTGCCGCGCCGAGCCGGAGCGCCACGGCGGCCGGAGCCTCGGTGCCCGCCGGGTCGTCGGCGGCAACGGCATCCGCGAGCCGGGTGAGCGTCGTCGCTCGCGGCGACGGCTCGTAGGCGCGCTCTTCGGGCTCGACGTCTGCCGACGGCCGCAGCTGCGCTTCTCGCGCCCGGTCGACGAGCCAGTCGCGCAGGCGCCGAGTGGAGACGCAGTCGTAACGGTTGTAGTCGGCGAGGTCGGCGAGGATCGCGGCGGCACCGTCGGCCTCACCGGCCTCGGCGAGCGCTCGAGCCTCGACATACCGGACGATCGAGTCATCGCCCTTCTGGACATCGCTCGTGCGGACCTCGGCCCCCATGTAGAGCGGTTCGAGCTTCTTGATCGAGTACGAGCGGGAGCCCACGCGAAGCGCCCGGCGGACGATCGGATACAGGTCGACGAAGACGCCGTCGCGCAGGAGCCGGTCGACCTCGGCCTCGCCGACGCCGTACCGCGCGGCCATCGCGAGCAGATGCGTCGGCTCGTACGGTGCGTAGTGGTAGATGTGCATCGCCGGGTGCGCGGCGCGGTGCACGGCGACGAACTCGAGGAAGGTCTGGAACGCCGCCTTCTCCTCGGCGAACGTGTGAGCCCACAGCGCGGAGTACTGCTCGCGCAGGTCGACCCACCCGAACAGGTAGTCGATGCCCCAGTGGCGGCCCGGCCCTTCGGTGTAGAGCGGGTCGCCTTCGAAGTCGAAGAACAGGTCGCCGAGGTCGGGCCGGGGAAGCGCGCCGAGCGCCTGGGGGAAGACGACCTCGTAGGTCGGCAGGGGCGCAGCGCTCGGGGCGTTCTCGGTCTCGCCGTCGACCGCGGCCGTGACGCCTCCCGCCGGGCTCTCGAGCTGCAGCCGCGCCTGGGTGCGGAGCCCGGTGAACGTGTCCCACGACATCCGCGCGGGCGCTTCGCGTGCCGCGGCGAGCTCGTCGATCGTCGTGACTCCGGCGGCCCGCAGACGCTCGCGCTGGATCGGCCGCATCCCCGCGACGAGCAGGAGATCTCGCGCGGCCACGACCTCGAGGTCGCAGGTCGCGCAGCGTCCGCACGCCGCGATCCGCAGGTCGCCGCGGTCGTCGCCCCACGCGATGGGCTCACCTGCCGCGCCCGCAGCGACAGCACGATCGGCGATGAGCGAGCGCAGGCGCTCGCGACGCAGGACGAACACCGGGGCGATGTCGGCCCGGGCGTGCCGCGACACCGTCCCGTCGCCGAGCAGCAGCTCGACGTGATCGGCCACGCGCGCGCCCTCGCGATCGAGCTGGACGGCATACGCCTCGAGCTGCATCAGCGCGGTGACACGGGCGTGACGCGCGAGCTTGGTGTCCTGCACGATCCACCGGCCGTCGTCGTCGCGCAGCAGGAAGTCGGCGAACCCGACGAAGTCGGTGTCGGAGAACGCGGCCTGGTAGATCACTCGCGCGTCCGATGCGAGGGCCTCGCGCGTGAGCGCGACAGCCTGTGCCAGGCCCGTGGCATCCGATGACCGTGTCTCGGGAATCTCGGTCACGCGGTCACCGAACTCGGCGCGGTACGCCGCGAGCTGGCGCTCTTCGTGCCGGTCGCCGAGACGTCCGGCCCGCTCGAGCGTCGGGTCGTCGGGCTCGTCGACCGCCGCGACGCGTCCGAGCTTGGCGTCGATCGCGCGCAGCCAGGCGAACTCGCACTCGGCCGCGGCCTTGAGGTCGCTCGCGCTCCAGACGACCCGGCCTTCGTCCTCGATGTATCGCATGATCCCCTTCCGTTCAATGACCCTAACCGCGGGGTGCGACACCGCCGACGCCGGTGCCAGACTGAGGAGGGTGAACGAGTCGCTCCCCTTCGCCAGCGCGTACGCCCACGGCTTCGCGCGGATCGCCGCCTGCACCATTCCGGTGGCCATCGCCGATCCCGCCGCCAACGCCGAGGCCGTGCTCGCCGAGGCGCACGCGTGCGACGCCGACTCCGTCGCGGTCGCCGTGTTCCCCGAGCTCTGCCTCACCGGGTACGCCATCGAGGACCTCGTGCTGCAGGACGCCGTGCTGGATGCCGTCGACGCGGCGATCGAGCGCATCGTCGAAGCATCCGTCGATCTCATGCCGGTGCTGGTGGTCGGTGCCCCGCTCCGCCACCACAGCCGCCTGTACAACTGCGCCGTCGTCATTCATCGCGGCGAGATCCTCGGTGTCGCGCCGAAGGCCCACCTGCCCACCTACCGCGAGTTCTACGAGCGGCGCTGGTACGCCGCGGGTGAGGAGTGGGACGGCGAAGGCATCCGCATCGGCTCGCACGAGACCGTGTTCGGGACCAACCTCCTCTTCGACGTCCGCGACGTGCCCGGGCTCGTCCTGCACGCCGAGGTGTGCGAGGACATGTGGGTGCCGGTGCCGCCCTCGTCGCGTGCGGCACTCGCGGGAGCGACGGTGCTCGTGAACCTCTCGGGCTCGCCGATCACGATCGGCCGGGCCGACGACCGCCGCACGCTGGTGCAGTCGCAGTCGCTGCGATGCCTCGCCGTCTACGCCTACGCCGCGGCGGGTCTCGGCGAATCGACCAACGACGTCTCGTGGGACGGCCAGACCATGATCTACGAGGGCGGTTCGCTCCTCGTCGAGACCGAGCGCTTCCCCGACGGGCCGCGGCGCAGCGTTGCCGACGTCGACCTCGACCGGGTGCGCCAGGACCGGTACCGGCAGGGCACCTTCGACGACAACCGCCGCACGACGGCGACCGACTTCCTCACCGTCGAGACGTTCCTGCACCCGCCCGCCGAGGACATCGGCCTGCGGCGCACCCTCGACCGCTTCCCGTTCGTCCCGGACGACCCGGCGCGTCTCGACCAGGACTGCTACGAGGCGTTCAACATCCAGGTGTCCGGGCTCGAGCAGCGGATGCGAGCCATCGGCGGCCCCCGCCCCGTCATCGGCGTCTCGGGCGGACTCGACTCCACCCATGCGCTGCTCGTCGTCGCCCGCGCGATGGACCGCATGGGGCGACCGCGCAGCGACATCCTCGCCTACACGATGCCCGGCTTCGCCACGAGCGACCACACCAAGTCGAACGCCGTCGCCCTCGCCGAGGCGATCGGCGCGACGATCGAGACGATCGACATCCGCCCCGCCGCGAACGAGCTCCTGCGCGGCATCGGACACCCCTACGCCTCCGGCGAGCCGGTGTACGACGTGACGTTCGAGAACGTCCAGGCCGGGGTGCGGACCGATTTCCTGTTCCGCCTCGCGAACCGCCTGAACGGCATCGTCATCGGCACCTCCGATCTCTCGGAGCTCGCGCTCGGCTGGGCGACCTACGGCGTCGGCGACCACATGAGCCACTACGCCGTCAACGTCGGCGTTCCCAAGACGCTCATGCAGCACCTCATCCGGTGGGTCATCGCGCATCGCGAGGGCACGGGCACCGACCTGTCCGATGAGGCGGTCGCCGTGCTCCAGTCGGTGCTCGACACCGAGATCAGCCCCGAGCTCGTGCCCGCCGGCGAAGACGGCAAGGTGCAGTCCACCGAGTCGACGATCGGGCCCTACGCCCTGCACGACTTCGCCCTGCATCACGTGCTGCGCTACGGCTTCCGCCCGTCGAAGATCGCCTTCCTCGCGCAGCATGCCTGGTCGGATGCCGACGCCGGCGACTGGCCGGTCGGCTTCCCGCGCGACAGCCGGTACGCATACGACCTCGCCGAGATCACCCACTGGCTGCAGGTGTTCATCAAGCGGTTCTTCGGCTTCGCGCAGTTCAAGCGCAGCGCGATCCCCAACGGACCCAAGGTCGCCGCAGCAGGCTCGCTGTCGCCGCGAGGAGACTGGCGCGCGCCGTCGGACGGCAACGCCGAGGCGTGGCTCGCCGAGCTCCGTCGGGCGCTGCCCGATCTCGTCGACTGACCCGGACCGGGTCGAGTGACCGGCCTGATCGGAAAGACTCGGGTCAGGCCGTCGGGAGGGTGCCGTAGGCCAGGGTGATGAGCCACCCGTCGCGCGAGATGTCGACGAGCGTGTACTTCATGTTGCGATCGGGGATCCAGCCGCGGTGCCGGCCCGGGTCGAGCCTGACCTGCTCCGGCGCGACACGGACACCGCGACCGTCGGCCTCGAGCACGGCCTGCACGTGAACCCAGTGGTCGACGAGCTCGAGGGTGTCGGCCCCGGAGAACAGGCGCGAGTGCTTGCGCATCCGGGCCAGATCGGCCGGCTCGGGGTGCGCGTCGCGGATGTCGATGCCGAGCGGAAGTCCCGGGTCGCTGACCGCGACGACCGTCGCCGCGCGGAAGCTGGCCGTCGTGATCGCCAGCGGCACCTCGACTCCGTCGCGTGAGGCGACGAGGCGCGTGTGATACCCGAAACCGCGCGGCGCCTCGCGTTCGATCCGCACGTCCTTATCGTCGCAGCCGAGCGCCTGTGCGACGAGCTCGCGCGCGATCATGCGCCGCCGGTGGTGCACCGTGATCGCCGGGTCCCAGCCGAGCCGGGCCGTGATGCCCGCGGGCGTATCGAGAAGTACCGTCTGCATGTCGTCGCTCCCGCCTCTGGATGGTCTGACCTCAGTTCGAGTCTAACGATCACGCCTGCCCGTACCAGGGTGTGCCGCCGGGTCAATCCGGCCACCTGGCCGCTCGCGCTTCCGGTCGACGCGACCTCGCCTAGGCTGGCGGGATGAGCCTCGACAACGGCGACGACAAGCGACCGTCCTCCGCCCGCATCGCGATCTGGGTCGTGGTGGGCGGCATCGGCGCCTACCTGCTGATCTCCGGCATCCTCGGCATCATCGCTCGGGGCGGTGCCTGACCGTGCGACGCCTCCTGGTCGTCGCCCACCGCGACGAGCTGACCGGCTTCCCCGCCGACATCCCGGGGTTCGACATCCTGCTGACCGGCCCGGGCAAGCTGCTCGCCGCGCATGAGCTGACCCGCGCTCTCGATCGCACCGTGTACGACGAGATCGTCGTCGTCGGGACGGCGGGGGCGGTGACCGGCGCTCTCGGACCCGGCATCTACGAGGTCGGCGACGCCGTTCAGCACGACGTGTTCGATCTGGCCGGCGTTCGCGGGCGACACCTCTCGATGCCCGAGCGCGTCGAGGCCGGGGGCGCCGGGGTGCGCATCGCGACGGGTGACGTCTTCGTCGACGATGCCGAGGCGGTCGCCCTCATCCAGTCACTCGGCGCCCAGCTGGTCGACATGGAGACGTACGTCTACATCTGGGTCGCGCAGCGGTTCGGCATCCCCATCCGGGTACTCAAAGCGGTGTCGGATGATGCCCAGGACGGCGCGACGACCGGGTGGGATGAGGCCGTGGCCGCGTGCAGCCGGGCTCTGTACGAGCGGATCCGCGCCGACTACGGCGTCTGATCGCTGCTGCGCGCGAACAGCCGGCGCAGCAGCAGGAACACGACGAGGGCGACGACCGCGACGAGCCCGAGCTTGACCGCGAACACGGCCAGGCGCAGCACGATGTCGACGATCACCCACGCGACGAAGATCGCGGCGATCACTCCGACGACGGTCCAGAAAGTCCTCACGACGCCAGCCTAGTCGCGCTCGCTGAGCGCCTCCTGCCGGATGATGCTCGGGCCCTCGCGCGTCGCCTCGACGACGATCTGTGCGGCGAGCTGCTCCTTCATGCCCTCGACGTGACTGATGACGCCGACGGTCCGGCCGCCCGCGCGCAGCTCGTCGAGAGTGCGCATCGCAAGCTCGAGGGTCTCGGGATCGAGCGACCCGAAGCCCTCGTCGACGAAGAGCGTGTCGAGACGGATGCCGCCGGCACGACCGGTGACGACCTCGGCGAGACCGAGCGCGAGGGCGAGGGAGGCGAGGAAGGTCTCTCCTCCCGACAGCGATTGCGGCGAGCGGAGACGGCCGGTGTGCGCGTCGAGCACCTCGAGCCCGAGTCCGGATGCTGCGCCACGGGCCTGCAGCGCGTCGCTGTGGTGGAGGGTGTAACGACCCGACGACATGTCGCGCAGGCGCAGGTTGGCGGCGGCGACGATCTCTTCGAGCTCGGCCGCGAGCACGAAGGTCTCGAGATCCATCTTCCGGGTGTTGGGCGCACGGCCGGCGACGGTGTCGGCGAGGCGGGTCACCGTCGCCGTCCGCTCGGCGAGACCGGCCACCGCGACGAACGCGTCGTCGATGCGCAGGAGGAGGTCGCGCATCGTCTCGGCGGCGTTGACGGCATCGCGGTGCGCCGCGATCGCCGCACTCCGCGCGCGGTCTCCGCTGGCGACCGCCTCCGCAGCAGCGTCGAGATCGGGCCGCTCGTCGGGCAGCCCCGCGGCAGCGAGCTCGAGTTCGAGCAGGCGGGCGCGCGTGGCCGCGAGGTCCGCGGCGTGCTCGGCGACGCGCCGCGTGAGGGCGGTTCGCTCGTTCTGAGGGAGCAGCGCCTCGCGCACCTCGCCGACGTCCGCGAACGCCGATGCCTCGATCCGCTGCGCCCGGTCGTTCGCCGCATCACTCGCGGTCGCCTCGCTGTGGGCGAGCGCCCGCCGGCTCTCGAGCACCGCACGCGCGAGGTCACGCCGCTCGGTCGCCGCCGCGATGCGCTCCGCGACCGTCGCGAACGGACCCCGCGCGTCCGCCACCTCCCTCTCCAGGCGCGCGAGCGTCGTCGTCGCGACGGCGGAGCGCTCGCGCGCATCGGCCAGGGTGGCCGCGAGGCGAGAGCGTTCCTCGGTGGCCTCCGCGTCGAGACGGTCGAGCACGTCGCGCTTCTCGGTGAGAGCGATGACTCGCTCTGCGGCGCGTTCGGAGGATGCCAGCTCGTCCCGGGCCTGAGCGAGCAGGTCCGCGAGCTCATCGCTCCCGCGTGCGCCCGCGCGCGCTGTCGCGGCGGCGAGCTCTGCGCGCAGCAGGGCGGCGCGCTCGCCCGCGTCGCGGGCCTCGGCGGCGGCGGCATCCCGCGCCGACTCGGCGTCGGCCAGATCGTCGTCCGTCACACCGTCGTCCGCCGAGGGTGCGGGATGCGGGTGCTCGAGCGCCCCGCAGACCGGGCAGGCCTCGCCCTCGGTGAGTTCGGCGGCGAGCTCTCCCGCGCGACCGGCCACCCGACGCCGCAGCAGGTCGGTGACGGCGGCGGCTGCCGCATCCGCGGCACCGCTCGCCCGCAGGTAATGCTCCTCGGCCTCGCCGAGCTTGCCAGCAAGGCGTCCCGCCTCGTCGGCGGCCTTGGCCTGGGCAGTGAGATCACCCACTCGCGCGCGCTGCTCGTCGATGCGCGCCGCCGCGAGCGTCTCTGCCGCGAGCTCGGCCGCGACGCGTTCGCGCTCCGCGGGCAGAAGGGCGTGCTGCTCGTCGAGCAGCGTCGCCTGTTCTTGAAGGAGGGCGATCTCGGCCGCGGTCGCGTCTCGCGCGTCGATGGCGTCCGTCAGCTCGTGCTCACGGGCGAGCGCGTCGGTCCAGCGCGCGATGTCGCCGGTCAGGGTCTCGACCAGAGCGGAGATGTCGTCGTCGGTGCCTCCGCCCGCTGCGGTCCAGCGCTTCTCGGCCCGCTCCGCCATCGCGCGGGCCTGCCCCGCCGCTTCGTCCGACCGGTCGGCCTGCTCCAGCGTCGCGCGGAGCGCTTCGGCGGCACGCGCACGCTCGAGTCGGCGTTCAGCCGCAGCTACCTCATCGGCGACCGCGTCGAGGTCGTCCAGACGTCGCCGCGCCGCGGCGAGGTCGTCGAGCACCCGCATCCGCTCGACGAGCTCGGCATGCGTCGCCACGAGAGCGGCCTGCCGTGACTCCGCCTGCTGGCGGAGTTCGTCGGCCTGCTCCACGCGATAATCGGCGCGACGGTGTGCTCGCTCGACGACATCGCGTCGACCGGCGAGGTCGAGCGGCGCCGCCTCGTCCGTCGCGCCGTCGTCGCCGAGGGCGCTGCTCTGCTGCGTCATCGCGGCCTCGGCCAGCTCGAGAAGCGTCCGCACCTGATCACCGGCGGCGTCGAGCTCGCGCTGCGCGGCGCGGCGACGCTCCTCGAGGTCGTCCTTGTACTGCTCGAACCGCTTCGTGCCGAACAGGGTGCGCAGCAGCTGCTGCCGCTCGTCGTTGCGGGCGAGGAGGAATCGCGAGAACTTATTCTGCGCCAGCAGGATCACCTGCTGGAACTGCTGCGCGTTCAGCCCCAGCACCTCGTCGAGCAGCAGGGCGACCTCGCGGGGTTTCGCCGCCCGGCCCACCCACTCACCGTCGACGTGCTGCTCGAGCTCGGCGCGCGCGATCTCGGTCGTGAGCTTGTCGCCCCGCTTCGCGGGCCGCTCGTACTCCGGCGCTCGGGTCACGCGCCAACGCTGCCCGCCGACGGTGAACTCCAGCCTCACCTCGGTCGGGTCGCCCAGGAAGCTGTGGTCGCTGCGAAGACGCCGCTCACCGTTGTCGTAACGCGGCACCGAGCCGTAGAGCGCGAAGCTCACCCCGTCGAGGATGCTCGACTTGCCCGCGCCGGTCCGCCCCGAGATGAGGAAGACGCCGTCGCGATCGAAGGCGTCGAAGTCGACGGTCTGCTTCTCGCGGAACGGACCGAAGCCGGTCAGCTCCAGGCGATGGAGCTTCACGCCATCGCCTCCACGCGGATCCGCTCGTCGAGGACGTCGGCCAGCAGCTCGCGCTCGCGCTCGTCGGCCCCGGCCCCCTCTCGGACGTGCACGAGGAACGCTTCGACGAGCTCGGCGTCGCTGCGTGCGGCGCGCACGCGGTCGACGTAGGTGCGCGCGTCGCTCGGCGCGGCATCCGACGGGGCGTGCACCACCTTCGCGCAGAACGGGAAGCGTTCCTGCAGACGACGCATCGGATCGCGCTCGGGCAGCGTGTCGGTGTACTCGACGCAGACCCACGCATCGGCGTGCTGCTCGTGCGCGGGATCGGCGAGAACGTCGGCCAGCGGCCCGCGGAGGGTGACCACCCGACGCGGGACCGGCAGCTCGAGCCACCGAGCATCGGCGAAGCCGTCGGCGTCGAGATCGACCAGCCACGAGCCCCGGGGCTTCTCACCCTCGCCGAAGCTGTAGTGGAGCGGCGCGCCCGCGTAGCGGACGGCGGGGGCGAGCTGCTGGCGTCCGTGGATGTGCCCCAGCGCCATGTAGTCGACGCCCGCGAAAGCGGACAGCGGCACGACGTCGAGACCACCCTGCTGGATGTCTCGCTCGAGGTGCGGCGTCGGCTCGACCCCCGCAGCGAAGCAGTGGGCGATTGCGACCGACCGACCACCGCGCACCGCCAGGTCGTCGCGCACGAGCCCCATCGCGCGATCGATCACGGCCGCCTGCGACCGGGCCTCGGGCCAGAGGTGTCGCAGCAGTGCCGGCTCGAGATACGGGATGCCGTAGAAGTGCACCGGCCCGTCGGCATCCGCGATCGTGATCGGAGTGCCCACCGCGGCCGGGTCGGTGAGGACGTGGATGCCCTCGCGCAGCAGCCCCGCCTGGAAGCCGAGGCGCGCGGCGGAATCGTGGTTGCCGCTCGTGACGATGACGCGCGCGCCGGTGTCGGCGATACCGCGCAGCGTGTCGGAGAGGAGGGCGTAGCAGCCCGCCGCCGGCGCGGCCGAGTCGAACACATCGCCCGCCACGACGACGACGTCGACCTCGTGCTCGCGGACCTGAGCCGTGAGCTCCTCGAGCACGCCGCGCAGCGCATCGAGCGTCGAATGACCGTGGAAGGTCCGCCCGATGTGCCAGTCGGAGGTGTGGAGGATCCGCATGCCGACCAGGGTAGGAGGAGGCTCGGACATCGCCGCGGTGCCCCGCGGAGAAGCGGCGAGACTCAGGCCCCGCGGGCTCGCCGCCGCCGTGACGAGAGGTCCGCCACGCCGAGCACGAGGGCGAGCGCGAGGAACAGGCCCACCGAGACCATCCCCAGGGCGTAGGCGTCGTGGTAGACGTCGATCCGCGGCGTTGATCCGCCTTCGAGGCGGTACACCGTCGAGTAGAACAGCGACAGCGCGACGGCGGTTCCGACCGCGGTGCCGATCCGCTGCACGAGCTGACCGACGGAGCCCGCCAGGCCGCCCTGCTTCACGGGGATGTCGGCGAGGGTGAGGGTCTGGTTGGGCGAGATGACGAGGCCACCACCGAAGCCCCCCACGGTCAGAACTCCCGCCATCGCGAACTCGACGATCCCGGGCGGCACGAAGTACGCGACGAGAGCGAGTGCGACGACGGCCGAGAGCATGATGATCAGACCGCCCACGACGAGCGGGCGTCCGACGCGCGTCACGATCCTGCCTCCGACGTACGAGGCACCAGCACTCGCGACGGCGAATCCGATCGAGACCATCCCCGCGAACACCGGCTCGAGGCCGACGCCCAGCTGCAGGAAGAGCGTCGTCAGCAGGAACATCGCCGGCAGAGCCATGAAGTAGACGGCCTGGATGAGGGTGCCGTTGCGATACGACGAGATGGCGAAGAGCTCGAGCGGGATCAGCGGATGCTTGCCGGGTGCCGCGTACCGCCGCTCCCACCACACGAACAGGGCGGCGAAGACCCCGAAGGCCACGAGCGACCACCAGCGCTGCGGGTCGTCGCCCTGCGCGCCCGTGGTGAGCAGGAACGGCACCAGGAAGGCGATCACGACGAGCGCGAACAGCAGCAGACCGACCGGGTCGAGCTGCAGCCGGGCCGGTCGCGATTCCCGGGTTCTCGGGAGCAGCCAGATCACACCGGCCAGGACCGCGACGGTCAGCGGGACGTTCATCCAGAAGATGTAGCGCCAGCCGTCCTCGGCGCCCCCCAGCGCGATCATGAGGCCCCCGAGCATCGGGCCGAACGCCGTCGAGATGCCGATCGTTGCCCCGAACAGCCCGAAGGCCTTGCCTCGCTCAGCCCCCTGGAACATCTCCTGGGCCAATCCGATCACCTGCGGCATCTGGATGCCGGCGGCGACGCCCTGAACCAGCCGTGCCGCCAGGAGCACGTCCGTGTTCGGCGCGAGCGCGCACACGACGCTCGTCACGGTGAACAGCGAGAGCCCGATCACGAACAGTGCGCGCCGTGACCGCTGATCGCCGATGCGTCCCGCCGGTACGAGCGTCAGCCCGAACGTGAGGACGTAGCCCGACACGATGAGCTGGAGCTCGGTGGAACCCGCACCGAAGGCCTGCTCGATCGAGGGCAGCGCGACGTTGACCTTGGTCAGGTCGAGGATCGTCAGCGCCGCGACGGCGACGCAGACCCAGAAGGCCCGCCACCGCTGGTGCACCGACAGCGGGATGCTCGCCGTGTCACTCATCGTGGGTCAGGGTATGCCCGCACGAGCGCGGCAGGCCCGCCCTTGCACTCTCGGGCCGAGCGTCGTACAGGGCACCGCCTCGACACGACGAATGCCCCGGGGTCCCACCCGGGGCATTCGTACCGTCATCCGTCAGTCGGCGGCGAGATCGTCGACGATTCGCGCGATCTCGTCGTCGCCGACACTCAGGCCGACCTCCGAGACGCGCTGACGCACGTACTTCTCGACCGTCGCACGGTTCTCGCCCGGGAGATCCGCCCGCAGCTGCGCGACGAGCCCGTCGAGGCGCTCCTGCTCGGTCGTGTCGTGCATCGACAGCGCGGGGCCGTCCTGCACGCCCGGAGGCGAGACCGGGGTGTCCTCCTTCGGAGGCGTCACGTCGCCGCCGGCGCCCGCAGTGGTCGACCGCGTGCCGCCGCGGCCGGTCTCGGGCGCGTCCTGCGTCGCGGAGTCAGAGACGCTCGAATCGATCTCGTCGGCCTGACCGCTCATCGCTGCTCCTCCTCGTCTGCCTGCTCGTCGGTGACGAGGTCGGGGTCCAGGCCCTGCTGGATCTCGGCGCTCTCGACGAAACCGTCGGGGCTGTCGCCATCGGGCATCGGGACGTCGGCGGGGCTGTCCGCGTCGCGCACGGCGTCGTCCTCGGCCTCGCTCGCGGCGAGCGACGTGGCACCGGCGCCGTCAGGATCGACGACGCCCTCGGGTAGATCGCGGTTCATGACTGTCTCCTTCGATCGATCGCCCCAGTCTGGCCCCGGCGTCCTCTCGCGAGCACCGTCTTGACAGCCGCGCGGCAGGAGACGTATCTGCGGCTTCGCGGGTCAGCGCCGCGGCTGCAGAATCCCCGCGCGATCGGGGTGCGCCTCGAACCAGTCGGCGACGTACCAGCAGACCGGGCTGATCGTCCGGTCACCGAGCGCCTCGATGTCGGCGACGGCGCGCTCGACGACCTCCGCCGCATAGCCGTGCCCGCGGAAAGTCGGAATCGTGTACGCGCGGGTGAGCGCGACCGTGCGCCCGTCGTCGCGGTAGTCGAGCACGCTGACGAGGTCGTCTCCCCGGTGCAGCGTGTAGCGGGAGGCATCCCTCTCATGCGTGAAGGTCAGATCGCTCATGCGCCCACGCTACGCCCGGCCGGTGGCAGCGAGGCCAGCCAGGCGTCGATCTCCGAGCGATCGCGCAGCCGCACGATGCGCTCCCCCGCGGCGATGCGCCCGAGCATGCGCTCGCGCGTGACGGGATGGTTGGTCCACGCGAACCGGATGATGTTCCGCTCCGGATGCCATCGGAAGAGATTCGCCGCGCGCTCGCGGTTGCCGTGCCAGAGCTCCTCGCGCCGCACCACTCGGCGCAGCGTGCGCCCGACGACCTGGCGCATCACCCGTCGGCGCGGCAGGTCGAGCCACACGACCGTGTCGGCGCCGTCCGGCGATCCCGGGTCGAGCATGTCACCCAGGCGCGACGTCCAGTTGCCGTCCGCGACCCACCCGTCCGGATGCTGCCGCACGAACTCCCGGACCCGGGCTCGGGCCTCGTCGAGGTCTCGCATCCGCCAGTTCGCGTCCCAGAAGACGGCATCGAGCTCGAGCCGAGGCAGCCCGGTCCGCGCCGAAACTCGGTCCGCGAGCACGCTCTTCCCCGAGCCGGAGGTGCCGACGATACGGATCCGCGTAGCCACGATCGTGCACCGTAGCGAGGATTGAGCAATCTGTCACATTCCGTCATCGAAGGACGCGCGGCGCTGGTGTGTTTGACACATCCGGACACGGATCGTCATAATCAACCCCATGACTGACATCGCACGCACTCTGTCCGCCCGGGAGGCGAACGGAACTGCCGACATCATGATGATGTCGCAGCGTGCTGTCATGTGTTGCCGAATGTGCCGCTGACAGGTGAACCCCGCCTGATCCTCTGCCGCTTCTGAACGCGGCCGCGGATCCCCGAGTTCCGGTGGCCCGGCCCACAACGCCGACATCCGGATGCTCGCTCACCGGCCCCCGCTGGGCCTCACGCAACGCACACCCGAACCCGCCGCAGGCTGACAGCCCGGGTTCACGTTCCGAGGACGAACCTCCCATGTCGAACACCGCTCTTCTCGCCCCCGCCGCCCCCGCTCGCCACCTTCGCGCCGTCGAGACGCCTCCCCCGGCGCCCGCCGCGGCGACCTCGACCGCACCCCGTGGCTTCGCTCTGTACGTCGGCATCGACGAGGCCAAGGCCGCCGCCGACGGCGTCTCGCTCTCGACCCTCGTCGAGGCGCTGCGCCGCACGCTGGGTGAGCTCGCCCCCCACGCCGAGACCTACGCGACGGTCGCCCTGGCACCGGTCGGCGCCGGCGGACGCGACGTCGACGTCGTCCGCCTCGCCCTCCACGAGCCCAGCGCGGTCGCCCGCACGAAGCAGGACGTTCCGGCGGAGGACCACGTCCCCGGCGGCGTGACCGTCGACATCTCGCGCAAGCGCGTCTTCATCGACGGCGAGTCGGCGGCCTTCACCTTCAAGGAGTTCGAGCTGCTGCAGTACCTGGTGCTCCGCGAGGGGCGCACCATCGAGCGCTCCGAGCTCGTCGAGTCGCTGTGGAGCAACGGTTCCGACGACGAGGCGCCGGGCGAGCGCACGATCGACGTCCACGTCCGCCGGCTGCGTGCGAAGCTCGGCCGCTATGAGGACATCGTGCGCACGGTGCGCGGCGTCGGCTACCGGTTCGACCGCCACGCCGACGTGGTCATCCGCTACGGCCACGGCACGCCGTCGCCCGACCGCTTCTGATTCGCGCCGCGTCACCCCGACGCCGATCGACGTCGCTCACGGCGGGATGTCGGAGGTTCCGACGTAGGGTGTCGGCATGAGCGCGGTGACGACGGGACGGATGCCGGGTCGCCGCCCGGCGATCCACGAGCGCGATGCCGCGCCGCCGTCATCCCGCCCGATCGAGACCGAGTACCGACCGGCTGCGCCGATCGACATCGCCCGCGCGGTACGTCACCAGCAGCACGGCGCCCACGATCCCACGATGACGGTCTCAGGCGACGTGATCTGGCGCGCCAGCCGCACGCCGCGCGGCGTCGCGACGCTCGCCCTGCGGGTGGGCCGCTCGCTCGTGAGAGCAGCCGCCTGGGGTCCCGGCGCCCAGTGGGCGATCGAGCAGCTGCCGCGGCTGTGCGGCGCACACGACGATCCCGAAGGGTTCGACGGGACGCGGCATCCGCTCATCGCCGACATCCACCATCGGCATCCCGACATCCGCCTGGGCGCGACCGACCTCGTCTTCGACGACCTCGCGAGCGCGATCTTCGAGCAGAAGGTGACGGGCCTGCAGGCCTTCGGCGCTTGGCGCGCGATCGTCACCTGGTACGGCGAGCGCGCGCCGGGACCGACGCCGCGTCCGATGTTCGCGCCGCCCGCGGACTGGCACCTGATTCCGAGCTGGGCGTGGCATCGCGCCGGCCTCGAGCCGCCGCAGTCGCGCACCGTCGTGCGCGCGGCACAGCGACGGGCGTCGATCGAGCGCGCGGTCGCCGGTGCCCGCGGCGGCGACGAGCACGAACGCATCCTGACCTCACTGCCAGGGGTCGGGCCGTGGACCTCCGCGGAGACCCGCATCCGCGCCTTCGGCGATCCCGATGCTGTGAGCGTCGGCGACTACCACCTGTGCCACACCGTGGGCTACGCCCTGACGGGCCACCGCGTCGACGACGACGGTATGCTCGAACTGCTCGAGCCGTGGCGGGGCCACCGGCAGCGCGTCATCCGGCTCATCTACGCCGGCGGCGTGTTCGAACCGCGCCGCGGCCCGCGGCTGCATCCCGAAGACCACCGCGACCGCTGACCCGCGCGGCACCGTAGGCTCGGGGTATGGCGAATCGGGGATGGCAGCGCGGACACACCTATTGGGCGCTCGGCGCCGCCCTCGTCTTCCTGCTCGGCATCGTGTTCGGCCTCGTGATGAACAACGTGTGGCTCGGCCTCGTGCTCGCCGCGGCGATCTCGGTGGGATGGCTCATCGCCTACGAGTCGCGCCGGGGACGCAACGAGGGCGTCTACGACCGCGACGACGACGGCGCGCAGCTCTGACCGCCGCGCAAGCCGCTTCACCTGACACTTTCCGCCCCCTGCACGCGCCGGATGCGGCCACAACTGCCAGGCGAAGCCCTCTCGGTGCGCTGCGGTCAGCGGAAGTACACGGCGAGCGGGTACTCGCCGTCGTCGCGGACCGCGATCGGCGTCTGGAACACGCTCTCCAGCACGTCGGGGCGCATGATCTCGCGCGGTGTCCCCGCGCACGCCACCTTTCCCCCGGTGAGGGCCACGATGCGGTCGGCGTAGGCGGCGGCGAAGTTGATGTCGTGGATGACGACGACGACGGTCTTGCCCAGCTCATCCGCCGCACGCCGCAGCTGCCGCATCATCCCCACGGCGTGACGCATGTCGAGGTTGTTGAGCGGCTCGTCGAGCAGGATGCAGTCGGTGTCCTGCGCGAGCACCATCGCGACGTAGGCGCGCTGGCGCTGCCCGCCGGAGAGCTGATCGAGGTAGCGGTGCGAGAGGTCCTCCAGATCGAGGAAGCGCAGCGCCTCGTCGACGTGGCGCCGGTCGTCGGGAGTGAGGCGTCCCCCGGAGTGGGGGAACCGCCCGAAGCCGACGAGGTCGCGCACCGTGAGCCGCGTGACGAAGTGGTTCTCCTGCCGCAGGATCGACACCACCCGCGCCAGCTCGCGGCTCGGGGTGCGCGCGACATCGAGACCGCCCACCGTGACCGTACCCGTGGTGGGCTCGGTCAAGCGCCCGACGATCGTGAGCAGCGTGGACTTGCCGGCGCCGTTGGGCCCGACGAGGGCGGTCACCCCGCCGGCCGGGATCTGGAGGTCGATGGGACCCAGCACGCGCAGGCCCCCGTAGGACTTCGAGACGTCGGTGAGGGTGATCACAGCGCGCCCTTTCGCAGCAGGTAGACGATGAAGAAGAGGCCGCCGACGAACTCGATGATGACCGTGAGCATGCCCGCGGCGTAGAACACGTGCCGCAGCACGAAGTAGCCGCCGAGGAGCGTCGCCATGCCCAGCAACGCGGCGAACGGCAGGACCACGGCGTGCCGGGACGATCCGGCGAGCTGGTAGGCGAGGGTCGCGACGATGAACCCGAAGAAGGTCATCGGGCCGACGAGCGTCGTGGAGACCGAGATGAGCACGGCCACCAGGATCAGCAGGACGGTGACCTCGCGCTTGTACGCGAGGCCGAGGTTCGTGGCGACGTCGCGCCCGAGGGTCAGCACGTCGAGACGTCGGCGGCGGCGCCACACCACGACGAGGACGATCGCGACGATCACCGCGGCCCATGGCAGGTACTCGGGGTTCGAGTTGCTCAGGTTGCCGAGCAGGCGCGCCGAGAGGAGGTCGAAGTCGCTCGGAGTCAGCAGCCGCTGCATCACCGTCGAGAGCGAGCCGAAACCGACCCCGAGCACGATTCCGATCAGCAGCATGATGTGCAGGTTTCCCCGCTTGCCGGCGAAGAGCCACCCGTAGAGGAGCGTCGCGAACGCCACCATCAGCAGGCTCTGGAGGGCCACCTTGGCGAGCCCGTCGGTGGCCGCGAGCGCAGCTCCCCCGAAGAAGAACACCAGGCCGGTCTGCATCACGACGTACAGCGCGTCGAACCCCATGATCGAGGGCGTGAGGATGCGGTTGCCCGTCGCGGTGTGGAACAGCACCGTCGCGACCGCCTGACAGCAGGCGACGATCGCGACCGTCGCCACCGTCGTGACCCGGAGCTCCACGGCGAGCCAATAGCCGCGCTGCGCCGGATCGAGAGGGATGTTCCAGGTCAGCAGCAGGACGGCCGCCGCGGCGACCATGATGACGAGAACGACGAACCGCAGCCACACCCGCGGCCGGACAGTGCCGCGCAGCGTCTCAGCCATCGTGCCCTCGCTGCCGCAGGAGCAGCACGACGAACACGGCAGCACCGAGGACGCCGAGAATCATCGAGACGGGCACCTCGAACGGCATCCGGATGACGCGGCCGACGATGTCGCAGACGACGATGACAGCCACTCCGCCGAGACACACCCAGGGGAGGTTCGCGCGGAGATTGTCTCCCCGCCACATCGACACGAGGTTGGGCACGACGAGCCCGAGGAAAGGCAGGAACCCCACGACGACGGTCGTGACGCCGGTCGCGACGGCGACGAGGGCGGTGCCGAGGAGGAGCACCCGGTCATAGTCGACACCGAGCGTCGTCGCGACATCCTTCCCGAGGCTCGCCGCCGTCAGCCGGTCGGCGAAGAGCGCGACGAGCACGACGACGATGCCGACGACCCACAGGACCTCGTAGCGACCGCGGACGACGGCGGTGAAGCTGCCCATGAACCACGTGCCCAGCATCTGCAGGGCGTTCGCACTGACCGCGAGGTAGGTCGTGAAGGACGAGACGACGGCACCGAGCATGATGCCGATGAGCGGCACGATCAGCGACGAGCGCAGCTGGATTCGACGCAGGATCGCGAGGAAGACCATCGTGCCGACGAACGCCGCGAGGCTCGCGAAGAGCATGCGTACGACCAGCGGAGCGTCCGGCACGAGGAGCACCGTCGCGAGGAGGCCGAGCGCTGCCCACTCGGTGGTCCCGGTGGTGGTCGGCTCGACGAAGCGGTTCTGCGTCAGCAGCTGCATGACGAGGCCGGAGACGGCCATCGCGCAGCCCGCGAGGACCAGCGCGAGTGTGCGCGGAATCCGGGTGATCCACAGCATCTCCGAGCCGACGCCGTCCGAGGCGAGGTCGTAGACGCCGACGAAGAGGGAGAGCACGACGAGACCGGCCACGACGGTGATCGCGGCCGGGAGGGCGAGACGCCCGCGGATGCGGGCGGGGGCGGTGAGCGCAGTCATGACCGATCGCGGCGCCCCGGCAGGCAGTACCGGACGGGGCACCGCGCAGGACGATCAGGCCGCCGCGGCGAACGCCGTCGCGATGTCGGCGTAGAGCTTGGTGTACGCCTGGATGCCCTCGTCGAGGTAGAAGCTCGGTGCGAGGTAGACGATCTGCCCCTTCTGCACGGCGGGCACGTTCTGCAGCGCTTCGGACCCCTCGATGAGCTCCTTCGCCGAGACATAGCCGTCCTCGCCGAACATGGCGTCCCGGTCCAGCACGATCAGCCACTCGGGGTTCGCCGCCGCGATCGCCTCGACGCTGATGTCGTCGCCGTGCGAGGCGTTCTCCGCTCCGCGATCGATGCCGGGGACGAGTCCGAGCGTGGGGAAGACGGCACCGACGCCGCGCCCCTCCCCCGGGGCCGCGAACGAGATCTTGCCGCCCGAGGTGAGCAGGCCGACGACCGTGTCGGTGTCGTTGTAGGCCGCCTTCGCGTCGGCGACGGCGCCGTCGAGGGCGTCGGCGAGCTTCTTCGCGTCAGCCTCCCGATCGAAGACCTGTCCGAGGATCTCGACCTGGCGCTTCAGCTCGGCGACCTGCTCCTCGCCCTCGCGAGCACTGGTCTCGATCGTCGCGGGCTGGATCGCCGTCAGGTCGTCGTAGATGTCGCGGAAGCGGTACCCGCCGACGATGAGGTCGGGCTGAGCCGAGATGATCGCCTCGAGGTCGGGCTCGCGGTGCAGCCCGACGTCGAGCACGTCGTCGCCCCCGGACAGGTTGGGCCACAGGTCGTACATCAGCGGCTTGGGTGCCGCCACGAGGTCGATGTCCCAGTCGCTCAGCGTCTGGAACGTCGTGTTGTCGAGCGCGACGACGCGTTCGGGGGCGACGGGCACCTCGATCTCGCCGTGGTTGTCGGTCACGGTGACGGTCGTGGCCGAGGTCGCGTCGCCGTTGGGCGCGGCATCCGGGCTCGCCGACGACGCGCACCCGGCGAGGCCGAGCGCTGCGACGAGCGCGATCGAGACGAGTGCGGGACGGCGGATGGCATGGCTCACGTGACGTAACTCCTGGTGCGGTGCGTATCGGATGCTGGTCGACGGGCGACCGGATGCCGGGATCGAGACCCCGACGGCTGTGTAGGTTAGCCTAACCTTCATGTCCGCCTCGACCGCAACCCCCTCGTTCCGGATCGCTCGCCGAGCGCTCGACCTGCGTTTTCGCTTCGTCCGCCTGGCAGCCCGACAATGGCTCACTCCGGCCTATGTCCGGGTGCGGCTCGAGGGCGCCGATCTGCGCGATTTCGATTCCCCGGGGTGCGACGACCACGTGCGTGTGTTCTTCCCCGAGGTGGCGCCCGAGAGCATCGACGAGATGCGTGCAGCGCCGAGCCGCGAGTACACCCCGCTCGCCTGGGACGCCGATGAGGGCTGGCTCGACCTCGAGTTCGCCCTGCACGGCGACGGCGTGGCTGCGGACTGGGCGGCGACGGCGGAGATCGGGTCGACGATCGGCATCGGCGGACCGCGCGGATCCGCGGTGCTCACGGGGCACCCCGACGGCTGGTTCCTGGCCGGAGACGAGACCGCGGTCCCCGCGATCCGGCGGTTCGCCCATCACATGGATGCCGCTGCCGTCGGGCGCGTGCTCATCGAGGTGCCCGACGCCGATCACGAGCTGCCCATCTCCACGCCCCCGGGCGTCGTCGTCGAGCAGGTGCACCGCGGATCGGCATCCGCCGGCGCTCCCCTCGCCGCTCGTCTCGCCGCGCTCGGCGACGATGACCGACCGGACGGCGCCCTCTTCGCTTTCGTGGCGGCCGAGCAGTCGATCGTGCGCTCCGCTCGAGCGCTGCTCCTCGACCGCTGGCGCCTCGATCCCGAGCAGATCACGGTGAAGGGCTACTGGAAGCGGGGCGAGCCCGAATATCACGCACCCCACTGACGCGCACGGGTCGGTTCACCTGACACTTCTGGCCCCTTCCCCGCGCGGGATGGGGTCAGAACTGACAGGCGAAGACTGCGCCGCTCCGCGACGCTCCGCTAGCATCGCGGGATGGAGGCCGTCTCGACAGCACCGCTGCCGAACGCTTCGCTGCCCCAGGCCATGCGCCGTTTCGTGGTGCACGCCTTCCGCCTGCGCGGGCGCGCCAGCCGCAGCGAGTACTGGTGGTGGATGGCCGTCGGCTTCACGGCCGCCGTCGTCTTCCTCCTCGTGATCCCGCGGATATTGTCGGGGCGCTGGCCGCAGCTCGACCTCGGGCTGCACCCCTTCGGCTGGTGGGGATGGCGCGGGATCGAGCTCTTCGGGCCGATCGCTCCGACCGATCCCCTCTCGACCCTGGTGGCGGTCTACCTGTGGACCTCGACCGTGTGGGTGGTGACCACCTTCATCCCGGGTTTCACCGTCGCGGTGCGGCGGCTGCACGATTCGAACCTGTCGGGATGGTGGGGGCTGCTGAACCTGATGCCCATCGGCGGGTTCGTGCTTCTCCTGCTCGCCCTGCGACGGTCGCGCCCCGAGGGCGCGCGTTTCGACGGGGACGCCGCGCTGCTCGAGCGCGCCGCGGGCTGGGCCCCGACAGGGGTGGCGTGATGTCCCTCCTCTCCACGCTCCCGATGCTGCTGTCGGTCATCGGCGCCCTCTCGCTCGGCGACTCGAGCGGGCTCGCAGCGGCGACCGCGGTGGCGCTGCTCACGATCGCGATCGCGGTCGCCTCGATCGCGGGCGCCGTCACGGCGACGGGGGCGGCGGGCTCGCGGCGCCCCCACCCGCGGCGATCCATCTCGCCGTCGACTCTGCTGGCGCAGAGCGACCCGGACGCTCCCGGGAGACGGCGCCCCCGCGCCCCGGGGCTCGCGGCCTCAGCCGCGTAGCCACGTCCGGAACGGCTCCACACGCGCGCACCCGCACCGCAGGCCCCGTGCATCGCGCCGTCCGGCGTCCCCTCGCGGCTGACCCCCCGTGCTCAGCTTCGTCGATCGGACTCTCCATGGACCTGTACTCCTTCCCGCCCATCGCCGCCGCGCTCGACGCCGTGGCCTCGATCCTCGCCGCACTGACCGCGGCGCTCGAACCCGCGCTCGGCGACCTCGCCGCCGCGGCATCCGTCATCCTCATCACCGTCGTCGTGCGCACAGCACTGATCCCCGCGGGCGTCGCCCAGGCGCGAGCGGATCGCGCTCGTGCACGCCTGGCGCCGCGGCTGCGCGAGCTCCAGCAGCGATACCGGACCGACCGCGAGAAGCTGCAACGCGAGACGCTCGAGCTCTATCGCGACGAGAACGTCTCGCCGACGGCAGGCTGTCTGCCGCTGCTGGTGCAGGCTCCCGTCGTGGGGCTGCTGTACGGGGTGTTCATCCATTCGACGATCGCGGGCCACACCAACGGGCTGCTCGCCGAGACGCTCGCCGGGGTCCCCCTCGGGTCGAGCCTGGCGGGCACCGTCGCGTCGGGCACACTGCCGCTCGCCGCCGCCCTCGTGTTCGGCGCCGTCATCGCCTCGATCGCGCTCGTCGGCGAGCTGACGCGGCGAGCCTTCCGGGTGACGGATGCTCCGGCCGCCCTGTCGGGGGTGCTCGGGGTCGCGCAGTTCGCGACCGCCATCGTCGCGGTGTTCGTTCCGCTCGCGGCGGGCCTGTACCTGGTCGTGACGGTCGCCTGGACGCTGGCGCAGCGGCTCATCCTCCGTCGCATCCTCCCGCCCGTCGCCGCGTGAACCCGTTCATCTGACAGGAGTGGCCCCCTCCCACGCGGGGAAGGGGCCACTTCTGTCAGGCGAGCGCCGCAAGGCGCGACTGAGACGCGACTCAGGCGCGCGCGGGCAGGTTCTCCTCGAGGAACGCGAAGACCGTCTCGTACCAGACCCGCGCGTTCTGCGGCGAGAGGATCCAGTGGTTCTCGTCGGGGTAGTACAGGAACCGATGCGGGCTCGTGCCGTCCTCGGCGGCGTGGTGCTCGTTGAGGTCGGCCCACAGCCGCAGACCCTCGCCGATCGGCACCCGGTAGTCACGGTCACCGTGGATCACGAGCATCGGCGTCCGGATGTCGGCGACGAAGCGATGCGGCGAGTTGGCGACCGCACCCTCGGGGCTGAAGATGCTCTGCCAGTACGGCGCGAAGTCGGTCGTGCCGGCGAACTGGTCGAACGCCCACAGGCTCGCGTGGGTCACGATCGCGTCGAAGCGGTCGGTGTGACCCGCCACCCAGTTCGCCATGTAGCCGCCGAACGATCCGCCCATCGCGGCCGTCCGGGTCTCGTCGATGTCATCGCGCGCGACAACCGCATCCGTGATCGACATGAGGTCGGTGAAGGGCGCCGCGCCCCACGCGTCCCACCCGCGCGCGATGAAATCGAGCCCGTAACCGGTCGACAGCGCCGGGTCGGGCAGCAGCACGGCATAGCCTCGGGCCGCGGCCAGCAGCGGGCTCCACCGCCAGCTCCACGCGTTCCAGCTGTTGAGCGGTCCGCCGTGGATCCACAGCAGAAGCGGCGCCGGGGTCGCGGCATCCGCCCCCTCGGGCAGCACGAGCCAGCCGCGCACGCGGGCTCCGTCATCGGCGGTCGTCTCGACCTCGACCATCGAGGCGGTCGTAGCCGGCGACGGCGCCGGGTTCGCCAGCGGCGTGACAGAGCCGTCGGCGGCGACACGGACCGGATGCGGCGGCGTCATCCAATTGGAGCGGAGCGCGATGACGTCCGTGGTGCCCGAGACCGGCTCGACGTGCGTGTACGCGAAGTCGTCGTGCGTCGTCTGCGCGACGGCGCCCCCGTCGATCGGCATGCTGAAGACCGGTCCGCGTCCGTCGTGGTCGGCGGTCACCACGAGCGCCGCGTCGTCATCGGAGAATCGGATGCTGCTCGGCCAGCGGTCCCAGTCCGAGGCCAGGCGCTGCGCGTCGGCGCCGTCGAGGGCGCTCGCCCACAGCTCGTGATCGGCGGGCCCCGCGGGGGTGGACTTCGCCGTGCGGACGTAGGCGACACGGGCGCCGTCGCGGCTGATCGCGGGCATCTCGATGTCGACGTCGACCTCGTCGCGGATGACGCGCAGCTCGCCCGTCGCGGTGTCGATCGCGACGAGACGGTACCGGGCGTCACGCCCCTGCGGCTCGGGCACCGAGGCGACGAGGGTCGCACCGTCGGGCGTGAGCGCCATACCCGCTGTCGAGGCCGCACGACCACGAAGCAGGATGCGCGGGCGCGGCAGCCCCGCGGGGTAGGGCTCGTCGGCAGCCTCCCCTGCTTCGGCGCCAGTGCCGACGACCTCGTCGACGGCCTGGTCGGCGGTCGCGATGACGGCGGGCGCGTCGCCCAGCTCGCTCAGGTCGAGGGCGAACAGCGCGGGCTCGTGCGGACCCAGGTCGTGGTCCCAGTACCGCACGGGGTAGGTGTCGTGGATGATCGCGGAAACCTTGAGCTTCTTCCGCTCCGCCCGCAGCTTCGCGTCGGCCTCGATCGTGGCGGCCTCGGGGCGCAGCGACGACGCGATCACGATGCGGTCGGAGTCCGCAGCGGTGACGACCGCGGAGACGCCGCCGGCCAGCCGGGTCACCGGGCGCGCCTCGCCGCCGGCGGCCGGAAGCAGCCAGAGCTGAGCGGGTGCGCCGTCCGCGGCGTCGTTGTCGGGGCGGGCCGACACGAACAGCAGATCGCCGGAGGAGGTGAACACGGCGCCGGACTCGCCGGTCGTCGAGCGGGTCAGGCGTCGCGGCGCACCGGCGCCATCGGCGGGCACCGACCACAGCGAGCGCTCGTAGCCGGTGCGGTCCTTCGTGAGGGTCGCGACCGTCAGCACGACGTGCGAGCCGTCGGGCGCGGTCGCCGCCGCGTCGATGCGGGGAAGGGCGTAGTAGTCGTCGAGAGAGTCGAACGGCGTCGTCATGCCTCCACGCTATCCGGCGCGTGCTACATCTCCTCGTGGGTGTCGGGGTCGCCGTCCCAGAGCCGGCCGCGTTCGAGGGCGCTGATCGCCGCGATCTCATCGCCCGACAGCAGGAAGTCGAAGACGTCGGCGTTCTCGCGCTGGCGGACCGGGTCAGCCGACTTCGGGATCGGGGTCGACGACAGCTGCGTGTGCCAGCGCAGCACGACCTGCGTTCCAGTGACACCGTGGGATGCCGCGATGTCGGCGATGACCTGCTCGTTCAGCAGCTCGCTGCGCCGAGCCAGGGGGCTCCAGCTCTCGGTGCGGATGCCGTTCGCAGCGTGGAACGCGCGCAGGCCGGCCTGCGGGAAGTAGGGGTGCATCTCGACCTGATTGACCGCCGGGGCGACTCCAGTCTCCTCGATGAGGCGGGCGAGCATCGGCTCGGTGAAGTTCGACACCCCGACCGACCCGACCTGCCCCTCGTCGCGGAGCGCCAGCATCGCGCGGTAGGTCTCGAGCCACTTGCCCTGGCTCGGGTTCGGCCAGTGGATGAGGTACAGGTCGATCTTCTCGACGCCGAGCCGGCCGAGCGAGCCTTCGGCGCTGCGGATCGTCTCGTCGAAGCCGTGGTCGCGCCCCGGCACCTTGGTCGTGATGATCAGCTGGTCGCGGATGCCGCTGCGACGCACGGCTTCCCCGACCTCCGACTCGTTCTCGTAGTTCACCGCCGTGTCGAGCAGCCGGTAGCCGGAGTCGATCGCGGCGGCGATGGCGTCGATGCCCTCGGGGCCGCGCAGGTTGTAGGTGCCGAGCCCGAGCTCGGGGAAGTCGGAGCCGTCGTTGAGCGAGACCGTGGGAATCGTGACCATGCCGCACACGCTACGCCGTCGCCGTGGTCTTCGGTGCGGGCTTGCGCAGAACGATCCCGTCGCTCAGCGGGCGAGGAACTCCTCGATGACCGTCAGCACTCCCGCCTCGGTGTGCGAGGGGGCACTGTAGCGGGCCATGGCCGCGATCTCGGGGTGCGCCTCGGCCATCGCGTACGAGTAGCGGGCCTGCTGGAGCAGTTCGAGGTCATTGAGGTAGTCACCGAACGCCATCGTGTGCTCGGGGCCGACCCCGAGCGTCTCCTGCAGACGGGACAGCGCCCGCCCCTTGTTGACCCCGGGGTTCATGATGTCGACCCAGTGCTGCCCCGACACCACGACCTGGTGCGTCTCGCGGAGATCGAACAGCTCGGGTGCGACCGAGTCCTCGGCGAGCGCGAAGTCGTAGACGGCGAGCTTGAGGATCTCGTCGTCGACCGAGGTCAGGTCGTCCACGACAGCGAGCTCCGCGTAGTACTTGTCGGCCTCGGCGAAGAAGGCTGCGTCCGCGCGCTCGATGTAGGCCGACCGCTTGCCGCAGACGACGAGGCCGACATCGAGGTGGTCGAGACCGCGGATGCGGCGGACGACGGATGCCGCGAACGCGGGGTCGACGGCGTCCGAGCTGACCTCGGCGCCGTCTCGGACGACGTACGCACCGTTCTCAGCGATGTAGTCGAGCTCGACCGGCGCATCCGCGAACTGCCGGCGGAGCGTCGCGAGCTGGCGTCCGCTGGCGGGAGCGAACACGATGCCCCGATCGCGCAGCCGCGGCAGCAGCCGCCACAGTCCCTCGGGGATGCGGCCGTCCGCGTCGAGGAGCGTGCCGTCCATGTCGACGGCGATCAGGCGGATGTCGGGAGAGGTCACTCCCCCATCCTCTCCGACACGACCGGCGGCTGCGGCCGCGCGCCCCCGGGGGATAACCCGAAAGGGAGTCTCCGGGCGGCTCGCCTGCGCGGCACCCGGCCGCGGTCCTAGCGTTGAGCCATGACCACCGCCGTCGCCAGCACCGCCCCTCCATCCCGTGCTCTGACCTGGTTGCGCCCGCTCGGAGCGCTCGCCCAGCTCGCCGCCCTCGGCTTCGCGGGCACCGCCGTGTTCACCGTGCTCCTCACCCTCATGGCGACGGGGATCGGCCTGACTCCGGCACTCGGACTCGGCCTGCCGATCCTGGTGGGTTTCGTCTACGCGCTCTGGCTCACCGGCTGGCTCGAATACGCCCGCGTCGACGGCCTGTACGGGTGGGGCCTGCCCTCGCTTTCGCCGCGCAGCAGCGGCCGGCCCGGGTTCGGCGGCTGGCTCCGCACGGTCTGGCTGCAGTTCACCGACGGCCGGATGTGGCGCGGGATCGCCCACGCAGCGATCTCGACGGTGCTGGGGCTCATCGCGCTCAGCCTGTCCGGACTGCTCGCGTCGGGCTTCGCCCTGATCTTCGCCCCGCTCTACGCGGAGCAGACCGTCACCGTCGCCTCGACCTGGATCAGCGTTCCCCGCGAGGGCGCCGTCGTGGCCGGGGTGCTCCTGGTCCTCGTGCCGGCAGCCCTCCTCGTGGGGATCACCCTTCTGCACGGCATCCTCGCCAAGGCGATCCTCGTCCCCTCGCGCGAAGCGCAGCTGGTCGAGGCTGCCCGCACCGCGGGGGTACAGCGCGAGGGCGCGGTCCGCGCCGGTGAGCTCGAGCGCACCCGCATCGAGCGCGACCTGCACGACGGCGTGCAGCCGCGGCTCGTCTCGGTGGGCATGACGCTGGGACTCGCCCAGCAGAAGATCGACGACGACCCGGACGCCGCGAAGGAACTGCTTGCCGAGGCCCACACCTCGACGAAGGCCGCGATCACCGAACTGCGTCAGCTCGCCCGCGGCATCCACGCCTCGGTGCTCGACGATCGCGGACTCGACGCGGCACTGTCCGCCCTCGCCGCCCGCTCGCACGTGCCCGTCAGCCTCGACGTACGGGTCGACCAGCGGTGCAGTCGCACCGCGGAGGCGGCGGTGTACTTCGCGATCGCGGAGTCGCTCACCAACGCTGCTAAGCACTCGCGGGCCGGGGAATGCCGCGTGGTGGTCCGTCACCGCGACGATCACACCCTCTGGGCGCGGGTCGAGGACAACGGCGTCGGTGGAGCCCGGGTCATCCCCGGAGGCGGGCTCGACGGCATCATCAACCGCATCACCGCCGCGGGCGGCACGACACGCCTCGACAGCCCGGCCGGTGGACCGACCGCTCTGGAGGTGAGCGTCCCGTGCGCATCCTGATCTGCGAGGACTCAACGCTGCTGCGCGAGGGGATCGCCCGGCTGGTGGCTGACTCGGGCCACGAGGTCGTCGCGGCCCTCCCCGATGCCGACGGTATCTCCGCCGCCGTGGCCGAGACCCAGCCCGACCTCTGCATCCTCGACGTCCGGCTGCCGCCGACGTTCACCGACGAGGGCATCCGCGCGGCCCTCGCCCTGCGTGCCGAGAACCCCCGGCTGCCCATCCTCGTCCTGAGCCAGTACGTCGAGGAACGCTACGCGAGCGAGCTCATCACCTCGCAGGGGGCGGCCCTGGGCTACCTCTTGAAAGACCGCGTGGCCGACGTCGGCGAGTTCCTCGCGACGATCGAACGCATCGGCGCGGGAGCCACGGTTCTCGACCCCGAGGTGGTCGCGCAGCTGCTCATGCGCCGATCGCGCGACGAGCGGATGTCGCGGCTCACCGAACGCGAGCGGACGGTGCTCGCCCTCATTGCCGAAGGGCGCAGCAATCAGGCGATCGCCGCCGCGATGTTCCTCAGCGAGGCGAGCGTCGAGAAGTACATCACCTCGCTCTTCCAGAAGCTCGACCTCGAGCAGGACGAACACGGAAACCGCCGCGTGCTCGCCGCTCTCGTCCATCTTGAACACGGCGGCTCACAGCCGCAGAACGGAGCAGTGCGATGAGCACGACCCTGACCCCGCCTCCTACCACGCCGCCGGGAGCCCCCGACGGGCCGCCGTCGGCGGGCGGGCCGTCCCCGACGGGGCCGACGTCGACGCCGTCGTCCGCCGCTCGCGTGATCGCCGGGCTCACGATCGCCGCAGGCGCGGGCCTCCTCGTGTTCAGCGCCGGAACCAGTGTCGTGTCGACGGTCGTCAGCGGCGGCACCGCGACCTCGACGATCTCAGCGCCGACCACGGGTGTGAGCATGCTGGAGATGGATGCCGCGGCTGCCGACGTCGAGGTCTCCTTCGGCGATGTCGACGAGGCGACCCTCACCGTGACCGGGACGGGAGGCGCCGAGGCGTGGGAGCTCGCCCGCGACGGCGACCGCCTCGTGGTCGACTCGGACCGTGACTGGTGGAGCGGATGGCGCCTGTGGGGCGGAACGTCGCGGGCGACGCTCGTCCTTCCCGACGACCTCGCGGGACTTGACGCCCAGCTGACCGTGGGGGCGGGGGCCCTGCGAGCGGACGGGGAGTTCGGCGCTCTCGCGCTGCGCGCCGATGCCGGGTCGATCGATACGGCCGGCTCCGCGACGAGCCTCGACACCCGAGTGTCCGCCGGACGCGTTTCGGTCGAGCTCGACGGGGTCCGTGAGGCGACCGTCGACGTCAGCGCCGGCCGGGTGTCGGGCTCCCTCGCGGGCACCGCTCCGACGTCGGTGACGATCGCCGCCGAGGCGGGCGGGGTCGACCTCGCGCTCCCCCGTGGTGAGTACGCCGTCAGCTCGACCCAGGAGGCAGGCTCGTTCGTCAACGGCCTGACCGAAGACCCCTCGTCGCCCAACCGCGTCGAGGTCCGGGTCTCGGCGGGGTCGGTCGTCCTTCGGGAGGGTCGCTGAGGGTCCTGCCGCGATCCTGAACGATCACTATGCAGCGCTGATGAGAACGGCCCAGCCGTTGCATCCCGTTACCTGGTCGTTATAACTTCGAGGCACGCAGTTCCCCCCAACTGCGCGGTGTGATCTCTGGTGCAAGGGATGACAGGGCCGGTCGACGATTCTGAGTCGACCGGCCCTTCTCACATCAGGCTGGCGGTCGCCGCGGTCGTAGGCTGGCCCGGTGCGTGCGTTCACCGGTCATGTTCCCGGGTCGCCCGCTTACCGCCGGCTCATCGCCGGGTTGTTCTTCGCCGGCGTCGCGACCTTCGCGCAGTTGTACTCGCCCCAGGCGGTCCTCCCCTTCATCGGCTCGGAGTTCGGGGTCGAACCGGCCACCGCCGCATTGGCGGTCTCGGTCTCGACGCTCGGTCTCGCCGTCGGCGTCATCCCCTGGTCGGTCGTGGCCGACCGCATCGGTCGCGTGCCCGCGATGGCGACCGGGGTCATCGCCGCGACCGTGCTCGGCCTGCTGGCCCCGCTCACCCCGACGCTGCCGCTGCTGCTCTCCGCCCGGCTGCTCGAGGGTGTGGCACTCGGGGCCGTGCCCGCCATCGCCCTCGCCTATCTGTCAGAAGAGGTCGACGCCGCCCACACCGCGACGGCAGCCGGCAGCTACATCGCCGGCACCACGATCGGCGGACTGCTCGGAAGGCTCGTCGCTGGCCCGTTCGGCGACGTCGGTCTGTGGCGCGGCGGCGTGTTCGCCGTCGCGGCGGTGTGCGCGGCGTCGGCCGTGCTCTTCCTGTGGCTCACCCCGCCGGCCCGCGGCTTCGCGCCGCAGCGCTCGGCGGGCGTCACGGGCCCGTCTCTGGTCTCCCGGCTCGCGACGAACCTGCGCGACCGCCGCCAGCTGTCGCTCTACGCGCAGGGATTCCTGCTCATGGGCGGCTTCGTCGCCGTGTACAACTACCTCGGGTTCCACCTCGTCGCGCCGCCGTACTCGCTGCCGCTGTGGATCGTCAGCTTCCTCTTCCTCGCCTACCTCGCCGGGACCGTAGCCTCTCCCTGGGCCGGGTCGCTCGCGGGGCGGTTCGGGCGTCTGCCGGTGCTGCTGGCGGCGCTCGCGGTCATGGCGATCGGCATCGTCGTGACGGCGGTGCCCCACGTGATCGCGGTGCTCGTGGGGCTCCTGATCCTCACCGCCGGCTTCTTCGGCGCCCACGCGATCGCCTCGGGCTGGGCTCCCGCGGCGGCGAGGCCGGAGACGCGCGCTCAAGCCGCGTCGCTGTACTACCTCGGGTACTACGGTGGCTCGAGCCTGTTCGGCTGGCTCCTGGGATATGCCTTCCACGACCTCGGCTGGGCCGGTGTCGCCGGATGCACCCTGGTGATGGTCGCCGTCGCCGGCCTGCTCGCGGTGCTCGGGCTCAGGGCGCCGCGTCAGCCGGCCTGACCGGGGTCGGGCCCGGCAGCGCAGCGGCGGCAGCCTCGGGCTCCGGCGGCGCTGCGTCGGCGTAGGCCCGGCTCAGTCGCCGGTACTGCGGCGAGAGGAACGCGAGCAGCACCACCACGAGCATGAGCGCGCTCGCGGCGACGAAAGCCAGGGCGATGCCCCGCGCCTCACCGCCGCCGAGGAGCCAGCCGAAGCTGCGCTCACCGGCATCCGTGCGCATGAAGGGAATCAGACCGAACTGCGCGAGCGGTCCGACGAGGTACGCCGAGATCGGCGAAGCGGCCGACTCGACCGACGCCGCGAAGCCGAAGACGCGGCCCTGGGTCTGGAACGGCACGACGCGCTGGATGACGGTCTGCTCGGCGGCCTCGGCTGCGGGCATGAGCATCATGAACACGAAGATCCCCAGGGCGTATAGCCACCACAACTCGCGGATCGCGAAAGTCATCCCCAGCACCGCGACGCCGACGTTGACCAGCAGCATGGTGCGCACGGGGTTACGGCCGAGACCGCGGGCGGCGACCAGCGCGCCGCCGACGATGAACCCCGTGCCGGTGACCGCGAGCACGATCCCCCACGCCTCGACGGTGAAGAGCGTCAGCCCGTATGGATCCATGAGCGCCATGAACACCCCGCCGACGAGGTTGTTGAGGGTCGTGAACAGGATCAGGGCCAACAGCCCCGGGACGGATCGGATCGCCGGAACGACGCCGCGGAACGTGAAGGCCGGTGCCGCGGCCTCGTGCGATGCGGCGATGCCGCGCTCGGGGATCGACACGAATGTCAGATGCGCGAGGGCCAACGCGGTCGCGGACACCGCGATCACGACGGTCCAGCCCATCCCGAGGAGGCCGATCGAGAGACCGGAGAAGACGCTCGTGACGATGAACGCCACACCCTGCACCGTTCCGACGAGGCCGTTCGCCCGGTCGCGGCGGTCGCTCGGCACGAGAAGGGTCACGGTGGTGGACAGCGCGATGTTGCGCAGGTTCTCCACGACTCCCCCGACGAGGATCAGGCCCGCGAACACCCAGAACCAGGGGCGCCCCCAATCGACGAGGATCGACTCGGGAAACAGCAGGTAGACCGCGCCGGCACCGAGATAGGTCGCCAGGGTGATGAGGCTCGAGAGCACCATCACGGCCTTCTTCTTCATGTGGTCGACGAGGGCCCCGAAGACCACCCCGAACACGGCGACGAGCAGCATGTACGAGCCGCCGATGATGGATGTCGCCAGGACGTTCTCCGTGGCGAGGTAGGCCCAGAACGTCAGGGCGAACCAGAGGAAGCTCGAGGTCACGTTCGCGAGCAGAGTGTTGCCGAGCACCTGGTGGAACGCGCGCATGCGCGAGGTCTCCAGCGCGCTGAGCGGGGCGGTCATGGGACGAACAGTAGACCCGCTCGCGGACACGGAGAAGAACGCGTTTCGGGTCGACGGTCAGGCTCGCACCGCGGGATCGGCGAGCGACCACTTCTGGGCCGTCTGCATCATCCAGAACACCAGGAACAGCGCCAGGGCGATGAGCTCTCCCCCCAGCACGACGGGGAGGTCGAACAGCACCGCCGAGACGACGGTCGCGGCGAGGTCGAGCAGGAGCGCGATCGCGACGATGACGTACCCGATCCGCGTCCGCCTCGCCGGTGGGTGCGCATCGGAGGGCCGCAGCGCCTCGGCGAGCGCGACGAGGGCGATGAGGATGAAGAAGCCGAAGGCCGCGACGGCGTGACCGTAGCGGACGAGCAGTTGCGGTGCGAGCGTCCACACGAGGGCCACGCCCGCGAGCACCGTCGCCGCAAGGGCGAGCGTCGGCCCCGTGTCGCGGAGAGCGACGTCTCCGCGTCGCGCCAGCACGAGACCGATCGCGAGCACGACGGCGCCGATCACGAGGTACGTCGCCAGAGCGTTGTCGAGGTCGTCCGTGAACCCGGCGGGGACGCACGGGGCGGCGCAGTCGACGACGACGCCGGGCACCTCGCCGGCCGAGATCGGCGTCGGGATGATGGCGATGAGCGGGGCCAGGAGCGCCGCGACATCCAGCAGCACCCGCTGCGGGCCCCGCCCGGAGAGCGCGAGCAGGCAGGCCGCGGCCGCGACGAGGGCGGCGGAGAAGACGGTGCGGGCCGAACTGTAGAAGTAGTGGCTGACGCTGGGCAGCACTCCCGCGTCGGGGATCGCGAAGAGCACCGCGAGCATGATCGCGACGGGTGCGCCCGCGAGGGTCAGGCGCAGGTAGCGATACGTGCGCTGCGAGGTCGAGACGGCCGGCACGACGTCAGGCTAACGGCGAGGTCGGACGTCCGCCGCATCCGCCCCGGTGACCGGAGCGGATGCGGCGGCGCGGCGCGTCAGGAGACGGCGGCGATCTCGTTCGGAACGTGCGGCAGCTTCACCGTCTGCACGATCTCACCCGTCGTGAGGTCGACCGCGACGAGCTCGCTGTCCGCCGGGTCGGTGACGTAGGCGATGTCGCCCGCGACCTTGACGGCCGGGTGCGGAGCCTGCCACTCGGCCGGACCCTCCCACGGGTCGACAACGGGCAGGGACTTCGTGATGCCCCCCGTGGCGGGATCGATCCAGTGCAGCGATCCGTCGGTGCCGATCAGCACGGCCTCGCCGGCCGGCCCGCGCGCGATGCCGCGGAAGGTGTACTCGACGCCGGCGGGCAGCGCGATCTTGGTCAGCGACTTCGCCTCGGTGTCGACGAGGGCGATGTTGCGCAGCAGGTAGCCCTCGGCGTCGGGGTCGTCCTTGTAGTCCATGACGACGAGCGGGCTGTCCTCCGCGACGAAGGCGTTGCCGATCCGGCCGTACGAGTCGGGCGAGGTGACTTTGGTGATCTCGCCGCCGTCGTAGATGATCGCGCCGTTCTCGCAGCCGAACACGACGCGCTCGCCCTCGGCGGTGCCCTCACCGTGGACGCCCGGGCAGTCGGCGTTGGACGCGACCTCGGTGCCGTTCGCGTCGAGCACGCGGATGCCGGTGCGCCCGGCCTCGCCGCCGACGGTGGTCAGCAGTGTGCCGTCCTCGAGCTCGACCGAGACGCCGTGGTGCGCCTCGACGCCGGCGATCACCTCGGCGTCGGGTAGCTTGCCGTCGAGCTGCGCGAGGTCGGCGGTGTCGAAGATCGTCGTATCGCTCGTCGCGTCGTCGTAGAGCACGGTCTTGCCGCCGTGGACGACGACGTGTCCGGCGGCGGCCGCCGGGACGACGAGGTCGGTGAGCTCGGGCTGCTGCACGTCGAGCAGCTGGAAGCCCTCCGACGTGGTGACCATGACGTGGCGGCCGTCACCGGCCGCGTTGAGCCGGATGAAGTCCTCGGAGTCGAAGTCTCCGATCACCTCGAGCTCGTCGCCGCCGAGCACCAGCACACCGCCCTCGTAGCCGAGCGCGACCCGGGGACCGGCGGGGACGGATGCCTCGGCCGACGCGTCGCCGGACGGGCTGGACGTCGCGGAGGGCGAGGACGAGCATCCCGCCAGCACCAGGGCTGCGGCGCCGGCGAGGGCGCCGAACTGCAGGGTTCTCTTCATGGGGTGGGTTTCCTTTCCAGGGAAATGCCTCATCGGGTGAGGCCGTCGGTGATGCGCTGGAGGTTCTGGCGCATCATGTCGAGGTAGGTGTCGCCGGGCTGCCCCTCCGGCGCGAGCGACTCGGTCAGCAGCGGCACGACGGACACGTCGCGCCCGGCTTCGTCGGCGAGGACGCGCATGAGCCGGTCGGGCTGCGACGAGTCGGCGAAGATCGTGCGGACCCCGGCCGCGTCGATCGCGTCGACGAGCTCCTGCAGGTCGGACGCGCTGGGCGCTGCGAGCGTCGTGCCGCCCGGCACGGCCGCCCCCAGGATGCGGACGTCGTAGCGGCGCGCGAGGTAACCGAACACGTGATGGTTGGTGACGAGCGCGCGGTGCTCGGCGGGGATGGACTCCAGACCGGCGGTCATCTCGGCGTCGACCGTCTCGAGTTCCGCGAGGTACGCGTCGCCGGCATCCGTCACGGCCTTTCCGCCGTCGCCGGCGAGGTCGGCGAGGACCGGGGCGAGTGCCTCGACGACGCTCGCGGTCTGGGTCGGATCGGTCCAGAAGTGCGGGTCGACCGCGTCGGAGTCGAGGTAACCGAGGGTCTCGACGTGATCGCCCGCGACGAACTGGGCCACACCGTCCGCGGCGGACGCGTCGACGTGGTGCTGCACCCCCTCTTCGAGCCCGAGCCCGTTCGAGACCACGAGATCGGCACTGCGCATCGTCGCCGCATCTTGGGCCGAGAGCTCGAACGAGTGCGGATCGGCGTCCCGCGGCATGAAGGTGACGACCTCGAGCTCTTCACCGGCGAGGTTCTGCACGATGTCGCCCAGGATGTTGGTCGTCACGACGACGGTCGGACGGTCGCTTCCGGCTCCCGAGCAGCCCGCGAGCGAGACCACCCCGGCGACGACGAGGCCGAGAGCCAGCGCTACCCGCCTCATCGGCCCGTCTCCGCGAAGAGGGCGGGGGCGTGCTCGGTGGGGAAGCTTCGGGCCACCCGCCCGCCGTCGGCGGGATCGAGCTCGAACAGCGTCCGCTCCGCGGGCCCGTTGAGGTAGGTGCGACGCTGGTCCGCGACGAGGTCGACGCCCGCAGCGAGCGCCGGGTCGGCGACGGATGCCGCCACCAGCGGCTCCGTGCGGGAGAGCTGCTCGCCCGTCGCACCGGAGATGACGATCACCGAGCCGTCGGCGGCGAGCGCGACCACGGTCTCGTCGGCGTCGTCGACGGCCGTCACACGGACGATCGGCAGGCCGGCGTCGTGCGCCGTCCACGAGCGCTCGCGGGTGTCGAGCAGCCAGAACGCCGAGGACTCGGTACGACCGGCCACGGTGGGGCGACCCTCGCGGTTCGCGAACGACAGAGCGCGGCTCGGCCCGCCCGCGGGATACGGGATGCTCTCGAGAGCCGTGCCAGCCGCATCCGAGACGGCGAGCACGGCACCGTCGGCGCATCCGATGACGACGCCCACGTTGGTCGCGATGGACCCCGCCGGCTCGACGCAGGGCGTGGTGTCGAGTTCCGACCCCGAGGCGTCGACGCGGCGGATCTCGCCCGAGCCGGCGTCGGCGATCAGCGCTCCCCCGGGGATCGGTGCGACGAGGGACCCGGGGGCATCGAGGTCGAGGCGGAAGCTCTCGACGATGTCGCCCTTCTTGAGCGCGTCGAAGTCGAGCAGCACGGCCTCGCCCCCGCGGTCGCCGTCGTCGAAGTAGACGCCGACGCCGAGGTCGCTCGTCACGGTGCGCGGTGTGCCGGAACCCTCGAGCTCGCCGAGGATGCGGGACGGTGCCTCGTAGTAATGGAAGTGATCGATGTGGTTCCACGTCCACACGCCGCTGTCGATGATCGACACCTCACCCTCGCGGGCCGCGAAGAGGAATCGTCCTTCGCTGTCGAGCGTGTCGGCGGGAGCGATGTCGCCGAGGACCTCGGACTGCTCGTCGATCAGGTCGAGGTGGTGCACGGCGCCGTCGGTGCCGATGCTGGTGAGGTGCAGCGCGGGCTCGGCGAGTTCGCGCGCCCCGGCGATGGCGCCGTGACCGTCGCCGAGGGCTTCGCCACGCGCGGTGGCATCAGCATCCGGAGTCGCGGCGGCCGAGTCCGACGGAGTGGCCTGGCAGCCGGCGAGCAGGGCGGCACCGGCGGTGAGAGCGATGAGCGAGAGAGGTGCACGAGTTCTCATGCGGTCCTTTCCGGGGTGTTCGGGATGACGGATGCCGGCGCGCGGCGCCCGTCCGGGCGGGTCAGAGCGCGCACGAGCGCGCGGATGCCGGTGGAGACGGCACCGGAGCAGATCGCGGTGAATGCGACCGTGGCGCCGGCAGCGGTGGCGGCGTGCCAGGAGATGAGCAGGCCCACGGCGACGGAGAGCGTGCCGATCAGGGCGGCGAGGATCATCGTGGGCACGATGCGCCGGGTCCACTGTCCGGCCGCGACGGCGGGGCCGAGGAGCATGCCGACCACCAGCAGCGAGCCGACCGCCTGGTAGGCCGAGACCACCGCGAGCGTGACGAGCCCGACGAGGACGATGTGGGCGGCGCGGGGACGGAGACCGAGCAGCTGCGCCTGTCGCGGGTCGACGGTCAGCGCGACGAACGCGCGGTGCCCGAGGGCTGCGACGACGACGGTGACGATGACCGCGACGGCGAGGGCGACGAGTTCGGAGGGACCGATGGCCAGGATGTCGCCGAAGAGGATGGCCGAGGCATCCGTCGCGAAGCTCCGCGACGCCGAGATGACGATGATGCCGAGCGAGAGGCTTGCGACGAACAGGAGTCCGATGCTGGTGTCGGCCGAGAGGCGGCCCCGGCGCTGCAGGGCTCCGACCCCGAGCGACATCGCCGCCGCACTGATGGCAGCGCCCGCCATCGGCGGGAACCCCGTGAGGGTCGCGACGGCGACCCCGGGAAGCATGCCGTGCGCCATGGCCTCGCCCAGGAACGCCATGCCGCGCAGCACGACCCACGTGCCGACGATGCCGCACACGATCGCCACGAGCGCGCCGCCGAGCAGGGCGCGCTGGACGAACGTGACGGCGAAGGGATCGAGGAGGAGGGACACGGTCGACGACCTTACATGAAAGTGAGAACCGTTTTCATTTGCAATACTGGGTGGATGTCCAGCTCCACTACCCCACTCGTCCCCGGTGGCTCCGTCGTCGCCCTGCGGGAGGTGACCGTCGCCTTCGACGGGCACCTCGCCCTTCGCGGCGTGGATCTCGACGTGACCGGCGGAGAGGTCCACGCGATCGTGGGCGCCAACGGGTCGGGGAAGTCGACCCTGATCGCCGTCGCGGCCGGGCTCCTCTCCCCCACCTCGGGAACGGTGCGCCGGGAACCCGGCATCCGCGTCGGTCTCGTACCGCAGACCTCGAACGACGGCGCCCGCCTGCCGCTGACCGTGACCGACTTGGTCGCGATGGGGCGCTGGCGCGAGCGGGGACCATTCCTGCCGCTGCGGCGCAGCGACCGCGCGCGCATCGCCGAAGCGATCGACACCGTCGGGCTGGCCCCTCTCGCCCGGCGGCCGCTCGGCCTGCTCTCGGGCGGCCAGCGCCAGCGGGCGTACATCGCGCAAGCCCTCGCGCAGGAGGCCGACCTGCTGCTGCTCGACGAACCGATGAGCGGACTGGATGCGGCATCCCGCGACGCCGTCGCATCCGCTCTCGCCGCCGTGGCGAGCACGGGCACGGCCGTCGTCGCCGTCACGCACGATCTGGCCGAGCTCGGCGAGGTCGACGCCGTGTGCCGGCTCGTCGACGGCCGCGTCGTGGAGAGTTCTCCCGCCGCGCCGCGTGGACGCGGACACCGTGGCGCGGCTACCGTGAGAGCGTGACCGCTGCTCCCATCGATGCCACCACCACCGCCGCCTGGACCGACCTCGAGTCGCTGAAGAAGGGCTTCACCCCCGACCTCCGCGGGTGGTTCGACAGCGACCCCGGGCGCGTCGAGCGTCTGAGCCTGCCGCTGGCCGACCTGCACGTCGACCTGTCGAAGAACCTCGTCACCGACGAGATCGTCGCCGCCCTCGTGCGCCTGGCCGAGCAGACCGGCGTCGCCGAGCGCTACGCCGCGATGGTCTCGGGCGAGCACATCAACACCAGTGAAGACCGCGCGGTGCTCCACACTGCCCTGCGTCGCCCCGCCGGCGCCTCACCCGAGCTCGTCGTCGACGGCCAGGATATCGACGCCGACGTCCAGGCCGTGCTCGAGAAGATGTCGGCCTTCGCCGACCGGGTGCGCTCGGGCGAATGGACCGGCATCACCGGCAAGAAGGTGACCCACGTCGTCAACATCGGCATCGGCGGCTCCGACCTCGGACCGGTCATGATCTCCGAGGCGCTTCGGCCGTACGCGACCGCCGGCATCCAGGCGCGGTTCGTGTCGAACATCGACCCGTTCGACATCGCGAACAAGACCGCCGACCTCGACCCCGAGACGACGCTGTTCATCGTCGCGTCGAAGACCTTCACGACCCTCGAGACCCTCACCAACGCGCGCCTCGCCCGCGACTGGCTGTGGGCCGGGCTGAAGGAGGCCGGCGCGATCGACGACGGCGAGGCGCAGAAGACGGACGCCGTCGCCCACCACTTCGTCGCCGTCTCGACCGCGCTCGACAAGGTCGAGGCCTTCGGCATCGACCCCGCCAATGCGTTCGGATTCTGGGACTGGGTCGGCGGCCGCTACTCCGTCGACTCGGCGATCGGCCTGTCGCTCGTGATCGAGCTCGGCCCCGACGCGTTCCGCGACCTGCTCGCCGGCTTCCACGCGGTCGACGAGCACGTGGCATCCACCCCGCTCGAGAAGAACGTGCCCGTTCTCATGGGCCTGCTCAACGTCTGGTACACCAACTTCCTCGGCGCGCAGACGCACGCGGTGCTCCCCTACGCTCAGCAGCTGCACCGCTTCGCGGCCTACCTGCAGCAACTCACGATGGAGTCGAACGGCAAGTCGGTGCGCTGGGACGGCACGCCCGTCACCTCCGACACCGGCGAGGTCTTCTGGGGTGAGCCCGGCACCAACGGCCAGCACGCGTTCTACCAGCTCATCCACCAGGGCACGCGCCTGATCCCCGCCGACTTCATCGCCTTCGTCAACCCGGCCCACCCGCTCACCGACGGCGGGCGCGACGTGCACGGGCTGTTCCTCGCGAACTTCCTGGCGCAGACGAAGGCGCTCGCCTTCGGCAAGACCGCCGAGGAGGTCGAGGCCGAGGGCACGACCGGAGCGCTCGTCGCGGCGCGGACGTTCGCGGGCAACCGTCCGACGACGTCGATCTTCGCGCCCGCGCTCACCCCGAGAGTGCTCGGCGAGCTCATCGCGCTCTACGAGCACATCACCTTCACGCAGGGCACGATCTGGGGCATCAACTCGTTCGACCAGTGGGGTGTCGAGCTCGGCAAGCAGCTCGCCCTGCAGATCGCGCCCGCGATCGAGGGCGACGCCGACGCGCTCGCCGCGCAGGACGCCTCGACCCAGGCCCTCCTCGCCTACTACCGCACGCACCGCGGCTCCTGACCCACGAACACAGACCGTCGACTCGCCAGAGAACGCGAATGCCGGGACACCGGCATCCGCAGTTCTCGGCGAGTCGACGCGTAGGGGGCGGGTGTCAGGAGGGGGCCGTCAGGGTATGCATGCGCTCACCGGCGGCGTTGAAGATGCTGATGACCTCGGCGGGGCGCGTGCCCACCGCGCTGATGGAATGCGGGGTGCGGGTGTCGAACTCCGCCGCCTCGCCCCGCGCGAGGATGAGCTCCTGGTCGTCGAGCACGAGCCGGATGCGCCCGCTCAGCACGTAGAACCACTCGAAGCCGTCGTGGACCCGAGGCGCCGGCGCCTCATCGGACGGCGGGAACGTCACCTTGTAGGTCTGCACGGGTGAGCTCTCGCGCGTCAGCGGCGCGACGACATGACCGTGCCGGGTCGTCGCGGGCCGACGCACCCGGGGATCGGGATGCTCGGCGGGCACGAGATCGTCGATCCGGATGCCGAGCTGCCGCGTCAGCGGCACGAGAAGCTCGAGGTTCGCCTGACGCTTGCCCGACTCGAGCCGCGAGAGCGTGCTCGTCGACATGCCCGCCCGCTCCGCGAGCTCTTCGAGGGTGAGCCCGCGTTCCTGCCTGGCCGCGCGCAGGCGCGGGCCGATCTGATCCAGTCCGGTCATGCATCCAGTTTGCCATTTCTGCAAACCTGTTTGCCAGAGCGCACTCGAATCCGGATGCTGTTCGACATGCAGATTCTCGATCAGGACGTCGTCATCGTCGGCGCCGGCCCCGCCGGCCTCAGCGCCGCGCAGATGCTCGGGCGGGCTCGCCGCCGCACCCTCGTGCTCGACTCCGACAGCCCGCGCAATCGGTTCGCCGAGCACATGCACGCCGTCGTGGGCTTCGACGGCACCTCGCCGACCGAGCTCCGCCGACGCGGCCACGCAGAGGCGGAACGCTACGGCGTCGCCTTCCGTTCGGCGCGCGTCTCATCGGTGACCGAGATCGACGGCGGCCTCGAGGTCGGCCTTGCCGGCGGCACCGAGCGGATCACGACGCGAGCGCTTCTCGTCGCGACCGGCGTCTCCGACCGCATGCCCGATGTGCCGGGGCTCGCCGAGCGCTGGGGACGGACCGTGCTGCACTGCCCCTACTGCCACGGCTGGGAAGTGCGCGATCGCCGTATCGGCGTGCTCGCGACGTCGCCGATGAGCCTGCACCAGATCGAGCTCGTACGGCAGTGGAGCCCCGACGTCGTGGCGTTCACCGCTGCGGCGGGTGACCTCGGGGACGACGTGCGGGAGCGGCTGCGCGCTCGCGGCATCCGCACCGTCTCCTCGCCCGTGGTCGCCGTCACCGGCCCGGCGGAAGCGGCGGACGACGCCCACGACGCGGCGATCGGCGCTGTCGTGACCGCCGATGGGCAGCACGTGGCGATCGACGCGATCTTCACCGGCGGACACCTCGAGCCTCGCGACGACTTCCTAGCCGGGCTCGACCTCGCCCGCGCCGACGGACCGGTCGGGTCGTTCATCGCCGTCGATGCGGCGGGGGCGACGAGTCACCCCCTCGTCTGGGCCGCCGGCAATGTCGTCGCGCCGATGGCGAACGTCCCCCTCTCGATGGGCGCCGGGTCGATGGCCGGTGCCGCGGTCAACGCCGCGCTCGTCGCCCGCGACGCCGCCGCGGCGCTCGAGCGCCGCCGGGGTCACGCCGCCGACTGGGAAGCCCGATACGCCGAGACGGACCGGGTGTGGTCGGGGCAGGTGAACGAGACGACCTCGACGGTGATCGCCGAGCTCGAGGCCGCGGGCTCGCTCACTCCGGCCACAGCGCTCGATCTGGGCTGCGGCGAGGGCGGCGACGCCCTGTGGCTCGCATCGCGCGGGTGGTCGGTGACCGGCGTCGATCTGTCGCCGACGGCGGTCTCACGGGCCCAGGCGGCCGCCCGTGACGCTCAGGTCGACGCGACCTTCGTCGCCGGGGAGATCGACGCGGCCGAGCTCGGCGAGTTCGACCTCGTGACGACGAGCTTCTTGCACTCGTGGGACCCGGAGTTCTCCCGCATCCCGCTCCTGCGCGCCGCCCTCCGCCACGTCGCCCCGGGCGGGCGACTGCTCGTCGTGTCGCATGCCGGCGGACCGCCGCGCGGCCCCGAGGACGGCGAGCCGCACGACCATCCCGACCATCCTCCGTTCCCCACGCCCGCCGAGGAGCGCGCCGCGCTCGACCTCGACCCCGCTGATTGGGTGGTCGAGCGCGAGGAGATCGTCGAGCGCCGAGAGATCCGCGAGCACGGGGCCTCTGCGGCATCGGGCCACGCGGCATCTCGTCCCCCGCACCTGCTCGACGGCGTCCTCCTGCTCCGCCGCCTCCCCTGACCCCGCGTACGTAAAACGTCGACTCGCCAGAATCTGCGGATGCCGGGGGCCCGGCATCCGCGATTCGTGGCGAGTCGACGTTGGGGGTCGGGGGTTGGGGGGTTACTTCTCCAGGACCAGGAGGGGGGCGCCGGCCGTCGTCGGGCCGAAGCCCACGGGGTCGACCGTCGCGAAGGCGTCGCCGTTGAGAACGATGACCGGCGTGATCAGCGGGTAGCCCGCCTTCTCGATCACGGCGCGGTCGAACGTCACGAGGGGCGTGCCCTGCTCGACGCGGTCACCGGCCTTGACGTGGACCTCGAAGCCCTCGCCCTTCAGGTTGACGGTGTCGATGCCGACGTGGATGAGCAGTTCCACCCCGTTGTCGAGCTCGAGACCGAACGCGTGACCGGTCGGCTGTGCAGCCGCGACGGTTCCGGCACCGGGCGAGACGACGGTGTTGCCCGTCGGCTCGATCGCGACACCCGGACCCATGACGCCGCCACCGAAAACGGGGTCCGGCACCTCGGAGAGCGCGACGGCCGTGCCGTCGAGCGGAGACGCGATCTCGATCGCCGCCGACACCTCATCGGTGGCGCCGGGCTTGTCGAGGGTCGCGGTCGCGGTCCCCTGCGCGGTCTGCGCGGGTGCCGCGGTCGACGAGCCCGAGGCCGCAGCCGCAGCGGGCGCGGCCGCAGCACCGGCAGCCGTCGCGCCGGCCTTCGCCTCGGCCTTATCGCGCTGCGCCTCGAACTCGGCGCGCTGCTCGGGCGTGCGGTAGTCGCTGATGATGACGAGGGCCATCGCGACGACGAACGCCGCGAGCACGGCGATGCCGTAGAGGACGACCGAGTCGAAGGCAGGGATCGTCAGGAGCGACGTGAACACGAACGCCTGCGTCTTGACGCCACCTCCGATGCCGATGATGAGACCACCGACGAGGCATCCGACGAGCATCCGGGGGTAGATGCGCTTGAAGCGCAGGTGGATGCCGTAGAGCGAGGGTTCCGAGATGCCGCCGAGCAGACCAGCCGCGAGGGCTCCCGTCGCCGTCTGGCGCATCTGCTTGTCGCGGGCACGCCACGAGATCCACAGCACACCGGCGGTCGCACCGAAGCAGGCGAAGTTCCATGCGCCCATGGGGCCCTGGATGAAGTCGTAGCCGAGGGTCTGGATGTTCAGCAGCATGACCGCGTTGATCGGCCAGTGCAGACCGAGCGGCACCATGAAGGGGTACGCGAGCGGGATGACGATCGCGAAGATGAACGGCGAGAAGTCGTTGATCGAGCTCAGGAGGTTCGCCAGACCGGCACCGGCGTAGACGCCGATGGGGCCGATGAGGAAGGCGGTGAGCGGGATCATGACCAGCATCGCCAGGAACGGCACGAAGATCAGCTGGATGTTCTCCGGAATGACCTTGCGCAGACCCTTCCAGAGCAGCCCGAGCACCCCCGCCATGAGCAGCGGCGGGAACACCTGCGAGCTGTAATCGAAGATCGTCAGGGGCATGCCGAACACCGGGACGGTCGTGATGTTCGAGCCCAGGAAGTTGATCTGCTGAGCGCCGTCCTGGTCCGCCAGCCCCGAGAACTGCGGGAGCATCACGACGGCCATGATCGCGAAACCGACCCACGGGTCCGCGCCGACCTTCTTGGCCGCGTTGTAGGCGACCATGAGCGGCAGGAAGATGAAGACGCACTGCCACATCAGGTTGATGAACTGCCACGACGGGTCGAGGACGACGCCCGGGGCATTCCACGCCGGGATGACGCCGAGGGTCGCCATCAGCGCCATGAAGGTGATGAACAGCGACGCGCCCAGCAGCGCGCCGAGGATGGGACGGAACGAGTCCGAGAGGAACTCGAACAGGGAGTCGAGCCAGGCGACCTTGCCGCGCGGTCCCTTGGCACGCTCGCGCGCCTTGACCGAGTCGATGTCGTCCTCATCCACAGCACCACCGCCGGCGCCCGACATCGCGGGGAGCGCGTTGATGTCGTTGTAGACGTTCTGGACGGCTCCGCCGATGACGACCTGGTAGCGGTTTCCGGCCTGCGGCACGGCGCCCATGACGCCCGGGATCGCCTCGACCGTCGACTGATCGACGTTCGAGGAATCGCGCAGTTGGAAGCGCAGGCGCGTGGCGCAGTGCGTCAGACTCTCGATGTTTCCCGGACCGCCGACGGCGTCGACGATCGATTCAGCGGGGCTTGTCGCCATGGCTCTTCTCCTGTTCTCCGACGGGTGGCCGGAGTTCTTCGCCCGGAACTCTACCCTGAGAGTTCGCCGGGAACGAGGGGTTGACCTGTCATGGCCTGACCACACTCGTTTCCGCTCCCCCGGAGGAAGATCTCCGCGCGCGCCGCACCCGCGCACCCTGGACGAGCGCGTCCCCGATGACGAACGCGGCGAGGGGCAGACCCACGAGGGGAAGGACGTACCCGATGCCGATCGCGACGGCCACCACGAGCGCGACGCCCCATACCGGCGCGTTCGGAAGCGCCTCGCCGGGCACCGCGCCGACCCGACGTGCGGGGTCGCGGGTGGGGCGGCGCTTCCACCACATCAGGTACCCGAGCACGACCATCGTCGCGATTCCGGCGGCGACCACGAACAGCACCAGCTGATTCACGAGGCCGAACATCGACCCCATGTGGAGGTCGACGGCCCACCGCGCGAGCTTCGCCATGAACGGGTAGTCGTCGAAGTCGACCCGGTCCACGACGGCGAGGGCGTCGCCGTCGATCGCGACTGCGTCGACCTCCGTCGGGAAGCTGCGCTGGATCTCCTGGACGACCCACGCCTGCCCCGCAGCCGAGGGCGGCCGGATCTCGATGAGGCCGACGTTCACGTTCTCGGTGCGCGCGACCGCGAGCACGTCGTCGAACGTATCGGGTGAGACCGCGGCGGTCGGCGCCGCGACGACCCCGTGGTCCGCATGGGCTCCCGCAGCACCACCGGAGCCGGTGTCACCGAGCGCCGTCGACAGCGCCGGGTTCTGCCACGACAGTGCCGCTCGCAGCGTGGAGACGTTTGCTCCCCCGTAGGTCGACCAGGTGATTCCCGAGGCAGACAGGAAGAGGGCTCCGACCACGAGCCACACCCCGAGTGACGCGTGCCACCCGAACAGGCGTCGGTAACCCTGGGCCCCTCGTTTCGGGCGGAACAGGTCCCTCTTGACGCGTGCCCTCCGCAGCCGCACGATCCAGAGCGTGAGCCCGGCCACCACGACGATGCCGAGCCACGAGGCGGCGAACTCGCTGTAGAGGCGGCCCGGCTCGCCGAGGTGGAGATTGCGGTGCAGGTCGCTGACCCACGCGCGAAGCGGCAGCGCGCCGCTCGTGCCGTAGACCGTCAGGTCGCCTCGGATCTCGCCCGTTCCGGGGTCGACGAAGACAGCGCGGGTCTGGCTCGGACCGAGCCCCTCCTGGGCGAACATGACGCGCGTCGTGTCGCCCGCTGCGGGCGCGGGCCGCACCGCCGCGAGCGAGGCGGCGTCACCGATGTACCCCTCGGCGATGCGGACCTGGTCGCCGATCGGGAGTGTCGTCTCGGTGACCGGCGCGCTGAGCTCATGGGCGTAGACGACGCGCTCGAGCTGCGGCGTCACGACGTAGACCGCTCCGCTGAGCGCCGCGATCAGGATGAAGGGGCCGACCAGGATGCCGGCAAAGAAGTGGATCCGCAGCAGCAGCGGCATGACCCATGCACGGCGCCGCGAGGGCGGGGCGAATTCGCGGGACGGGGCGCCGTCGGTGGACGCGCGTGGCTCGGTGATGGACATGGGACTCCTCGGTCATCGGGGGTGCCGGCGCGCGAAGCATCGTCAGCGCGCACGACGGATCGCCCCGACGGGCGCCGGGGCGTCAGAGAGCGAGGAGAGCGGGCGGACCTCGACGCGCGGGCGCCGCGACGAGGGCGCGACGGCGCGGTGTGCGAACGCTCGACGCGAGGGGGCGCAGACGCGGCGGCATCGGCGCGGAAGGGACGGCATCCCGAGTCACAGACCGCAGCCGCGTCGCGATGCGCCGCGCGAGATCGGCGAGCGCCGCGAGCAGCCGTTCGCCGCGATGCAGCAGCAGAGTTGTGATGGCGGCCGCCAGGATGTGGGCGCCGATCATCGCGGCGTCCGGGGTTGCTGCAGCGACCGCACCCGGCGCGGACGGGGATGCCGGGAGCGACATATGTCCCGCGTGCAGGCTGAACGGCCCCGTCAGGCCCGACGGGGTGGCAATCCGTGCGGAGCCTGCGAGCGGCACGACTCCGAGCGCGAACATGACGTGGAAGAGCGTCTGCGCCGCCGTGACCGCGGCCCCGAGGCGCACGACCGAGACGCGGCGCCCGACGACGGCGAGGCTGATCATCAGCGACAGCGCCCACGGGAGGGCGGCACCCAGCGCCGAGGGCGGTTCGCCTCCTGCTGCGACGTGCGACAGCAGCGTGACGAACGTGGCCAGGGTCGCGGCAGCGGCGGCTCGCAGCGCACGCTGGTGGCGAGACGGGGTCACGTCGCGGCGGTCGGTCGGCCGGCGTCAGACGCCGACGCGGGAGAAGGCGTCGAGGCTGATGCCCTGGTCGAGGACGGTCTTCGACCACTCCCGCGCCGAGTGCAGCGAGTGGTCGCGGTAGTTGCCGCACTCCAGAGCGGAGACGCCCGGGATGTCGGCCTCGACCGCCTCCTCGGCGATGAACCGCAGGCTGCCGGTGAGCGCCGCGACGACATCGGCGACCTCGGGCTCGCCCCACATGAGCAGGTGGAAGCCGGTGCGGCATCCGAACGGCGAGATGTCGATGACCCCCGTGATCCGATCGCGGAGCAGACCCGCGAGCATGTGCTCGATGGTGTGGATGCCGGCGGTCGGGATCTCGCCCGCGTTGGGTTGCACGAAGCGAACGTCGAAGTTGGTGATGGTTCCGCCGTCCGGTCCGTGCTCGACGCCGATCCGGCGCACGTACGGAGCCAGCACAGCGGTGTGATCCAGCGTGAAGCTCTCGATTTCAGCCACGTATTCCTCCTTCGACGCGGACGGTCGGACGGCCGCCGAGCGCCGCCGTTCCGGCCAGAGTAACGCTCCCCGTCATGGGGTCGGCGCGCTCGGGCATTCAGGTTACGTCCAGGGACTGTCCGGGACTCGTCCAGACTCAACCCGCAGACTCGGGGAGTTTTGTGCGTCCGCCCGAGACGCCCGCCGCCTGTCGCGGTGCCCGCAAACATCGAAGGACCGCCCCTGTTCGCATGACTTCTTCGTCGAGCCAGACCACCCGCCGCGACCTGCGGCGCTCCGCCAGCGTGAGCTCCAGCTCCGCATCCCGCCGCTTCGTCCGTCCCGCCGCCCTCACCCTCGGGCTGGCCATGGGGCTGACCGCGGTCGTGGGCACGACGGCCTCGGCCGCACTGCCCACGGCATCCGGCCCCGCACCGGTGATGCAGCGCGCTGCGCTGGTGACCGCCGCGGCCACGTCGACGGCGAAGCCGCTCAGCGCGATCGAGCAGGCCACGAGCGACGCCGTCGCCGCGGCTGAGGCATCGGTCGTCGAGGCCGCCACCGTGACCGGTGACGTCTCGGCCGCCGCGCTTCCGATCGAGGGCGACACGACGATCGACACCACGCAGCTTCGCGAGCGCATCGAGGGCCTGAAGGACACCGAGGTCATCCCGACGCTGCTCCTGCCCGACCTCACCGACAAGCTCACGGACGCGACCGACGATGTGCAGGCCGAGACGGCCGACCTCCGCGGACGTCTCGAGGCCGCACAGGCGCAGAAGGCCGCCGAGGAAGAGGCCGCGCGGATCGCCGCCGAAGAGGCCGCAGCCGCTGAGGCCGCCGCGAAGGCGAAGGCCGAGGAAGAGGCCGCCGCAGCCGCAGCCCAGCGTTCGAGCGGCTCGCGCTCGTCGTCCTCGTCGTCGTCGTCCGCGCCCGCTGCTTCGGCGGTCGCTTCGACGGGGGACAACTCCCCCGGCGCCGCGCAGCAGGCCGCGAGCAACATGCTCGGCGAGTTCGGCTGGGGCCAGGACCAGTTCTCGTGCCTCGTCTCGCTCTGGAACAAGGAGTCGGGCTGGAACTACCAGGCCTACAACAGCGGCAGCGGCGCGTACGGCATCCCGCAGGCGCTTCCGGGCAGCAAGATGGCTTCGGCCGGTGGCGACTGGCAGACCAACGCCGTCACCCAGGTTCGCTGGGGCCTCGGCTACATCTCCGGCCGCTACGGCTCGCCCTGCGGCGCCTGGGGCCACTCGCAGTCGGTCGGCTGGTACTGATCACCGCTCGCTGACGGTTCGCGAAAGCGCACGTCCGCTCGGTCCGCTCACGCGGAGACCGTGCGGACGTGCGCTTTCGCCGTTCCGGAGCGGGGTCAGTCCTCGTCGAGGGGGTCCTCGTCGAGGGGGTCCTCAGCCGTGACCTCGAGCGTCGGAGCTTCCTCGATCGGGTCGATGGGCATCTCACCGGGTGCGACGAAGGGCACGTTTCCATTGAGGCTCATGGTGGTTCCTCCCTGCAGTTCGTGAGTGGCTCACGCTACGACGTCGCCCGCAAGCGGTCAGCCCCGTTGCCGTCCGGCGATACCGGGTGTACCCACTGTCGAAGGGCGGGAGTACCGTCGGTCGCGACGAGGAGGTCACCGGCTCGAAGCGGGGGCGCAACCGCCTGCACGTCGACGTGTCGGTCGCACCCGTCGACGGTGCTCTCCGCGCGACGGCCGAGGCCGTGGATGCCGGGAAGGATCGTCTCGTCGGGCTCGGGGCGAGCGTCGTGCGGCTGGTGGAACAGCAGTGGGGCCCCTGGCCCGAGCGGTATTGGCAGATGCGAGACCCCGAAGGCAACGAGTTCTGCCTCCCGTGATCGTCCGGCATAGGGTCGAGGGCATGGCCCCCCGCATCCTCGCCGTCGTGAACGGCCGCATCGTCCCCGTGTCCGCGCCCGTCATCGAGAGCGGGACGGTGATCGTCACGGACGGCGTGATCACCGCCGTCGGCGGGGCCGAGACGCCCGTGCCCGACGGCGCCGAGATCGTGGATGCCGCGGGGCGCTGGGTTCTGCCCGGGTTCGTCGAGGCCCACGGCCACCTCGGAGTCCACGAGGACGGCGAGGGCTGGTCGGGCAACGACACCAACGAGATGACCGACCCCAACGGCGCCCGCTTCCGCGCGCTCGACGGCATCGACATCGATGAGGTCGGGTTCCGCGACGCCCTGCGCGGCGGCGTCACCTCCGTCGTGATCAAGCCGGGGTCGGGCAACCCGATCGGCGGACGCACCGTCGCCATCAAGACGTGGGGCGGGCGCACCGTCGACGAGCAGGTGATCGCCGAGAACGTGTCGGTGAAGTCCGCCCTCGGCGAGAACCCCAAGCGCGTCTACGGCGACAAGAAGCAGACGCCCTCGACCCGCCTGGGCGTCGCGTCCGTGTTGCGCGACGCCTTCGTCGGCGCCCAGAACTACGTCGCGAAGCGGGATGCCGCGGCGGCCAAGGGCGAGCCGTTCGAGCGCGACCTTGGAAAGGAGACGCTGGCTCAGGTGCTCGACGGCACGCTGCTGTGGGATCAGCACAGCCACCGTCACGACGACATCGTCACCGCGATCCGGCTCGCCGAGGAGTTCGGCTACCGGCTCGTCGTGAACCACGGCACCGAAGGCCACAAAATCGCGGACGTCCTGGCCGAGAAGGGCATCCCCGTCATCTTCGGGCCGATGCTCACCTCGCGCTCGAAGGTCGAGCTGCGCGACCGGGCGATCGGGGCGCTCGCCCTGATCGCCGAGGCCGGCGTCACCGTCGCCATCACGACCGATCACCCGGTGGTGCCGATCGACCAGATCCGTCTGCAGGCGATCCTCGCCGTGCGCGAGGGCCTCCCGGCGGATGTCGCGTTGCAGGCGCTCACGACGAACCCGGCCAGCATCCTGCGGCTCGACGACCGCGTCGGCGCGCTCGAGGCCGGTCGCGACGGCGATCTCGTCCTGTGGTCGGGCGACCCGCTCGCGGTGGAGTCGCGAGTCGAGCACGTCGTCATCGGCGGCACCACGGTGCTCGAGACCACGGACGACGGCGATGTGCACATCGTCGAGCGGTGGGAGCGGTTCGGCCGGTCCAGCTGGCTCCGCTGAGCCGGAGTCCATTCCGGCCGCGAACGCAAGCGGTAAGCCGTCGCGCCGGTTCGGGTGTGCACTGAGGGGATGTCGAACCTGCCCCTCTGGCTGCTCCTCCTGGTCTTCGCCGCTGCCGCCGCCGCGGTGTGGGTGGCCGGAATCCAGCTCTCGAAGTCGACCGACGTCATCGACGATCGCTGGCACATCGGCAGCGCGTTCGGCGGGCTGATCGTGCTCGCTGTGGCCACGAACCTGCCCGAGATCGCCATCACCGTCAGTGCCGCCATCGCGGGCAACCTCGAAGTCGCCGTGGGCAACATCCTGGGTGGCATCGCGCTGCAGACCGTGGTGCTGGTGATCCTCGACCTGTTCGGCAAGCGCGGTCGCGGGGTCAGGCCGCTGACCTATCGCGCCGCATCCCTCGCCCTCGTGCTCGAAGCCGTGATCGTGGTCGCCGTGCTCGCGGTCGTGATGGCGGGGAGCCAGCTTCCCAGCGACCTCGTCGTCGCACGTGTCACCCCCGATGTCGTGCTCATCGCGGCGCTGTGGCTCGCCGGGCTCTTCCTCGTGCAGCGCGCCGGCAAGCACCTTCCCTGGCACGAGAACGGCACGTCGCCGGGTGCGAGTGAACACACCCCGGGGCACCGGCGCGCCAAGCCGCGGCATCCGCATCACTCGATGAGCACCGGGGCGGTCGTCGCGATCTTCGCGGTCTCCGCGCTCGCGACGCTCGGAGCCGGTGTCGTGCTCGAGCGGGTCGGCGACGCCATCGCCGACGAGATCGGCCTGTCGGGTGTGCTGTTCGGCGCGACCATCCTCGCGCTCGCGACCGCGCTGCCGGAGATCTCCACGGGGCTGCAGGCCATCCGTCAGGGCGACGACAATCTCGCGATGAGCGACATCTTCGGCGGCAATGCGTTCCTGCCCGTGCTGTTCCTCGTGGCCACCCTGATCTCGGGCCAGGCGGTGCTGCCGCAGGCGAATGGAGCCGACATCTACCTCACCGCGCTGGCCGCGCTGCTGACGCTCGTCTACGTCGTCGGACTCATCTTCCGGCCGGCGAAGCGGATCGCCGGGATGGGTGTCGACTCGCTGACCGTGCTCGTTCTCTACGGCGCGGGGATCGCGGGGCTCTTCGCCGTCGCCGCGTGACCGGACCGCGACGGGCGGGCGACTCAGACCTCGTCGGAGCGCGGCGACCGCACCGACCATCCGACCCGCCGCAGCGCATCGGCCAACCGCGCGGCCTCTGTCGCCGCGACATCCCAGGACACGTCCGAGCAGACGTCGACGGCGAGCGGCGGCGGGTCGGCGAACTTCGGGATCTGCACCTCGGCCCACACGTCCCGGCCCAGCCCGACGCGCGGGAAGGCCGTACCCGCGTTCTCGATCGCCCCGTCCGATACGAAGGCGATCGTTTCGAGGGCATCGGGCTTGGCGATCGGCAGGTCGACGACGAGCGTGACCACGAAGGGTCCGCTGGCGGTGTCTCGGCCGTGGGCGTGCACGCGCTCATCCTGACAGACCCGAGGCACTGCGGAGGCCGAAAACCGGATGTCGTCGAGGTGCCGGCTCAGCGTTCCCGATGATTACGAAAAGATAACGGGAAAACCCTTGCTCGTCGTTACCTCGCCGTTATAGAGTGCTCGCACGGTAGCTGTTTTGCTGTGGCAGCCACCGGCATGTGATTGCAGGAAACTCTTGGTGCAAAGGGACGAGGGTCCGACCGAATGCCTCTTCGGTCGGACCCTCAACTGCTTTCCGGCCGCGAGAGCCGACCGCGCGTGACGACCGCGCGTGACGACGCGTCAGGCGCCGCCACCACCTCCTCCGCCGCCTCCCCCGCCGGCAGACCCGCCCCCGCTCGACCCGCCCGAGGTCGACGACGACGACGATGCCGCCGACGACAGCGTGCCGATGCCTGCCGCGAACGACGACGCATCGAACGCCGCCGTTCCCACGTACCACCCCGGCGTCGCGATGCCCGCGTCGCCGTAGAGCGCCGTCAGGTGCGCAGCCCACTCCTTCTCGCGGCCGAACAGCACGGCGTACGGCAGCAGCCGCTCGTAGATCCGGAGCATCTCCCGGGGGTCGTCCGTTGCGACCGGCTCGCGCTCAGCGCCGGTCGGCGATTGCAGCATCCGGATGCGGTCGGCTTCGGCCCACCGGATGAAGAGGTCGAGCCCGCGCAGGTGGTCGCGGATCTCCGCCCCCGTGTCCGACAGCGGCTCACCGGCGACCGCGAAGACGACCACCAGGAACGACGCCGCCGCCAGAACGATGCCGACGATGGGCAGTGCGGGGTGGACGTAAGCGTTCAGCGCGAGCGCACCGAACAGGATGACCAGACTCGCCGCGAGGGCCCATGCGGCGACGGGCCAGCCACGCGCTCCCGCCGGCACGGGCTTGTACATGCCGCGACCGCGGAGACTGTCTTTGGCCATCTTCAGCGCCCGCTGGGTCTCGGTGGACAGCCGGGTGTCGGAGGAGCCGAAGCGGTAGACCTCGCCACGACGGTGATGCGGGAACATGCCGCGCAGGAGTCTGCGCCCGTTCTCGTCGGCGGCCCGAGGATCGACGAGCTCCGCCTGCAGCTTCGCACGTCCCCAGCGGCTCTTCCCATCGTCGACGATGCGGATGGCGCCCACCAGTGCCAGCTCGAGGACCTCGGCGGGAATCGCCTTCGACGTCTTCTGCAACAGCACCGCCGCGTCGATCGCATCGATGCGGCGCGGTAGCGCGTACTCGGCGATGACCGTCGGGCGCCCGGGCTCGTCGCGGAGGTACCGCCGGCGATTGCGCAGCGCCCAGCCGGTGGCGCCGGCGAGCAGCGCCGTCGACCCGGACTGGAGCCATCCGAGCGGCGACGCCAGGAACCCGGTGTCGTACACCTCGAACGTGCCCTCCTCGAACCCGACGGCGAAAGTGAGCGTCTCGTGCGGCGCGAGGTCGGTCGCCGAGGCGGTGACCGCGGTTCCGTCCGGTGAGGCGACGATCTCAGGACACGGCGTGGTGCTGTCCTGCTCGCCGACATAGCAGGCCTGCCGGCCGGCGAGGGCGTCCGCGATAGCGGGGTCGACCCGCAAGGTGGCCGTCACCTGCCGGAACGGCTGATTCCAGTCGGTGCCGTTGACGTCCCAGTAGAACTCGAGCCCGGTGTCCGGGAAGTCCCACACGACATTCTCGAGGTCGTAGGTGAAGACGAAGGTGTTCGGCCCGTGCAGGTACTCGGGCCCGCGCGTCAGGACGCCGAGGGTGCCGTCTTCGCTGTCGGTCTCGACGGGACGGGCATCGCCGTTCTCGTCGGTGACCGAGAGGAGTTCCGGATGCAGCGGCTGCCCGTTGTAGGTCTCGGGCAGAAGGCGGCGCATGCCCCGGTTCTGATCGGACGGGGGGAAATCGGCGACGAAGGTCTCGACGACCCGCATCCTGGCCGTGCCGTCCTCGTCGCGACTGAGGGTGTAGTCCACGGCGAGCGAATCGAAGACGAAGGCGTCGAGATCGGCGGATTCGTCGGCGGATGCCACGGCAGGGACCGCCAGCCCGAAAAGGCCCGTGATCAGCACGAGGACCCCGATCGCGAGTGCCGCCCGGGCGCGACGCATCATGCCGACCAGCTTAGGCGGGCAGTAAAGTTGTCGCCATGAACGATCGTCGTCGCGCCGTTGCCGCGTGGGAGAGTCTCTTCCGCGCGCAGCACGAGATCTTCGACGACATCAGCAATGACTTCGCCGGCGATGAGCTGACCCAGGCCGAGTACGACGTGCTCCTGACGGTCGCGCGAGGCACGGGCCATCGCGCTCGCCTGCGAGACGTCACCGCGAACATGCTCATCAGCCAGCCGAGCGTCTCGCGCCTGGTCGATCGGATGGTCGCGCGCGGCCTCATCACCAAGTGCGGCGACCCGACGGATGGCCGCGGCGCAATGCTCACGGCGACGCCGGAGGGGCTGTCGGCGTTTCGTCGACTCGCCGCCGCCCACGGCCGCTCCATCGCCGAACGCATGTCGGTGCTGTCGACCGAAGAGCTCGAGCAGCTCGAGCAGCTGACGACGAAGCTGCGACGTCTGTCCTGACGACCGCGCGGACCGGAGCCGGTCGCGCGGTGTCGCTCGGGGTCGTTTCCTCCCCAGGCGGAACGGTGCCCCGACTTTCGACAACCGAACATAGGTTCGACTCGGATGTCGTACCCCGCTGTCACAATGGGAACATGACGGCGAGTGACGGGGGTGGCGAGGCGCGACGCGACGACGTCACGCCGTCGCAAGCGCTCGCTTTTGCGAGATACGCGGAGGCCCTTGACCTCTCTCACGCCGCTGACATCGCTCGCACCCGGGCGCTGGCCGACCTGGGTCATGCCGCCCTGCACGACGCGCGCCGCGACGGGGTGCGGGGTATGGCGTCGAACATGGACTTGCGGTCGGTCGCGGCCGAAGCAGCGGGCATGGCGCGGTTGACGGACCGGCGGCTGCAGGGCGAGATCGACCACGCGATGACCGTCATCGACGACTACCCCGCGGTGTTCGAGGCGTGGGTGCAGCGGCGGATCGAACGCGGACACGTGGATGTGGTCGTGCGGGTCGGCGCGGGAGTGCCTGCGGAGGTCCGGGGGTCGTTCGCGGAGGCCGCGATCGCGGTGTGCGAGCGGGATGTGCCGTCGCGGGTGCGGGGTGCGCTGGACGCGTTGGCGGCCCGGTTGCATACGCAGACGTTCACGGAGCGGCACAAGGCCGCGGCGGCGGAGCGGTGCGTGCGGGTGTTCCACGGGTCGGATGGGATGTCGAATCTCGTCGCGAACCTTCCGACGGTCATCGCCGCGGGGATGCTCGACCGACTCACGCAGATGGGGCAGTCGGTGAAGGACGCGCGGGTCGCGACTGGTCCGGAGGGGGGAGCGGATGCCGCGGGGGCGGCGGATGCTGCGGAGGCGGCTGAGCCCGCCGACACGCGGACGATGGATCAGCTGCGCGCCGACATCCTGGGCGACCTGGTGCTCGGCGGGGCGCCGGTCGTCGATCCGACGTATGGGACCGATCGGGCCGGTGGGCTCGGGGCGATCCGGGCGCGCGTTCAGGTCGCGGTCACGGCGGAGACGTTAATGGGGCGTGACGAGAACCCCGCCGAAGCAGTCGGGGCCGGGCTCGTTGATGCCGAGACCGTGCGGCAGCTCGCGGGGCAGGTGTCGGAGTGGGACCGGTTGTTCATCGACCCGGTCACCCGCACCCCGGTCGAGATCGACGCCTACCGGCCCACGGCTTCGATGAAGAAACTCCTGATGGCCCGGGATCAGCACTGCCGGTTCCCCGGATGCCGCAGAGCCGCGATCCGCTGCGAGCTCGACCACACCATCGACCACGCCCTCGGCGGGCACACCCACATCTTCAACCTCGCCCACCTGTGCCAGCGACACCACTCGATGAAGCAGTTCACGAAGTGGGAGGTTCGGCAGGTCGGTGGCGGGGTCCTCGAATGGACCTCACCCCTCGGCCGGGTCTACCGCGAAGACGTCCCCATACCGGCCGTCTGCTTCACCATCGCCACCACGGACCCGCCACCGGATGCGACACGCGGCGGACCGCCGGCGGACGAACCGCCACCCTTCTGAGGGCTGCAGCCACGCAGTCGGGCGCGCGCATCGCGCACCTTCGAATCGGTCGCGGGCGCTGGGGGATATACGCGAAGGGGCGGCCGCCGCCCCCGAAAGAGCTGCGGCCGCCCGTCGTGCGAACGCGGATCTGCGCGATCAGTTCTCGATCGGCACCACCGGCGCGGCTGCGTCGGTCGTGACCTCGACCTTGCGCGGCTTGGCCTTCTCGCTGACCGGGATGGTCACGGTCAGGACGCCGTTGTTGTAGGTCGCGGCGATGCCTTCCGTGTCGACACCCTGGCCGAGGTTCAGCTGACGCAGGAAGCTCGCGGCTTCACGCTCGCGCGTGATCCACTTCACTCCGTCACCGCTCGCGAGCGTTCGCTCGGCGCGGATGGTCAGCAGCTGGCCGTCGACGTCGATGTCGACCGAGCCCGGGTCGATGCCGGGCAGGTCGGCGGTCATCACGTAGTGGTCGCCGTCACGGTAGAGGTCCATCGGCATGCGACGGGGGCCGCGGCGCGTGTCGAAGAGGCTCGAGGCGATGCGGTCGAGGTCGCGGAACGGGTCATAAGTAGCCATCGATCTTTCCCTTCTCTGATGCTTCGTGTTGAGATCTGAAAGTTGAGCCGTCTCGGCTCAACTGCATCCAGATTAGCACTCTCCCCCATCGAGTGCCAAGGGTTCTCGCACAGCGAACAGCGCCCCGAAGACGGGGCGCGAGAGGGCCTCTCAGCACTCGACGACGTTCACGGCGAGACCGCCCTCGCTCGTCTCCTTGTACTTGTGCGACATGTCGATCCCGGTCTGGCGCATCGTCTCGACGACGGCATCCAGCGACACGTAATGCTGCCCGTCACCCCGCAACGCGAGTCGCGCCGCGGTGACCGCCGTCGATGCCGCGATCGCGTTGCGCTCGATGCACGGGATCTGCACGAGGCCACCGACCGGGTCGCACGTGAGCCCGAGGTGGTGCTCCATCGCGATCTCCGCCGCATTCTCGATCTGCGCGCTGTTGCCGCCCATGACCGCCGTCAGGCCTCCCGCCGCCATCGCGCACGCAGATCCGACCTCGGCCTGGCAGCCACCCTCCGCACCGGAGATGGACGCGTTCGCCTTGAACAGCGACCCCAGAGCCGTCGCGGTCAACAGGAACCGCCTGATGCCGCGGCGCCGATCCAGATCCTCCGACGCGAGCCGCGACTCCGCCGCGAACCGCCACCAGCACATAGCCACCGCCGGAAGGATTCCTGCGGCACCGTTGGTGGGCGCGGTGACCACGCGTCCACCCGACGCGTTCTCCTCGTTGACGGCGAGCGCGAAAGCACCGAGCCACTCCCCCGGCAGCTCACGCCCGCCGGCCGCCTCCGCCTGTTCGAGCTGCGCCCGCATCGCCCCCGCCCGGCGCCGCACGCGCAGCATCCCCGGCAAGGTGCCGTCGGCTCGAAGCCCCGCCTCGACGCACCCCGCCATGGCATCCCAGATCGCGTCGAGGCCGGCAGCGACCTCGGCCTCGGGTCGGAGTGCCTCCTCGTTGCGGCGCGCCAGGCCGGCGATGCTCATCTGCTCGCGCTCGCACAGCTCGAGCAGCTCCGCCGCGGTGCTGAACCGATACGGCCAGACGACAGCGCCCGAACCTCCGCGCCGCCCGCCCGCCTCGGCGGCTTCGCCTGCGCGTCGGATGAAGCCACCCCCGACCGAGAGATACGTTTCCGACGCGACGAGATCGCCCGCGGCGTCCCACGCGCTCAGGGTCATCGCGTTGGGATGCTCCGGAAGCCGCGTCCGCGGTTCGAAGGTCACGTCGCTCCGCGAGAACGGCACCGCGTGCCACCCCGCGAGCACCAGGGGCGACCCGTCGACCCATTCGGTCCACGCGCCGCGAACCACGTCGGGATCGACAGTCTCGGGCGCATGACCCTGTAGCCCTGCGACCACGGCGTCGGGCGTGCCGTGCCCGATCCCGGTCGCTCCGAGCGACCCGTACAGCACGCAGCCGACACGTGCGACCTCGGGAAGCCGCCCCGCGGCCTCCAGCCTGACGACGAAAGCACGGGCAGCACGCAACGGGCCGACCGTGTGGGAGCTCGAGGGTCCTACACCGATGGAGAACAGCTCGAACGCCGAGACGTAAGCGCTCACTCGCCCAGGCTACGCCAGCATCTGCCGTACGGGCCCGGCGGCGTCAAGGGGCTGCTGTCGGGCGCACTGTACGCCTATCGTCGCGATCGATGACCGCCCTACCCCATCCCCGCCTTGTCTCGCTGAAAGCCGCGGCGCGGACCGCGGGCGGCGAGGCCTTCGCGCTCTCTCGTCTGCTGCTCGCCGGCAAGGCGGCCCTCGCCGCGGCGATCGCCTGGTATCTCGCGCCGTACGTACCCTTCGCGCACGACGAGTACTCCTACTACGCACCGCTCGGCGTGCTCGTGAGCATGTATCCGACGATCGCCGACTCGGCCAAGGCCGGCCTGCAGGCGGTCGGCGGCCTGGCGATCGGCATCGCGATCGGCCTGGTGGGCCTGTGGTTCGTGTCGGGCCCCAGCCCCCGCATCGTGGGTGTGGCGATCGTCGTCGGCGTCGGCGTCGCCGTCGGCGGCATCCGGGCGCTCGGCACCGGCCGAGACTGGATCGCCATCGCCGCCCTGTTCGTACTGCTGCTCGGGGCGAACGACGCGGGCGGCTTCTCGGTGTCGTACCTGGTCACGATGGCGTTCGGCGTCGTCATCGGCGTCGCCGTCAATCTCGCCATCATTCCGCCCCTCTACCTCCGCCGCGCTTCCACACGCCTGTCGCAGCTGCGCGACGCCGTATCGGACCGGCTCGAGATGCTCGCGACCTCGATCGCCGACGGCGAACCGGCCGACGATGCCGGTCAGCGCTATCTCGAGGAGATCCTCGACGCGGTGTCGACCGACGTCCGCGAGGCCGCACGCAGCCGCAAAGCGCATCCGCTCGCCCGTCGCCGACGGGGCATCGAGACGGAGAACAACCGCCGATTGCGCGCCCTCGAGAACACCGTCCGCCAGACGATCGAGCTGGCCGACGGCATCGACGGGCTGCCCCTCACACCGGATGCCGCGCCCCCGCGTGCCGCACTCGCCGAGGCTGTCCGTGCGACCGCCCGAGCCGTGGCTCGCCCTCTGGGCGACCCCGCCGCCGCGACCACGGTCGAGGATGCCGAGAAGGCGCTCGCCCGCGTCGTCGAGACGGTTCCCGCCCGCAACGACGGGCGCATCTCACCGTGGACGCGGACCGCCGTCGACCTCAGCCGCATCATCGACGCCTCGCGACCCTTCACCTGAGCCGCGGGGCACGTCAGCGCGCGGGGATGCCCAGTACCCGCTCGAGGTAGGGGCCCGAGAACTTCCCCGCCGGGTCGACGCGCGCCACGAGCTCCCGGAAGTCATCGAGGTGCGGCAGCGATCCGCCGATGGGCATCGAGAAGACCTTGCCCCAGTGCGGGCGCGGATCGAAGGGGGCGAGCACCCGCTCCACGTGCGAGATGGCCGTGCGCACCGCATCCGGCTCGTTCTTCCAGGTGAAATGGATGCACACGCTGTCGCGTCCGAACCCGGGAGAGAGCCAGAGGTCATCGGCGGCGACGGTGCGCAGCTCCGTGACGAGGAGGGCGGGTTCTACCCGGTCGGCGATCGAGCGGACGGCGGCGATGGCGTCGACGGCGACAGCCCGGTCGACCCAGTACTCCGTCTGGATCTCGTCGCCGTTGGACGGCGTCGCATCGATGCGGAAATGAGGCAGACGCTCGCACCAGTCGCCCGGGACGCCGCCCTGCTCGGTCGTGTTGTCGACCCCGTCGGCCGCCGGCGAGTCCGCCTTCGCCGTCACCCGGCGTGCGCTCAGCACCCGTTCCGGCATGTCAGGAGCCGAGGTGTCGTCGAGGCGCTCCTTGACCCACACCTCGCCGACGTCGGGCGTGTTCCAGCGTGTGAAGACACTGACGCTGTAACCGGCTGCCGTCACCTCGTCGAATCGCTCGAAGAGGTCATCCCACGTCAGGCCGGCGTAGGTGTCCTGCCTCACCTGATACGTCGGCTCGATCGCGAGCGTCAGCCGGACGACCGGCCCGAGGGCGCCGAGGTGGACCACACTGCCGGCGAAGTCGGCGTCGCCCGCGGAGACCGTGCGGAGCTCGCCGCCCCGGCCGATGAACTCCAGCGCTCGCACGGCGGTGGCGAGGGATCCGTTGCGATCCCCCGAGCCGTGCGTCGACGTCGCCGTCGCACCTCCGACGGAGATGTGGGGCAGTGACCCCATGTTGTGCAGCGCCCAGCCGTGATCGGCGAGGTGTCGCGCGACCACGGCGTAGCGCGTGCCGGCCCCCACTGTCACCGTGCGGGCGGTGTCGTCGACCTCGATGTCGGGCGCGATCGCCGTCAGGTCGAGAAGGGTGCCGGGAGTATCGGCCAGATCGTTGAAGGAATGCCGCGTTCCCAGCGTCCGGATGCGCTCGTGCGAGGCGACCATCCGCTGCGCCTCGGCGATCGTCGTCGGTGTCAGCACAGCTTCGGCGGCGAAGGTGTGCGTTCCGGCCCAGTTCCGTTCGGTCACGAACCCACGCTACGCGATACCCGCCGAGAATGTATAGCGACGCAACAAAGTCGGCGGCAGCAGTCAGGAAAACAAAGAAGCCCCCGCAGAGCGGAGGCTTCTCGTTCACTGTCTCAACACAGTGTGCGCCCGAAGGGACTCGAACCCCTAACCTTCTGATCCGTAGTCAGATGCTCTATCCATTGAGCTACGGGCGCATGTCCCGGAATCTCTCCCGGGCCGTCGTCAAGCATAGCCCGCTCTCGCACAAAGAGCGAATCGAGCGCGGAGTGGCTAATCGATCACCGGCGCGACCGCGGAATCCACGGCCTCGTCGCGCTCGACCGCCTGGCGCTGAGCATTGCGCCGCTGCGAGCGCAGGCGCGGCAGATCGACCATCCGCAGGGCCTGCATGCGGGCCGTGCGCATGCGCTCGTAGTCGGGCTCGAGATCGGGCCGCGCCGCCTCGATCCGCAGCGTGCGATCGATGTTTCCGGCCACCTCGCCCCACGCGGCCTCGCGCGCGTCGGCGATGAGCTTGCGCAGCTCGGCCTCGTCGGCGGCGCGCTCGCGCAGCTCCTTCGCGATCCGCAGCGACTGCTTCCGCCGTCGCCGCAGGTTCGACACATCACGGCTGCGATAGTCGTGCGTTCCGCTCGAATCGCTGTAGCGGCCGCTCGCCGCCTTGCGTTCACGGTGGGTGCGTTCGGCGTCGGCCTCGGCCTCCTCGGCGAGCGAGATCAGCGCGTCACGCGCGTCGTCGAGGAAACGATCGGCCTCGAAGTCGCGCCCATCGGCGAGGATGTCGACGAGGATGGCGTTCTTGAGCGCGAGGCGGGTCGCCGCGGAGGCGATGTACAAACCTTCGGCGACGATCTCCGAGCTCTTGGTACGCGCTTGACGGGTGGCCAACGCTGCCCCTCCTCACCTCACCCCAATCCTACGGGGCGCGCGTGTCAGCCGAGCTTGGCGACGACCGCCGCGATCCGCCTCGCGCGCGTCTCGGGCGCCTTCGCGGACTCGATGTTCACGACGTGCGCCTTGCGCGCGCTCGGCGACAGCGCGGCGAACACCTCACTCGCCCCGGCATCCGTCAGGGCGGTGGCGAGATCGGCCGGCACCTCGACCTCGCGCGGCGCGTCGTCGAGCTCGATGTCGACGACGATCCGGTCGCCTCCCGCAAGCCCGCTCTCGCGCCGTCGCTCCGCTGAGAAGGGGATGAGGGCGAGACCCCGCATCGACCCCACCGTGCTGCGGAAAGCGAATCCGTTGACCGTGACCGAGACCGCCGGGCGACGGCCGCCGCCGAGGGCATCCAGCACCGAGAACGGCACCTCGATGCCGGTGTTGTTGCCGAATTGGGACAGCGTGGTCTCGAATCGCACGCTCCTCCATACCACCGCCCAATAAGGGCGCACAAGGCCTGTGAGCCGTGAGATCGCTGACCGTAGCCTCGCGTCACGGCCTGGGCAGTACTCCCCATCGATATCGACGACTCACACAAGATCGGACGCCCCGGGCTCCGTCAGAGGCAAACCGATCTGCCACTGTCACCGAACAACCGCAGCACCGCGACATCCGTCGCCCAATGGGAGGGAACCCTCATGCGTACATCACCGAACCGCCTCGTGGCGATCATCTTCGGCGCCGTCTACATCCTCGTCGGCCTCCTCGGCTTCACCGTGACCGCGGGCGTCGACTTCATCGCCACCGAGGGTGGCCTGCTGCTCGGCATCTTCGAGGTCAACCCGCTGCACAACATCGCGCACCTTCTGATCGGTGCCGCGCTGCTCATCGGCGGCCTCTCGGGCGTCCGCGCTGCCAAGGGCGTCAACGTCACCGTCGGAGCGGCCTACCTGCTGCTCGGCATCGTCGGCTTCTTCATCCAGGACAGCGCTGCGAACGTGCTCGCCCTGAACACCGCCGACCACTTCCTCCACCTCGCCAGCGCCCTCGTGCTGCTGGGTGTCGGCCTCGGCACCGACCGCGCCGTCGACAACCGTCGCCACGCCGTCGCCTGATGAACACCGCCGCGCTCACCCGCTCCTGGCCCACGCTCGCCGCGTGGGGGGCTGGCCTGCTTCAGCTCGGCGTGGGCGCGGGCATGATCACGCAGGGCACCGGCGTCGCTGACCGCGGCGTCGGTGTCCTCGCGGCCGTCGTCGGGGCGGCCGCTCTCGGGTGGGGCGTCGCCGCCCTGACCCGCGGCCGCCTCGTCGCTCCCCGCGTCGCGATGGCCATCGCCGTCGTCGGCACGGTCGTATCGGGGCTCGCTCTCGCAGCGGACCCGATGCGGATCAGCGTGCACGCCGTCGGCGTGACCGCGCTTCTCCACGTGGCGTACGGCGTAGCCGCGGCGGCCGTCGTGCGTCGGGCGCGCTCGGCGTCCGCCGGCACCTCCCCCGCCGACGCCCGCGTCGCCCCGCGGACGAGCGTCATCGGACTCGTCGCAGGCTGCGTCATCGTCGCCGGGCTCGTCACGCCCGCGCTGGGCGCGACGGAAGCCGGCCGGGCCGCCCCGAGCCACTCCGACCACCCGCTCTTCTCCACCGAGCACAACCACTGATCCAGCCGCCGCTCGGCGGCTCGCACAGCTCGGATCCGGTCAGATCGCGCTGATGCGCCAGGAGGCATCGACCGTGTCGGCTGGCTCGATGAAGACGAGCCCCGCGTCGTAGTCGTACCGTGAGGCGTTGAAGGCATCCGGCGCGCACGTCATGGGCTCGACGGCCAGACCCGCGCGGTGCCCCGGCTGAGCCGGCCCGCCGGGGAGGTCTGCGGTGTGAACCTGGACCCAGGAGCACGCGGCATCCCACGAGATCGCGACACCGGTCCCCGACGGGTCGGTCACCCGCACGGCGGCGATGCCGTCCTCGGCACGTGAGAGCGCCGTGAACGCGTGGTCGATCTCGACGGGGCCCAGCGTCCGGGGCTGGCGGAAGTCGAACTCGGCGACATCCGCGACGTCGGCCAGCCCAACCGGCGAGAGCCGATCGGGGGTGACCTCGAGCACACGGTCGGCAGGCAGCTCGAGCGTCCACTCGTCCAGCGGCGCCGATCCGGCGACGAGATACGGGTGCGGGCCGGTGCCGAAGGGCGCGGCATCCGCGCTCTCGTTCGTCGCACGCACTGTCTGCGTCAGGCCGTCGGCCCCGAGCCGGTAGGTCGTCTCGATGCGCACGGTCCACGGGTAGGCGGTCTGCGCGACGATCGTGGCGCCGAGCGTCACGTGGTCGGCCCCGACGACCAGGGGCTCGAAGTCGAGCCACGCCACCAGGCCGTGCAGCGCGTGGTGGCGCTCGGGCTCGGTGAGCGCGAGGCGGTAGCGCGTGCCCGCCACCTCGTACTCACCGTCGACGACGCGGTTGGGCCACGGTGCGAGCGTCGCACCGCGGTATCCCGGGCGCACCTCGTCCTCGCCGTAGGGCACGACGAGGTCGCGTCCGGCGACCTGGAAGGAGCGCAGCGACGCGCCCACGCTCGCCACGATCGCCTCGGCGTCGCCGAATCGCAGCACGTACGACGTTCCGGATGCCGCCACGGGCGTCCCCTCTCGGTTCTGGTCCTCGGAGCTCACAGTCCGCGGGCCAGGCGGTAGTAGGCCTGGTTCCAGCGGAGCTCCTTCTGGAATCCTCGCACCGTCGTGTCCTCGTCGATGACCACGAGCTCCGAGCCGGCGATCTCGGCGAAGTCGCGGAACACCTCGATGCCGACGGCCGTCGTCATGACGGTGTGGTGGGCGGCACCGGCGGCGAGCCAGCACGCGGCCGACGTGGCGAAGTCGGGGGCCGGCTTCCAGATCGCCCGGCCCACGGGCAGCTTCGGCAGGTCGGGAGCCTCGACGTTCTCGACCACGTTCGCCGTCAGGCGGAAGCGGTCGCGCATGTCGCTCATCGCGACGACGAGGGCGGGACCCGGGTCGGCGGTGAAGACGAGGCGCACCGGGTCGTCCTTGCCGCCGATACCCAGCGGGTGGATCTCCAGACGCGGCTTCGCGGTCGTCAGCGACGGCGACACCTCGAGCATGTGCGCCCCGAGGATGCGCTCCGAACCGGGAACGAGGTCGTAGGTGTAGTCCTCCATGAGGCTCGCCCCGCCGGGCAGGCCCGAACCCATGACGTTGGCGACGCGCACGAGGATCGCGGTCTTCCAGTCGCCCTCGGCGCCGAAGCCGTACCCCTCGGCCATGAGGCGCTGGACGGCGAGCCCGGGCAGCTGCTTGAGCGCGCCGAGGTCTTCGAACGACGTCGTGAAGGCGCCGAACCCGCCCGACTCGAGGAACGACCGCAGCCCGATCTCGATCGCCGCGCCGTCGCGCAGCGACTGGTGACGCTCGGCCCCGGGAAGAAGTTCCTCGGCGACGTCGTACTGCGCGAGGTACACCTCGACGAGCGCGTCGATGTCGGCGTCGGAGGCCGCGGCGACCGCATCCGCCAGCTCGTTCACGCCCCACGTGTTGACCTGGACGCCGAACTGCAGCTCGGCCTCGGTCTTGTCGCCCTCGGTCACGGCGACGTAGCGCATGTTGTCGCCGAAGCGTGCGAGCTTGAGCGTGCGAGCGGCCTGCCACCCGGCCGCGGCTCGCTGCCAGTCCTCGATCTGGCGCGTGACCTCGGGGTTCGAGACGTGGCCGACGACGGTCTTGCGCGAGACGCCGAGGCGGGTCTGGATGTAGCCGAACTCGCGGTCGCCGTGAGCGGCCTGGTTGAGGTTCATGAAGTCGAAGTCGATGTCGGCCCAGGGCAGCTCGACGTTGGCCTGCGTGTGCAGGTGCAGCAGCGGCTTGCGAAGAGCGTCGAGGCCCGTGATCCACATCTTGGCGGGGCTGAAGGTGTGCATCCACGCGATGACGCCGATCACCGAGTCGTCGGCGTTGGCGTCGAGCGCAAGTCGGCGAATCGACTCGGAGTCCTTGAGCACCGGCTTCCATTCGACGCGCACCGGCAACCCGGCGAGGCCGTCGACGACCTGCTGCGACTGCTCGGCGACCTGGCGCAGGGTTTCCTCGCCGTAGAGGTTCTGGCTGCCCGTCACGAACCAGACGGTGTACTGCTCGAGAGAGGTGGAGAGGGTCATTGTTCTTCTTCCGGTGATGTCGGACGGGTCAGGAGAGGGCGGCGACGGCGGCGCGCTCGACGGCGAGCCCCGCGTCGTAACGGTCGAGGTAGGCGGCGAAGCCGGCGGCATCCGCCTCGTCGGGCTCGGCGACATCGATCGACGCCGACGCGAACACGCGCTCGCGGAGATAGGCGTCGAGATCAAGACCGTCGCCGTGGACGAGGTAGTCGGCGAGGACGGCGATGCCCCAGGCCCCGCCTTCGGAGGCGGTGTCGCCGACCGCGACCGGGGCGCCGAGGGCGGCGGCGAGGAATCGCTGGGCGACCCCGGCGGTGCGGAACATGCCGCCATGGGCGAACATCCGGTCGAGCTGCACCCCCTCGCGGTCGAGCACGCGCATGCCGAGCGCGAGCGTGCCGAACACGCCGTAGAGCTGTGCCCGGATCGCGTTGGCGAGCGTGAACCGGCTGTCGGGGGTGCGCACGAAGAGCGGACGGCCCTCCTCGGTGCCGGCGATCGGCTCGCCCGCGAGGTGGTTGTAGGCCAGCAGGCCGCCGGCGTCCGGGTCGCCCGTCAGCGCCTCTCGGAACAGGGTGTCGTACACCGCGTCCGCGTCGAGCGTCGATCCCGATGCCGCGGCGAACCGCTCGAACATCCCGACCCAGGCCGCGAGCTCGCTCGCTCCGTTGTTGCAGTGGACCATCGCGACGAGATCGCCCGCGGGGGTCGTGACGACGTCGATCTCGTGATGCGTCGACTGCAGCGGGCGCTCGAGCACGACCATCGCGAAGATGCTCGTCCCGGCGCTGACGTTGCCGGTGCGGGGCGCGACAGCCTCGGTGGCGACCATGCCGGTGCCCGCATCGCCCTCCGGTGGGCAGAAGGGGATGCCGGGGCGCAGCACGCCGGACGGATCGAGCAGCGCGGCACCAGCCGCGGTGAGCGAGCCGGCGACCTGACCCGCCACGCGGACCTCGGGCAGCAGAGCACGGAGGTTCGCGGAGAGTCGCCCGGCGCTGTGTGCGTCGAACAGGTCGACGCGGCGCTGGTCGTAGTCGCGCGTCACCGGGTCGATCGGGAACATCCCCGATGCATCACCGACTCCGAGAACCTTCTCGCCGGTGAGGCTCGCGTGCACGTACCCGGCGAGGGTGGTCACGTGACGGATGTCGGCGACGTGCGCCTCGCCGTCGAGCACCGCTTGGTGCAGGTGGGCGACCGACCACCGCAGCGGGATGTTGATGCCGAGCAGCTCGGTGAGCTCGGCCGCGGCCGGGCCCGTGCTCGTGTTGCGCCACGTCCGGAACGGCACGAGCAACTCGTCGTCGGCGTCGAACGCGAGGTAGCCGTGCATCATCGCCGAGACGCCGATCGCGCCGAAGGTCGCGGGCACGACGTCGTACGCCGACTCGACCGCGGCCGCCAGGTCGGCGTAGGCCGCCTGGAGACCCGACCAGACATCGTCGAGGGAATACGTCCAGCGCCGCTCTTCGAAGCGGTTCTCCCACGCGTGCGAACCGGTCGCGAGCACCTGCGTGGGGTCCGAGCCGATGAGGCACGCCTTGATGCGCGTCGAACCGAACTCGATGCCCAGGCTCGTGCGACCAGCGAGGATGTCGTCGCGCTCTGCCGATCGGTCGCGCGTGGCGGTGTGGGTCACGGATGCCTCCATTGGTCGTGCCGCGGTGGGATCATGTTACCGGTAACACAGCGCCGACGCGAGTGCCGGCGGGGACGGAACGACGAACCTCAGACCCGGCGAGTCGAGTCGCGCACGACGAGCCGGGGCGACGTGGGTTCGGCGGGTGCATCGTCGCCCAGCAGGATGCGCACGCACCGCTGCGCCTCCCCCGCGATGTCGAGACGCACCGTGGTGAGGGCGGGCCGGTAGAACGCGGCGTCGGGATGGTCGTCGAAACCGACCACGCTGACGTCCGCGGGCACATCCACCCCGAGGCGGGCCAGCCCGGAGATCAGGCCGAGCGCCATCTGATCGTTCGCGACGACGATCGCGGTCGGCCCGGCCGTCTCGCCGACGGCGGCGGCGATGCGGGAAGCGATGGCTGCACCCGAGCCGGCGGACCAGTCGCCGCGCCATCGACCCGCGAGCTGCAGTCCCCGGCGCGCGAGCGCAGACACGGCACCGGTGTCGCGCGCGACGGCCTCGAGCCAGGCAGCGGGGCCCGACAACTGAGCGATGCGGCGGTGCCCGGCGTCCAGCAGGTGATCGACGGCGAGCGCCGCTCCCTCGGCGCCGCGGTCGCCGCCCCCGCTCGCTCGCTCCCCCGCGGCATCCACTCGTGCGTGCAACGGCACGACGGGAACGCCGAGGGATGCCGCAGCAAGAGTCTCGAGGGCGGCGGTATGCGGCGCCACGACCACGATCCCGTCCACCCCCTGGGCCAGCAGGTGATCGGCGGCAGCGGTGACGCTGGCGGCATCCGCGCCGTCGGCGTACGCCGTGGCGATCCACCGGCCCGCCGCGCGCGCGGCGCGTTCGAGGGCGCCGATGCCCGCCGCGGGGCCGTAGAGGTCGGTGTCGGAGGCGATCACCCCGATCGTGCGCGTCGTCGCGGTGCCGAGGGCACGGGCCGCGTTGTTGACGCGGTAGCCGAGCTCGGCCATCGCTGTGATCACGCGCTCCCGCGTCTCGCGCCGGATGTGGGGGTGGTCGTTGATGACACGCGAGACCGTCTGCGTCGACACCCCCGCGGCGGCGGCGACATCCCGCACGCCCACTCGCGCCCGCCCGGACATCGCTTCGCTCACTGCGCCAGGCTAGCGGGCACGCCGAAGGGCGGCACCGGCCGAAGCCGCGTGCCGCCCTTCGAGAACTCTCGGTCGGACCGGATCCGGTGGATCAGCGGTCGCCGAGGATGCCGCCCACGAGGTCGTCGACGTCGGAGGTCACATCCGAGGTGATGCCGCCGACGAGGTTGTCGACGGTGCTGCCGATTCCGCTCGTGACGTCGCCGGTGCTGACCTCGCCGGTGCTAACGTCGCCGGTGCCGACGTCCGTGCCGTTGCCGAAGTCGGTGTCGGTCTGGTTGCCGTTGCCGACCTCGTTGCCGTTACCGGTCTCGTTGCCCGAGACGATGGGGGCGTCGACCGGGGCGTCCACGGCGGTGTCGTTGCCCGAGGCGATCGGGGTGTCGTTGCCCGAAAGAAGCGCGCCGTTGCCGACGTCGCTGATCAGCGGACCGTTGACGAGGCCGCCCTCGAGCCCGAGGTTGCCGACGTTCGCGTTCTCGCCCACGCCGTTGCCGTTGGCCTCGAGGACGCCGTCGATCCACGTCGAAAGCGCATCGAACGACGATGCGACATCCGTGGTGGTGGTCGTGTCGGTGGTGGACGAGTCGACTGCGGTGGTGTCGTCAGCCGACGCGGGCAGGGCGAATCCGGCGGTGGCGATCGCGGCGGCACCCAGGCCCGCCGTGCCGAAGATTGCTGCTCGCTTCAGGTTCGTACGCATGTCTCTTCCTTCCGTCACGTGCGCTGGATTGCGGCACGTGGGGCTATCCGGGACGACCCCCGGATGCGGATTGGACACCTCGAGCGAAAACCGTGCATCCGCCCCCGTTCGGGCCGCTTGCGATCCGCGCCCTCATGCGGATCGCGGCGGTTTCCTGGCAGTCGCCTGAGAGCGGTCGATCCGGCTCAGGCTTTGACCGGGCGCCCGCGCTTGGGCTTGTCGGTCGACAGCTCGATCGCCATGGCGCGTCCCGGATGCTGCGCGAGGCGCTGCTCGGTGTGGTCGAGCCACCGCACCTCGGCCTCGGCCGCGAAGACCATGGAATCGACCACGAGCGACCAGGCGAGCTCCTCGGGGCCCCCGGGGTTCGCGCCGGCGTACTCGGAAGTGCGGAGCTCCTGCAGCCGCGCGAGCGAGGAGCGACGCTGCGCCGCGATCACCTCGCCGACGTCGACTCCGGGGAGGGTCGCCGCGACCGCGAGCTTGATCGCGAGCTCATCCCGTGTGCCCGCCGGCCGTTCGACGGGCGAGCCCAACCATGACGCGACCTCGGCGCGCCCGGCATCCGTGATCTGCCAGTAGACGTGGCCCTGCCCATCGACCGCCCCCTTCTCGACGAGCCCGTCCCGCTCGAGCCGGTCGAGGGTGTTGTAGATCTGGCCGACGTTCAGCGGCCACGTCCACCCGGTCCGACGGTCGAACTCCGCCCGCAGCTGATAGCCGTAGCAGGGGCCTTGATCGAGGATCGCCAGAAGGCTGAGTCGAACCGACACGATCATCCTTTCGCATACCGGGTATGTAGTTTGCGAGTATATGCATACCGGGTATCGAACGACCTACCGGCGCGGCCCCACCACGATCAGGCTGCTGAGGATGCCGAGCCCGACGCCCACCGCGGTGTCGACGACGCGCTCTGCCGCGAGCTCCGCACCGCCCGCGCCCGCCGCACTCAGGATGAGCAGCACGAGCGGCGTGATGAAGACGAGCGCGAGCGCGTAATGACGCACGACGACGAGCTCGATGACGAACTGCAGGGCCCCCAGCACGATGCCGAGCACGACGCCGCCGAGCGGCACGACGCTGATCGCGAGGAACACCGCCGCACCAGCCGCGGTGCCGAGCGCCCGGTGGATGCCGCGCGACAGCGCGACGCGCCGACTCGCGCTGACCCCGAGCACGGCGATCCCCGCCCCGACGATCCAATAGGCGCGCTCGGGATCGACGAGGAGCGCGATCGCCGTGCCGACGACCGCCACCGCCGCCGTGCGCGCGACAAGTGTCCGCGTCGTCGCCCCACCCCAGGCGGCGGGGAAGAGAGAGCCCAGCGCGCGAGGCTGCGTGCCGCGGTGCGCGCGCCGCACGAGTGGGGCCGCCGTGACCAGCCACCCGAACAGGAGCGACGCCGCGAGGATACCGAGGTACAGCGCCGGGTTCACCGCGTGCGACGACTGGGGCGCGGTGACGTGCGCCGACAGCCCGTAGATGAGCACGGCGAACAGCGGGCCCGGCGGCCCCACCGAGCGCCCGAAGACCAGAACGGATGCCGCGACGGCGACCACGATGAGGCCGACGGCCACCGCGACGGGACCGATGGCCGCCGCCGCGACCCCGACCGCCGCGCACGACCACAGCACCGCCGCGACGATCGGGACGAAGCGCAGGCGCTCGAGCGGCGACAGACGCCCACCGTAGAGCGTCGCGAACGCTCCGGTCGCCGCGAGCAGCGCGATGCTCTCGAGCCCCAGCGCCGAGAGCACGATGACCGGCGCCGCCATCGCCAGCGCGGCCTGCAGCCCCAGATGCCAGCGTGGCCCCGGCGACGGCCCGAATCGCGTCAGGCTGCGGCCCAGCTCGCCCGCCTCACGCCGCCACCGGCCGGAACTGTTGGGCGTCGGTTCGGGCGAAAACGGCATTACCCCATTGTCTCGCGAGAACGGCGACGCCCGCGCACCGGCACGTACCCTGGAGGCGGAGAACGACATGAGCGACGATTCCCCCGCATCCCCGACGCCGGACACGCCCGCGCCCGGCGCGCGCGAACGAGCCGCCTACATCGAGACGGCGATCCAGCAGGCCATCCGCCGCGGCGACTTCGACGACCTGCCGGGAGCCGGCAAGCCGATCGCCGACCTCGGCCCGCACCATGACCCCGACTGGTGGATCAAACGGAAGATCCGCGAGGAGCAGCTCACCGGCCTCGGTCCGCCGGCGCTGACCCTGCGGATCGAGCACGCCGAGTTCGATGCCCGCGTCGACGCGCTGACCCGCGAGGACGATGTGCGCGAGTACGTCGCCGACTTCAACCGGCGCGTCGTCGAGGCCCGCCGGCAGCTGCAGGGCGGCCCACCGGTGGTGACGCCGACGCGCGACGTCAAGACCGAGGTCGCGGCCTGGCGTCAGCGTCGCGCGGATGCCGCCGCCGCGGCATCCGCCGCTCCCCCGGTCGAGCCTCGACGCCGTCGGCGGCTGTTCCGGCGCTGAGCGGTTCGCCGGCGCCCGGACGTCAGCGCAGCGCCTGCTCCACGTCGGCGAGCAGATCGTCCACCGACTCGATGCCCACCGACAGCCGCACGACCTCGACCGGCACGGCGGCCTCCGTGCCGCGGACCGAGGCGTGGGTCATCGCATCGGGGTAGTTCACGAGCGACTCGACCCCGCCGAGCGACTCGGCGAGCTGGAACAGCCGCGTGGACTCCGCGAAGCGACGCGCCGCCTCGCCGGACTCGAGCGCGAGCGAGAGCATGCCCCCGAAACGGGTCATCTGCGACGCGGCGAGCTCGTGCCCCGGGTGAGAGGCGAGCCCGGGGTAGAACACGCGGGCGACACGCTCGTGCCCCTCGAGGAACGCGGCGATGGCCCCGGCGTTCTCACTGTGACGCTGCATGCGGACATCGAGCGTCTTGATGCCGCGCGTCGTGAGCCAGGCATCCATCGGTCCCGACACCGCACCGGCGGCGTACTGCAGGAAGCCGATCTTCTCGGCGAGCGCGTCGTCATCGAGCACGAGCGCACCGCCGACGACATCCGAGTGTCCGCCGAGGTACTTCGTCGTGGAGTGCACGACGACGTCGGCCCCGAGCTCGAGCGGACGCTGGAGCGCGGGGGTCGCGAATGTGTTGTCGACGACGACCAGCGATCCGGCCTCGTGTCCGATGGCCGCGAGCCCGGCGATGTCGGTGATCCGCAGCAGCGGGTTCGACGGCGTCTCCACCCACAGCACACGGGGCGCCCGCTCGGCGACCGCGGCCCGCACTGCGGCCAGGTCGCTCATGTCGACGACACGCAGCTCGACCCCCCAGGGCGCCAAGACACGGGCGATGAGGCGATGGGTGCCTCCGTAGACGTCGTTGCCGAGCAGCACCTCGTCGCCGGGCGTCAGCGCGGCACGCAGCAGCACGTCCTCGGCCGCGAGGCCCGACGCGAACGAGAAGCCGTGCGCGCCGCCTTCGAGCGCCGCGAGCTGCACCTGGAGCGCCGTCCGGGTCGGGTTGCCCGAGCGGCCGTACTCGTACCCGCCGCGGAGGCCGCCGATGCCGTCCTGAGCGAAGGTGGTCGAGAAGTGCACCGGCGGGATGACGGCCCCGGTGGTGGGGTCGAACTGCTGGCCGGCGTGGACGGCGAGGCTGGCGAGGCCGCGGGCGGAATCGTGCGTGCTCATGCGTCACTCCTGGTGTCGTGGGTCGTGCGGGGATCAGGGGTGTCGGTGCCGGGTTCGTCGACGAGGTCGGCGAACCCGTGGGTCCGCATCCAGTCGTCGTCGTAGATCTTCGAGAGGTAACCGCGGCCGTGGTCGGGAAGCACGACCACCACGACGTCGTCGGGTCCGAGGTCGCGCGCCGTCCGCAGAGCGGCGACGACCGCCATGCCCGACGAACCGCCGACCAGCAGCCCCTCTTCGCGAGCCAGGCGTCGGGTCATCGCGAACGATTCCCGGTCGCCGACGCGCTCGTACCGGTCGACCACCGAGGGGTCGAAGGTCTCCGGCCAGAAGTCCTCGCCGACGCCCTCGACGAGGTACCGCCCCACCTCGCCGCTGTAGATGGATCCATCCGGATCGGCGCCGACGATCGTGACCGCGCCGCCGGAGGCTTCGCGCAGGTAACGCCCCGTCCCGGTGATCGTGCCGCCGGTGCCGACCCCAGCGACGAAGTGCGTCACGCGTCCCACCGTGTCACGCCAGATCTCGGGTCCGGTCGTGTCGTAGTGAGCCCGCGGTCCGGCGGCGTTGGCGAACTGGTTCGGCTTGAACGCGCCGGGGATCTCGCGCGCGAGCCGGTCCGAGACGCTGTAGTACGAGTCCGGATGCTCGGGCGGGACGCTCGCGGGGGTCATCACGACCTCGGCGCCGTACGCCTTCAGCACGGCCACCTTCTCGCCGGCGAACTTGTCGGGCACGACGAAGACCATCCGGTAGCCCCGCTGCTGCGCGACGAGGGCGAGTCCGACACCGGTGTTGCCGCTCGTGGGCTCGACGATCGTGCCGCCCGGGCGCAGCAATCCGTCGCGCTCGGCGGCCTCGATGATCCTCGCGGCGATGCGGTCCTTCGCCGAACTGCCCGGGTTGAAGTACTCGACCTTGGCGAGCACGGTCGCGCGCGTCGAGGCGGCGACGCGGGTCAGACGAACGAGCGGGGTGTTGCCGACGAGATCGGCGATGTTCTCTGCGTAGCGCACGAGGGTTTCCTCACGGTGTCCGCGCGCTCAGAGGCGCGGGTGCTGTCGGGGTCGTCTGAGGTGAGCGCGGCGGCGCTCAGCGACAACAACGACAGGTCTGCACGCGTCCACCCTAAGCCAGGGCCACGCCGCTGTCGAGGGCTCCGGCTGTCGGGCTCAGCGCGACGACAGACCGCGGCGTTCGAGCGAGCGGCGCATCGTGTGGCGCCCGTGCAGGCTCGCGGCATCCCGCACCCGGGCGATCGCAGCGCGGAGCCAGCCCCGCGGCTCGCCCTGCGTGCGGTAGTACCCCGTGACGGCGTCCTCGTATGCGGCGATCTCGGCGTCGTCCGGCAGACGGTAGGTCTCGCGGTGACGGACGACCCGCTGCGGCAACCGGGGCTTCACCCCCGCCCGGTCGTGCGGGTCGGGGTGGCCGAGGACGACGCCGAACGCCGGGAAGGCCCCGTCGGGAAGCTCGAGCAGGTCGGCGATCTGCTCGGGATGGTTCCGGACCGCCCCGACGTAGACGGCGCCCAGGCCCAGCGACTCGGCGGCGATCACCGCGTTCTGGGCGGCCAGCGCCGCGTCGATGAAGCCGACGATCGTGCTCTCGATGTACTCCACGGCATCCGACGGTTCCCCCGCGCGATGCGCGAGCTCGCGCGCCCGCGCCCAGTCGGCGACGAAGACGAGAAAGACGCCGCCCCGGCGGATGAAGTCCTGGTCGCCCGCGAGTCGTGCGAGCGCATCGCGTCGGTCGGGGTCGCGCACCTCGATCACCGACCACGCCTGCAGGTTCGAGCTCGTCGAGGCCGACTGAGCAGCGGCGATGATCGCGGTCAGCGCCGCATCGTCGATCTCGCCGGGCCCGAATCGCCGCACGGAACGGTGACGGTAGAGCAGATCGAGCACATCGTTGCGCGGGAGGCCCTCGGGAGCGGGCGAACCGTACCGCCGAGTCCAGCCGTCGTGTTGTTCCGTCGTCACGCGGGGCACGTTACACGGCGTCATCGATCGTCTCCGACGTTCACGGAACATGCGACGGGTCGTCGTGGTTACTAACGTCGTGATCATGTCGCAGCCGAACCTCGACCCGTCCGCGGAGCACCCCTCCCGTCATCTGGGCGGTTCGCTGTCCGCCGATGAGTTCAAGACGCTCTTCCGCGGGCACCCCGGCGGTGTCGCCGTCATCACGGCCGACGCCGGCGATGGTCCGGTCGCCCTGACGGCGACGTCGGTCTCCTCGGTGAGCGCCGACCCGCCGCTGCTGGTGTTCTCGGTGTCGGCGCAGTCCTCCGCCTCCGCCGTGCTGTCGACGGCCGAGACCGTCGTGGTGCACCTGCTCGACGCCGACGACCTCGCGCTGGCGAAGCTGGGCGCGACCAGCGGCATCGACCGCTTCGCCGACGCCTCCGCCTGGTCACGGCTGACCACCGGCGAGCCGGTCTACCGCGGCGTCCGCGCCTGGGTCCGCTGCGCCGTCGTCTCTCGCATGGATGCCGGCGGCTCGATCGTCATCGCCGGCCATGCCCTGCAGTCGCACGTCGAGCGCGACGTGGAGCCGGGCGGGCACGGCGATGCGCTGGTCTACCACAACCGCACGTGGCACCGGCTCAGCGAGGGCTCGGCGATCCGCAACTGACGCGGTTCGCCGTCGCCCGGTCAGACCACTCCGATCGTGGCCGCCGGACTCGGCCCCGTCGCGACGGGGCGTCCCGGATCGCGGGACCACTGACTCCACGATCCCGCGAACACGCGCGCCCGGCGGTACCCGGCCACCGCGAACGCCAGCGCGGTGTGGGCTGAAGCGACGCCCGAGCTGCACGTGATGACGACGTCCGTGTCGGGCCCGACCCCGACGGCCGCGAGCGACGTGCGGATCTCGTCCGGGTCGCGGAGAAGACCGTCCGGGCCGATGTGGACGACGGTCGGAAGGTTGCGAGCCCCCGGGATGTGGCCGCTGACGGGGTCGGCCCCCACCGCCTGACCGCGGTAGTGCTGGGGTGCGCGCACATCGAGGAGAACCCCGCGTGCCGGGGCGACAGCCGCGTCGTCGATGCCGGCGAGGCCTCCGCTCCCCTCCGGGAGATCGACGTCACCGGTCGCCGCGGCGCGGTCGCTGTGCTCCAGGCGACGGCCCGATCCGACCCAGGCGCGGAAGCCGCCGTCGAGCACCCGGATGTCGAGGCCGTGACGACGGAGCAGCCACCACGCACGAGCCGCGGCGACCCCGTCGTTGTCGTCGTACGCGACGAGCCGGTCGCCCGCGTTCACACCCCACCGCCGGGCAGCGGCCTCGAGATCCGCGCGGCTGGGAAGCGGATGCCGTCCCTGTTCCGGAACGCCGGGACGAGCGAGCTCGCGCTCGAGATCGACGTACACGGCGCCGGGCAGATGCCCGAGCAGATAGTCGGGTCGTCCTTCGGCACGGTCCAGGCGCCACCGGACGTCCAGCAGACGCACCGGAGCGTCCGCGGCAAGTTCGGCGGCGAGGTCGTCGACACTCACCAGGGGGGACATGACCCCATGCTCGCCACCGCGCGCTCCCATCGTGAACGGGGCCGAAACAGTCGGAAACCGGAGAACACAGAGAGACACACGAGGGCGAGCTCTGGTCACCGCGTGACTCCGGATGACGGCGGAGAAGCGCCGCCGCGGCCGCCCGCCGTACTCTTCCCCCCATGCCCGCTCTCGAGAACCACTCCGAATCCCTCGCCTTCGCGACGCGCCAGCTGCACGCGGGCGCCCGTGGCTTCGACGCGTACGGCTCGCGCGCGACTCCCATCTACCTGACCGCCGGCTTCGAATTCGACGACATCGCCGACGGCGAGGGCCGCTTCGCGGACCCCGCCACCGGGTTCAGCTACACGCGCGTGGGCAACCCGACCGCGGCGGCGGCCGAGCGGCGCATCGCCGACCTCGAGGGCGGCGTGGGAGCCCTGCTCGTCGGCAGCGGCCAGGCGGCGACCTCGACGGCGCTGCTGACGATCCTCGAGTCGGGAGACCACATCGTCGCGGCCTCCGCGATCTACGAGGGCACGCGCGAGCTGCTGCGCTCCGAGTTCGGGCGCCTCGGCATCACAACGGACTTCGTCGACGATCCGCGCGACCCGGCCGCCTGGGAGGCGGCGATCGGCCCGCGCACCCGCGCCCTCGTCGCCGAGACGATCGCGAATCCGCGCGGCGGCGTGCTCGACATCCCGACCGTCGCCGAGGTCGCACACCGGCACGGCATCCCGCTCGTCGTCGACTCGACCCTCGCGACGCCGTACCTGCTGCGCCCGCTCGAGCTCGGGGCCGACATCGTCATCCACTCGGCGTCGAAATCCCTGTCGGGCCACGGCACGGGTCTGGGCGGCGTCATCGTCGACGGCGGACGCTTCGCCTGGGATGCCGCGCCCGGCCGTTTCCGCCAGATCGCGGCCGAGACCGGACCCGACGGCCGCACGTTCGTCGAACGCTCGGGCGAGCGCGCCTTCCTCGACACCGCGCGCCGCGTCGCGATGCGCTTCGGCCCCTCACCGTCGCCCCTCAACGCCTTCCTGCTGCTGCAGGGCATCGAGACCCTGTCGCTGCGAGTGGAGCGGCAATCGCAGACGGCGGCGACCCTCGCCGCCTGGCTCGAGACCTGTCCGGAGGTCGCCGGCGTCGACTACAGCGGACTCCCCTCGCATCCGGACCACGACCTCGCCGTGCGCCTTCTCCCCGCGGGGCAGGGCGCGCTGTTCTCCTTCACCCTCACCGGCGGGCGGGCAGCTGCGGAGGCCTTCACGCGCAGCGTGCGGCTGTTCACCCCGATGACCCACCTGGGCGATGTGCGGTCGCTCGTGCTGCATCCGGCGACCACGACCCACGCGAGCCGCAGTGACGCCGACCTGGCGCGCATCGGGGTCGGGCCGGGCCTGCTGCGGCTCTCGGTCGGCCTGGAGGACGCCGGCGACCTCATCGCAGACCTCGACCGCGGACTCGATGCCGCCCGAGCCGCGACCGCAGCAGCACCGGAAGCGGTGTCGGCATGACGCGCGCCCAGCACTTCGGCTGGTTCCTCTCGCGCGGGTTCGGTCCCCACGGCTGGGCGCGGCCGTACCAGCGGTGGAACTGGCCGTGGCAGAAGCCCGACCTCTACCAGCACTCGGCCCGTGAGCTCGAGCAGGCGGGGTTCGACTTCGTCCTGATCGAAGACGCGCTCTCGGTCGGCATCACTCCCGAGACGCTGAACCTTCGAGTCCGCAAGGCGTACGGCGGGCCCAAGCACGACCCGTGGACGCTCGCCCCGTACCTGTTCGCCGCGACGCAGCACCTGGGCGTCATCCCCACCGTCAACCCGGCCGCGTGGCCGCCGTACCTCGCCGCTCGCCAGTTCGCGTCGCTGCAGCACCTCAGCGGCGGCAGGCTGGGCCTGAACGTCGTCACGGACGTCGGGTCGGCGCATCATTTCGGCACGGAGCGCCTCGGGCACGACGCTGCCTACGACCGTGCGCAGGAATGGCTCGATGCGCTGCGCCTGCTGTGGCACAGCTGGGACGACGACGCCCTGATCGCCGATCCCGACACGCAGATCTACGCCGACGGCTCGAAAATCCACGCCGTCCAGCACCGGGGCGAGTACTTCTCGTTCGACGGTCCCCTCAACGCCGAGCCCCTGCCCGCCGGCGACCCGATCGTCGCCTCCCCCGGCGGCTCGCCGCGGGGCATCGGCTTCGCCGGGGCGAACTCCGAGATCCAGCTCGCCCTGTCGAACCTCGACCCCGCGAGCATCCGCGCGTACCGCGGCCGCGTGCGCGAAGCGGCGATCGCCGCGGGGCGGGACGCCGACGCGATCAAGACTCTCTTCGTCGTCAAACCGATCGTCGCGAGCTCGGTCGAGGAGGCGGAGCGCATCGTCGAGGCATCGCGGCATCCCGACGAGGCGACGCTCGTCGACGTGGCCGAGGCATGGTCGAGCGATCTCGAGACCGACCTCACGTCGCTCGACCTCGACCGCCCGCTCGATCCCGCGATCTTCGGCGATCACGTCTCGAAGGGCACCATTCGGGGGCTGCTCGGGCGGTACTCCGACTTCTCCGAGGCGCCGCTGCGCGACATCCTCGCCGGCAAGGCGCGGCTCGGACGTGTGACCGACGGCGCCGGAGGCACGGTGGGGACCGCGGAGGAGATCGCCGACGTCATCCAGGCGCTCGGCGACGACGCCGACAACGACGGGCTGATCTTCTCGGGCGACTTCCACCCCGTGACGCTCCACCGCGCTCTCGACGAGCTCGTGCCGGTACTGCGGCGGCGGGGCATCCTGCGCTCGGAGCACACCGGGCAGGGCCTGCGCGCCGACCTCGACGCGTTCTGACCCCGGCGGGCGCGCTCAGACGTGCGGGTGCGTGCGCTCGAGCTTGGCGCCCTCGACGTCGACATCCGGGAGGATGCGGTCGAGCCACCGGGGCAGCCACCACGCACCGCGCCCGATGAGGTGCATGAGCGCGGGCATGAGCAGCATGCGCACGACGAGCGCGTCGACGAGGATGCCGAAGGCCAGGCCGAAGCCCATCGAGCGGATGATCGTGGCCTCGGCGAAGATGAAGCCGCCGAAGACGGACACCATGATGAGCGCGGCCGCGATCACGACCGAACGCCCGGCACGGTAGCCCTGCATGACGGCGAGCCTCGCCTCGGAGCCGTGCACGAACGCCTCGCGCATCCCCGACGCCAGGAACAGCTGATAGTCCATCGCGAGCCCGAACAGGATGCCGACGAGGATCACCGGGAGGAAGTTCAGGATCGGACCGGTCGTGTGCAGACCGATGAGCTCGGCGCCCCATCCCCACTGGAAGACCGCGACGACGGCGCCATAGGTCGCGAACAGCGACAGGATGAAGCCTCCGGTCGCGATGAGCGGCACGACGAGCGAGCGGAAGACGACGATCATGATCACGAGCGAGAGCCCGACCACGACCGCGAGGTAGATCGGCAGGATGCCGACGAGCCCCTCGGAGATGTCGATGTTGATGGCGGCCTGACCGGCGACACCCAGCGCGTACTCGCCGTCGACCGGTGGCAGTGAGCGCAGGTCACGCACCAGGTCCTCGGTCGCGACGCTGCTCGGCCCATCCGTGGGGATCACCTGGAACGCCGCGATGGTGCCGCTGTCGGAGACCGCGATCGGCGCGACGGCACTGACGTGGTCGCGGTCGGCGATCGCCTCGGCCACAGCGACCTGCGCTCGCAGCCGCCCCGTGTCGTCGAGGCCCTCGGGCAGGCTCGCGGTCACCAGCAGCGGCGAGTTCGCACCGGGGCCGAACGCGTCCTCGGTGAGCTCGAACGCACGCTGGCCGTACGATCCCTCCGGCTCGGACGCTCCGTCGGGCAGGCCCACCCGCATCGACAGCGCCGGAACCGCGAGGGCGAGCAGGAGCCCGACCGACACGACGGCGGTCGTGATGGCGCGCCAGGTCGGCATCGCGCGCGTCGGGGTCGATACCGCGTCGGGCTGGCCTACGCGCGCACGCGCACGACGGCCGAGCACGCGCATCCCGAGCAGCCCGAGGAGCGCCGGCAGCAGCGTGATCGCGATCAGCACCGCGATGGCGACGCAGACGGCTCCCGCCGTACCCATGAGACCGAGGAACGGGATGCCGGTGATGTTGAGGGCGAGGAGGGCGACGACGACGGTCGATCCGGCGAACACGACGGCGTTTCCGGCGGTTCCCCCGGCGAGGCCGATCGACTCGTGCAGGTCGATCCCGCGCAGCAGCTGCTTGCGGTGCCGATTGAGCACGAACAGGGCGTAGTCGATGCCGACCGCGAGCCCGAGCATCACGCCGAGCACGGGCGTCACCGAAGCCATCTGCACGACTCCCGACAGTGCGAGCACCCCGAGCACGCCGACGCCCACTCCGACGACGGCGGTGACGAGCGGGAGGGCGGCGGCGATGAGGCTGCGGAGCATGACGAGCAGCACCACGGCGGCGACCGCGACGCCGACGGCCTCGCCGACGCCGAGGATCTTCGGCACGCCCTGGGAGATCTCGGTCGAGAAGCCCACCTCGACGCCGTCGATCGGCTCGGCGGTGAAGTGCTCGACGACGGCGTCCTTCGCATCCTGCGGCAGCTCGAGGCGCGGCAGGGTGAAGGCGACGTTCACGGTCGCGGTCGAGCCGTCCGGCGAGACGAGGGCGATACCGTCGGCGAGGTCGAGCAGGCGCCCGCCGAGGTCGGCGGTCTCGGCCTGCGCCTCGAGCTCGGTCCGCCCGGAGTCGAGGGTCGCCTGCTGCCGCTCCAGCTCGGCGCGGCCCGCGTCGAGCTGAGCCTGCTGAGCGTCGAGCGCGGCGAGCTGCGCGGCCGGAGCACCGGCTGCCTCGAGTTGGGCGCGCGCGGCGTCGAGCTGGGCCTGGCCCGCCTCGAGCTGCGCCGTGCCCTGATCGAGCTGCGCCTGTCCGGCGTCGAGCTGGTCGCGCGCGGAGGAGATCTGCGCTTGACCGTCAGCCAGCTGCTGGGCCTGCGCCGCGCGCTGCGCCTCGGCCTCGAACGGGTCGTTGACGGTCGCGACGTCGGGCAGATCCGTGGCGGAGGCGACGAGGTCGGAGATCGCCGCACGCTGATCGTCGGTGAGCGCACCGTCCTCAGCGTGGAACACGACGGTGCCCGCCGCTCCGGCGAAGTCGGGCAGCTCCTCGGCGAGCTGGTCGGTGACCTTCGACGAAGCGGTGCCCGGGATGTCGAAGCTCGATGAGAGTCCGCCGAAGCCGAGCGCGAAGGCGCCGCCGGCGATCCCCAGCACGGCGACCCAGGCGACGACGACGAGCCATGCGCGACGCGCGGCTCCCTTGCTCAGGCGGTACAGCAGCTCGGCCATCAGCGACTCCTTCGGAATGCGGACGCCCTTGACGAGACGCAGCGTCTCGTCAACCCTAACCCGGGACCAGCGCGTGGACGATCGCCCGGATGCCGTCCGGCGTCGGAGCCGCGCCCATGAGCACCTGCATCATCATCCAGCCGGCGATCGCGTCGCCGATCTCGACCGCGGCGACCGCGGGATCTCCGTGCGCGACGACCCGCGCCCGGATGCCGCCGTCGGCGCTCAGCCGATCGCGCATCAGCTCGCCGATGGCCGGGTGCTCGGTCGCCGCGGCGACGAGCGAACGCAGCAGCATCCGGCCCTGCGGCGCATCGAGGACCGACCACACCCGCGACATCCACTCCGTGAGATCGCGGCGCAGGTCTCCGGTGTTCCGCACCGCGAGCTGCTGTCGGAAGATCATGCCCTCGAGCAGCGCCTCCGTCAGGATCGCTGCACGCGAGGGCCACCACCGGTAGATCGTCTGCTTGCCGACCGATGCCTGCCGCGCGATGGCCTCGATGGTGAGATTCTCATAGCCGTTCTGCGCGAGCAGGTCGGCCGCCGCCGTCAGGACCGCGAGGCGGGCCTGTTCGCTCCGCCGCGGACCGGCCCGGTGCTCCTCCATCCCCCCACCGTATCCAGCCGAACGCTACGGTGGAGGCCATGCTCGCCGTGCTGGTCCTGGCCGATCACGACCTGGTCCGCCGCGGCGTCGCCGACCTGATCGACGCGGCCGCGGGCATGCAGGTCGTCGCCGAGGCGGCGACCGCACGCCAGGCGAAGGCGCGCGCCGGGGCGACACGACCGGATGTCGCGATCCTCGGCTATCAGCTGGCAGACGGCACCGGCGCGGCGGTCTGCGCCGCCCTGCGCGCAGCGGATCCGCGCCTGCACTGCATCATCCTCTGTGCCTCGGACGACGACGAGGCGCGTCGCGAGAGCGCATCGGCGGGCGCGTCCGCCTTCCTCCTCGAGGACGTCGCGGCCGGAGAGCTGATCGACGCCGTGCGCCGGGTGGGATCGGGCCATCCGCTGGGCGCGACGCTGCATACGACCGCGTCCTCCGCGCCGTCTTCGGACCCTCTCCCCCGACGCCAGCGGGAAGTGCTGGCGCTCGTGGCCCGCGGGCTGTCGAATCGCGCGATCGCGGCCGAGCTCGGTATCGCCGAGAAGACGGTCAAGAACCATCTGACAGGCATCATGCGAACGCTCGGCGTCACCAGCCGCACGCAGGCCGCTCTTCGCGCGGCGCAGCCCGCGCACGAATGAGCGAAGGCGCGGACCCCCGGGGGGATCCGCGCCTTCGGCGGGGCGACTCGGTGTCAGACGAGCCACCGGAAGCGCTGCACGAGAGGCAGCTTCTTCCACATGGCGCCGAGGCCCCAGGTGTCGCCGGCGTGGAGCACGGCGATCACGATCAGCGCGAGCGCGTAGACGATGTGGTAGTCGACGAGGGGGTTGGTAGATGCCGCACCCCAGGCGAACGGCCACTCGGCGAGGTACATCAGGAGCATGACGAGGCTTCCGGCTACCGCTGCGACGCGGAGACCGATGCCCGACATGACGGCGACTCCGATGGCCAGCATGCCCGCCATGAACAGGACGTCGGCGAGCGGGCTCGCCATGCTCTGGAACCAGGGCTGAAGGGGGCCGGTGACGGCGGGGCTGTTGAGGAAGCCCTGCGCCGGGGTGCCGCCGTTGATCCACGCCCGCTCGAACGGCGTCGAGAATCCGAGGCCGAACAGCTTGTCGAGGAACGCCCAGAGGAAGATGAAGCCGGTCGCGTAGCGCAGCGCAGCGAGAGTGCGGCGCCCGGCGAGCGAGGTCACGATCTCGTCCTGGCGGGCGATCGCCTGAGTGCGGGTCCGAGCCTCCGTGCGGGGGATGGCTGCGTGGACCGCGTGCGTGGTCATTTCTGTCTCCTTCGTCGTATGTGGTCTGACCACATAACCATCTCGCATTCGCGATGACTCCACCAGGGACCAAAGTCCCAGTCGAGCTCTGCGCCTCCCGCGCGATATCACCGTGCCGAATCGCAGACAATCCCCGCACGCGTCTCCGCCACCGGTGCTTAGGGTCGCGCCAGGAGTAGAAATGACCCACATCGATGAACTCGCCCGGCTGGCACAGGAGAGCGGCACCGTGATCGCGGTGGCGGAATCGCTGACCTCGGGCAACCTCGCCGCCACCATCGGCGCGGCGGAGGGCGCGGGCGACTGGTTCGCCGGCGGCGTCGTGGCCTACCGACTGGAGACGAAGCACCGCGTCCTGGGCCTGGCCGAGGGGATCGACCCCTGCTCCCCGGAATGCGCCGAGCACCTCGCACGTGCGGTCCGCGACCTGACAGGCGCGGATCTGGCGGTGTCGGTGACGGGCGTCGGGGGTCCGGAGCCGCACGACGGCCACGAGCCGGGTACGGTGTACCTCGGGTGGAGCGACGGCGCAGATACGGGCCACGTCCTGCTCGACCTCGACGGTGAGCCCGAACAGGTCATCGACGACAGCGCGAACGCAGCCGTCGGGTTGCTGATCGATCGGATGCGGCGCTGACCGCACCCGAGCCTCAGGCCCGCGAAAGCGGCGGACGGTGGGCGATGGGAATCGGCTTGGTCGCCAGCGGCGACCCGGTGCGGCGGGATGCGGCGTGTCGGTCGGCGATCGCGCAGGCGGCCTCACCGATCGCGACGAAGGTCTCGGTCCCCGCGGTGCCGCAGAGCCACACCACCTCGAAGACACCGTCCCGGCGCCGTTCGACGTAGGCGACGACGGCATCGGCATCGGAGGACGGGCGCGTGGGATCGCATACCCGCCAGGCATCCTCAGCGATCTCATCCCAGCGCAGTCCCGTGTGGTGCATGGGACGAGCCTGCGTCGACACCGGGTGAAACCCCAGGGCCTTGACAGGGCGCTCGGCGGATGCGTCAGCCGGTTGTCGCCTGGCGGATGCGCTCCATGGTCCGCAGCGTTGCCGCCGTGCGCGCCTGGTCCTCGTCCGGAGCGACCGCGCCGCCCACGAGCTCGACGAAGCGCGCGACCTCGCCGTCGAGCGTGTCGACGGCAGCATCCGACGTCCACGCGGACTCCGCACCGTCGAGACCGACCCGTGTCACGCGGCGCGGACTGGCCAGGTGATCGATGAGCAGCGTCGCATCCTCGCCCTGGATCTCGCTCGGCCGGAGAGCGGTGGTGATCTTCGAGTAGGCGACGTCGACGACCAGCCCCGGGTATTCGAGCACCGCCAGACCGGCGCCGTCAGCGCCCGTGGCGATCGTCACCGACGACCCGGCCACGCGGGTGGGTTCACCGAACAGGAGGACCGCCGCGTGCACGCCGTAGACACCCAGATCCGCGAGCGCTCCGCCGCCCATGGCGGGATCGAAGATGTTCGGCGTCCCACCCGCGAGCACGGCGTCGTAGCGCGACGACCGTTTGGCGTAGTGGAACGAGGCGCGGCGGAGCGTTCCGAGCGATCCGAGCTGCTCGCGGACGGCCGCGATGCCGGGGTCGTACGCCGTGCGCATCGCCTCGAGCAGGATCACGCCCGCGCGGCGCGACCGGTCGACGAGGTCATCCCACTCCCGGGCTGTGGCGACCGCGGGCTTCTCCACGAGCACGTGCTTGCCCGCCGCGATGGCGGACTCGACCTGCGAGCCGTGGGCGGCGTTCGGCGAACCGATGTAGACCGCGTCGACTTCGGGATCGGCGAGGACGGTATCGAGGCCGGCGATCGCCCGTGCGACACCCAGACGATCGGCGTAGGCCTGCGCCTTCACCGCATCTCGAGACGACACCGCGACGACCTCGATCCCCCGGGTGCGAGAGGCCGCACCGATGAAGGCGTCGGTGATGACACTCGTGCCGATGGTGGCGATGCGGATCATGTCCCCCAGCCTAGGAGGCCGGAGGACCGCTGCCGGGCCGCGCCTCAGTGACGCCGGGTCGAGCGCAGCGTCTGCACCGCTTCATCGAAGCGGAGCGTCTGACGCAGCTCGACGGCAGCCGAGTACCAGGGCCCGCCGAGGGCTACGAAGACCGCGCCGACGACGTCGATGTAGCCGAGGGTGACCTCTCCCTCTCGCACCTCGTAACGGTCGACGTCGACGAGCTCCCAGCGGACGTCCGCCTCGGTGCTCGGCGCTTCCGGCCGCCGCGACGGCAGCTGACGCAGGGCGCCCGACGTGGCCAGGCGCACCGCGCTGGGCTTGCGGGCGATCGGTGACATATCCAAGACCATGACCACTCCCGTCGCTCTGACACGACTATCGCGGCCCGAGCCGTCTGCACCTACCCGCTTGACAGAAGTTCACGAGGGGTTTACGCGCCATCCCTGCTCTAACTAGTTCGCCTAACTAACCGGAATTAATTAGGCGGACCCCCGCCAGTACCCTCGCGTCCGTGGGAACACTCGTTTACGGCAGTCAAGGACGGACGTTCGACGTAGAAGACCGTCTGCTCGCGCACCTGCGGGTCGTGTTCATGAACAAGCTGCGCCGCAACGAGCCGTTCATGTTCCACCGTTCGACCGACAGCGGGCTGTTCAGCGTGTGGGTGCACCCGGCCGTCCCGATGGTGTTCCTCTTCAGCGGCAGCCGTCCTCCGACGATCAATCGACACTGGGTCGAGGCCCTCCTGCTCGAAGCGGGCGGAGCGAACGGCCTGCGTGTCGTCCCGGAGCCCGCGACCGCCGACGCCTGACCTCAGCGACACTCCTCGTCGACCGCATCCGCGATCGCGTCGAGAAGGGTCGTCAGCTTCGCGGCGGTGTCGTCATCCAGCCCGCGCGCGATGTCGCGCACACGCAGCGTCAGTGGATCGACACCCTCGACGTCCGCGTTGCGATCGGTCGGCACGACGTACTTGCTCCGACCGTCGTCGGGGTTGCGCTCGAACGCCACCAGTCCCCCGTCGCGGAGACGCTTCAGCATGGTCGTCGCCGTCGGCGTCGAGATGCCCAGCGAGGCGGCGATGTCGGTCGGGGTGACGCGCCGGCCGGCATCCGCGCTGTCGTACACCACCCGCATTGCGGCGCGCGCCGTCTCACTGGGACCGCAGTCGCTCTGACGCCGCCGAGCCAGGCTGGCCTCGGCCAGACGGAGCCGTTCGACGGCTCGCGCGACGGATTCGGGCTCGGAAGCACCGGACACCATGAACCTCCCGCAGACGACGATGGTGCGTCCACTGTACGAGCGCGGCGACGGGGCGCTCTTCCGCTTGACTCCGGCGCCTCCCACCCCTAGAGACGCGGTGAGAGGTCGGGACGCGTGAGCACCCCGAACTCGTGCCGCAGAGCGCTCAGAGCCGACCACCATCCGGCCAGCCCGTGAACGCCCGGGCCCGGGCTCGTCGAGGACGAGCACACATAGACGCCGCCCATGGGCGTCCGCCACGGGTCGCGTGCGAGCAACGGGCGGGCGATCAGCTGATCGAGCGACGGGATGCCGGCGGAGATGTCACCCTCGGGATAGTTGAGGTTGCGCGCGGCGACCTGCTGCGCGGTCTCCGAGTGGGTCGCGAGGATCGTGTCGCGGAAGCCCGGCGCGAACCGCTCGATCTGGCGCACGATCGCCTCGGTCCGGTCGACCTCGCTGCCCGCGGGAACGTGCGTGTATGCCCACAGGGTGTGATGGCCATCCGGCGCCCGGCCCGCATCGAACAGCGACGGCTGCGCGACGAGCACATACGGCGCGTCGGGCAGCCGGCCGGCGCGCACCGCGTTCTCGGAGGCGGCGATCTCCGGCCGGGTCCCGCCGACGTGGACAGTGCCGCTCTGCGCGATCGCGGGATCGCGCCACGGCACCGGCGCGGAGAGGGCGAAGTCGACCTTCGCCACCGCATCGCCGTAGCGGAATCGCTCGAGGCGGTGCCGATAGCGCGTCGGCATCCGCTCCCCCGCGATCTCGATGAGCGCGCGCGGCGTCACGTCGAGCATCACCGCCCGCGCGCTCGGCAGCTCATCGAGCGAGCGGATGCGGCGTCCGACGAACAGCTCGCCGCCGTGCGCACGGATGTCGTCGACCATGGCGGCCACGATCGCCCCGCTTCCGCCGATCGGGATCGGCCACCCGCGGGCATGACCGTATGTCGCGAGGGTGAGGCCGCCGCCGGCTGCCGCGAGACTCGGGAGGCCGAGAATGGTGTGGGCCGCGACCCCCGACATGAGGGCCGGCGCCGCCTGCTCGCGGAACCGCAGGTTCCATGCCGGTGTCCCCTGCTCGAGGGTGCGCAGGCCGAACCAGGCCGCGGCGATCGGATCGCCGGGCACGCGCAGCAGCGATCCACCGGTGAAGTCCGCGATGCCGCGCACGCGCTCGACGAGCGGCGCCATCAGCCGGGCATACGCGCGGCCGTCGGCACCGAGCCCCTCGGCCGTGCGATCGAGATCGCGGTACGCCAGCGCCGCGCCGCCGTCGAGAGGGTGCGCGTACGACACCTCGGGCACGACGAACTCGACGCGGTGGCGCAGTCCGAACTCGCGGAAGAAGGCGGATTCGAATGCGAGCGGGTGCACCGCCGAGCACAGGTCGTGCAGGTAGCCGGGGAGGGTGACCTCCCCGGAGGCCGCCCCGCCGCCGAAGTGATCCTCGGCTTCGAACACCGCGACCGAGAGCCCGGAGCGCGCCAGGGTGACGGCCGCCGCCAGCCCGTTCGGCCCGGAGCCGACGATGACGGCGTCGTACTCGGTCGTCACCGTCCCGCGCCGCCCTCCGCGAGGTGCGCGAGCCGACGCAGGGTCTCGGCGTTGCGCACGTGCAGGGGCAGGTCGAGCAGCGGTTGCGGGATGAACGACCCCGGCCCCTCCGCGGCCACTTCCTGAATGCGCACGACGCAGTCATCGCCTCGGGGCTTGACGTCGATGGTGATGTGGGCTTCACCGATCGGCCAGCCGCGCGCCTGCAGCACCATGCGGTGCGGCGGATCGAATTCGAGCACCGACGTGCTGTCGTCGATGACGAAGGGCCACACCCCGAAGGAATGGTGCAGACGCGACCCCTTCTGGGGCCAGGCGGGACTGACATCGCGCATGCGCGACGCACCGACGACCCACGCCGGGAACAGCCAGCCGTCGTTCAGGACCCCGAAGACGTCTTCGGGGGCGCAGTGCATGAGTCGGACGTTACGCGACATGGCCGTCTCCTCCCCGGGGCGGAGTCACGGCTGCAGCACCACCTTGATGCAGCCGTCCTCCTTCTTCTGGAAAGTCTCGTAGAGGCCCGGCGCGTCGGACAGCGGCGCGCGGTGGGTCGTCAGATCCATGACGCCGAGCGGGTCAGCGGGGTCTTCGACGAGAGGCAGCAGGTCATCGATCCACCGCTTGACGTTGCACTGACCCATCCGAAGGCTCAGCTGCTTGTCGAACATCGTCTTCATCGGCATCATGTCGGCCTCGCCGGCGTACACGCCGCTGAGCGAGACGGTGCCGCCGCGGCGGACGATGTCGATCGACGAGTGGAGCGCCGCCAGCCGATCGAGCCCGCCGGTCTCCATGACCTTCTGAGCCAGGGCATCGGGCAGCAGCCCCAACGCCTTGTGCACCGTCGAGACGGCGGGGTTCCCGTGGGCCTCCATGCCGACGGCATCCACGACGGCGTCCGCGCCGCGCCCGTCGGTGAGGTCGCGGAGTTCGTCGACCACCGAGTCGGTCAGGTCGAACACGTCCGCACCGTGCCGCTCCGCCATCGCTCGCCGTTCGGCGACCGGGTCGACCGCGAGCACCCGGTACCCCCGGTGCACACCGACACGCGCGACGAACTGGCCGACAGGCCCCAGCCCCATCACCGCGAGAGTGCCGCCCTCGGGAACATCGGCGTACTCCACGCCCTGCCACGCCGTCGGCAGGATGTCGCTGAGGAAGAGGTACCGGTCGTCGGGGAGGTCGTTGCCGACGCGGATGTGGTTGTAGTCCGCGAGCGGCACCCGCAAGTACTCGGCCTGACCGCCGGGGACCTGGCCGTACAGCTTGGTGTAGCCGAACAGCGACGCGCCGCTGCCGTACTCGGTGACCTGCGTCGTCTCGCACTGCGACTGCAGCCCGCGCCGGCACATGAAGCAGTGCCCGCACGAGATGTTGAACGGCACGACGATGCGGTCCCCGACCGCCAGGTTCGTGACGGCCGAGCCGACCTCGACGACGACGCCCATCGGCTCGTGTCCGAGCACGTCGCCGCTGTCGATGAACGGCCCGAAGATCTCATACAGGTGCAGGTCGGAGCCGCAGATCGCGGTCGAGGTGATCCGCACGATCGCATCGGTGGGCTCGAGGATCTCGGGGTCGGGTACCGTCTCGACGGAGACGTTGCGGCGCCCCTGCCAGGTGAGGGCCTTCATCGCTCGACCTCCGGCTCGTCACCGTCGGCGTCGGGCGTACCGGGCCCAGGTCCCGGACGCACGGCGGCCGAGTCGGCGATGTCGATGCGCGTGACGCCGTCGTGCTCGCTCGTCTCGATCCGCGGCGCCGCGTCGGCCTCGGTCGATCCGCCGGCGCGCAGCAGTTCCTCGCGGCGGGCGTCTTCGTCGGTCAGGGGTTCAGATGCGTCGGACATGAGGCGACCGTAGGCACATCGTCCCGCCCGGGGCGAGGGGATGGCGGGGGTCGGACAAGCGTGATAGCCAGAGACGACGACCCCATCTCGGAAGGAGACCGTCGATGTCACGAGACGACGCGAAGCCCAGCCAGGCCGAGGGCGCCGACCCCGATCACCCCGACACGGGCGAAGCCCCGGAAGAGGAGACGGGACACCCCTCGCAGGCTGAGGGCGAAGACAGCTGACACGACGAAGCGGGGGCCGACACCACTGATATGGAGTCGGCCCCCGCTTCGTTCGGGAGTCAGGTGCTGCGCTCGGCGATCTCGTCGAGGGCGGAAGCGAGGAGGTCGATGACCTCGGCCGCGATGGCGGTACGCTCAGGGTCGAGCTCATCGATGACCGTCACAACCGCCCGGTGATGGGCGGCGAAGGCGGCATCCACCCGCTCGACGGCGGCGGCGGTCGGAACGAGGTAGTGCGCGCGGCGGTCGCTGGGGTGCTGCACGCGCTCGACCAGGCCCTTCGAGGCGAGACGCTCGACGACATTGGTGACCGTGGCGCTCGAGGTGGCGAGCATGACGATGAGGTCCTTGGGCCCGAGATCGCGGCCGTCGCGGTGTCCCTGAACGAGGTAGCGCAGAGCGGTCAAGTCGATCGCCGACAGCTCGGAGGCGCGCACGGCGAGCCCGGCCTGCACCTGTTCCGCACGCCGCAGACGCAGGACGGCGTCGCTCAGCCGACGACCGACCTCGTCACGAGGTTGATCCGCGTACAGGTGAAGTCCTTCATGACGGACGACGTTTTGAGGCATCGGGTTGCCACCTCCTCCGACATCCTAGAACACTAGCCCAGCTTGACAGATTCTGTCTTTCACAGATGGTGAGATACATAGGATCTAAGAATTGACAGAAACTGTCTTGTCTGGCTAGATACTTAACGAGGGAACCAACACTTCACTCGCTCATCGACGATCTCAGGAGGACAGCATGGGACAGCTCCACTACGGAAACTCCGACACCCGAATCGAGATCCCGGACCGCCTGCTCGCGCACCTCAAAGTCGTCATCGCGACGAAGCTGCGGCGCAACGAGAGCTTCATGATGTCGTGGACGGCCGACGACGGTCGTTCCTCGATCTGGCTGCAGCCGTCCATCCCGCTGCGCTTCGTCTTCGAAAGCGCCGACATGGAGGTCCTCAACCCGGCCGCCATCCGCGACATGGCCAATGCGGCGACGTCGTCCGCCGGACTCGTCGTCGCGCTGGACCAGGAGATCCCCGAGGCCCCGCAGCGTGAGCTGCGGCCGGTGACCGCCGGAGTGCCGCGACTGAAGGTCCCGGCGTAACCCGTACCGAACACTTCACGCCGTCGTCGGTCGTTCCTATAATCGGAACGTCCGGCGGCGGCGTTGCCGTCGGTGCTCGAAAAATGGGCACGAAGCGGCATCCGCGCGTGAGACACATACGGCCTCCATCACCGTTCCGTCTCGAAAGGCATCGCCATGCCCTCCGTCTCCGCGCACGTCGCCGCCGCCCTCTCCCGACACGTCTCGCACGTCTTCGGCGTGATGGGCAATGGCAACGCACACCTGCTCGATGCGCTCGAGCGCTCCCCCGGCGTCACCTTCACCGCGCTCCGTCATGAGGCGGGCGGCGTGGTGTCCGCCGATGCCCACTACCGTGCCGGCGGAGGCCTCGCGGCCGCGACCGCGACGTACGGAGCGGGGTTCACCAACACCCTGACACCGCTCGCGGAGGCAGCGCAGGCACGCACCCCGCTGGTCCTCGTCGTCGGCGATGCGCCGACGTCCGGCCCGCGCCCGTGGGACGTCGACCAGATCGCGCTCGCCTCGGCGGTCGGAGTCCGCACCTACACGGTGGGCCGGGCAGATGCCGCGGCCACGACCGTCATCGCGATCGAGCACGCCCTCGCGTACTCCTCCCCCGTCGTGCTGGCGATCCCCTACGACGTCGCCAAAGCGGACGCCGGCCCGCTCACCCATACCCCCGAGCCGCGACGAGCGCCTGGGCTCGCTCCCGCCACGCCGTTCGCGACCGGAACCGTGACGCAGATCGCCCGTGCACTGGCGGGCGCGCAGCGGCCCCTCCTCCTCGCGGGCCGCGGCGCGTGGCTCGCCGGAGCGGGCACCGCTCTCGGCGCCATCGCCGATGCGACGGGAGCGGTGACCGCGACCACGGCTCTCGGGCGCGGGGTCTTCCCGCGTCCGGAGTTCGATCTCGGCGTGACCGGCGGATTCGGCGCCGACGGGGCGATGTCCGTCATCCACGACGCCGATGTCGTGCTCGTCGTCGGCGCGTCTCTCAACCAGTTCACGATGCGGTTCGGGACCCTGTTCGCCCCCGGGACGACGGTCGCGCAGATCGACACGGCCGCCACGGCGACGCATCCGCACGTCGGGCTCTACCTGCGCGCCGACGCGGCCCTCGCGGCCCGGGCGATCGCCGACGAGCTCGCCGCGCTCGTCGCTCCGGCGAGCGGATGGCGCGAGTCGCTCGACATCGCCGCCCTGCGCGACCATCTCCCCGGCGACGCCCTCGCCCCCGACGGGCGTCTCGACCCGCGGTCCGCCGCGCGGCGGATCGGAGAGCTGCTGCCCGAGGACCGCGTCGTCGTGTCGGACGGTGGCCACTTCATCGGATGGGCGAACATGTACTGGCCCGTGTCGTCTCCCGACCGGATGATGATGGTCGGCACCGCCTATCAGTCGATCGGCCTCGGCTTCCCCTCGGTCCCCGGTGCAGCCCGCGCCCGTCCCGACGCGACGATCGTGCTGACGACGGGCGACGGCGGCGGTCTCATGGCCGTCAGCGACCTCGAGTCGGCTGTCCGGGTCGCCGGCGGCCGCGGCCTGGCCGTCGTGTGGAACGACCGCGCGTACGGGGCCGAGGTGCACCTGTACGGCGCGCAGGGCCTCGCCCCCGCCCCCATGCTCATCCCCGAGGTCGACTTCGCCGCACTGTGCCGTGCGGTCGGTGGCGAGGGCGTCGTCGTGCGCACGCTCGACGATCTCGAGGCCCTCGCCCGGTGGCGCGAACGCCCCGCCGAGGACCGCCCGTTCCTCCTGCTCGACCTGCGGGTGTCGGCGGCGATCCGCGCCCCGTACCAGGAGGAGATCCTCCGTGTGAACTCCTAGCGCGGACTCCTAGGCCCGCAGCAGGGCTCCCGCGAAGAAGGCGGCGAGCTCGTCCGTCGCGGTCAGCGGCAGGACGGCGGCGACGTACTGGTCGGGGCGGACGACGACGACGACTCCGTCGCGCGAGAGCCCGCGCTCGTCGAAGATGTCGGCATCGTGCCAGGCGCTCGGCGCTGCGGCGAACACCTTCTCCCAGTCCATCAGGCCGAGCGGGCCGGTGCGGGGGCGGAAGATGTCGGGCACGAGCGGCAGCTCGATCTCGTCGTACCGCTGCTGGTACACCACCTTGACGTCGAACACCGCGTCGACGTCGGCGCCCGCGGGGGTGTGCACGGACACCGGCGACACGGGCGACGCGAGCCACCGCGCGAAGTCATCGAGCGCGGACGGCGCGCCCGGCAACGGGGCGTCGGCGAACGCGTAGATGCGCCACCGCCCGTCGGCGCGGGCGTGGTGACCCAGGTGCACGGCGTTGCCGTCGGCGACGCGCGCGACCTCGACCGACGCGAATCGCATGCCGATCGGGAAGCCCGAAGCGAGGACCTGGTGCGCGGCATCCGCGACGATCTCCGACGGGTCGTACCGGGTGCGGAAGCCGGAGGGGAACTCCGCCGTCGCGAGGTAGTGGGTCGCGAGATCCTGCGGGTCGGTGATCTCCTCGGGCTTGCGCGCCATGAGGGCCGACCATTCCCGGTCGAAGTCGATCAGCTGCTGCGCGACGGGGCGCCGCTCCGCCCCGTACGTCGACAGGAGCGACGGCGCCGCGAGACCCGTCAGGACGTGGCCGAGCTTCCACCCGAGATTGAAGCCGTCCTGCATCGAGACGTTCATCCCCTGGCCGGCTTTCGCGCTGTGGGTGTGGCAGGCGTCGCCGGTCAGGAACACGCGCGGCGCGCGCGGGGCGGCCGCCGGCACGTCGTCGAAGCCGTCGGTGACGCGATGCCCCACCTCGTAGACGCTGTGCCAGGCGACTTCTCTCACGTCGATCGAGTACGGGTGCAGGATCGCGTTGGCTCGCCGGATGATCTCGTCGATCGGCGTCTGCCGCACGCGATGATCGTCGTCGGGGGCGACCTCGCCGAGATCGATGTACATGCGGCTGAGGTAGCCGCCCTCGCGCGGGATGTGCAGGATGTTGCCCGCCGCTGAGTTGATCGCGCACTTGATGCGCCAGTCGGGGAAGTCGGTGTTCACCAGCACGTCCATGACGCCCCAGGCGTGCGCCGAGGCGGCTCCGACGTGGACCCGGCCGATCGCGTCGCGCACGCGGCTACGCGCGCCGTCGCACCCCGCGACGTACTTCGCACGGATCGTGCGCTCCTCCCCCGCCCAAGCGCCCGCGACATGACGCACCCGCACCTCGACGGGGAACTCGCCCTCGTCGCCAACGGTCAGCCCGAGGAACTCGACGCCGTAGTCGGGGACGACGCGCCCCGGCCCCTGCGCCGCGGCCTCGGCGAAGTAGTCGAGCACGCGCGCCTGGTTGACGATCAGGTGCGGGAACTCGCTCATCCGCAGCGCATAGTCCTCCGTGCGCATGGTGCGCACGATGCGCGTCGGATCCTCCGGGTCGGGTGCCCAGAAGTTCATCCAGCCGATGTTGTAGGCCTCCGCCATGATGCGCTCGGCGAACCCGAACGCCTGGAAGGTCTCGACGCTGCGCGGCTGGATGCCGTCTGCCTGCCCCAGCTCGAGACGCCCCTCGCGGCGCTCGATCAACCTCACGTCGACGTCGGGGAACTGCGACAGCTGCGCCGCCAGCAGCATCCCCGCCGGTCCCGAGCCGACGATGAGGACGTCGGTCTCGTCGGGCAGCTCGGCGGGGCGGCGCGGCCCGCGACCGGCCGCGGGCTGCACGCGCGGATCTCCCGAGACGTAGCCGTGATGATGGAACTGCATCGTGCCCTCCTCGCCGCCGCGATCAGCGCCGGCCGGTGCCGACGATCGGGCTGACCGACTGCTCGGCCTCGTGGTCGGGGTCGAGCGGAATGCCGCTGCGGTCGCGCAGCAGCAGCGTCGCGACGAGCCCGAGCACCGTCATCCCCGCCAGGTACCAGGTCACCGACATGGTCGATCCCGTCGCCTGCACGAGCGCGGTCGCGATCGTCGGCGCGAACGCCCCGCCGAGGATGGCGCCGATGGCGTAGGAGATCGAGACGCCCGAGAACCGGATGGATGCCGGGAAGAGCTCGGCGTACAGGGCGGCCTGCGGGCCGTACGTCAGGCCCAGGCCGATCGTCAGGATCGCCAGCCCGGCGAAGAGGAGGCCGATGCTTCCGGTGTTCACGAGCGGGAAGAGGGCGAACACGCCCGCGAGCTGGAGGATCCAGCCGGCGATGTAGGTCGTGCGCCGCCCGATGCGGTCGGAGAGGAACCCGGCGATGAGCGTCGTGACGAGCCAGGTGACCGCCGAGCCGGCGACCGCCCACAGGACCGGTTCGCGGTCGAAACCGAGGGGTCCCTCCGGGTTGGTGGCGTAGTTCTGGATGTAGCCGCCGGTGGTCATGTAGCCGACGGCGTTGTTCCCCGCGAAGACGAACGCGGCGATGATCACGAGAGCGGCGTGCTTGCGGAAGAGCTGCACGATCGGCATGTGGGCCTTCTCGCGCCGCTCGGCGAGCTCGGTGAACACGGGGCTCTCCTCCACGCGGCGACGCACGTACCAGCCGACGAGGATGAGCACGACGCTCAGGAGGAACGGGACCCGCCAGCCCCAGGCCAGGAACGCCTCGCCGGGAGCGATCATGGCCATGAGCGCCATCACGCCGGACGCGAGAAGAAGGCCGAGCGGCACGCCGATCTGCGGCGACGCGCCGAATGCGCCACGGCGCGTCTTCGGGGCGTGCTCGACGGCCATGAGCACGGCACCGCCCCATTCGCCGCCCGCCGAGATGCCCTGGACGATGCGCAGCAGCACGAGGATGACCGGCGCGGCGAGGCCGATCGTCTCGTACGTGGGCAACAGGCCGATCAGTGCCGTCGCGACGCCCATGAGGATGAGCGTCCACATCAGGACGAGCTTGCGCCCGAGCCGGTCGCCGAGGTGGCCGGCGAGGAAGGCGCCGAGGGGCCGGAAGAGGAAGCTCACCCCGACGGTGGCGAAACCGATCAGCGCGCTGTTGGCGCCGAGCGGGGCGAAGAAGAGCTGGCCGAAGACCAGCCCGACCGCCGTGGCGTAGATGAAGAAGTCGTACCACTCCACCGTCGTCCCGACGACGGTGGCGAAGACCACGCGGCGGCGGTCGGCGGCGGTGGCGATGGTCCCGGTCGGGGTGAAGCCGCTGCGTGCGGCCGGACCGGGGGTGGATGTGGGGGTGCTCAACTTCGTGCTCCCGAGGTGTCGACGACGTTGTCTGCAGACGTTGTTCTGCTGGCGATGATCATATACGATTTCGAATATGAGACAAGAGCGAGAAAGCTCCGGTCGACCGGGCAAGATCATCGCGGTCCACCTGAGCTATGCATCCCGGGCCGCGCAGCGCGGGCGCACGCCCACCGCCCCCTCGTACTTCCTGAAGGCGTCGAGCTCGATCGCCGGGAGCGGCGACACGGTCGAACGCCCGGCGGGTACCGAGCTGCTGGCGTTCGAGGGCGAGATCGCGCTCGTCATCGGGAGCGACGCGCACCGGGTCGGCCTCGCCGAGGCCTGGGACCACGTCGCCGCCGTCACCGCGGCCAACGACCTCGGCGTCTACGACCTGCGCGCCGCCGACAAGGGATCGAACCTCCGCGCGAAGAGCCGCGACGGCTTCACTCCCCTCGGCCCCGACCTCATCGACGCCCGGACCGTCGACCCGCACCGTCTCCGCGTCCGCGCCTGGGTCAACGGCGACCTCGTGCAGGACGACACCACCGGCGGCCTGCTGTTCCCGCTGGCGCAGATCGTCGCCGACCTCTCGCAGCACCTGACCCTCGAGACCGGCGACGTCATCCTGACCGGCACGCCGGCCGGATCGTCGGTCATCGTCCCCGGCGACGTCGTCGAGATCGAGGTCGACGCGCTCGACACCGGCGCCACGTCGGGACGACTCGTGACGACCGTCGTCGCCGACGAGGGCGCCGCGTTCGATCCCGCGCTCGGCTCGCTTCCCACGGTCGACGACATCCAGCGCGAGGAGGCCTGGGGATCGCGCGAAGCTGCCGGGCTGCCGGACGAGCCGGCATCCGGCCTCACCGACGATCTCCGGGCCAAGCTCGAGCGCGTGCCCGTCGCGGCACTGTCGCAGCAGCTGCGCAAGCGCGGGCTCGACGACGTGACGATCGACGGCGTGCGGCCGATGCACCCCGCCAGCAAGCTCGTCGGAACGGCCGCCACGCTGCGGTTCGTGCCGTTCCGCCCCGACCTCTTCGCCCGGCACGGCGGCGGCTTCAACGCGCAGAAGCAGGTGTTCGACGCGGTCTCGCCCGGCGAGGTCATCGTCATCGAGGCGCGCGGCGAGACCGGATCGGGCACGCTCGGCGACATCCTGGCCCTCCGCGCCCGGACCCGGGGAGCCGCCGGCGTCGTCACTGACGGCGGCGTGCGCGACTACGCCGCCGTCGCCGAGATCGGGCTCCCCGTCTACACCGCGGGCGCGCATCCGGCCGTCCTCGGGCGCAAGCACGTCCCGTGGGAGGCGGGCGGGACCATCGCCTGCGGCGGCGCGACCGTCCAGCCCGGGGACGTCATCGTGGGCGACGCCGACGGCGTGATCGTCATTCCGCCTTCTCTCGTGGCCGAGGTCGTCGATGCTGCCCTCGCACAGGAGGACGAGGACGCCTGGATCGCCGCGCGCGTCGCGGAAGGCGCCTCGGTCGACGGGCTGTTCCCGATGAACGCGGCCTGGCGCGCCCGGTACGACGGCGAGCGCGGCGCATGATGTCGCCGACGCCTCCCGAGGCCGGGACGCAGAGCAAATCGCAGCGCGCGTACCACTGGATCCGCGAGCGCATCGCCGAGCAGGAGTTCACCCCCGGCTACCGGCTCGTGCTGGGGACGATCGCCGGCGACCTCGACATGAGCGTCGTCCCGGTGCGCGAGGCGATCCGTCAGCTCGAGGCCGAGGGCCTCGTCACCTTCGAGCGCAACATCGGTGCCCGCGTGGCGATGGTCGACGACTCGCAGTACCGCTTCAGCATGCAGGCGCTGTCGATCCTCGAGGGCGCCGCGACGGCGCTCGCCGCGCGTGCGCTGAGCGTCGACGACATCCGGCGTGCGCGCGAGATCAACGCGCTGATGACCGAGTCTCTCGATCACTTCGATCCGCGCTCGTTCACCCGGTTGAACCAGGAGTTCCACGCGACGCTGTTCGAGCAGTGCGCCAACCCTCGAATGCTCGAACTCGTGCAGGCCGAATGGGCACGGCTCGGACACCTGCGCGACTCGACCTTCAGCTTCGTCCCGGGCCGCGCGCAGGAGTCGGTGCGGGAGCACGAGCACATCCTGGCGCTGATCGAACGAGGGGCGCCCCTCACCGAGATCGAGCACGCCGCGCGGCGCCACCGCTCGGCCACCCTCGACGCCTACATGACGCACGAGCACCCCGATCAGGCGCTCGGTCTGCCCAACTTCTGACCGCCCCCTGCTGCAAGGACGCACGAGATGACCGACACGACGCTCACCGCCCCCCACACGCCCGCGGACCTGCCCGGCGCCATCCGCCACTACATCGACGGGTCGCTCGTCGACTCGGTCGACGGCGCGACGTTCGACGTGCTCGACCCCGTCACCGGACGCGTGTACCTGCAGGCGGCAGCCGGCAAGAAGGCCGACGTCGACGCGGCCGTCGCGGCAGCCCGCCGCGCGTTCACCGAGGGGCCGTGGCCGCGGATGCTCCCGCGCGAGCGCTCGCGCGTGCTGCACCGCATCGCCGACCTGGTCGAGTCTCGCGACGCCCGCCTCGCCGAGCTCGAGTCGTTCGACTCCGGACTCCCCATCACGCAGGCGCTCGGCCAGGCCCGGCGGGCCGCCGAGAACTTCCGGTTCTTCGCCGACCTGATCGTCGCCCAGGCCGACGACACCTACAAGGTGCCCGGCCGTCAGATCAACTACGTCAACCGCAAGCCCATCGGCGTCGCCGGGCTCATCACTCCGTGGAACACCCCGTTCATGCTCGAGTCGTGGAAGCTCGCCCCGGCGCTCGCCACCGGCAACACGGTCGTGCTGAAGCCCGCCGAGTTCACGCCCCTGTCCGCGTCGCTGTGGGCGGGCATCTTCGAGGAGGCCGGACTGCCGCCGGGGGTCTTCAACCTGGTCAACGGCCTCGGCGAGGACGCGGGCGACGCGCTCGTGAAGCACCCCGACGTGCCGCTCATCTCGTTCACGGGCGAGAGCTCGACGGGGCAGCTGATCTTCGCCAACGCGGCGCCGCACCTCAAGGGGCTGTCGATGGAGCTCGGCGGGAAGAGCCCGGCGATCGTCTTCGCCGACGCGGATCTCGACGCGGCGATCGACGCCACGATCTTCGGTGTGTTCTCTCTCAACGGCGAGCGCTGCACGGCCGGCAGCCGCATCCTCGTCGAGCGCGCGGTGTACGACGAGTTCGTCGAACGCTACGCCGCGCAGGCCCAGCGGGTGCGAGTCGGCTTCCCCCACGACCCGGCGACCGAGGTGGGCGCGCTCGTGCATCCCGAGCACTTCGAGAAGGTCATGTCGTACGTCGAGCTCGGAAAGAGCGAGGGCCGCATCGTCGCCGGCGGCGGCCGCCCCGAGGGGTTCGAGAGCGGCACCTTCGTCGCCCCGACCGTGTTCGCCGACGTCGCTCCGACGGCGCGGATCTTCCAGGAGGAGATCTTCGGCCCGGTCGTCGCGATCACCCCGTTCGACACGGATGCCGAGGCGCTGGACCTCGCCAACGACACGAAATACGGGCTCGCCGCCTACGTCTGGACCAACGACCTGAAGCGGGCGCACAACTTCTCGCAGGCCGTGGAGGCGGGGATGGTCTGGCTCAACTCCAACAACGTGCGCGACCTGCGCACCCCGTTCGGCGGGGTCAAGGCGTCCGGCCTCGGCCACGAGGGCGGCTACCGGTCGATCGACTTCTACACGCACCAGCAAGCGGTGCACATCACCCTCGGCGGGGTCCACAACCCGACTTTCGGCAAGAGCTGACCCGCCGCCCGGAACCGCCGGACCCACCCGACATCGAGAGCAAGGACGCTGTCATGACCCACCGCGACCAGATGACCCGGACCTCCTCGGGCTACTTCGTCAGCCAGGAGGCGCCGATCACCTGCGACGACCCGATCCCGACGCCGACGGCGCCGGCGCCCGACATCCTCCGCTGCGCGTACATGGAGCTGGTCGTCACCGACCTCGCCGCCTCACGCGAGTTCTACGTCGACGTGCTCGGGCTCTACGTCACCGAGGAGGACGACAAGGCGGTCTACCTCCGTTCGACCGAGGAGTTCATCCACCACAACCTGATCCTGCGTCAGGGACCGGTCGCCGCCGTCGCGGCGTTCTCGTACCGCGTCCGGTCGGCCGACGACCTCGACCGCGCCGTCGCGTTCTACACCGAGCTGGGCTGCCGGGTGGAGCGGCGGCCGGGTGGGTTCGTGCGAGGCATCGGCGACTCTGTCCGCGTCGAGGATCCGCTCGGCTTCCCGTACGAGTTCTTCTTCCAGACCGAGCACGTCGAGCGCCTCTCGTGGCGCTACGACCTCCACACGCCCGGCGAGCTCGTGCGTCTGGATCACTTCAACCAGGTGACCCCGGACGTCCCGCGCGCCGTGCAGTTCATGCAGACGCTCGGGTTCCGGGTGACCGAGGACATCCAGGATGACGCGGGCACGGTGTACGCGGCATGGATGCGGCGGAAACCGACCGTCCACGACACCGCGATGACCGGCGGTGACGGCCCCCGAATGCACCACGTGGCCTTCGCGACGCACGAGAAGCACAACATCCTCGCGATCTGCGACAAGCTCGGCGCGCTCCGCCGATCGGACGCGATCGAGCGGGGGCCGGGGCGCCACGGCGTCTCGAACGCGTTCTATCTCTACCTGCGCGACCCCGACGGACACCGCGTCGAGATCTACACGCAGGACTACTACACCGGCGACCCCGACAATCCCGTCGTCACGTGGGACGTGCACGACAACCAGCGCCGGGACTGGTGGGGCAACCCCGTCGTGCCCTCCTGGTACACCGAGGCATCCCTCGTCCTCGACCTCGACGGAGAACCCCAGCCGCTGCGCGCCCGCACCGACGACTCCGAGATGGCCGTCACGATCGGCGCGGACGGGTTCTCGTACACCCGGCCGGGCGACGACGGGCTGCCCGAGTACAAACAGGGCGAGTACAAGCTCGGCAACCAGCTCTGATCTGCAACCAGCTCTGAGAGGACGCTCATGCTCTCCCCCGACGACATCGCCGCTATCGCGGACGACCTGGCCGAGGCCGATCGCACGCACAGCGTCATCCCGCGCATCACGGCGCGGTACCCCGGCGCCACTGTCGAGGACTCGTACGCCATCCAGGGCGTGTGGCGCGACCGGATGATCGCCTCGGGCCGCCGGCTCGTGGGACGCAAGATCGGTCTGACCTCGAAAGCGATGCAGCAGGCGACCGGGATCACCGAGCCCGACTACGGCGTCATGTTCGACGACACGGTCTACGGCTCGGGCGCCGAGATCGCCACCGAGCGGTTCTCGAACGTGCGCGTCGAGGTCGAGCTCGCCTTCGCGCTCGCCCGTCCCCTCGCCGGGCCGGACTGCACGCTCGACGACGCGCTCGACGCGATCGACTATGCCGTCCCGGCCCTCGAGATCCTCAACTCGCACATCGAGCTCGAGGGGCGCACGATCGTCGACACGATCGCCGACAACGCCGCTTACGGTGCGATGGTGCTCGGCGCCGAGCGGCGACGTCCCGACGAGATCGACCTGCGGTGGGTGCCGGCGCTGCTCTCGCGCAACGGCGAGATCGAGGAGACCGGGGTGGCGGCGGGTGTCCTCGGCCATCCCGCGACGGGGGTCGCCTGGCTCGCCAACAAGGTGTCGCAGCACGGCGCGCGCCTGGAGGCGGGTGAGCTGATCCTCGCCGGGTCGTTCACGCGGCCGATGTGGGTGTCGCGCGGCGACGAGGTCCGCTGCGACTATGGCCCGATGGGAGTGATCGCATGCCGTTTCGTCTGACACCGACCTTCCGCGACGCCCTCGGTCGCGCGGACCGCCCGCTCGCGGGGATCTGGGTGTGCTCCGGGTCGCCGCTGGTCGCCGAGATCTGCGCCGGCGCCGGACTCGACTGGCTGCTCATCGACATGGAGCACTCTCCCAACGGAATCGAGTCCGTGCTCGCCCAGTTGCAGGCCGCCGCCGCGACACCGGTCACGACGATGGTGCGGGTTCCGACCGCCGACCCCGTCGTGATCAAGCAGGTGCTCGACCTCGGTGCGCAGAACCTGCTCGTGCCGATGGTGTCGTCGGTCGCCGAGGCCGAGGCGGTCGTGCGCGCGGTGCACTATCCTCCCCGCGGCATCCGGGGCGTCGGTTCCGCCCTCGCCCGTTCGGCCCGCTGGAACCGCGTCGACGACTACCTGGCCGAGGCCGAGCAGCACGTGTCGCTCGTCGTGCAGATCGAGACCGCCACGGGGGTCGACGCCGCCGCGGGCATCGCTGCGGTCGACGGGATCGACGGCGTGTTCGTCGGCCCGAGCGATCTCGCCGCCTCGATGGGGCTGCTCGGACAGCAGTCCCACCCCGACGTGGTCGCCGCCGTCCGTCGCGTCTTCGCCGACGCCCGGTCCGCCGGCACACCGGCGGGCGTGAACGCCTTCGACCCCGCGCTCGCGCGTGGCTACGCCGAGGCCGGGGCGGACTTCCTGCTCGTCGGCGCCGACGTCGCGCTGCTGGCCCGCGGCTCGGAAGCGCTCGCGGCGGCCTGGGTGCCCGAGGCCGACCGCACCACCCGCGCCGGATACTGACGCGGGATCACCCCGGCACGGCGCGTGCGATGTGGAGAGCGAGGTAGGCGACCTCCTCGTCGGTGATCTCGATGTCGTGCTGCGTCCGCACGAGCGCACGCACGCGTTCGGCCGTCGCCGTCGCCCGAGGATGCCGCCGGCTCATGCTCGCGAACAGGAAGCCGTCGTCGCTGTCGAGCATGCGCCCCGAGAACACCCGCTCGGCGAAGAACTGCAGGTGCACGAGGAAACGCGACGAATGCAGGTCGTCGCCGAAGGCGATCCCCGTGGTGTTCGACACGATCGTGGTCGCCGCCGAGATGAGCCGTACGACATGCATCGTGTCGGCACCGGCCCGCCCGTTGGCGGCGTTCGCGAGGTGGAACGCGATGTTGGCGGCCTCTTCGTCCGGCACATCCACGCGCATGCGCGCCCGCAGCAGCTCGACACCGCGGGAGCCGACAGCGTACTCGTCGGGGTAGACGGTGCGCAGTTCCCATGCGAGCCGGTTCACGACGACGAGACCGCGACGGTGACGCTCGACGGCGAAGTGGAGGTGGTCGGTCAGCGTGAGGTAGATGTGCGGGTCGAGATCGAGCCCCGAGGCCACGGCGTCACGGACGATCTCCCGGGTGAGCTCGACGAACTCACCCGGGATCTGCGCGAGCAGCTCGACGAGGTTCCGCTGATCGGCGTCGTCGAGCGCGACGAACACCCGGTCGGTCGCGCCCTCGTCTACGACGTCGCCGGGTTTGGCACCGAATCCGATGCCCTTGCCCAGCAGCACCCGCTCGACGCCGCGCTCGTCATCGACGAGCACGACGCTCGAGTTGAGCACCTTCTTGATGATCTGCATGCCCGTCCTCATCGACCCGGCCTCACGCTCGTGGAGCAGGAGGGTCACCCGAGATCTGCGCCGTTCGTGGCGATCACCCGCTGGTACCACCAGAACGAATCCTTGCGCCGACGCTCACCGCTGCCCTGACCAAGATCGTCGAGGTCGACGTGAATGAAACCGTATCGCTTCGAGATCTGCGACGACGACGCACTAATGATGTCGATCGGCGCCCAGCTGGTGTAGCCCATGAGCTCGACACCCTCGTCGACGGCCCGGATCATCTCGCGGAAGTGCGCCCGGAAGTAGCCGATGCGGTACGGGTCGTGGATGCGCCCGTCGGCGGTCAGCTCATCGCGCATGCCCAGCCCGTTCTCGACGATGAACAGCGGCTTGCCGTAGCGGTCGTACAGATCGATGAGCGAGATCCGCAGCCCGACCGGGTCGATCTGCCAGCCCCACTCGCTGGACTCGAGGTAGGGGTTCTTGACTCCGAGCACCGTGTTCCCCGGGGTCCGCTCGGCATCCGGGTCGACGGACTCGGCGAGGGTCATGTAATACGACAGCGAGATGAAATCGACGGGGTGCTCGCGCAGCAGCTCGGCATCCCCCTCGGCGAACGGGATCTCGACGCCCTGTCGCGCGAGCGCGTTCAGGGCGAGGCGGGGGTAGGCGCCGCCGGCCTGGACATCCGTGCAGAGGTAGAGCAGCCGGTCCTTCGCCTGGGTCGCGGCGATGTCGTCGGGGTGGCACGTCAGCGGGTAGGTCTTCAGCATGGTCAGCATGCAGCCCATCTGCGACTCGGGCCACATCTCGTGCAGCATCCGCGTCACCGAGGCCGAGGCCACGAACTGGTGATGGAGGGCGGTGTAGCAGGCCTGCAGGATGCTGCCTTCGACGGTCTCCTCGATGATGCCGCCCGAAGTGAGCGGATGCCGCACGATGCCGTCGATCTCGTTGAATGACAGCCACAGCTTGACCAGGTGCCCGAAGCGCTCGAAGCACGTGCGGGCGAAGCGCTCGAACAGGGCGATCGTGCCGCGATCGACCCAGCAGTTGTTCTTCAGGGCGAGGGCGAGCGGCGGGTCGTAGTGCGAGAGCGTGACGAGCGGTTCGATGCCCAGCCGCCGCATCTCGGTGAACAGCCCCTCGTAGAAGGCGATGCCCTCCTCGTTCGGTTCCGTCTCCTCCCCCGTCGGGTACAGCCGCGTCCACGCGATCGACACGCGCAGCACCGTGAACCCCATCTCGGCGAACAGGGCGAGATCCTCGGGATACCGGTGGTAGAAGTCGATGCCGCGGCGCTTGGGGTAATACGTCTCGTCGTCATCGGCCATGGCGGCGGTGATGCTCTCGACCGTGTGCGCGTGATGGATCGCGTATTCGCGGGGGTCGACATTCGGACGATACTTCGCGATGTCCGAGACGGCCGGACCGCGGCCGCCCTCGCGCCACGCGCCCTCGGCTTGATTGGCGGCGAGCGCGCCGCCCCACAGGAACGAATCAGACAGTGCCACGAGCGGCCTCCTTGGTACGAGCGGTGAAGATGCCGGTGCCCGCCTCGACGGGCCCGGTGAGGGCTTCGACGACCTCGAACGCGTCGCCGTTGAGGACGACGACCGGGGTGATCGTGTCGAAGCCGGCGAGGTGGATCGCCTCGAGGTCGGCCTCGAGGATCAGCTGCCCGCGTTCGACGCGATCGCCCTGCGCGACGTGGGCGACGAAGGGAGCTCCGTCGAGCTTGACCGTGTCGAGCCCGACGTGGACGAGGATCTCGACGCCGTCGTCGCCGGTGATGCCGAAGGCGTGCTTCGAGGGCAGCAGGCTCGAGACCACTCCCGACAGCGGCGCGTACACGGCGCCCGCACTGGGGCGGATCGCGACGCCGTCGCCGAGGATGCCGCCGCCGAAGACCGGGTCGTCGACGCGGTCGAGCGGGACGACCTCGCCCGCGACGGGGGCGACGAGGCGGCCGTCGCCGACCGGGTCGGGCGCGATCCCGCCCGCCGGGCCGGTCTGAGCCTCGAGGGCGCGGATCGTGCCCGAGTCGGAGTCCTTCCAGATGACGAGCGCGACGACGAAGGCGGTCGCGAAGGCGACGAGCGCCCCGATGACGGCATGGATGAGGTTCCACGGGTTGAGCACGTCGATGAACATCGAGATGCTCGCAGCCCCCGGGCTGACGAGCGCGAAGGCGCCCACGGCGGCGATGCCCAGGTAGACGCCGCCGGTCAGCGAGCCGGCGATCACCGCGAACAGCGCACGGCGGTTCTGCAGCGTCACGCCGTAGAGCGCGGGCTCGGTGATGCCGAAGAACGCGGAGATGCCCGACGAGATGGCCGTGCCGCGCAGAGTCTTGTTGCGGGTGCGGATAGCGACGGCCAGGCTCGAGCCCGATTCGGCGATGTTGTGGGCGAGCGAGGCCACGAGGTAGAAGGGGTCACGCCCCTGCTGTGCGACCGTGGCGATCGTGGGCGGGATGAACGCCTTGTGCATGCCCACCGAGATGATGAAGGGGAGCACGGCTGCCAGCAGCGCGATAGCGACCCAGCCGAGCGTGCCGTACAGCCAGAGCATGCCGCCGGTGAGCAGCGATCCGAGGCCGTAACCGAGGGGCCCGAGGGCGAAGATCATGATCGGCGAGACCACGATGAAGCACAGCAGCGGCACGAAGAAGGTTCGGATGGGCCCGGGCGTGATCTTCGTCGCCAGCTTCTCGACGGGCCACAGCAGCAGCACCGCGAGGATCGGCGGGAAGACCTGGGCGTTGTAGGAGATCGCGGGGATGGCGAGGCCGAAGAGCGCGACACCGCCCTCCTGCGTCAGCAGACCGGAGAACGTCGGGAACACCAAGAGCCCGACGATGCCGAGAGCCAGCGGGATGTTGACGCCCAGCTTCTTCGCGGCGGTGTAGGTCACCAGCAGCGGCAGGAAGAAGAACACCGCGTCGGGGATCGCCGAGAGCACCTGGTAGCTGGGGTCGGTCGTCTGCATCCACCCGAGCGCCGAGGCGAGGATCAGGAACGACTTGAAGATGCCCGCGCCGGCGATGGCCGGGATGATCGGGGTGAACACCGCGACGACGAAGTCCATGATCGCCGAGCCCGCGCGCTTCCATGTCAGCTTCGGACGGGTCTCCCCCGCCGCACGTGCCGCCGCACGCCCGCCGCGCAGCTTCTCGATCTCGGTGAAGTAGTCGCCCACCTTCGACCCGACGATGATCTGGGTCTGCGGACCGCGCACGACGCCGATGACGCCGGGCACCGCCTTCAGAGCCGCCTCATCGGCGCGGGCGTCGTCGACGAGATTGAATCGGAGCCGCGTCGAGCAGTGCTGCAGGGCGGCGATGTTCTCGGGTCCGCCGACGTGCTCGAGGATCGCGCCCGCGGCGTCCTTCGTGGTGGTCATCTTCGTTTTCCTCCTGTGGAATCCCGGACCGTACCGCCGGAGCGGCTCCGCTCCGGCCCCGGTCGGAGGCAATAAAAAAAGGACCCGACCGCCGTGCGATGCACGTACGTTCGGATCCTGCCTGCATGACCAGTCACATGTCCGAGATGATCGTCGCACGTTCCACGGCGGCACGCAAACGAGCACGGCGGGGCCGTCGCGCGGATGCGACGATGGGTGCATGACGCAGACGCATCTCATCACGGGCTCGGGCTCGGGTATCGGACTCGCGATCGCCCGCCGACTCGCCGACCGGGGCGACCGGCTCCTGCTCGTCGGCCGGAACGAGGCCCGCGCGGCCGAGCTCGCGGGGCTCTTCCCGAACGCCGTCGGCGTCGCCGCGGACCTGCGCGAGCCCGCGGCACTCGCCGGCGCGCTCGCGGACCGGCTGCCGGAGGCGATCGACACCGTCATCCACGGCGCGGGCGTCGTCGAGCTGGGTCCTGTTGCCGAGCTGCCCGTCGCCGCATGGACCGATCAGCTCACCGTCAACCTCATCGCGGCAGCCGAACTCACCCGCCTCGCTCTGCCGGCGGTACGGGCCGCGCGCGGTCAGATCCTGTTCGTCAACTCCGGCGCCGGCCTCACGGCGCACCCGGCGTGGAGCGCCTACGCCGCGTCGAAGCACGGACTCAAGGCCCTCGCCGACGCGCTGCGCGGCGAGGAGGCCGCCCACGGCGTCCGCGTGACGACGGTCTACCCGGGGCGGACCGCCACGCCGATGCAGGCGGAGGTGCACCGCCAGGAGGGCCGCGACTACGACCCCGCCGCCTTCATCGATCCCGAGTCGGTCGCGACGACCGTGCTCGCCGCCCTCGACCTGCCACGAGACGCCCTGGTCCCGGACGTGTCCGTGCGTCCCGGCCCCCGGTGACGTCGACGTGGCCGGCTCCGACCTTCCTCCCGGGCGTCACCTCGCACTGACCTGGGGCATCGCCGTTCCCTACGGGGGCATGACCACCGCCCTGCTCGATCGCAGCCGCCTCTTCGCCGAGGCCGGAACTCCGGTCGACGTGCTCACCCTCGACGACCGCGCGTTCCCCCTGCCGCCGGTCACCGACCCCGACGCCACGACGCCCGTGACGATTCGCAACCTCTACGACTGGCTACGGACCGGCGGCGTGCATCCCGGCACGGGGCTCCCCGACGCACCGCCCGCGCTCGATCCCGCGGACGACGGCGTCATCATCGATGAGGCGAACGACGTCATCCTCCGCCGCCTGCGGCTCGGCGTGGACGGCAAGCCGGTGGACATCGACCACCTCCGCCCCGATGGCACGATCGCGCTGTCGGAACGACGGGTCGGCGCCCGGGGCCGCCTCCTCCTGGCCCGCGACGCCGACGGCCGACCAGTCCGCGCCTGGCGCCGACGCTACGACTTCTACGCCGACTGGCTCGACCACCTCGCGGGCGAGGGCGAGGCGTTCCTCATCGTCGACAGCAAAACCGTTGCGCCCTTCGCGGCGGGATACCGGCGACGCCGGGTCACGACCGTGCACGTCATCCATGGCTCGCACCGGGGGCCGAAACCGGGCTCGGTGCGAGCATCGCGCCAGGCGGTGTTCTCGCGACTGACCGATTTCGACGCCGTCGCATTCGCCACCGACGCCCAGGCCGCCGACGTGAGGGCGATCGTGGGGCCGCGTCCGTTCCTGACGAGCGTCGCCCACCCGGTCTCGCTCATCGACGCCGCGACCCTGCCGACGGAGGCCGCACGAACCGGCGCCGTCGTCATCGCCCGGCTCGAAGCGATCAAGCGGGTGGAGGATGCCGTCGCGGCCATGCGCCTCGTGCACAGCGATGACGGACCGCGCGTCCCCCTCGACATCTACGGCACGGGTTCTCGCGCCGCCGAGCTCGCCGTCCTCGCCGAGGACGACGACGCGATCCGCTTCCACGGGCACACCGATGAGCCGGCAGCGGCCATGGCCACCGCCAGCGTCCTCCTGCTCACGAGCAGATCGGAGGCGTTCGGTCTGGTCCTCCTCGAGGCGATGGCCGCGGGCTGCCTCCCCATCGCCTACGACATCGCCTACGGACCGGCCGAGCTGATCCGCCACGGCGAGAACGGATGGCTCGTCGCGGACGGCGACGTCGGCGCCCTCGCGGACGCCGTGCGAGCCGCGGCCGAGCTCGACCCCGCCCGGCGGGCCGCGATGCGGGAGAACGCCCGAGCGACCGCATCCGAGTACAGCGACGCGCGCATCCGGCGCCGTTGGGCGAGCATCCTGCGGGCGGCTCGTCGCCGGCATCGCTCTCGCGGCCGGCTGCGCCAGCCCTCCGCGGCGGTGCGCCGCGTCGTCTCCGGTGTACGCCGACGCCTGCACCGCTCCACCCGCTAGCCCGCCGTCCGCCGGCTCGTCAAGGGGCACTCGCAACAGCGGGCCCCTGGTGCACCCTGTCGTGGCACGAGGGGAGAGCGCCGCGATGGGAGAACTGCGATACGGGTCGGGCCTCATCCCCGTCGCCATGCCCGACGACATCCTCGCCCACCTGCAGGTCGTGGTCGCCGCCAAGCTCGGCGCGGGCGAAGGATTCACGGTGAGCTGGAGACACGGCGACGGACAGGGGCGCAGCACGCTGTGGCTCGAGCGCTCGATCCCGCTCCGATTCGACTTCGCGTCGCCGCATCCCGTCGCCACCGATCCGCGGCGGGTGCGGGCGATGCTCACCGAGGCCGCTGCGGTCACGGGACTCTCCCTCGGCACGCTGCCGCTCGATTCCCCATGACCGGCCTGCTCACCTCGCGGACCGGAACGCGCTGGCTCGTCGCGACTCCCGAGTACGCCGGCGTCACCGCCTACACCGGCGGGATCGGTCGCCACTACGCCGCGCTGCTCCCGGCCCTGGCTCGCCAGGGGGTCGCCGTCGACCTCGCGCTCGAGACGAGGGACGATCTCGTGTCCGACGACCCGGGCGACGGGGTCAGGCTGGTCGACGGCGGCGTGCGTCGCGCCTACCGCGCTCATCACCATGACGTCGTCTTCGCTCCCGAGTGGGGCGGCCTGGCCGCGCCGCTCCCCCGCACGGCACCCCTGCTGACGAATCTGGCGACCGGCGTCCGCCTCGCCGACCAAGTGTCCGGGCTCACGCCGGGAGACCTGCCGATCGGGCAGCGGCTCGCCCGCCTGCGGCAGGCGTCGGCGGAACGGCGTCAGCTGTACCGGTCCGCCGGTCTCATCGCCATCTCGCGGGCGATGCTCGAGCGCACCAGCGACCTGTACCCGGGCCTGCCGCCGGCTCGCGTCGTCCGCAACTGCATCGACGTCGCCGCGGTCGCGGCAGCAGCGACGCGCGCGGCCGCACCCGACGGCTGGCCCGACGATGACGCGCCGGTCGTGCTCTTCCTCGGCCGTTCCGAGCGACGGAAGGGCGTCGAGGACGCTTTCGCGGCGTTCCGGCTCGTGCATGACGACGTGCCGGGCGCCCGCCTCGTCCTCGCCGGCGCGGGTGGGGATGCCCGGTACGAGCCGACGCGCGCCGCACTCCTCGAGATGCTGCCGCCGACGGCGCGCGACCGCGTGATCTGGCTCGGGCACATGCCGGGCGAGGAGCTCTACGGAGCGATCTCACGAGCGGATGTCGTCATCTGCCCCTCCCGCTGGGAAGGCTTCGGCAACGTCGCCCTCGAGGTCAAGGCGATCGGCACTCCCCTCGTCGTGACCTCCGGCAGCGGGTACGACGACTTCTGCACCGACGGTCAGGACAGCCAGAGCGTCCCGCCCGCCGACCCGGAACGTCTCGCCGCCGCGATCAGCGTCGCCGTGCGGCATCCTGCCTGGGCACGGACGCTCGCAGAGCATGGGCGCGCGCAGGTCGCCGACTTCGCCCCCGACCCCGTCGCCCGCGACCTGATCGCCGCCGCGACGGAGTTGCTCGTCGGCGCGGTCAGCCCGCGACTCGACGCCAGCCGTCGCCCTGGCGGGTGATCGCTCCGGCTCGTTCGAAAGCCTCCAGCCAGCCCGTCATAGGCCACTCGCCCCACTTCTCAGCGAAGAGGGCGCCGTTGCGCAGGATGTCGTCGAGGTGCTGCCAGGGCGGCGACGAGGTCTCGTGATGCTGGTGATACGCGTCGGCGCCGCCGACCCAGACCATCGGGACGCCGGCGCGACGCAGGGAGAACGCGAAGTCGGTGTCTTCTCCGCCGTAACCCTCGTATCGCTCGTCGAACCCGCCGACGGCCTGCCATACGGCCGTCGTGGTCGCGAACGAGAGCGACCAGAACAGCGGGTAGTCGGCGGGGTCGGCGCGCTGCAGGGTGCCGGCGGGCGGAGCCGGGCGGGCGGCGTGGGGCGCGGTGGCCGCGCGGAGGGATGCCGCGTCGAGCGCCGCCCCCGCGGGCAAATACGTCACCGGCCCGCACAGGACCGCATCGGGGTGCTGGCTCGCCGCATCCCGGTAGCGATCGACGAGCTCGGGCCCGGGGATGCAATCGGCGTCGAGAAAGACGAGCAGGCGCGCCCCGAGCGCCTCGGCCGCACGGGCGCCGGCGTTTCGCGCCGCCGCGAGCCGGAGACCGGCCGCCCCGGGGGGAACGCGCACCACGGACTCGGCGTCGAGGAGGGGCGCATCGTCGTCGCCGATCCACACGACGACCCGCGGCACACCCGCCGTCGCGCGCAGCTGATTGCGCAGGTGCTCGAGGCGCGGTGCCGAGCAGAGCGTCACGATCGCCATGTCGCTCATGCACCGGCTCCCGCCGCCGCCTCGGCACGGATGATGTCGGCCGCGCGCTGCGCCGCTCCGTCGGCGCGCCACGCGGTCCATCCCTCGCCGCAGGCCGAGGCCTGGTCGAGCAGATCCCGCCAGCGCGCCGGCTCGGGCCACCGGGGCACGGCGACGGCGAGGCCCGACCGCCCGAGCGCCAGGGCGGTCGCCCGCTGCTCGGAGAACGGACGTTCCTGCGGGATGACGATCGCAGGTGCGCCCGCGGCGGCGAGATCGGCGACCGCGTTCTGACCGCACCACGACACGACGACGGCTGCCGTCGTCAACGCATCCCAGGGGTCGGCGGCCCACGCTCCGGAACCGGCGCCGAGCACACGCCACGGACGCCCCGACGCGCGCTCCGCGGCCGCGATGTCGTCGGCCGAGACGTCGGCGCCACCGCCGCCGCCGAGCAGGACGACCTCGTCGCCGCGCGGCTGCGCGGGCCGACGACGACCGGCGAACCGCGAGATCCCGCCGACGAACGCGACGCGGTCACCAAGCGAGGTCAGGTGCTCGGGAGCATAGATCTCCTCCGGCCAGGGCGCGATGACCCGCCGCGCCGCGGCATAAGCCAGCCGGTGCGGCTCGTCCGTGCGGTCACCGGGCTGCGTGATGATCACCACGGGCACGCCGAGGAGCCGGACGAACAACGTCACCTCGGCCGAGACGTCGACGACGAACGCGTCGATGTCGCCCGCCCCGACCGCTGCGGCGATGACCGCGAGCCGCGAACGGTGGCCGACGTGGTGCAACGGAGCCCAGTGGAGCAGGCCGCCCGCCGTCGGGTCATCGGCGGGGACGGCCGGTGCGGGCACGTCATCGCGGGAGAGCTCGACCCACGAGACGTTCGCGGGCAGCTCGGCGGGAGCGGGCATCGAGCTGAAACAGACGACGTCGGAATCGAGGTGGGGCGCGATGGCGAGCATACGGGTCAGGTGGCCGCGACCATGATGGTGCACGTACCAGCCGATGCGCCCCGTCATGCCGGCAGCTCGGCGGGCGCCGCGCGGGTGCTCAGCGACGCGAAGATCTCCTCGAGGGCGCTCATGCGCGCGTCGAGAGAGAATCGCTCCACCGCCCGCGCGCGAACCGCGCGGCGGAAGCGCGGATCACGCGCCTGCGGCCACATCTCCGCCACGGCATCCGCCATCGCGGCGACGTCTCCGGCGGCCACGAGATGCATCCCGACGCTGGCCGCCGCGATCTCGGGCACGCCGCCCACCGCGAAGCCGACCACCGGCGTCCCGCACATGAGCGCTTCCGGACCGACGAGCCCGAACGGCTCGGCCCACGCGGGAGTCGCGAGCGCGACGGCCGACCGACCGACGAGCGCGGCGAGTTCGTGAGGGGTGAGCTCGCCGGCCAGCGTGACGTCGTCGCCGAGCAGCGGGCCGAGCACGTCGTCGGCGTACGCGCGGTCGCCGACACGACCGGCGATCGTGAGCCGTCGCCCGAGCGATCGGGCGACGGCCACGGCCAGGTGCGGGGCCTTCTCGGGAACGATGCGGCCGAACCAGACGAGGTCGTCGCCGCCCGGCCCGGCGGTCCAGACGCGAGGGTCGACGCCGTTGGCCAGCAGGGTCGAGGCGACACCCGCGTGCTGCCACTCCCGACGCGTGTGCTCGCTGACCGAGAGGAACGTGCTGCCCCGGCCCGCCGCGGCACGGTGGGCCCGCACGAAGTCATCGTCGACGGGCGTGTGCAGGGTCGTCACCATCGGCACGTCCAGCTGCGGTGCGAGCTGCAGCGGGAGGGCGTGCAGGCAGTGGTTCGAGATCACGTCGAAGTCCGCGGCCCGCGCGCCGATCGTCTCGAGGGCGCGCCGGAGCATCGGCACGCTGAGGGTTTCGTAGGCGGGCGGGTACGTCTTGTCGGTGCGCACCGCGTCGGCGTCCCAGCCCAGCTCGGGCATCTCCCAGAGGCTGCCGGGCTCGACGTGGTCCGACCCGGTCACCGCGACGACGGTCACCTCGTGGCCTCGGGCGCGCAAAGCCTCGACCTCCGACCACACGGCGGCCTCGAGCCCGCCGGCGTGAGGCCTCCGGATCGGAAACCGGAGCGGCGCGATGACGGCGATGCGCAGCGGACGCCCCGTCACGAGGCACGCTCGCTGCGAAGACGGCGGTACAGCGCGGCATGCGCTTGCGCCGTCCCGGCATCCTGCTCGCGACGACTGTCGCGACGCGCTTCGATGAGATCGGCCCGCGCGACCGAACCGGGACGGGCCGCCTCGTCGCCCGACAGCAGCGTGCGCAACGCAGCGGCGAGCGTCTTCACATCGCCCGGGTGGAAGCGCGCGATCGAGTCGTCGTCATGCTGATCGGCGAAGTGGCCGACATCGGGGACGGCGACGGGCACGCCGAGGTCCCAGCAGAGCTCGAGCCAGCCGGAATGGCTGCCGAACCGGTAGGGCAGCACGCAGACGTCGAGTCCGCCGAGCGCCGTGTTCAGAGCGGCGTCGGGAAGTCGGCCCTGCTCGACGAGGACCGCGTAGGGGTGGCCGGCCACGGCCGCCCGCACCTCGTCGCGGGCGTCGTGATCGCGGACCGACCGGTGCATGCGGATCTCCGCGACAGCGTGATGCCCCTCGTCGCGGAGGCGCTCGACCGCGGCGATCAGCGTTCGCGCGCTGGTCGGCCCATCGGTGCCGGGGCGAAGGTCCTTCAGATGCATCCCGATCCGCAGCTCTTCGCCCACCGCGACGACCGACGGGGTCTCGCCCTCGCGCAGGATGGCGGGATGCGGCAGCACGACCGCCTCGCGTCCCCAGCGCTCGTGCACCTCGGCTGCAGCGCCTGCGGTGAGCGTCACGAGAGCGTCGACGCGCGGAATGAGCTCGTCGAGCTGGGCGGCGTACGGACCCTGCTCCGCGAGCTGGGGGTGAGTCAGATCGTGGACGGTGAAGACGACAGCCCAACCGGCGGCATGGGCCGCGTCGATGCACGCCGTGAGGTGGCCCGCGGGGAAAGACTCGGTGCCGAAGTGCACGTGCAGGATGTCGGCACGATCGGCGTGCTGACGAATCCAGTCGGGGTCGAGGGCGACGGGGGGCCACCACACGCCCTCGGCCGCGCCAGCCACCGGCGGGTCGGGCAGGAGCTCGATGCCCGCGGCGTGCGTGACACGCTGCACGTAGGGATGCCCGGCGGGCACCGCGACGACGCGCACGTCGGGCGCACCGGACATCTCGTCCAGGGGCGCACTGGCGGTGACGATGGTCACGGTCCTCCTTGCTGAAACCGCCGAAACGGGGGCGATCCGAGTCGGACGCTAGCCGAGCGGGACGCCCGGCGCCTCGCACTTGCGCGAACCACAGGTGACCGGTAACGATGACCGGATGCCCGTCGACACCCCTCCCCTGTGCCTCGTCTGGGGTCCTGCCGGACACGGAGTGACCGACTACGGCTCCGACGTCGCCGCCGCCGCGCACCGTCTCGACCCGGCCGCGCGCGCCGCCGCCGTGACCGACCTCAGCGCCGCGCTGACAGCGGTCGCTCCCGGCGAGCCCGTGCATCTGCATGCGACCGACCGCCTGCTCGGAGCGAGCCTGGAGGATGCCGCCGACGCGGTCGAAACGCTCTCGCGCGCCTGCCGGCTGACTCTGACACTGCACGATCTGCCGCAGCCGTCAGACGGCACGAAATACGACCGCCGGGTCGCCGCCTATCGCCGTTTCTTCGCCGCCGCCGACGCCGTGGCCGTCAACAGCGAGCACGAGCGGCTGCTCGTGTCGGAGCACCTCGGCGACGACCTGCGGCCCGAGGTGATCCCGCTCGGAACCCGGCTCGCCCGCGCTCCTGAGCCGGGTCCCGCCGACGCCCCGGACCGACCCGGCGCCACCGCCGACCTCATCGTGCTCATCGCGGGGTTCGTGTACCCCGGAAAGGGGCACGAGCCGGCCCTGCGCGCCGCTACCGCGGCAGTGAACGCGCTGCGTGCGTCGGGCCGACCGGTCGGCGAAGCGGTCGTCCGCGCTCTGGGTGCCGCCTCGCCGGGCCACGAGGGCGACGTCGCGACGCTCCAGCGCTTGGCCGCCGACCTCGGCGGCCGCTTCGAGATCACCGGATTCCTCGACGACGCCGAGTTCGCCCGGCGGCTGCGCGAGCCCGGCATCCCGGTCGCCGCGCACGAGCACGTGTCGGCGTCGCGATCGATGCTCGACTGGATCGAGGCCGGACGTCGTCCGCTCGTCGTCCGGTCGCGCTACAGCGACGAGATGGACGACCTGCGACCCGGAACGACGGTTCTCTTCGACCCGGCGGAGCTGACCGGCCGCCTCGCCGAGGCGTGGGAGGACCCGGCCTCGACTCGTCTGGTCCCCGGGCATCCCCTGCGTCCCGACCTGGCCGACGTCGCCGGGGCGTACCTGAACTGGTGGCGCGGGATGTCGCGATGAGCTCGGGCCCACTGCCCGGCGAAGCCCTACCCGGCAACCGGTGGGACCTTCTCGACGGCCGATGGCCCGAACAGCCGCCGACCGTCTCGGTGATCGTCGCCCACTACCGCCAGCCCGAACAGCTCGCTCGGACGCTCGCCGCGCTGCGAGCACAGGATCACGCGGCTGACCGGCTGCAGATCATCGTCGCCGACGACGGCTCGCCCGAACCGCCCGCCGTTCCGGACGGGGTCGAGCTCGTCCGCCACGCGGACCGGGGTTTCCGGCTCGCGGCCGTCCGCAACCTCGGAGCGACCGCGGCACGCGGCGACGTGCTCGTGTTCCTCGATGCCGACACGGCCCCCGAGCCCGCCTTCATCCGAGAGCTGACCCGGCTGCCCGCACTCGCGCCGGACTGCGTCACGGTCGGGCGGCGCCGGCACGCAGACCTGCGCGGCGTCGACGCCGCCCGGCTCGCCGAAGAGGCGGCGCGCACGGCCCTGCCCGAGCCGGAATGGCTCGCGGCGGAGTATCGCCGAACCGCGAACCTGCTCCGCGCTGACGACCGCAGCTATCGCCACGTCATCGGGGCCGTCATCGCGTGCTCGCGGGTGCTGTTCGACGCGACGGGAGGCTTCGACGAGTCGTTCACGTCGTACGGCGGGGAGGACTGGGAATGGGCCTACCGCGCGTGGCTGCATGGCGCGCTGCTCGCCCACGTGCCCGCAGCCGTGGCGTGGCACGACGGACCGGATGCCGCCGGACGCGATGAAGGCGCGGTGGCGCGCCGCAACGCGGAGACCATCCGGCTCAGCGACCTCATCCCCGTCGCCGGTTCCGCCGGCCGGGGTCTGCGGCCCACCCACCCCGACATCGCGATCATCGCGCCGCCGCGCGGGAGCGACGGGCAGCGGTTCCTCGCTCTCGACAGCGCGCTGGCGGCTCTGGGGCCGGCTGCGGGGCGCGCCGCCGTGCTTCCGGAGGAAACCGAGCCGGGTCCCGCGTTCGATCGCGTCCGGATCATCATCGAGCTGCTCCGCCCGGTCCGCATCGACGGCGACGACGACGTCCTCACCGCCGCACTGGCTCGCGTCGACGGCGAAGGCCTCGGTGAGCTGACCCTGTGCTCCCCCGACAGCGAGCCCCTCCTGCGGGTCATCTCGGTGCGCGCCCGCGCGCGGAGCGACCGCTGGCGCCGCGGGGATCTCTTCCCGACGGCGTCGGTGACGACGCGAGCGATCCACGCCGTCACCGACGAGCCCGATCTCGCCGCCTACCTCGGCGGCTGGGGCTGACCCGGGCTCACTCCGCCGGGTAGCGGGCGGCGCGCATCCCACCACCGCAGCACGCGCAGGGCGATCATCGTCAGCCAGGGCGACGGCTCGCCCGCGGCGGCATCGATGTCGAACCAGACGCGTCCCGCCAGCGGCTCGCCCTGATGCCATGTCCCGTCGGCGGCGCGAGCGTTCCGGACCATGTCGATCGCCTCCGCCAGCCGCGGGTCGGGTGCGGCGTTTTCGAGAAGCGCGGCCGCACGGAAATGATCGAGGGCGGCGAGCGCGCTGTAGCGGTGGCGATTGGGGTAGACGAACTCCGTCACGAAGTCGCCGACGGGCGCGCTGGTCGAGGCACGGAAGGCGAGCCGGCGCGAAAGCAGATACTCCTCCCCGCGGTGCCGGCTCTCGCGGAGGGCCGGGTCGCCCGTGATCTGCTCCCACGCGAGCATGCCGCGCAGAGCGTTGAGCGTCGAGTGGAACGACCCGCGCACCGATCGTCCTTCCTCCGCCTCGCAGTTCCACCCGCCATCGGCGAGCTGATGCTCGCGGAACCACCGCGCCAGGCCGCTCATGTCGACGCCGAGCCAGGCGCCCGTCGCGAGCGTGAAGGAATTGATGCAGACGTCGATCTCGCCGTCCCAGTACGGCAGGTCGTCGTATTCCCACCGGCTGTTGCGCCGGAGCCGTTCCGCGGTGTCGCCGAGGACGGCGGCGTCCAGACCCCACTCCCGCAGATCCTTCAGGGTCCAGGTGGTCGCCGTCCAGGGCTGTCCCGGCGCGCGGGCCTCCGGGCTGTCGAAGAACCCCGCGGGGAAGTACGCGCCGCCCTCCCACTGACCGTCGTCGCCCTGCTCCCGCAGGAGGCGTGCGCCGTTGCCCTCTGTCGCGACGCGAGCCCGCGTGGCCTGCCACACGGATGGCGGAGCGTCGGCGAGATCACGCTCCACCTGCCAGCGCAGCGACGGGTCGGTGTCCAGAAGCCACGCCAGCGTGCCGTCCGTGTCGGTCATGCGGTCATTGTCGCGCGGCTCAGCCCTCCTGCGCGAGCACCGCGACACCGCGCGGGGCGATCGCGACGGCATCCGCGGAACCTCGCTCGGCGGCACCCGCGATCAGGTCGCCCGCTGCGGCCACCACCACCTCGGCGTCGGTGCGGTTCGCGAGGAACACGAAGCGCCCACCCTCGTGGCGGCGGATGATCACGTCGACGTCGCCGTCGGCCGCGAGGGGGTCTGCCGCGAGCGCCGGGATGTCGCCGGCCAGGCGCCGCACGACGTCCGCGGCACCGGCGCGACCGATCGCAGCCGACACGTACGTCGCGCTGCCTCCGCTGCCCTGGCCGCTTCGGCGTCGGGTCACGGCCGGGGCGCCGTCGAGGTCGCCTCCGGCGTAGGTGTCGAGCACCTCGACATCCGGTTCGACGCGCGCGATGCGCTCGCTCCAGCCGCGGACGACCGTGCCGGAGGCGAGGGATGCCGTCTCCCCCGGCAGCATCGGCACGAACTCGTCGATCGTGATGCCGAGCAGCTCGCGCAGCGCGCCCGGGTAACCGCCGAGCCACACCCGGTCGTTCTCGTCGACCACGCCCGAGAAGTAGGTCGTCACGAGGTGACCCCCACCGGTGACGAAGGCGGTCAGGCGCTCGCGCAGCGCCGCCGGCACAACGTGGAGCATCGGCGCGACGACCACCTCGTAGTCACCGAGGTCGGCCGCGACGGGCACGACGTCGACGCGCACGCCGAGGTCGAGGAGCGCTCGGTACCACAGCAGCGTCTCGTCGTCGTAGGCGGGCGACTCGGAGGGGTGCGAGTCGCGTCCGCTGACCCACCACGACTCGTAGTCGAACACCAGCGCCACGCGCGCCCGTTCGCGCCGGCTGCCGGTGACCGGCGCCAGGTCGCGCAGCTGCGAGCCGAGGTCGACCACATCGCGGAACACCCGGCTCTCGGCGCCGGCGTGCGGGACCATGCCGGAGTGGTAGCGCTCACCCCCGGCGCGGGACTGCCGCCACTGGAAGTAGCAGACAGCGTCTGCCCCGTGCCCGACATGGGTCAGGGCGTCGCGGACCAGCTCGCCGGGCCGCTTGGGCGGATTCACGGCGCGCCAGTTCACCGCGCTCGGCGCGTGCTCCATGAGGAACCACGGCCGGCCGCCGGCGATGTTGCCCGTGAGGTTCGACCAGAACGACAGGTCGTCGCGCCCGAGCTCGCCCGGGCGCAGGTAGTGGTCGTTCGACACGAAGTCGACGTCGCCGACCCACGAGGGGTAGTCGATGTCGCGGACGTTCTGGGCGACCATGAAGTTCGTCGTGCGCGGGATGCCGGGCGTCACCTCGGCGAGCACCGCATTCTCGGCGCGCAGGTGGTCGCGCACGGCATCCGACGAGAAGCGCTCGAAATCGAGCTGCTGTCCGGGGTTGCGCTGCGTCGGCGCGGCACGCGGGGGCAAGATCTCGTCCCACTCCTCGTAGTGCTGCGACCAGAACGCCGTGCCCCAGGCCTCGTTGAGCGCGTCGAGGGTCGTGTAGCGCGCCTGCAGCCACACCCGGAAGGCCCGGGCGGCGTCATCCGAGAAGTCGTAGAGGTTGTGGCAGCCGAGCTCGTTCGAGATGTGCCAGGCGACGAGAGCAGGGTGATCGGCGTAGCGCTCGGCGAGCGCACGCGTCAGCCGCAGCGCGTACTCGCGGAAGACTGGCGACGTCGGCCGCCAGTGCTGACGCGACCCCGGCCAGAGGGTCGTTCCGTCGATCGTCTGCGGCAGGATCTCGGGATGCCGCTTCGCGAGCCACGGCGGCGGCGACGCGGTCGCGGTCGCGAGGTCGACGTCGATACCGTTGGCGTGCAGCAGATCGATGACCTCGTCGAGCCAGCCGAAGTTCCACTCGCCCGGGCGCGGCTCGAGCAGCGCCCACGAGAAGATGCCGAGCGAGACGATGTTGACGCCCGCCTCGCGCATCAGCCGGACATCCTCGTCCCACACCTCGCGCGGCCACTGCTCCGGGTTGTAGTCGGCGCCGTAGCGCATCCGTCCCGGGCCGAGCGCCCCGTCCTTCACCCAGCGGTAGGTCGTGTCATCCGTTGCCATGCGATCAGCGTAGACCCAAATGCGTGCAGATGCACGGGATTGATGTGATCTACGCTCGGGTCATGCCATCCAACGCCCTTCACCCCCGCGGGCCGTACGCGAAGAGCGCGGCCCGGCGTGCGGAGATCGTGGCGTCGGCGACGGTCGTGTTCGGCACCCACGGCTACCGCGGCGGGTCGCTCCGGCAGATCGCCAAGCAGCTCGACCTGAGCCTCACTACCGTGATGCACCACTTCCCCACGAAGGTCTCGCTGCTGGCGGCCGTCCTCGAGCAGGAGGATGCCGCCGACACCGACTTCCCCGCGCGCGCAGCCCGCGACGGGTTCATCCCGAGCGTGCTGGCGATCGTCGAGCGCAACCTCGCCCGGCGCGAGCTCGTGCGCATGTTCTCGATCGTGTCGGCCGAGGCGACGCACCCCGAGCACGAGGCGCACGCGTGGCTGCTCGAGCGCTACCGCGCGGTCACCGAGACGTACGCCGCGGCCATCGCCGACGATCGCGCCCGCGGCCGACTCGACGCCGACGACGACCCTCGAGCCCTCGCCGACCTCGTGATCAGCGGGTGGGAGGGCATCCAGATCCGCTGGCTGACCGACGACACCGACCCCGTCGCCGCGATGCGCCTGCTGCTCGTCGGCCTGCTGCGGCCCCGCGCCTGAGCCCACCGCGCCTGAGCCGATACATTCGTCGGACTGGCGGGGCTGATGTGGCCTCGGCGCCCGCTGCAGGCGACACCAGCACCTCCGATCCGACGACTGTATCGCCGCTTCTGGGTTCGGCGATCAGCCTCGATCGGCGATCATGCGACCGTAGCCCTCGACGAACGTCGGGAACGTCAAGTCGAGCATCGCCGCGAGGCGCGAGCCGTCGAGCACCTTGCCGCGGTCAGCGTCGGGGTCGACCTCCGCGCGCGGCGGAGCGTCGACCCCGAAGCGATCCGCGATGAACTCGACCACCTCGCCGAGGGTCGCGGGTCGCCGGTCGACGCCGTGCAGAAGCGTGGGCGGCGCGTCCGCGTCGAGCAGCTGCGCGATCGCGCGCACGAGGTCGACCTCGTGGATGCGGTTGGTGCGACGCTCGTAGTCGACCGGCTCGCCCGCGAGCACCTGCCGGATCAGCCGCTCACGTCCGGGCCCGTAGATCCCGGCGGGCCGCACGACGATCGCGTCGAACATCTCGCGCGCCGCACGTTCGCCGTCGACGAGCTGTTCGCCGCGCGTGCTCGTCGGCCGGGGCTCGTCGTCCTCGTCGAGGGGACGCTCCGGATCCCACCCCTCGAAGACCCGCGTCGACGACACGAAGACGGAGCGCTCGGGCGGTTTCGGCAGCGCGCGAGCGATCCGCTCGAGCGCGGCGCGGTAGAAGCCGGGGTCATCCCCCGGCGGAAGCGTGACGACCATCGCGTCGACCGCGGGCAACGTCGTGTCGAGGGGCGCTGCCAGATCGGCGACGATCGGCGTGAACGCAGGCCGGATGCCGCCGGCGCTCCGCCGGATCGCGACGACCTCCTGCCCCGCATCGACGAGACTCTCGCCGAGGCGAGTGGCGACCTTGCCGGATCCGACCAAGAGCGTACGTCGAGCAGTCATGCCCCCCATCTTCCCAGGGCGCGCCCGGGCCGGGGCCGGGGAGGGGGCCGGGGAGCCAGGAGACCTCGCCTGGAGATACAGCCGACGCGAAGAAGCCCCGGCGGACCGGGGCTTCTTTCGTGGCGGAGACGGAGGGATTTGAACCCTCGGTCCCCGTGAGGGGACTCCACCTTAGCAGGGTGGTGCACTAGGCCTGACTATGCGACGTCTCCACGGCATCCGACGCGAGACGGCGCGGATGCACCCGGCAATCATAGCCCGGACTGCCTCAGGCTCCGAATCGAGGACCGGAGAGCACCCCGGCTCACCGGGAGCTGACGGTACAGGTGACCTGCGCCGCCGTCTGGCCCGTGACCGACTCCGGCAGCACGACCGGTCCGCCCGCCTCGGGCACGTCCGTCGCGGGCGCGTCCGGCGTCGCCGCCGGGTCGGCGGGCGCTGCGGAATCGGTCGGAGCGGGCGCGGGAGGAGCCGCCTCGCCGACGACCTCGGTGCCGTAGCCGTCACTCGTCGACCCGCTCAGCTGCACCGGCTGGTTCGCGGCGAGCGCGTCGAACAGCACCTTGGCGGCGCTCTCGACCGGCTGCACACGTGATCCGCCGTTGACGTAGGCCGTGGGGTACTGCACGAACACGATGTCCTCGTAGGGCACGCTGCGCATGGCGAGGGCGATCTGCACCATCCGCAGCGGGCTCGACAGCGACGAGCTCAGCTTGATCTGCCCGCTGGCGACCTGGTCGACGGCGGTGGTGGCGAGGTTGAGCAGCGCCGTGGGGTTTCCGAGCACCCCGTCGGACTGCAGCTTGCGCACCATCGAGCTCATGAACTGCTGCTGGTTCGAGATCCGGCCGAGGTCGGATCCGTCGCCGATCGCGTACCGCGTGCGGAGGAACTGCAGCGCTTCCGTGCCCTGGAGGGTGTGGTTGCCCTTGGTCAGGCTCAGCCCCGTGTGAGAGTCGTTGACGTCATCCGACACGCAGACGTCGACGCCGCCGATCGCGTCGGACATGTTGATGACGCCGGTCCAGCGGGTCGCGGCGGCGAATTGGATGTCGATCCCGGTCAGCTCTTCGATCGTGCTGACGGAGCACGCGAGACCGCCGTACATGTACGAGACGTTGAGCATCTGCGCGCTCATCGCCGAGTACTGGGTGCCGTCCTCGCCGGTGCACGCGGGGATGGGCACGATCATGTCGCGCGGGAACGAGATGACGGTCACGCGCCGCGGCTCGTCGCTGATGTGCACGAGCATCGTCACATCGTTGCGCTCACCGTCGGTGTCCTTCGCCTGACAGGCGGACGAGAGCTCGGCGTTCGCGCCCTCGCACGAGTCGGTGCCGACCACGAGCATGTTCACGCCGCCCTCGATCTCGCCGATCGTCGGGGGGAGCTGCGAGTCGTCGTCGCCGATCGAGACGCCGGCGTCGGCCACGACCTGCGTGGCGTTCCACACGTAGAAGCCGCCGACGGCGACACCGCTCACGACCACGACGGCGACCATGACGCCGAGCACCGCCAGGATCTGGGTCAGCGGGTTCGGCGACCGCAGCTGGCCGTGCCGGGCGACGGGACGACGACGGCGCCGCGACGCCTTCGCATCGGAACGTGCGCTCACGGGTGTCCTCTCGACGAGCCGGCGAGGAGTGCGTTCGGGTGCACGCTCTTCGCGTCGCGCAGGCACTCCCGGTGACCGACTCATCATAGGGACGGATGTCTGGAAAGTCCGTGAGCGCCCCGGACATGCGAGGCGGTGACGCCCCCCATTCAGCCGCCACCGCCCGACATGTCGCCGTGCTCACCTGCACGCTAACCAGCCGCCAGCGGGCAACCGGCCGGAACGGGACGAGACTGGTAACCGCTCCCAGGGGCGAGTCGCGACCGGCGGTCAGGCGGGTTCGAGCAGACCGCGCTCGGCGACGAGTTCCGTGGCGAGTACCTTGTACCCCTGCGATTCGAAGAACACGGTGACGCGGTCGTCTTCCACCGCCATGACCGTTCCCTCGCCCCATTCGTGGTGGCGCACGACGTCGTCGACGCGGAAGGGACCGTCGGCGTGATCACCCCGTTCCTCCGAGGTATCCTCGCGCGCCGCACGGTCGTTCGCGGATGCCGCGCACGTGTCGCAGTTCTCGCACGGCTCGACGTAGTCCTGCCCGAAGTACCCGAGCAGCGTCGCCCGCCGGCACCGACGGGTCTCGGCATAGCTGCGGAGCATCTCGATACGGGAGGCGTCGATGCGTTCCCGCTCGGCCGACCTCTCCAACGCAGCGTCGACGGCGCGCTCCACGGTCATCCCCCGCCGCAGCGCGACCCCAGCGCGACTCGTCCGCACCGCGCCCGCATCCACGAGAACCGTCAGCAGCGCGGTCAGGCGACGGGCCGACAGCCCGCCGGCCGCGGCGATCTCGGCGCGCGACCGCGTCGCACCGGCGATGGCGTCGACGAGTCTCTTGAGCTCGCCCCGCTTCGGTGCCGACGCCGCGAAGAAACGTCGCAGCGACAGGTCTTCGGGCCGATAGTGAAGCGTCGCCGTCGCGGGCTCGCCGTCGCGGCCGGCGCGACCGAGCTCCTGGTAGTAGGCGTCGATCGAGTCGGGGATGTCGGCGTGGACGACGAAGCGCACGTCGGCCTTGTCGATCCCCATCCCGAACGCCGAGGTGGCGACCACGACCTCGACCTCGCCATCGTGGAACGCCTCGTGCACCCCGTTTCGCTCCTTCGATGACAGACCGGCGTGATAGGCGACGGCGTCGATGCCGCGGTCCTGCAGCGCCCCCGCGTACTCCTCGGCGCCCCGCCGGGTAGCGGTGTACAGCAGCCCGGGCTTGGGCAGCCCGGCCACCTCGTCGATCACGGCGTCGCGCTTGCCCGACTTCTCGGAGTGACGGCGGACGTTCAGCTCGATGTTCGGCCGGTCGACATCACCCACGAGGATGGCCGGGTCGTCCATGCCGAGCCGCTCGATGATCTCGGTGCGGACGGGGCTGGTGGCCGTCGCCGTCATCGCGAGAATCGGCGGCCGCCCCAGACGCTCGGAGACCTCGCCGAGCATCAGGTAGTCCGGGCGGAAGTCGTGCCCCCAGGCTGCGATGCAGTGCGCCTCGTCCACGACCAGCAGCGAGACCCCGGCCTCGGCGAGCTCGGCGACGACGTCGTCTTTCGCGAGCTGTTCGGGCGCGAGCAGGACGTAAGAGGCCTCTCCCGACCGGATCGCGTCCCAGGCCTCGCGCTGGGCGCGCACGCCCCGGCTCGAGTTCAGGGCGACGCCGTCGGGCGCATCGGGCGCCTCCTCGATGCGCGCGAGCTGGTCCTCCTGCAGCGCGATGAGGGGCGAGACGATCGCGGTCAGGCCGGGCCGGAGAGCCGCAGCGACCTGGTAGACGACAGACTTGCCCGCACCCGTCGCCCAGACGACCAGCACGTCTCGCCCGGCGACCGCCGCCTCGATGGCATCGAGCTGCTGCGGGCGCAGCTCCTCGATGCCGAAGGACTCTCGGGCGACACGGGCGATCTCATCGGGCTGCACCGGCTCAGTCCATCGCGCCCGCTGCGACCGTGCACGCCGGTTGCGCCGGCGCTTCCGGTGTGGAAGGCGCGTCGTCGGCGGGCTGCAGCCCGCGCCGCTGCACACGGTCGTAGGACGGCTGGCGCAGGGCGCGCACCCAGGGGTAGACCCGCGCACCGGGCAGCACCCGCCGCCCGGCGTCGAATCGGGGCTGCTCACCCGGCCATGCGGCGCGGGTCAGCCGCACGAGCGCGAACGGACGCCACGGGCCGAGCGGTGAGGCGAACGAGAGCACGAGCCGCCAGTCCGCGGCATCCGGGCTGCCGTCCACGGTCGTCGCCGAGAGCAGCACCGGACCGCGACGACCGCGGTAGGGCAGCAGGATGCCGAAGCGTGCGCGCTCGGGCCGGCGCAGGGGCAGCAGCGCGTAGCGCAGCGGCACGCCCCGTCCTGTCGAGGCGAACTCGATGTCGCCGGCGTCGACCTCCGGTGATGCGGATTCGCCCGAGAGGCGCAGAGCGAGCCCGAAGATATCGGGCAGGGCGTCCGGCAGCCCCACGGAACGCGACAGTCGGGCGACGACCCTCGCCTCACCCGGCTGCGGCGGCTCGTCGATCCACGAGATGCCCGACCGGCGCTCGGGCCCGACCCAGCGGACCGTGCCCGTCAGCATCGTGCCGCGCACGTGGATCGGACGCGGTCGACGCAGAACCAGCAGAGCGCCGAAGAACCCGCGGAGCAGCATTCCGGCGCCGCGGGCGAGAGGTGCTCGAGGAAGAGCTGTCATAGCACCACCGAACCCGATTTCCCGCATCTTGCGCACCGGGGTTGCGCTGGGACGTCGATGCGCTATGAGATCGCTCCCACTACACTCGGGGACGCCCTTCCGGACGCCATGTGAACAGCCCCACGCCCTCCCACCCGACACCGCGACGCGACATCCAGGGCCTCCGGGCCCTCGCCGTCCTCGCGGTCACCGGCGCGCACGCGGTCGGCTGGCCACGTGGCGGATTCGTCGGGGTCGACGTGTTCTTCGTCGTCTCCGGCTTCCTCATCACCAGCGCGCTGCTGCGCGAGGTGCAGCTGACGGGCGGCATCCGCCTCGCCGCCTTCGCCGGTCGGCGCGCCCGCCGCATCCTGCCCCTCGCGGTCGTCGTACTCATCGCCACAGCGGCGAGCGCCTTCGTCGTCTTCAATCGCCCGCGCGCCGAGCAGACGCTCCTCGACGCCCTCTGGTCGGCGGGGCTCGCCGCGAACTGGCGATTCACCGCGGTCGGCACCGATTACTTCCACGCCGACGACGCGGTCTCGCCGCTTCAGCACTTCTGGTCGCTCGCCGTCGAGGAGCAGTTCTACCTCGCCTGGCCGCTGCTGCTCCTGCTGACCGTCTCGCTCCTGCCCGCCGCTCGTCGTCGCGGCGCCGCGGCGACCGGGGCCGTGGCCGCGCTCGCAGCGGTCGTCGTCGCCGCGTCGTTCGCGTGGGCGCTGCTGCAGAGCGCGGATGCCGCCGTCCCGGCCTACTTCTCCACCTTCACCCGCGCGTGGGAGCTGGCGGCCGGGGCGCTCCTCGCCGCGGCGGTGCCGCTGCTGCGCCGCATCCCGCCCGTCGTCGGCGGACTCGTGTCGTGGATCGGTGTCGGGGGTCTCATCGTGGCCTTCGCCGTCATCGATCCCGAGGCGGGCGGATTCCCGGCTCCGTGGGCCGTCCTTCCCGTCGCCGCGACGGCGCTCGTCCTCGCCGGCGGCGTGCCGGGCGACCCGCGGCACCGGCATCTCTTCCCGCTGACGAACCCGGTGAGCGTCTTCGCGGGCGACGTGTCGTACTCGCTGTATCTGTGGCACTTCCCGGTCATCGTGTTCGCCGCGGTGCTGCTGCCCGCCCGCGACGCCACGACGGCGCTCGTGCTGGCGATCACCCTCGTCCTGGCCGTGGCGTCGTACCACCTCGTCGAACGGCCGTTCCGGTTCGCGCCGTACGGCCGGCCCGTCGGCGGCGAATCAAGCGAGACGCCGCTCGAGGATGCCGCCGCGGCCCCGGTGCCGGCTCGCACTGCGGCGCCGGTTCGGGATGCCGCTCCAGCACCGGCTCCACGCGCGCTCAGCACCCGCCCCGCGGGCTGGACTCCCGGGACGCGGTACTACCCCGGGGTGCCCTCGGCCACGTCCACGAGCGCGTCGAGCGGCGCTCCTGAGCTGAGCCGCGCGGACCTCGGCGACGGCCCGGGCGTTCCGGAGGTTCCAGCGCCGCGCGCCATCGCAAGCCCCGAACCCGCCCCCGCCGCTGCGCCCGAGCCGGTGCCCGCTTCCGCGCCCTGGGCCGCGTGGCGCGCCCGCTTCGGCCCGCCGGCGCTGCTCGCGGCATCCGGGCTCGGCATCGCCGCCCTGGCCGTCGTGCTCGTCGTCCAGAACGTCTTCGGCGGCCTCACGGCATCGCTCGTCGCCTTCCCGCCCGCGGGCGCCGCCGACGCCGCGAGCGACGCGGCGAACGCGGACCCCGGCGACCCGATCGCCGCCCTGCAGGCCGAGCTCGCCGCGGCCGCGACCGCGACCGAGTGGCCCCAGCTGCATCCCTCGCTCGACGAGGTCATGACCCGGTCGTCGGCGAGCAACCCGGCTCGCGACTGCTTCTCGCCCGAGGTGTCGCCGACCGCCGCGGGCTGCTCCACGGGCAGCTCCGACGCCCCGGTCCACGTCTATCTCGTCGGCGATTCGACCGCGATGGCCTACGCCCCGGCGTTCCGCAAGCTCGCCGACGACAGCGACGGCGGCATCCGCGTGACGGCCGTCGGCCTCTACGGATGCCGTTTCACCGACGTCGCGGTGCAGAACGACGGCGCCGGCGTCATGACGGCATGCCCGCAGCGCAAGGCCGATGTCCGCGCGATGATCCTCGCCGACGCGCCCACCCTCGTCGTGATGTCGAACGCGTACACGCTCGGCCACACCCCCGACGGCGCCGACCTCTCGGCCGATGCGCTGCTCGCCGCCCAGGAGGCCGAAGCCGACACCTACGGGATGCCGGGCCGCATCGTGCACCTCGCGCCGCCGCCGGAGGGCGCCGATCTCGGGCGCTGTTACTCCCCCGCCGCCTCGCCGTACGGATGCGCGGCCGGCGTCTCGAGCACGTGGGGCCAGATGGAGTCGGCGGCCGAGCAGGTGGCGGCCGCATCCGGCAACCACGCGGTGAGCTCACTGCCCTTCACCTGCTGGGAGCTCGTCTGCCCCGCTTTCGCGGGCGACATCCCGACGCGGTACGACCGCACGCACCTGACCGTCGCGTACGCGGAGCACATCGTGCCCGCGCTGCGCGCCGAACTCGCCGCTCGCGGGCTGCTCTAGCCCGCAGAGCCGGAAGCCGGGCGTGCGGAAGCGATTTTGGCGGAGGGTGTGGGATTCGAACCCACGGGACATTGCTGCCCACCAGTTTTCAAGACTGGATCCTTCGGCCGCTCGGACAACCCTCCCAGCGGCGTGAACCGCTGAGCTTCGATCCTAGCCGCCCGCGGCCCCGGTCAGAGCGAGCGGAGGATGGCCGCGACGCCGCCCTCCTGAACCGACACGGTGGTCTCGGATGCCTCGGCCAGCAGTTCGGTCGCGCCCTGCGCCATCGCGATCGCCCGCCCGCCGCGCTCGCGCGCCCAGCGGAACATCCCGATGTCGTTGCGGCCGTCGCCCATGACGAGGACGTCGGCCGGCTCGATGTCGAGCCACGTGCGCACCCGCTCGAGCGCCGTGGACTTGTCGACGCCCTGCGGCGCGATGTCGAGCCAGGCCGACCAGCCCACCGCGTACGACACCTTGTTCAGGCCGATGCGGTCGACCAGCTCGACGAAGTCTGAGTCGGTCTCATCGGGAGAGACCACGACGACGCGGCACACCTCCTGCTCCGACAGCTCGGCGAAGGCGACCTTGTCGGCGTCGTGCAGGTTCCAGTCGTGAAGCTCCTCGGTGTAGAGGCGGCGCCCATCGGGCAGCTCGACCATGTAGCGGGCGTGCGGCAGGTGCTGACGCAGCAGGCCGAGCACCTCGCTCGGGTCGAACGTCTCGATGAAGAAGCGCTCGTACGCGAGCACGTCGGCGAAGTCGTCGTCGATCCGCTTGAGGATCACGGCACCGTTCGAGCACACGACGTAGTCGGGGTTCAGCGCGAGCGAGCCGAGGATGCCGTGCGTCCCCTCCCACGAGCGTCCCGTCGCGAGCATCACCTCGTGACCGGCCGCGTGCGCGTCGGCGACCGCCTCCACCACGCCGGGACTGAGCGTCTCGTCCTCGAGCAGCACGGTGCCGTCGATGTCGAGCACGATCATCAGGCGCGAGGCGCCGGCGACCGCCGGCATGACCTCGGCGACGTCCTCGACGATCTCGGCCGCATCGCGCGGCGCGACGACCTCGATGCCGCCCTCGTCGGGAAGCGCGTCGGGCGCTTCGGTCATCCCGCCGTCGGCGCCGGTCATGCGATCGGCTCCGCGACCTCGAGGCCGCCGAGATAGGGCCGCAGCACCTCGGGGATCACGACCGAGCCGTCCTCCCGCTGATGGGTCTCGAGAAGGGCGACGATCCACCGGGTCGTGGCGAGCGTGCCGTTGAGGGTCGCCACCGGCTCGGTCTTGCCGCCGTCGGGGCGGTGACGGATGTCGAGGCGACGCGCCTGGTACGTCGTGCAGTTCGAGGTCGACGTGAGCTCGCGGTACGCGCCCTGCGTGGGCACCCACGCCTCGATGTCGTACTTGCGCGCCGCGCTCGAGCCGAGGTCGCCGGCAGCGACGTCGATGACGCGGTACGACAGCCCCAGGTCCTGCAGCAACCGCTCCTGCATCTCGACGAGGCGCAGGTGCTCGGCCGCCGCGTCGGCGGGCGTCGTGTAGACGAACATCTCCAGCTTGTTGAACTGGTGCACCCGGATGATGCCGCGCGTGTCCTTGCCGTACGAGCCGGCCTCGCGCCGGTAACAGGTCGACCATCCGGCGTAGCGCTTGGCGCCGCGCTCGAGGTCGAGGATCTCGTCCATGTGGTACCCGGCGAGGGGGACCTCGCTCGTGCCGACGAGGTAGGCGTCGTCCTCCTCGAGGTGGTACACCTCGGCGGCGTGCTCACCGAGGAACCCGGTGCCCCGCATGACCTCGGGACGCACGAGCGTCGGCGGGATCAGCGGCGTGAACCCGGCGGCGAGGGCACGGTCGAGGCCGAGCATCATGAGCGCGATCTCGAGGCGCGCGCCGATGCCGCTGAGGAAGTAAAAGCGGCTGCCGGCGACCTTCGTGCCGCGCTCCATGTCGATGGCGCCGAGCTTCTCGCCGAGGGCGAGGTGGTCGAGCGGCTCGAAGTCGAACGACGGCGGCTCACCGTGCGTGCGGAGCGTGACGAAGTCGGCCTCGCCGCCCGCGGGCACATCATCGATGACGATGTTCTCGATGCGGGCGAGCGCGGCGTCGGCGGCCTCCTCGGCGGCGGTGACGGCCTGCTGGGCCTGCTTGACCCGTTCGCTGAGCTGCTTGGCCTCGGCGACGAGCGCGGCCTTCTCGTCCTTCGGCGCCTGCGCGACCTTCTTGCCGTGGGCGTTCTGCTCGGCACGGAGCCGCTCGAACGTCGTGATGGCCTCGCGGCGCTCGCGATCGGCGGCGATGGCCGCATCCACGCTCTCCGACGAGTTCCCGCGCTTCACCTGCGAGAGTTTCACCAGGTCGGGCTGTTCACGGAGCAATGCGAGGTCGATCACGCGTCAAGTCTAGGGTCGCCCGCATCCGCGCAGCCGGATCAGCGCACCCGTACCCCCGCGGCCGCCCGGCGCAAGGGGCAATCGCCCGCCGTCCGCCACCCCTAGGGTGTAGCCATGGCGACCGAGTCCGACGACACCTCCTCGCGGGAGCGCTCCGACGATCCCACCTCCCAGACCCCCGACCCGGAACAGGCGGCGGCTCCCGACGACGTCATCCGCGAGCCCGAGGACGTCGCGCCCGACACGTCCGACGGTGAGACCGGCGAGGCACGCCGCGTCGGCCCCGAGGGCGAGACGGAGCCGATGTCGGGCGGCTCGGAGAAGCCCAATCCCAAGGCGGCCCTCGTCTACAACCCCATCAAGGTCGACGGCGACGCTCTGCGCGAGCAGGTGCTCCGCGCCGCCGAGGCCGCCGGGTGGGAGGAGCCCCTCTTCTACGAGACGACGGTCGACGACCTCGGCGACGACGTCACGCGTCAGGCGCTCGAGTCGGGCGTCAACGTCGTGCTCGTGGCCGGCGGCGACGGTACGGTGCGTGCCGTGTCGGGAGAGATGAGCGGCAGCGGCATCCCGCTCGCCATCGTCCCCAGCGGCACGGGGAACCTGCTCGCCCGCAACCTCGGTCTGCCCCTCACCGAGCCCGAGACCATGATCGAAGCAGCTTTCAGCGGCGACCGGACCGCGATCGACGTCGGCTGGGCGCGGATCACCCGCGAGAGCGGCGAGGTCGAGAAGCACGCGTTCGTCGTCATGGGCGGCATGGGGCTCGACGCGGCGATGATCGCCAACACCAACCCGCAGCTGAAGAAGTCGGTGGGCTGGGTCGCATACGTCGACGGCGCGACGCGCTCGATCGTCAACGCCAAGCCGTTCCGCGTCGTCTACCAGCTCGACGGGCACCGCATGCACGCGGCTCGCGTGCAAAGCGTGCTCTTCGCGAACTGCGGGTCGCTGCAGGCCGGCATCGCCCTCATTCCCGAGGCTTCGATCACCGACGGCCAGCTCGATGTCGTCATCATGCAGCCGAAGGGCTTCTGGGGCTGGCTGCTCGTGTGGCGCCGCGTCGCGTGGGATAACAGCTTCCTGCGGAAGTTCCGGGCCGGACGCCGTGTGCTCGCGCTGCGGACGAAGGACAACGCGGTCGTCTACTCGCGAGGCCGCGGCGTTGCGCTCGCCCCGCAGGAGCCGCACCCTGTGCAGCTCGACGGCGACGAGTTCGGCGAGGCGAAGCACGTGCAGACGCGCATCGACCCGCGCGGCCTCGTCGTCGCCGTGCCGGCCGGGCATAAGCTGCCCGGCGACTGAATCCCGCGCGTCCGCGCTGTCAACCGCTCGCTGACGCAGGAGTGGCCCGACAGGATGACGGGATGAGCTCGCCTTCGATCGTCTGGTTCCGCGACGACCTGCGCCTGGCCGACCACCCCGCGCTGCGCGCCGCCCTCGACCGCGGGGAGCCCGTCGTCGGCCTGTACGTGCTCGACGAGGAGTCTGCGGGCATCCGCCCGCTCGGCGGCGCCGCACGGTGGTGGCTGCACCACTCGCTCGCATCGCTCGCCGACGATCTGCGCGCTCGCGGGTCGCATCTCGTGCTGCGCCGCGGAGCTGCGGCATCCGCCGTCCGGTCGCTCGTCGACGACATCGGTGCCGGAGCTGTGTACTGGAACCGCCGGTACGGCGGAGCCGAGCGTGCTGTCGACACCGACCTGAAGGACGGTCTGCGCGCCGACGGCGTAGAGGTCGAATCGTTCGCGGCGAACGTGCTGTTCGAGCCGTGGACGGTGAAGACCGGGAGCGGCACTCCGTTCTCGGTGTTCACCCCGTTCTGGAACGCGGCACGCAACCTGCCCGCCCCGCGTGAGCCACTCCCCCGGCCGGACGAGGTCCCCGGCCTGCACTCGTCGCCCGCCGGCGACGACCTCGACGATTGGGAGCTGCTGCCCACCCGGCCCGACTGGGCGGGCGGTTTGCGCGAGCGCTGGCAGCCCGGCGAGGCGGCGGCGCGCGCACGCCTGCGCGAGTTCCTCGACGACGACCTCGGCACCTACGACGCGGCCCGCGACGAACCTAGCGCGGGAGCTACCTCGCTGCTCTCGCCGCGCCTGCGATGGGGCGAGCTGAGCCCGCACACCGTCTGGCACGCAGGAGTCGAAACCGGCGGCGGCACCGGCGCCCATGCGACCTCCGCCTCGCGCTTCCTCTCCGAGCTCGGCTGGCGCGAGTTCGCCTGGCACACGCTCTACCACTTCCCCGATCTCGCGACGAAAAACTGGCGCAAGGGCTTCGACGCCTTCCCTTGGCCGGCCCTCGACCCGGCGCACCTGACGGCGTGGGAGAAGGGCGAGACCGGCGTGCCGATGGTGGATGCCGGGATGCGCGAGCTCTGGCACACCGGCTACATGCACAACCGGGTGCGGATGGTCACGGCATCCTTCCTCACGAAGAACCTGCTCATCGACTGGCGACTCGGCGAGCAGTGGTTCTGGGACACCCTCGTCGACGCCGACGGCGCCAGCAACGCCTTCAACTGGCAGTGGGTCGCGGGATCAGGGGCCGACGCGTCGCCCTATTTCCGCATCTTCAACCCCGAGCGGCAGGCCGAGAAGTTCGACCCGAAAGGACTGTACATCGGGCAATGGGCGCCCGACAGCGCAGGCCGCGAGCCGATCGTCGACCTCGCGGCGACCCGTAAGGCGGCGCTGCAGGCGTACGAGGCGGTGAAGCGGGCGCGGTGAGGCGGGTGCGGTGAAGCGGGCGCGGTGAGGCGGGCGCGGGAATGCCCACGGCGGCCGCGCGGTTGACAGAGGCGATATGACTGATGCATCCCGCCCCGCCCTGTCCGTGCTCGACCTCGTGCCCGTGCGCACGGGACAGACCAGCGCGCAGGCCATCGCGGCGTCGCTGACCGTCGCGCAGCGGGCGGACGAGCTCGGCTACCGCCGCTACTGGTTCGCCGAGCACCACAACATGCCGGCCGTCGCCTCGACGACCCCGCCGGTGCTCATCGCAGCCGCGGCAGCGCGCACCTCCCGCATCCGGGTCGGCTCCGGAGGCGTCATGCTTCCCAACCACTCACCCCTCGTCGTCGCCGAGCAGTTCGCGGCGCTCGAGGCGATCGCCCCCGGACGCGTCGACCTGGGCATCGGGAGGGCCCCCGGCAGCGATCCCGTCATCACGCAGCTGCTGCGTCAGTCGGGCACGACGAGCGACGTCGACCGGTTCCCCGACAACGTCCGCGACATTCTGGCCCTCGTGACCGGCGACGGCGCGACGGTGCGGTTCACGTCGGGCGGGACGTACGACGTCCACGCGACGCCCGCCGCCACGACGACGCCGGATGTCTGGCTGCTCGGATCGAGCGACTACTCGGCGCAGCTCGCCGCCGCCCTCGGCCTGCCGTACGTGTTCGCGAACCACTTCTCGGGTGAAGGCCTCGACCGTGCGCTCGGGCTCTACCGCGACCAGTTCCGGCCGTCCGAGACCCTCGATGCGCCGCGGACGTTCCTCACCGCGAACGCCGTCGTCGCCGACAGCGATGCGGAGGCCGAAGCCCTCATGCTGCCGCAGGCCCGCATGATGGCACGCCTGCGGGGAAACCGTCCGCTCATCGCCCTCGAGACCGTCGAGGAGGCCGCCGCCGCCGAGGCGACCGACCACCTCGCCGCACCGCTGCTGGACGCCCTGCGCTCGCGTTGGTTCGTCGGCACCGGCCCCGAGGCCCAGGCCGCCCTCGCCGCGTTCGCCGCGCAGCACGGCGTCGACGAGGTCATGGTCTCGCCGGTGTCGGCCGCGCACGACGGCGAGCAGCCGGATGCCGCTCCCGCCCGCATCCGCACCCTCGAGCTCCTGGCCGCCTGACCCGGCCCCACCGGTCGACTCGCCACAAACCGCGGGTCCGGCGCCCCCGGCATCCGCACTTCCTGGCGACTCGACGCGTGGGGAGGGGGCGGGTCAGGCCTCGGGCTCGCCGGAGATCAGGGCACGCAGCCAGTCGCGCGCCTCGACGAAGACGTCGTCGGAGTACCGCTGCGGGTAGCGGACGATCGCCCGGTCGGCGCGCGGGTAAGACCCGAGGAACAGCACCTTCGGACTGAAGCGCCGCACGCCCATGAGGGCGTCGGCCATGCGCTCGTCGGCGACGTGGCCGTCGGCGTCGATGACGAACCGGTACCGTCCGAGCGCGTCGCCGATCGGCCGCGACTCGATCAGCGAGAGGTTGATGCCGCGGGTCGAAAACTGCTCCAGCAGCTCGAGCAGCGCACCCGGGTGGTCATCGGGCAGCTCCGCGATGAGCGAGGTCTTGTCGGCCCCCGTCGGCGATGGCGGGGCGACCGTGCGGCTCACGAGGACGAACCGGGTGACCGCGTGCTCGTTGTCGCCGATGTCGGATGCGAGCAGCTCGAGGTCGTGATGCTCGAGGATGCCGGGAGGCGCGATCGCCGCGTCGGCGTCGCTGACCCCGTCGATGAGGCCGACCGCGGCGGCGACGTTGCTCGCGGCGGGCAGGTGCGCGTGCTCGGGGAGCGTCTTGAGCAGCCACTGCAGGCACTGCGCGTAGGCGACCGGGTGCGCGGCGATCAGCGAGACGTCCTCGATCCGGGTGCCGGGCCGCGCCACGAGCACGAAGTTCACGGGCACGAGGTACTCGCCGACGATCCGCAGACCCGGCATCGTGGCCAGCGCGTCCTGCGCCGTCGAGACTCCGCCGTCGACGGAGTTCTCGATCGCGATCATCGCGGCATCCGAGCGTCCGTCCACGACATCCGCGAGCGCTTCGCCGACGTTGCGCACCGACCGCCAGATCTGGTCCCGCGCCTCGGGCACCTGGGCGAGGGCGGCCTCGGTGAAGGTCCCCGCCGGCCCGAGATAGCTGTAGGTGCGGCGGGCGGGCTGGTCGTCGTGCTCGGGCGTCACGCAACGAGCCTAGACCGGCGCGCCCACGGCACGCGCACGCTGGTCACGAGCACGCCGAGCACGAGCACCGCTCCGCCGACGATCTCGGCGGGGGCGGGGATCTGTCCGAGCAATGCCGCGGCCGCCGCCATCGCCACGACGGGGGCCAGCAGCACCCACGGCACGACGGCGGCTGACGGATTGCGCGCCAGCAGACCGTTGAAGATCGCGTAGCCGACGAGGGTGCAGAGCCCCGCGGTGTAGACCGTCGAGACGAGGGCGCGGATGCCGAACCCGGCAAGACCCGCGCCGATCGCTTCCGGGCCCTCGAACACCAGCGCCAGCACGAGCGCGGGCACCGGCACGACGAGGGCGGACCAGACGGTGAGCGAGAGCGCCCCGAGCGGACCGCGCCCGGTGACCACGCCGGCGCGGCGGGCGATCACGTTGCCGACGGCCCACGACAGGGCGGCGCCGAGCGCGAGCACGACGGCGAGCGCCGGAGCGTCTCCCCCACGGCCGGCGGCGACGGTCGCGAGCCCGGCGATCCCGAGGCCCACGCCGATCACCTGCCCCGGTGTGGGGCGCTCGCGCAACACTCCGGCCGCGATGACGACGGTGAACACCGCCTGGGCCTGCATCAGCAGCGCGGCGAGACCCGGCTGCAGCCCGAGCCCGAGCGACAGGTACAGCAGCGCGAACTGGCCGAGGCTCATGAACAGCCCGACCCCGATCACCGACCCCCAGCCGGCCCGAGGGCGCGGGACCACGACCGCGAAGACGGCGACGGCGGCGAACCGGATCGCCACGAACAGCAGGGGCGGGATGCCGGCCATGCCCCAGTCGATGACGAGGAAGTTGAACCCCCACAGGGCCGCCACCGCAGCCGCCAGGATCATGTCGCGTCGAGTCACGAGGCTCAGTCCACCGCCCAGGACCATCAACAACAAGCGATGCTTTCTCCACTCGAATCGGTAGCATCACTTCATGATCGATCTGGATGCCGTCCACTCGCTGCGAACCGTCGCACGGGAAGGCAGCGTCGCGGCCGCGGCATCCGCTCTGGGATTCACACCCTCGGCGGTGTCGCAGCAGATCAAGCGCCTCGAGCGCGAGACCGGTGTCGCACTGCTCGAACGCGTCGGCCGCGGTGTGGCCCTCACGGCTGCCGGAACGCAGCTCGTGGTCGGGTCGACCCCGATCCTCGCCGACCTCGAGCGACTGCGCGCCGACCTGCACGCCGGCGTCGGTGCGGACGGAGACGGCCGCGTCACCGGCGAGCTGCGCCTCGCCGCGTTCTCGACCGTCGTGCGCGGGCTGCTCGCTCCCGTGCTCGTGGGTCTGGCCGCCGCCCACCCCGACCTGCGCCTGCCCGTGCGCGAAAGCGAGCCCTGGGAGACGGTGGCGCTCGTCGCCTCGGGCCAGCGCGACCTCGGCATCGTCCACCAGTGGGGCGGCGTCGCCCTCGCGATCCCCGAGAACCTGGTCGTCACGCCGCTGTTCACGGATGTCGCCGACGTCATCCTCCATCGCGACCATCCGCTCGCCGGCCGTAACGTCCTGCACCCGGCCGACCTCGCGCGTGAGCAGTGGGTCGCCACCTTCGACACGACCATCTGCCGGCAGTGGCTGCGGCGGCTGTTCGACGGCATCGGCGGCGCCCCCCGCGTGCTGTACGAGTCGATGGAGTTCGAGAACCACATCGAGCTCGCCCGAACCGGAGCGGTCGTCGCGCTCGTGCCGCGCCTGGGACGCGGCGACCTCGGACCCGATCTCGTCGCGGTGCCGACCGAGGCTCCCGCGTCGACGCGCGATATCTCCGCGGTGCACCGGCGCTCGCAGGCCGACTCCCCCGCGCTCAGAGCAGTCCTCGCCGCGCTGCTCGCCGCGACGAACGCGCACGATCGGCCGTGAGTGCCGTGTCAATCCGTCACCGCCGCGCCCGGAAACGGGCAGACTAAGCACTATGAGCCGTGCAGGAGCGCCCGCAGAAGCATCCGACCTCATCGACATCGATGAGCTGATCGCCGCCTACTACGACCGGAAGCCGGATGCCGCGGTCCCCGGGCAGCGCGTCGCGTTCGGAACGAGCGGCCACCGCGGTTCGTCGCTGTCGACGAGCTTCAACGAAGACCACATCCTCGCCACGACCCAGGCGATCGTCGACTATCGGCGCGCTCAGGGCATCGAGGGCCCGCTCTTCCTCGGGCGCGACACGCACGGGCTCTCGCTCCCGGCCGAGCGCAGCGCCATCGAGGTGCTCGTCGCGAACGGCGTCGACGTGCGGGTCGACTCCCGCGACTCGTGGGTGCCGACGCCCGCGCTCAGCCACGCGATCCTGACCTACAACCGGGGCCGCGCGCTCGGCGATGCGGGCCGCGCCGACGGCATCGTCGTGACGCCCTCGCACAACCCGCCGCGCGACGGCGGCTTCAAGTACAACCCCCCGCACGGCGGACCTGCCGACACCGACGCGACCTCGTGGATCGCCGACCGCGCGAACGAGCTCATCGCCGCAGGTCTCGAGGGCGTGCACCGCACCCGTCACGCCGACATCGACCTCGACGCGCGCGGCCAGTACGACTTCCGCGACGCATACGTGCGCGACCTCGCCACGATCATCGACGTTGACGCGATCAGAGCGTCGGGCGTGCGCATCGGGGCCGACCCGCTCGGCGGCGCCTCGGTCGAGTACTGGGCGCTCATCGCCGAGGTCTACGGCCTCGACCTGACCGTCGTGAATCCCGAGGTCGACCCGACCTGGAAGTTCATGACGCTCGACTGGGACGAGAAGATCCGCATGGACCCGTCGTCGCCGTCGGCGATGGCCGCGCTCGTGGCGCGCCGCGACGAGTACGACATCCTCACCGGCAACGACGCCGACGCCGACCGCCACGGCATCGTGACGCCCGACGCGGGTCTGATGAACCCGAACCACTACCTCGCCGTCGCGATCGACTACCTCTTCGCGAACCGCCCGGGCTGGCCCGCGGATGCCGCAGTCGGCAAGACCCTCGTCTCGTCGATGATCATCGACCGCGTCGCCGAGTCGCTCGGTCGCGAGCTGCTCGAGGTCCCCGTGGGCTTCAAGTGGTTCGTTCCGGGCCTGCTCGACGGCTCCGTCGCCTTCGGCGGCGAGGAGTCGGCGGGGGCCTCGTTCCTCCGCAAGGACGGCAGCGTGTGGACCACCGACAAGGACGGCATCCTGCTGTGCCTGCTCGCCGCCGAGATCCTCGCGGTCACGGGCAAGACTCCGTCGCAGCGCTACGCCGAGCTCGAGGCCCAGTTCGGGCCGTCGGCCTACCAGCGCGTCGACGCCGCGGCGACGCCGGAGCAGAAGGCCGCGCTCGGCGGGCTGTCGGGCGAGGCCGTGACCGCCACGGAGCTCGCGGGCGAGCCGATCACCGCAAAGCTCTCGCACGCGCCGGGCAACGGTGCAGCGATCGGCGGCCTGAAGGTGCAGACCGAGCACGCGTGGTTCGCCGCGCGCCCGTCGGGCACCGAGGACGTCTACAAGCTCTACGCCGAGAGCCTGCGCGGACCCGAGCACCTCGCCGAGGTGCAGGCCGAAGCGCGCGCCGTGGTCTCGGCCGCGCTCGGCGCCTGACCCGGCCCGCGGCATCCTCGCATCACACGCCCAATGCACGGCTGAGCGCCGGTTGCACGACCTTCGAGCGTGAGCAGGCCGTGCGCTCGCGGCGAAGCCGTGCACTCGGGCGCGTACCGCGGTCAGGACGGGCGACGCCGGGATGCCGAACGCGGCGGCGCCGAGCGCAGGTGCGTCGTCACGCTGCCGAGGATGCGCGCGAGGTCGGCGGCGTCCGCATCCGACAGCGGCGCGAACAGCAGCCGATGCACGGTCTCGATGTGACCGGGGAACACAGCGGCGAGCACGTCGCGTCCCTCACCCGTCAGTGCCACGTCGGGGCCGTCGCCGACGGCGGCGCGGTCGTCAGCACGACGGCGTTCATGGCCACGCCGAGCGACGAGGCGCGCGGCGTCCGCGCCGCGACGGTGTTCGTCCGCCGCGATAGCGACCGCCTGGCCGAGCTGGTCCGCCTCGTCGACGAGGGCGCGCTCACCGTCGAGGTCACGCGGCGCATCCCCCTCGCCGAGCTCCCCGCGCTGCACGCCGAGGCCGCTGAGAGCGGCATCGCGGGCAAGGTCATCGTCCTGCCCTGATCGTCACCCCCCATGCACGGCTGCGCGCCGAGTGCACGACCTTCGAGCGTGAGCAGGCCGTGCGCTCGGGGCGAAGCCGTACGCTCGGGCGAGTCAGCGGGCGAGGAGCTCAGCCAAGCGGGGCAGCTGCGACTCGTCTTCCAGCGCTGAGCCGACGGCCACCACGCGTACGCCGGCGTCGAGGAAAGTCGCGGCGTTCGCGGCATCCATCCCGCCGGTCGCGACGAAACGCACACCCGGGAACGGCCCGCGGATGTGCTTGAACCAGTCCGCGCCGAGCCACTGGGCGGGGAACGCCTTGAGCCACGTGAGGCCGAGTGCCACCGCCCGCTGCACCTCACCCGGGGTCGCGACGCCGGGCAGGATCGGGATGCCGTGTCGCTGCGCCGCCCGCACGACCTCGGGATCGAGCCCCGGCGAGACGACGTAGGCCGCGCCCGCGTCGACGGCGAGAGCGACCTGGTCGACGGTGACGACGGTCCCGGCGCCGACGGCCTTGCCGCGCTCAGCGCCGAGACGCACGACCTCGCGCAGCGCGCGTTCGTCCTCCGCGGTCTGCAACGGCACCTCGACCGAGTCGATACCCAGGTCCCACGCGGTGGTCGCGAGACGCACGGAGCGTTCGAGACCCATCCCCCGCAGGATCGCCATGAGCGGGGCGCCGGCGAAGATGTCGTCGAGCGCCGTGTTCGCGTCGGTGTGCAGGGTGGTCATGAGACAGTCCTCTCGAGGGGTGGTTCGTTCTGATCGGGCGCCGGGGCGGGGTCGGGGAAGTCGCCCGTCGTGGCCATCGTGAGCGCCGCACGCTCGTGCCCCGACCGCAGCCGGTCGTAGGGCGGGGCGCCAGCGAGCAGCGCCGCGAGGTACCCCCCGGCGAAGGCGTCGCCGGCCCCCACGGGCTCGACGACGTCGACGACGAGAGCAGGCTCGAAGACCGCGCCGTCGCGCGTGAACAGCGTGGCACCGACGGCACCGTCCTTGACGACGAGCTGCGGGACGTCCGGCAGCAAGGCGCGGGCGGCGTCCGCTGTCGCGGCATCCCACAGCGTCTCGGCCTCGTCGCGACCGACGAAGACGATGTCCGCGCGGCGTGCCAGGTCGAGCAGCGGGTCGGCAGCCGCAGCCGCGGCCCACAGCGGCGCCCGGTGATTGACGTCGACGCTCACGGACACGCCCGCCGCGCGCGCCCGATCGACGATCCGACGCAGGAACGCCGGGGCCGTTCCGCCCAGCGCGGCCGTGATCCCCGAGACGTGCAGCACCGCGACGCCGTCCCACGAAAGCGCGTCGGCGTCGGCTTCCGAGAGCTGCGCGGCCGCCGACCCGGCCCGGTAGTAAGTGACGCCGTGACCGGGGTCCTTCAGGTAGAGGCCGGTCGGGTAATCGGCGTCGATGACGACCCGCGAGACGTCGACTCCGCGGGCACCGACCCGCGACAGGACCCGTCGACCGAGGGCATCGTCGCCGACGCGGGAGAACCACGCGGCGGGCTGACCGAGCGCGGCCGCGTGCGCGGCGACGTTCGACTCCGCTCCCCCGGCGTCGATGCGGAACACCTCGGCGTGCTCGAGGCGCTCCGCCGCAGCGGGCGCGACCATCGCCATGGTCTCGCCCGCCGTCAGCAGCGCCCCACGCAGCTCCCCCCGCATGGCCCCGCTCACTTCAGGGTCGTGACGGGGGCGGCGTCCATGTCGTCGAACGCCTGGTTCTCGCCCGCCATCGCCCAGATGAACGAGTACGCCGCAGTGCCCACACCGGAGTGCAGCGACCAGCTCGGCGAGATGATCGCCTGCCGGTCGGCGACGACGAGGTGACGGGTCTCCTCGCGTTCACCGAGCAGGTGGATGACGCGGGCGTCCTCGGGCACGTCGAAGTACAGGTAGCACTCGGTGCGACGGTCGTGGGTGTGGGCGGGCATCGTGTTCCACATCGAGCCCTCGTGGAGCGTCGTCACGCCCATGACGATCTGGCAGCTCTGCACGCCGTTCTCGTGGATGTACTGGTTGAGCGTGCGGCGGTTGCTCGTGGCCTGGTCGCCGAGCTCGCGCACCGTGCCCTCGCCGGGCGAGACCAGAGCCGCCGGGTAGGCCGTGTGCGCCGGTGCCGAGAACAGGTAGAACTGCGCGCCCTCGCCCGCACCGTCGGTCGACGCTCCCGCGTCGGCGAAGACGACGTCGCGGATGCCGCGGCCGAGGTACAGGCACGCGCCCGTCACGAGCGTGTAGACCTCGCCGTCGGCGGTGACCGTGCCGGTGCCACCGACGTTGATGATGCCGACCTCGCGGTGCTCCAGGAAGTAGTCGCTGCGGATCTCGGGGTAGCCCGGAAGCACCAGCTCGCGTCCGGCCGGCACGGCGCCGCCGAGGACGATGCGGTCGTGGTGGGTGTAGACGACGGTGATCTCACCCGGCACGAACACCTCGGGCACGAGGTACTGCTCGCGCAGGTCGGCGGTGGTCATGCCGGGGATCTGCGCGGGGTTGGTCGCGTAACGCTGCTGCATGGGGGTTCCCTTCTGGGGCGGTTCGGCGGGATGCCGGTGATGGAACGGGGAGGACCGGGGCCGGCTCAGCGGACGAGCCAGCCGCCGTCGACGGGCACGATCGCGCCGGTGACGTAGGCCGCGGCATCCGAGGCGAGGAAGACGAAGGCACCCTGCAGGTCGCCGGGGGTGCCCCACCGGCCGGCGGGGATGCGGGCCAGGATCGATGCCTCGCGGTCGGCGTCGGCCCGGATCGGCGCGGTGTTGTCGGTCGCCATGTACCCGGGCGCGACCGCGTTGACGGTCACCCCCGACGCGGCCCACTCGTTCGCGAGCGCCTTGGTGAGGCCGGCGACCGCGTGCTTCGACGCCGCGTAGCCGGGCACGAGGATGCCACCCTGGAACGACAGCATCGAGGCGACGTTGATGATGCGCCCCGAGCCCTGCGCGATCATGCGGCGCCCGGCGGCCTGCGACAGATGGAACACGGCGTCGAGGTTGACCGCGAGCACGTCGTCCCAGTCGGCGGCCGGGTGGTCGGCGGCCGGGGCACGACGGATGATTCCGGCGTTGTTGACGAGGATGTCGATGCCGCCGAGTTCGGCGACCGTCTCGGCGACCGCTTCGGCGAGCTGCTCCGGCGTTGCGGTACCAAGATCGAGGCGGATGCGGTGCGCGCGGCGACCGAGCGCGGTGATCGCCTCCGCCGTCTCGGCCGCGTCGCCGCGGTCGAGCAGCGCGACATCCGCGCCGGCCTCGGCGAGCGCGACGGCGGCGCCCTGACCGAGGCCGCGGGTCGAACCGGTGACGAGCGCGACGCGCCCGTCCAGGCGGAAGGAATCGAGGATCATGCGGGGCCTCCGATGAAGGTCGTGGTCAGTTCGCCGAGACGCTCGATGCGCACGGTGACGGCGTCGCCGGGACGCAGCGGACGATGGGCAGCTTGCGCGTCGGGCAGCTTCTGCGGCGTGCCGGTCGAGATGACGTCGCCGGGTTCGAGGGTCATGACACTGCTGAGATACGACACGACCCGCGCCACCGAGAAGATCGTGGTGGCGGTGGACTGCGAGACGGTCACGACGCCGTCGCGGATGACCTCGACGAGCATGTCCTGGGGGTCGCCCGCTTCCTCCGGCGTGACGAGCCACGGCCCGAGCGGCGCGAAGCCGTCGAAGCACTTGCCCATCGCCCACTGGCTCTGACGTCGCTGCCACGAACGGTCGGAGACGTCGTTGAGAATCGTGTAGCCGGCGACGTATGCGAGCGCCGTCGCCTCATCGACATCCTTGGCTCGCCGCCCGATGACGACGGCGATCTCGCCCTCGTAGTCGACGTCGTCCGCGACCGCGGGCACCATGACGGGGTCGGCCGGTCCGCCGAGGGTGTTGGGGGTCTTCACGAAGACGTCGGGGAACGCGGGGTCGTCGGCGGTCGGATCGACGCCGTCGGGCACATGCCCGCGGTAGTTGTAGCCGAGGCACAGGATCTTGCCCGGTCTCACCGGCGCCTCGAGCCGCACTGCCGACAGCTCGAGGTCGGCGACATCCGCACGCGCTGCGGCGCGGTCGAGCGCGTCGCGGTCGGCCGCGAGCAGGTCGGTCAGCGCCGCGGGTCCGAGGTCGACGACGCGGTCGACGCCGTCGACCGTCACGACGACGCCCGACCGGACGGCCCCCTCGGCATCGGCCGCGCGGACCGCGCGGTAACGGACGAGCCTCACCAGTACGGCTTCCAGTCGGGGCGCGCCGCGCGAACCAGAGCCTCGAGGTAGAAGTAGTCGCCCCACAGCGTGCCCTCGTCGACGCCGACGGACTTCGGCAGGTCGTAGACGCTGTGCAGCAGCACCGCGTCGGCGGCTTCGGGGCTCTCGGGCGTGTAGTTGTCGATGAGCGACGCGAGGATCTCGTGAGCCGCCGCACGATAGCGCGAGGCGGCCTCGCTATCGGCGTCCGCCCCCTCGTCGAGCACGCCGGCGAGTTCGAACAGCCCCGACACCGCGATCGCGGCCGACGAGCTGTCGCGCGGAGCGTCGGCGCCGTCGGTGTAGACCATGTCCCAGAAGGGCACGCGGTCGCTCGGGAGGTGCGAGAGGAAGCGTTCGGCGCAGCGACGCGACGCGTCGAGCAGCGCCGGGTCGCCGGTCGCGCGGTGGTTCATCGCGAAGCCGTAGATTCCCCACGCCTGACCGCGCGCCCAGCACGAGTCGTCGAATGCACCCTGCTCGGTCGCTCCCCGCAGGGGCTCACCGGTCTCGGGGTCCCAGTAGAAGGTGTGGAAGGTCGTGTCGTCGTCGCGCAGGATGTGCGTGCGCAGCTGCGTCGTGTGGCGCCGCACCGCGTCGGCGAAGCGCTCCTGCCCGGTCTGCTCGCCCGCCCAGGTGAGCAACGGCATGTTCATGAGGCTGTCGACGATCGTGCGTCCGCGCTGCGCGGGGTCGGAGAGATCTCCCCATGCCTGGATGATGCCGGCGGGCTCGAGGAAGCGGCGCATGAGGTGATCGGCGGCCGCCAGGGCCGTCTCACGCGCGTCCTCGTCGCCGAGCAGCCGGTAGGGCGCGACCGAGGCGAGGCTGTACAGGAACCCCAGGTCGTGCGTGTCGAGGTCGTCCTCGTCGCGGATCCGTCGCGCGAAGTCCGCGGCGTGGGCCAGCCCGGCGTCGCGGAAGAAGGCGTCGCCGGTGATCTCCCACGCGATCCACATCATCCCCGGCCAGAAGCTGGTCGTCCAGCCGCGGTTGGCGCCGGCCGGGAACCCGTTCGCCGCGGGGCGGATCGGGTACCGGTCATCGTGCGTCGTGTCGTCGGGGTAGCTCAGCCCGAAGGTCTCGATGTTGCGGCGGAGCGTGCTCAGGGCGTCGGCGATCGCCGCCTCGAGGGCGCCGCTGTCGCGCGCGGGGGCCACGTCCGCGGGTACGCCGAGGTCGGTGCCGGGGAGGGATGTCATGTCGAGGGGTTCCTTCGGGGTTCAGACGGTCTGGGGCTCGGGATCACCGAGCGCCGGACGGAGGATGTATCGGGCGTTGGCCCAGGCGAGGTAGAGCGCCGGCGCCGAGGTGAGACCGATCGCGATGGCCGGCATCGAGACGAACAGCCCCGCCTGCAGCGCGATGACGGCGAGCGAGACGAGGCTCAGCCACCACCGGCGCACGCTCAGGAGCACCGCCGCTCGGGCGATCGAGCGCAGCGAGGCGTCGGGCTCTTCGGCGAGGGCAGCGAACGCGACGAGACCCGATGCGAGCAGGAGCACGGTCAGCACGCCGAGCACGGGGACGACCGCGACCCCCGCCTGCATCGGTGCGAAGAAGCGGACGTCGACCAGCACGACGACGAGGGCCGCCACGACGATCCCGCCCAGCACGATGGCCTTGCGCCACGAGCGCTTCCAGCTGCGGACGAAGGTCCGGACGACCTGGTTCTCACCCTCGCCGTGGGCGCGGAAGGTCGCGAACGCCGCCGTGATGCCCGGTGCGCACACCGGTGCCACGACGGCGAGCATCGGCCACGACAGCGCGGGGTCGGTGATCACCAGCAGCACGACGAGCGGCAGGCACGATGCCAGCAGCAACAGGTTCGTCATGAGCCCGAGGTAGACGACGCCGAAGACGGTCGCGTAGGTGTTGTGCGAGATGCGCTTCACGGCCTCAGCCCTTCATCCCGCTGGTCGCGATGCCCTCGACGAAGTACTTCTGCCCGACGAGGAAGATGATCGCGATCGGCACCACCGAGATGACGAGTCCGGCGAACAGCAGGGCGTAGTTGGTGTCGTAGAGGTTGCTCACGAAGCTCTTGAGTCCGAGCTGGATGGTCCACAGGTCGGGGTTGCGCAGGTAGATGAGCGGCCCCAGGTAGTCGTTCCAGGTGTTCACGAACGTGAGCAGCGTGAGGCTCGCGAGGGCGGGCACCGAGAGGGGCAGCATGATGCGGCGCCAGATACCGTACTCGCTCAGGCCGTCGAGGCGCGCGGCCTCCGAGAGCTCCTCGGGGATGGTCTCGTAGAACTGCTTCATGAGGAACACCCCGAAGGCGCCGAACGCCTGGATGAGGATGATGGCCCACAGCGTGTTCGAGACCTTGACGTTGGAGAGCAGGATGAACTGCGGGATCATGTACGACTGCCACGGCACGGCGATCGTGCCGATGTAGGCGAGGAACAGCACGTCGCGGCCGGGGAAGCGGATGCGGGCGAAGCCGTAGGCCGCGAACGACCCGGTCAGCACCTGCAGGAAGGTGACGACGACCGCGAGCACGAGCGTGTTGCGGATCCAGGTCAGCATCCCCGACTGGTTCCAGATGTCGACGTAGTTCTGCCAGACGAACACCTCGGGGATCCACTGGATCGGCACCGAGAAGACCTCGTTCGCCGTCTTGAGCGAGCTCATGATCATCCAGAAGAACGGCAGCAGCAGTGCCGCCGCGGCGATGATGAGCGCGACGTAGCCGGCGAGGCGTCCGACGCGGCGCAGCGGCGACACGGTGTCGGGGCGGTGTCCCTCGGGCAGGCCGTCGGCTGCGATCTTGCGCAGCGCCCGGCGGTCGTCCTGGGGTACGAGAAGATTCGTCATCAGACGTTCCTCCGCTTGTTCCAGATGAACTGGAGGATGGTCACGAGGATGCAGAGGAAGAAGAGCGCCACGGCGGCCGCGGAGGCGTAGCCGAACTGGTTCTCCTCGAACCCCTTGCGGTAGATGAACTGCGAGATCACGAGCGTCGACTGACCCGGCCCGCCCTCGGTCATGACGAGGATCAGGTCGAAGATCTTGAACGAGTTGATCGTGAGCATCACGGTGACGAAGAACATCGTCGGCCGCAGGCACGGCAGGGTGACGTTCACGAAGCGCTCCCACGCGTTCGCGCCGTCCATGCGGGCGGCTTCGTAGAGCTCGCGGGGCACGGTCTGGAGCCCCGCGAGGAACAGGATCATGTAGTAGCCCATGTCTCGCCAGGTGCTGACGATGACGACGGCGGGCATCGCCCACTCCGACGAGGTGAGCCAGCCGGGCGGGTTGGCGATGCCCACGGCGCGGAGGATCTCGTTGATCGGGCCGTACTCGGGGCTGAAGAGCAGGTTCCACACGACCGCGATCGCGACGATCGAGGTGATGTAGGGGAAGAACGCGGCGGTGCGGAAGAACGCGACGCCGCGCAGCTTGTTGTTCAGCAGCAGCGCGAGACCGAGCGACGCGATGATCGTCAGCGGGATGTGCAGCGCGGCGTAGTACAGAGTGTTGACGAACGAGATGCGGAAGCTGCCGTCACCGAGCAGCCGCTCGAAGTTGGCGAGGCCCACCCAGTTCGCCGTGCCGAAGATGTTCCAGTTCGTCAGCGACATGTAGAACAGGGTGATGACCGGCACGAGGGTCAGCAGGGCGAAACCGACGAAGTTCGGCAGGATGAAGCTCCACCCCAGCAGCGTGTTGCGCAGGGTCAGCTTCGATCGCCTGCGGCGCTGCGCCGGCTCGGGGCGGCGCGCCTTCGGTGAGGCGGCAGTGGTGGTCATGGTGTCTCCTGGGGAGGACGGCGGGGGATGCGGCCGGCGCGGGGTGCCGCGCCGGCCGCGGGGTGCCGTCGGCGAAGCGACGGCACGCGGGATCAGTCGAGACCGACCTCGTTGGCGACACGGTCCTCGGCCTCGGTGATGGCACGCTCGACCGGGGTCGAGCCCGACAGGATCGCGCTGTGCATGTCGTTGAGGATGTTCTGGATCGCCGCCGTCTTGTTCGACGTCGGGTTCTCGGGGTGGACGTCGCCGGTCGACCACGCGAACTTCGACAGCTCGTCGGTCGGAGCGCCCTCGACGGCGAAGTACGCCTCGGTGACGGCGTCGTTCGACGCGGCCGGGGTGATGCCGATCTTCGACAGCTCCTCGGCGGCCTCCAGGCTCGCGGCATAGGCGAGGAAGTCCTTCGCCGCCTGCACCTTGGCGCCGTCGATGTTGGCGTTGATCGAGAAGCCGGTCGGGTCGCCGAACGTGACGGGCGTGTTGTCCATGCCGGTCGTCGACGCGTCGAGCTGCGGAATCGGGGCGATGCCCCACTCGAAGTCGTTGGCCTCACCGGAGGCCTGCTGCGAGATCAGGGTCGCGACGTACCACGTGCCCATCGGCAGCATGGCGGCCTTCTGCGTGCCGAACTCGCCCTGGTAGGTGAGCTGGTTGGCCGTCGAGGTGTTGAAGTCGACCTGCGCGCCGGCACCCTGGAGCGCGAGCACCCGGTTGTAGTAGTCGGCGAAGTAGCCGTAGTCGCCCGAAAGCACGTCGGTGTCCTCCTGTGCCGAGGCGAAGCCCTGCACGGTCGACTGCCAGCGGTGCTGGTAGGTGCCCTTCGCGACTCCCGCGGTGTTGATCGCCTCGGCGGCCGCGTCGTAGTCCTCCCACGTCCACGAGCCGTCGGGGTACTCCTGGCCCGCGGCGTCGAAGAGCGCCTTGTTGTAGAACAGCACCCAGCGGTCCTGGCGGTAGGGCACGCCGTAGGCGGTGCCGTCGACCTCGTACGACGAGGCGCCGCCGACGCCGTCGGGCAGCTCGACGTCGGAGACGTCCATGAGCTGGCCGCCCTCCTGGAACGTCGTGACGAACTTCACCTCTTTCTGGGTGATGATGTCGGGTCCGACGCCCGCGGCGAGGTCGGCGGTGACCAGCGTGTTGTACTCGGCCGCGTCGTACTGCTTGAGCTCGACCGTGACGTCGGGGTTCTTCTCGTGGAAGGCGTCGGCGAGCACCTGGAACTCGGGGGTGGTGTCGAGGCTCCACCCCGACAGGGTCAGGGTGACGGGGCCGTCGGCGGTCTGGGCGGGCTCGGATCCCCCGCCGCAGGCGGCGAGCGACAGGGTGGCGACGACCGCCATTCCTGCTGCGGCTGCGAATTTGCGCTTCATGCGTGCTGCTCCTTTGCGATTGCGTGCGAGGTCCCACGTCGGACCTCGTGATGCCGAAGCGCCGGGGCAGGCGATTCGGAGTCGATGAGACGGCTCACGGTCCGGGCCCCGTCGGGCCAGGTGACCGTGACCGAGGCGCCGTCGACGGCGACGGCCGCGTGCGGTGCGCTGCGCTCGCCACCGGCGAGATCGAGCAGGGCGACGACGGGCTCGCCGACGCGCACCGCGTGCTCGATGACGGGCACGAGACACGAGTCCCGCGACGCCGCCGGTGGCCAGGGCGCGGACGCCGCTGCTGCGGCCCCGCGATGACACCCACGCTCCGGTGTCGTCGGTACCGCCGACCACCTCGTCACCCGAGAGCGGCCAGCCGCCGAGGCGGAGTCGCAGCGATGCGGCATCCTGCCCGGGCGCGAGTGCGTCGACGACGATGACGCGCACCTCCGACGATCCGCGGACGATCGAGGTGGTCGTGACGGTGCCCACGGACGTGGCATGTCCGATCAGCCCGGATCCGTGACGATGCGCGCTGGGGACCGGGTCGACGAGGTGCGCGTCCCAGCGGGATGCCGCGATCCCGACCCGCCCGTCCGCGTCATCCTGCACGCGCACGTCGCGCAGGGTCATGGCGGTACGGTGCGTCGCACGTCCGTCCGCGTCGACGAGTGCGACGGACTGCTCGAGCGGCTCGAGCCAGCCACGCTCGTCGACGATCGGCGAGGTGGCCGTGGAGTAGCCCAGTCGCGCGTAGAGCGGTGAATCGGTCGTGCGGTCGCCCGGGAACGCGTGGTCGGTGCCGTGGTTGATGATGCGGACGATTCCGTCGGCGACCGTGCCCGACACGATCCAGCCGGGCGACGCGATCGCGCGCAGGTCATCCCCCGCCTCGATCGGCAACGGCTCCGCCGGGGCCGTCCAGGCCGGGTGGTCGGCGGGCAGCAGCAGACCGAGGAAGCCCTTGACGGCCCAGTACGGAGAACCGGGGCCGGAGTACGACTGCGCGAGCCCGCGCCAGGTGCCGTGCCAGCCCATCGTGAGCAGGCCGTCGGCGTCGGGGGCGCCGCGCTCGGCGAAGTGCGTCACGATCCGGTCGGCGGCGTGACGGAGGCGGCCGGGGCTGTGTGAGGGCACGTTCGCGATGGCGCCGGCCCAGAACGGCGCGGCGGCGGCGAAGCGGTAGATGAGGCTCCGGCCCTGGATGAGGGGCGAGCCGTCGCCGCCGACGAGCGCGAGGGCGTCGTGGAGGAACGCGTCGAGTCGGGCGACGTCGGCGTCCGTCCGGCCCTCGGCGAGGTCGGCGGCTCCCGTCATGCGAGCCCAGAGGATCGGATAGACGTGCAGAGCCCAGCCCACGTAGTGGTCGTACGAGCGCTCGGCACCGTCGGAGAGCCAGCCGCCCTCGCGGACGAACGAGTCGTGACGGACGAGGTCGGCGGCGATGTCGTCGGCCGACCAGGGGCCGCCGACCGAGCGCAGGAAGGTCTGCACGACGATGCGGAACCAGACCCAGTTGGTCTGCGGATAGGTGTCGTCGCCGACGACGGGAGCGAGGTAGTCGACGACGCGCTGCTGCGTGAGGGTGTCGAGACGATCCCAGATCCAGGGGCGGGTCAGATCGAGGACGAGGGCGAGGGATGCCGCCTCGACCTTGGCCTGCGCGTGCTCCTCCATCCGAACCCACCGGTCGGGTGCGTTCGGGTCGACGCCCGAGACGATTCCGCGCGAGTAGTGCGCGATGAGCTCGTCTACCCCCTCGCCTCGTGCGCCCGCGATCCGGAATCCCGCGAGCAGGAAGGTGCGCGCGAAGCCCTCGAGCCCATCGACAGCGTGGCCGTAACCGCCCTCGGCGCCCGGGAAGTGGATGCGGCCCGCGCCGGGCGTCGCGTGACGGAGCGCGGCATCGAGCAGAACGTCGGCGCGGGCGACCCAGGTGTCACGCTCGGTCGCGCCGTGTGGCGGGTTCGGGTGCTCGGAAGTCACCGGTTCTCCTTCGAAGGGCTTCATGGTCGTCATCGTTGATCGCGACCGATTCGGAGATTAGCAACACGATTCGATCATTGCAAGATCTGCTTCGTTTCTTTATGATCGATACTGATCGATTCATTCGTCTCGACTGGTGACGCCGCCGTCACCCGAAGGAGCAGCCGTGCTGTGGAACACCGAGGGCTTCGCCGGCCCGCTCGCGGCGGTCTGCGGCGACGTCCCGGCTCGCCTCCGCCCGCCCGGCGACGCCCTACCCGTGCCCGACGCCGAACATTGGGCCCGGCTGATCCCGACATCCGCCGCGCGCCCGCTCATCGACCGGGCACGCGCCGACCTCGACGCTCCGTGGCCGCAACCCCGCGCGAGCGCGGCAGCGCGCGTGCATCGCGACGGCGACCGCGACGGCTACGAGCAGCGGGTCTTCGCGCGGCAGCGGCGGCTGAGTCGGGCGGTGGTCGCAGCACTGTCGGACCCCGACCCCCGATACCTCGATGAGGTCGCGGACGGCGTCTGGCTGCTGTGCGAGCAGTCGACGTGGTGCTGGCCCGCCCACGACGACACCTTCTCGCGGCACGGGTCGGTGCTGGCGACCGTCACCGACCCGTTCCTCGATCTCGGCGCGGGCGAAGTCGTCGGACAGCTCGCGTGGATCGACCACGTGCTCGGGCGACGACTCGACGACCGGTACCCGGGACTGCGGCAGCGCATACGTCACGAAGCCCGAGCGCGCGTCATCGACCCGTTCCTCCGGCGACGCGACTGGCACTGGCTCGGACTCGACGGTCACGTCCACAACTGGAATCCGTGGATTCACGGAAACGTGCTGGTCGCCGCGCTCGTGCTCTGCGACGACGGCCGCGAACGCGACGAGCTCGTCGCCCTCGTGGCGCAGGGCCTCGACCGCTACGTCGCGGCTCTGCCCGCCGACGGCGCGATCGACGAAGGCTATGCGTACTGGTGGAACGGCGCGTGCCGGGCGCTCGAGGCCCTCGATCTGCTCGCCTACGCCACCGACGGCGCGTGGGATCCCGTGCCCGAGGTGGACTCCTTGCGCGAAACGATCGCGTTCCCGCATCGCTCGCATCTCGGCGGCCCCTGGTACGTCAATCTCGCTGATGGCCCCGCCCGTCCGCCGGCGGACCAGCCGTGGCACGCCCTGCACCGGGCGGCTCTCGCCGTCGGCGACGACGACGCCCGCCGACATGCCGCCGCGCATCGCGCCGACGACGCGCCCGCCACCGAGGACGCCGGGCTCGGTCGCCTGCTGCGCGCCCTGTCCGACGACGCCTGGCGAGCCGAGACTCCCGGTCCGAGCCCGCTTCCCTCGGACGTCTGGCTCCCGTCGACACAGGTCTGGCTGGCACGCGGACGAGCGGGCAGCGCCGCCGGGCTCACGGTCGTGCTCAAGGGCGGTCACAACGACGAGAACCACAACCACAACGACGTCGGCTCGATCATCGTCGCGTCCGACGGCGTGCCGGTGATCGTCGACGCCGGCCGGCCGACCTACACGGCGCAGACCTTCGGCCCCGGCCGATACGACATCTGGACCATGCAGAGCGACTGGCACAGCGTGCCCCGCATCTCGGGCTCGGCGCAGCCGCACGGCGCGGCGTTCGCGGCATCCGATCCGGTCATCGTCCGAACGGATGAGATGGAGGCACTGGATCTCGAGATCGGCGGCGCCTACCCCGCCGGCTCGGTACGCTCGTGGCGACGCCGGGCTGCGCTTCACCGCTCGGGACACGTCACGATCGACGACCGCTGGGAAGCCGCCGGACCGGATACCGAGGTGCGCCTGCTCCTCGCGGGCTCGGTGACGACGGGCGACGGATGGGCTCGCGTGACACCGCTGGACGGAGCGACCCCGGTGCGCATCACGTGGCCCGCCGGGGCACCGCACACCCTCGTCGTTCGCGAACTCGACGATCCGATGCTGACCGACGTCTGGGGCGACCGCCTGAGCCGCCTCGCGATCAGCGCCGGTGGTCGTACCGAGCTGCGTGTCACGGTAGAACAGGAACGGAACGAGGACGAGCGACCATGACCGACCCCACACCGGCGCTGCTGGCGGCCGAGCGCCGCGCGCACATCCTGGCGACGATGGAGCGCGAGGGCGCCGTGCGCATCTCGCAGCTGACCGACGAGCTGGGCGCCGCCACGGTGACCCTGCGACGCGACCTCGCGCAGATGGAGCAGGAGGGGCTGCTGCAGCGCGTGCACGGGGGCGCCATCCCCGCCACCGGTCAGCACACGCACCCGCCGGTCGCGGGCAGCGGCCCCGAGTCTGCCGCCGGCTCGATCGCCGTGCTCGTCCCCTCGCTGAACTTCTACTGGCCCGGGGTCGTGCGGGGCATGGAGGCCGCCGCACGCCGCCACGGACTCAAGGTCCACCTCCGGGGAGCGTCGTACGAGCTTCAGGACGAGCGTCCCGTGCTCGAGCGTCTCGTCGCGAGCGGCGACATCCGCGGCCTGATCGTCGCGCCGAATACCGACACCCCGCATTCGCAGGACGTCGTTCAGTGGCTCGCCGACTGCGGCACACCGAGCGTTCTCGTCGAGCGCGACGCGATCGTCCAGCCCGCCGGGGTCCCCGTCGAGGCGGTGACGACCGACCACGCGCTCGGCGCGGTCCTCGCGGCGCGCCACCTCGCCTCGCTCGGTCACCGCAAGGTCGGGCTGGTGCTCTCACGCAACTCCCCCACCTCGCGCAAGATCGCCGCCGGCTGGCAGGCCGCGTGCGAGGAGCTCGGGCTCACGCCCGCCCAGCACATCGAGACGACCCTGCCCGACCGGGCGAGCGCGGAGTTCTCCGCCGCGGTCGACACGACCCTCGACCGGGCGCTCGGAAGCGGTGTCACCGCCCTTCTGGTGCACTCCGATCCCGAGGCGATGGCGTTCGTCGACCTCGCGCTCAACCGCGGCATCTCCGTGCCCGACGACCTGTCGATCATCGCTTACGACGACGAGGTGGCGGAGCTGTTCACGCCCGCGCTCACCGCCGTCGCACCGCCCCGCGTCAGCGTCGGCGAGACGGCGGTCGAGCTGCTCGTCTCGCGGATGGCCGACCCCGGCCGGCCCACCCGTCGCGTGATGCTCAACCCCACCCTCGTCGTGCGCGAGTCCACCGTCGCACCGCGGGCGGACGGCCCGGCGTGATCGACCGTCACGACTACTCGCCATGGGATTTCTGGTCCACGGCATCCGCGGAGAGCCGGCGCCGCCAGCGCGAGCATCAGGCGGCGCTGGCGAACCAGCACGCGGACTGGTCGTTCGGCGATGACTGCTTCGTCTCGGAGCTTGCGGCGCTCGACGCCGACACCCTCGACCTGGGCGATCGCTCGTACATCGCCGCGGGCGCATTTCTCACCGGCACCCTGCGCATCGGCGCGGACTGCTCCGTGAATCCGTCGACCGTGGTCCGCGGCGACGTCGTCTTCGGTGACGGCGTCAGGATGGGCGCGCACAGCTCGGTGCTCGGCTTCAACCACTCGATGGAGCCCGGGACGCCCGTCTTCCGGCAGCCGCTGACCAGCCGCGGCATCCGCATCGCCGACGACGTCTGGATCGGCTCGCACGTCGTCGTCCTCGACGGGGTCACCGTGGGCGCCTCGGCGGTGCTCGCAGCCGGTGCCGTCGTGACGAAGGACGTGCCCGCCGGCGCGATCGTCGGCGGCAACCCCGCTCGTCTGCTGCGGTGGCGCGTACCGCCCGGGGACGAGGCCGCGGCGCCGAACCGTCTGCGGGTGCGTCTGACCGACTTCGCCGACCGGGCTCGCGCCGAGGCCGGCGAGGTGCTGCGGCGTTCGCTCGACCCGGATACCGGGCTGTACGCCGACCGGCCGGGCGCCGCGCCGACGGTGCGGGCGCAGGGCGATGCCGTCGAGATCGCCGACCTCCTGTTGGGGTCGACGCCGCCGGACAGCGACCGGTCCGAGCTCATCGCCCGGCTGCGCGGCTGGCAGGATCCGGAGACGGGCGCGGTGCCGCCGCTCGGCGCGGTCGGCGTTCCCGGCTGGGATGACGGCGACACGGCCTATCACGTGCTCTCGACCGGCTACGCGCTCGACCTGTTGGGGTCGGAGTTCGCTCACCCCATCGGACTGATCCGCGACGCCACGGCCGATTCCGTGATCGAACGGCTCGATGCATTGCCCTGGGACACCGATCCTTGGAACGCCGGACATCACGTCGACGCGATCGGGACGGCTCTGCTCTGGGCCCGGCGCCGGGGCGACCGCATCACCCCGGGGGTGGCCGAGGCGCTCTTCGGATGGCTCCTGACGCATGCGGATGCCGCGAGCGGCATGTGGGGCGGCGCCTCCGCCGACCGCGGACTGCTGCTCGTCGTCAACGGCTTCTACCGCGCTTCGCGCGGGACCTTCGCGCAGCACGGCATCCCCGTCCCGCATCTGGAGGCCGTCATCGACACGGTGCTCCGCCACGCCCGTGACGACCGCTGGTTCGACCCGGCACGGCTGGATGCCTGCAACGTGCTCGACGTCGCCCATCCCCTCTGGCTCACGCGGGCAGCCGGATACCGCCGCGCCGAGGTCGAGAACCTCGCGGCGCGCCTGCTCGACCATGTGCTCGACGAATGGCGAGCGGGGTCGGGCATGAGCTTCCACCTCGCCGGTGCAGAGCCGGGACTCCAGGGCACCGAGATGTGGCTCGCGATCGTCTGGTACCTCGCCGACCTGCTCGACCTCTCGGACGCGCTGGGGTATCGACCACGGGGCGTCCACCGCCCCGAACCGGCGCCCGCCTCGCATCAGTCACTCAATGCACGGCCAAGCGCCCAGTGAACGACCTTCTTGCGTGAGCAAGCCGTGCGCCCGCGGCGAAGCCGTTCACTCGGGCGAGTCAACGCGCGGGCAGGCTAGATACGGGCCAGCGCGGCGCCGGCGGCGCGGAGCCAGCGAGCGGGGTCGGCGAGTGAGGCCGCGGCGGATCCCGCGAGGTCGGTGAGCGAGACGGAGGACGCGAACGCGGCGGTGTCGGCGTCAGCGGCGATCCGCCCCGCGACGAGGGCGACCGGCACCCCGGCGCCCGCGGCGAGCTCGGCGACGAACGCGGGGACCTTGCCCGCCGCCGACTGCCCGTCGAACGAGCCTTCGCCCGTGATGACGAGGTCGGCTCGGGCGATGGCGTCGGCGAGGCCGACGAGCGCCGCGACCTCGCGAGCGCCCGGGCTCAGGCGCGCGCCCCACGCGAGCAACCCGAACCCGGTGCCGCCGGCGGCTCCGGCCCCCGGCGTGGCAGCAAGCGACGCCCCATCCGGCACGAGGTCGGCGAGCCCGCTCAGCGCCGCGTCGGCTGCGGCGACCTGAGCCGTGTCGAGCCCCTTCTGCGGTCCGAACACGGCGGCAGCGCCACGCGCACCGAGCAGTGGGTTCGACACGTCACTGAGCACGTCGACGCCGCCCGGGGGAAGCGGTCGGAGCTCCGACAGGTCGACGTGCGCGATGTCGGCGAGGCCGCGCGCGCCGGGGGCGACGTCTCGTCCGGCTGCATCCGTGAACCGGGCGCCCAGCGCGCGCAGCATCCCGGCTCCGCCGTCGGTCGACGAGCTCGATCCGATGCCGAGCACGAGGCGGTCGACTCCGGCGTCGAGCGCGGCGGCGATCGCCTCGCCGAAGCCGGTGGTGTCGGCGTCGAGGCCGCGTCGCTCGTCGCCCAGCAGCTCGATCCCCGAGGTCGAGGCCAGCTCGACGACGCCCACCGAGCCGCGATCCGACGCCGCCGACCGGTCGCCGGATGTCGGGGGAAGCAGCAGCCAGGACGCATCGACGGCTGTCCTCGCGGGGCCCGTGACGGTGACGGGCATCCGGCGCGCCTCGGGGATCGCCGCCGCGAACGCGTCGAGCGTGCCCTCGCCGCCGTCGGCCATCGGGCGCAGTTCGAGAACGGCGCCGGCGTCGGCGGAGACCCACCCCGCGGCGAGCTCACGCGCAGCCTCCGCGGCCGCGATGGAACCCTTGAAGCTGTCGATCGCGACGACGACGCGCGTCACGTCACGCGCTCCGCGGCGGGGTACTCTCGCGCACGAGCACCTCGAGGGGCAGCGCAGCCGCGGCCCCGTCAGCCTCCGTGTCGACGGCGGCGCGGAGCGCGCTGTACCCGACATCGGGGAGCGGCACCCGCACGGTCGTCAGGGGCGGTGTCACGTCGCGACCGGTCGGGATGTCGTCGAAGCCGGCGAGCGCGATGTCGGTGCCGGGCTCGCGTCCCGCGGAACGCACCGCGGTGAGGGCTCCGATGGCGACGACGTCGCTGATGCCGAACACGACGGTTCCCGGCTCGACGCCGTTGGCGAGTGCCGCTGACATCGCCTCGGCACCGGACTCACGGCTGAAACCACCGCGGTAGACGCGAGGCTCGGCTCCCCCGCCGCTCGTGAAGCCGTCGGCGAAGCCGGCGAGACGGTCGTCGCTCGTCACGACGCCCTCGGCGGCGGCGAGCACGATGGCCGAGCGGTAGCCGCGCGCGGCGAGCGCGGCCCCGAGCTCGCGGGCGCCGCCGCGGTTGTCGATGGCGACGCTGCGGATGCCGGGGGCGCCCGGGCCCAACGCGACGACGGTTCCCCCGCTCGCGGTGATGAGGTCGAGCTCGGTTCTCAGCTCGTCGGACATCTCGCGCGACGTGCGCGAGGCGGCGAGGATGATGCCGCGAGGACGCTGTCCGCGCAGCGCACGGACGAGCCGCAGCTCACGCGCGGGATCGCGCTCGGTGATGGCGACCGTGACGACGAGCCCGGCTTCGTCGGCACCGCGCGCGACGCCTGCCGCGAGCTGCCCGAAGTACGGGTCGGCGATGTCGGCCACCAGCAGCGCGACGATCGCGGACGTGCCGCGCGCGGTCGCCTGCGCCGACAGGTTGGCCGTGTAGCCGAGCCGGGCCGCGGCCTGCTCGACGCGTTCGCGATAGGCGTCGGCGACCTTGCGGGTCGAGCCGTTCAGCGCCCGCGAGGCGGTCGCGAGCGACACCCCGGCTTCTCTCGCCACATCGTGCAGCGTGGCCGAGCCACGCGGCGACATCCCCGTCTGTCCCACGAGCCGAGTCTATGCGGTGGGGGTGCGCGCGCCCGAGAGGTGCGGCGTCACAGCCGCACCGAACGCCTCGGCGGTGCGGCGCACGACCTCGGCGGGATCGGCGGCCCAGATGTCGGCGTTGAAGATCTCCACCTCGATGTCGCGGTCGTACCCCGTCGCCTCGACGGCCCGGGTCAGCGATGCGAAGTCGATGACCCCGTCGCCCGGATAGTGGCGGCTGAGCAGGACGTCCGCGGGCAGCGGCGTTCGCCAGTCGCACACCTGGTACGTCGCGATGCGACCCTCGCGCCCGGCCCGCTCGATGGCGGGCAGGACGTCGGGGTCCCAGAAGATGTGGAACGTGTCGACCGTGGCCCCGACGACCTCGGGCTCGAAGTCGGCCGCGATGTCGAGGGCCTGGCCGAGCGTGGAGACGACGCAGCGGTCGGAGGCGAACATCGGATGCAGCGGCTCGATCGCCAGCGTCACCCCCGCCGCCTTCGCGTGGGGGGCGAGCTCGCCGATCGCATCGCGCACCCGCTCCCGCGCGCCGACGATGTCGCGCGACCCCTCGGGCAGTCCGCCGGCGACCAGCACGAGGATCGCGGTGGAGCCGGGCGCACCGGCGGCGGCGAGCACGACGGCCTCATCGATCGCGACCCGGTTGTCATCGATCGAGGAGCGCCGGGCGGGCCCCTCCGGCATCGTGAAGAAGCCCGCCCGGCAGTGTGTGGTGAACCGCAGGCCCGAGTCCGTCAGCATGGCGGCGGCGGTGGCGAGACCGACCTCCTGCACGGGCTCGCGCCACAGTCCGATCGCCTCGATCCCGGCATCCGCGGTGACCCGCAGCGCGGTCGCGAGGTCGGCGTACTTGATCGTGGCCTGGTTGATCGACAGGCGCGGGTCGACGACGCTCATGCCCGGACTCCGTTCAGGCGCAGCATCGCGTGCCAGCGGTCCGCGGCCAGTTCCGGCTGTTCGAGCGCGTACGACGCGTTCGCGAGCTCGACGATCCGCGAGAGGTGCGGCAGGCTGCGCGCCGAGTGCAGTCCGCCGACCATCTGGAACGCAGCCTGATGACCGTTGAGCCATGACAGGAACGCGACGCCGGTCTTGTAGTAGAACGTCGGTGCCGCGAAGATCTGCCGGCTGAGCTCCTCCGTCGGTCCGAGGATCGCGAGATACCGGTCGGCATCCCCGGCGTCCAGAGCCTGAATGGCGGCGGAGGCGACCGGAGTGATCGCCGCGAAGGCGCCGAGCAGCGCGTCGGAGTGCTGCCGCGGCGAGGCGGGGTCGCGCTCGGGCTGGGTCGCCTGGGGCACGTCTGCGCCGCCGATGAGGCCGACGTAGTTGAAGTCGTCGCCGGTGAACATGCGCACGCCCTCGGGCAGCCGCTCGCGCACCGACACCTCGGACGCGGCGTCGAGCAGGCTCATCTTCACGCCCGCGACCCGGTCGGCGTTCTCGCCGATGATCTCGACGAGGACGTCCGATGCCGCGCGCCAATCGGGTGAGCCGAAGTAGCCCGCGAGGATCGGGTCGAAGGCGGTGCCGAGCCAGTGCAGGACCACCGGACCGGATGCCGCGGCGAGCACCTCGCGGTACACCCGGCGGTAGTCGTCGGCCGACGACGCCGCACGGGCGAGGTGCCGCGACGCCATGAGCACCGGACCCGCACCCTGGTCCTCCGTGAACGCGAGCTGGCTCTTGTAGGCGTCGATGACCTGATCGAGCGAGATGTGCTCGTCGTCGACGTGATCGGTGTTGACGCCGACGACGACCGAGCCCCCCTCCTCGCGCGCGACCTCGGCGGAGCGAGCGATGAGCTCGCGCGTCGCGGTGGCGTCGAGTCCCATGTTCCGCTGCGCGGTGTCCATGGCGTCGGCCACGCCGAGACCCCAGGAATACACGGCGCGGCGGAAGCCGAGGGTCGCGTCCCAGTCGATCTGCGCCGGCTGGCCCGGGGTGTTGTCGGCCGAGACGACGGGAACGACATGGGCCGCCGCGTACGCGACCCGGCTGCGCAGCGCGCTCGTCGGCCGGGCGAAGCCGGGCGCGTCGTTCAGCGGGACGGAGGTGAGGGCGCCGTCGGCGCCGAGGAGGGTGAGGTCGGTCATCGTGCGGCGCTCAGATGCTCAGCGCCGGAAGCTCGACCTTGCGGCCCTCGCGGCTCGACTGCAGGCCCGCCTCGGCGAGCTGCACTCCGCGGGCCCCGGCGAGGAGGTCGAACTCGTAGGGAGTCTCGGTCACGTACGAGGTGAGGAACTCCTCCCACTGCTGACGGAAGCCGTTGAGGAAGACGTCGTTGGTGGGCACGTTCTGCCAGTCGGCGTCGTAGTCGTGCGTGTCCTCGAGGTCGGGGTTCCACACCGGCTTCGGGGTCGCGTTGCGCGGCTGGATCTTCGCGCCGAACAGACCCACGACGGCGGAGCCGTGCGTGCCGTCGACGTGGAACTCGACGAGCTCGTCGCGGTTGACGCGCACCGTCCACGACGAGTTGATCTGCGCGACGACACCGCCCTCGAGCTCGAAGACGCCGTAGGCGGCATCCTCGGCCGTGGCGGTGTAGTGCTCGCCCTTCTCGTCCCAGCGGTCGGCGATGTGCACGGCGGCCTGGGCGTAGACGGTCTTGACGTCGCCGAAGAGGTTCTCGAGCACGTAGTTCCAGTGCGGGAACATGTCGACGATGATGCCGCCGCCGTCTTCGGCGCGGTAGTTCCAGCTCGGGCGCTGCGCGGGCTGCCAGTCGCCCTCGAACACCCAGTAGCCGAACTCGCCGCGCACCGAGAGGATGCGGCCGAAGAAGCCCGAGTCGATGAGGCGCTTCAGCTTCTGCAGGCCCGGGAGGTAGAGCTTGTCGTGCACGACACCGGTCTTCACCCCCGCCTCGGCCGCGAGCTTCGCGAGCTCGAGCGCCTCGTCGACCGACTCTGCGGTGGGCTTCTCGGTGTAGATCGTCTTGCCGGCGGCGATCGCCTTGCGCAGCGCCGACGCGCGGGCCTTCGTGACGAGGAAGTCGGCGTAGATCTCCCAGCGCGGGTCGGCGAGAGCGGCGTCGAGGTCGGTCGTGTAGTCCTCGATGCCGTGCTTGGCGGCGAGGTCGGCGAGCTTCGCCTCGCTGCGACCGACGAGGAGCGGCTTGACCGTGACCTTGGTCCCGTCCGGAAGCTCGATGCCGCCCTGGTCCCGGATCGCGAGGATCGAGCGGACGAGATGCTGGCGGTAGCCCATCCGGCCCGAGACGCCGTTCATGATGATGCCGATCTCGCGGACCTGCGGGGCGGTCGCCGTCTCCGGCGCGGGGCTGAGGGTGGTCGTCTCTGACACGGGCGTTCCTTTGCTTCGTCCGCTCACCGGTGGGATGGTAAGCGCTTTCCCATACTGTAGATGGCTGTCACCCGCGGGCGCAAGCCTGTGCTCGCGGGGTGCCGGAGCGGCTCAGCCCAGGCGGATGGCCGCCCACGAGATCGGGGGCAGAGACAGCGACAGAACGTCGTCGTCGAGCGCGATCCCGGGCACCGGAACCACGCCGACCCGGTCGGGGTCGTCGAGCGTGTTCGCGGCATATCGGTCGTCGTCGTGGAGGAGGTGCGATTCAACGATCGACACCGCTGCACCGGGATCGGCCGCGAGAGCCGACACGTCGATGCGCAGGTCCTCCGCGTCGGTCGTCGAACGGTTCACGACGAACAGTGTCGCGCCGTCGTCGTCCACGGTGGCGACGGCGTTGACGTTCGGCACCGCACCGAAGCGCTCGCTCTCGAACGTCCCGGACTCGACGGCGACCGAGATCGCGCGCTCCCCCGCGAGGCGCGACGTGAGCGAGAACGGGAAGAACGTCGTCTGTCGCCATGCCGGGCCGCCGGGCTCGGTCATGATCGGGGCGATCACGTTGACGAGCTGCGCGAGCGACGCCGACCTCACGCGGTCGCTGTGCTGGAGGAGCGTGATGAGCAGATCCCCGAATACCACGGCATCCAGCGCGTGGTACTGATCCTCCAGCAGACGCGGCGCGACGGGCCAGCCCGGTTCGCGCGGCTTGTCGTCCTGGCCTCCCTCGTCGTTGTGGAGGTACCAGACGTTCCACTCGTCGAACGAGATCATGATGCGCTTGTCGCTCTTCTTCGTCGCGGCGACCGCATCCGCGATCGCCACCACCGAGGCGATGAAGCGCGCCATGTCGACGCCCGACGCGAGGAACTCCTGCGCATTGCCGAAGCGCTCCTGATAGTAGGAGTGGCACGAGATGAAGTCGACGTCGTCGAACGTGTGCTCGAGCACCGTGCGCTCCCACGACCCGAAGGTCGGCATCCCGCTCCCGGACGAACCGCACACGACGAGCTCGACGCCGGGGTCGAGCATCCTCATGGCCTTCGCGGTGCGCGACGCGAGCTTGCCGTAATCGTCGGCGTTGCGGTGCCCCAGCTGCCAGGGGCCGTCCATCTCATTGCCGAGACACCACATGCGCACACCGAACGGGTCAGGCCGCCCGTTCGCGACGCGCTGACGGGTCCATGCCGTGTCGGCGTCGGAGTTGACGTACTCCAGCAGGTCGATCGCTTCCTGCGTCCCCCGCGTGCCGAGATTGACGGCAAGCATGAGATCACTGCCGACGAGCTCGAGCCACCGCGCGAACTCGTGAAGCCCGACCTCGTTGGTCTCCGTGGAGTGCCAGGCGAGGTCGAGACGTCGCGGTCGCTCCTCACGCGGCCCGACCCCGTCCTCCCACCGATACCCCGAGACGAAATTGCCGCCGGGATAGCGGATGGTCGACACCCCCAGCTCGCGGACGAGCTCGACGACATCCGCTCGGAAGCCGTCGGCGTCGGCCGCCGGGTGACCGGGTTCGTGGATGCCGTCGTAGATGTGGCGGCCGAGATGCTCGACGAAACCGCCGAAGATGCGGCGGTCGATGCGGGAGATCTCGAAACGGGGGTCGATGGCGGCGTTCGTCGGCGTCATGTCTTTCCTTATGTGAGCGGGGATGCCGCGCTTGCGCGCGCGGCATCCCCGACGGGGCGGTCTACCTCAGCCGAGCACGACCTCGGCTTCGGAGAAGAACTGGTCGACAGCCTGGTCGACCGAGGTGGTGCCGAGGCCGAGCGACTTGCCGAGCTCCCAGAACGTCTGCTCGAGCGATCCGTATCCGGCCACCGGCACCGGCGGCGCATCGCCGATGCGGTCCGCGGCCGACTCGATGTAGTCGGCGACCTGCTTGTCGGCGCCCTCGAGGGTCGCGCCGGCGAGCTTCGAGGTCGACGCGGGGAAGCCGAGCGTCGTCCCGAAGACCTGACCGGCGGCCTCGGAGTTCACGACGAAGTCGAGGAACAGGGCGGCCGCCTGCGGGTGCTCGGTCTTGGCCGAGATCGCGACCTGCAGGCCGGCCTGGCGGTAGAGGTCCTTCGAGCCCTCCTTCGCCGTCGGCGGTGCGACGATCGAGATCGACGAGGCGCCCGAGTCGGCGAGATAGCCGCCGAGGAAGTTGCTCCAGCTCATCTCGCTGGCGGTCAGTGCGGCCCCGAAGCCCGACTTGGGCGACAGCTCTTCGAGCCGCTGCTGCGGCACGGCCGCGCCGTCGCGCAGGCCGGCGCCGCTCTCCCAGAACTCGCGCAGCTGGTCCTCGGTGAACCCGAGCTCGCCGTCGTCGGTGTAGAGGTTGCCGCCGTCTGCGCGGAGCACCAGCTCGAAGGCCTGGATGCGCTGGGTGTAGTCGGTGCCCCCGTAGACGGCGCCTCCCGTCTTCTCGGTGACCTCGGCCATCCATTCGTCGAACTCGGCGAAGTCGGTGCCGCCTTCGGGCGCCGCGACCCCGGCCTGCGCGACGAGGTCGTCGTTGACGAAGTTCGCCCACAGGCTGTACCCGGTCGGCAGCGAGTACTGCGTGCCGCCCAGCGCGCCGGTGCCCAGGAGCCCGTCGTCGAAGGTGGTCATGTCGATCTGGTCGGCGACCTCCGCGAGATCGAGCAGATTGCCCGACTCGCCGTACTGACGCAGGTAGCTGTCGGAGAACTGGAAGACATCCGGCAGTCCCCCGCCCGCCGCCTCCGTCTGTCGCTTCTCCCAGTAGCTCGGGAAGTCGGTGAAGCTGACGTTGACGGTGATGTTCGGGTATTCCTCGTTGAACGCCGCGATCAGTTCGTCATAGCGCTTCGCGCGGTCGTCGTTGCCCCAGAACGCATAGGTCAGCGTGACCTTCTCGTCGGGGTCGAATGCGGCTGCGGGGGGCGTCTGCGCGCCGCCGCATCCGGTCAGTGCCAGCGCACCGACGGCGACGATGCCGACGGTGGCGAGCAGGCGGTTGGCCTTCATGGGAGTCCTTTCATCGGGAGCGGGCCCGGGGGGACGGGTCTCAGGTGCGGCGGGGCCGCGCGGGGATCGCCACGATCGCGAGCGCGGCGCAGCCGATGCCGGCGACGAAGAGGGGCGGCAGCGCCCACGTCACGATCACGACGAAGGCCGCCGTGGCGAGGAGGTAGAGGCTTCCGACGACGTCGCCGCGCGCGGCATCCGGGATCGCTCGGACCGCTCCGCGCCACCCGAGCTCGGGGCTCCAGGAGCCGGCCGCGGTGAGGAGGGCGACGGCGAGCGTGGCGAGCCCCGCCCAGCCGACCGCTTCGATCACGGCGCCACCCGGGAGGAACCCCGACCGGGCCAGGTCGATGTCGAGCAGCAGGACGAGCGTCACGACCAGGGCCACGAGCCCGACGGCCGCGCCCGGCAGCAGCCCCGCGCGGACATCCGCCCAGAACAGCGACAGTCGCGAGTCGTCGGCGGCGACGTAGCGGCGCAGATGCCGCACCCCCGCCGCGAGGGCGATCGGAAGCGTCACGACGCCGAGCGAGACGACGCCGATGAGGAGTCCGATCAGCAGCACCTCACCGAGCAGCGCGAACGCGCCGGCCGCTCCGGGATGCCGCAGCTGCGGGCGCCCCTCGATGGCCGGGCCGCTGCCGGAGCGGTCGGCCCGCACCGCGGCGCGCTCCTCGCGCCGCGTGCGGGGTCGCTCGTCGGTCGACATCGCTAGCCCTTCAGACCCTGCGTGGCGACGCCGTCGACCAGGAACTTCTGGAAGACGATGAAGAACAGCAGGATCGGGACCAGGGCGATGAAGGATGCCGTCACCGTCGCGCCGTAGTCACTCGACGAGGTCTGGTCGTTGTAGAGGCGCAGCGCGATCGGCAGCGGGTAGTTCTCGGGGCTCGTCAGGTAGAGGAGTGGGCCGAGGAAGTCGTTCCACGCCCAGATGAAGCTGAAGATCGCGCACGTGATGAGCGCCGGCTTGATCAGGGGCAGGATGATCGACCAGAAGATGCGGAGGTGTCCCGCGCCGTCGATCTTCGCTGCCTCGTCCATGTCACGGGGCATCTGCCGGATGAACTGCACGAGGAGGAAGACGAAGAACGCCTCGGTCGCGAGGAACTTCGGCAGCAGCAGCGGCCAGTACGTGTCCACCATCCCGAGATTGTTGAAGATGATGTACTGCGGGATGATCACGACGTGGAACGGCAGCAGCAGCGTGCCGATCATCGCGGCGAACAGGATGCCGAGTCCCTTGAACTGCAGGCGGGCGAAGGCATAGGCCGCGAGAGCCGACGACAACACGGTTCCGATCACCGAGACGCCGGCGATGAGCAGCGAGTTGGCGAAGAACCGCCACATCGGTACGCCCGCGATGCCCTCGGCGACCTTGATGTAGTTCTCGATCGTCGGCGCGTTCGGCAGCAGGCCCATGTTCTGGCCGAACTCGCTGTTGGGCTTGAACGTCGACAGCAGCAGCCAGACCAGCGGGTAGAGCACGACCGCCGTGATGACGATCAGCACGGCGAACCAGACGATCGTCTGCCAGGTCTTGCGCTTCACCCTGCGGCGCGCAGGCGGCATCGGCGTGGTCTGCTGCTCGGCGAAGATGGCCTCGCTTGTCAGCGGTGAGGTGGGTGACGTGGTCATCGGTTGTCTCCCGAGTAGTGCACCCACGACTTCTGGGTGCGGAAGAGGATGAGGGCGATGATGGCGACGACGACGAGGAGGACCCAGGCGATCGCGGCGGCGTAACCCATGCGGCCGTCGGCGAATCCGGTCTTGTAGAGGTACACCGTGATGAAGTTCGTCATGCCGGCGGGGCCGCCGGTGCCGTTGGAGATGATGTAGGCCGATCCGAAGACCTGGAACGCCCCGATGAGCCCGAGCAGCAGGTTGAAGAAGATCACCGGCGAGAGCATCGGCACCGTGACCGCGCGGAAGCGGCGGAGGGCGTTGGCTCCGTCCATCTCGGCCGCCTCGTACAACTCCTTCGGGATCTGCTTGAGGCCGGCGAGGAAGATGACCATCGTGGCACCGAACTGCCAGACCGCGAGCAGGATCATCATCGGCAGGATGAGGCCCGGGTTGCCGATCCAGCCGCCGAGCTCGATGCCGAACACGCTCAGGCCGTTGTCGACGGGACCGTCCGTGGCGAACATCGCGCGCCACACGATCGCGACCGAGACCGACGCCCCGATGAGCGACGGGGCGTAGAACGCCGACCGGAAGAAGGCCGCGCCCTTGTCGCGGTAGTTCAGCAGCAGCGCGATCAGAAGTGCGGCGATGAGCGAGATCGGGGTGCCCACGAGCACGTAGATCAGGGTGATCTGCGCCGACTGCATGAAGCTCGGGTCGTTGGTGAAGAGTCGGATGTAGTTGTCGATGCCGACCCACTTGGGCGGCGAGAAGATGTTGTAGCTCGTGAACGACAGGTACAGCGAATACGCCATCGGCACGAGCGTGAGTCCGAAGAATCCGACGAGCCACGGCAGGAGGAAGCCGTATCCCGCGATGTTCTCGCGGACGGCGCGCTTGCGAGCGCCGGGGCGATCGAGATGTTCGGGCCGCTGCTTCCGGACCAGGCCGCGACGCGACGAGTCCTTGGTGACGATCACCCGTGTGGCGGTAGTGGTCACGATGCTCCTGAGGATGCGGGGAGGATGTGGGGCCCGCGGGCCGGCGCCGGGCGCCGGCCCGCGGGATCGGGTCATCCGTTGAGGGTGATGTCCATCTGCGAGAAGAAGCGTTCGACGGCCTCATCCACGGTGATGGTGCCGAAGGCGAGCTCGGTACCGAGCTTGCGGAACTCCTCCTCGATCGTGCCGTAGCCGACGATCGGGACCGGCGGGGCGTCGCCGAGGCGGTCGGCGATCGACTCCTCGTACTCCTTCACCTGCTGGCTCAGCGGGTCGAGGTCGGCCGCGTCGAGGGCGGTCTGCGAGGCGGGAAGGCCACGGTTGGTGCCGAAGATCTCACCCGACTGCGGCGAGTTCACGAGGAAGTTGACGAGCGTCGCCGCGGCCGCGGGGTGCTCGGTCTTCGCCGAGATCGTGTGGAGCATCGAGGGCTTGAGGTAGAGGTCCTTTGCGCCCTCCTTCGTCACGGGCGGCGCGACGAGACCGAGCTCGGTGTAGCCCTCGCCCAGGTTACCCAGGTAGCCGCCGCCGAAATTGTCCCAGGTGAGCTCGCTCGCCGTCAGCGCGGCGTCGAAGCCCGAGAGCGGCAGGGCCTCTTCGAGGCGCTGCTGGCCGATCACGGCTCCGCTCTCGCGGAGCTCGGCGCCGTCCTCCCAGAACTGCGTCAGCCGCTCCTCGTCGAACCCGGGCTCGCCGTCCTCGTCGAACAGCTGCGACCCCTCGGCTCGCAGCTGCAGCTCGAAGTTCTGGATGCGTCCGGTGTAGTCGGTGCCACCCCAGTAGGCGCCGCCCGACGCGTCCGTGACGCTCGCCATCCACTCGGAGTAGTCGTCCCACGAGCCGCCGGCGAAGTCCTCCACGCCCGCCTGCTCGAGCAGCTTCGGGTTGGTGAACATGCCCCACGCGTTCGTCGAGGTCGCGATGCCGTAAGTCGTGTCGCCGACGACACCGATGTCGAGGATGTTCTGCGGCAGAGCATCGGTCTCGATGATCTCGCCGAGGTAGGGGTCGAGGTCGAGCAGGAGGTTGTTCTCGGAGTACTGGCGCAGGTACGAGTAGTCGAACTGCATCACATCCGGCAGCCCGCCGCCCGCGGCCTCCGTCTGGCGCTTCTCCCAGAACTCCGGGAAGGTCAGGAACGTCGCGTTGACCGTGATGTTCGGGTACTCCTCGTTGAACGCGGCGATCGCCTCGTTGTAGAGCTGTGCGCGAACGTCGTTCCCCCAGAACGCCAGGTTCAGGGTGACCTTCTCATCCGGGTCGAATGTGGCATCCGCGGCCGGGGTCTCTCCGCCGGCGCAGCCCGCCAGGGTGAGCGCGGCGCCTGTCGCGATGGCGACCGTGGCCAGTGCCCGCTTTCTGCTGAACATCGTTGTCCTCTCTGCCGAACGTCGTCGTCTCGGTGCGCGCGAACGTCCATTGTCCGTGTGTGCAGGTGCGCGCCTCCGATGGTCGGGAAAGCGCTTGCCGGCAACGGTACTACGCGATGAAACGTTTCGCAAGGAAGTCGGGTCAACCGATTCCGACCCGTGATCTCGCGACTGTTACCGGTCTCAGTGCGTCGACTCAGCCTCGCACACCAACCGACCCGCGTCGACACGCAGCCGCACTCGGTAGACGGCGCACCGGCGGGCCTCGACGTCGTCCGCCCCGGCCCCGTCGCCACCGGCATCCGGGGTCGTGGCCGGCTGTGCGAAGAAGTAGTACCAGAGGGAGTCGTCGTCGCGAACGGGGGCGCCGTGGTGCCCGAACCCTTGGCCGGGCACGGCCCCCGCGCCGAGGACGATGTCGTCGGGACCGCCTTGGCGCATCCACTGGACGGTGTCGTCCGAGACGAAGACACCCATCCCCCGCCACTCGTCGACGATCATCCACCAGCGGCCGCCGAGCTCGAAGACGCTCGGCCCCTCGTGCGGGCGTCCGCCGATCGCGACCCCGCCGTCGCTCCACGACTCGAGGTCGTCCGACACCGCTACGCGGGTGACGGAATCGGCGGCTTCATCCTTGTACCAGAGCCGCCACTTCTCGTCGGGACCGCGGGCCACACCGGCGTCGATGACGCGGTCGCTCGCGAGATCGAGCGGTCCGAGCCGGTGCCACGACACGAGGTCGGTCGAGCGGTAGGCGACGATCGTGCGGGCATGACCCGGCCAGCGATCGGGCACACCGTCGATCTCGGTCAGATACATCCGCCATCCGGTGCCGTCGAAGACGACCTCGGGGGCCCAGTGGGTGCGGTCGACGTCGGCCGGAGGCTGCCCGGCGGTCAGTTCGAGCCCCCCGGCATCCGGTTCGAGGGTGCCCGCGTACTGCCAATCGACGCCGTCTCGCGAGCGCGCCACCCCGATGCGCGAGCCGTGCACCCAGGAGACGCCCGGCCCCGGGTCGGGATGCGTCGCCCGCCGCTGCGTGTAGAACATCCACCATCCGCCGTCGCCCGGCTCGATGACGACCACCGGATCGGTCGCCCCGTCGTACACCGGGTCGCGATAGATCTCCCTGAGCATGAGTTCTCCTGTCTTATACCCGTCGGAGGGGGGAGGGTCAGGACTGGGTGGCGTGGAGGTGGGCGTAGCGGCCGGCGGCCGCCAGCAGCTCGTCGTGCGAGCCCTGCTCGACGATCCGCCCGCGCTCGAGCACGATGATGCGGTCGGCACGGCGGATCGTCGACAGCCGGTGAGCGACCACGAGGGTCGTGCGGCCGGCCATGAGCCGCGCGAGCGCGTCCTTCACGAGCTCCTCCGACTCGGGATCGAGCGCCGAGGTCGCCTCATCCAGCAGCAGGATGCGGGGATTGCGCACCAGCGCCCGCGCGATCGCGAGCCGCTGCCGCTGCCCTCCCGACAGGCGCGCGCCCCGCTCGCCGACCACGGTGTCCCACCCGGCCGGCTGGTCGCTGACGAACTCCCACGCGTTGGCGTCGCGCAGCGCCCGCTCGATGCGCTCGTCGGAGACGTCGGGCAGCCCGTAGGCGACGTTCTCGCGGATCGTGCCCTCGAAGAGCACCGACTCCTGCGGCACGACCGACACCGCGCGGCGCACCGTCCGCAGGTCGAGCTCCTGCACGTCGGCCCCGTCGATCGTCAGCCGCCCGCTCGTCGCGCGAACGAACCCGAGGACGAGGTTCAGCAGCGTGGACTTGCCCGATCCGGACGAGCCGACGAACGCATAGGTGCGGCCCGCGGGGATGTGCAGATCGATCTCGTGCAGCGCGTCGCCGCTCGCCCCCGCGTACCGATGGCTGGCGCGCTCGAGCCGGATGTCGCCGACGACGCGATCCACGCGGCGCTTGCCCTCGTTCTGCTCGAGGTCGGGTTCCTGCAGCACCTCGGCGATGGAGCGCACCGACTCGAGCCCGCGCGCTCCGACCGGGATCAGCATGAGGAGCTGCGTGAGCCCCTGCGTGAGCAGCGTGAAGTAGGTCGAGAGCAGCACGACCTCGCCGGGCGATATCGGCAGGATGCCGGTGAGCGAGAAGATCGCGGCGAGCACGAGGCATCCGACGCCGAGCAGCTGCATCGCCACCCACGAGATCGAGGCGACGTGACCGTTGAGCATGTCGAGGTGAAGACCCGCGCGTCGCACTCCCTCGGCGCCGCGCGAGACGCGCGTGACGGCCGTCTCCTCGAGGCCGTGGGCGCGGGTGACCGGGATGAGCGAGGCCATCTCACCCACGCGTGCCGAGAACACCTCGACCTCGCGGCGGAAGACCGCGTTGCGCTCGCGCGAGCGGTTGCGCATGCCGTACCGGATGCCGATCGCGATCGGTACAGCGAGCGCGTAGACCGGCAGGAACTGGGGCACCGCGATCGCGGTCATGGTGAGGGCGCCGATCATCACCATCGTCGCCGACAGCAGCGGATGCGTGACCTGCTGCAGCATGAGCTCGACGTTCTCGACATCGCGCACCACCTTGGTCTGCACGATCGACGAGCTCACCCGCGAGTGGTATCCGATCGACAGGCTCTGCAGCCGCGCGGCGAGCGCGTTGCGCAGGTCGGCCCCGGTGTCGCGCACGACGGTCATGAAGCTGCGCGTGTAGAGGATGTGGTTCGGGTAGTTCTGCAGCAGCAGGGCCGCGGCCAGCAGGAACCAGCCGATGACCGCCGAGACCTCACCCCCGCCCGCGACGATGTCGATGATCGCCGCGGTGATCACCGGGAGGAACCACATCGGGATCTCCTTCAGCGCGAAAGCGCCGACGGCGACGCTCATGCGCCCCGGGCGACGGGCGAGCAGCCGCAGGACGGATCGCGCCGGATGAGCGCCGTCGATCAGGTCCGCGGGATGGGAAAGCGGTTTCCGTGCCACGCGACCATGCTAGGCGCCCGTCGCGACCGTGCACACCCCCTCGGCGCGGATCAGCCGGCCGCCTGCGCGATGCGGTCGACGAAGAGCTGCGTCGCCTGCGGCACGTAGTCCGCGCTCGTCTCGGGATCCCAGCCCACGAGGGCGAGGACGTTCTGACCCGTGCGGACCGTCGCGCCGACGAGCGCGAACGGAGAGCCGCCCACGTCGCCGGTCACCCGCCACCCCTGGACATCGTCCGCGCCGCTGACGGCGAGATCGAACGGCTCGACCGAGGTCGTGACCGGCACCCCCTGCATGGCGAACAGCTCCTGCCCGTCCGCGCAGCGCGCGATGGCGTCCTCAGCCTGAGCCACCAGCGCCTCGGCGGCTGCGTCGTCGGCCGCGGAGGCCACGACCGCCGTCATCGATCGGTCGTTGCTCGTGCCCCATTCGACAGCATCGCCGGCCGATTCCCACCCGGCGCCGAAGGGAGCGAGGCACCCGGCGTCCGAGACCGTCAACCCGGGATAGATCGACTCGAGCATCGCGGCGATCGTGTCGTACTGGGCGGGGCGGAACTGGATGCCGCTGAACAGGTCGGCGAGCTCGGTGCGGTCGAGCGCACCGGATGCCGCAGCGGGCGCCGACGCCGACGCCGAGGGCGACGCCGCGGTGGTCTCAGGCGCAGCGCCCGAGGCCGCTCCGCTCGGTCCACCCGCCGGCGTGCAGCCCGTCAGCGCCGCCAGGCCGAGGGCCGCGACGACGAGCCCGGCGTTCAGTCGCGTGCGCGGGGTGCGGGCTGCGGGTGATGCCATGGCGGTTCTCCTCGGATCGATGCGCCTCGACGCTAATGCCTAGCACCCGGGCCCGTCGCGGGCAGCGCTCCCCATCGACGGCCAGTGGCGCCTGCCGTAGGGTGTCGCTTCACCGCTCCCACCCGAGGACGTCAGCGCGCGTCGCGAGACCCATGGGAAAGCGCTTGCTGGCATGATGGGAGCGACGTCAGGAGAATCGGATGCCACGCACCACCACCATCGCCCTCGTCGGCGTCCACGGCTACGGAACCGTGCACCTCGACAATCTCCGCCGTCTGGGCGATCGCGTGCGGCTCGTCGCGGCCGCCGACCCCCGCCCGCCGGCACCGGGCACCGTGCCGGAACACACGCGCGTCTTCCCCGACCTGCCGACCCTGCTCGCCGCGACCGACGACGTCGATGTCGTCATCGTCGCCACACCGCTGCATACCCACCTCGAGCTCGCGCGCACCGTCGTGGACCGCGGTATCGACCTGTACCTCGAGAAGCCGCCGGTGCTGACCCTCGCCGACCTGCGCGTGCTCGAGGACGCCGCCGCGCGGTCGGGCGCGCGGGTGCAGGTGGGCTTCCAGAGCCTCGGGTCGCGGGCGCTGCGGGCCTTCGCCGACGACCGCTTCGACCTGGGCCCGGTCCGCGCGATCGGAGCCGTGGGACTCTGGGCGCGCGACCGCGCGTACTGGGAGCGCAGCCGCTGGGCCGGGCGCCGCGAACTCGACGGTGTCGCCGTCGTCGACGGAGTCACGACGAACCCGCTCGCCCACGCGACCGCCACCGCCCTCGCGATCGCCGGCACGACAGCCGTCGCCGACATCACGCAGGTCACCGCCGATCTCTACCGCGCCAACGCCATCGAGGGCGACGACACGAGCCTGCTGCGCGTGTCGACGACGCGCGGCATCCGCGTCACCGCGGGGCTGACGCTGTGCGCCGACGAGCAGGTCGACCCGTACGTCGAGGTGCATGGCCGCCGCCGCTCGGCACGCTTCTTCTACACGGAGGACATCGTCGAGGTCGACGGGCGCAGCGAACGCTTCGAGCGTGACGACCTGCTCCAGAACCTCCTCGATCATCGCGACGCGGGTGTCGCGCTGCTGTCGCCCCTGTCAGCCTCGGGCGCGTTCGTCGCGGTCATCGATGCCGTGGGACGCACGGCGCCGCACGAGATCGACCCCGCGTTCGTCACTGCGCGCGGCGAGGGCCCCGCCCGGCGGCTCATCGTGGACGGCATCGAAGACGCCGTGGTCCGCGCCGTCGACGCCGAGGCGACCTTCGCCGAGCTGCACCTTCCCTGGGCTCGGCGCACGGCTCGCGACGTCGTGCTGACCCTGCCGGGCGACGGCTCGCCCCTGGCGGAGCTCGTCGACGGCGCTGGCACCGCGCGGTCGTCGAGCCCGCGCCCGTACCTGCATCCGCTCCGCACCCCCGGCGGCGTGACCGTGACCGACCACCATCCCGCCGACCACGACTGGCACCTCGGTGTCAGCGTCGCCCTGCAGGATGTCGACGGCACGAACTTCTGGGGTGGTCGCACCTACACCCCGGGCGAGGACTACATCTGGCGCGACGATCACGGGCGCATCGAGATCGCCGGCGTCGAGCGGATCGCCGACGGCGCGGTTCTCGATCTGCGCTGGATCGGCCCCGACGGCAGCGTCGTCGTGCGCGAGCGCCGCGAGATGCGGCTGATCCATCGCGACGAGCGCGCCGCCGTCATCGAGCTGTCGTTCGAGCTGTCCCCGGCGACCGACCGCACCGTGATACTCGGGGGTCCTGGCAGCAACGGGCGCGTGGGCGGCGGCTACGGCGGGCTCGCGTGGCGCCTCCCCGCCTGCGTCGACATCGACGTGCGCACGCCCTCGGCCCGTGGCGAGGCGGCGGTGCACGGAACGGTCGCGCCGTGGCTCGCATGGTCGGCGGCCTTCGCTGGCCCGACCGACGGCACTGCTGCGGAGGCCACCGTCGCACTCGCTGCGGCAGACGAGCCGTCTGCCGGCGATCCGTGGTTCGTCCGGGTCGCGGACTATCCCGGCATCGGAGCCGCGCTGGCCTGGGACCGCGCGGTCGCGGCATCCCCGGGCGCTCCAGTACGGCGCGCCTATCGGCTCCTCGTCGCCGACGGCCGGCTGACCGACGCGGAGGTCGCGGCGCTCCTCGCCTGACCCGAACGCGTCAGCACGCGTCGTTCCAGCGGCACTCGAACTCGTCGGCGGTGATTGGCGTATCGCCGAGGACCCGCGGGCCAGGTCCGCATCGACGACAAGATGTCGGGGCGAGGTTCCGTCATCCCGAGTCGCGACGGCGGTGCGGCGCGGGGCGTGGAGTGGGGGCTGTGGAAGTCGCGGCGCGATGTCGGAGGCCCATGACAGTATTCGAACATGCATTCGAATGACGGGCTCGGTAGCCGGGCAGGCGGCGGGATGGGCAGCGACGGCGACATCGACGCGCTCGCCGCTCTCGTTGCGGATGCTGAGCGGGTTTCGGATGCCGCACGGGCCGTGCAGGTCCGGGAGGTTCGGGTGCTCGCCGCGGCCGGGGTTCTGGCCGAGAGGCAAGCGTCCGGCGCGTCGGAGAAGGTCAAGGCGCGCGAGCTGGCATTGCGTGGTATCGCCGCGGAGCTGGCCGGGGTGTTCGTGGCGACCGACCGGACGTTGCAACGCCGCATCGACGAAGCCCGAGACCTGGTCGAGAACTACCCGCAGACGATGACCGCGTGGGAGGCGGGCCGAATCGTGCGCGGGCACGTGCGGGTGATCCAGGAGATCGGATGCATCGTGCCGGTGGCGGATCGGGCTGAGTTCGAGCGGGTCGCGATTGGGAAGTGCGAGGGCGAGACCCCGAATCGGGTGCGGGACGGGCTGCGGATGGTGGCGGAGCGGATGCACCCGCGGAGTTTCACCGAACGGCATGAAGAGGCCGCGGCGGGGCGGTGTGTGCGGGTGCAGGCCGGGCCGGACGGGATGTCCGACCTGATCGCCACCCTGCCGACCGTCATCGCCGACGGAATCGTCGACCGACTCACCCGGCAGGCCCGCGAGATCATCAACGCCCGCGCCGACGCCGATGTGGCCGGTGCCGGCGCCACACCCGACGACGCTCGACCCGACGCGAACGGCGGCATAACCGACGCCATCACGACCGTTTGCGACGGGTCGACGTTCGTCGACGACGCGCGCACCATCGACCAGGTCCGCGCCGACGTGTTCAGCGACCTGCTCCTCGCCGGCGCACCCGCCCTCGACCCGACCGCGACCGGTGACGGCGACGGAACCCTCGGGGCGATCCGTGCACACGTGCAGGTCGCGGTATCCGCGCTGACCCTGATGGGTCAGGATGACGGGCCCGCTGATCTCGCGGGGCGCTCCCCCATCGACGCGGCCACCGCGCGAGAACTCGCCGGCAACGCGACCTCGTGGGACCGGCTGCTGACCCACCCCGTCACCGGGACCGTCCTGGAGTGCGACAGCTACCGCCCCACCGCCGCCATGGTCAGGCTGCTGCGGGCGCGTGACCGGCGCTGTCGGTTCCCCGGATGCCGCCAACCCGCCATCCGCTGCGAGATCGACCACACCATCGCCGCATCCGACGGCGGCGCGACGCACGTGTGTAACCTCGCGAACCTCTGCAAGAGACACCACGACGTCAAACACCACACCCGATGGCATGTCCGACAACTCCCCGGCGGGAAGCTGGTGTGGACCTCACCCACCGGACGCGTCTACCGCGAAGACGCACCACCACCACTCGTCGCCTTCACCGTCGCCGTCACGACAGATCGACCACCGGGTGGGCGGGACGATGGACGATCGCCCGGCGCTTTGTCCCCGGCACAGCGGCGAGAGCGGCGATTCCATACCTTCCTCGCGTCAGAGCCGCCGTTCTGACGCGTTCATCCCCTTGCCGCACCGCGTGCGGAGGCCCCTCCGCGCCCGCCCGAACGACACACGCGCACACGCGCACATGCGCACGCGCGAACCCACGCTCAGGTTCGAGCGGAGCACAGGTCGGCACGGCGCGCTTCAGGAGAACGGGCGCGCGACGGGCCGGGCGATGCCGCCGACCGTGGTCGTAGGCCACCGTGAATCCACCGTGAGCACCTCGACGCCCGCGTCCGTGACGATCACGGTGTCTTCGACCTTCGCGCCGGGCGCGCTCGGATTCCAGGCGAACGCGTGCGGCGACCGCACGAGGTCGCGCGTCTCGGCGGTCGCCCGCGGGTCGCGCCCCGCGTATCCGGTCGGGCCTCCCTGATGGTGGCGTTCCCACTCGTCCGGATCGAACCCCGCATCGGCGTAGCCGCGACACCCCGCAGCGAACACTTCGTCCAGGTGGGCGCCGGGCCGAGTCGCCGCGAAGAACGCCGCCTCCACCGCGAGGATCCGTTCATCGTCGCCACCGGCCGCACCCACCCACCGGGTCGCGTTGGCGATGAGCCCGTGCCGACGTCCGCACACGACGAGCATCGCCCGCGCACCGAGCGGAGAGTCCGTGGGGAGGGGATGCCGGTGGGGCAGCCGCGGCTCTCCCGCCACCAGCATCACGAGCGGGTCGATGCCGCGCGCCACGAGCCCGGCAGCCAGCCGGGCAGCTGCGGCACGCTCGGATGTGAGGGGAGACAGTTCCGCGGCGACATCCGTCAACACCTCGGCCACGGCACGGCCGAGAGCCCGATAACGATCGACTTCCTCCGGCACCAGCTCGGCGCGCGCCGCCCGCAGCTGGGGGCCGACCTCCGACTCGCCGACGGCGAGATCACCCCGCCCCTCGGAGGGCCCGCCGGAACCACCGGACAGGGCGTGCGCGACGACCGATTCGTACCACGGGACCCGGGCGACGCGTGCGGCGTCGCCCGGCGCGAGCTCCTCCGCGATCAGCCGGTCGGCCTCGTTCGCCGAGACGAAGAGAGTGTCGCCGCCCTCAGCGACGCGGACGGCCAGCACGGGCGGACCCGCGAACGAGACGTGCGTCCGAATGCCGCCGAGGTACCACGAGAGCGCCTCATGCGACGAGAGCACGAGCGCATCGGCGCCGGCATCCTCACGAACGGATGCCAGGCGACGGCGCTTGACGTCGCGCTCCGTCGTCGCGGTCGTGATCGCAGACATCGTCGTCTCCTGTCATAAAACGTTTCCTCGCATAGTATGGCCGGACGAAGGGCGGGGGAACGATGGCCGGAGCGAAGCAGACCACGATCACCGACGTCGCCGCGCACGCCGGCGTCTCACTCGCCACCGTCTCGCGCGTCATGAACGGCAACGCCACCGTCGATCCGGCTCTCGCCGAGCGGGTGCGCGCTTCGGCAGCGCAGCTCGGCTACTCGGCGAATCCGCTCGCGCGCAGCCTCGTGCTCGGCCGCACTCAGACCATCTCGGTCGTCGTGCCCGACCTGGCGAACCCCACCTTCCAGGGGATGCTGCGCGGCCTCAGCCGGGCCGCGGTCGCCGACGGCTACCACGTGCTCATCGCAGACTCCGACGAGAACGTCGACGAGGAGCGCCTGCTCGCGCTGGAGTCGCGGCGGCGCTCGGACGGACTGATCCTGTGCGCGCCACGCATGAGCGACGACCAGCTCGCCGACGTCGTCGCCGACGTCGCCCCCGTGGTCCTGGTCAACCGCACGGGCGACGCTCCGAGCGTGGCGGCCGACTATCGCACGCCTCTGCGCGCCATCATCGACCACCTCTACGCGCAGGGACACCGCCGATTCGCGTACCTCGCCGGCGCGGCGCGCAGCGCCTCGAGCGGGCAGCGACTGTCTGCACTCGAAGACGCGCGACGCGAGCTGGCGGACTGCGAGATCGCCGAGATCCCCGCCGGGGTCGACTTCGCCAGCGGCGCCGGCGCTCTCGACGATGTTCTCGCTTCAGGGGCGACGGGGGTGCTGGCATTCAACGATCTGTCGGCGATGGGGCTGCTGAGCGCGGCGACCGAACGCGGCATTCCGGTCCCCGGCCGACTCTCGATCGCGGGGTTCGACGACATCCCCTTCGCGCGGTACACCTCCCCCGCACTCACGACCGCCGCCGTGCCGATGGGCGAGCTCGGCGCGCGAGCGTGGTCGGCGCTGCACGACCTGCTGACGGGCCGCACGCCCGAGCCCGCCGTGACGGTCTCGCCCGACGTCATCGTCCGCGGCAGCACCGGCGCTCCCGCGGCCTGAGCCGCTCACCTTCGGCCTGAGCCTCGCGTCAGGAGGATCGCTCGTGCTACGCTGAGAAAACGTTTCCTGAGAGCGCTTTCCCACATCGACGGCCTCTCAGCTCTTGGCACGAAGGAGAGCCATGACCCACACGCGTTACGCCCTGGTCGGCGCGGGACACCGCGCCCAGATGTACGTCGACGCCATCACCGGGACCCACGCCGATCGGGCGGAGCTCGTCGCGATCTGCGAGCCGAACCCGGTACGCGCCGAGCACTACCGTGATCAGCTGGTCGAGCGCGGTCTGCGCGCCCCGACGCTGTGGTCGCCGGACGACCTCGAGCAGATGATCCGCGATTCTCGCGCCGAACGCGTCATCATCACCGCGCGCGACGATCTGCACGCATCCCTCATCGTGCGCTCGCTCGATGCCGGCGCGGACGTGGTGGTCGAGAAGCCCCTGACGATCGACGCGCCGAGCGCGGCGGCGATCGAGGATGCCGTCGAGCGCACCGGCCGATCGGTCGTGCTGACCTTCAACTACCGCTACTCGCCGCGCAACAGCGCCCTCCGCCAGGTGATCCAGGACGGCCGCATCGGGCGGGTGACCTCGATCGACTTCTCGTGGATGCTCGACACGAAGCACGGCGCCGACTACTTCCGCCGCTGGCACCGCGAGAAGGAGCACTCGGGCGGGCTCCTCGTCCACAAGGCGAGTCATCACTTCGACCTCGTCAACTGGTGGATCCGCGACGAGCCGCGCCGCGTGTTCGCCTCGGGCGGCCTGCGGTTCTACGGGGCGGAGAACGCTCGGGCCCGCGATCTCGGCGAGCGACCGAAGCGCGGCACGCACGACGGCCGCCACGACCCGTTCGAGCTCGACCTCCGCGACGACGAACGCCTGCGCGCGCTCTACCTCGAAGCGGAGAGCCACGACGGCTACCTCCGCGATCGCGACGTGTTCGGCGAGGGCATCACCATCGAGGACAACCTCGCGCTCGTCGTCGACTACGCCGGCGGGGCGACGATGTCGTATTCGCTGAACGCCCACGCCCCGTGGGAGGGGTACCGCGTCGCCGTCAACGGCACCGAGGGCCGCGCCGAGCTCGAGGTGGTCGAGCGCGGCGCCGTCCTCGAGGACGAGGGTCTGCACCCGGTGCTCGACCCCTCAGCCGTCGACTCCGCCGGCCCCGCCTCCCTCCGCCCGCAGGGCGAACGGCTGATCGTCCAGCGCCACTGGGAGGACGCCGTCGAGATCCCGATCGAGGCGGGCGAGGGCGGCCACGGCGGCGGAGACGACCTGTTGCTCGCCGACGTCTTCGTCGGCCCCGGCGATGACCCGCTGGCTCGACCCGCCGGCTGGGCCGACGGCGTTCGCTCGATCGCGGTGGGCATCGCGGGCAACCTGTCGCTGGCGTCGGGTCTTCCCGTGCACACCTCCGAGCTCCGCATCCGACTGCTCGACGGCCGGCGATGAGCCGGGTCGTCGTCACCGGCGGCTCCGGCCGCCTCGGTCGCAGCCTCGTCGGCGGCCTCGTCGCCGCGGGGCATCGGGTGGTCTCCTTCGACCGGACGGTCTCGGACGCCCCCGAGCTGCAGGGCGCCGACCAACTCGCCATCGACCTGCTCGACGCCGAGGCCACCGCCGCGGCGCTCCGCGCGCAGCGGGCGACCGCCGTCATCCACCTGGCCGCGATCGCCGTCCCCTTCAGCGCCCCCGAAGACGTCATCATGCGCACGAATGCGGCCCTGGCCGTCTCAGTGCTCGGCGGTGCCGTGACCGCAGGGATCCCGCGGATCGTCGCCGCTTCCAGCCCCACCGTGCTGGGCTACGGGGCGCCGCGCGGCTGGGTGCCCGACCGCTTCCCGCTCGATGAGGACACGCCGCCACGGCCGTGGAACAGCTACGCCCTGTCGAAGCTCGTGATCGAGCAGACAATGCGGATGCTGCACCGACAGACCGGCGACGCCGTACGCTTCGCCGCCTTCCGCCCGTGTTACGTGATCGCACCCGAGGAGTGGCGCGGAGCCCCCACGCAGCAGGGCCACACCGTTCGCGAGCGCCTCGACGATCCGAGCCTCGCCGCTCCCGCGCTGTTCAACTACGTCGACGCGCGCGACGTCGCCTCCTTCGCCGACGCTCTCCTGTCCGCTCTGCCCACGATCCCGAACGCCGAGACCTTCTTCGTCGGAGCCGACGACGCCCTCGCCCGCCGCCCGCTCGCCGAGCTCATCCCCCGCTTCCACCCCGGGACGGAGGAGGCTTCCGCCGTCCTCACCGGCACGGCGCCCGCGTTCTCGAACGCGAAGGCGCGTCGCTTGCTGGACTGGGCGCCCCGCTACTCGTGGCGCGACGCCCTGACCGAAGAACCCTCCCGCACCGACACCCGAAAGGACGTGCCGGTATGAACTTCGACGGCATCCTCTTCTTCCCCGTCACCCCGTTCGACGCCTCCGGCGCCGTCGACCACGAGCTGCTCGCATCGCACGTGAGCCGCGGTGTCGAGGAAGGAGCCGGCGGTGTCTTCCCCGCGTGCGGCACGGGCGAGTTCCACGCGCTCTCGACCGCCGAAGCGGCCGCGGTCGTCCGCACCGCCGTCTCGAGCGTCGCGGGAGCCGTCCCCGTCGTCGCCGGCGCCGGCGGCCCGCTCGGCCACGCCCTCGAGACCGCCCGCGCTGCCGCGGATGCCGGGGCCGATGCCCTGCTCGCCCTGCCGCCCTACCTCGTCGGGGGGCCGCAGGAGGGACTCGTCGCCTACGTCGAGGCGATCGCCGCGGCATCCGACCTGCCGGTGATCGTCTACCACCGCGCCAACGCGCAGTTCACGCCCGAGTCGATGCGCCGTCTCGCCGACAACCCGCGGATCGTCGGATTCAAGGACGGCACCGGCGACATCGGCACGACGCAGCTCATCGTCCGCGTGATCGCCGACGCCGGCCGCGACGACTTCGCGTTCTTCAACGGGCTCCTCACCGCCGAGCTCACTCAGGCCGCATATCGCGGCATCGGCGTGCCGCTGTATTCGTCCGCAGCCTTCGCCATGGCGCCCGAGGTCGCGAACGCGTACTACCGGGCCTACGTCGAGCACGACGAGGAGCGTCGCCTGGCACTGCTCGACGCGTTCTACACACCTCTTGTCGCGCTCCGCGACGAGACGCCCGGGTTCGGCGTCTCGCTCATCAAGGCGGGCCTGCGCCTGAGCGGGCAGACCGTCGGCGGGGTGCGCGCCCCGCTCATCGACCCCACCGCCGACCAGGAACGCCGCCTCGCGGCGATCCTCGATGCCGGGCGCGCCCTGCTGTGACGACGATCGCTGCGCTCGCAGCGCGCCTGATCCGGGTCCCGCTCACCCGCCCGTGGGCCGCCGACGTCACCTCGGTCGGCGTCATCGCGACGCACGTGCAGCGCAGTGACGGCGCCGAGGGGTGGGGCTTCTCGTGGACCCCGCAGATCGGGGCGGAGGCTGTGCTCGCCCTGCTGCGACACGACATCGCACCGGCCGCCGTCGGACGTTCCGCCGAGCCGGGCGGCGCATGGCAGGGCCTCTGGGAGCACCTGCACGAGGCGGGCGGTGGTGGCGTGACGACGATCGCCCTCGCGGGCCTCGACCTGGCGCTCTGGGATGCCGCGGCTCGCGCGGCCGGCTCGTCGGTCTCGACGCTGATCGGACGGCGCCGCGAGAGCGCCCGCGTGTACGGCAGCGGCGTGAACCTCCACTACTCACTCGATGAGCTCGTCGCTCAGGTCGAGCGGTGGGTCACGCGCGGGTTCACCGCCGTCAAGGTCAAGGTCGGCAAGCCCGACGTCGCGGAGGACCTCGACCGCCTTCGCGCCGTCCGCTCGGTGCTGGGCGCGGACCGGGGCCTGATGATCGACGCGAACCAGCGCTGGGACCTGGCCCGCGCGACGCGTTCGCTCGAGGTCCTCGCCGAGGTCCGACCCGACTGGATCGAGGAGCCCCTGCGCGCCGACGACCTCGACGGACACGCCGAGCTCGCGCGTCGACTCGGCGCCGGCGCGCGCATCCCGATCGCGGTCGGCGAGAACCTGCACACCGCGTACCGCTTCGCTGAGGTGCTGCGACGCGGCGCCGCGCAGATCGTCCAGCCCAACATCGTGCGCGTCGGGGGGATCACGCCGCTGCAACGCATCGCCGCGATCGCCGAGGACGCCGGCGCCGAGCTGCACCCGCATCTGCTGCCCGAGCTGTCGGGCCAGCTCGCACTGACCCTCCCCGGCGGCGCGGCCGAACCCTGGGTCGAGGACGTGGAGGATGCCGGCTTCGCCGAGCTGGGCGCCCTCCGCGGCCCCTCCCCCATCGTGATCCGCGACGGACGGCTCTGCGAGACCGACCACCTCGGCCTGGGCCTGCGCTTCACCGACGGACACTTCACCACTGACGACCGCGAGGAACACCGATGACCACCACCCCTGATCGCATCGACGAGCTGGCCGCCGCGGCGTCCGCCGCAGCCCCGATCTGGCGCGATTCGGATACCGCGACGCGCGCCACCTGGTTACGCGCTCTCGCCGACGCCCTCGACGGCGCTGCTGACGAGCTCGTCGCGATCGCCGATCGCGAGACGCGACTCGGCGAGACGCGCCTGCGCGGCGAGGTCGCCCGCACCACGGGCCAGCTGCGGCTCTTCGCCGACGTCGTGACGGAGGGCTCGTTCCGAGAGATCACGATCGACGAGGCCGATGCCGCGGCGACGCCGCCCCGGCCCGAGCTGCGTCGCCTGCTGGTGGGCATCGGACCCGTCGCGGTGTTCTCCGCCTCGAACTTCCCCTTCGCGTTCTCGGTGTGCGGCGGCGACACGGCGTCCGCTCTCGCCGCCGGCAACCCGGTGATCGTCAAGGCGCATTCCGGGCACCCGGAGCTCTCTCGCCGCACGGCCGAGATCGCCGTCGCCGCGCTCGACGGCGCCGGAGCGCCGGAAGGCTCCTTCGCACTCGTCGAAGGTCGCGAGGCGGGCAACGCCCTCGTGCAGCATCCCCTCGTTCGGGCGGCGGGCTTCACCGGCTCGGTGTCGGGCGGCCGCGCCCTGTTCGACCTCGCTTCCGGGCGACCGGACCCGATCCCTTTCTACGGCGAGCTGGGCAGCGTGAATCCCGTGGTCGTGACGCCCGCGGCGGCCGAGGCCCGCGGCGACGAGCTCGCCCGCGGACTCGTGACATCGTTCACCCTGGGGGCGGGTCAGTTCTGCACCAAGCCCGGCGTCGTCTTCGTTCCCCGCGGCAGCGGATTCGTCGAGTCCGTCGCCGCCGCCGCCCACGGCGCGACCGGCGGCCCGCTGCTGACCGACCGCATCACCGAGGCCTTCCCGGCGGGGATCGCCGCACTCGGGGCCGACGCGTCGGTGCGGGTGGCGGCAGAAGGCGTCCCGGGCGACGGCGCGCGACCCGTCGTCCTCGTGTCGGACGCGTCCGCGGTCGCCGCCCGTCCGGAGGTCCTGCTCGAGGAGTGCTTCGGCCCCGTCACCCTCCTCGTCGAGTACGGCGACGAGGGCGACGTGCACGCGGCCCTCGCCGCCGTGCCCGGCAGCCTCACCGCCACCCTGCACTCCGAGCCGGGCGACGACGTCGCCGCGACCCTCGCGCTCCTGCAGGAGCGCGCCGGACGCGTGCTGTTCGCGGGCTGGCCGACCGGCGTCGCGGTGACCTGGTCGCAGCACCACGGCGGGCCCTGGCCTGCGACGACCTCGCTGCACACCTCCGTCGGGGCCACCGCCATCCGCCGATTTCTCCGGCCGCTCGTCTTCCAGGACGCGCCGGCCGCGCTGCTGCCGCGCGAACTGCGTGACGAGTCGCTGGAGAGAACTCCGCACCGACGCAACGGCGTGCTCGTGCTGCCGTAACGGCCGGATGCCGGCGCGAACGGAAAACGCTTCCCGTAGGCTGGGGCGATGACATCGAGCTTCACCGCTGCGTTCGACTGGGCCCGCCGGCATGTGGCGGACGGCCGCCTGCCGTCCGCGGTCGTCGGGGTCGCCGATGCGAACGGCGTCCTCGCCCTCGACGCCGTCGCGGCGGATATCGACGATCGGTACGCGCTCTTCTCGATCACGAAGCCGCTGCTGGGCATCTCCGCTGCCCGCGCCATCCAGCGCGGCGAGCTCACGCTGCAGACTCCGCTGACCCGTGCCCTGCCCGAGTTCGGCCGCGACCGGGACGACATCGTGCGGCTCTCGCACCTCGTGAGCCACACGAGCGGCATCAGCGAGCCGCCGCTCGACACCCGACTCCCGCTCCGTACCGAGCTGCTCACCCGCGGCCGTGACTTCGTCGCCGGCACGGCCTCGCGGTACTCCACGCTCGCCTTCGAGGGCGTCGCCGCACTCGTCGAGAGCGTGAGCGGCCGCACCTGGCACGACGACATCGCCGACTGGGCATCGGGCATCGGCGCCGGCGGCCTGTCGGTCGACCTCGACGGCACGGCGCCCATCGCGGATGCCGCCGCCGCGGGCGCCGACATGGCGGCCTTCGCCGCGCAGCGCAACCCCGGGGCCGGCCTCGCCGGGAAGGCGCACGACCTGCTCGCGCTCGGGACCGAACTGCTGCGGATCCACGCCGGCGCCCGCGACGGCATCCTCGCCCCGGCGACGCTCGCGATGATGCGGCGACCCCTGACCGGCGACATCCCCCGATTGGAGCCTTACGCTGCCGAGCGCGGGCAGGACTGGGGTCTCGCCTGGAACCTCCGCAGCCGAGCGCCGGGCCTGATCGACCGCGACGTCTACGGCCACGGCGGCTGGGCGGGAACGGAGTTCTGGGTGCACCCGACCGCGGGCATCGCGTGGGTGCTGCTGACCAACCGGGCGTTGCGCTCCGGCGTCGACATCGACGAACTCGACAACGCGATTGTCGGCGCGCTGTGAGCGAGCTGCTCCGCGTCGAGCATTCCGCGTGGCCCCAGCCCGAACGGCCCGCACCGCTGCCCGCTCCCCACGAGCGCGCCCGCGGCATCTCGGTCACCGACCGCGCCCTGTACCGGCACGGTGAAGGCTGGGTGCCGGTGTCGGGCGAGGTGCACTACAGCCGACTGCCGCGCGATCGCTGGTCCGAGCGGATGCGGCAGCTGCGCGCCGCCGGCGTCACGGTCGCATCGACCTACGCCTTCTGGAACCACCACGTCGCCGAGCGCGGGCACCCGCGCTTCGACGGGAACCTCGACCTCGGGGCCTTCGTCGACGAGGCGGCTGCGGCGGGACTCGATGTCGTGCTGCGCATCGGTCCGTGGGCGCATGGCGAGTCCCGCAACGGCGGCTTCCCCGATTGGGTTCAGGCTCTGCCGGTCGTCCTCCGCAGCGATGACCCCGGCTACCTCGACCTCGTCCGGGAGTGGTTCGGCCAGCTCGCCGCGTCCCTGAGCGGCCGCGCGCGACCAGGCGGGCCGGTCATCGGCATCCAGCTCGAGAACGAGTTGTACGACCGTCCGGAGCACCTGGTCACGCTCAAGCGCCTCGCCCGCGAAGCGGGAATGGCGGCACCCCTGTGGACGGCGACGGCCTGGGGCGGGGCGCAGCTGCCCGACGGTGAGGTCATGCCGCTCTTCGGCGGGTATGCGGACGGATTCTGGGTCGACCCGGGCGCACCCTGGGACCAGACGTTCCGCGCGCATTACTTCCCCTCACACGACTGGGACGACCCGGGGGTCGGAGCGGACGTGCGCGCGAGCCAGGGCTTCGCGGCGGCGAGCGCGACGGCCGACCTGCACGGCTTCCCCCCGGCGACCTGCGAGCTGGGCGGGGGGATGGCCACCGCGTACCACCGTCGCCCGGTGCTCGGGGGACGCGATGTCGCCGCGCTCGCCCACATCAAGATCGGCAACGGGTCGGCCTGGCAGGGCTATTACATGTTCGTCGGCGGCCGGAACCCCGGACCCGATCTGCAGGAGACGATCGACACCGGGTATCCCAACGACCTCCCCGAGTTCGGCTACGACTTCCACGCCCCGATCGGGCAGTCGGGCGACCTCGCCGAATCCGCTCCGCTGCTGCGCGCGCAGCACGCCTTCCTCACCGCGTTCGGCGACCGCCTGTCCGGCATGTCGTCTGCTCTTCCCGACGTCCGCGCCGCGTCGCTCGACGACCGGACCACCCTCCGGTGGGCGCTGCGCTCCGACGGAGCGGAGGGCGTCGTCGTGATCTCGCACCACCAGCCGTACGAACAGGTGGAGGACGTCGCCGACGTCCAGCTGCGCGTCGTCGTCGGCGACACCGAGACCGTGCTCCCGTCGCGTCCGGTCACGGTCCCCGCGGGGACGCTCGCTCGATGGCCCGTCGGGCTCACGGTTGGGCAGGCACGGGTCGCCTGGGCGACGGCCACCCTGATCACGGTCCTCTCGGGCGGCCCGCGTCCGACGCTTGTGCTGCTCGAAGATCGCGGCATCCCCGCCGAGATCGCGATCGGCCAGGCCGGACCGCAGGTCGCCCGGCCGGGACGCGCTCCGCTCCGCTTCGACGACCTCGATGTTGTGGTGTTGCCGGCCGCCGACGCCGACCGGCTCTGGGTGCGCCCCGGGTCGCGCCCGGAGCTGTGGCTGACCGATGGCGAGCTGGCGTGGGATGCCGACATCGCGATGCTCCGTGGCGCTCGGGAGGCTCACCGCTACGACCCGCACACCGGCGAGTGGTCGATCGTCACGGGCGCGCCCGGCGGGCCCGGCCGCGTTACCGCGATGGGCAGCGCGCCGGTGGGAGTCGAGCTCGTCCGCCCGCCGGCCGCTCCGGCGACGGACTACGGCTTCGGCGGCCCGCGTCACCGCGCGCCGTCGGACGAGACGTTCGCCGAGCGGGCGGCTCGGTACCGGGTGCAGCTCCCCGCGACCTCGCTGGACCCCGAGGCGGACGCGGTGCTCGACCTCGACTGGGCGGGCGACGTGGGACGGTTCCTGGTCGACGGCCGCATCGTCGACGACCGCTTCTGGGACGGCACGCGCTGGTCGCTGTCGCTTCGGGACGCCGGGGCGACACCGACGAGCGAGATCACCGTCGAGGTGCTGGCGTTGTCTCCGGCCTCGACGATCGCGCTCGCGACGGATGCGGAGTCGCGGCGAGCCGATGCCGCGGCGACATCCCTGCGCGCGTCGCTCCGGCTGCGCGGTCCCTGGCAGCACCTCGCGTGATGCGGCACGCGGCGCGCGGCGCGCGGCGCCAGCGAACTCGGAGAATGACGCGTGAATCGGATGCCGCGCGGGCCGAAGCTCCGCTAAGCGTGGGATTCTCCGGAGACGGCGAGGCCGTGCCGATCGTCACATCGATCGGCACGGCCTGCGTCGTCGGGCGCTCAGGCCTGCGCGCGTCGGCGACGCAGCACGAGCGCTCCGGCGCCGAGCATGAGCAGCGCGAGCGCGCCCATCACCGTCGCGGTGATGCCGCCGGCATCCCCTCCCGTGCGTGCGAGATCGCGCGCGTCCGTCGAGGCAGCCGAGCCGTTCGCTCCGGCCCCCGTCACCGAGCCGCTACCCGAACCCGAACCCGAGCCAGCGCCCGAACCCGGAGCGCCGGTGCCGCCGCCGGTGCCGCCATCGGTGCCGCCGCCCGTTCCCGGGTCGACGACGGCGGCGGTCGGGACGATCGCCGCTGAGCGGGCGCTGCCGTCGATGAAGCCGGCCGCCTCGGCGGCCACCTCGACCGAGATCTCCCGGCCTTCGTCGGCGGCGGTCAGCGCATAGGTGTCGGCGGTGGCGCCATCGATCGCCGCCCCGTCGCGCAGCCAGACGAACGCGCGTGCCGCGTCCGCGGGATCGGTGACGGCCACCGCGCGCACGGTCGCGCCGACGCGCGGCTCGCCCGACACGACCGGCGTCTCGACGCCGACGGCGCGGTTCACGGTCACCGAGTAGGTGCGCGAGGCGCCGTCGGGAGCCGTGACCGTCACGGTTCCGGTGCTGCTGATCACGTCGTCGGCCGCAGGCACGGCATCCGCCGCCATGCGTTGGACATCGCCAGCCTGGTCCTCGCCGGGCTGGGTCACGACGACCGTGGCATCGTCGTCGACCGCGAGCGCGTGGAGCATCGGCCACGCGGACCCCGTCGTCGTGACGGTGTACTCCAGCGTGTCGGGCGCGAACCCGTCGACGGGCTCGTCGCCGACCGTGAGCCGCGCGAGATCCACGATCCCGGCCGGCGCCGGTGCCGCGGCGAAGATCTCGACCTCCGACACGATCATGTGCGTGTCGGGACGGGCGTTCAGCACGACGCGCACCTCGTCGGCGGCGCCGGTGACCGGCACCTCGACGCGCGGCGCACCCGCGGTGGGCTCCGGCACCGGAACGAGGTCGCCCTCGACCCAGTCGCCGCCGCTCACGCGGTGGTCGACCCGCATGGTCGCGGGCCAGCTCAGCGAGCTGCCGTCGCGGTAGAACTGCACGGCGACACGCGTCAGGGTCTCGCGCTGCGCCAGGGCGTAGCTCAGGGTGTCCTGCACGTTCTTCGTGCCCGAGCGCCAGTTCGACCAGCCCTTGTCGGTCGAGCTTCCGTTGATCGTGTTGCTCACCGCGTACTGCGTGCTCTCGGTGAAGGTCGCGCTCGGGCGGCTCTCGGGGGCGACGTTGCGCTCGGACGCGGCCGTGACGATCACGGTCAGCCGCGCGTCGAGCTTCTCGCCGCTCGGGCCCGTGGCCACGCCGGGCACCGAGACCCTGCCGGGCTCGGCGAACGTACCATCGGCGATGCCGTCCCACGCCCACTCGACCGGGACCGGGAAGCCCGCTCCCGAGGGTCGCAGCTCGGCCTCCACGGTGTCGTCGGCCTGGCTCCTGACGGCGTCGAGGGCGCTTCCGGCCGGGACGGTGACGGATGCCGGCCGCGTCGCGGTGTAGGCGCCGATCTCGACGGTCGCGCTCGCTTCGAACGAGCCGCCGAACAGCTCGGTGCCCGTGCCGGTGACCTCCACCGCACCGGGGCGCGAGAAGTCGACGCCGTCGAGCTGCCACGTCACCGGCGCCTGTCGCACCGTCCCTCCGACGTAGCGCACGCTCACGGACGCGGGCAGTGTCGGGGCGACGCCGACCGCGGTCGCGACCGTGACGGGCTCGGTGCCCGCGACGCTCGTGCTCGCGATGCGCCACTGCTGGTTCCCGCCGCCGTTGGAGGTCCACAGGCCCACCGCAGCGCCGGACGTCGTGCTGCCGCCGTTCACGTCGAGCACGCGCTCCGCGGCGACGTTGAGCACCGAGTAGTACGTGCCGTCCGTCGTCGAGGCCATCCACTGCAGGGCGGGATCGACCGCGGCTGCCGCCGGGTCGGCATCCACGAGCGCCGTGGCCGTGCCGCGCGAAGCGAGGAACTGCCCGGAACCGTTCTGCAGCGTGAAGCGGTGGCGGTTGGTGCCCGCGCCCTCGATCGTGCGGACGGTCCAGGCCTGTCCGCGGGCGGCCTCGGCCGTGGTGGCGAGCGAACGGACCGCGAGGCTCGAGCTGCCGTCGAGGGCGAGTCCGCTCTGAAGACCCGTGAGCTGCACCGTCTCGCCGTCGCGGAAGGCCGCGGCATCCGATGAGACGCCCGAGACGCCGTCGATGACGAAGGTCACGACCGACTTGGCGGGCACCGTCAGCGTCGCGGTGCGGGATGCCGCGTCCACGGCGACCGGCTGCCCCTGCCGGAGCGCGTTGACCGAGGGCTCCGCGGCGGTCGACTGCGTCGTCACGATGGGGGTCACGGTCGCCCCGGGGGCTACCGTGCCGAAGTCGCTCAGGTCGATCTCCACCGTGCGTTCGGCGGCCTCGGCGTTGACGTGCACGATCGTGGCGCCCTCGCCGTCGGCGTCGATCGCCGCCGTCGACTGCGCGTTGTCGGTCGCGATCAAGCGGTCGCCGGGGGTGATGTAGTGCGTGAAGTTGCGCACGGTGTTGAACTTCTCGTTCGTCAGCACCTTGCAGGAGGGGTCGGCGTCACCGTCGCGGAGCCGGCGCTCGGACTGCCCCTCGTCGTTGCAGTCGAAGTCGATGAAGACGCTGCCCCAGTTCAGCTTCTCGACCTTCTCCATGTTGTAGAGGTCCTCGACCGGCTGCCAGAACACCCAGGCGTCGGGCTCGAGCTCGCGCAGGTCACCGACGATGTGCTGGGCCATGCCGAGGCCGTTGTCGATGTCGTCGGTGACGAATCCCTTGCTCTGATCGGTCCAGTTGCCCTCGACCTCGCTCATCCACAGCGGCTTGTCGGCGGCCTTGGCGATGTCGCGGACGACCTGGCGCCCGCCAGTGCCGTACGTGTGGACGTTCAGCTGGTCGACGAGGCCCTTCGCCTGTGCCGACCACGTGTTCCAGTTGGTCGCGAAGATGCCCGGGTTCGTCTCGTCCATCGCGGAAATCACCGCATCCGTGCTCGTTCCCGGCTGCGCGAGGCGCTCGGCGAGGGCTGTGATCATCGCGTCCTGAGCCTGCGGCCCGATGTGCGCGCCCTCCTGGCGTCCACCGGTGGGCCAGGTGGCACCGTCGGGGATCTGCGTCGACCAGTAGTTCGTGTTGGGCTCGTTGAACGGGTCGATCGTGTCGAACGAGATGCCGTGGACCCGCTCGAGCTCGTCGACGACGTTCACCAGATAGCCGGCGAACTTGTCCATGTCCGCCGGGGCGAGCTGCTCGCTCGTGGCGTTGTTGATCCCGCCCGAGACGTAGCCGCTCTGGGTGAGGAAGTAGGGCGGGGAGTTGCTGAACGCCTCCCAGTGCGTGACCTTGTCCTTCAGCGCGCCGAGCCACCAGCGCTGCGCGAGGTCCTGCTCGAAGTCGTACGCGTCGGGGTCATCGGGGTCCCAGGCATCCCGGTACCGGTCGCGGTCGGCGAAGGTCGAGGTGATCGCCCCTTCGTCATCGGTCGCCGGCAGGTTCGGATTCCAGAAGCCGGGAACCGCGCCGCCCGGCCGCAGGTACGGCGGGACGTCGGAGGCGTTGCCGCCGCCGATGTTGTAACGCGCGATGTTGAGGTTCAGGCCTTCGTCGCCGAAGACGGCGTCGAAGAGGTCCTGCCGGACGTCCTCGGGATAGTCGCCGGTCGCGTTGGCGAACCAGACGAGGCTCGTGCCCCATCCCTCGAACGGCTTCTCCGAGGCGGTGGCGGGATTCGGAGTGATCCGCACGGCGGCGGCGTCGGCGGCGTGCACCGGCGGGGGCGCGACGGCGGCCGCAGCGGTGAGCCCACCGGACGCGAGCGCCACCGCGCAGGTCATCGACATCAGTCGAGCTGACTTCATCGTCATTCCTATCCGGTCGCAACGATGCGACCTCAGGGGGGGTGATGTTGACGTAAACATGTTGACGTCAACATCGAGCCTAAGGGACGTCTCTGTCCCGGTGCAACGGTCGATCAGCGGCGCGGGCCGGAACTCGCACGCACGACGAGCTCGGTGGGGACGAGCGTGCGCTCGGCCGGCACCTCTCCCCCGTCGATCTCGGTGAGCAGCGACCGCACGGCGGCCGCGCCGATCCGGTCGAAGTGCTGACGTACGGTCGTCAGGGGGGGCCAGAAGTTCGCCGACTCGGGAGCATCGTCGTACCCGACGACGCTGACGCTCGCCGGCACAGGGCGATCGGCCTCGTGCAGCGCGCGCAGCAGCCCGAGCGCCATGCGGTCGTTGGCGACGAAGACCGCCGTCACGCGGTCGTCCCCGGCGAGCGCCCGGCCGATCTCGTAACCCGACTCCGCGGTCCAGTCCCCGACGTGCACCTCGGGTACCACCGCACCGCGGGCGACGAGCGTGTCGTGCCAGGCGGCTCGCCTGCGCTCGGCGGCGAAGGACTCCCGCGGACCCGAGATGTGACTCACGGTTTCGTGTCCGAGGTCGAGCAGGTGCTCGGTCGCGAGGCGCGCGCCCAGCGTCTGGTCGTTGTCGACGACGGGATACGGATAATCGGCACTCGAGTCGACCACGACCACGGGGAGTCCCGTCGGCAGCGCCAGCTCGCGCTCGCCCAGACGATGCGTCTCGATCAGGATGATGACACCGTCGACGGCATGCTCGGCCAGGCGCACGAATGCACCCGAGACGTCGGACTGCGTCGCCGACTGCACCGTGATGACGGTGAGGGAGTACCCCGCCTCGGCGGCGACGGATGCCACGGCGTCGAGCGTGCGCGTGTTGCCGTAGCTCGCGAGCGAGAACATGATCACGCCGATGCTGCGGAAGCGTCCCGAACGCAGTGCACGCGCGGCACTGTTGGGTCGATAGCCGAGCTGCGCCATCGCCTCCTGGACGCGCGCCCGGGTCTCGGGGTCGACGTTCTCGCGGCCGTTCGCGACCCGCGAGACGGTCTGACCCGACACGCCGGCCATCGCCGCCACGTCGGCCATCGACACTTCCCGACGCCGCGGTCGAGCGTCCGGGCGTACGGCTGGCCCTGCTTTACCCATGCCCGGATCCTCCTTGATGTTGACGTTGACATGCTAGCGTCTCCGAGTTATGTTTACGTCAACATCCGCGCTCAATCGGCGAGCGCCTGCATCACAGAAGAGGCATGGACGATGACGACCACAACGGCACCCCCTCCCGCCGTGCGCACCGCGCGGAAGCGGCGGCGCGTCAGCGTCGAACAGCGCGGATGGCTCTTCGTGGGGCCCTTCGCGATCGTGTTCGCCCTCGTCTTCCTCGCACCCCTCGCCTACGCGCTCTACCTCAGCTTCTTCCGCGAGCAGATCGTCGGCGGCAACGCGTTCGTCGGCTTCGAGAACTACCTGACGGCCTTCGCCGACCCGAAGCTGTGGGACGGCTTCCTCCGCGTGCTGCTGTTCCTGCTGATCCAGGTGCCGATCATGCTCGTGCTCGCCCTCGCTGCGGCCCTCGCGATCGACAGCGCGCGCCTGCACGCCTCGGGCTTCTACCGGATCATCATCTTCCTGCCCTACGCCGTGCCCGCCGTCGTCGCGGTCCTCATGTGGGGCTACATCTACGGCGACCAGTTCGGCCTCGCCGGCAACATCAACGATCTGCTCGGTGCCCAGGTCCTGCGACCCTTCCTCCCCGAGTGGATGATGGTCTCGATCGGCAACATCGTGACCTGGCAGTTCGTCGGCTACAACATGCTGATCTTCTACTCGTCGCTCAAGACCATCCCCGGTGAGCTGTACGAGGCGGCATCCCTCGACGGCGCCGGCGCCTGGCGCACGATCCTCTCGATCAAGATCCCCGCTCTGCGCGGCTCGATCGTCATCGCCACGATCTTCTCGATCATCGGCAGCTTCCAGCTCTTCAACGAGCCGAACATCCTCAAGCCCCTGGCCCCGAACACGATCACGACGTTCTTCACGCCGAACATGTACGCGTACAACCTCTCGTTCGCCGGCCAGCAGTACAACTACGCCGCCACCGTCGCGATCATCATGGGCGTCATCACGGCGGTCATCGCCTACGTCGTCCAGTTGCGCGGATCCCGTCAGGAGATGCGATGACCGCTCCCGCCCTCGCCCGCAGCACGCCGTTCGCCCGGCGGAAGTCCGTCGTGCTCACCGTCGTGATGAGCCTGTTCATCCTCTACACGCTGCTGCCGCTGTTCTGGCTGATCATCAACGCGACGAAGACGCAGGGCGACCTGTTCACGACGTTCGGCCTCTGGTTCGGCGACAGCTTCAACCTGTGGAACAACATCGTCGACACGTTCACCTACCGCGACGGCATCTTCCTGCGGTGGCTCGGCAACACGCTCCTCTACGTCGTCGTCGGCGCGGGCGGAGCCACGGTGCTGGCCACAATGGCGGGCTACGGCCTGGCGAAGTACAACTTCCGCGGCCGCAAGGCGGTCTTCGCCGTCGTCATCGGCGCCGTCGCCGTTCCCGGCACCGCCCTCGCGGTCCCCACGTTCCTCATGTTCAGCCAGCTGGGCCTGACGAACACCCCGTGGGCGATCATCATCCCCTCGCTCATCAGCCCCTTCGGCCTGTACCTGATGTGGGTGTTCGCCAGCGATGCCGTTCCCACCGAGCTGCTCGAGGCCGCTCGGATGGACGGCGCCAGCGAGATGCGCACGTTCTTCACCATCTCGACCAAGCTCCTTATGCCCGGCATCGTCACCGTGCTGCTGTTCGCGGTCGTCGCCACGTGGAACAACTACTTCCTCCCGCTCATCATGCTCAGCGACCCCGCCTGGTACCCGCTCACCGTCGGGCTCAATCAGTGGAACGCCCAGGCCACCGGAGCCGCGGCGCAGCCCATCTACAACCTGGTGATCACCGGATCGCTGCTGTCGATCATCCCGATCGTGGTGGCCTTCCTCATGCTGCAGCGCTTCTGGCAGTCCGGTCTGAGCGCCGGCAGCGTCAAGCAGTGAGCACACCCCCGAAGACCCTGTATTCCGCACCACCTGAATCCACAACAACCCGAATCCACAACAACGAAGTGAAGGAACTCCCATGACACCCATGCGCAAGGGATCGGCGCTGCGTCGCGCCGCATCCGTCGTGGCCCTGACCGCAGCCGCCGGCCTCGTGCTGGCCGCCTGCTCGTCCTCCGGCCCCGCCGCGGGCAGCGGCAACCCCGACGACCTTGACGCGGCCCTGAAGGCCGGCGGCGAGATCACCTACTGGTCGTGGACCCCGTCCGCCGAGGCGCAGGCCGAGGCGTTCATGAAGAAGTACCCCGAGGTCAAGGTCAACGTCGTCAACGCGGGCACCAACACGGAGGAGTACACCAAGCTCCAGAACGCGATCAAGGCCGGCTCGGGCGCCCCCGACGTCGTGCAGATCGAGTACTACGCCTTCCCGCAATTCGCCCTCACCGACGGGCTGCTCGACCTCGCGCCCTACGGCTTCGGCGACCTCGAGAGCGACTACACCGCCTCGACGTGGAACTCCGTCGACTTCGACGGCAAGATCTACGGTCTCCCGCAGGACTCGGGTCCCATGGCGCTGTTCTACAACAAGGCGGTCTTCGACCAGTACGGCCTGACGGTCCCGACGACGTGGGACGAGTACATCGCCACCGCGCGTCAGCTCACCGCCGCCGACCCGACGAAGAAGATCACGAACGACACCGGTGACGCCGGCTTCGCCACCAGCATGATCTGGCAGGCGGGCGGCCAGCCGTTCTCCGCCGATGGCACCGACGTGACGATCAACGTCGCCGACGAGGGCTCGAAGAAGTGGGCCGACACCTGGAACACGCTCGTCGAGGACGACCTGATCGCCAGCACCCCGAGCTGGAGCGACGAGTGGTTCAAGGGCCTCGGCGACGGCTCGATCGCGACCCTCGTCATCGGCGCCTGGATGCCCGGCAACCTCGAGTCGTCGGTGGCCGACGCGGCGGGCGACTGGCGCGTGGCTCCCATGCCGACCTACGACGGCACCCCGGTCTCGGCCGAGAACGGCGGCGGCGGCCAGGCGGTCACGAAGCAGAGCGAGAACCCGGCCCTCGCCGCCGCGTTCCTGAAGTGGCTGAACAACGACGAGGAGAGCCTGACGATCTTCGCCGAGAGCGGCGGCTTCCCCTCGACGACCGCGCAGCTCGAGTCGGATGAGTTCCTGAACAAGGCGCCCGAGTACTTCGGCGGCCAGAAGATCAACGAGGTGCTCGTGCAGGCGGCCAAGGACGTGCGTCCGGGCTGGCAGTACCTGCCCTTCCAGGTCTACGCGAACAGCATCTTCAGCGACACCGTCGGGCAGTCCTACGCCTCGAAGTCCGACCTGAACGAGGGCCTCGCCACGTGGCAGGACCAGCTCGTGCAGTACGGCAACGACCAGGGCTTCACCGTCAACAAGTGACGCCCGACGAGGGGCGGGTCGCATCGAGCTTCGGTCCGGCCCGCCCCTCGCCATGTCCCCCCAGGAGAAGAGCAATGACCTCCCCCACCCGCATCTCGCTCGACACGGCCGCACCCGGGCCCGTTGTCCCGCGCCGACTCTTCGGCACCTTCGTCGAGCACATGGGCCGCTGCGTCTACGACGGCATCTTCGAGCCGGGTCACGCCACGGCCGACGACGCCGGCTTCCGCGCCGACGTCCTCGAGCTCGTGCGTGAGCTGGGCGCGACCGTCGTGCGCTATCCCGGGGGCAACTTCGTCTCGGGCTACCGGTGGGAGGACGGCGTCGGCCCGCGCGACCGGCGCCCCGTGCGCCTGGATGCCGCATGGCACAGCACCGAGACCAACCAGGTCGGGCTGCACGAGTTCGCCGCGTGGGCCGAGCAGGCGGGGCTCGAGCTCATGGAGGCCGTGAACCTCGGCACGCGCGGCGTCGCCGAGGCCGCCGACCTGCTCGAGTACGCCAATCACCCGGGCGGCACCGCGCTGTCGGAGCGCCGCCGCGAGAACGGGCGCGCCGAGCCCTTCGGCATCCGGCTCTGGTGCCTGGGCAACGAGATGGACGGCCCCTGGCAGATCGGGCACAAGACGGCCGACGAGTACGGCCGCCTCGCCGCCGAGAGCGCCCGACTCATGCGGTTCATCGATCCCGAGATCGAGCTCGTCGCCGCGGGCAGCTCGAACCACGAGATGCCGACCTTCGGCGAGTGGGAGCGCACCGTGCTCCGTCACACCGCGGGACTCGTCGACCACATCTCCGTGCACGCCTACTACGAGGAGACCCCGGGCGACCCCGCGAGCTTCCTCGCCTCCGGCGCCGCGCTCGACGCCTACATCGGCGAGGTCGCCGGCATCATCGACGAGGTGCGCGCCGAGCGCGGCATCACCGACCCCATCGGCATCAGCGTCGACGAGTGGAACGTCTGGAACCAGACCCGCTGGAACGAGGTCGACAAGCCCGAGGTGTTCACGGGCGACTGGCCCGTCGCCCCGCGCCTCATCGAGGACGACTACACCGTCACGGATGCCGTCGTCGTCGGGTCCCTCCTCATCACGATGCTCCGCCGCGCCGACCGCGTCTCGATGGCGAATCTCGCGCAGCTCGTCAACGTCATCGCGCCGATCCGCACCGAGCCGGGCGGCGCGGCCTGGCGGCAGACCACCTTCTTCCCCTTCCAGCTGACCGCGGCCGCGGCATCCGGCCACGTCGTGGTGCCGGTCATCGACACCGGCGTCATCCCGACCGCGCGCTACGGCGACGTGGGCGCCGTCGACGCCGTTGCGACGATCGCCGGCGACGAGCTGTCGATCTTCCTCGTGCACCGCGGGCTCGACGCAGAGACACCCGTCACGATCGATCTCGGCCGCTCGGCCGCGGGCGCGGAGGCGCTCGTGCTGACCGTCCCCGCCGGCGGCGACCGGCACACCGTCAACAGCGCGTCGTCGCAGCCCGTCGCGCCGGCATCCCTCGCCGTCGACGTCAGCGATGATGCCGTGACCCTGACCCTTCCCCCGCTCTCCTGGGCGCGCGTGACCGTGCGCCTGAACCCCGGAACGAATCGAGTGACCCCGTGACGACCTTCAGCATCGGCGAGACCGACTTCCTCCTCGACGGGCGCCCCCACCGGGTCATCGCGGGAGCCCTGCACTACTTCCGCATTCACCCGGAGCACTGGGCCGACCGCATCCGCAAGGCGCGGCTCATGGGGCTCAACACCATCGAGACCTACGTCGCCTGGAACGCCCACGAGCCGGTGCGCGGCGAATGGGATGCCACGGGCTGGAACGACCTGGGGCGTTTCCTCGACCTCATCGCGGCGGAGGGCATGCACGCGATCGTGCGCCCCGGCCCGTACATCTGCGCCGAGTGGCACAACGGCGGCCTGCCGGTGTGGCTCACGAGCACGCCCGGCATCGGGCTGCGCCGCTCCGAGCCGCAGTACGTCGAAGCGGTGAGCACGTACCTGCGGCGCGTCTACGAGATCGTGGCGCCGCGTCAGATCGATCGCGGCGGCAACGTCGTGCTCGTCCAGATCGAGAACGAGTACGGCGCCTACGGCTCGGACCACGACTACCTCCGCGCACTCACCGAGCTCACCCGCGCCTGCGACATCACCGTGCCGCTGACGACGGTCGACCAGCCCGAGCCGCATATGCTCGCGGCCGGCACGCTGCCCGACCTGCACACGACCGGATCGTTCGGCTCGCGCGCGACCGAGCGCCTCGCGACCCTGCGCGAGCACCAGCCGACCGGCCCGCTCATGTGCTCGGAGTTCTGGGACGGCTGGTTCGACTGGTGGGGCGGGGTGCACCACACCACGGATGCCGCGGCCTCGGCATCCGAGCTCGACGCGTTGCTCGCCGCCGGAGCGTCGGTGAACATCTACATGCTCCACGGCGGCACGAACTTCGGCACCACGAACGGCGCAAACGACAAGGGCCGCTACGCCCCCATCGTCACCTCGTACGACTACGACGCTCCGCTGGACGAATCGGGCCACCCGACCGAGAAGTACCACGCGTTCCGCGAGGTCATCGCCCGGTACGCCCCGGTGCCCGACGAGGTGCCGCCTGCGCGGCCTGCGGCTCCCGTCCTGTCGGTCCCGCTGCGGACCACGGGTGACTGGCTGCCCGCGGCGGATGCTGCCGCGGGTACCGGCGCGGGCGCGGCGGTCACTCCCCCCACGTTCGAGCAGCTCGGGCAGCTCGGACCCCTCGTGCGCTACGACGTCACCCTGCCCGCCGAAGCGTTCGCCGACGCCGACAGCGCCGTGCTCGCCTTCGCGGAGGTCCGCGACCTCGCCTGGGTCGCGGTCGACGGCGCGCCGATCGGCCGCCTGCAGCGCGCGCTGCACGAGCGGTCGCTGCCGATCCCCCGCGGGTCGCGGCTGACGGTGCTCGTCGAGGACCAGGGCCGCGTGAACTACGACGTCCGTCTCGGCGAGAACAAGGGCCTCGTCGGCCTCGTGACCCTCGGCGGACACGAGCTCTCCGGCTGGACGGCGCAGCCCGTCGACCTCGCGGGCGTCGCCGCCCGCATCCCCGCTGCGTCCGAGCAGACGACGGCGGGCCGCACCGGCCTCGTGGGCACGTTCGACCTCGACGAGCCCGCCGACCTCTTCCTCGACACGGATGCCTGGAGCAAGGGCTACGCGTTCGTGAACGGGTTCTTCCTCGGCCGGTACTGGCGCAACGGCCCGCAGCGCACGTTGTACGTGCCCGCACCCGCCACCCGCGCCGGGGCGAACGATATCGTCGTCGTCGAGCTCGAGCACGTCGTCGAGCCCGTCGCCGCGTTCGTCGCCGCGCCCGACCTCGGCCACCGCGAGGAGTGAGCGTGAGGGAGCCCCGCCGCGATCGGGCAGGATGGATGTCATGAGCTGGATGGTCACCGGTGGTGCTGGATACATCGGCGCGCATGTCGTGCGCGCCCTCGCCGCGGCGGGTCTCGACCCCGTCGTCCTCGACGATCTGTCGAGCGGGCACGCGGGGTTCGTCCCCGAGGGCGTGCCGTTCGTCCGCGGCTCGATCCTCGACCGTCCGCTCGTCGAGGGCGCGCTGCGCGAGCACGGCGTCGAGGGCGTCATCCACGTCGCCGGCTACAAGTACGCCGGAGTCTCGGTGACCCGCCCCCTGCACACCTACGCGCAGAACGTCGAGGGCACGCGGATCGTGCTCGAGGCGATGGAGACCGCGGGCGTCGACAAGATCGTCTTCTCCTCCAGCGCCGCCGTCTACGGCACCCCCGACGTGCCGCTCGTCACGGAGGACCTGCCCAAGCGTCCCGCGTCGCCCTACGGCGAGTCGAAGCTCATCGGCGAGTGGCTCCTGCGCGATCAGGCCGTCGCGACCGCGGACTCCCCCGCACCCCTGCGCCACACCTCGCTGCGCTACTTCAATGTCGTGGGCTCGGGCGACCCGTCCGTCTACGACACGAGCCCCCACAACCTCTTCCCCATCGTCTTCGAGAAGCTGATCGCCGGCGAGACTCCGCAGATCAACGGCGACGACTACGACACCGACGACGGTACGAACGTGCGCGACTACGTCCACGTCGCCGACATCGCCGCGGCCCACGTCGTCGCCGCCCAGCGCCTCGCCGCCGGCGAGAGCGTCGAACCGGCCTACAACCTGGGGTCGCAGAACGGCCTGTCGGTCCGCGAGATCATGGACGCGATGGCCCGCGTGACGGGCATCGACTTCACCCCGCGAATCGGCCCCCGCCGCCCCGGCGACCCCGACCGCATCGTCGCCACCGGCGAGCTCGCCGCTCGCGACCTCGAGTGGGCCAACCGCTACTCGGTCGACGAGATGGTGCGCACCGGCTGGGAGGCCCGCCGCGCGGCATCCGTCTGACCCGCTCGCCGAGCGCGGGGATCAGGCGCAGTTCCGGGGATGACGCGCGGTTCGAACCGCGTCGGACACCCCGAACTGCGCCTCATTCCGCCGCGAGACCGCGTACCGTGCTCGCGCGGACCACGAGTTCCGTGGGAACGGTGCGCAACGCGGCCGTTGAGCCCGACTCGATGACCTCCACGAGCGCCTCGACGGCGCGGGCGCCGAGGGCGTCGAAGTCCTGGCGGACGGTCGTCAGCGGAGGCCGGTACTCCGCGGCATCCACGACGTCGTCGAACCCGACGATCGCGACGTCGTCCGGCACAGCGCGACCGGCGTCGCTGAACGCCCGCAGCAGGCCGAGCGCCATCTGGTCGTTGGCGGCGAACACCGCCGTGGCGCCCGCGAGCCCCGCTCCCGCCGCGTGACCGCCGCGCGAGGTCCAGTCGCCGCGGACGACCTCGGGCGCGACGGCATCCGCGTCGATCAGCGCCTCGCGCCAGCCGCGCTCGCGCTCCTGCGCCGCGAACGACGCCTCGGGACCGGCGAGGTGGTGCACCGTCGCGTGCCCCAGCTCGAGCAGATGCCGCGTCGCCTGCCGGGCGCCGCCGGCGTGATCGGTCTGCACGATCGCGAAGCGGTCGTCGGGCGGCGAATCGACGACGACGAGACGCAGGTCGGCGGGCGGTGCGGTGTCACGAGCGAGCCGCGTCGCCTCGTTGAGCACGATCGCCCCGTCGACGCCCTGGTCGCGCAGCTGTGCGAAGGCCTCCGCGATGTCACGCGCCCCGGCGACCGTCACCACGGCGAGGGCGTAGTCGCGCTCGCTCGCCGCGTCGGCGATGGCCTGCAGCATGCGGGAGTTGCCGACCGAGGCGAGCGTCGAGACGACGAGGCCGATCGTGCGGGTCTGGCCGGTGCGCAGGGCGCGGGCGGCGCGATGCATGCGGTAGCCGAGCGCCGCCATGGATGCCTCGACGCGGGCCCGCGTCGCGGGGTCGACGCGCGGACTGCCGTTGGCCACGCGCGAGACGGTCTGCGCCGAGACGCCCGCGTGGGCCGCCACTTGGGCCATCGACACGCGCATGCCGGTCCTCTCGTCGGGTGTGTTGACGATATCACGCCCGGAATGTAGCGTGTTATCGTGAACATCAGCGCTCCTCTCGCCGTGCCGCTCGGCGCGGGCATCGTCAAACGCTCCACGCGACTCGACGACGGCCGCGAGCTCATCTACTACGACGACCCCGATACTGCGCTCGGCCCCGAGCGCGCGGTCGACGCCCGCTCCCTCGACCCGCGCCCCGAGACCGCGACGATGCGGCAGGACGTCCTGACGGGTGACTGGATCTCGATCGCCGCGTCGCGGCAGAACCGCGCCTTCCTGCCCCCGGCCGAGCTCGACCCGCTCGCCCCGCAGACACCCACCAACCCCTCCGAGATCCCGTCGCGCTACGACGTCGCCGTCTTCGAGAACAAGTCGCCGTCGTTCGGTCCCGCCCTCGCCGAGGCGTTCGGCGGCGCGCCCGCGGCATCCGATCCTCCCCGCGGCATCGACGACCTCGCCCACCTCGGCCTCGGCCGCACCCGCACGAGCGTCGGACGCACCGAGGTCGTGTGCTTCTCTCCCGAGCACGCCGGATCGTTCGGCACCCAGACGGTCACGCGCGCCCGCACCGTCATCGAGGCGTGGGCCGACCGCACGGCCGCGCTCTCGACGCTCCCCGGCATCGAGCAGGTGTTCCCGTTCGAGAACCGCGGCGAGGCGATCGGCGTCACCCTGCCGCATCCGCACGGGCAGATCTACGCCTACCCCTACATCACGCCCCGCACGACCCGCTTGCTCGACTCGATCGACCGCACGGCTCCCGATCTGTTCCAGCGCATCCTCGACTTCGAGCAGGCGGGCCCGCGGGTCGTGCTCCGCGGCGAGCACTGGACGGCGTTCGTCCCGTTCGCCGCGCGCTGGCCGATCGAGGTGCACCTGCTCCCCCACCGGCACGTCGCCGACTTCGCCGAGACGAACGACGCCGAGCGAGACGAACTCGCCCCGCTCTACCTGCGCCTGCTGCGCGGCATCGACGCGCTGTACGACACCCCGACGCCGTACATCGCCGCGTGGCACCAGGCTCCGGTCCGCCATGCGCGCGACACCGCGCGTCTGCACCTGCAGCTCACGAGCCCGCGCCGCGCCGCCGACAAGCTCAAGTTCCTCGCCGGTTCCGAGGCGGCCATGGGCGCCTGGATCGGCGACATCCCGCCCGAGACCGCGGCCGCGCGTATCCGCGGGGCCGTAGAAGGAGTGACCCTGTGACCGACACCGATCCGCGCACCGATGCGCGCGACCTCCTGACCTCGCTCGGCGCGACCGCGACGAGCGAGTGGTCGGCGCCCGGCCGCGTCAACCTCATCGGCGAGCACACCGACTACAACGACGGCTTCGTGTTCCCCTTCGCCACGCCCCACCGCACGCACGTGGCGCTCGCTACTCGCGACGACGGCCGGCTGCGCGTCATCTCGACGTTCGACACGGTGCCGGTCGACGTGGCGATCGCCGACCTCGACGCGATCTTCCCGACCACGGGCGGCGAGCACGCCGTGCCCGAGTGGTCCGCATACCCGCTCGGCGTCGCCTGGGCGCTGATCCAGGCCGCCGGCGCAGACCCGACCGCGCTGACCGGCGCCGATCTCGCGTTCGCGTCGAACGTGCCGGTCGGCGCGGGCCTGTCGTCGTCGGCCGCGATCGAGGGAGCCACCGCCTCAGCGCTCAACGAGCTGTGGAACCTCGGACTCGACCGCGTGGCGCTCGCGCAGGTCGGCCGTCGCGCCGAGAACGAGGCCGTCGGCGCTCCCACCGGGATCATGGACCAGATGGCGTCGATGCTCGGCGAGCCGGATGCCGCCACCTTCCTCGACTGCCGTTCGCTCGAGACGGAGGAGGTCGAGCTCGGCTTCGCCGCCGCGGGGCTCACCCTGCTGGTCATGGACACCAACGTCAAGCACGCGCACTCCACCGGCGGCTACGGCGAGCGCCGCGCGTCGTGCGAGAAGGGCGCGCGGGTCATGGGCGTCCCGATGCTGCGCGACCTGTCGGTCGGCGACCTCGACCGTGCCGCCGAGCTGCTCGACGACGTCACTTTTCGCCGGGTCCGCCACATCGTCACCGAGAACCAGCGTGTGCTCGACACGGTGCAGATCCTCCGGGAGCAGGGGCCGCGAGCGATCGGGTCGCTGCTGGACGCCTCGCACGCCTCGATGCGCGACGACTTCGAGATCTCCGTCCCCGAGCTCGACCTCGCCGTCGAGACCGCCCGCGCGGCCGGCGCCATCGGCGCGCGTATGACCGGCGGCGGCTTCGGCGGCGCGGCGATCGCACTCATCGAGACCGCCGCCGTCGACGACGTGGCCGATGCCGTCGAGAAGGCGTTCGCAACCGCCGGGTACGCGACCCCGACGATCTTCCCCGTCAGCCCGTCGGCCGGCGCGCGCCGCGACAGCTGACGCGACGAGTCCACAAGAGGGGGATGCCGACACGGCATCCCCCTCCGCAGTCTCGCGGCTTACTTGAAGGCGTCCTTGACGTCTTCGCCCGTCTTCTTCGCCTCGGCCTTGACCTGATCGGCCTTGCCCTCGGCTTCGAGCTTGTCGTTGTCTGTCGCCTTGCCGATGGCTTCCTTCGCCTTGCCGGCGATGTCCTGCGCGGCGTTCTTGATCTTGTCGTCGAGACCCATGATGGGCTCCTCTCTTTCGGTGGTGGCGCCCCGCGGGCGGGGCTGTGGACGTGCGCGATTCAGGACAGGCGGCGCTGGTCGTGCGCCAGCTTCGCGCGCAGCCCGGTGTGAATGGAGATGTAGGTCGTGAGCTGCTGACCCGTCAGCGTGCCGAGGTTGCCGACGAGACGTTCGACGGTCTCGGCCACGTGCAGCGGCGAGGTGTTCTGCCGCGGGGTCACGCTGACGTGCAGCACGGGCTGCTTGTTGATGTCGTTCGCGGTGACGCGGGCACTGAGGATCTCGTCGCGGTCGGCCAGCGCGTTCTTCAGCGCATCCGCCGCGAAGCCCTCCGTGACCGTGATGCGGCCGAGGTCGCTCTCCGCCCCGGTCGCCCGGAGGGCGGTCCGGCGGCGGCCGTGGATGCTGCGCACGACCAGCACGATCAGCAGCACGACCAGCAGCCCGAGCGCGGCGAGCACGCCGACGGCGAGCCAGGTGAGGCTCGTGCCCGCGATGACGGTGGCGTCCCACGCCTGCTTCGCCCAGTCCTCGGCCCCGGATCCGACCGAGGTCCAGGTGTCGGCGGCCGCCGGCCACACCGCGCCGGCGATGATTCCGCCGCCGACGACGACGAGCACCAGTCCCAGGATCAGGAGGATCGTGCGGTTGACCGCGCGATTGGTGTTGTTCATGCGTTCTCCTCCTGTTCGCGGGGCCGCTCGATCCGCACCGCCGTGCGCAGCTTCGACGCGAGTCGATACGACTCCAGCTCCGCATCCGCGATGGCGCGGACCTGCGTCTCGTCGACGGGGACTCCCACCGCAGGGGTGAGGGTCACGTCGACCGAGCGGTGTCCGACACCGACCCGCACCTGGTCGCGGGGCAGTCCGCTCTCGTCGCTGACCCGCTGCGCGATCGCCGAGGCGATCACGCCGTTGTCGGCGACGACGGCGCTCTCGCCGACGACGAGCTGGTGCTTCGATAGGCGGCCCGGGGCGACGGCGAGCACCACGAGGACCACGCCGAGCACCGCGATGACGGCGCCGATGGCGACGCTGACGCCGACCGGAACCTCCGTCGGGAGACCGACGACCCACCCGAAGGCAGCGGCGGGTCCGAGGAGAAGCGCCGGCTGACCCGCGAGGTTCAGCACGATCTCCGTGCCGACGTAGATCAGCGCGAGGATGACGAGGACGACGGCGATGATCATCGCGACGGTGCGCGGCGAGTGCGTCTCACGCCGCACGACGCGGCGCAGCACGGGACTGCTCATCGGACTCTCCTCCTTGCGGGTGTCGTGGCACCGGTGACGGTGATGTCGACGCGGGTGACGGGTTTACCCAGCACGCGGCCGAGCTCTTCCTGCACGCGGTGCTGGGCCTCACGGGCGATGTCGACGACGACTCCGGCGGCTCGTACCGCTTCGGTGTCGTCGAGCGACGGGACGGGGAACGGCGCCTGGATGCGGACGGCCACCCCACCCCGGTGATCGGATGCCGTGACCGACACGCGGTCGACGTCCACTCCGATGACCTGGGATGCGATCTGTTCCGAGACCTTCCGCACCACGCGCTCGCGCACATCGACCCGTCCGGCGAGACCGGACGCCCCGCCGGCGGCGGCCGTGACGCCGCCACCGGGACGGATGGCCTCTGCAACGGTCATGACGAGGTGCGCCGACCTGTCAGCACGTCGGCCAGCCCGCGGACGTCGAGCTTGCCGGACGCGATGCGACCGACCGCCGCGCCGATCGCCATGAAGAGGGCGACGAGGAGGAATCCCCAGAAGCCGAACAACAGGGCGGCGGCGGCGAGGATGGCGCCGATCAGCGCACCCGAGACGGTGGCACTCATGCGACGCGCGACTCGGACTCGTTGTCGTCGTCGTCAGCGCCGGCGATGTGCACGTCGTTGACCTCGACGTTGACCTCGACGACCTCGAGGCCCACGAGACGGCTGATGGCACCGGCGACGGCGGCGCGGACGTTGTCGGCGACCTCTTGGATCGGCGCCGGGTACTCGACGACGATCGTGAGGTCGGCGGCGGCCTGGGTCTCGCCGACCTCCACCTTCACGCCCTGCGACAGGTCGGTGGCGTTGATGGCGTCGCGGATCGCACCGAAGGCGCGTGCTCCGCCGCCACCGAGCGCGTAGACACCGGCGACCTCACGCGCCGCGATGCCGGCGACCTTCGCGACGACGCCGTCGGCGATCGTCGTCTTGCCCGCGGCGTCGGTGTCGGCCGGGACGCGCGACGACGAGAACGTGCGGTCGACGCGCGAAGCCTGCGGCGCGGCGGCCTGCGACTTCGTGGTCTCAGCAGCGGGGGCGGTGTTCTTCTGGTCCTCAGCCATGACGTTTCCTTATCTGTCTGCGTTGTCCGATGCAAGCTCTCGGCTCGTCATTCGGTGAGCGTTACGTTCGCTCTACAGATAAGAGGGCGGCTCATCCGGATTCGTCACAAAAAAGTTCGAGAAGTTTTCTGGGGGAACGATGCGAGCCGAAGACAGCGGGTCGAACGCCGACCTGCAGGCCGCGCCCGACGGCATCCTCGCCGCCCGCGCGGCATCCGGCGACGCCGACGCGTTCGATGTCCTCCTCCACCGTCACTCCCGCCTCGTGCGCGCCTACGTGTACCGCATCGTCGGCACCCTCTCGGAGACCGACGACGTCGTGCAGGAGGCCTTCCTCACCGCATGGCGGCAGCTGTCCACCCTGCGCGACCCGAACGCCGTGAAGGCGTGGCTCATGAAGATCGCGAGCCGCGAGGCGTACGCGCATCTCAGGAAGCGCCCCGACCATGACACACTGGACGGATTCGACAGAGCCGCGGAGGCGGGCCTCCTTCCCGAGGCCGCTGCCATCCGCAACGCACAGTTGCAAGCGCTCTCTCTTGCACTCGATGCGCTGCCGGAAGCCCAACGCCGCTGCTGGCTGCTCCGAGAAGTCGGGTCGCTCAGCTATACCGAGATCGCAGAAGAGATGAACCTCCCTCTCAGCACCGTTCGAGGAAACCTGTCCCGCGCCCGCGCCAGCATCACGATTCAGATGGCGGGGTGGCGCTGATGGATGCCGCCGACATGACTCTCGAGTGCGGCAAGACGATCGACGAGATCAGCGACTACCTCGACAGCGGTCGCTCGCCGTACGACCCCGAGATCGAGACCTGTCCCGACTGCCTCAACGCACTCGATGCCCTCGAACGGGCGGGGCGGTTGTCACGTGACCTCATCGCGGCGGATGCCGCCGAGATGCCCGAGCCCTCGGAGAACTGGTTCCACGGTGTGATGGACGCCGTGCGCGCCGAGCTGCGAGCCGGTCGCTCGATCCCGCTGTCGCATCCCGATCCGCGGGTCTCGATGACCGTCACCGAGGGAGCCGTGCAAGCGCTCATCCGCGCCAGCGGCGACGCGATCGACGGCGTCTTCATCGGCCATTCGCGCATCGTCGGCGACGTCGAGGTGCCCGATGCGCCGATCGCCGTCGACATCACCGCGTCGGTCGCCTGGGGCGAGTCGCTGCCGACCGCTGCCGGAGCGGTCCGCCGAGCGGTGTCCGAGGCGCTCGCCCAGCACACCGAGCTGAACATCACCGCCGTCGACGTCACCGTCGAAGACCTCCACCGTCCCTTCCCGCCCAAGGACATCGCATGATCGAGCCCGTCTCCGTCGTCGACCCGTCGGCTCCGCGCCCCCTCGTCGAGGTGCCCGGGGTCAGCGCCGTGCACGATCCGCGCCCGCCGCTGACCCGCGTGCTCGGAGCTGCGGCCACGGCGCTCCACCGAGAAGCGGCGGCTCCGACGAACGACATCCTCGTCTCGACCGACGGCGAGGTGGTGACCGCGGCCGCCGCGATCTCCGTCGCCGCATCCGCGCGCACGCCCGAGGTGGCCCGCGCCGTCGCCGACGAACTCTGCGTGCAGCATCCGACCGTCGACCGGATCACGGTGCAGGTCCGCCGCATCGCCTGACCCGCAGCCGCCTCACCGAGGCGCCGCCGAGTCCGCTAGCTTCGGATCGTGACAGCGAGCGTCTCGGCACCCCTCTCCACCGGTGAGGTGCGCGGCACGCGTCGCCCCGACGGCACTCTCGCGTTCCTCGGCATCCCGTACGCGAAGGCCCCGACAGGCACGCTGCGGTTCGCCGAGCCCGCGCCCGTCGAGCCGTGGGACGGCGTCCGCGACGCGACCGCGTACGGCCCCACGCCGCAGCGCGGGGACGACGGCGACACCCTCATCCCCGAGCCATCGATCCCCGGCGACGACACCCTGTCGGTCAACGTGTTCGCGCCGGACTCGCCCACCGAGCCAGGCGGCGCACGGCATCCGGTGCTCGTCTACATCCACGGCGGAGCCTTCGTGCAGGGTTCGCCCGCGAGCCCCTGGTACGACGGCGGCTCGTTCGCGCGGGCGGGCATCGTCGTGGTGACGGTCTCGTACCGGCTGGGCTTCGACGGCTTCGGCCTCCTTCCCGGAGCCCCGACGAACCGCGCGGTGCGCGACTGGATCGCCGCCCTCGAATGGGTGCGGGCGAACGTGTCCGCCTTCGGCGGGGATCCGGATGATGTCACGATCGCCGGGCAGTCCGCGGGCGGCGGCGCGGTGCTCACCCTGCTCGGGATGCCGGATGCTCAACACCTGTTCCGCCGTGTGCTGGCGATCTCGGCGGCCCTGACGAACGTGCCGCCCGCCCGGGCCGCGACGGCGACAGGCCGGCTCGCCGCGCGCCTCGGCATCGCCCCGACACGCGAGGCGTTCGCCGGCGTCGACGAGCTCACGGTGCTCACGGCGCAGCACGCTCTCGAGTCGGAGCGGCACGGCAGCATCATCGCCTCGGTGCGCTCGCGGCTCGCCGAAGGGCTCACGTGGGGTCCGGTCGTCGACGGCGAGCTCATCCCGCGCCCCACCCTCGACGCCCTCGCGGCCGGCGTCGGCGCGGACAAGACGCTCGTGCTCGGCACCACCGACGACGAGTTCACGATGATCACCGACGGGGTCGCCGGCCCGTTGCGTTTCGTCCCGCCGGCGCTCGCATTGGCCGCCCTCGGGGTCGGCCACGCGATGCGCTGGCGCTACATCCGCGACAACCGCGCGCAGCGACGACTCGGCACCGCCGCGTTCCTTGGCCGTTACGCCACCGACCGCATCTTCCGCGACACCGTGCCGCTCGTCGCCCGGGCACGAAGCGGCTCGTCGACGTGGGCCTACCGGTTCAGCTGGCCCTCCCCGACCAAGCGCTGGGCGCTGCACTGCCTCGATGTGCCGTTCTGGTGGGACGTCCTCGACGCCGACGGCGTTGCGAAGCTCGCGGGGCCGCACCCGCCGCAGGAGCTGGCCGATGCGATGCACGGTGCCGCCGTGTCGTTTGTGCGGACCGGCGCCCCGGGCTGGCCGCGATGGACGCCGGACGAGCGGGCGACCCGCATGTTCGGTGCTCCGCCGTCGGTGCCGACGGTCGCGGCCGACGGCTACGCGTCGGTGCGGGCGCTCACCGGCTGACGGGGTGCGGGTCAGACCCTGCTGACGGTCGATCCGTCACCCGAGATGGGGAGTGCTCCCCATCGAGAGGTCTGGTGCTCCTGAATACACTGTCAACGCAAGCAGAGGGGAGCGCCATGTCGGATGTCATCGTCACTTATGACGTGCTCAACGAACTCAACGGGTCGTTGAAGCAGATCATCGTCGAATTCGAGAAGGCGGAGGAACGCGCCGACGACCTTGAGGACTCCGTAGGTACGCCGTACGGCAAGACCCGCCTTCGAGACGCGTCGTCGGAGTTCGAGAGCGGCTGGAATGATCGCCGCCGCGGACTCCGCGAGGATCTGATGAAGATCCAGGAACGGGTCGAGAGCACGGGACGCGGCTGGGCCGAGTGGGATGTCGAGGCCTCTCGGTCCACTCAGGTCGAGCGCAACGAGGCTGCGACGATGCCGAGGGCCTCATGAGCGGGTACGGATTCGGCGCACGCGACATGGCGCCATCCCCCCGCGGACGAGAGATCTCCGTCGTCACCGGTGACGCCGCCGCCGTGGTTCGGCGCGGCGGGGAGATCGAGGACTTAGGGGCGCAGATGATCGGCGCGGCGGGAGTGCTCGAGGCGATCGCCGACGGCGCCGATGGTCAGCGGGGTCTGTCGATCGAGAAGATCCGCGAGGTGGTCGGCGAGATCCACGAAGAGTTGCGTCTCGCCGGTGAACGCTACGAGCCGACGGGCGCAGCAGTTCGAGAGTATGGCGAATCGCTCAGCGATGTGCAGCAGTCGATGCGTCCGATCGTCGAACGCTGCCAGGCCGCCTGGGACGCTTACGTCCGCGCGCAGCAGAACTACGACGAGACGGCGGGATCGGCTCCGCTCTTTCCCTCTCCGACGCCCGACGACCCTGGGCCCAGCGCGGCGGAGCTCGCTCACGAACGTGACGTTGCGCAGGCCCTCACCGCCCAGACCAATGCACATGCCGAGTTCGTCTCGGAGGCCGAGACCTACGATTCCGCCTACGACACCTGGGAGAGCGCCTTCGAGCTGGCCGCATCACGCATCGGCACGGCTACTTCCGGCGGTATCCAGGACAGCGGCTGGGACGACTTCGACGGGTTCGTCGAAGGCGCGCTCGTCGTACTCCAATGGGTGGGGATCGCGCTCGCGGTGGCGGCTTTCGTCATCGGCGGACCGATCATCGCCGCTCTCGGCGCGATCGTCGCCCTGGTCACCCTGGGTCTGACGCTGTACAAAGCCGGACGCGGCAACTCGGATCCGTTCGAGATTGCGGTCGCGGTGATCGGCGTCATCCCGTTCGGGAGCCTCGCCAAGTTCGCCGGCGGCGCGCGATCGGGCTTCACGGCGGTCGGAAGCGACCTGATCGGGGGCCTCGGGACGACAGCCGGACGCACGGACTTCGCCCTGGCCTTCTCTCGATTCGGCGATACCTTCAGCACCGCGCGCACCTTCGGGGCGGGCGGATGGACGTCCTTCACTACCGCCATGCGTGGCTCGTCGGCGATGGACGACGTCGCCGCCCGCCTCATGGGACACGGTTTCGCTGCGAACGCGAACGATGCCCTCAGCACGGGCGGCTGGGGCGTCGTGGGAACGGTCGCCGGGCACTACGGCTGGATCGCCAACACCCCGGGCCAGATCGCATTGGCAACGTACGACGTGATCAGTGAGGCCTCATCGCCCGTCGATACGTGGGAGGCTGAGCTTGCCCGATCCTGAGCACGGCATGAGGAGTCCCCACCGATGAACAGATTGCGCGCCGATGTGCTGGGACAGTCGTACCCGGAGTTCTCTGTCGTACTTCCCGACGGCTGGGAGGAGTTCACCACGACGCAAGCCGCACAGGCCGCGCTGATGGGCCGGGCTTCGGAGCGACTCAGTGCAGCGCACCGGCCGGAATTAGCGGCCCAGCTGCGCGCGATCACCACGAGGGCATTCTCGAAGATGCGCGCGACCGGCACCGAGCGCTTCTACATTCAGACCCGCGCCTGGTCCAACGACCTCCTACTACCGCTGTCCATCACTGCGAGCGTCCGCGAGGCTACCGCTCAGAAGACGCTCGATGCTCAAGTTGCGGATCTGATACGCACCCGCGGCGCGACCGCTCTGCGTGACGATCGCCGCTTCGTGCGCTGGGAGTCAGAGTCAACCCTCGCCCTCGGAACCGAACGAGCCCGCCAGTACACCACTACGTATCTGACGCCGATCCCGGGGACGGAGCGCCGAGAGGCGCTGCATCTGGTGGCGGTGGCGGTCGCGCCGGCCGATGGGTCCGTTCCGCGCTCGCACCCGCTTGTCGCCGGAATGTTCGAGCTGAGCGACGCGGTCGTGTCGACGCTGCACTGGAGCACGAGGTGAGACTCACCGTATCGCCCGACCCGCGGGTATGGCTGCACATCCCGAACCACCTCGCCCCAGGTCAGGCGACGACCGAATGGGAGCGGGAGACGGCGGCGAGATTCGCCGCATCGCCGATGGCCCCGTCAGACCGGGAAGCCGCCGTCGCGATCGCGCATGCGGCGCGTGCCGCCCTCGACCCGAGCACGGGGTTCGGGGTGCAGTTCTGGCCCGGAGCGGCCCCGGTCGCCCTTCTGGTGCGAGCCGAGGTGCGCCCGCCGCTCGCGGCCGACCAGGACGTCGTCGCAGCCCTCCTCGGAGACATTCCGCTGGCGATGGCGCCGACCGTCGAGGAGATCACTGTCCCCGGCATCGGCGCGGGCGTGGTGGTTCGCTTCATTGCGGCGGGCCCGGATACGCCCGGCGCACCGGTCCCGGCCGGGATCGGTATCCTCGTCTCCGGCGAACTGTGCGCGGTGCGCCTGCTGAGCGACCCGACGACCACGACCATGGTCGGTGTGGTGGAGGAGCCGCTGCGGACGCTGGCCCAGTCGATGAGAGTAGAAGACGATGCGTGAGAGCTCCGCCGCGTCCGCGGCCCGCGAACTCGTGGAGTCCGGGCGCGGATTCGACGCCGCGCTGATCGAGCGCGCCGCCTTCGCCGACGAACCGGCGGTCCAGGATCTGCTGGACGCGTCGGACGAAGAGCGCCGCCGCCCGGTCGGCCGCGGGTCGATGTTCCGCTCACTGGGCGTCGCACTGCTGGAGTTTCTGCCGATCATCGCCGCCGGGGTCGTCGTGATCCCCGCCCGAACGGCATCCGACCTGACCGTGCCGACACTCGTCGCCGCTGCGCTGGCGATCGTGGCGGCGGCATCGCGTCCGGTGCTGTGGCGGCAGCTGGCGAGCGGGCGCGCCGAGGCGAGCGGTTCCCAGCTGTCCATCAATGCCATCTCGGTGCTCTTCGCCGCGTTCGCGATCCTCATCGTCGCGCTGCGCTCCGATGACGCCGGTGCCCCCGGCCTCACCATCGCCGCCTTCGCCGTGCAGGGCATCGCGTCCGCCATCACCGTCGCCGCCATCGTCCGAGCCGGGCGTCGCGCCGGAGGGTCGCCGACTCCGCGGACGGGAGTCGAGGCCCTGCGCGCCGCCGTCGGCGCGCTGCCGGCCGCGCGACAGGAGCGGGCGCGAGAAGACATCGCCACCGCATTGCGCATGGCGGTCGACGGCGGCATCCTGAGCGAATCGGATGCCGCCATCCTGACGCGAGCGCCGCTCGGCGGTCTCGCCCGAGCCCACTGGGCCCTGTCGCAGACGCGCCGCTGACGACGCCGCGGCTCAGGGAACGCGCTTGAGCCAGGCGTCGGTGGCGAACTTCGACTCGACGAGCGCCTCGGCCTCGGCGTACTCCTCGTCGGAGATCGTGCCGGGCACGGCGCCGTAGCGCTTCGAGAACACCTCGATGAACCGCTCGATGATCGCGTCGCGCGGCAGACCCGTCTGGCTGCGCAGCGGATCGACGCGCTTGGCGGCCGAGACGGTTCCCTTGTCGCTGAGCTTCTCGCGGCCGATGCGCAGCACCTCGGTGAGCACCTGCCCGTCCATGTCGTACGACAGGGTGGCGTGGTGGAGCACCCCGCCGTTGGCGAGACGCTTCTGCGCCGCGCCGCCGATCTTGCCCGAGGGCGAGGCGATGTCGTTCAGCGGCTGGTAGGTCGCCTCGATGCCGAGCGAGCGGAGGGCCTCGAGCACCCAGTCGTCGAGGAACGCGTACGAGTCGGCGAAGGTCAGCCCCGCGACGAGGGATGCCGGCACGTACAGCGAGTACGTCACGATCGAGTTCGCCGCCATCATCATCGCTCCCCCGCCGGAGATGCGGCGCACGACGTCGAACCCGTGCTTCGCGGCACCCTCGGGGTCGACCTCGTTGCGGTACGACTGGAACGACCCGATCACGACGGCCGACTCGTTCCACTCCCAGATGCGCAGGGTGGGGTTCCGCCGGCCGTCGCCGACGCGGGTGGTCAGCACCTCGTCGAGCGCGAGGTTCATGCTGGGCGACACGGCTCGGTCGTGGACGACCTCCCAGTCGAATTCGCGCCAGCCCGGGGCCGTGATCATCGCGCGACGCACGGCCGTGCCGACCGACTCGGGCGTGAAGCCGAGCAGCTGCGCGCCGTCGGGCAGCGCGGAACGGACGGCTGCCGCGATGGTGGCGACATCCGACTCCTCGGGCAGGCCCGTCACGGCCGCATCGATGTCAGCGAGGGCGTCGTCGGGCTCGAGGAAGAAGTCGCCCGCCAGGTGGAAATCGGCGATGCGGCCGTCGCGCACCTCGAGGTCGACGACGACCAGCTTTCCTCCGGGGACCTTGTATTCGCCGTGCATGCGTCCAGCCTAGGACCGGGCGGAGGATCGGTCGCCCGACGGATGCCGTTACACCTCGCGACGGACGACGGCGCGGGCCCCGCTCGGAAGAGTGGATGACATGAACCCCACCATCGATTCCGCCCCCGTCCTCGAAGCCCGCGGGCTCGTGAAGCGCTACGGGGCGCTCACCGCGCTCGACCGCGTCGACCTGACCGTGCGCGCCGGCGAGGCCGTCGCGATCATGGGCGCCTCGGGGTCGGGCAAGACGACGCTTCTGCACTGCCTCGCCGCAATCATCTCGCCCGATGCCGGCTCCGTCCGCCTCGCCGCTCCCGGCGCCCCGGCGCAGGAACTCGTCGGCATGCCCGACGCCGACCGCTCCGCCGTGCGTCGCAGCAGCCTCGGCTTCGTCTTCCAGGACCACCTGCTGCTGCCCGAGCTCACCGCCGTCGAGAACGCTGCCCTGCCGCTGCTCCTCGTCGGCACGGCGCGAGCTGCTGCCGAAGCGCACGCCGCCGCCTGGCTCGGCGCCCTGGGCCTCGCCGGCATGGAGAACCGGCGCATCGGCGAGCTCTCCGGCGGGCAGGCGCAGCGCGTCGCCATCGCCCGCGCCCAGGTGACCGGAGCCCCCGTGGTGTTCGCCGACGAGCCGACCGGCGCCCTCGACTCCACCACCTCCGCGGAGGTCCTCGATGCGCTGCTGCACGCCACCACCGGCCAGGGCCGCAGCCTCGTCGTCGTGACCCACGATGCGGAGGTCGCGCGCCGCTGCGACCGCGTCCTCCGGATGCGCGACGGACGCATCGTCGATTCGTCCGTCTTGCCCGCGCGTGGGGCCGCAGCCGCCGAGGTGACCCGATGAGCGTCGTCGTCGCGACCGGTTCGCTCCCGCAGCCTCCGACCCCGCTGGCCCGAGCGGCGGAGACACCGGGCAGTGTGCGCTGCGTCGCGGCTCTCACGGTCCTGCTCTCCCGGCCGGCGCGGCAAGGGTCTGCGGCCATCGTCCTGCCACTGGTCGCCTTCGCGGTGACGACGATGCTCATGCTGATCGTCGCGGGCGGCACCCGCATGTTCCTCACCGACCCGCGCACGGGCCAGATGGCTTTCCTCTACGGCGTGCTCAGCGTCCTCGCGCTCATCCTTCTCGCTGTTCCGACAGCAACCCTCGGGGCTGCCGCCGCGCGCCTGTCGAGCCGGCGCCGCAACGACCGGCTCTCGACGCTGCGCCTCCTCGGCGCCACCAACACCGAGGTCGGAGCGATGGCGGTGGGTGAGGCATCCGCCGTCGCGTTCGCGGGAGCACTGGTCGGCGCCGCCGCCTACGGCATCGCCCTGCCGCTGGTCGGGCTGCTCCCCTTCTTCGGTGGCCCCGTCGGTGCCACCGCCGTGTGGGCCGGATGGCCGATCGTCCTGGCCGTCATCCTGGGCGTCGGGCTCATCGCGACGGTGAGCGCGGCAGCGAGCCTGCGACGCGTGCGGCTCACCCCACTGGGCGTGCGCCGCCGCACCGAGGCGCCGCCGCGACGCACCCGCACCCTCGTGATCTCCGGGATCGCGATTGTCGCCGTCGGCACGATCGTGGCCCAGTTCAGCAGCGTGAGCACGGTCCTCGCCCCCGCAGCGTCGATCGCCCTCCTGCTGGCTCTGTTCGCCGGGGCCCTCGCTCTGGTGAACCTCATCGGTACGCCCATCGTCGCCGCACGCGGCCGCTCGATGGCACGCCGCGCCCGGACGGCTGCTCAGCTCATCGCAGGGCGGGAGCTCGCCGCACATGCCCCCACCGCCTGGCGTCGAGTCTCGAGCATCGCGATGATCTCGTTCATCGCCGTCGTCGGGGGCAGCGGCATCGCGCTCACCGAGATCGCCGGCGACGAGCCTGGAATGACGCTGTTCGCCGACATCCGCACCGGCGTCCTCGTCACCCTCGGGGCGGGCTTCGTCCTGCTCGCCGCCTCGGTGGGCGTCAGTCAGGCGGCGTCGGTGCTCGACGACCGCGAGCTCATCGTGGGCCTCGACCGGCTCGGCATGGAGCCCGCGGAACTCGCTCGGGCACGTCGCATCACGGTGATGCTGCCCCTGCGCTGGGCCGCCGCCGGCGGAGCGGTCGTCGGCGTGGCGCTGGCTCTCCCGGTCGTGGGGATCAGCCTGGTCGTCGCGCCGCTGACGATGGCCGTCATCGCGGCGACCTTCGTCGCGGGCTTCGGGGCGGTCGCGCTGGCGCTCCTCGCGTCACGCCCGCTCGTCACGGCAATCCGACGCGGCGCTTAGCCCCGCGGGAAGCGGGCGTCGAGCCAGGCGAGCAGATCGGCCTGCACGTCACCCCGGACCGTCTCGTTGAAGATCTCGTGGCGAGCACCGGGGTAGACGAGCGTCGTCACATCCGTCAGGCCCGATCGCGTGCGGTAGGCGTCGGCGAGGCGATGGACGCTGCGAGGCCCGCCCACGGTGTCGTCCCGCCCGACCATGAGCAGCACCGGGACGTCGACACCGAGGTCGCGACGGGGACGACCGATGAGCTTGAGCGTCTCGACCGGCCCGAACAGGCGGGGCAGCGCGGTCGTCGTCGTGAGGGGGTCGTCCAGGAAGCTCTGCTGGACGGCGGCATCCGTGCTCAGCCACTCGACGCCGTTCGCGCCGGGCGCCTTCCACGGCGCGTTCAGGTCGCCCGAGTTGAGCGATCCGGGCCAGCGCAGCGCCGACCCCGACAGCACGAGTGCCGCGTATGCCTCGGGCCGGCCGTCGAACAGCATCTGCGCGAGGAATGATCCCCACGAGTGGCCGAGGAGCACGATCGGCGCCCCGGGATGGTCGTGCTCGATGATGCGGGTCAGCTCGGCGCAGGCGTCGCGCGCGGCATGCAGCCCTCCCCGACCGAGCTTGCCGAGCTTGCTCGGATCGCCGTGCTGCCGGATGCCGGTGCGGCCATGACCCCGGTGGTCGTCGGCGTAGACGGTGAAGCCCGCCGCGGTGAGGATCCCGGCGAGTTCGGCATACCGGCCCGCGTGCTCGCCGACACCGTGCAGCAGCTGCACGACGGCCCGCTGCTCGCCAGGCGCGGGATGGATGTCGTAGACGATCGCGACCCCGTGCGCGTCGATGAACTCGGGCATGCGGCGAGTCTACGTTTCCGGCCGTCGCATTCCGGACACCACAGACCGTTAGCAAGACTAATGAGCTAGGCTAAACATCACAGATGAGCACCTCCTCCCCCGCTTCCGCCCCACCGACCGCCATCGATCTCGCGCACGACGCGACCGACCTCCGCATGGCGACCTTCCGCCTCGCACGGCGGCTCCGCGCGCAGCGTGCCGTCGATTCGATGAGCGACGGGCAGTACGCCGTGCTCGCGAACCTGCACGTGCACGGTCCGCACACGCTCGGCGAGCTGGCCGACCGCGAGCGCGTATCGGCACCGTCGATGAACCGCACCGTCAACCACCTCGAAGAGCTCGGGTACCTGACCCGGACGCCCGACGACGGCGACCGCCGCAAGGTGAACATCGCCCTCACCGACGAGGGCCGCACCGTCGTGATCGAGACGACCCGCCGTCGCGACTCCTGGCTCGAGCACGCACTGGAAGAGCTCGAACCGGCCGACCGTGAGACTCTCGCGGCCGCCGCCGTCATCATGCGGGCGGTGGCCGACCGATGAGCTCCGCGATGTTCCGCTCCTTCTCGGTGTTCAACTACCGGGTGTGGTTCTTCGGCGCCCTCGTGTCGAACGTCGGCGCGTGGATGCAGGCCACAGCGCTCAGCTGGGTCGTCCTCACCGGCCTCACCGACAACGACGCGGGAGCGATGGGCGTCACGATGGCGCTGCAGTTCGCCCCGCCGCTCCTGCTCGTGGGCGTCACCGGGTGGGTCGCCGACCGTTTCGACCGGCGCCGTCTGCTCGTGGTCACGCAGAGCTCGCTCATGCTCGTCGGGCTGGTCATCGGCACGCTGCTGCTCACGGGCGTCATGACGCTCCCGCTCATGTACGTCTTCGCGTTCACGCTCGGCATGATCTCGGCCTTCGACAATCCGGCGCGCCAGGCGTTCGTCTCCGACATCGTCGCGCGCGAGATCGCGGCCAATGCGGTCGCGCTCAACGCGGCATCCTTCAACGGAGCGCGCATGATCGGCCCCGCTGCCGCGGGAATCGTCATCGTCGCGGTCGGCACCGGCTGGGTGTTCTTCATCAACGCGGCGACGTTCCTCGCGATGATCGTGGCGCTGTTCCTCATCCGACCCGGCGAACTCATCCCGCGGGTCACCTCTCCCGGTGCGGCGCGCCTCGCCGACGGCTTCCGGTACGTGCGCGGGCGCCCCGACCTCATGGTGACGTTCGCGATGGTGTTCCTCCTCGGCGCCTTCGGTATGAACTTCCCGATCTTCGCCTCGACCATGGCGATCGAGTTCGGACGCGATGCCGACGGGTACGGCCTCCTCAGCTCGATCCTGGCGATCGGATCGCTCGCGGGCGCCCTGATGGCAGCACGTCGCGATCGCGCCCGCATCCGCGTCGTGATCTTCGGCGCCGGACTCTTCGCGCTCGCCGCAGCGGTGTCGGCCTTCATGCCGGACTACTGGCTGTACGCGGTGACCCTGATGTTCACCGGGTTCGCGGTCGTGACCACCCTCACGACGGCCAACGGGTACGTGCAGACCACGACCGACCCGGCGCTGCGCGGCCGCGTGCTCGCGCTGTACATGGCGATCCTCATGGGCGGCACGCCCATCGGCGCGCCGATCGTCGGGTGGGTCGCCGACCAGTTCGGGCCGCGCGCGGCCATCGGCCTCGGTGCCGTCGCCGCCTTCGTCGCGTTCGGGGTCGGGGTGACGTGGATGCTCGTCTCCGGACGCGTGCACCGCTCGAGCTCGCGCCGGTTCGCCCTCTCGCTCGACGAGACGCGTCCGATCTCGGTCGTCGCCCCGGAGGAGTTCAGCGACGAGGTCGCCGGCACGACGCCCATCTCCCTGCCCGACGCCACGTCCGACCGCCGCTCCCGCTGACGCCCGCGCCCGCGCCCGATACATCTGTCGGATGGGTGGGGCTGGTGAGCATTCGCACGGCCTCACCGGCCCCACCCGTCACTCCGGCCCTTCGGATGTATCGGGGCCTCGCGTCCGAGCGGGACGCCTCAGCACATCCGGGCGAAGTAGGGCACGTCGTAGGTGGCGTGGTAGCCGACACCGTCGACCCACTGATACGCCGTGACGGTCGCCGACCCGGGCACGAGCGAGTCGCGGCCCGAGTCGAAGAGCCGGTACGCCGCGTCGGCCGCCGCGACCTTCTGCTGCGCGTGCTCGCCGCCGACCGCGGCCAGCCGCACGTCGACCGGCGCTCCCGCCTGATTCGCGGCATGGACCGCGACGTGCACCGCTCCGTTGACGCACTGCGACCGCGCGCTGACTCGGAGTGGCACCGGCTGCCCCTCTCGCACTGTGGCCGTCGCCGACGGCTGCGACTGCGCCGCCGAGCCGAAGGTGCCCGCGGGCGTGACGGTCGCGGTCCACTCCCCCGGCGGGACCGTCGCGAACCGCGCAGAGCGAGCCTCGGTCCCGACCTGGTGCTCGATCGTCTCGCCCGCCGCCGAGCGGAGGGTGACGCTGAAGCCGGTGACCTCGGCGCCGGCATCCGTCGTCTTCCAGCTGACGTTGACGCCGGTCGAGTCCACCCCGATGCCGGGCGTCGCGACGGGCGCGGGAGCAGGCCGCAGCGGCACACCGGCGAAGTCCATGCCCGAGGCGAGGTGGAAGCCGGTGTAGCTCGGCTGGTTGTAGGTCGTCTGCTGACGGGCGACCTCGGCGCGGTACTGCGGATCGTGCATGAGCGTGTACAGCTTGTGCTCGGTCACCTCGGTCGAGACGTACACCCGCAGCGCCGACGAGTCGGCCGTGCGCACGACCAGCTCTTCGCGCCAGTCCCCCAGCACGTCGGCGACGAGCCCGGGGTTGCCCTTCGTGCCGTTGTTGGCGAGGGTTCCGGATGCCGTCAGTACGGTGCCGCGCGCCCAGTCGTCGATCGTCGGGGTGACGTCACCGCTGCCGTTCACGATCTGCGTCGTGAGGTCGCCGCCCCAGCGGATCGAGGCGTTGGTGCCGGGCGTCGCCGCCGAGAGCACCTCGCCCTGGGCGGTCAGCAGGCCCGAGGCATCCGTTCCGCCGGGCATGCTCGACCAGACCTCCATGCCGGGCACGTCGGGGCGCACGTCGCCGATCATCCCGCGCCCGGTGTCTCGGCCCGAGTAGGCGCCGAAGATGACCTCGCCGGTGGCGGCATCCCGCAGTGCCGTGCCGTAGGGCGCGTACGCTCCGCCCTCGTGCACGGTGAAGATCTCCAGACCCGGGCGGGACGGGTCGATGTCGGCGACGTGCATCGCGTCGCCGTGACCGAGGCGCGCCATCTCGCCCGGCGTCGCCGATCCCTCGGGCATCTCGGCGAACGAGCTGTAGAGCAGGCTGCCGTCGTCGTCGAGCGTCGCCGATCCGTAGACGATCTCGTGGCGGCCGTCTCCGTCGACATCCGCCGCCGACAGACTATGGAAGCCCTGCGTCGTGATCGAGCCGTACACGGGATCGGTGCCGTCGACTCCATGGGGACCGTCGATGAACGGGTTGGTCATCGGGGCATGCCCGCTGTCGACGAACCACCGTTTCGACAGGTTCTCGCCGTCCCAGTCGTAGGTCGCGATCGTCGTGCGGGTGTAGTAACCGCGAGCGAACACCGCCGACGGGCGCTCACCGTCGAGATAGGCGACGCCCGCCAGGAACCGGTCGACCCGGTTACCGGGCTCGATGCGCGACATCGCGTAGTCGCCCCACAGCAGGCCGTCGTCGCCGCGGTCGGGCTCGTAGCGCACTGTCTGCAGCTCGGCCCCGCTCTCGCCGTCGAAGACGGTGAGGTATTCGGGCCCGTCGAGGATGAAGCCCTCGAAGTTCCGCAGGACGTTGCGGGCGCTGCGGCTCGGCGCGTACACGTCGATGAAGTGGTCGACGAGCGCGCGGGCATCGGCCTCCGACAGCGGGTAGTCGTAGCGCGGCTCGATGCCGAAGGCCTCTTCCAGGGTGGCCGGCCACTGGCCCGAGACGACTTCGTCGCGCGTCGACCATCCGCGGAACATCTCCTCGAGGTGGTCGGCGTAGTCTGCGGCGCTCATCCGGTAGTCATCGGTGTGGGCGTAGCCCGCCGCGACATCCTCGTCCGGCATCGTGACGTACTGCTCCGAGGCCACCGAGCCGTCGTCGGCGTAGGTGATCGACTTCGTCCCGGGCGCGGTCTTGAGCATCGTCTCCGACCGGCCATCGCCGTCGAAGTCGTAGACGAGGAACTGCGTGTAGTGCGCGCCGGCACGGATGTTCGGACCGAGGTCGAGCCGGTTCAGCAGGCGCCCCTCGAGGCTGTAGGTGTCGATGTAGACCCCGCCGTTGTACCCGACCTGCGAGACGTCCTTGGAGTTCGAGGGATCCCACTTCACGATGAACTCGTAGCGCCCGTCACCGTCGACGTCACCGACGGAGACGTCGTTGGCCGAGTAGGTGTATTCCTCGCCCGCCGGGGTCACGCCGCCTTCGGGCCGCTGCAGCGCGATGTCGAGGAAGCCGGCATCCATCGCGATCGCGGCCTCGCTCGCCGCCGCCTCGACGCCCGCCGTGACCGGCGCCACGCGATAGACGGATGCCGCCGTCCCGGCGTCGTCGCGGTAGTTCGTGCTGTCGGTGACGGTGGCGATCGGAACGTCGTCGCGGAAGACGACGAAGTCGGTGCCCGTGAGGCCGGTCTCGCCGGCACCGCTGGCCTCGCCCGCGAGCAGACGCCAGCTGAGGAAGACGCCCTCGTCCGTCGGCACGGCGACCAGGCCGCGATCGAGGGTCTCGAGCCGCGGTATCGGCGCGGACGGCGGCGCCTCGACCCCTGCCGCGGGAAGCGTTGCGACGCCCCCGACCGTGAGGGTCGCCGTGGCGAGCGTGCCCGCGGCGAGGCCGGCGAGCAGCGAGGAGCGGAGTCTGTTCTTCATAGAATGGATCCCATCGGAATGCGCTTTCCTGCGTTCCGATGAGCCTAGGCGCACCTCCCCCGCGCGCCGATGAGTCTTCTCTCATCCGGTCCGCGCGGCCTCCACCCGATGGTGCCGAGGTCCCACTTGGGCCGGTAAAGCGGCGCGCAGAACCGGCCGAACGGGGACCTCGCGGGGCGACAGGGCCTCGCGGGGCGACGGCGCCTCGAGGGGCGACAGGATGCCGCGGTCAGCCGGTCGAGTCGCGGACGACGAGCTCGGGGCGGAAGCGCACGCGGCGCTCGTGCTCGCCGGCGGGATCGTCGAGGCCTCGCAGCAGGAGGTCGACGGCGCGGTATCCGATCTCGTGGGCGGGCTGGCGGATCGAGCTGAGCGGCACGACGGTGGCCGACGCGAAGTCGATGTCGTCGTAGCCGATGAGCGCGACCTCCTCGGGCACGCGAAGCTGCCCGAGCACCGCGAAGGCCTGCAGCACGCCGACGGCGAGCAGGTCGTTCGCCGCGAACACGGCATCGACGCGGTCCTCTCCGCGGCGGTCGCGCAGCTGCTCGCCGGCAGCACGGCCGTGCAGCACCGACAGGGCGGGCACGGCGAGCTCTTCCAGGTGAGCACCGGCGACTTCGGCCACCGCGCGCCGCGCACCCTCGAGACGATCGGCGACCTGACGGATCGACACCGGTCCGCGGACGAACGCGATGCGCCGACGCCCGCGGGCCAGCAGGTGCGACACGGCGAGATAGCCGCCCTCGACGTCGTCGACCGACACCGAGGCGAAGACGTCGTCGGGCACCTCGCGATCGACGAGGACGACCGGGACCCCCGCCGCCTGCAGCCCACGCAACCGCTCCAGGTCGTCACTCGCGGGGGTCACGAGCACGCCGTTGACGCGCTGCTCGCGGAAGAGGTCGAGATACGCCGACTCGCGCTCGGGCTTCTCGTCGCTCGTGCTGAGCAGGACCGCCATGCCGCTCTCGGCAGCACGCTCCTCCGCGCCCCGCGCGACCTCGGCGAAGAACGGGTTGCCGATGTCGAGCACCACGAGGCCGATCGACCGGCTGCGTCCGGCCCGCAGCTGTCGGGCCGCATCGTTGCGGACGAACCCCAGATCGGCGATGGCCTGCTGCACGCGCGCGACCATCTCCGGCGACACGCGCGTCGGGTTGTTGAGGACGTTCGAGACGGTCCCCACCGAAACGGATGCCGCGACCGCGACATCCCGCACGCTCACTGCCATGCACACCACCGTAGCGCGAGCACGACGGCAACGGCAGGATGTGGGTAAGCGCTTGCCGTTTGTGCCCGCGCGCACAACCCGCTACGCTCGTGAAACGATTCACACCAGCTCACCAAGGAGCCTCGACGATGAGTGCATCTACCCACCGGGTCTGCTTCTCGCTGCAGATCCATCCGGATCTGCTCGACGAGTACGTCGCCCGACACACCCCCGTCTGGCCCGAGATGCTGGCGGAGATCGCCGCGTCCGGCCGCCGCAACTACTCCCTGTTCCTCGGTGAGGGCAGCCGGTTGATCGGCTACTACGAGGTCGACGACGACGCCGCGGCTCAGGCGTACCTCGCCGCGTCGCCCGTCGCAGCCCGCTGGGAAGCCGAGATGGCCCGCTTCTTCGTCGGACTCGAGGGGCGTCCCGATCAGGCTGCCACGCCCCTCACCGAGGTCTTCAACCTGCACGACCAACTCGCGGCGACCGCCACCGGCACGGCGACCGCCACTGGCACGGCCCCGACGACATCCACCGAAAACCCCGACGAAAGCGACGACGCATCGTGAGCACCCTTTCCCCCGACCACTTCGCCCTGCTCGAGCGCCAGGGCATCGAGCTGCCCAGCTGGGCGTTCGGCAACTCGGGCACGCGCTTCCGCGTGTTCCCCACCGCCGGCACGCCGCGCGATCCGTTCGAGAAGATCGCGGATGCCGCCGAGGTGAACCGTGTCACCGGGCTCGCCCCGGCCGTCGCGCTTCACATCCCGTGGGACAAGGTCGACGACTTCGGCGCCCTCCGCCGCCACGCCGAAGACCTCGGGGTCGCACTCGGCACGATCAACTCGAACACGTTCCAGGACGAGGACTACAAGTTCGGGGCGCTGACCCACGAGGATGACGCGATCCGCCGCAAGGCCATCGACCACCACCTCGAGTGCATCGACGTGATGGATGCCACGGGCTCCCGCGACCTGAAGATCTGGCTGGCCGAGGGGTCGAACTACCCCGGGCAGAACGACATGCGCGCGCGTCAGGACCGCCTAGCCGATTCGCTGCAGCGGATCTACGACCGCCTGTCGGGCGAGCAGCGCCTGGTGCTGGAGTACAAGTTCTTCGAGCCGTCGTTCTACCACACCGACGTCCCCGACTGGGGGACGAGCTACGTGCAGGTGGCGGCGCTCGGCGAGCGCGCGATGGTGTGCCTCGACACGGGCCACCACGCTCCCGGCACCAACATCGAGTTCATCGTCATGCAGCTGCTGCGCCTCGGCAAGCTCGGCTCGTTCGACTTCAACTCCCGCTTCTACGCCGACGACGACCTCATCGTGGGCGCGGCCGACCCGTTCCAGCTGTTCCGCATCCTCGTCGAGGTGCTGCGCGGCGGCGGCTTCGACAACCCCGACGTGGTCTTCATGCTCGACCAGTGCCACAACATCGAGGCGAAGATCCCGGGCCAGATCCGCTCGGTGCTCAACGTCCAGGAGATGACCGCCCGCGCGCTGCTCATCGACGCCGACGCCCTCGCCGCCGCCCGCACCGCGAACGACGTCCTCGGGGCGCAGGCGGTGTTCATGGACGCGTTCTACACCGACGTCCGCCCGGCCCTGGCCGAGTGGCGCGAGTCGCGGGGTCTTCCCGCCGACCCGATGGCCGCGTACGCGGCATCCGGCTACCAGGAGAAGATCGAAGCCGACCGCGTCGGCGGCACCCAGGCCGGGTGGGGCGCATGAGCACGACCCGCACCCGCCGCCCGCTGAGCGCCTGGAAGGCGACGATCGCCGTCGCCATGTCGAACTACATCGAGGCCGGCGCGATCATCGCGCTCGCCACGAGCCTGACGCTGTGGCAGGAGGCCTTCGGCTTCGACGACGGCGTCGTCGGCATCGTGGCCGCCCTGTCGGCCAACGCCTTCGGCGCCGCGATCGGTGCCGCGATCGGCGGTCCCCTCTGCGACCGCCTGGGCCGCAAGTTCATCTACACCTACGACCTGATCGTGTTCATGCTCGGAGCTCTAGCCGTCACGTTCGCGCCGAACCTCGGGGTCCTGCTCGTCGGCGTCATCCTCATGGGCATCGCGGTCGGCGCGGGCGTTCCGGCGTCGTGGACCTACATCGCCGAGGAGGCACCCAACGAGCACCGTGCCGCACACGTGGGCACGGCGCAACTCGCCTGGTCCATCGGCCCGGCCGTCGGGTTCCTGCTCGCGGTCATCGTCGGCCCGCTGGGTCTGCTCGGCTCGCGCCTGATCTTCTTCCACCTCTTCGTCATCGCCGCCGTGACGTGGTGGGTGCGCCGTGGACTCCCCGAGTCGCGCCGGTGGAAGAGCCAGCGCGAGGCTGCGCTCGTCGCGGGCGAACGCCCGTCGTTCTTCTCCGGCATCGCGGGCTTGCTCAAGGAACCGAAGAACTGGGGCGCCCTCGCCTTCCTCATCGGCGTCTACGGCCTCTGGAACACCGTCGCGGGCCAGGCCGGCATCTTCCAGCCGCGTGTGTACGACGCCGCGGGCCTCCACGACCCGATGCAGCAGAACCTGCTGCAGGTGCTCGTCTGGAGCCTCACGGCAGCCGCGACCTTCTTCGGCTTCATGCGCTTCGGCGACCGGGTGCGCCGCAAGTGGCTGTACCTCGGCGGTGCGGCGCTCGGCGTCGTGGCGTGGGCAGTGCTGATTTACGCTCCCCCGGGGCTGTTCTCGCTGCTGTTCTTCGCCGTCGCGTGGGGTGTCTCCGCCGGCGTCGGGGCGCAGGCGTTCTACGGTCTGTGGACCGCCGAGCTGTTCGCCACCCGCTACCGCGCGAGCGCGCAGGGCGTGCTCTTCATGCTCGCCCGGGTCATGGTCGGGCTCCTGAGCCTCGTCTTCCCCGTCCTGCTGTCGGGACTGGGACTCGCCGGACTCGGCGTGATCATCCTCGGGCTGCTCGTCGCCGCGCTGCTGATCGGAACCATCTGGGCGCCGAACACCGAGGGCAAGTCACTCGAGGACATCGAGCTCGAGCGCTACGGCCGACATGTCCCGACTCCCGCGGAAGAGCGGGTCGCCCGGTGAGCGCCGCCTCCCCGGCCGCGCCCTCGCCCACGTCCGAGGCGGGCGGGCTCATCCGGCTCTACCGCGCGGCCGAGCCCGACGGCACCGGATTGGTATGGATGCACGGCGGCGGCTTCGCGTTCGGCGACCTCGACATGCCCGAAGCGGATGCCGTCGCTCGCGGGCTCGCCGCGGCGGGGACGACGGTCTTCTCCGTCGACTACCGCCTCGCCCCGGTGCCGCCCGCGTGGGACGGCGCCGACCAGCAGACGGACGACCGCAGCGGCAACCGCTACCCGGCGGCATCCGACGACGTCCTGCGGGCTTGGCAGTGGGCGGCGTCTCACGCCGAGGAGCTCGGTGTGAGACGCCTGGCGATCGGCGGCGCGAGCGCGGGCGCGAACCTCGCGACGGGCGCGACCCTGCGCCTGCTCAGCGGGGGCGGCATCCTGCCTCGCCTGATCGTGCTGGCCTACCCCACCCTGCTCGCCGTGCAGCCCGCCCCCGGTCCGGCGCTGCGCGCCGCTCTCGCCGCGCACCCCGAGCACGACCGGTTCGGGGCCGACGTCGTCCGTGAGATGTACGAGAACTACCTCGGCCACTCGGTGATCGGCGCGCCGATCGCGGCCGTTCCGGGCCTCGCGTCGACCGACGAGCTGCGCGGCTTCCCGCCGACGCTCATGATCAACAGCGAGATCGACGAACTGAGCGTCTCGGGCGACGTGTTCGCCGCGATGCTGCGGGCCGCCGGCGGCGATGTCGACGTCGTCGTCGAGCCGGGCACCGATCACGGCCACCTCAACCGGCCCGAGCATCCGGGTTTCGCCGCATCGATGGCACGCATCGTGCAGCGATTCGCTGCCCTCGCCGCATCCTGACCTCCCCTCCCTACCCCGAAGGAAAGCCATGACCTCCGCCGCAGCCGCCGACCTCATCGCGCGCAGCAACCGCCTGGGCTCCGACCCCAAGAACACCAACTACGCCGGCGGCAACACCTCCGCCAAGGGCACCGACATCGACCCCGTCACCGGTGAGCCCGTCGAGCTGCTGTGGGTCAAGGGGTCGGGCGGCGACCTCGGCACCCTGACCGAGTCGGGGCTCGCGGTGCTGCGCCTCGACCGGATGCGGGCGCTGGTGAACGTCTACCCCGGCGTCGAGCGCGAGGACGAGATGGTCGCCGCGTTCGACTACTGCCTGCACGGCAAGGGCGGGGCGGCCCCCTCGATCGACACCGCGATGCACGGACTGGTGGATGCCGCGCACGTCGATCACCTGCATCCCGACGCGGGCATCGCGATCGCGACCGCCGCCGACGGCGAGGAGCTGACGGCGAAGATCTTCGGCGACGGCACCGGTTCACAGCGCGTGGTCTGGGTGCCCTGGCGGCGACCGGGGTTCCAGCTCGGCCTCGACATCGCCGAGATCAAGGCGCAGAACCCGCAGGCGATCGGGTGCATCCTCGGCGGGCACGGCATCACGGCGTGGGGCGACACCTCGGATGAGGCCGAGGCGAACAGCCTCTGGATCATCGAGACCGCGCAGGCATACATCGACGAGCACGGCGCGGCCAAGCCCTTCGGCGGCGTGCGCGCCGGGTTCGAGGCGCTGCCCGAGACTGAGCGCCGAGCCCGCGCAGCCGCCCTCGCCCCCACGATCCGCGGCATCGCCTCGACCGACAAGCCGATGGTCGGCCACTACACCGATGCCGACGTCGTGCTCGACTTCCTGGCATCCGAGAAGGCTCCCGCCCTCGCTGCTCTGGGCACGAGCTGCCCCGACCACTTCCTGCGCACGAAGGTCAAGCCACTCATCCTCGACGTTCCCGCCACGGCGTCGGTCGAGGCGCAGATCGCCCGTCTGCACGAGCTGCACGCCGAGTACCGCGCCCACTACCAGGCGTACTACGACGCACACGCCGACGCGGACTCCCCGGCAATCCGCGGCGCCGACCCGCTCATCGTGCTGGTCCCGGGCGTGGGGATGTTCTCGTACGGGGCGAACAAGCAGACCGCACGCGTTGCGGGTGAGTTCTACATCAACGCGATCAACGTCATTCGCGGCGCCGAGGCCCTCTCGACCTACGCGCCGATCTCGGACGCCGAGAAGTTCCGCATCGAGTACTGGGCGCTCGAAGAGGCCAAGCTCCAGCGGATGCCCAAGCCCAAGACCCACCAGGGACGCATCGCGTTCGTCACGGGAGCGGCATCCGGCATCGGCAAGGCCATCGCCACCCGGCTCGCTGCCGAGGGGGCATGCGTCGTCGTCGCCGACCTCGACCTCGAGAAGGCGCAGGCCGCGGCCGCGGAGCTCGGCGGCACCGACGTCGCGATCGGCGTCGCAGCCAACGTCGCCGACGCCGACGGCGTGCAGGCCGCGATCGACGCGACGCTCCTGGCGTTCGGGGGCATCGACCTCGTCGTCAACAACGCCGGCCTGTCGCTGTCGAAGCCGCTGCTGGAGACGACCGAGAAGGACTGGGACCTGCAGCACGACGTCATGGCCAAGGGGTCATTCCTCGTCTCGAAGGCCGCGGCGAAGGCGCTCATCGAGCAGAGGATGGGCGGCGACGTCATCTACATCTCCTCGAAGAACTCCGTCTTCGCCGGGCCCAACAACATCGCGTACTCGGCGACGAAGGCCGACCAGGCCCACCAGGTGCGGCTGCTGGCGGTCGAGCTCGGCGAGCACGGCGTGCGCGTGAACGGCATCAACCCCGACGGTGTCGTGCGCGGCTCGGGCATCTTCGCCTCCGGCTGGGGCGCCAACCGCGCCGCAACCTACGGCGTCAACGAGGAGGACCTCGGCCAGTTCTACGCCAACCGCACGATCCTCAAGCGCGAGGTCGTCCCCGAGAACGTCGCCGATGCTGTGTTCGTGCTCACCGGCCCCGAGCTCTCCCGCACGACCGGCCTGCACATCCCCGTGGACTCCGGCGTCGCCGCCGCCTTCCTCCGATGAGGGCAGGCATTCGAATGCACGGCTTCGCGCCCAGTGCACGGCATCCGCACGCTCCAAGGTCGTGCACTCGGCGACAGGCCGTGCACTCGCGGGAAGGATGCCGCGCGTGACCGCGTCAGGGAATGTGGTGGCGGTTGACCTCGGGGCCACCAGCGGGCGGGTCATCGTCGGGCATGTGGGGGCTGACGCGCTGCGCACCGAGACCGTGGCGCGGTTCGCCAACGATCCGGTGCACGCGGGCGACGGCCTCCACTGGAACCTCGTGGGGATGTACGGATCGGTACTGGGCGGCCTGCGCGAGGCCTTCCGCGCGACGCCTGAGATCGCCTCGATCGGGGTCGACTCGTGGGCCGTCGACTACGCGCTGCTGCGCGGCGGGCGGATGCTGGGCGAACCGTTCCACTATCGCGACGAGCGCACCGCCCGCGGGGTCGAGAGCGTGCATGCGCGCTTTCCGCACGCCGAGCTCTTCGAGCGGAACGGCCTGCAGTTCCTGCCGTTCAACACGCTGTACCAGCTCGCCGCTGAGGACCCGGAGGTGCTGGCGTTCGCCGACACCGCCCTCCTCGTACCCGACCTCGTCGGGTACTGGCTGACCGGCGAAGCCCGTGCCGAGCAGACCAACGCGTCGACGACCGGACTCCTGCGGGTGCTGCAGGCCTCGTGGGACGGCGCCCTCGTCTCAGCGCTCGGCATCCCCCGCGGCATCCTCCCTCCGCTCATCGCCCCGGGCGATCGGCTGGGCCCGCTGCGTCCGGACGTCGCAGCGTCGATCGGGGCGCCGAGCGACACGCCCGTGACTGCCGTCGGATCGCACGACACCGCCTCGGCCGTCGTCGCCGTGCCGATGCAGCCGGATGCCGCGGCCTACATCTCGTGCGGCACATGGGGTCTCGTCGGCGTCGAGGTCGACCACCTCGTGCTGACCCGCGCCGCTCTCGAGGCGAACTTCACGAACGAGGGCGGCGTCGACGGCCGCGTGCGCCTTCTGCACAACGTCATGGGCCTGTGGGTCCTGAGCGAGGCCGTGCGGCAGTGGGAGCGCCGCGAGGGACACCGCATCGATCTGCCGACCCTGCTCGACGCCGCACGCGAGGCCGACGGCGTCGTCTTCGACGTCAACGACCCGCGTTTCCTCGCGCCCGGCGAGATGACCTCGCGCATCGACGCCTGGTGCGCCGAGCACGACGTCGCGCCGCCGCGCACCCGCGCGGAGTACACCCGGTCGATCGTCGAGTCGCTCGCGCAGGCGTTCGCCGACGCCGTGGCCGATGCCGCGCGCCTCGGCCGCGTCGATGTCCGGACGATCCACATCGTCGGTGGCGGGGCGCTCAACGAGCTGCTGTGCCAGCGCACTGCCGACCGCGCCGGGATGCCGGTGCTCGCCGGACCCGTCGAGGCGACGGCACTCGGCAACGTCCTGGTGCAGGCCCGCGCCGCGGGGTTCGTCTCGGGCTCGCTCGAGGCCCTCCGCGACCTCGTCGCCCGCACGCACGCACCGCGCCGCTACGAGCCCCGAGCCTAGCCGGGGAGCCGTGGTGCCGATACATTCGCCGGACCGGCGGTGCGGGAGTGGCCTCAGGCGGCCGCCGACACCACTCCTGCCACGCCGATCCGACGGATGTATCGGCACCACGGCCGGATCGCGTGTCAAGGGGTGCCGCGCGCGGCGACCGCGCGCGTAACGTCGCGGCCATGAGCAGCCACGACACCCCGGCCGGCGGCGCCGGCGACAGCGCGATCCCGTCCGAAGAGCCCACCGGCGACCGTCACCTCGACGATCCCAGCGCCGAGCAGTCGATCACCGATGACGCACCCCGCGGCGGCGACGAGACCACCGAGGACGAGCTCACGGCCGACAACGCCGCCGAAGAGGACATGCTGAAGACCCTCGACCCGGGCGACCCGCCCGCCTGATCCCCTTCTCGAGACGGCCGGTTCCCCGCGGGACCGGCCGTTTTCGCGCTGCGCGAACCGCATCTTGTGTCCGCAATTTTGCTAGCTATTCTAGCAATCATGGAAACTTCGGCACGCCGCCGGTGGGCGGGACTCGTCTTCATCAGCATCGCCGTCGCACTCATCATCGTGGACTCGACGATCGTCAACGTCGCCGTCCCCTCGATCGTCGATGACCTCGGCATCACCTCCACTCAGGTGCAGTGGGTCCAGGAGGCGTACACCCTCGTGTTCGCCTCCCTGCTGCTCGTCTTCGGCAGCGTCGCCGATCGGGTGGGTCGACGACGGATGCTGCTGACCGGCGTCGTCGTCTTCGCGCTGGCCTCGGTCGGCGCGGCGCTCGCGTCGAGCGGCGACCTGCTCATCCTCGCCCGCTTCGTCCAGGGCGTCGGCGGCGCGATGATCCTCCCGACCACCCTGTCGCTGTTGAACGCGACGTTCCGCGGCCGCGAGCGCGGCATCGCCTTCGCCGTCTGGGGCTCGACGATCGGCGGCATGGCCGCCGTCGGACCGCTGCTCGGCGGCTGGCTGACCACGACGTTCTCGTGGCACTGGGCCTTCGGCATCAACATCCCCCTCGGCATCCTCATCATCGTCGGCGTCCTGCTCACGGTCACGGAATCGCGCGGCGGCGCCGCCGGGGTCGACGTCGTCGGAGCCGTCCTGTCTGTCGTCGCCATGGGCACCCTCGTGTTCGGCCTCATCGAGGGACGAAGCTACGGCTGGTGGACCGTCGACCAGCGGCCCGAGCTCTTCGGGGCGTCATGGCCGTGGGAGCTCTCCCCCGTCCCGATCGCGTTCGCCGTCTCCGCCGTGACGATCGCGGTCTTCATCGCCTGGGGCGTGCGCCGTCGCCGGGTCGGCAAGCCCACTCTGCTGGCCTTCGGGCTCTTCGGCATCCCGTCGTTCCGCAACGGCAACCTCGCCGCCCTCGTCGTCGCGCTCGGCGAGTTCGGCATCATCCTGGCCCTTCCCCTGTGGCTGCAGTTCGCGCTCGGGTTCGAGGCGGTCCAGACGGGCCTCGTGCTGCTCGCCCTGGCCGCGGGCTCGTTCGTCGCCAGCGGGCTCGCCGGCGCCCTGTCGGGCAAGGTCTCGCCGGTCTGGATCGTTCGCGCGGGCCTGGCCGCCGAGATCGTCGGCGTCGTCGGCGTGGCCCTCGTCATCGCCCCCGATGCGACGTGGGGCCCGCTCGTCCCGGCGCTGTTCGTCTACGGGATCGGCGTGGGCCTCGCCACGGCGCAGCTGACCGGTGTCGTGCTCACCGACGTCCCCGTCGCCGAGGGAGGACAGGCGTCCGGCACGCAGTCGACCGCCCGTCAGCTCGGCGCCGCGCTCGGCATCGCGATCCTCGGAACCATCCTGTTCTCGACGACCTCCGGCGCCCTCGCGACGCGACTCGACGACCGCGGCGTCCCGGCCGAGCAGCGTGATCAGGTCGTCAGCGCCGTCGTCGAGAGCGCGGGCGGAGCGATCGCGGGCCTCGAGGCCTCACCGCAGACCGCCGACATCGCCACCGACGCGAAGGCTGCCCTCTCCGACGGTACGCGCGCCGCGAGCTTCGCCGCGGCCGGCTTCCTCGTGCTGGGCCTCGCCGCGACGGCATCCCTCGGCCGGGGCGCCCGCCGCGAGCCGGTCGAAGCGGATGCCGCGGAGGTCACGCCTCGCGCGTGATCGTCACCGTGACGTGCAGGGCGCTCTTGTACGGGCCCGCGAACACCCCGCGCAGCGGCGGGACGTCGTTGTAGTCTCGGCCGCGCCCGACCAGCACGTGCCGGTCGCTGATCTCGACGTTGTTGGTGGGGTCGAAGCCCTGCCAGTCACCGGCGAACCACTCGATCCACGCGTGCGACTCGCCCGTCACCGGCACGCCGACCTGAGCGTCGGGATCGGGATGCAGATAGCCCGAGACGTACCGCGCCGGGATGCCGACGCTCCGCAGAGCGCCGAGCGTGATGTGCGCGATGTCCTGGCACACGCCCGTGCGCTGGGGCCACGACTCCGCGGCGGTGGAGTGCACCCCGGTGACGCCGGGCATGTACTCGACGGCATCCCCGATCGCGATCGCGATCGCGTGGGCCGCCGGCCCCGGCTCGTCGTGCGACGCCGCGATCTCACGCGCCAGCGCCACCACCTCCGGATGCGGCGCCGTGCGCGCCGTCTGCCCGAGTTGTTCGACCGTGTGGATCGAGCGCTCCGTCTCCGCGGCGAGCTCCTCCCACGAGATCTGCCGGTGCTCGATGGGGCGCGGCCGAACCTCGACCAGCGAGCGGGCCGTGATCGACAGCGCGTGATGCGCGGCGAGCACGTCGAACGCGGCGACCCGGGTGCCGAAGTAGTCCACGTAGTGGTTGACGGCCGTCGTCGGGTCGATGTCGAGCTGCGAACTCAGCACGAACTGGCTGTCGGTCGAACTCGGCAGCATCCGCGCCTCGTTGTACGACGCGGCGACGTCGCCGGGATAGGTGAATCCGGTCGCGTGCTCGATGCGCAGACGCTTCACGAGGTCTCTCCGATCCAGTTCGGTTCCGCCGCCGTGGGGAAGAATCGACCGCGGATCGCTTCGGAGGCCTCGCGGGTCACCTTCTGCACGTTGTCCATGTGCTCGGGCAGCTCGGAGAGGATCTCGCCGAGCGGCCGATACTCGAGGTCGTTGCGGATACGGCCGAGGGCCCGCAGCACCGCGTTGGAGTGCCCCACCCGGTCGGCGACGGGGTCGATCGCGCTCATGCACTCCTCGGCACGTTGGATCGAGTGGATGATCGAACGCGGGAATAGACGGTCGAGCAGCAGGAACTCCGCCGCGTTGCGCGCGCTCGGCATCCCGCGATACGTGCGCAGGTACGCCTCGTACGCACCGCAGGAGCGGAGGATCGTCGTCCACGAGGGGCCGGACTCCTCCGTCAGCGAGCGGGTCGCGAGCAGCCGCGCGGTCATGTCGGTGCGCTCGATCGAGCGGCCCAGCGTGAAGAACTGCCAGGCCTCGTCGCGACTCGTCGACGAGTCGGTGACCCCGACGGCGAGCGCCGCGCGCTCGCGCACCCAGTGGAAGAACTCGTGCACCTTCTCGGCGTTGAGTCGCCGCGGCATCCGCGAGTAGGTGGTGTTGAGGGTCTCCCACAGCTCGGTCGAGACGATCTCGCGCGCGCGGCGGGCGTTCTCCCGGGCCGACTGCAGCGAGTAGGCGATGCTGGACGGATTGGTGCGGTCGACCGCGAGCCGGGTCAGCACGTCCTGACGGGTGACGGTGTCGAGCCCCTCGGGCGGGAACGACCCCATGACCGACAGGAGCGACCGGCAGGCGGTGTCCTCGTCGATCCAGGGGTCCTCGAGCAGCAGCTGCAGGTGGACGTCGAGGATGCGGGCGGTGCCGTCGCTCCGCTCGATGTAGCGTCCGATCCAGAAGAGGCTCTCGGCGATGCGGCTCAGCACGTCGCACCTCCGGTCTGCTGCTGCTGCTGCTCCTGCTGCTCGCTCAGGCCGCCGGGGTGGTCCTGCGGCGAATGGGCCGGCTCGTCCTGCTCGTCGTAGATGATCGGGATCGCCTGCGTCGACGCCTGGTCGGCGACGAGGCCGGCGAGGTTGCCCTGGCTGTACTCGACCGTGCGCGGGGCGTCACCGCCGACGACCCACGTGTCCTTCGATCCGCCGCCCTGGCTGGAGTTGACGACGAGCTGCCCCTCCGGCAGCGCGACGCGCGTGAGGCCGCCCGGCAGCACCCACACCTCTTCGCCGTTGTTGACCGCGAACGGGCGCAGGTCGGCGTGGCGGGGGCGCATGCCGTCCTCGACGAGCGTGGGGATCGTCGAGAGCATGACGACGGGCTGCGCGATCCACCCGCGCGGATCGGCCAGCAGCTTCTTGCGCAGCTTCTCGAGCTCGGCGGGCGAAGCGTCCGGGCCGACGACGAGCCCTTTACCGCCCGACCCGTCGACGGGCTTCACGACGAGTTCGTCGAGCCGGTCGAGCACCTCTTCGAGCGCGCCCGGGTCCTCGAGCCGCCAGGTGTCGACGTTCTTGAGGATGGGCTCCTCCGCGAGGTAGTACCGGATGAGGTCGGGCACGTAGGTGTAGAGCAGCTTGTCGTCGGCGACGCCGTTACCCACGGCGTTGGCGATCGTGACGTTGCCCAGGCGCGCGGCGAGCATGAGGCCCGGGGCGCCGAGCATCGAGTCGGCACGGAACTGCAGCGGGTCGAGGAAGTCGTCGTCGACTCGGCGGTAGATGACGTCGACACGCTGCGGACCCCGGGTCGTGCGCATGAACACCTTGCCGCCCGAGCAGACCAGGTCGCGGCCTTCGACGAGCTCGACGCCCATGAGACGCGCGAGCAGCGTGTGCTCGAAGTACGCGGAGTTGTAGACGCCCGGCGTCAGCACGACGACGTTGGGGTCGTCGACTCCGGGGGGCGCGGAGGCCCGCAGGGCCTGGAGGAGCTTGTTCGGGTAGTCGCCGACGGGTCGGACCCGCATCGAGACGAACAGCTCGGGCAGGGTCTGCGCCATGACGCGGCGGTTCGAGATGACGTAGCTGACCCCCGAGGGGACGCGCACGTTGTCCTCGAGCACGCGCATCTCGCCGTGCTCGTCGCGGATGAGGTCGATGCCCGAGACCTGGATGCGCACGCCGTTGGCGGAGCGGATGCCGGCCGCCTGACGGTAGTAGTACTGCGACGAGGCGATGAGCTTCGCGGGCAGCACGCCGTCGCGGACGCAGAACTGATGTCCGTAGGCGTCGTCGAGGAAGGCCTCCAGCGCACGCACGCGCTGCTTCACGCCCGACTCGACGTGCGACCACTCGTCGTAGTCGATGACGCGGGGAACGGCATCGAGCGGGAAGGGGCGCTCCTCCCCCGCGAAGTCGAACGTGACGCCCTGCGCGAGGTACGAGCTCGCGAGCGATTCGGTGCGGCCGCGGAGCTCCTCCTGGGTCATCTGCGCGAGCGCCTGATACAGCTCGCGGTACGCCGCGCGCGAGCTGCCGGGGGCGGGCATCGTGCCCGAGACCTCGAACATCTCGTCGTACGGCGGCACCCCCGATACGGTCTTGCGCGGCGTCAGCGTCGAGCCGTATCCGTCGAAGAGGTCACCCATGGATGCGAGCCTAATCCGGGCTGTGTTGCGTCAGTATTTCCCGACCTGTTTCCCCGCCGTGTTGACATCCGGCGCGCGGCTGAGCGATACATCCGTCGGACTGGTGGGGCTGATGTCGTCACGGCGTCGGCTGGACCAGACACCAGCCGCACCGGTCCTGCAGATGTATCGCGCCGCGGCGGGATCAGGCCGCGAGCACGACGCGCAGCTGCTCGATCGCCCAGTCGAGCTCGGTCGCCCGGATGACCAGCGGCGGAACCAGCACGATCGTCGCGTCGCCGACGACATCGACCAGGACGCCGCGCGCGACGAGGCGCCGGGCGACCTCGGCTGCGGTGACGACCGTCGGGTCGACGTCGACGCCCGCCCAGACCCCCGCGGTCCGGACGGCCACCGCGCCCGCCCCGGCAAGGGCCTCAATGCGTCCGGCGAGATGTTCGGCGAGAGCACGGGCCCGGTTCTGCAGCTCGCCCGCCTCGAGCATCTCGACCACGCGGTGCGCGATGGCGCTCGCGAGCGGAGACACGGATGCCGGGTCGGCGGCCTCACCGAGCAGCGTGCGACTCCCGACGACGGCGGCGACGGGGACGATGCCGCCGCCGAGCGCCGGGCCGATCACACGGAGGTCGGGCGCCGCTCCCGTCCCCGCGAGCGCGACGGTGTCGCCGAGCCTGCCGAGGCCGCTGCGCGTCTCGTCGAGGATCAGGGCGATCCCGCGATCGGCGGTCGCCTGCCGTGCGGTTTCCAGGTATCCCGCGGGCGCCTCGATCACCCCCGCCGCGGCCTGAACGGGCTCGAGGACGACGGCGGCGACGGTGTCGTCGAGCGCCGCGACGAGCGCGTCGATGTCGCCGAACGGCACCGTGACAGCACCCGACGCCGCAAGCTCGGGGTGGGAGCCCGCCGCGACCACGACGGTCGTCCGGGGCGCTGCGCCGAGCGCCGCCTCGACGGCGGCGCGAAGAGCGTCGGGCCCGGTGGTGGCCGGCAGCACCGCCTCAGCACCCAGCAGCGCAGCCAGCGCGTCGGCGAATCCGTCGGCGCGGTCGTCGGCGACGACGGTGCTCGTGCTGGTCAATCGGCCCAGCTGCTCGGTGGCGACGGCGAGCAGAGCGGGGTGGCGGTGCCCGAAGGTGAGCGCCGGATCGGCGGTCAGGTCGAGGTATCGGCGCCCCTCGACGTCGGTCACCCACGCTCCCTCACCCGTCGCGAGCATGACCGGCAGGAGCGGCGGCGCTCCCGCGAGAGCGCGCTTCGCGCTGTCCTCGTCGTTCGCGTCCGGCGTCGGGTGGTGGTCGGCGATCGTCATTCGGACTCCTGGCTTCGGCGGTCGCGCACGCGGCGGCGGGTCGCCGCGCGGCCGGCATCCATTCTCCCCCGGCACGATCTGGGGCCGCTGAGGACTGCGACGACGACCCGCGGTAGCCCCCTGACCCGATTGCGCAAGGTCCTGCCCGTTCGTCGTCGCGCCTGACAGGCTGGAACCACACCACCGCGAATCGTCGAAGGAGACCCATGCAGCAGCGCACCCTCGGACCGTTCACCGTCTCGGCCATCGGCCTGGGCGGGATGCCCGTCTCGATGAACAACGACAAGCAGATCCCCGACCGGAAGGATGCCGTCGCGACGGTGCACGCCGCGCTCGACGCGGGCATCACCCTGCTCGACACCGCCGACATCTACGCCCCGAGCTGGGACACGATGGGGCACAACGAGGAGATCATGGCCGAGGCCCTGGCCACGTGGGGCGGCGACCGCTCTCAGATCGTGGTGGCGACGAAGGGCGGCATCACCCGCAGCGACGGCGAGAAGTGGGGCCGGGACGGCTCGCTCGACTACCTACGGAAGGCGGTCGAGGCCTCGCTCCGAGCGCTCCGGGTCGACGTCATCGACCTCTACCAGTACCACCGCCCCGACCGCTGGATGGTCTACGGCGAGGTCATGGAGAACTTCAAGACCTTGCAGCAGGAGGGCAAGATCCGCGCGATCGGCATCTCCAACGCCAGCGTCGAGGAGATCGAGATCGCCCAGCAGGTGCTCGGCGAGGGCAACCTCGCGAGCGTGCAGAACGAGTTCTCGCCGCGGCATCCGGGCAGCTACGACGAGCTGCGCTACTGCGCCGACCGAGGCATCGCATTCCTCCCGTGGAGCCCCCTGGGCGGAACGGGCGGTGGCGCACGGTCGATCGGTGATCGCTTCGCGGTCTTCGGCGAGGTCGCCCGCGCCCACGACGTGAGCCCGCAGCAGGTCGTGCTCGCGTGGGAGCTGGCGCTCAGCGACACCGTCATCCCGATTCCGGGAGCGCGCCGCGCCGCGTCGATCGTCGACAGCGCGAAGGCCGTGCACCTCGAGCTCTCGGGCGACGAGCGCGCACGCCTGTCGCACTCGGTCGGCATCGACGCCTGATCCGGCGCACGCCGCCCACGGCCCGAGGCGACCTCAGGCCGTGAGCGGATGCTCGCCGACGACGGCATCCGGGTTCATGGGAATCGGCCCGTGGATGCGGGGCCGTCCGTCGACCCGCGTCACCTCGACGCCGTGGCGCGCGAGGCCCGCGACGCTGCAGTCGATCCGCAGGAGCGGCAGCCGCACGTCGGCGTAGACGGTTGCGACGACGTCGGCGACGTCGTCGGGGTCGCAGGCCCGGATGTACTCGCCCGGTTCCCACGGCACGCCCCGCGTCGCGACCTCGTACTCGCCGAACTTGCGGCTCATGCCCCAGTCATCGGCGATCGCGATGTGGCAGACGATCTCGTCCATGGCGCCTCCTTAATGAAACGCCACCGTATCATTCTGCTAGCCTGTCGTCATGCCCTCGACCGGAGATCGACGCCGCGGCCGCCCGCCCGCCCATGAACAGGCCGCGCGCGACGCCCGCATCGTCACGGTGGCGGCAGACGTCTTCGTCGAGGTCGGCTTCTACGCCGCCTCGCTCGACGCGATCGCGCAGCAGGCGGGCGTGACCAAACGCACGATCTACGAACGCATCGGTGACAAGTCGGCGCTGCTGGGCGCCGCGGTGACCGATGTGCACGGCTACCTCGATGTCGAGGCCCGCGACCTCCGGCACGCCTGCACACTCATCGCGACGGCGCTGTTCGCCGACCGCGCGATCGGCCTGCACCGCGCAGCCGTCGCGGTCGCGCTCGACGACCCCGCGGTCTCGCGTGCGTTCTACGACGCCGGCCCGATCGCGGCGCAGCGTTACCTCGCGGCCCACCTGGACGGCGACGACCGTCGCGCCGAGCATCTGTTCGGTGCCCTGCTCGGCGAACCGCACCGTCGACGCCTCCTCGGTCTCGATCCCGAGCCGGCGGCCGCGTCGCTCGACGCCCACGTCGACGCCGTACTCGCCGCCTTCGTCTGAGGCGCCGAGCAGCGCTCAGCTCAGCTCGGCTCGGCTCGGCGAGAGACGGAGGCCGGAGCGGACTCGAGCCGGTCGAGGGCGGCCGCGGCACGGGCGGCGGCCGAGCGGCGCAGGATGCCGTGGACGAGCAGCACCGTTCCCGCGCCGACACCAACGAGCACGGGCAGGTTGAGCCCCGGCGAGAGCGCCAGCGCGATGACGGTGATCGCGAGCGCCACCGCCCCGAGCCCGATGAACAGGGCACCGAGGAGCGACTCGCGCTCGACCGACAGACGGGCGAGGATCAGCGTGGGCGCAGCGGCTGCGTCATCCGTCATCCCGCCACGCTACCGAGACGGCACCGCGGCCGCACGTCAGATGACCGCCTCGGACCAGTCGTCGGGATTGCCGAAACGGTGGGCGGTGATCGTGATGGACTGCTCGTGCACGAAGGGCAGCAGCTCGATCCGCGCCGCGGTCGTGACCTCGTCGGCGTAGACGGCGACATCCGGGTCTCCCCCGGTCGCTGCCGCGATGGCCGTCCGCAGCTCGGCCACCGTCTCACGCGAGCCGACCAGGCGGATGCGGCCCGGTCGACGCTCGGGGGCGGCGATGCGCTGCAGCCATTCACCGTCGGTCTCGACCGAGACCGCGATGTCGACCTCGCCGAGCGCCCGCCGGACGTCGGCGGGAAGACCGACCGGCGAGCTCAGCGTCACGGCCGATCCGGCCCGCACGCCCGCGACGAGCACGCGGAGCACCGCCTGCCAGGTCGCATCCGACGACGCTCGCACCGCCACGTCGACCGGGCGATACCGGAACAGGTTCCGCTCGACGCCGAGGCCGGACACGTCGCGCACCTGCCCGAACTCGCGGTCCCAGGCGACGGCATCCGAGAGAGCGCCGCGCCGCAGCCATTCGAACGACTCGTAGTCGAGGGTGGGCTGCGCCGACTCGATGATGGTCGTGATGCGCGAGTCGAGACCGCGCAGATGCAGCGTGCTCGACGCCGACCCGTTCGACGCACGCCAGGAACCGAGCCCGACGAGGTAGTTCGGTCCGCCGGCCTTCGTGCCTGCGCCCACCGACGACCGCTTCCAGCCGCCGAAGGGCTGACGCTGGACGATGGCCCCCGTGATGCCGCGGTTGACGTAGAGGTTGCCGGCCTCGACCCGGTCGAGCCAGGTCGCCAGATCGGCGGCGTCCTGGGTGTGCAGGCCCGCGGTCAAGCCGTAGGCCACCGCGTTCTGCAGGTCGATCGCCTCGTCGAGGGTGCGCGCGTGCATGACGCCGAGCACCGGCCCGAAGAACTCCTCGAGGTGCGTGCGCGACCCGGCGCTCACGCCCACCTTCACGCCCGGAGACCAGAAGCGCCCAGCGGTCGCGTCGCCGAAATCGAGGGGACGCGGCTCGACGAGCCAGCGCTCACCCTCCTCGAGTGAGCTGAGAGCCCATTCGAGCTTGCCCTGCGGCGGCTCGATCACGGGCCCGACCTCGCTGCGGGGATCGGTGGGCGGTCCGACCCGCAGCGACCGCGTGGCGTCGACGAGTTGACGCGCGAACCGCTTCGACCGTCCGACCGGCCCCACCAGGATCGCGAGCGACGCGGCGGAGCACTTCTGACCGGCGTGACCGAAGGCGCTCTTGATCAGGTCGGATGCCGCCAGATCGAGGTCGGCCGAGGGCATCACGATGATCGCGTTCTTGCCGCTGGTCTCGGCAAGCAGCGGCAGCTCGGGCCGCCACGACCGGAACAGCGCCGCCGTCTCCCACGAGCCGGTGAGGATGACGCGGTCGACCGACGGGTGGGTGATGAGCCGGCGGCCGAGATCGCCCTCGTCGATGTCCACGAGCGCGAGGAGATCGCGGGGCACCCCGGCATCCCACAGCGCCTCGGCGACGACCGCCGCACAGCGACGGGCCTGCGGAGCGGGCTTGAAGACGACGCCCGATCCGGCGGCGAGGGCCGCGAGCACGCCGCCGGCGGGGATGGCGAGCGGGAAGTTCCACGGCGGAGCGACCACCGTGACCGATGCCGGCTCGAAGACGGCGCCGCTGACCCGATCGAGCTCGCGCGCCGTCGCGGCGTAATAGGCGGCGAAGTCGACCGCTTCGCTGACCTCGACGTCGGCTTCGGCCAGCACCTTGCCGGTCTCGGATGCGGCGACCTCGATGAGCTCGGCCCGACGTGATTCGAGTGCGCGCGAGGCGGCGAGCAGCACCGCACTGCGGTCGGCCGCGGCCATCGAGCCCCAGGCGGATGCCGCCGATCCCACACGCGCCACGATTCCATCGAGCTCTCCCGCGTCATCGACCCGGGCGGCGGCGATCGTCTCGTCACCGGCCGTGCTGCCCTCGATCCGCGACAGGATGCCGCGGGCCCACTCCCGGTTGACGGCGAGCGCGGGGTCGGAGTCGGGAGTGTTGGCGAACCCGGGCGCTCCGAGCGCCGGGGCCCGGCGCGTCTCGCGCGGGGCGTAGACGGCGGTCTCGACGAAGTGCTCACCGCCGAACAGGACATCGTCGGGCTCGCCCAGAGCCGTGGTCTCGTCGGAACGGCCCGCGGCGTCGGCGATGCCGAGCACCGCCTGCGTCAGCCCGTCGTCGCCCTCGGCGGGGTCGCGCGTGATGCGTTGCGGCGCGATGGGCCGCAACGACATCGTGCGGTCCTGCGTGCGGTTCGGCCCGCTGGGCAGGGCCGGGTCGGCCGCGCGCTCGAGGGAGGCGAGGAATCGATCGCGTTCGCGCTCGAACAGGCTCGCGTCGGTCGCGAGGTCGAACGCCGCCGAGAGGAAGTTCTCGCTCGAAGCGTTCTCCTCCAGCCGCCGCACGAGGTAGCTGATGGCGACGTCGAACTCGTCGGGGCGGACGACCGGGACGTACAGCAGCACGTGGCCCACGTCGGCCGTGACCGCGGCGACCTGACCCTGCGCCATGCCGAGGAGCATCTCGATCTCGATGTCGTCGCGCACACCGCGCTCGCCGGCGAGCAGCCAGGCATAGGCGATGTCGAAGAGGTTGTGCCCCGCGACGCCGAGCCGCACCGCGGCGCTCCGCTCGGGGCGCAGGGCACGGTCGAGGCACCGCAGGTACATCGCGTCGGCGTCGAGCTTGCTCGCGTGGGTCGCCAGCGGCCAGCCGTGGATCGTGGCGTCCACGCGCTCCATCGCGAGATTCGCGCCCTTGACCAGCCGCACCTTGATGCGGCTTCCACCGGCCGCGACGCGGGCCTGCGCCCACGCGGTCAGCTCGTCGAGGGCGTCGGCGGCGTCGGGCAGATAGGCCTGCAGCACGATCCCGGCCTCGAGCCCCCGCAGCCGCTCATCTTCGAGGATGCGGGTGAAGACGGCGATCGTGAGATCGAGGTCGCGGTACTCCTCCATGTCGAGGTTGATGAAGGTGCCGTCCTCAGCCGCGCTCAGGTAGAGCGGTAGCAGCCGCTCGACGACATCGGCGACGACCTCGTCGAACGCCCACATCGAGATGCGGCTGACGATCGCCGAGACCTTCACCGAGACGTAGTCGACGTCGGGCCGGCGGATCAGCTCGTGGATGCCGTCGAGCCGGCGGCGTGCTTCTTCCTCGCCGAGCACCGCCTCGCCGAGGAGATTGAGGTTGAGGCGGGCCCCGGACTCGCGGATGCGGGCGATGGCGGGGCCGAGCTTGTGCGGTCGCGCGTCGACGACCAGGTGCCCGACCATCTCGCGCAGTGCCGTGCGCGCGATCGGCACGACGGGGGTCGGCAGCACGGGGGCCACGGCGCCGCCGATGCGCACGGCACCGCGGAGATACCAGGGCAGGAACTCCGGGACCAGCGGGGCGACGTGGTGCAGTCGGGTCGCGGCGGCGGTCACGCTCTCGGGGCGCATGACCCCGTCGACGAAACCGATCGTGAACGGCAGGCCGTTCGGGTCGCGAAGGACTCCCGCGAGGCGCTGCGCTGCGGCATCCGCGGGGAAATCGGCCGACGTGTGCACCCATTTCTGGGCCAGGTCCACCGCCTGATGGGCGAGGGAATCGTCGGCGGGGAAGCCCGGCGGGGTGGTGCCGGACGAAACGGTGTCGGACATGCCGTCAGCCTATGTCGCAAGCGGTCTCGAAGGGCGGCGCCTCGCCCGGGGATCACTCCCAGACGCTGGGCGCCTCGGCACGCGTCGACGGCAGAGCGGTCGCCGCAGCCCACTCGGTCATCCACGGCTCGAGCTCGGGCAGATCGTCGCGCCGGCCGAGCACCGCGAACAGTTCATCGAGCGGCACGATGCCGCCCGTGCGACGCAGGAACCGCGAACGCACCAGCATCTCGGCGTAGACCTCGCCGCGGACGACCGCACGATGCACCATGTACACCGACTTGTCGTCGTGTCCGTGCAGGCGCGTCTCGATCGTGAAGCGCTGCCAGAGGTTCAGCGACTTCCGGAAAGTGATCGTGCTGCTCGCGACGACGCCGTACCAGCCCTTCTCCTGGAAGGTGTCCCAGATGCCGTTGCGCACCAGCAGGTCGAACCGGCCGAGGTCGAACAGCGAGGCGTACCGCCCGTTGTTCATGTGCCCGAGCAGATCGATGTCGGTGGGCAGCGTCCGGAGCTTCACCCGGCCGACCGCCATGAGCGGCCGCGGGCCGTTCCTGCGCAGCTGTCGCTTCGCTCGCCAGATCGTCAGCAGGGTCCGGAGCCACACGTTCACGAGGGCCGACGCTATCGGATGCCCCATGCCTCTGCCCGCATCCGTTGTGCGCCTTCCACAAAGCGTCGGCCCCCGTGGCGGTCAGGCGCGCGCGGTGTCGAGCACGATCACCGCCCACGACAGCGCGGGCAGGGTCGCCCGCAGCGTGCCCTCGTCGAGTCCGACGCCGCGCAGGGGCACGAGGCCGACGGCATCCTGGTCGTGCTCGGTGTTGGCCGACCGCCGGTCGCCGCCCTCGGGCACCGTCAGCACCTCGGCCGAGACGACGCCCGACGCGCCCAGCCCGCGCAGCTCGAGCGACACCTCGGTCTCGGACTCGAGCGAGCGATTGGCGACGAACAGGGCGACGCGGCCGGTCGCCTCGTCCCACGTCGCGGCCGCGTCGACGACATCCACGTCGCCGAACTTCGCCGTCGGCGTCTGATCGGAGTCGATCGCGAGCCGCAGCACGCGCCCCTGCGCCAGCTGCGACATGCGGGCGAACGGCCAGAAGATCGACTGCCGCCAGGCCGGCCCGCCCTCCTCCGAGCGGATGGGTGCGATCACGTTGACCAGCTGCGCCTGGTTGGCGATGCGCACGCGGTCGCCGTGGCGCAGCAGGCTGTGCAGGAAGGTCCCGACCACGACGGCGTCGGTGACGTTGTAGGTGTCCTCGATGAGGCGCGGGTGGGCGCGCCACTCCTTCGACGCCGAGACGATGTGCGGCTGGTCCTCGGTGTCGAGGCCCCGCTGGTACCAGACGTTCCACTCGTCGAACGAGATGTCGACCTGCTTGCGATGCTTGCCCGCAGCCTTGACCGCGTCGATCGTCGAGACGACGCCGTCGATGAAGGCGTCCATGTCGACGGCCTCGGCGAGGAAGGATGCCGCGTCCCCGCCGTCCTCCTGGTAGTAGGCGTGCATCGAGATGTAGTCGACCTCGTCGTACGCGTGCGTGAGGACCGTGTGCTCCCACGAGCCGAAGGTCGGCATCTGCCGGTTCGACGATCCCACCGCCACGAGCTCGATGTCGGGGTCGACCAGGCGCATCGCCTTCGCCGTCTCCTGAGCGAGGCGGCCGTACTCGTGCGCGGTCTTGTGGCCGATCTGCCACGGGCCGTCGAGCTCGTTGCCGAGGCACCAGAGGCGGATGTCGAAGGGCGCTGCGGCCCCGTTGCGGCGACGCAGGTCCGACCAGTACGTACCGCCGGCGTGGTTCGCGTACTCGACGAGCGCGCGGGCCTCGTCGACACCGCGCGTGCCGAGGTTGACCGCCTCCATGACCTCGACCTCGGCCTCGCGCGCCCAGTCGACGAACTCGTGGAGCCCGAACGCGTTGGTCTCGACCGTGTGCCAGGCGCCATCGAGCCGGTGCGGACGGTCGGCGACCGGCCCGACGCCGTCCTCCCAGTTGTAGCCCGAGACGAAGTTGCCGCCGGGGTAGCGGATCACGGTGGCGCCCAGCTCCTTCACGAGCGAGAGGACGTCGCGACGGAAGCCGCGTTCGTCGGCCTGCGGGTGACCCGGCTCGTAGATGCCGGTGTAGACGCAGCGGCCCATGTGCTCGACGAACGAGCCGAAGAGGCGGCGCGGCACGTCGGCCACAGTGAAGTCGCGATCGAGGACGATGCGGGCGCGGGGCATGATGCTCCTGTTCTTTCGGGGTGAGGGGATGCGGACGACGCGTGCCGGGCGGCGCCGGTCACTGACCGCCGAAGCCGGTCGTGGCGACGCCGCGGACGATCTGCTTCTGGAACACCAGGAAGACGATGATCAGCGGCACCGAGGCGAGGACGGCCTGGGCCATGACCTGCGCGTACTGCACGCCGTAGGCGCTGATCACGGTCTGGAGTCCCACCGGCAGGGTCATGAGGGTCGTGTCGTTGATGATGAGGAACGGCCAGAGGAAGTTGTTCCACGCGCCGATGAACACGAAGATCGCGACGGCGCCGAGGATGGGCCGCGACAGCGGCAGCACGATCGACCAGAACACCCGGAACCGTCCGGCGCCGTCGACCCGCGCGGCATCCTCGAGCTCGATGGGCACCTGGTCGAAGAACTTCTTGAGGATGAACACCATCGCCGGCGCGACGACCTGCGGCAGGATCAGGCCCCACGGGGTGTCGACGAGGTTGAAGGCGAGCATCTCGTAGAAGAGCGGGATGATCAGCACCTGCGGCGGGATGACGATCGAGGCGATGACCGCGCCGTAGAGGAACTTCTTGCCGCGGAACTCGAGCCGTGAGAACGCGTACGCGGCCACGGCCGAGATCGCGACGGTGAGCAGGGTGATCACGGCGGAGGTCCAGAGGCTGTTGCCGGCCCAGACCCACACGTTGCCCTGCGAGAGGATCGAGGTGAAGGCCTCCGTCGTGGGCCCGCTCTCGCCGATCCAGCCGCCGGCGCCGGAGGCGGCATCCGTCTCGGTCTTGAAGGCGGTCGCGACCGCCCAGAGGAACGGCAGCAGCCACCCGATCGCCAGGAGGGCGAGGGCGACGAACGCGACGATGTTGAGCGCGCTGAACCGGCGCTGACCGGGTTTGCGGCTCCGCGGATCGGGGCCGACCCCGGGCGCGACGACGGCGCGCGTGGCCGTGGAGCTGGCGGTGGCGGCGCTCATGAGTGCTCCTTCCGGCGACGGGTCGCGAGGGCCTGAATGACGCCGATCAGCACGATCACGGCGAAGAAGACGTACGAGATCGCCGCCGAGTAGCCGAAGCGGTACCCGACGAACCCGGACTCGTAGATGTACTGGACGATGGAGCGGGTCGTCTCGCTCGCGATGCCGCCGAGCATCTGATACGCCTGATCGAACAACTTGAGCGAGGCCAGCACCTGCAGGATGACGATGAGCACGGTGACCTGGCCGAGCTGCGGGATCGTGATCGAGAAGAGCTTGCGCCACTCCCCCGCGCCGTCGATCGACGCGGCTTCGTACTGGGTCTCGGGGATGTTCTGCAACGCCGCGAGGTAGAGCAGAAAGTTGAACCCGATCGTCCACCACACCGTCGCGACGACGATCGCGAGCATGTTGGTGTCGGGATTCTGCAGCCAGGCGATCGGCTCGAGCCCGAACGCCTCGAGGATGCCGTTGGCCGCGCCGATCTGCGGGTTGAAGATCCACACCCAGATCTGCGAGATCACGGTCGAGGCGAGCAGATACGGCATGAAGAACGACAGGCGCCACAGCCACTGTCCGGGCAGGCCGCGCTGCACGAGCAGCGCCATGACGAGAGCGAGGACGACCAGGGGCACGGTCGAGAGCACCGTGAACCAGGCCGTGTTGCCGAGCGAGCGCCACATGACGGGGTCGCCGAGGGCCTCGACGTAGTTCGCGATGCCGATGAACGAGCCGCCGGCACCCGTCAACGACTGGTCGGTGAAGCTGAGGTAGAGCCCGTGCAGCAGCGGCCACACGAGGAAGAGGAGGAAGGCGGCGAGAAACGGCGCGAGGAACGTCCAGGCGATGCGCTGCTCGCCGCGGTCGCCGACGTGGCGGTGCGGCCCTGTGCGGTCGCCGGTGACGATCGTGCGCGTCGCCGCGGTGTCGGCGAGGCCGGCGCGGCCGGATCCGGTGTCGAGGGTCATGCGCGGGCTCCTTCCGGTGCGGCCGGGTTCGGCGTCTGCAGGCGCTGGTCCACGCCCGCGCGGAAGCGGGCGACCGCTGCCGCCGGATCGGCGCCCTGGAGCAGGACGTTCTGCACGGCGGCGCCGAAGTCGGCCTGGAACCGCGATCCCGAGCCGGTGAACCAGGCCGGCGGGTCGTAGCGGACGAGCTCGGCGGCCTCGGCGTAGTGCGCCTGCGGCAGCAGGTCGGCGTAGGCGGCGGACTGCGTCACGGGGAGATACGCGGGGATGTGGCCGGCGCCGGCCCAGTCGAAAGACCCCTTCAGGATGTCGGCGACGAAGCGGTAGACAAGATCGCGGGTCTCCTCGTCGGGCGCGCTCTGATGGGGCAGCGTGAACGAGTGCGAGTCGGCGTAGACCGACGGGGTGCCGAACACGGCCGGGATGACCGCGGCGTCGATCGGCAGGTTCTGCTGCTGCATCGAGCGCAGCTCCCAGACACCGGTGAGGAAGAGTCCGCTGCGCCCGGTGGCGAACTCGGCGATCGCGCTCTGATAATCGGCGCTGCGCGAGGCGATCTCGTCGTCGAGCAGCTGCTGCATGAAGCTGAGCGCCGCGACCGCGGCATCCTCGTCGATCTCGGCCTTGCCGCCCGCGGGAAGCTCGATCTCGAGCCCGTGCTGCGTGTAGAGCGTGTAGAAGAGGCGCCACATCTGCGCACCGTCGCCGAGGTAGCCGAATGACAGCCCGTGCGATTCCGACACCGCGGCCACCGCGCGTCCGAGCTCGAGGAAGTCTTCGGGCGAGGCGATCGGCAGCAGCTTGCCGTCGCTGTCGAGCACGCCCGCCTCGGCGCAGATGTCGGTGTTGTACATGAGGATGAACGGATGCGCGTCGAGCGCGACGCTGTAGAGGTCGTCGCCGATGAACCCCTTGCGCCAGATCGCGTCGGTGAAGGTGCTCGCGTCGACGCCGAGGTCGGCCAGACGCCCCGTGTCCCATGTGTCGAGCAGCCCGCCCGGCGCGTACCCGACGACGCGCGAGGCGTGCATGACCGAGACGTCCGGCGCCCGGCCACCGGCGGCCGCCATCGCGAGCTTCGTGTAATACGGCTCGCCCCACGCGAGCACCGTCGGACGGACGCGGTAGTCGGACTGCGCGGCGTTGACGCCGTCGATGAGCCCGGACATCGTCACGCCGTCGGCGCCGGAGAGCAGGTGCCAGAACTGGAGGGTGCGGGCGCCCGTGGCGCCGGGGAGACCGGCGCACGAGGCGAGGAAGGCGGTTCCGGCGAGGGCTGCGGCTCCCGTGAGGAATCGCCGTCTGCTGAGTTCTATGGGTGGGGCCATCGGTCACTCCTTTGTGACGGCACGACATCGTGACAACCAGGGACCCTCATACTTTTACATCGATGTAATCAATGCGCAAGGAAAATCCGGATGTCATCGATGCCGACGGTCAGCGGCCGGGCGATACGCCTCGCGGCACCGCGTCCGTGCTCGCTCGAGCGACCACCCGGTGCTCGATCGCCACCGCTCGCACCGGAACGTCGCGCGCCGCGATGCGCTCCTCGAGGAGCGCGATCGTCGCACGCGCGAACTCGTTCCGGTCGAAGGAGACGGTCGTCAGCTGCGGTGTCGTGAAGCGCGACTGCTCGATGTCGTCGAAGCCGCACACGAGCACGTCCTCCGGCACCCGGATGCCCGCACGCGCCAGTTCGTGCAGCGCGCCGACGGCGATCGAGTCGGTGAAGCAGAGGAGGGCGTCGACCTCGACCCCGCGATCGAGCAGTGTCCGCACGCCCAGCGCGCCCGCCTCCATGTTCCAGGGCAGCAGGTTGACCTCCCGGCGGCGGTCGTGCTCGAACCCGGCCGCGGCGAGCCCGTCGCGCACGCCCGCGAGGCGCAGGCGACTGGTCGCCGTGGCGAGCTCGGGCTGATCGTCGCCGCCGATCGCGGCGATCCGCCGCGCCCCGCGCGCCACGAGGTGAGCCACGGCATCGCGCGCGCCACCCCGGCTGTCGACGAGCACCCGGTCGGTGACGTGCTGCTCGACCTCGCCGATCAGCACGACAGGCGGCAGCCGTTCGTCGCGATCGACGACGCTGTCCTCGATGCGGATCGGGTTGAGCACGACACCGTCGACGAGATGCTGACGCGCCCGCGAGACGAGGTCGCGCTCACGCTCCGGCTCGAGCGCGGTCTCCTCGATCTGGACCGCGTAGCCGCGCTGGTGAGCCGCGTCGACGAGGTGATGCAGCATCTCGGCGGAGAACGCCGTCGCAAGGTCGGGGAGGGCGATGGCGATCACACCGGAGCGGCCGTTCCGCAGTCCCCGGGCGCTGAGGTTTGGCACGAAGTCGAGCTCGCGCATCGCCGACTCCACGCGCTGCTGCGTCTCGGGACGTACCGCGGCGGTGCCCGTCAGCACGTTGGAGACCGTCTTCGCCGATACCCCGGCGAGCGCCGCCACATCCTTCATCGTGGCTCGGCCGGCTCTCTCCTTCGGCATGAGCACAGACTAGGCCCCGCGCGCAGGCCCTCCCGCCCGTGTTGCGCCGGCCAGCGCTGCGATGGGCGCCTCGAAGAAGGCGAGCTCGTGGCGCATCGATCGCGCGAACGCGACGCTCATCCGCGCGCGCTCTGCCGACGACGCATCTTCCGCCGCCCGGTCGACGATCTCGATCGCGGCGCGGGTCGATGCGGCGAAAGCGGGGTCGGCGTAGGTCGAGAGCCAGTCCCGATACGGATGGTGCGCGTGCGACGCCGCCGCGAATCGCTCGCCCACATCGGAGTAGAGCCAGAAGCACGGCAGGAGGGCGGCGACCAGCTCACCGTACGAGCCGCGAGCGGATGCGGCGTGGAGGTGATCGGTGTAGGCGAGCGTCGCGGCGGCGGGGTCCGCGGCGTCCGCGCCGACCCGCGAGCGGTGGAGCTCGGATTCGACCGCGATCGCCGAGGCGGCGGCCTCCGCCCAGAACACCTGTTCCTCGCCTCGCGGGGCGAGCGCGCTGGCTCGGGCGAGGACACGGGCGTACTCCGAGAGGTACAGCGCGTCCTGCTGGAGGTACCAGGCGAAGACCGGCTCATCGAGCTCTCCCGTGCGCAGCCCCTCGACGAAGGCGCAGGAGTCGACGGCGGCGCGGAGCGGAGCGGCGCCGGCCCAGGCGCGCTCCGTCCACGACACGGGCGACGGGAGGTGCGGGCGCAGCTCGTGCAGGTGATCGACAGGGCCGTTTCCTCGCCCGACGCCGAGCGAGGCGCCCGCCGCGATCGCACCGGCCAACCATTCGGTCGCACGCGCGAGGGCACCGGTCCAGCCGATGCCGCTCGCGCCGAGCGTCGCCATCGCCGACGACAGGGAGCACCCGGTGCCGTGGGTGTTGGTCGAGGCGATGCGGCGGCGCGCGACCTCTGCCGCGACCCCGTCCGGCGTCACGATCGCGTCGGGGCAGTCGTCGCCGTCGAGATGCCCGCCTTTGACGAGCACCGCCGCACCCGATGTGCGCGCGAACCGCTGCGCCTGGGCGAGGGCGTCGCGCCAGGTGCGTGCGAGCGGCTCCTCCGCGAGCACTGCCAGCTCGGGGAGGTTCGGCGTCACGAGGGCGACGCGCCCGCAGAGGGCGCGGATCGCGGCCTCTGCGGCGGGATCGAGCAGGCGATCGCCGCTTGTGGCCACCATGACGGGGTCCAGCACGACGAGGTCATGGCCTCGCCGAGCCAGCCAGTCGTCGACGACCGCGACGAGCGGCTCGGAGTGCAGCATCCCGATCTTGATCGCATCGATCTCGACGTCATCGCCGACCGCGTCGAGCTGCGTACGCAAGAACTCCGGCGGAGGCACGTGCACGGCCCGCACACCGCGGGTGTTCTGCGCCACGAGGGCCGCGACGACGGCCATGCCGTAGCCGCCCATCGCCGCGATCGACTTGAGGTCGGCTTGAATGCCCGCGCCGCCCGACGGGTCGGTGCCCGCGATGCTCAGCACCCGCGGTACGCGCGGCGCCCGTGCCCCGGCGGTCACCGGACCGCTCCGTCCGCGGTGTCGGATCCGCGCCCGCTCGCTGCGACGGCGAAGGCGCGCGCGGCCGCGGCGGGGTCCGCAGCACCGCTGATCGCCGAGACGACGGCGACCCCGGCCGCCCCCGCTCGGCGGAGGGCGGCGACGTCATCGGGACCCACACCCCCGATCGCGACGCACGCGAGCGGCGTCGCTGCGGCCCGTTCCGCGAATCCCTCGATGCCCAGCGCGGGCGGGTGATCGGGCTTCGTGATCGTCGGCCGGATCACGCCGACCCCGAGATAGTCGAGGGTGCCGTCCGGCATCGCGTGGGCGGCCTGCAGATGCGCCGCCGTGTTCGCCGTCCACCCGATGACGGCGTCCGGCCCGAGGACTCGCCGCGCAGTCGTGGGCGGGATGTCGTTCTGACCGAGATGCACGCCGTCCACGCGGGCCCCCGCATCGATGGCGGCGAGGGCGACGTCGACCCGGTCGTCGATGAGCAGCGGAACCCGCCCCGCGATCACATCCGACAGCATCCGGGCGCGGCGGATCAGCTCGGCCGCGCTCACTCTCTTGTCGCGCAGCTGCACCACCGTCACGCCCCCGTCGACGGCGGCGTCGACGATCGACAGCAGCGCGTCGGCGTTCAGCCGGTCATCGGTGACGAGGTGCAGGGCGAGGTCGACCCGGCGGGTCACCGGACGCCCTCCGCCGCCATCGCGCGGGTCGCGACGCGTGCGGCATCGAGGTCGCCGGGAGCGAGCGTCGCGAGCGCGTCGAGGAAGGCGACGGCGAACGAGCCGGGACCGGACGACACGGATGCCGCAGCCTCGGCGGCCTGCTTGTGCACGAGCGACGCTGCGACGGCTGCCGAGAAGGGCTCGACGACGCCGAGGAAGGCCGCCATCGTCGCGCCCAGCGAGCAGCCTCCGCCGGTCACCCGGGTCAGCAGCGGGTCTCCCCCGGGAACCCGCGCGACCCGTTCTCCGTCGGTGACGAGGTCCGTCGCGCCCGACACCGCGACGACCGCGCCGGACCGGCGGGCCAGGGCCGCCGCGGCCGCGTGCACCGAGTCCGGGTCGTCGATGCTGTCGACGCCGCGGCCGCCCGCGCCGGTTCCGGCGACCGCCGCGATCTCCGAGGCGTTGCCGCGGATGATCGCGGGGCGAGCAGCGACGAGCTCCGCGGCGAGGGCCGTGCGGATCGGCAGCATCCCGACCGCGACGGGGTCGAGCACCCAGCGCCGCGTCGCCGCCACGATCTCGCGGGCGCTGGCCTGCTGCTGCGGATTCGGGGTGCCGAGGTTGATCAGGACACCGTCGGCGACGTCGGCGAAGATGCCCGCCTCACCCTCGATGTCGACCATCGCCGGGCTCGCCCCGAGCGCGAGCAGCGCGTTCGCGGTGAACCCGGTGACGACGGCGTTGGTCACGCAGTGGGTGAGCGGAGCGGCATCCCGCAGCGCTCGGAGCGCCGCTTCCGGTCCTCGGACGGTGGGCACGACATCGCGCATTTCGACATCCCTTCGCCAGCATTGCACTGGAGCAGGTTCGACGGGTCTAATCTCAGCTCGCGGTCGCGGGCACCCCGTGTCGGGACACGACCATAGCAGGCCGGTTTGCACGCTCTGGGCCGCTGTGCTTTTCTCCCGGCCGCCGAAGCGCGTAGGTTGCGAGTGAGCGCGCTTCACGGGCCGGCGCGCGAGGGGGTGGGGCCGTGCTGACAGCGGGATGCGCGCTGGTCTTCGCGTGCCTCATGACGATCATCGGCCTCGTCGTGCTGTTCACGCTGCGCCCGAGCTGGCGTCGGCGCGGCGCGCTCCTGCGCTTCGGGATCGTCGGCGCGCTCTCGGCCACCGCGTCCAGCCTGCTGTACCTCGTCCACACCCAGACCGGCGATCCGGCATCGCTCGTCATCAGCGACATCGCCATGGTCCTCGGCCCGGGACTGGTCTTCGCCGGGCTCGGCTCGCTCAGCGGCGGCGTCCTCACCCGCGGCGGCATCGCCGTCTCGCTCGCCGCTGTCGTCGGCGTCGTCTCCGCGGCGATCGGACTGCCCGTCTCGCTCGCGGTGAAGGTCCTGGTCATGGCGGTCATCTGCGGGTTGACCAGCGTCGCCGCGAGGCACCCCGCCATCGCAGCGCGACGGGGGTCGTGGCTCCTCGCAGCGACCATGGCGGTCTACGCGCTCTTCTCCGTGTGCCGCGCCGGCGTGGGGCTCACGCTCGGATGGGATTCAGCGCTCTACCGCCTCGGGTTCTCGGTCGTGCCGACGACCATCGCGGGGGCCGTGCTCGTCCTCCTGAGCGGCGCTGCCCTCCTGATGATCCTGTCGGACCGCAGCGCCGCGCTGGCCGCGCTGGCCGGGCAACGCTCGCGCGGGGCCCCGGACGACGACCGGGGGCCGGCGTGGACGGTTACGCTGGGTTCGTACGAGATCGTCCGAACCGCCCTCGGGGCCGCGCGCGCCGATCGGATGAGGGAGGACCTGATCGCCGCGGCGCGGACTCTCGATCCCGGCGCCGTCGTCGAACCCACGGGGGCCGGTGCACGGCTGCGCAGCCCCAGCGAGCAGAGGGTCATCGAACGAGCGCTGCGGGCTCGACTGGTTGCGGCGGGCTGGAGCCCGGGCGAGGTCGGCCTGGTCTCGGTTGAGGTCGCCGTGGTGGACGGTGTCGGCGCATGACGGCGGGCGGCGCAACCCCGACTCGCCGATTTCACGCCGTCGCCGGCCGCGCGTAGAGTCTGGCCATGGAAGCCGAACTGCAGACCGACATCGTCGTCCGTCCGGTGCGGGATGTCGACGCCGAAGCCCTCGGGCGGGTGCACGCCACCTGCTGGCACGAGACCTACGACCACCTCATCAGCACCGCCGCTCTTCAGAGCGTCTCGCCGCGACGACTCGCCGAGCTGTGGACCCACTGGGCCGCGCAGGGCGAGGACTTCCGGATGTACGCCGCACTCGTCCGAGGTGAGATCGTCGGTTTCGTCGGGTCGGGCCCGGCGCGCGATCGCGACGCCCCCCGGATGCGCGAGCTGTACTTCATCTACCTGCTCGACGCCTGGCACGGCACCGGCATCGGTCAGCGGCTCTTCGACGCGGCCGTCGAGAAGGACGAGGGCGTCTACCTGTGGGTCGCGGAGGACAACCCCCGCGCGCACCGCTTCTACGAGCGAAATGGCTTCACGCTCGACGGGCAGACCCACACCGAGCCGTTCCTCGGCGAAACGCTGACCGAGGTCCGCTTCGTCCGCTGACCCGGCGCGAGTCGGGTGACGGCGGCGGTCGTTCCTCCCCCGCCGGTGTTTTTAGCGAGTTGCTCACATTCGTACTTCTGTTCGACTTCGATGTCGTACCCCACTGTCATCATGGGAACATGACAGCGAACAGCGCGGGTGGCGAGGTGGGAGGCGAAACGCCCACGCCGTCGCAAGCGCTCGCTTTCTCGCGGTACGCGGAGGCGCTCGACCTCTCTCACGCCGCTGACATCGCTCGCACCCGGGCGCTGGCCGACCTGGGCCACGCCGCGCTGCACGACGCTCGCCGTGATGGGGTGCGGGGCGTGGCGTCGGACATGGAGCTGCGGTCGGTCGCGGCCGAAGCAGCGGGCATGGCGCGGTTGACGGACCGGCGGCTGCAGGGCGAGATCGACCACGCGATGACCGTCATCGATGACTACCCCGCGGTGTTCGAGGCGTGGGTCCAGCGGCGGATCGAACGCGGCCACGTCGATGTGGTCGTGCGGGTCGGCGCGGGGGTGCCGGCTGAGGTGCGGGATTCGTTCGCGGAAGCGGCGATCTCGGTGTGTGAGCGGGATGTGCCCTCGCGGGTGCGGGGTGCGCTGGACGCGCTGGCGGCCCGGCTTCACCCGCAGACCTTCACCGACCGGCACAAGACCGCGGCGGCGGAGCGGTGCGTACGGGTGTTCCACGGGACAGACGGGATGTCGAACCTCGTCGCGAACCTTCCGACGGTCATCGCCGCCGGGATGCTCGACCGACTGACGCAGATGGGACAGTCGGTGAAGGACGCCAGGGCGGAGAGTGATTCCGGCGACACGCGGACGATGGATCAGCTGCGCGCGGACATCCTGGGTGACCTCGTTCTCGGCGGGGCGCCCGTGGTCGACCCGACCTACGGGACCGACCGGGCCGGTGGGCTCGGCGCGATTCGGGCACGCGTTCAGGTCGCGGTCACCGCCGAGACGTTGATGGGCAAGGATGAGAGCCCCGCCGAAGCCGTCGGGGCCGGGCTCGTCGATGCCGACACCGTCCGGCAGCTCGCCGGGCAGGTATCGGAGTGGGACCGGCTCTTCATCGACCCCGTCACCCGCACCCCGGTCGAGATCGACACCTACCGACCCACCGCGTCGATGAAGAAACTCCTGATGGCCCGCGACCAGCACTGCCGGTTCCCCGGATGCCGACGAGCCGCGATCCGCTGCGAACTGGATCACACCATCGACCATGCCCTGGGTGGGCACACCCACATCTTCAACCTCGCCCACCTCTGCCAACGACACCACTCGATGAAGCAGTTCACGAAGTGGGAGGTTCGGCAGGTCGGTGGTGGGGTCCTCGAATGGACCTCACCCCTCGGCCGGGTGTACCGCGAAGACGTTCCCGTACCGGCGGTCTGCTTCACCATCGACACCACGGACCCGCCACCGGATGCGACACCCGGCGGACCACCGCCGGACGAACCGCCACCCTTCTGACACCGCCTGATCGCGCGGGCGTGATCTCCGACCGGCCGACGACGGTCAACGGGTGATGGTCGTGCCGAACAAACGCGCGATCGGTACGAGGACAGCGGGGCGAGCGGCGACGCACGCCCCGACGATGACGGCGAGCGACAGGACGAACAGCCAGAAGCCGGTCCAGTTGTCGGCGTAGGCCGTCGGGTCCGCCGAGCCTTGTGCGGCGTACATGTGGTTGAGGTTGCGGAGCGCTCCCGTAGCCAGGACGAGAGCGACATGGGTCACGATGAAGACGACGAAGAAGAGCATCACCAGCACGTGCAGGCGTCGTGCCCACTCGAGCGGGTACAGGCGGTTGATCCGCCCGTCGCCCCGCGGCCAGACCGTGCTGAGCCGCGCGCCGGTGACGACCGCGAGCGGTGCCGCGACGAACACGGTCGTGGCGTACGCGAGCTGCTGCAGGCTGTTGTAATTCACCCAGCCGTTCTCCGTCGGCCAGTCGAGCGACACGTACTGCAACGCCGCCGAGGCAGCATTCGGCAGCACGTCCCAGCTCGTCGGCACGATCCGCATCCACTGTCCGGTCGCGAAGAGCAGGATGACGAACACGATGCCGTTGCCGATCCAGATGACGTCGAGCGCCTGATGGAACCAGATCGTGAGGCTCGTCCGGCGCTTCGGCCTGCCCCGCGGTGACCAGAACACCCTCGGACGCTTCTCCCTCCGCGCCTGCAGACCCGTGCGAATGATCAGCACCATCAGGAAGGCGTTGAAGAAGTGCTGCCAGGCGAGCCACGGCGGAATCCCGACCGGCGCCCCCGCCGGCAGCGGGTATGCGCCCGGGTACCGCTCGACGAACCCACGCATCGCATCGAGGCTCAGCGCCCAGCGGGCGAACGCGACGGCACCCGCCGCCGCGAGCACCAGTGCGACGCCGACGGCCACGATCACCGTCACCCGTCGGCGTGCGGCGGCCACGCGTTCGACCAACACCGCGGCAGGTCAGCGGTGGCGGAACTCGGGGGCGCGCTTCTCGGCGAAGGCGGCCATGCCTTCCTTCTGGTCCTCGAGCGCGAACAACGACGCGAAGAGCGTGCGCTCGAGGCGCAGCCCTTCCGCGGCACTCGTCTCCTGCGAGGCGCGCAGCGCCTGCTTCGCCGCATAGGCGACCGGCAGCGATCGCGACGCGATCCGATCGGCGACGGCACCGGCTTCGTCGAGCAGCTGCGCCGCCGGAACCACACGAGTCACGAGCCCGGCGCGCTCCGCCTCCTCCGCCGGCATCCGCCGTCCGGTCAGCACGAGCTCCGCGGCCTTGTAGTAGCCGACCGCGCGCGTCAGCCGCTGCGTCCCGCCGATGCCCGGAATGACGCCGAGGTCGATCTCGGGCTGCCCGAACACCGCGGTGTCGGCGGCCAGCACGACGTCGCACATCATCGCCAGCTCGCACCCGCCACCGAGCGCGAACCCGGCAACCGCGGCGACGACGGGGGTACGCACCCGCGCGAAGTCCGCCAACGCCGCGAAAGGGTTCTCCATCGACATGTCGCGGGCACTCTTGCCCGCCATCTCTTTGATGTCCGCGCCGGCCGCGAACGCCCGCTCCGAGCCGGTCACGACGATCGCGCCGATCGTCTCGTCGCGGTCGAACGCCATGGCCGCGTCGGCGAGCTCGGCGACGAGCGTCGAGTTCAGGGCGTTCAACGCCTCCGGTCGGTTCAGTGTCAGCCAGCCGACGCGCCCTCGCGTCTCGCTGACGATGGTCGTGTAGTCGCTCATCCCCTCATCGTGCCACGCGCCTCTCCGCGCGTCTCCGATCGGTTGCCGGGCATTCACATGCCGGACACGTACGGAGAGTACTCACGACCTGCACCCGTTCACCCGACCAGAGGACACCTATGCCTTCGCCTGCCCGGAGCCGCACGGTTCCCCGCACGCTCGCCGCCGTCGCGACGGCCGCACTCACCTGCACGCTGGCACTGACGCCGCTCACCACGGCATCCGCCGCGATCGTCAGCGAACCGATCACCGACTCCGCTCCCGGCGCGACGCTCGCGCTCACACCCATCGGCACCCACGAGACCGGCGTCTTCGATGAGTCCGCCGCCGAGATCGTGCAGTCGTACCGCGACCGCCTCTACGTCGTCAACGCGCAGGCCGGCTCGGTGACGGTGCTCGACAACAGCGACCCGACCGCGCCGGTCGAGCTGTTCACCATCGCCGATGCCGGCACGGCGAACTCCCTCGCGATCCGCGACGACGGTCTCGGCATCGTGGCGTTCGAGGCCGAGGACAAGACCGCGAACGGGTCACTGGTCTTCTTCGACGCGAACGCCGGCGACGCGGCATCCGCTCGCCTCGGCTCGGTCACCGTCGGCGCCCTGCCCGATATGGTCACGATCTCGAAGGACGGCGCGTACGCGGTCGTCGCGAACGAGGGCGAGCCCGCCGACGACTTCTCGGTCGACCCGGAAGGATCCGTCGGCGTCGTCGCGCTCCCCAAGACCGTCTCGGCCCCCGCGCAGGCGGCCGTGCGCATCGCGGGCTTCGGCGCGTTCGAGCCCGGCGGCTCGAAGACGCTTCCGGCCGGCGTGCGCGTGTTCGGACCGGACGTCGCGGCACCGGACCAGGGAGACAAGCCCCTCACCGCCAATCGTGTGAGCCGCAACCTCGAGCCCGAGTACATCACCGTCGACGGCACGACCGCTTACGCGGCGCTCCAGGAGGCGAACGCGATCGCCGTCGTCGACCTCGCCAAGGCCGAGGTCACCAAGGTCGTCCCGCTCGGGTTCAAGGATCACGGCGCGGTCGGCAACGGGCTCGACGCGAGCGATAAGGACGGCGCGATCAACATCGCCGAGTACGCCGGGCTGAAGGGCATGTACATGCCCGACGGCATCCAGTCGTACTCGGCCACGGCGGGCGGCAAGGCCACGACCTACCTCGTCACCGCCAACGAGGGCGACGCCCGCGAGTGGGGCGACTACGCGGAGGCCGTCCGTGTGAAGGACCTCGGCAAGAAGGGGCTCCCGGCCGTCTGCGCCGATTCCCCCCTCGCGGCGCAGCTCGGCGATGCGGCCCTCGGACGTCTGAACGTCACGATCGAGAACGGTCTGCGCGCGGACGGCAGCTGCTACGACGAGCTGTACTCCTTCGGCGGTCGCTCGTTCTCGATCTGGGGCACCGACGGCTCGCTGATGTTCGACTCGGGCGACCAGTTCGAGCAGATCCTCGCGCGCGTCGCGCCCGAGTACGTCAACTCGAACCACACCGAGGCCAACCTCGAGGGACGCAGCGACGACAAGGGCCCCGAGCCCGAGAACCTGTCGATCGGGACGGTCGGCGGCCGCACGTACGCCTTCATCGGCTTCGAGCGCGTCGGCGGCATCATCGTCTACGACATCACGGATCCGAAGGCGGCGACGTACGTGACGTACGTCAACAACCGCGACTTCAGCGCCGCCGCCGACTCCCCCGCCGCGGGCGACCTCGGCCCTGAGGGCATCCACTTCATCGGGGCGCACCGCTCCCCCACGGGCCAGCCGCTGCTCGCGGTCGGCAACGAGGTGTCGGGAACGACGACGCTGTACAGCATCGAGCAGCTCGTCGGCGGCGCTCCCGTCGCGCAGCCCGACATCCGCGTGCTGACGATCAACGACTTCCACGGGCGGCTCGTGCAGGAATCCAGCGGCGTCGCGGGTGCCGCTGTCCTCGCGGGCGCGGTCGACACGTTCCGCCAGCAGAACCCGAACACCCTGCTCGTCTCGGCCGGTGACAACATCGGCGCGTCGGCGTTCGAGTCGTTCATCGATCAGGACACCCCCACGATCGACGCGCTGAAGACCGCCGGCCTCGACGTCAGCGCCGTCGGCAACCACGAGTTCGACCGCGGTTTCGACGACCTGACCGGGCGTGTCATCCCCCGATTCGAGGACGACGCGGATCCCGGCGCCTTCAGCGACTTCGCACTCGGTGCGAATGTCCTCGTGAAGGGCACCGACGAGCACGCGCTCAAGCCGTACACGATCAAGGAGGTCGACGGCACGCAGATCGCGTTCGTCGGCACCGTGACCGAGCAGACCGCGGGAATGGTGAGCCCGCAGGGCATCGCGGGCATCGAGTTCCGCGACCAGGTCGCATCGGCCAACGATGCAGCGGCCGACGCGGTTGCCGAGGGCGCGGACATCGTGGTGCTGCTCGCGCACGAGGGCTCCGCGGGCTCCGACTGCACCGCGATCGCGACCGAGACCGGCGACTTCGGCGACCTCGTCCGTGGCGCGTCCGGCGACATCGACGCGATCGTCTCCGCCCACACCCACCAGAAGTACGCGTGCGAGATCGGCGGGCGCCCGGTGCTCCAGGCGCACCAGTACGGCACGACGCTCGGCTCGCTCGACATCGAGCTGACCGATGCGGGCGAACTCGAGTCGATCACCCCCAGCACGGTGTCGCTGTACAACGCCACGCTGGGGCAGTACATCGCCTACCCCGACACCGAGACGGCCCAGGTCGTCGCGAACGCCGTGCGCATCGCGGACGAGAAGGGCCGCGTGCAGGTCGGCTCGATCACCGCCGACATCCTGCGCGGCAAGACCGCGTCGGGCTCGGAGGACCGCGGCGTGCACTCGACGCTCGGCAACACCGTCGCCGACGTCTACCTGTGGGCCACGTCGCAGAACCCGGCCTACGGCGGACGCGACGCCGAGGTGGCGTTCATGAACCCGGGCGGCCTGCGCGCCGACCTGCTGTTCGGCGACGACAACGGCGCTGTGTCGTACCGTGAGGTCGCCAACGTCCAGCCGTTCGCGAACACCCTGGTCACGCTCGAGCTCACCCCGGCACAGATCAAGCAGGTTCTCGAGGAGCAGTGGCAGCCCGACGGAGCGTCGCGTCCCAAGCTCGCGATGGGCGTGTCGAAGGGCTTCACATTCGAGTACGCACCCGAGGGAACGAGGGGCTCGCACATCCGCTCGATGCAGCTGAACGGTGAGCAGCTCGCGCTCGACGACACCACAACGAAGATCCGCGTCGTCACCAACTCGTTCCTCGCGGGCGGCGGCGACAACTTCGGCACCTTCGCGACGGGCACCGGGGCGGCGGACTCCGGCCAGGTCGACCTGCAGGCGACGGTGGAGTTCTTCGCCGCCGTGGGCCCGGTCTCACCGGCCCCGGCGAACCGTGCCTACGTCGCCGGCGAGCAGCCGCCGGTCGAGCAGCCGGGCTTCCCCGGCCCCGGCGCGCCCGGTGACGGCGAGCCCACGGAGCCCGGCGAGCCCGGCGAGCCCGGCGAGCCCGCCGAGCCCGCACAGCCGTGGGCGACGGTCGAGCTCGGCGGCAGCACGGTCGCGCAGGGCGGCACGCTCGATGTCACGGTCACCGGCCTCGAGCCGGGCCAGCGGATCGCCGCGACACTGTTCAGCGAGCCGATCGTCGTCAGCGGCATCCCCGCGGCCGACGCATCCGGCCGCACGGCGTTCTCGGTCGCGATCCCGCGTGACTTCGAGGTCGGCGCGCACCGCCTCGTCGTGACGTCGGGGACGCTCACGCCGATCGAGGTCGCCGTGACGGTGACGGCCGCCGCGCCGGCGGGCACGATCGCCGTCACCGGCGGGACGGCTCCGATCGGGTTCGCGGTGGCGGGCATCCTCGCCCTCGCGCTGGGCGGCCTCCTGGTCGCCGCGCGTCGCCGCCGAACCGCCTGACCCGTCCGAGTCCGCCCCGAGGGAGCCGTCAGCTGGCGGCTTCCTCGGGGCGCTCTGCTGCCTCGACCTCGGCCTCGTCGGCGACATATCCGTCGACGTGGCGCTCATCCGGCCCGTCGTACGCCGACAGCGGCCGGATGAGCGCATTGGCGGCGTACTGCTCCATGATGTGCGCCGTCCACCCGACCACGCGGGCCGCGACGAACAGCGGCGTGAAAGTTACGGTGTCGAAGCCCATGAGGTTGTACGCGGGGCCCGACGGATAGTCGAGGTTCGGGTAGATGCCCTTGCGCTGGGTGAACTCGCGCTCGAGGGCGTCGTAGAGCTCCGCGACATCCGGCCGGTCGTAGTGGGCGACCAACGCGTCGAGCGCCGCCTTCATCGTCGGAACCCGCGAATCGCCGCGCTTGTAGACGCGGTGACCGAACCCCATGATCTTGCGCTTCTCGGCGAGCGCCCGGTCGAGCCAGGCCTCGACGGCGGTGGCATCCCCGATCTCGTCGAAGACGTGCATCACAGCCTCGTTCGCTCCGCCGTGGAGCGGCCCCTTGAGGGCTCCGATCGCCCCGACGACGGCCGAGTACAGGTCGCTCAGGGTCGAAGCGATGACCCGAGCCGTGAAGGTCGAGGCGTTGAACGAGTGCTCCGCGTAGAGGATCAGCGACCGGTTGAACGCGTCGGCGACGACCGGATCGGGCTCCTCGCCGAAGGTCATCCACAGGAAGTTCGCTGCGTCGTCGAGGTCGTCGCGCGGCTCGATGGGGCCCAGCCCGCGGCGGCGACGCTGCCCGTAGGCGACGACCGCCGGCAGCACCGCGAACAGGCGCAGGCTTCGCTCCAGGTTGCGCTCGGGCGTCCCGACGGCGTCGAGCACGGATGCCGCGCCGGCGGTGTCGAGCGCGCCGAGAACGCTCACGGCGGTCCGCACCTCGTCCATCGGGTGCGCGTCCACCGGCATCCGGTCGATCGCCTCCCGCAGCTCCGGCGGCAGCGCCCGCTGCGGCCGAGCCCGCCGGCGCTGCTCGGCGAGCTGGTCGTCGGTCGGCAGTTCGCCGAGCCACAGCAGATGCGCCACGGCGTCGACCGGCTGCGTCGCGGCGAGCTCCTGCACCGGGTAGCCCCGGTAGAGCAGCGAGTTCGTCTCGGGGTTCACCTTCGAGATCGCCGTCACATCGGCAACGACCCCCACGAGCCCCTTACGGATGTCTTGCTCGGTCATGTTCTGTTCCCTCTCCGTCGAGTAGCCAGAATCCGCGGGTCTCAGCCCCGGTCGATCGACTCATTCTGGCGAGTCGACAGGGTGAAGTCGAAGACCGACGAGTCGAAGCGCGTGTAGCCCTCGTAGTCGACGAGGTCGTACAGGTCGGCGCGGTGCTGCATCTCGCCGAGCTTCGCGGTCAGATTCCCGGCCGCCGTGAGCTCGTCGAGCGCGCGGCCCGCCGCCCCCATCGCGATGCGCAGCAGCGAGACGGGCCAGATCACGATCCGCGCACCTGCGTCGCGCAGCTGGTCCACCGTGAAGAGCTCGGACTTCCCGAACTCCGTCATGTTCGCCAGGATCGGCACGTCGACGGCCGACGCCATCGCCTCGAACTCCGCGAGGTCGCGCATCGCCTCGGGGAAGATCGCGTCGGCCCCGGCGTCGACGAGCGCGCGGGCGCGGTCGACGGCGGCATCCATCCCCTCGATCGCCCGCACATCGGTGCGCGCCATGATGAGGAAGTTCGCGTCGCGCCGGGCGTCGACGGCAGCCCGGATGCGGCCCACGGCCGTGTTCTCGTCGACGACGCTCTTTCCGTCGAGGTGCCCGCAGCGCTTGGGGTTGACCTGGTCCTCGATGTGGCATCCGGCGAGGCCGGCATCCTCGAGCGTCTGGATCGTGCGGGCGACGTTCATCGGCTCGCCGAAGCCCGTGTCGGCGTCGATGATCGCCGGAAGCTCCGTCATCCGCGCGATCTGCTGGCCGCGCCCGGCGACCTCGCTCAGCGTCGTGAGGCCCACATCGGGCAGCCCGAGGTCAGCCGCGATGACCGCGCCCGAGACGTACACGCCGTCGAAGCCGCGTCGCTCGATGAGCCGGGCCGAGAGGGGGTTGAACGCCCCCGGGAATCGCAGGGTCTCACCGCTCGCGAGCCGCTCCCGGAGGATGCGGCGCTTGTCGGCGGGGGTGGTCTGCGAATACAGCATCAGAACAGCCCTCGCGGGTTCGGCGCAGACGCGATGACGCCGTCACGTGCGACGATGTTCAGCTCGCGCACCTCGTCTGCCGTGAGATCGGGCAGACGCTGCGCGAGGTCGAGGAAGCGCTCGATCTGGGCCGGTTCGAGCACGGGCTCGGCGAGGATCCGGAACTTGCGGATGTAGTCCTCGCGCGCGAACGGGCGAGCACCGAGCGGGTGGGCGTCGGCGACGGCGATCTCGTCGACGATCGTCGAGCCGTCGGCCATCCGGATCTCGACGCGCCCGCCGAAGGCCTTCTCCGCCGGATCCTCCGAGTGGTAGCGCCGCGTCCATTCGGCATCCTCGGCCGTCGTGATTCGCTGCCACAGGGCGACCGTGTCGGGGCGGGCGGCGCGCTCGGGCGTGTACGAGTCGACGTGGTGCCAGCCGCCGTCCTGCAGCGCGACCGCGAAGATGTACGGGATCGAGTGATCGAGCGTCTCGCGCGACGCGGTCGGGTCGTACTTCTGCGGGTCGTTCGCCCCCGAGCCGATGACGTAGTGCGTGTGGTGGCTGGTGTGGAGCACGATGCTCTCGACGTTCGCGGAGTCGAGCAGCTCGGGGTGCTCGCCGTGCAGCTTGCGCGCGAGGTCGATCCACGCCTGCGCCTGATACTCGGCCGAGTGCTCCTTCGTGTACGAGTCGAGGATGCCGCGCTTGGGCTCGCCCGGCGCCGGCAGCGGCACCGTGTAGGCGGCATCCGGTCCGTCGAGCAGCCACGCGATGACGCCGTCCTCACCCTCGTAGATCGGGTTCGGGCTCGTCTCGCCGCGCATCGCGCGGTCGACGGCCTCGACCGCGAGCTTGCCGGCGAAGGCGGGGGCGTGGGCCTTCCAGGTCGAGATCTCGCCCTTGCGCGACTGGCGCGTCGCGGTCGTCGTGTGCAGCGCCTGGCCGACCGCCTGGTAGATCGTCGCGGTATCGAGGCCCAGCAGCGTGCCGATGCCGGCGGCGGCCGAAGGCCCGAGGTGGGCGACGTGGTCGATCTTGTGCTTGTGCAGGCAGATGGCCCGCACGAGGTCGATCTGGATCTCGTACCCGGTCGCGAGGCCCCGCACGAGCGCCGCACCGTCGGCACCGACGTGCTGAGCGACCGCGAGGATCGGCGGGATGTTGTCGCCGGGATGCGAGTAGTCCGCCGCGAGGAAGGTGTCGTGGTAATCCAGCTCGCGCACCGCGACGCCGTTCGCCCACGCGGCCCACTCGGGGCTCGTGCGGTCGGTCGCGCCGAACACGCTCGCCCCCGCGCCGCCGCGCGAGACCGGGTGGTCGAGCGCCTGCGCGCGGGCCGAGCTGACGGGCGCCCGGGTGAGGGATGCCGCTGCGACGGCGGCGTTGTCGATGATGCGGTTCACGATCATGTCGACCACGGCGGGCTCGACCGCTACGGGGTCGACGGCGACCTCCGCGATCTTCCACGCGAGCTGGTCCTCGCGCGCGAGCTCCTCGTCGCTGCGGTGGACGCGGACGTGATGGCTGACGGTCATGCGGATGCCTCCAGGGAGTCGAGGATGCTGGTCAGGGCGTTGTGCAGGTGCACATGGGTCGCGTGGGCGGCGAGGTCGGCGTCGCGGGCGGCGATGGCGCTCGCGATGAGCCGGTGCTCCTCGATCGACGCCGCGAGCCGCGCGGGGTTGTCGCGTGCGAGGCGGCGAACCCGCACGAGGTGAGCGCGGACCTTCGTCAGCGCCGACGTCAGATAGGCGTTGCCTGCGGCGTCGTCGAGCGCCGCGTCGAAGCGAGCGATGAGCGCGTAGTACGCGTCGGGGTCACCCGCTCCGGGCGCATCGGCCTGCGCGGTGCGGTCGAACGCCGCGGCGAGCTCGGCGAAGAGCGCGGCGTCGCCCCGGGATGCGGCGAGCCGTGCGGCGGTCTCTTCCAGCGCACGGCGCACCTCGAACAGCGATCGGATGTCATCGCGATCGATGTCGGCGACGACGGTCACCCGCGGCGAGGCCTGGCGCACGAGGCCGTCGGCCGCGAGTCGCCGGAGAGCCTCGCGCAGCGGAGTACGGCTGACGCCCAGTCGCGTCGCCTGCTCCACCTCGCCGAGCACCGCCCCGGGAGCGAGGTCGCCGTTCTGGATCTCGGCCAGCAGAGCGGCGTAGGCGCGCTCTCCCGCCCGTGCTCCACCCTCGGCCACCATGCGACGATTGTATACACAGAGCCCGTGCCGGCGGGTCAAAACCGCGGAATCGGACTCCAACGTATACAGAAGCCGCATCGCACGACCTCCCGGGTACCCTTGCCCGAGTGAGTTCCGACCGATACACCGTGGCCACCGACGGCGCCTGCAAGGGCAATCCCGGACCGACCGGCTGGGCCTGGGTCGGCGAGGACGGCCACTGGGCCGCCGGAGCGATCCCGCAGGGCACGAACAACATCGGCGAGCTGCTCGGGCTGCTGAAGGCGATCGAGGACCACCCCGACGTCCGCGAGCTCGTCGTTCAGGCCGATTCCAAGTACGCGATCGACACGTACGCATCGTGGATGGACGGCCATCGCCGCCGCGGCTGGAAGACCTCGACCGGCGCGCCGACGAAGAACCGCGACATCCTCGAGCAGCTCATCGCCGCCCGCGACGCCCGCCGTGCGCGCGGACTGCCCGACGTCATCCTCGAGCACGTCCGCGGGCACCGCGGCCACGTCCTGAACGAGTGGGCCGACGAGCGAGCCGTGCGCGGCGCCGAGCACGCGGCGAAGGGCACCGCGAGCGCCTGGTCGTCGCTGGGCGGCCTGCACGAGAAGCTCGACGTGTCGGAGGCGCCGAAGAAGAAGCGCTGACGGGACGGCGAGACCGGTCAGCCGTCCCGATTGTCGGGATGCCGCGGATCGTCCGTGGTGTACGCCGACCGCGCGAGCGCCTCCGGCATCCAGGTGAGCGGATCGGCGAAATCCGCGATGATGACGCCGCCCGCGCCGTGCGCGTCCCCGTGCCGCGCGAGCCTTCTCCGCGCCCGCTCGGGCACGCGCTCGTCGGCCCGCACTCGTTCGAACACGGCGGCGCGGACGCGTTCGACGAACCGGGCTCGCTCCGGCGGCAGTGCAGCGCTCGTCTCGCGCTCGAGACGCTCGACATGAGCGGGAAGGTCCGCGATGACCGCCCGGTAAGCGGCGGTCAGACTGTCATCCACCTCGCGGGCCTGCTGCGGCTTGGCGCCCCGGATGATCATGCCTGCGACCAGAGAGGTGACGACGATGACCGGGGCAGTCACCAGCACGGCCATTGCGGGGGCGGTGGCACCGCTGCCGACGAGGACGGCGGCAACCGCCGTCCCGACGAGGGCGACAGCCTGCGGCCGCCACAGCGCACGATCGAGCGGGCGTCCTCGCGCGCCCGCGGCCGCCACCAGCACCGCCATCGCCGTCGCGGCGGAGAACGCGGCTGTGAGCACCACGTCTTTCGTCTGCAGCGCGACGGCGAATGCGAGTCCGCCGGTGAGGGCGGCGAGCACCAGCACCCACCCGATCCAGCCAATGCTGGATGCGCGACCGCCGAAGCGAAGCCGAGCCGACGACCGGGCGCGTGCGTTCGCCGACTCGCCCAGCAGGCGGGCGGCATGCCAGATACGCACGCCGTCCGCGCTCATGCCGCACGCGTCGAAGATCACCATCTCCGCTTGCCGCGGCGCGAAGTCCGCGGCGGCCGAGGCCCGGACGATGCGATCCGTGGCGACGGGGATGACGCGCGCCAGGTGCTCATCGGAGAACGGCTCCCACCGGTCGGTGGGAAGCATGCGATGCTGCGCCACCCTCGACTACCTCCCGCTCGCTTGAACGAGTTCATCGAGCCGGTCGAGGGCCGGTCGCTGACCCTTGACGAGCAGCTCGCGAGCGCGCCCCACCTCGACCCACTCGACCCGGTCGACCTCGGGGAACGACGCCGTGCGCCCCGACCGCGGCGGCCACTCCATCTCGAACTCGCCGAATGCCGCGTTCGAGGCATCGAACCCGCTGCCGTCGACGACGAACACCGTGATGCGCTTGCCCGACGAGTACGAGAAGGTGCCGAGCTCGGCGTACTCGCCGTCGGGCGGCTCGAGCCCGAGCTCTTCGCGGAACTCGCGCCGCGCGGCATCCAGGGCCGCCTCGTCGTCGGGGTCGTACTCGCCCTTGACGATCGACCACGCCCCGGCGTCCTTGGCCGCCCAGAACGGTCCTCCCATGTGGGCGACGAGCGCCGACACCGTGCCGTCCGCAGCGATGCGGTAGGGCAGGATGCCGGCGCTCGTGACCACGATCAGCCCGGATCAGGCCGGGCGCGTCTTCGGCGAGACCGTGTCGGTCTCGGCCGGGTCGGTCACCGCGACGCCGCCGAGGGCATCGTTGATCGCGTCGTACGCCGACTGCTCGAGCTTCACACCCGAGGCCTTCACGGTGTCCTCGAGCTGCTCGGGACGCGAGGCGCCGACGAGCGCTGCTGCGATGTTCTCGTTGTGCAGCACCCACGCGAGCGAGAGCTGCGCGACGGTGAGGCCCGCCTCATCGGCGATCGGCTTCAGCTTCTGAACGGCCGTGAGCACCTCATCGTTCAAGAAGCGCTTGATGAAGTTCGCGCCGCTCTTCTCGTCGGTCGCGCGCGATCCCTCGGGTACGGGCTGCCCGGGCTGGTACTTGCCCGTCAGCACGCCCTGCGCGAGCGGCGACCAGACGATCTGCGAGATGCCGAGCTCCTGCGAGGTGGGAATGACCTTGCCCTCGATGACGCGCCACAGCGCCGAGTACTGCGGCTGGTTCGACACGAGCTGGAACCCAAGCTTCGTCGCGAGGGCGTGACCCTCGCGCAGCTGCTCGGCGGTCCACTCGCTGACGCCGATGTAGAGCGCCTTGCCCTGGCGGACGATGTCGGCGAAAGCCTGCATCGTCTCTTCCAGCGGCGTCTCGTAGTCGTAGCGGTGCGCCTGGTAGAGGTCGACGTAGTCGACACCGAGACGGCGGAGCGACCCGTTGATGCTGTCGAAGATGTGCTTGCGCGAGAGGCCCTGGTCGTTCGGCCCCTTGCGGCCGGTCGGCCAATACACCTTCGTGAAGATCTCAAGCGTCTCGCGCGGCTGACCCTTCAGCGCCTCGCCGAGCACGACCTCCGCGGCCGTGTTGGCGTACGCGTCCGCGGTGTCGAACGAGGTGATGCCGAGGTCCAGCGCCTTGTGGACGGTCGCGATGGCCGCGTCGTTCTCCACCTGCGACGCATGCGTCACCCAGTTGCCGTACGTGATCTCCGAGACCTTGAATCCACTGTTGCCGAGGTAGCGATACTCAACCATGGGAAAACGCTACCTCGCGGTGGGCCCGTGCGGGCCGGAGTTGCGTCTTATGACCTCAACCCGCGGGAACCGTGTCGGCCGCGCGCTGGTCGTCCTCGGTCGCGACGAGCTGACCGCACGCCCCATCGATCTCCTTGCCGCGGGTGTCGCGAAGGGTCGTCGGGATGCCCGCCTCGTTCAGCCGTCGCACGAACTCGTCCTGCACCTCGGGCTCGGACGAGGTCCAGATGGAGCCGGGCGTCGGATTGAGCGGGATGGGGTTGACGTGCACCCAGCCGCGTCCGCGGGCGTTCAGTTTCTCGGCGAGGAGGTCCGCGCGCCACGCGTGGTCGTTCATGTCCTTGATGAGGGCGTACTCGATCGACACCCGCCGGCCCGTCTCGTCGAAGTAGGCCTTCGCCGCGTCGAGCGCCTCGTCGACCTTCCACCGGGAGTTGACGGGGATGAGCTCGTCACGCAGCTGATCGTCGGGGGCGTGCAGCGAGAGTGCGAAGGTGACGGGAATGTCCTCCTTCGTCAGCTTCTGGATCGCCGGAACGAGGCCGACCGTGGAGACCGTGATGCCCCGCGCGCTCATGCCGATGCCGTGATCCTTGTCGACCATCGTGCGCACCGCCTGCATGACGCGGGCGTAGTTCGCCAGCGGCTCGCCCATGCCCATGAAGACGATGTTCGTGACGCGCTCGCCCTCGTGCCCGACCTTGCGCGGGTCGCCGAGGCCGCCGTCCGCGATGAGACGGTTCGCCCGGACGACCTGCTCGATGATCTCGGCGGCCGACATGTTGCGGGTCAGGCCCGCCTGGCCGGTCGCGCAGAACGGGCAGTTCATGCCGCATCCGGCCTGGCTCGACACGCACAGCGTGATGCGGCCCGTGTAGCGCATGAGCACCGACTCGACGAGGGCGCCGTCGTGGAGCTTCCACAGGAACTTGATCGTGTCGCCGCGGTCGGTCTCGAGCCGGCGCACCTCGGTCAGGAGCGGCGGGAGCAGACCGGCGACGAGCTCGTCGCGCCCCGCGGCGGGCAGGTCGGTCATCTCCGCGGCATCCGAGGTGAAGTGCCGAAAGTAGTGCTTCTCGAGCTGCTTCGCCCGGAAGCCCGGCATGCCGAGCTCCTTGACCTTCTCGACGCGCTGCTCGGGCGTGAGGTCGGCAAGGTGGACGGGCGGCTTGCCGCGCTTCGGGCTCGCGAACTGCAGCAGCGGACGACCGGACTCGTCCTTCTGCTGCGACCAGCCCTCGGTCGCGGGGCGCACCTGACGCGGCTTGGTGGAGCGCACGGGCGACGAGGTCTCGCGCACGGACGACGCGGTCTCGCGCACGGGATCTGAATCGGTCATATGATCCAGGGTACCGGCGCCGCCTGCGCGAAGGCTGGCCGCCGGCGTTCGCCGCGCCCGGCGGCCCCCGCCCTGCTCCGCCCTAGACTGCAGCCATGAACCTCGACGACGTCGCTCCGCCCCCGCGGGGCACCGTCGTGCACAAGGTGCTGAACAACAACGTCGTCATCACTCTCGACGAGCATGGCCGCGAACGCGTGCTCATGGGACGCGGGCTCGGGTTCCAGCTGAAGCCGTCCGACACCCTCGACCCCGACAAGGTCGAGAAGACCTTCATCCTCGATGCGGGGGATGCCGGCGACCGCGAACGCCAGCTGCTCACCGACGTGCCCTACCCGGTGGTGGAAGCCGTCACTCGCGCCGTCGACGAGGCCGAGCGCCGTCTCGGCCACCACCTCGACCGGTTCTTCACGATGGCCGTCATCGACCACATCCAGTTCGTGCTCGAGCGGCTCGACAACGGCATCCGGATCCCCGCGACCAACATGCCCGAACTGCGCGTGCTGCATCCCCACGAGTTCTCCGCGGCGCAGCGCATGGCCACCGCGATCTCCGAGTCCCTCGATCGCGAGCTGCCCGCCGAAGAGGCGGTGTTCCTCACGATGCACCTGCTCAACGCGACCCGCGACGAGCCGAACGGCACGGCGGCGCTCCTCTTCCGCCGCCTGCAGCACGTCGTCATGACGGTCGAGAACGGCCTCGGCGTCAAGCTCGACACCGACAGCCCCGATTACGCCCGATTCATCCTGCACATCCAGTTCCTGCTGCAGCGCCTCGTCTCGAAGACGATGCTGCGCAGCGCCGACACCTCGTTCTTCGAGTTCGCCAAGCACAGCTACCCGCGCTCCTACGCGATCGCGGAGGAGGTGAAGGCCTACGTCCGTGCGGCGACGGAGTCGGAGCTGACCGACGAGGAGCTCCTGTACGTCATCGTGCACGTCGAGCGCCTGGCGACGCAGGTCGGTGCGAACGAAGCTGGCCAGAACCCCGGTCCCGTGCTACCGTGACCCTCGCAGGGCGTCGCTGCCCTGCGGAAGTCTCCGGATTGTTACCGCGGCAGCGGGCAAAACCTGAACTCACATCGTCTTGATCGGCGGTGAACGAGTTCAGGTTTTTTTGTTGCCCGGAAACAGGGATGCGGCGGCTTCCTCCACCCGAGTGCCGCGATGCTGCGGCAGAAAGCGAGCAGTCCCGATGGATTACTCGAAGACCGCGGCCGGCGTCCTGGAGGGCGTCGGCGGCGAGGAGAACGTCACCTCCCTCGTCCACTGCGCGACGCGTCTGCGTTTCGTGCTGAAGGACGAGTCCAAGGCGAACACCGCCGCCGTCAAGGCCGTGCCCGGTGTCGTCACCGTCGCCCAGGCCGGCGGCCAGTACCAGGTCGTCATCGGCAACGACGTCCCCGACGTGTTCGCCGAGATCGGCAAGATCTCGAAGTTCGGCGCCGGCTCCGAGGCCGCGGCATCCGAGGGCCCGAAGGGCAACCTCTTCAACCGCTTCATCTCGATGATCTCGGCGATCTTCACGCCGCTGCTGTGGGCCCTCGCGGGCACCGGTCTGCTCAAGGCCTTCCTCGCAGCCGCGGTCACCTTCGGCTGGATCGGCACCGACAACTCGACCTACGCGGTGCTGAACGCCCTATCGGACGGTCTCATCAACTTCCTGCCGATGGCGCTCGCGTTCACCGCGGCGCGCTACTTCAAGGCCAACGAGTTCACCGCGTTCGCGATCGCGGCCGCGCTGCTCTACCCGACCATCACCCCGCTCGTCGGGGTCGAGGGGCTGACGTTCTTCGGCATCCCGTTCACGATGGTCACCTACGTCTCGAGCGTCATCCCGATCATCGTGATCGTGTGGCTGCAGAGCCACGCCGAGAAGTTCCTCTACGCGAAGCTCCCGGGCGCGGTGCGGCGCTTCGTCACCCCGATGATCGTCGTGCTCATCGCCGTCCCGATCGTCTTCGTCGTCATCGGCCCGATCTCCGCGATCCTCAGCGGCGCGCTCGGCAACGGCATCGGCTGGGTCTTCGAGAACGCCCCGTGGGCCGGCGGCGCCATCATGGGCGGCTTCTGGCAGGTCTTCGTCATCTTCGGTCTGCACTGGGGCCTCGTGCCGCTGTTCACACTGGAGTACCAGACCACCGGTCAGATCCTGCTCATCGGCCCCGTGTTCGCAGCCGTCCTCGCGCAGGCTGCCGCCGTCGCCGGTGTCTGGGTGCGCGCCCGCAACAAGAACCTCAAGTCGCTCGCGGCTCCCGCGACGCTGTCGGGCTTCCTCGCCGGCATCACCGAGCCCGCCATCTACGGCATCAACCTGCCGCTCAAGCGCCCCTTCGCCTTCGGCATCGTCGGCGGTGTGGTCGGCGGCGCGATCATCGCGATGGGCGGCGTCTTCTCGACCGCCTTCGTCGTCCCCTCCGGCCTGGCGCTTCCGGCCCTGTTCGGCAACGGGAACATGGTCATGCTCATCATCGGCCTCGCCGCCGCGATCGCCATCCCGTTCCTGCTGACCGCGATCGTCGGCTTCAAGGAGCCCGAAGAGGATGCCGCACCGGCAGCCACCCCGGCGGCATCCGGCAACGACGTCGTCGTTCTCAGCCCGGTCGACGGTACGGTCGTGCCCCTGAGCGAGACCCCCGACGCGGCCTTCGCCGAGGGCAGCCTCGGTGACGGCGTCGCGATCAAGCCGCGTTCCGGCGCCGTCTACGCCCCGTTCGACGCGACCGTCGCAGCCGCGTTCCCGACCGGACACGCGATCGGCCTGCGCCACGCCGACGGCGCCGAGGTACTGATCCACATCGGCATCGACACGGTCAAGCTCGCCGGCGCTCACTTCGACGTCAAGGTCACCACCGGCCAGGAGGTCAAGGCCGGCGATCTGCTCGTCGAGTTCGACGGCGACGCGATCGAGCGGGCGGGCTACGACCTGACGACGCCCGTCATCGTCACCAACGGCGAGCTGTACCCCGCCCTGACCGACCAGGCGTCCGGCCCGATCGCGCACGGCGAGCCGCTGTTCACGGCGGTCTCGGTCGAGTCCGCGCTCGCGAGCTGACCGACGCACCCGAACGGAGGGGGCGGGCAACCCGAACCCCGCCCCCTCCCCCACCCGTCCCGCCATCCGCGGGACCAGCGATACACAGTCCCGCCAACCGCGGGACAAGCGATACGAAACGAGAGAGTCATGAGCACCACCACCTTCCCCGACGGATTCCTCTGGGGCGGCGCGACCGCCGCGAACCAGCTCGAGGGCGCCTACGACGAAGGCGGCAAGGGCCTCTCGGTGCAGGACGTCATGCCCCCACGGCATCGTCGGCGCCCGCACCGACGCACCGACCCTCGACAACCTCAAGCTCGTCGGCATCGACTTCTACCACCGCTACGCCGAAGACATCGCCCTGTTCGCCAAGATGGGCTTCAAGACCTTCCGCTTCTCCATCGCGTGGAGCCGCATCTTCCCGAAGGGCGACGAGACCGAGCCGAACGAAGAGGGCCTCGCCTTCTACGATCGCGTGCTCGACGAGCTCGAGAAGCACGGCATCGAGCCGCTCGTCACGATCTCGCACTACGAGACCCCGCTCCACCTCGCCGAGACCTACGACGGATGGACCGACCGCCGGCTCATCGGCTTCTACGAGAACTACGCGCGCACCCTCTTCGAGCGCTACGGCGCACGGGTGAAGTACTGGCTGACCTTCAACGAGATCAACTCGCTGCTGCACGCCCCCTTCATGTCGGGGGGCATCAACACCCCGAAGGACGAGCTGACGGAGCAGCAGCTGTACCAGGCGATGCACCACGAGCTCGTGGCATCCGCCCGCGCGACGCGCATCGCGCGCGAGGTCGCCCCGAACGCGCAGATCGGCTGCATGGTGCTCTCGATGCCCGTGTACCCGCTCTCGCCCTCTCCCGCCGACGCCCTCGAGGTCATGTCGTTCGATCACTCGAACCTCGTCTACGGCGACGTGCACACCCGCGGCGCCTACCCCGGGTACTTCCTGCGCACGCTCGCCGAGAAGGGCATCGAGCTCGACATCACCGACGAGGACCGCGACGACCTCACCAACACGGTCGACTTCGTGTCGTTCAGCTACTACATGTCGGTCGCCGCGACCGCCGACCCGGCGAAGAAGGTCACCGGCGAGGGCAACATCATGGGCGGCGTGCCGAACCCGACCCTCGAGGCGAGCGAGTGGGGCTGGCAGATCGATCCCGTCGGCCTGCGACTGGTGCTCAACCAGTTCTGGGATCGCTGGCAGAAGCCGCTGTTCATCGTCGAGAACGGCCTGGGCGCGAAGGACCAGCTCGTCGAGGTCGACGGCGTCAAGACGGTCGTCGACGACTACCGCATCGCCTACCTCAACGACCACCTCGTGCAGGTCGGCGAGGCGATCGCCGACGGCGTCGAGGTGCTCGGCTACACCTCGTGGGGCTGCATCGACCTCGTCAGCGCCTCGACCGCTCAGCTGAGCAAGCGGTACGGCTTTATCTACGTCGACCGCAACGACGACGGCTCGGGCACGCTCGAGCGCTTCGAGAAGAAGTCGTTCGGCTGGTACGCCGAAGTCATCCGCACCAACGGCGCCTCGCTGACCCGCTGAGACGCTGACCCGACCGGGCGCGGTCGCGGGGCCCTCCTTCTGGCCCGCGGCCGCGCCCTTCTCCGCATCCGAGAGGGGATCTGCATGACCTCGTCCGACTTCCGCCGCCGCGCCGTCTTCCTCGACGTCGACGGCACGCTTTTGCAGGACGGCACCCACCTGCCCGAATCCGCCGTCGCCGCCGTCCGCCGTGCCCGCGAGAACGGTCACCTCGTGCTGCTGAGCACCGGACGCGGCATGGCCGAGCTCCGCGGCCGCATCCTCGACATCGGCTTCGACGGTGCCGTCACCAACGGCGGCGCGTTCGCCGGGGTCGGCGACGAGCTGATCGTCTCGCGACTCATGACCGCCGCCGAGGTCGCGCGCCTCAGCGCCGCGTTCGAGGCCCGCGGCATCCACTGGTACTACCAGTCGTTCGACCGCATGTTCGCGAGCCCGGGACTGCCGGCTCTGCTCGCGGACCGTCTCGAGCGCGACCGCGCCCGCCACATCGAGGACGCGCGGGCCGCCGGGGCCGACCCGGAGGAGCTCGAGTTCTTCAGCGTCGGGATGAAGACCTTCGACGACGAGGTCCACTTCTCGGATGCCGAGGTCGCCAAGGCCGTCATCCTCGGGCACGACGCGGACGCGGTCGCCGACCTGCTCGAGCAGCTCGCCCCCGACTTCGCCGTCGTCTCGGGCACGATCCCCCTGCCCGAGGGCAGCTCGGGCGAAGTGGCGCCGCGCGGCGTGAACAAGGGCGCCGCGATCCTCGAGGTGCTCGCCCACCTGGGCGTCGACCCCGCCGACGCCATCGGCATCGGCGACAACTGGAACGACGCCGAGATGTTCGAGGTCTGCGGCACCGCGATCGCGATGGGCAACGCCGCGCTCGAGGTGCAGGCCCTCGCCGACGAGGTCACGACCGCGATCGACGACGACGGCATCCACAACGCCTTCGTCCGCCACGGCCTGCTGTGAGCCACCCGCATTACGCTGGAGGGGTGACGTCGAATTCTCGCATCATCTTCCTCGACGTCGACGGCACCATCCTCGCGCACGGCGAGACGATCGCCCCCTCGACGATCGCAGCGGTTCGCGCCGCCCGCGAACGCGGGCATCTCGTCTACCTGTGCACGGGACGCGCCGCCGGCGACATCAACCCCCGCGTGCTCGACATCGGCTTCGACGGCGCCATCTCCAACGGCGGGGCCCTCGCGGTCTCCGGTGACGAGACGGTGCTCGCCGAGCTGATGCCCCGCGCCGCCGTCGAGCGGGTCATGGCCTACTTCGACGAGCAGGGCACGCGGTACTTCATCCAGTCGCACGACGGGGTGTACGCGAGCGAGGGCGTGCGGTCCTTCATCGCCGAGTTCATCAGCGAACGCCGACGTCGTCACGCCGAGGACCTCTCGACCGTCGCCCTCGCCGAGGACGTCGTGGCCGCGCCGCGCTTCGCCCCCGTCGAAGAGGCCGATCTCGACCACATCGCGAAGGCGGTGTTCGTCAGCTCCGACCCCGACGCCGTCGAGAAGACCCAGCGCGCGCTCGGCGACGAGTTCCACGTCATCCCGGGCAGCATGCCCCTGCCCACCGGGGCGAACGGCGAGGTCGGGATGCGCGGCACGAACAAGGGAACCGGCATCCAGGCGATGCTGAGGCACCTCGGCCGTGACGCCGCCGACGCCGTCGGAATCGGCGACAGCTGGAACGACGTCGAGATGTTCGAGGTCTGCGGCACCGCCATCGCGATGGCCGAGGCCGACCCCCAGCTGCAGCGCATCGCCGGCGAGGTCACCACCGGTGTCCTCGACGACGGCATCTGGAACGCCTTTGTCCGCCACGGCATCATCGACCCCGAGACGGCCGTCTGATGTCCCGCGAGGCCGGCGACCGCGACATCCGCCCCATCGACCCCGCTGACGCGGGCGAGGTGCTGACCCTGCAGCGCGCGGCATTCGTGTCCGAGGCCCTCATCTACGACGCCGCCGACATGCCGCCCCTCACGCAGACCCTCGATGAGCTCCGTGCGGAGCTGCAGGAGAACCTCGGCTGCGTCGCCGTCGACGACGGTCGCATCGTCGGAGCGGCGCGCGCCCGCCTCGACGGCGAGCTGCTGCTGATCGGGCGCATCGCGATCGCCCCCGACCAGCAGGGGTCCGGACTCGGCACGGCACTGCTCGCCGCTGTCGAGGCCCGCGGACGGGAGGCCGGAGCGCGCGAGGCCGAGCTGTTCACCGGCTCGCTCAGCGAGGCCAACCTGCGCCTCTACGAGCGCGAAGGCTACAGCGAGTCCGAGCGCGTGGCGCAGGGCGACGGCACCTTCCAGATCTTCCTGCGCAAGCCTCTCTGATCCCGACCCGTCAGTCGAGGAAGACGTCGGGGAACAGCTCGGCGTCGGGCGTTCCCGGGACGGCGGCGTAGCTCGAGAAGTCGGTCACGCCGGCGGCTTCGAGCACATCCTCGACGATGAGGGTCTGCCCCGTGTACTCGCGCGAGGGCTGGACGAGCACGTGGTAGGCGGCATCCGCGTAGATCTCCGGAGTGCGGCTCGCGGCCATCATGCGGTCACCGCCGAGGGAGTACTTCACCGCCGCCGTCGCGATCGTCGTCCGCGGCCACAGGGTGTTGGCGGCGATGCCGTCGCCGGCGAACTCCGCGGCGACGCCGAGGGTCGCCATCGTCATGCCGTACTTCGCGAGGGTGTAGCCGGTGTGCGCGCCGAGCCACTTCGGCGAGAGGTTGAGCGGGGGCGACAGCGAGAGGATGTGCGGGTTCTCGGCCTCTCGCAGGATCGGGATGGCGGCCCGCGAGAGCAGGAACGTGCCGCGCACGTTGACCCCCTGCATGAGGTCGAAACGCTTCGTGGCGAGCTCCAGCGTGCCCGAGAGGTCGATCGCCGATGCGTTGTTGACGACGATATCGATCCCGCCGAACTCGCCCTGCGTCTTCAGCACCGCCTCGGTGATCGAGTCCTCGTCGCGGACGTCGCCGACGATCGGCAGGGCCTGGCCGCCGGCCGCGACGATCTCGGCGGCGGCAGTGTGGACGGTGCCCTCGAGCTTCGGATGCGGCTGGTCGGTCTTGGCGAGCAGGGCGATATTCGCACCGTCGCGCGCAGCGCGCAGCGCGATGGCCAGACCGATGCCGCGGCTCCCGCCCGACATCAGCAGCGTCTTGCCCGCCAGGGGCTTCGGGTCGGTCATGACTTCTCCTCGGGTCGGGTCCGGCGGGCGGATGCGGCGGCGAACGCGTCGATGCGGACACGCGCCTCGTCGCTGTCGAAACGCGCGCCGATCGTCCGCGCCTCGTCGTCGAGGTTCTGCGCGAAGGTGCGCCCGGCGCCCTCGCGCACGAGGCGCTTGGCCTGACCGAACGCGGTCGTCGCGCCGTGCAGCCACGATTCGGCGAGCGCCTGCGCGCGGGCGGCCGGGTCGTCGACGACCTCGGCGATCAGGCCCCAGTCGCGTGCGGTCGCGGCGTCGAGCGTCGTGTCGTCGAGCAGCAGCTGCAGCGCCCGGCGCTGGCCGATGGCGGCCGGCAGCAGAGTCGACACACCGAGATCGGGAGTGAGCCCGATGTTGGCGTACTTGCTGACGAAGACCGCCGACGGCGACGCGACGATGTAGTCGGCGACGAGCATGATCCCGAGCCCTCCCCCGGCGACCGCGCCCTGGACGGCCGCGACGATCGGCACCGCCGCGTCGGTCAACGAGGTGATGCCGTCGTGGATGACGCGGGCCGTCTCGGTGACCGCGGTGCCGCCCATGCCCGACGTCGACATCGACACGACATCGCCGCCCGCGCAGAAGGCGCGGCCCGCAGCATCCAGGATCACGGCGCCGATCGACGCGTCGGCGGCGACCTCGGCGGCGACCTCGCGCCAGCGCGTCGCCATCTCGGCGTCGACCGCGTTGAGGGATGCCGGACGGTTCAGGGTGATGCGCGCGAGCGCGCCCTCGCGCCGCAGCAGAACGGTGTCGGATGCAGTGTCGGGTGCGATGTCGGATGCAGTGTCGGTCATCGTGGTGCCATTCTGATCGCGCCGTCGAGACGGATCGTCTCTCCGTTGAGGTAGTCGTTGTCGACGATGTGGGCGGCGAGCGCGGCGAACTCCTCCGGCGCCCCCAGCCGCTGCGGATACGGCACCTGCTCACCGAGCGAGCGCTGCGCGGCATCCGGCAGCCCGGCCATCATGGGCGTCTGCATGATCCCGGGGGCGATGGTGCAGACGCGGATGCCGTAGCGCGCGAGCTCGCGCGCGATCGGCAGGGTCATCGCGTGCACTCCCCCCTTCGATGCGGCGTAGGCGGGCTGGCCGATCTGGCCGTCGAAGGCGGCGACGGAGGCGGTGTTGACGATGACGCCGCGGGCTCCCGAGTCGGTCGGTTCGGTCCGCGCGATCGCCGCCGACGCCTGAGCGACGACGTTGTAGGTGCCGACGAGGTTGATACGGATGATCCGCTCGAAGTCCGGGAGCGGCGTGGGCGCGCCCTCGCGGTCGAGCAGCTTGGCGGGCGGTGCGATTCCGGCACAGTTGACGACGATCCGCAGGGGCGTGGTGCGGCCGGCTGTCTCGACGGCATCGGCGACCTCGTCCGGGTCGGTGACGTCGGCGGGGGCGAACCTCCCGCCGAGCTCGGCGGCGACCTCCCGGCCGGGCGACCCCGGCAGGTCGACGATCGTGACGTGCGCACCGTCAGCGGCGAGGCGCCGCGCCGTGGCCGCGCCCAGTCCGCTGGCGCCGCCCGTGATGAGGGCGGAGACTCCCGCGATCTGCATGTGTTCTCCTTCGAACTCGCCCCTCCACCCTAGAACGCCCGCGGCCGGCTGAGCTGCCGGGGCAGGATGGGGCTGTGACCCTGCTGCCGCCGGATGCGCCGATCCCGCCCGACATCGCCGCACGGCTGCGCCGACTCACCCGCGGCGCGAGCTCGACGCCGCTGTGGCGCAACGCGATCGGGGGCCTCACGTTCCGCACCGACGACGGCCGCGTCGTCAAGATCGGTCCGCGGAATCTCGAGACCTCGATGCACGACGAGTCGGAGCGCCTGCGATGGGCCGCACGATTCACACCGGTGCCCGAGGTCATCGAGACCGGTGAGGACGGCGACATCGAATGGCTCGTGACCCGCGCGCTGCCCGGCCGGTCGGCGGTCGATCCTCGCTGGATCGCGGATCCCGCCACCGCCGTCCGCGCCGTCGGGGAGGGCCTCCGCGCGCTCCACGACGCGCTGCCCGTCGTGGACTGCCCGTTCGACTGGCGCGTCGAGCACCGGCTGCGCACCGCAGCGGCCCGCGGCATCGCCGTTCCGACATCCCTCCACGAGCCGCCCGAGCCCGATCTCCTCGTGGTCTGCCACGGCGACGCCTGCTGCCCGAACACCCTCATCGACGACGGCGGACGGTGGCTCGCGCACGTCGACCTCGGCGCGCTCGGCGTCGCCGACCGCTGGGCCGACATCGCCGTCGCCTCGATGAGCACCGAGTGGAACTACGGTCCCGGCTGGGAGGACGCGCTCATCGCCGCATACGGGGTGCGTCCCGACCCCGAGCGACTGGCCTACTATCGGTCGCTGTGGAACGAGACCTGACCTGGCGCATCGTCGATGTCGCCTACGACGATCCCCGCGCCCGCGACCTGCGCCGCCAGCTCGACGACGACCTCGGCGCGCGCTACGACGGCTTCCACGGCGACGAGCCGGACGAGCGACGCCGAGCTCGCGCCCGCGCACTCGCGACGCACCCCGACGAGATCGTCGCGACGCTGATCGCCCTCGCCGCCGAAGCCGGCGCCGACGAGGCCCCCGCGGGGCACGTCATCCTGCGCAGGCTCGGCGACGAGTGGGAGATCAAGCGCCTCATCGTGGCACCGGGCTTCCGAGGGCTCGGCATCGCCCGCGGACTCATGTCGGCCGCGCTCGAGGCCGCCCGCGCGGACGGCGCGGAGCGCGTGATCCTGCAGACCGGACTCCAGCAGCCCGAGTCCATGGCGCTCTACGCGTCGATGGGCTTCAGCCGCATCCCCGTCTACGAGCCCTATGTCGAGACGATGCCGCGCTCGGTCTGCTTCGCCCTCTCCCTCTGACCTCAGCGGACGTCGTCGTCGACCCAGTCCATCGACTTCGTCACGGCCTTCTTCCACAGCCGCAGCTGGCGCTCGCGCTCCGGGGCGTCGTCGTTCGGCGTCCAGCGCTTGTCTTCCTGCCAGTTGGCCCGCAGCTCGTCGAGGTCGCTCCAGAAGCCGACCGCGAGGCCGGCTGCGTAGGCGGCACCGAGCGCCGTCGTCTCGGCGACGACCGGCCGCACGACGGGAACGCCCAGGATGTCGGCCTGGAACTGCATCAGCGTGTCGTTGGCGATCATGCCGCCGTCGACCTTCAGCTCGGCCAGGTCGACCCCGGAGTCGGCGTTGACGGCATCCAGCACCTCGCGCGTCTGGAAGGCCGTGGCCTCGAGCGCTGCGCGGGAGAGGTGGCCGCGGTTGGCGTAGCGCGTGAGCCCGACGATCGCGCCGCGGGCATCCGGCCGCCAGTACGGTGCGTACAGACCCGAGAAGGCGGGGACGAAGTACACGCCGCCGTTGTCTTCGACCGAGAGCGCGAGCTGCTCGACCTCGGGAGCGGTCGAGATGATCCCGAGCTGATCCCGCAGCCACTGGATGAGCGACCCGGTGACGGCGATCGAGCCCTCGAGCGCGTAGTGGGTCGGCCCGTCGCCCAGCTTGTAGCCGACCGTCGTGAGCAGTCCGTTCTCGGACTTCACGATCTCGGTGCCGGTCTGGAAGATCAGGAAGTTACCGGTGCCGTAGGTGTTCTTGCTCTCACCGGCATCGAAGGCCGCCTGGCCGAAGGTCGCGGCCTGCTGGTCGCCGAGGATGCCGGCCACCGGCGTCTCGCGCAGCAGAGACGTGTCGCGCGCCTCGCCGTAGACCTCGCTGGACGAGCGGATCTCGGGCATCATCGAGCGCGGCACACCGAAGTCGGCCAGGATGTCGTCCCGCCATTCGAGGGTCTCGAGGTCCATGAAGAGCGTGCGCGACGCGTTCGTGACGTCGGTGGCGTGGATGCCGCCCGTCGGGCCTCCGGTGAGGTTCCACAGCACCCACGTGTCAGTCGTGCCGAAGATGAGATCGCCGGCCTCGGCCTTCTCGCGGGCACCCTCGACGTTCTCGAGGATCCAGACGATCTTCGTGCCCGAGAAGTACGTCGCCAGCGGCAGCCCGACGATGTCCTTGTACCGCTCGACGCCCTCGTCGCCCGCCAGACGGTTGACGATCGACTGCGTGCGGGTGTCCTGCCACACGATCGCGTTGTACACGGGGATGCCGGTGTTCTTGTCCCACACGACGGCGGTCTCGCGCTGGTTGGTGATGCCGATCGCGGCGATGTCGTGACGGGTCAGGTTGGCCCGGCCGAGCGCGATGCCGATGACCTCGCGCATGTTGTCGCGGATCTCGATCGGGTCGTGCTCGACCCAGCCGGCCCGGGGCATGATCTGCTCATGCTCCTTCTGCCCGACGGAGATGATCGAGCCCTTCTTGTCGAAGATGATCGCGCGGCTCGAGGTCGTGCCCTGGTCGAGGGCGATGATGTAGTCGGTCATGATGTGACGTCCTTGTCTGTTCGCGTTGTCGGTTCGGTGGAGGGGGTCAGGCGAGGCCGAGCAGAGCGCCGGCAGCGAGTGCCGCGAGCGTACCGCCGATGAGGGGTCCCACGACGGGAACCCACGCGTACGACCAGTCGCTCGAGCCCTTGCCCTTGATGGGGAGCACGGCGTGGGCGATGCGGGGGCCGAGGTCGCGGGCCGGGTTGATCGCGTAGCCCGTCGGGCCGCCGAGCGAGGCGCCGATGCCGACCACGAGGAGGGCCACCGGCACCGCGGTGAGGGGTCCGAGCGAACCGGGCGTGCCGATCTCGATGTCGCCGTAGTCGGCGAAGCCGAAGATCACGAACACGAGCACGAAGGTCGCGATGATCTCGGTCACGAGGTTCCAACCGTAGGCGCGGATGCCGGGGCCGGTCGAGAACACCCCGAGCTTGTTGGCCGGGTCGGGCTCGGCGTCGAAGTGGTCGTGGTAGGCCAGCCAGCAGAGCACGGCGCCGAGGAAGGCGCCGACGAACTGGGCGGCGATCGCGACGAGGAACTGGACGAACTCGATCTTCTCGCCCACCAGGAGCCCGATCGACACGGCGGGGTTCAGCTGCGCGCCGGAGTACGACGACACGAGCACACCGGCGAAGACCGCCAGGCCCCAGCCCCAGTTGATCATCAGCGTCCCGCCGCCGAGACCCTTCGACTTGGCGAGGATGACGTTGGCGACCACGCCACCGCCGAGCAGGAGCAGCATCGCTGTTCCCACGAGCTCTGACACGAAGTAGAGCCCGAGATTGATGTCGTGCATGTCAGCGTCGACCTTTCTGCAGAATCATCGCGGGCGACGTCGCCGCGCGAGAGGGTGGCCCGAGGGTGATCCGGCGTCGGGCCTCGCCGGGTCTGCGAGCGTCAGGCGTCGAGCGGCGCCAGGTGCGAGGTCCGCACGTCGATGCGGTGCGCCTCCTCGAGGGCCTGCGCAGCCTTCTCGACCTGGGCACGCACGGCGTCGTCGTCCCAGCCCAGCACCGACGCAGCCGCCTCGGCGACCTCGGAGAGCGTCTCCATCGAGACGCCGCCGACGAACGCGATCGACGTGCGACGCAGCAGCAGGTCCATCAGCGACACGACCTCCTCGCGCTCCGCGAGGAAGGCGATCTCCTCGACCGAGTAGCCGGGCGCGTGCGCGAGCTCCTGCTGAGCGACGGGGAGGGCCGCGAGCACCTCCTGGGCGTAGGTGCCGTAGCGCTCCAGCATCCGATCGGCGAACTCCGCCGAGTGCGCACCGCGGTGGGCCTCGATCCAGCGACGGCGCTGCGCGACGCTGCGGGGGTACCCCGCACCGCCGCCGATCGCGAGGTCGGTGGTGGCGACCCGGCGCGGACGCCGCATCAGGCCGAGCACGTCGGTGGCGAGGTGCTCGGCGAGCGCCCGGAACGTCGTCCACTTGCCGCCGACGAGGCTCAGGACGGGCACATCGCCCAGACGGTCCTTCTCGATGCGGTAGTCGCGCGAGACGAAGCCCGGGGCGAGGTCGTCGTGCCGCGGGAGGGGACGGATGCCCGAGAAGGTGTAGACGATCTGCGATCGATCGACCGAGATGTCGGGGAAGACCTGCCCGATCAGATCGAAGAAGTAGTCGATCTCGTCGTCGGTGCAGACCGTCGCGCTCGCGGGGTCGGCGTCGATGTCGGTCGTGCCGACCATGACTCGGCCCTTGAGCGGGTAGATGAGGACGATGCGGCCGTCAGCGGCCTCGAAGAAGATCTCGTTGCCGCCCGTGGCCTCCAGCAGCGACGTGTTGTCGAGGACGATGTGCGAGCCCTTCGTGCCACCCATGAAGCGCGTCGGGGTGCCGAGTGCGGTGTTGGTCAGGTCGGTCCAGGGACCGCTCGTGTTCACGATGACGTCCGCCGAGAAGGGGAACTCCTCGCCGGTGACGGCGTCGCGGATGATGACCGACGATCCGTCGGCACCGACCACCGGGGCGTAGTTCGCAGCCCGCGCGGAGTCCTCGCGCGCTCCGTCGCGCAACACGTCCAGCGCGAGGCGCTCGGGGTCGTGCATCGAGGCGTCGTAATACGTTGCGGTGTACCGGAAACGCTCGTCGAGTTCGGGGAACTGCGTCCGCGAGCTGCGGCGGCCGCGGAACCGGTGACGAGGCACCGATCCGCCGTCGCGCGAGAAGGTGTCGTACATGATCAGACCGACCTTGATCAGCAGAGCGCCGCGCTCGCGGGGCTTGCCGCGGCCGTGCGTCACGAGCAGCCGGAACGGGGCCGCGAGGATGCCCGAGAAGGTGCGGTGGATCGGGATCGTCGTCGGCAGCGGCTTGACGAAGTGGGGGGCGTTGCGCACGAGGCGGTTGCGCTCGGTCACCGACTCTTTCACGAGGCGGAACTCGCCGTTCTCGAGGTAGCGCACGCCGCCGTGGATCATGTGGCTCGACGCGGACGAGGCGCCGCTGACATAGTCGCCGCGCTCGACGAGGGCGACGTCGACGCCCTGGAGCGCGAGATCGCGGAACGTCGCGATGCCGTTGATACCGCCGCCGATCACGAGGACCTCCGCGTGGGGGCGCTCACGCAGGGCTCGGATGTTCGCTCGGGTGGTCGGCGTCGACTCGGTCATACATGCATCCTTTTCCACGGCTGTCCCGATCTACACTGGGGTCCACCGCACGGATGCGCAACGGTCGTGCACAGATGTGCACCGGCGCCGCGGCTATGCACGAACGTGCAGAACGGACGACGATGAGCGCGGATGCCGAAGCCGAAGCCCGGACGCGCGACGCATTGCGCGCCGCGCAGCTCTACTACGTGCAGGACCGGACGATGGATCAGATCGCGGCCGAGATGAGCCTGTCGCGGTCATCGGTGTCGCGCCTGCTCTCGCACGCCCGCGACATCGGTCTCGTGGAGATCACGGTGCACTCCCCGCATGAGGCGAACTCGGTGGTGGCACGGCGGCTCTCCGAGCGCTTCGGCATCTCGGTGCATGTCGTGAGCACACCGCCGCGGACGAATGACGCCGAACGGCTCGAGCGCACCGCACGGACGGCGGCCCACGTCCTGTCGTCGACGCTCGATCCCGACGCCAGCATCGGCATCGCCTGGGGAGCCACGGTGTCGGCGATCGCCCGCCACCTGCCGACGAAACGGCTGCACGACTCGCAGATTGTGCAGATGAACGGCGCGGCGAACGAGTCGACGTCGGGCATCTCGTACTCCGGCGCGATCCTCGAGCGGTTCGGGCAGGCGTTCGGCACCGACGTGCAGCAGTTCCCCGTGCCGGCACTGTTCGACGATCCGCTGACCAAGCAGCTGCTGTGGCGCGAACGGTCGATCCGGCGCGTCCTCGACGCGCAGTCGCGCGTGCAGGTGTTCGTCTTCGGGCTCGGCTCCCCGCACGCCGACGTCCCGTCCCATGTGTACGCGGGCGGCTACCTCACCGGCGAGGATCTGCGCTCGCTTCTCCGCGACGGGGTCGTCGGCGACTGCGCGACGGTGTTCTACCGCATCGACGGCTCGGCGACCGGCATCGAGCTCAACGCCCGCTCGAGCGGACCGTCGCTCGAAGCGATCCGCCGCATCCCCCGCCGCCTGTGCGCGGTTTCGAGCCTGACCAAGCTCGACGCGCTGCGCGGGGCTCTCGCCGCCGGGCTGATCACCGAGCTCGTCGTCGAGGAGGCGCTCGCCCGGCGCCTGGCGGAGACGACGGTCGGGAGCCTCTGAGACCCGATCTCGTGGCCTGATCTCAGGACGGGCCGAAGATCGGGTGAAAGGCTCCCACCGCGACCGACACGGCCAGAGCCGTGACCGAGATCGCGAGCCCGCCCGCCATGACCGCGACATCGGATGCCGCGAGCCGCGACTCCCGCGCCCACGTGCGACGCACCGGCGCACCGAAGGCCCGAGCCTCCATCGCGGTCGCGAGCGCCGAGCCCCGTCGAATGGCCAGCACGAGAAGCGCGAAGGCCATCCCCAGCGTGCGCCGCAGCCGGCCGGCGTCGGCCACGCCACGGGCCCGCCGCGCGAGGGCGAGCGCGCGCCAATCCTCCGCGAGCAGACCGAGCATCCGCATCCCGGCGAGTCCCCCGATGACGAAACGGGCCGGAAGGCGCAAGATCTGCGCCAGCCCGTCGGCGAGGTCGGTCGGGTCCACCGTGATGAACAGCACGACGGCCGGCAGCCCGATCGCGAGGACGCGGAGCGCCGCAGCCAGCCCCAGCGCGAGCGAACCCTCGCTGACGTGGACGAATGCCCAGGAGAAGACCTCGGCGCCGCTTCGCTCGCCGTAGAGCGAGATCGTCACCGCGGCCGCCGGCGCGGCGATCCACAGCGGCAGTGTCCGCATCCAGAACCGGCGCCACCCGACGCCCGACGCGAGCAGGAGCGGCAGCTCGAGGAGCAGGGCCACGCCGGCCGAGACCGGGTCGATCGTGATGACCAGCGGAAGTGCAATGAGGAGCGCCGCCAGCAGCTTCGCCACGGGGTTGAGCGTCGCGACGCCGCGCGGCGCAGCTTCGAGATGCACGGGGGCGCTCACGCCCGCACCCCCGCCGGCGCGAGCGCGAACCGGCGCGCCGCGAGCGCGTCGAGCACGGCATCGTCGTGAGTGATCGTGACGACGCCGAGCGGGCCGCGGTCGTCGACACCGTCGCGCAGGGAAGCGATGATCGCGACCAGCTCCGACCAGGTGCGCGCATCCTGGCCGAAAGTCGGCTCGTCGAGGACCACGACCCGGGGACGCGCCGCCAGCATCGCCGCGACAGTGAGGCGACGCTTCTCGCCGCCCGACAGTGTGTACGGGTTGGCCCCGGCGAGCGGGGCGAGCCGAAGCCGCTCGAGCAGTTCGTCGACGCGAGCAGTGATCTCCGTCTCCTCGAGACCCAGAGCGCGGGGCCCGACCTCGAGCTCGTCGCGCACCGATGCGCGCAGGATCTGATGCTCGGGCTCCTGCAGGACCGTCCCGATCCGCGTCAGCAACGCCGTCGACGTCCACGCCGCGGGGTCGGCGGGGGCCGCGGCGACACGTCGCCGTGAACGGCGGGCGAGCGCAGCCCCGGCAGCGAGGCCGTCCGCCGCGCGCACGGCACCCCCCTGCCCGGGGAGCAGCCCCGCGAGCGTGAGCCCGAGGGTCGACTTGCCGGCACCGTTCGGCCCGACGACACCGAGCACCTCGCCCGCCCGCACATCGAGGTCGAGAGGCCCGGCGGCCGGCGAGCCGGCGGCACGTCCGACCACGAGATCCGCGGCCGACAGCAGCACATCGCCAGGCCGAGTGGCGGGCCGCGGCGGGAAGGAGGGACGGATGCCGGGCACCCACACGCCCGCCGCAGCGAGCTCCTGGCCCCGTTCGGTCAGCACCGTTCGAGGATCGCCGTCAGCGATGACCTCGCCGCCGGGCGCCAGCACGATGACCCGATCGACGACGGGAAGCCACGCCTCGATCCGGTGCTCGATCACGACGAGCGTGGCCCCGGTCGCATCGAGCGCGCGGGCGACGGCGTCCCGGACGTCGACGACGCCCGCAGGATCGAGGTTCGCGGTCGGCTCGTCGAGCAGCACCGCACCCGGCTGCATCGCGACGATGCCCGCGAGGGCGAGGCGCTGCTTCTGCCCGCCCGACAACGCCGCGGTCGAACGATCCAGCGGGACGTCGAGTCCGACCGCATCCAACGCAGCCCGTACCCGGCGCCAGATCTCGTCGCGGGGCACGCCCAGGTTCTCGCAGCCGAACGCGACGTCGTCGCCCACCCGCGCGAGGATCGTCTGGCTGTCGGGGTCTTGCAGAACGAGCCCTGCTCGGCCACGGGCCTCCGCGGCCGGCTGCCCGTCCACGAGTAGCGTCCCCTCCTGCTCGCCTTCGTCGGCTCCGCCGAGGACCCCGGCGAGGCCTTGCAGCAGCGTCGATTTGCCCGACCCCGAAGCGCCGAGCAGCAGCACGCGCTCGCCGGCATCGATGCGGAACGTCGTCTCGCGTGCAGCCCACGCGCGTCGCGTCGCGTAGCGCCACCCCCACCCGCGGGCCTCGAGGGTCGCGGGCCGCGGAGCCCCGGCGTCGCCCACCGTCAGACGCGGGCGGTGGCTTCGCGCCCGGCCGCGAACCGGCCGAGGGCTCCCGTCCGCGCCAGCGCGCGCGTGATGAGCCATCCGCCGAGACCGGCGATGACGGCGCCCGAGATCGTCGTCGAGGCGATGTAGACCGACGTGAAGAGAGTGTCGGCACCGGGGTACCAGAGGATGCGGTCGTTGATGCCGCCGGCGAGACCCGCCCCGGCACCCGCGAGGAGCGCGACCGGAAGACGCCACGACGCGTAGAGGAACACCAGGAAGATCAGTTCCGCGCCCAATCCCTGAACGAGACCGGAGACGATCGTGAGGGGGCCCCACTGATTGCCGACGAGCGCCGAGATCACAGCCGCGAGCAGCTCGGTGTAGAGCGCCGCGCCGGGCTTGCGGATGATGAGGCCGCCGAGAACGCCGGCGATGAGCCAGGGCCCGGCGAGCAGGCCCTGCAGGCCCGGAAGCAACGGCGTGAGTGCGGCGGACGGGCCCTGATAGGCGACGTTCCACAGCAGGAACACCGCGGCGCAGGCGACGCCGATGACACTGGCGATGACGATGTCGACGACGCGCCAGCGGAAACGGCCGGGCGTGCGGCCAGTACGACGATCGGACTCGGTGGTGGACGCAGCAGCGTGCATTCTCTCTCCTCCCTGCGCCGGCATGATCCGGATCAGGTTCGACGGTCGAAGCGTGGATCGCTTCCTCTCAGCCCGGCTCACCGGACTCCCGTGGTTGTCGCTGAAGTATAACGTCGCGCGGGCGATGTACGTTGGGCGGGTGAGTTCTCCCGACGCGCGCGTCGCCCTCGCGTGGGTCGACGAGGACGCCGTCGCGCGCGGCGGCAGGCGAAACGAAGCGGCTGCCTCAGCAGGCCCGTACACGGTCGCGCACGCCGACCTGCTCACCGAGCCGCCGCGACGCTCCGCGGCGCCGGCCGCCCTGTCGACGCTGGGAATCGCCGCCCTCACCGTGGGCGGCTACGCGGCGGCGACGCTTCTCTGGCCGCTCGACGCCGTCGCGCCCGACATCCTCCCCGCCGCCGTAACCGCCCCCGCCGCAGCCGTCGCACAGCCGGCGTGGCCCCTCGAAGGCGCCGGCGCGACCGGCGTCGAGGGCTTCGCGAACGTCTCGACCTCGTCGAGCGAGCCCGAGTCCATCGCGAGCATCACCAAGCTCGTCACGGCCCTCGTCGTCCTCGACCGGATGCCGCTCGCCGACGGCGAGCAGGGTCCGGAATTCGCTTTCACCTCCGCCGACCGCCGGGAGTACCGCGCCTACCTCGCCGACGACCAGTCGGCTCTCGACGTACCCGTCGACGGCGTACTGACGCAGTATCAGCTGCTGCAGGGCGTGCTGATCGGATCGGCGAACAACTACGCCGACCGTCTCGTGTTCGACCTCTGGCCCGATGAAGACGCCTACGTCGAGGCGGCGAACGCCTGGCTGCAGGCCCATGATCTCGGCGGCGTCACCGTCGTCGATTCGAGCGGGATCGATCCGGAGAACACGGCGGCACCGGCATCCGTCATCGCCCTCGCCGAGACCGCGATGTCGAACCCGGTCATCGCCGGTATCGTGGCGCAGCGCTCCGTCGAGCTGCCGGGCGCCGGTTTCGTCGAGAACACCAATGCTCTGCTGGCCGACCCCGCGGTCGTCGGCGTCAAGACGGGCAGCCTGTTCGGGTCGTACAACCTCGTCGCCGCGAAAGACACCGCCATCGACGGGGTGAACGTCCGCGTGTACGCGACCGCTCTCGATCAGCCCGACGACGAGACCCGCCACTCGGCGACGGCCGAGCTGCTCGATCGCACCATCGCCGAGATCGCCGCCTCACCGGCCCTGCCCGCGGGAACCGTCGCCGGCACCGCGACCACCGCGTGGGGTGCGACAGCCGAGATCGTCACCGACGCCGACGTCCGGGTCGCGCTCTGGAACACGCAGTCGTCTCAGGCTGCGGCGAACGTCGAGCTCGGCGATTCCCGCGACGCCGGCGACGAGGCGGGCGAGCTGACGCTCACCGGCCCGCTCGGCTCGGCGACCACGACCCTGCGCCTGACCGCGGACATCCCCGACCCGGACATCTGGTGGCGCCTCAGCCACCCGCTGCAGCTGTGGGGTCTCGCGGACTGACCTCGCGACGCCCGAGCAGACATCATACGAAGCGGACGGTCTGCTGCAGGCGGGTGCGGACGTCGAAGAGCTCGTTCCCGCCGATCTCACGCGCACCGGCGACCCCGCGACGGAGCACCGTGGCCAGCGCCGAACGTCCCACCACCGCGACCGCGAGACCGCGCACACGGCCGAGTTCCTCGATGGCCTGCACCACATCGTCGTCGGGGAGCACCACGATCGCGCCGCTGAACTTCACCCGCGCGGCGCGGCTGAGTGCTCGCGCTCGATGCACGAGCGTCGCGATCGGCGAGTCGACGCCCTCGCCGATCAGCTCGCCGCGCCGAGTGCGCACCGGAGCGCCGAAGTCCTCCGACAGCACGGCGTAGAGCCCGGAGGGCCCGAGCACCACGTGGTCGAGCTTCACGTCGGGATCGCGGGGGTCGGCGGCCACGTCATGCCAGACGGTGTACCCCATTCCGAGGTCCGCGACCACGCGAGCCGTCGCCTCCTCAGCGAGGGCGTCGGCCAGCAGCCGCCGGATCTCGTGGGGCGCGGTCCGGACGAGCGCGGGGTCGTACGGGTCGTCGACCGCTGCGCCACGTCCGACCCACTCCCGGATGAGGGTCAGGTAGCGCTCACGGCGCCAGCCGCCGGGCTGCCCGAACGACCGCGCCCGCGGGCGGGTGTCGGTCGGGCGCTGCGGCGGCCGCCACGTCGGGGCGTCGGGAGAGAAGGTCGGGGCGTCCGCGAAACCGTGTCCGCGGTCGTAGGCGGCGCGGGCGGCGGACGTGCCGACCAGGTCCCAGGCACGCTGCACCTGCACGAACTTCACGGCGTCGCCCCCGGTGTCGGGATGCGTCTGCCGCAACCGGAGTCGGTAGGCGCGGCGAAGCTCCTCGTCGTCGACGTCGGGCGCGACCCCGAGCACGTCGTACGCCGAGACGGACAGCGGACTGTCGAACACGAACCCTCCCTCGCGCGGCGCAGCCCCGGGACGGCGCGGACGCACAGCATCCCGAGACTATTACCTCGCGACCGGGCGGAGCCCGGACGTCCGACGGAACTCAGTCAGTCCATAGGGCCGGGACGGGCTCGAACCCGAACGCCCGCGCGACGACATCGGGAGCGAGGTCGTCACGAGACGCGGGCGACCACGACGGCGCCCCGTCCTTGTCGACGAGGCGGGCTCGGATGCCCTCGACGAGGTCGGGCTGCGTCGTGGCGAACCACAGCACCAGGCCGTACTCCTGCGCCAGGACCGTTCGCAGCTCGTCCTGCTCGCGCGCGGCGCGGACGGCCGCGAGGGTGACGGCAAGAGCGGTCGGCGGAAGCGTCTCGAGCAGCTCAGCGGTGGCGTGGGCCTCCGGCTCGGCGCGCTTCCGCAACCGGCCGATGATCTCGCCGACGGAGTCGGCGGCGAAGGCGTCGTCGATCCAGGGCCGGGCGGCCTCGAGGCGGGCAGGAGCGGCCGTCTCGTCGAATAAGAGGACGAGCTCGGTCGCGGTCTGGGGGTCGGCGCGGCTGACGAGGGCGTCGCGCAGATCATCGAGCCGCTCGGAGCGAACGAGGTGGTCGGCGAACCCGGCGTAGATCGCGTCAGCGCCATCCATCGACTCACCGGTCAACGCGAGGTACTCCCCCACGCGCCCCGGCGCCCGGGCCAGCAGCAGGCTGCCGCCGACGTCGGGAGTGAAGCCGATCCGCACCTCGGGCATCGCCAGGCGCGACCGTTCGGTGACCACCCGCACCGCCGCGTGACCGGCGAGCCCGATCCCGCCGCCCATCGTCACACCGTCGGCGAACACGACCACGGGCTTGGGGTACGCGGCGATCCGTGCGTTGAGGGCGTACTCGGCCCGGAAGAAGTGCGCCGTCTCGGCGACATCGCCCGCGACGATCTGGTCGTACAGCCCGCGGACGTCGCCCCCCGCGCACAGCCCGCGGTCGCCCGCGCCATCGAGGAGGACGGCGTCCACACCCGGGTCGTCCTCCCACGCGTCGAGCGCTGCGGCGAGGCGCTGGATCATGCCGAGGTCGAGGGCGTTGATGGCGCGCGGCCGGTCGAGAGTGAGATGTCCGAGTGCACGATCGACACGGACTCGGACACGCGGATCGGATGCAGCGGCGTCGGTCACCCTCGCCACGCTACCGCTCGGAGTTCGCGGTGAACGCGGCGTGTCGGGCAGGATGGGAGCGGAACCACCCGGCGAGAGGGGGCGCGATGGCGGACGGACAGGTGCTGGAGTTCACCGACGTGGCCAAACGTTTCGGCGCCGTCGCGGCGGTCGACGGCCTGACGGCGCGGGTCGAACCGGGCGCCGTCACCGGCTTCCTCGGACCGAACGGTGCGGGCAAGACCACGACGCTGCGCATGCTCCTCGGGCTCATCTCCCCCACGTCGGGCTCCGCCACGATCGGTGGCCGCCGCTACCGCGACCTGAAGCACCCGCTGCAGACCGTCGGCGCCGTCCTCGAGTCGTCCAGCTTCCACCCGGGCCGATCGGCCGCCGCACATCTCCGGGTCTACGCCCATGCGGCGGGGATCCCGACGTCGCGCGTCGACGACGCCCTGGGCATCGTCGGTCTCGGCGATGTCGCCGGCCGCAAGGTGGGCGGGTTCTCACTCGGGATGCGGCAGCGCCTCGGTCTCGCCTACGCCCTGCTGGGCGACCCCGGCGTCCTGGTCCTCGACGAGCCGACGAACGGGCTCGACCCCGAAGGCATCCGCTGGATCCGCCGCTTCCTCCGCGACCTCGCCGCGGAAGGACGCACCGTCCTGGTCTCGTCGCACCTGCTGGCAGAGGTGCAGCAGTCCGTCGATGCGCTCATGATCATCACGCGCGGGCGCCTCGTGTACCAGGGCGGCATCGAGCATGTCGTGCCGCAGGACGAGATCGCGACCGTCGTCGACGCCGAAGATCGAGACGCGCTCCGCCGCGCCCTCTCGGCCGCCGGCTTCGAGAGCGACGAACGCCGCACAGGCCTTGCCGTGCGCGGTGCCGACGCCCCGACGGTCGGACGCATCGCCGCCGACGCCGGCATCGCCCTGACCGCGTTGCAGCGGAAGGGTCCGGCTTTCGAAGAGGTCTTCCTGGAGCTCGTCAGCGGCACCCGCGTGCACCCGTCGGCCGTGACCGGGGAGGAGACGCGATGAACCTCGTGAACGCGACCCGATCGGAACTGACGAAGCAGTTCTCCACCTCGGTCTGGTGGATCCTCCTGATCGTCCTCGTCCTGTACATCGGCGGAACGGCCGGCGGTATGGCCGCCGTCTTCGCGGCGGGCGAGAACGGCTCGCTCCCGGGCACCACGTCGCTGCCGACGGGGCTCGGCGATCGGCTGCCGAGCCTCATCTACGGGCTCGCCACGGCGATGGGATACGTGTTCCCGCTCGTCGTGGGTTCACTGCTCGTGACCGGCGAGTACCGCCACAAGACCCTGACGCCGACCTTCCTGGCCACCCCTCGACGTGGCATCGCGTTGTCGGCGAAGATGCTCGCGGGCATCGTCATGGGTCTCGTCTTCGGCGTCGCCGCCGTCGGCTCGACGGTCGCCGCAGGCGGTGGGATGCTGGCGCTGTTCGGCGTCGACCCGCAGCTCGGACGCCCCGAGACCTGGGCGTTCCTCGGACGGATGCTGCTCGCCCTCGTGCTCTGGGTGCTCGTGGGCATCGCGCTCGGCACCCTCATCCGCAACCAGATCGCCGCTGTCGTCGGCATCCTCGCTTTCACCCAGTTCGTCGAGCCGATCGCCCGCGTGGGCGCGAGCATGGTCGACGGGCTCGCCGACGTGGTGCGCTTCCTCCCGGGTGCGGCCTCGGATGCGCTCGCGGGCGACAGCATCTACGCCGCCATGGGCGGGAGCGCCGGCCAGCCCCTGGAGTGGTGGGCGGGCGGGCTCGTGCTCGTCGGCTACGCCGTCGTGTTCGCCGTGATCGGCTACGCGGTGTCGTGGCGGCGCGACGTCGCCTGATCGACCAGATCCGCCACGTCAGCCGGCTCGTCCTCGACGTCGAGGCGCAGGGCGCGCACGAGCGCCACCCCGTGCCGCGTCGTGAGGATCAGACGCTGGAACTCGTCGTCGCCCTCGAGGTCGACGACGACCGACGGGCGGCGACGCCGGACCAGGACGAAATCGGTGCCTCCCGCTGACTCGAAGGAACCGGCCGCGATGACCGCAGGAACCAGCAGTCCGGGGCGCGGCACGCCGCGGAGCCACGACCACGCGTCATCCGTCAGCTGCACCCGCGCGATGTGCTCGCGAGACACCAGGACATTCCGCTGACGGAATGCTGCGGCGCGCTCGGTCGCCGAGAGCACGACTTCGAGCTGCGCGGAGTCGAGCAGAAGCGTCACCATGCGTCTCAGTCTGCCAGTCGGACACTCACGAAATGCTCACAGACCGGCAACGATCACCGCCGCGATCGCGTCAGGACGCCGATGCTCCCGATGCCGGGGCAGGCTGGCGGGCGATCGCATCGAGGAGGGATGAGATCGTGGTCTCGGCGGCCACCACATCGACGGTGAGACCGAGCTTGCGCGCGTCGCGGGCCGTCCGCGGGCCGATCGCCGCGATCAGAGTCGACGCCGGCAGATCGGGGAACTGCTCGCTGACCTGCTCGGCGACCGAGCCGCTGGTCACGAGCACCGCATTGATGCGCCCGCTGGCCACGTCGGCTGCAATGCGTTCGGTCACCGGGACGCCGACGGTGCGGTACGCCACGACGCTGCGGACGTCGTGACCGGCCTCGACGAGCATCCTGGTGAGGACGGGCTTGGCGACCTCGCTGCGCAGCGCCAGGACGCGTGTCGGCTCGGGCTCGATGGCGAGGATCTGCTCGGCGAGGCCGGCCGCCGAATCGTCCTCGTCGGGAACCAGGTCAACGCGGTACCCGACCGCGGTCAGCGCCGCAGCCGTCGTCTCACCGACCGCGGCGACGCGCGTGCGCGCGGGGATCTCCGCGCGATAGGCGTACAGGACGTCGACGGTCGTGGCACTCGTCAACGTGATCCAGTCGAAGGCTCCGGCCGCGAGCTCGGCGAGCGCGCCTTCGAGATCGGCGACATCCGTCGTGGGCGCGAAGTTCACCAGCGGCGCGATGACGGGCGTGGCACCGTGCGATCGCAGGAGTGCCGCGACCTGGTCGCCCCAGGGACCGCCGCGCGGCACGAGCACGCGCCACCCCCGGAGGGGCTTCTGCGGCTCTGGGTGGCCGGGCTCGACATGCATATGGTGGCTCTCATGAGGCGCGGCCGCCCCCGGAAGAGCGGCCGACGCACGTTCCTTCTCCGGGCGGTGCAGACCCGGATGCGCAACATCGGCAGCATCCGCTCCATCGCCGCTGCCTCGTTTCCGAGCATACTCCGATGCGGGCGGGAGGCGGCGGCGGGAGGTATCGATCCGGACTCGGTTGGCCGAGAACGGACGGGTCAGCGGGCGATCAGCCGGGCGATGCCCCAGACCACGGCGCCCACGGCGACCGCGACGCCGACCGCTGCCGCAGCGGCTCCCGCCGGGTTGCGCTGCGCATACGCGCGCGCCTCGCGGCTGGCGCGGTCGGTTGCGATGACCGCCCGCTTGGGGAGGTTCGCCTTGTGCTCGATGGCGGCGAGCGCGGCCTTCAGCTCGGCACGCGCCTTCTCGACCGGGTCGGAGATGCCCAGCGGCACCGCGGTGTCAGGGAGCTCAGAACTCATCAGCCACTTCCTTCACGATCTTGGCGTCGGTGGAGATCGCCTGGGCGGGGTTCTGCCGTGAGCTCAGACGCTTGAAGCGGAGGAGCCCCAGCACCGCGAACACGGCGGCGATCACCAGGAGGATTCCGATCACGATCAGCGAGGCGGCCCACGCGGGCAGCCACGACGACAGCCCGATGATCGCGAAAGCGCCGATGGCCGGGATCGTCCAGAACAGGAAGAACAGCGCGACGATGAACCAGACACCGCCGAGGCCGGCATCCTTTCCCGTCTTCTTGGCCCAGGCCTTCGCCGAATCGATCTCGGCGACGACGAGGTTGCGGACCAGCTCGGGGATCTCGCCGATCAGAGCGAACAGGCTGTCGTCGGCGCGATCGCGGAATCCGCGGGGCGTGCTCATCTCAGCTGTCCGCCACGGCGCTCGCGTCGGCGACCTTGCGCGCGTCGCGCTCGGCGGCCTTGCGCACGTCGCCGGCAGCCTTCTCGCCCTCGGCCACGGCCGCGTCGAGCTTCTCGCCGGGGGTGCCGCTCTTGCTCGCGGCCTTGACGACCTTCTTCGCACTGTCCCAGACGACGCTGGGGACGGCGAGGGCGGCGGACTTGCCGAGCTCGGTCACCTTGCCGACCTGCTTCTGCACGGGGTCGAGCTCCCAGACCTGCTGGGCCTTCTCTTTGATCTGCTCGTAGCGCTGACGCCCGGCGCGTGCCCCGAGCACGTAGCCCGCGGCGAGTCCGACGGCGATGCCAATCTTGCCCCTCATGGGGTCTCCTCACGTTCGACGTTGCTGCGTGGTCCCAGGCTATCGCCGTATGCCGCCTCAGGTATCCACTCCCGAAACCCGGCGGAGCCGACTATCATGCCGGATCGACTCCTCGCCAGAGCACCGCACGGCGAGCGGCGTCCGCCTCGGCGATGGCGTCGGCGGCGACCCGATCGAGGCTGTTGCCCGACAGCCACCCGCCCACGAGCGCCAGGGCGGGCATCTCACGCGCCCGCGCCCGGACAGCCTGGGCCGCCTCGTCATGACCCAGCAGTGACGCCGGGGCCGCGCGGGAGTAGCTGATGCGGGCCGACGCGCGTACGGCGCCTGCCGGGATCGCCACGCCGCACAGATCGGACGCCGCCGCGCGCGCGGCCCCGACGCCCTCCGCGTCCGACCCGGCGGTGTGCGGCAGGGTCACCCGGATGATGTGCTCGCCCTCGGCAAGCGCCTCGCCGATCCACGGCCAGGTCCGCGAGATCGGACGCACGGTGGCCGGCTCGGACCCGGGCCCGATCACGAGCGACCCCCGCTCGGGCAGGTCGACCCCCTCGATGCGGAGCAGCACCACGTCGAGCGGCGCTGGCCGGGGCTCGGCGCTCGCGGGAAGCTCCACGTGCGGGGACAGCAATCGGCGCGCGGCGTCTTCGTCCGCGGCGACGATCAGCAGATCGGCAGGTACCGGCTCTTCGACGCTGTCGGCACGCACGAGCCACGTGTCGCGCTCGCGACGGATCTCCGTCACGGCCGCGCCGGTGCGGATGTCGACGTCGAAGTCCCGCAGGCGCGCTTCGAGCGCATCGATCAGGCGGAACAGCCCGCCGCGCGGCGCGCGGCGCTGCGCGGAACCGGGGCGCACGGTCTGCGCGACCGCGCCGCTGAGCGAGCCGGTCCGCGTGAGCGCGGGGTTGAGCGACGGCGCCGCGGCGTCGACGTCGATGAACTCGGGAGCGACGCCGTGGACGGCGAGCACATACGGGGCTACGAGCCGGTCGCGCACCCGCTCGCCCATGCGCGACGAGACCAGCTCGCCGAGACTGCGGTGGCGCCCGACCGTCAGCGGCGGGCGCACGCGGTCGAGATAGGCACGCCAGGCGCCACGCCCCTCGATGTGTCGTCGCACATCCTCGGCCCAGGGGTTGGCGGGGATGCCCAGCACCGTCCCCGCGGGCGCGGGAGCAGGTCCGGCCGGACCGGCGCCGAGCCACAGCTCGTCGTCGCGGGCGGTCTCGAGTTCATCGCTCAGCCCGACCTCGTCGATGAGCTTCGCGAGCGTCTTCGCGGACGCCGGGATGCCGTCGGCCGCGGCATCCACCGTCAGGTCGCCCAGCGTCGCCCGGTCGAGGGAGCCGCCGAGCTGCGGCCCGGCCTCGATCAGGGTGACCTGCAGTCCGAGGCGCGCACATTCGAGCGCCGCGACGATGCCCGCCATACCGCCGCCGACGACGACGACCCGGGTGTCGTGGGCATGCGTCACGAGATCCGTCATGCCCCCATCCTGCCGTCTCGCCGATGAGAACATGGAGAGCATGAGCCTGCACATCACCGACGACTCCGCCGCCGACCAGCTGCTGACCGAGAATCCGCTCGCGCTGCTGATCGGGATGCTGCTCGACCAGCAGATCGCCATGGAGACGGCGTTCACCGGGCCGCTGAAGATCCGCGAGCGCGCGGGGTCGGTCGACGCGGCGACGATCGCGGGCTACGACCCCGACGAGTTCGTCGAGGTCTTCCGCCAGACGCCGGCCGTGCACCGCTTTCCCGGGTCGATGGCGGGCCGGGTGCAGACGCTCTGCCGGACGATCGTGGACGACTGGGACGGCGACGCGTCGGCGATCTGGACCGCCGGCGACCCGGACGGCCTCACCGTCTTGAAGCGGCTCAAGGCGCTGCCGGGGTTCGGTGAGCAGAAGGCGAAGATCTTTCTCGCGCTTCTGGGCAAGCAGTACGGCTTCACCGGCGACGGTTGGCGGGAGGCCGCGGGCTCGTACGGCGACGAGGGCTCGTTCCGCTCGGTGGCCGACATCGTCTCACCCGAGTCGCTGACGAAGGTCCGCGAGTACAAGCGCGCGGCGAAGGCGGCAGCGAAGGACGCCTCTGCCTCCTGAGTCGCGGTTTTCGAAAAGACTGGCGGACGACACCGAATATGTTTGAGTAGTCGACATTCCGTACCCCCGGTCTGCGCAAAGGAGCGCTCGAACCATGCGAATTCGTCGACCCCGTTTACTGGCAGCCGCGGCGACCGCGGCGCTCGCCGCACCGTTACTCGTCGCGACGGGAGCCGCCGCGGCCCCCGGAGCGACTACCCCCGTCGTCGCCAACGACTTCTCGAGCCCGACGCTCGGTGACGCGCTGACGCAGAGCGGAGGCGACGGCTCCACGCTCGACTACGTCGACGGCGCTCTCGTCGTGCGGGACCGCGACGCCGACTACGTCGGCATCCAGACGGCGCTGGGCATCCTCGAGCCCGAGACCGAGTACACCGTCAGCGCCCGCGTCCGGCTGGCCGCGGGCACGCCCGACACGCAGGCGCGCTGGGTCGGCGTCCCGGGATACACCTGGATCGGGAACACGACCATCACGGCCGGCGACTGGACGACGGTCACCGGCACCTGGACGTCGCCGCAGACCACCGAGGACGTCCGGCTCTACCTCGGCACCGGCGACATCGCCGGCACGGCCGCGTACACCTACCTCGTCGACGACGTCACCGTCACGGCGACGGACGGCGATCCGGGCACGAATCCGGGTACCGGCCCCGACGCCCCGGGCACCGTCCTGATCGAGAGCACGTTCGACGACGGCGCCCTCGGCGCCTGGCAGCCGCGGGCCGGGTCGAGCGGTGCCGGCCCGACCGTGGAGGTCGTGCCCGGCGGAGCCGTCGAGTCGTCGCACGCGGCTCTCGTCACCGATCGGACGCACGAAGGCGACGGCATCCTCCTCGATGTCACCGACACCCTTCTCGCGGGACAGACCTACGCCTTCTCCGCGGCGCTGCGCTTCGCGCCCGGCGCGGATCCCGGCCAGGGCCTCACCGTCTCGATGCGCACCGACGACGGCGGCACGGTCACCTATACCAACCTCCTGCAGGCCGAGAGCGTCTCGGCGACCGGATGGACAACCGTCGCCGGCGACATCACGATCCCCGGGTACGACGCCGCGGCCGAGCTCTACATCGAGGCGCGGTACAACTCCGGCAACACCTCGCCGTTCCTCGTCGACCAGGTGCGGGTCGCGGTGCCCGAAGCCGGCCAAGGCGACCTCGATCTCACTCCGCTGAAGGACACGACCGACTTCCCCGTCGGCGTCGCGATCGATCAGCGCGAGACCAGCGGCGCGGCATCCGATCTGCTCCGGCACCACTTCGACCAGATCACACCCGAGAACCACATGAAGGTCGAGGCCTGGTACGACGACCAGCAGCGGTTCGAGCGCCACCCGCAGGCCACCGCGCTGCTCGACTACGCGGCCGCGAACGGCCTGCGGCTCTACGGGCACGTGCTGCTGTGGCACGCCCAGACCCCCGACTGGTTCTTCCAGGATGCTTCCGGGCGAGAGCTCACCGACTCGGAGGCCGACAAGCAGCTGCTGCGCGACCGGCTCGCGACGCACATCGACGACGTCGCCCGGTCGATCGCCGACGACTACGGCCTGTTCGGGTCCGAGACCAATCCCCTCGTCGCGTGGGACGTCGTCAACGAGGTCATCTCCGACCAGGCGACGCCCGACGGCCTGCGAACCAGCCGGTGGCACGACGTCCTCGGTGAGGAGTTCATCCACCTCGCCTTCCGGCTCGCCGACCAGGCGTTCAACCGCGACTATGCGGCCCCGGGCTCGGACCGCCCCGTGAAGCTGTTCATCAACGACTACAACACCGAGCAGGACGCCAAGGGAACGCAGTACGAGGCCCTCGTCGGCCGGATGGTCGCCGCCGGAACGCCCCTCGACGGCGTCGGCCACCAGTTCCACGTCTCGATCAACACCCCTGTCAGCGCTCTCGCGAGCACGCTCGACCGGTTCGCCGGACTCGGCCTCATGCAGGCGGTCACCGAGCTCGACGTCACCGTCAACCCCGCCACCGCGGCGAACCTCGCGCGCCAGGGGTACTACTACCGCGACGCGTTCGAGGTGTTCCGCGGCTACCACGCCGGGGCGCCGGCATCCGAGGGCCTCTACTCGGTCACCGTGTGGGGTCTCACCGACGCCCGCTCGTGGCGCTCGGAGCAGGCGCCGCTGCTGTTCGCGGGCGACCTGAGCGCGAAGTCGGCGTTCTTCGGTGCGATCGGCCAGGACGACGGTCTGCCGCCGCTGGTGACGACCGCCGATGTGTTCCGCGGCGACGTGGGGCTCGACGGCGCGATCGTCGATGCCGCCGAATGGCGCAACCTGCCCGAGCACCCGCTCACCGGCGACGCGGGCGGTTTCCAGACGCGCTGGAGCGACGATCACCTCACGGTGCTCGTTCGCTCGAACGTGCGGCCCGAGCGGATCGAGTTCACCTACCGTGACGAGCAGGCCGCTTTCGGCACCGGCGGCGACCTCGCCGGCCGGACCGTCGAGGCCGGCGGCGCGTTCTACTCCGTCGTTCAGCTGCCGCACGAAGCCCCGGCCGTAGGCGCGACCGCCGCATTCGACGTGCGCGTCTTCGGTGCCGACGGGCTCGTGGGATCGTGGAACTCGGCGGGTGCCACGGGTCAGCTGACCTTCTACGAGGAGCTGTCGTACCTCGAGATCCCCCGCGCTGATACGATCACGGTCGACGCGGTCGTGGATGACGCGTGGGCCGACGCTCCGCGGATCGAGACGGCCAAGCGCGTCGAGGGCGACGCGACCGGCGCCACGGCGACGGTCCGGACGCTCTGGCGCGACAACGTGCTCTACACCCTGTTCGAGGTCGTCGATCCCGAGATCGACACGTCGAACAGCGATCCCTGGAACCGCGACGGCGTCGAGATCTTCCTCGATCTCGGCAACACCAAGAGCGGCGCGTACGGTCCCAACGACACGCAGATCCGCATCACGGTCGACGGCGACGTCACCTTCGGCACCGGCAACGAGGCGCTCCAGCGGTCACGACTGCTCGAGAGCGCGACCGCGCGCACCGCGAACGGGTACATCGTCGAGGCGGCCATCGACCTCGTCGGTCAGTCCGGCGGGCAGAGCGACGTTCCGCTCGGTGGTGCCGGCACCTTCCAAGGCTTCGACGCGCAGGTCAACGACGCTCGCGGCGGCTCGCGCTTCGCCGTGCACACGTGGGCCGAGCCGACCGGCACCGGCTACCAGACCACCTCGCGGTGGGGCGTCGTGCACCTCGTCGAGTCGCTGACCACGCCGGGCGAACCGGGCGGTCCGGGTGAGCCCGGCGAGCCCGACGCGTGGGCGACCGTCGACATCGGCGACGGCCGCGTGGCCCAGGGCGGATCGCTGCCCGTGCGGGTCTCGGGCCTCGAGCCGCAGCAGCAGATCGGCGCCACGCTGTACAGCGATCCGATCGTCGTCAGCGGCATCCCCGCGGCCGATGCGTCAGGCGAGGTGCGCTTCGCCGTCGCCATCCCCCGTGACCTCCCGACCGGAGAGCACACGCTCGTCATCACGTCGCCCGGGTTCGACGACATCCGCGTGGCCGTGACGGTCGTGAGCGGCGCCTCGAGCGGCAGCGCCGCCGCGGGCGGCACGGCCAGCGGGAGCGGTAGCCTCAGCGCGACCGGCGGCGAACTGCCGTGGGGTGCGGCGCTCGCCGCGGCGGTGCTGCTCACCGCGGGCGGACTGTTCCTGGCGCTGCGGCGACGCCGCACCCCCTGACCCGCGGGTCTGCTCTCAGGCGCGAACGTCGGAGAAGAGCGCGAACCTCGGAGTCCATCGCAGGATGGCTCCGAGGTTCGCGCTTTTCTCCGTCCGAAGGTGCGTCAGGCACCGCGCAGGCGCTCGGCGAGATAGCCCTCGAGCGCGTCGAGCGCGATGCGCTCCTGCGCCATCGTGTCGCGGTCGCGCACGGTGACGGCCCGGTCGTCGAGCGAGTCGAAGTCGACGGTGACGCAGAACGGCGTGCCGACCTCGTCCTGACGGCGGTAGCGGCGCCCGATTGCACCGGCGTCATCGAAGTCGATGTTCCAGCCGCGGCCACGGAGGGTGTCGGCGACCTCGCGCGCCAGCGGCGACAGGCGCTCGTTGCGGCTGAGCGGCAGCACGGCCACCTTGACGGGCGCCAGGCGCGGGTCGAGGCGCAGCACGGTGCGGGTGTCGACGCCGCCCTTCGCGTTGGGCACCTCTTCTTCGTCGTACGCGTCGACGAGGAAGGCCATCATGGCCCGCGTCAGGCCGAACGAGGGCTCGATCACGTACGGCGTGTACTTCTCGCCGGATGCCTGGTCGAAGTAGGTCAGCGACTGGCCGGATGCCTCGGAGTGGCTGCCCAGGTCGTAGTCGGTGCGATTCGCGACGCCCATGAGCTCGCCCCACTCCTTGCCCGGGAACCCGAAGCGGTACTCGACGTCGATCGTGCCGGCGGAGTAGTGGGCGCGGTCGTCCTCGGGGACGTCGAAGCGCCGCATGTTGTCGGCGTCGATGCCCAGCTCGATGAACCAGTTCCAGCACGCCTCGACCCAGTGCTCGAACCACTGCTGCGCCTCGGCGGGCGGCGTGAAGAACTCGATCTCCATCTGCTCGAACTCGCGCGTGCGGAAGATGAAGTTACCCGGCGTGATCTCGTTGCGGAACGCCTTGCCGACCTGGCCGATGCCGAACGGCGGCTTCTTGCGGCTCGCGGTGAGCACGTTCGAGAAGTTCACGAAGATGCCCTGCGCGGTCTCGGGGCGCAGGAAGTACAGGCCGGTCTCGTCGTCGACGACGCCGAGGTAGGTCTTCACGAGGCCCGAGAACGACTTGGGCTCGGTGTACTGGCCCTTGGTGCCGCAGTTCGGGCACGGGACGTCGGCGAGGCCGTTCTCGGCCTTGCGGCCCTTGCGCGCCTCGAAGTCCTCGATGAGGGTGTCTTCGCGGAAGCGCTTGTGGCACTGCAGGCACTCGACCAGGGGGTCGGTGAAGGTCGCGACGTGGCCGGAGGCCTCCCAGACGCGCTTGGGCAGGATGATCGACGAGTCGAGGCCGACCATGTCGCCGCGACCGCGCACGAAGGTCTGCCACCACTGGCGGCGGATGTTCTCCTTGAGCTCCGTGCCGAGGGGGCCGTAGTCCCACGCGGAGCGCGAACCGCCGTAGATCTCCCCCGCCTGGAAGACGAACCCGCGGTGACGGGCGAGGGCGATGACTTTGTCGAGGCGGGACTGCTCGGCCACAGGTGGCTCCTCATGGTCGTTTTCGGGATGCGCCGGCGGCGCGGATGCCGCAGACAACGGCATCCTCGATTCTAGTCGCGCCGCGCAGGTCGACCCCGATACGGTCGAAGGACACATCGTTACGCACGGGAAAGGTCAGCATGGAAGCTCTATTCGCCGGAGGCGCGCTCGTGATCGGCGGCATCGCCGTGATCGCCGTCATCATCCTTCTGATCTTCCTGCTGATCATGGTGCGGGCCTGGTACAAGGTCGCCAAGGCCGACCAGGCACTCGTCGTCGTCGGTCGCAGCCAGAAGAACGCGGCGGGAGACTCCTCGCGCATCTCGGTGATCACCGGCGGCGGCGCCCTCGTCAACCCGCTGACCCAGCGCGCCGAGATGATCTCGCTGCGCGCACGTCAGATCAAGATGGAGCCCACGGCTCAGGCATCCAACGGCGTCACCGTGTCGGTGGCAGGCGTGGCCCTCGTGAAGATCGGCTCGGACCCCGAGTTCGTGCGTCGTGCCGCCGAGCGCTTCCTGTCGCAGGACGGCGCGATCGAGCAGTTCACGACCGAACAGCTCGAGGGCGCGCTCCGCGGCGTCGTCGCAACGCTGACCGTCGAGCAGCTCATGAAGGACCGCCAGAAACTGTCGGACCAGATCGCCGAGGGCATCAAGAGCGACCTGCTGGCCCAGGGCCTCATCCTCGACTCGTTCCAGATCCAGGGCATCACCGACAAGAACGGCTACATCGACGCCCTCGGCGCGACCGAGGTCGAGCGCGTTCGCCGCGAGGCCGAGGTTGCCCGCATCAACGCCGCCCGCGAGGTCAAGGCGCGTCAGCTCGCGACCGACGAGGCGAACCTCATCGAGCAGACCGCGTACGACAAGAACTCCGCCGCCGCCTCCGCCGAGGTCGGCCGCGCCCGCGCCGAGGCAGAGCAGGCCGAGGCTCTCGCCCGCGCGCAGCGCGAGCAGGACGTGCTGCTGCAGGCCGCCGAGAACCGGCAGGCCCAGCTCGACGCCGACATCAAGAAGGTCGCCGACGCCTCGCTCTACGAGCGCCAGCGCAAGGCCGACGCCGATGCGTACGCCGAGGTCAAGGCCGCCGAGGCCCGCGCACAGATCGCTGCCCAGGAGGCCGAGGCCACGCGCCTGCGCGCCCAGGCCGAGGCCGACGCCGTGCGCCTGGCCGGTGAGGCCCGCGCCGAGGCGATCGAGGCCGAGGCCGCCGCCATCGCCCAGAACCAGGAGGCCCTGCTCGCCCAGCGTGCGATCGAGGCCCTCGTGCCGCTGATGACCGAGTTCGCCCGCGGCTTCGACAAGGTCGGCTCCATCACGGTGCTCGGCGGCGACGGCGCATCGAGCCACATCGCCTCCGAGAGCGCGTCGAGCATGCGCGCCACCTTTGACGCCGTGCAGGCCACGACCGGCATCGACCTGCGCCAGATCATCCAGGGCCAGGCCACCGGCCGCGGTGTTGCCCAGGGCCTGCGCGAGGACGACGCCGCCGCGGCTTCGGCGTCGGCTCCGGCTCCGGCTCCGGCTCCGGCTCCGGAGGAGACCTCCGCGGAGTGACCCCGCGCTGACTCCTCACATCCGACGACGCCCCGTCTCACCTCTCGCGTGATGACGGGGCTTCGTCGTTTCCGGGCGCCGGGATCTGAGGAGTTCCCGCGCGGGATTGTCAACCGGGTGCGACACCGCGCCGGGGGTTCGTAGCGTCGGGGCATGACGTTCACTCCTCGCCGTGCCATCGTGACCGCTTCCGACTCGGGGATCGGCCGTGCGACCGCCCTCGCCCTCGCCGACGCGGGGATGGACGTCGGGGTCACCTGGCACTCCGACGAGGAGGGCGCGAACGAGACCGCAGCGGGCGTTCGGGCCCGGGGCCGCAAGGCCGTCGTCGCCCAGTTCGACGCGACCGAGTTCGAGAAGGTCCCCGGTGTCATCGAGCACCTCGCCGAGGAGCTCGGCGGCCTCGACGTCTTCGTCAACAACGCCGGCGGCGGCACCGGCGGGCCCGTGCTCGACCTCGACCTCGACGGGTGGCGGACGGTCGTCGCGCTCAACCTCGACGGCGCCTTCCTCGGAATGCAGACCGCCGCGAAGCTCATGGCGGATGCCGGTGACGGCGGGCGCATCATCGCGGTGACGAGCGTCCACGGCTCGCAGCCGCGCGTCGGCTCGGCCGCCTACGTCGCCTCGAAGCACGGCCTCGAAGGCCTCGTGAAGACGATGGCGCAGGAGCTCGGCCCCCGAGACATCACCGTCAACTCCGTCGCGCCCGGCGAGATCGCGACCCCCATCAACGACATGGAAGGCGACGAGGCCGACAAGACCCACCGCCCCGGCATCCCGATCCCGCGTCCGGGCAAGCCCGAGGAGATCGCCGCGGTCGTCGCGTTCCTGGCGTCGCCGGCGTCGTCGTATGTCACCGGTGCGACGTGGGTCGTCGACGGAGGGATGCTGCAGATGGGCCCGCAGGCCGGCTCGCACCTCGAGTCCGACGACTGGCGCGACGCCGGCGCGGAGTAACCGCGTCCACACACCCCGAGGTCCCACTTGGGCCGGTTATGCAGAGTTCATACCCGGCCGGAGTGGGACCTCGCGGGGTTTCTCGGCCGCGCCGCGCGTGTCAGGGCCGGACGAGAAGGTAGCCGCGCTCGTCGTCGAAGCCGCCGACGGTGAGCCCGGCCGCGAAGTGCTCGAGGAACTGCGCGCGCACGCGGTCGCGCCAGGCGTCGGCGTCCGCGGGAGAGGCGGCGCGGATGGCGTGGATGTCGGCGGGCACCTCGATCGTCGCGACGATCCGGTCGTCGGACGGACGCTCCTGCGGCGGCGCCGCGAGCGGCCACGTCACCATGAGCCGGTCGGTGACCTCGCCGCGATTGATGCCGTCGTCCATGAGCCCGTACTGGTCGACGAGGTAGTCGCTGATGCGGGCTCCGAGTACCTGCAGGTTGAAGTGCGCGTTGCGCGCGAAGAGCGGGTCGAACGTCCACGTGATGGTGCCGACCTCACGGGCGAAGGCCCACGCGCGCTGGTGCTGCTTGAGCACGCGCCCAAGTCCCTGCTGCTGGTACTCCGGCAGCACACCGGTCACGTGCGAGTGCATCGACCGCGCACCCGGCTCGGCGAAGAACGCCACCGACGCACCGACGACCCGGTCGCCGTCGAAGAGTCCGACCACGTAGTTGCCGGAGTAGGCGAGGGCGCGCATGAGGTTCGTGGGCACCGAATCGCGGTCGCCGCCCCACACCTCGCGCAGCACCGCGGCGCCGGCGAAGATGTCGGCGACGGTCTCGAGGGGGCGGATGTCGATCCCCGCGGGCACGTCGGCTGGGGTCGGGGGAACGCTCTCGCTCATGAGCCCACCCTACGCCGCCGCGGATAGCCTGAAGGGATGGCATCGGGTGAGAGCGGACGACGACGACTCACCCGGATGCCGCGACAGGGCGCGATCGTCACGGTGCTGGCGATCGCGGGACTGGCCTCGTCGTTCATGTTCACCCTCGTCGTCCCCATTCAGTCGAAACTGCCCGAGCTGCTCGACGCGAGCCGCGAAGACACGGCGTGGGTCGTCACCGCCACCCTCCTCGCCGCCGCGGTGTTCACCCCCATCGCGGGGCGCCTCGGCGACATGTACGGCAAGCGCCGCATCGTGCTCGTACTGCTCGGCCTGCTCATCGCCGGGTCGGTCGTCGCGGGGCTGTCCACGGACATCGTCGGGGTGATCGTGGGGCGCGCGCTGCAGGGTGCGGTGACCGGCGTCGTGCCCCTCGGGATCTCGATCATGCGCGACGTGCTGCACGAGAACCGCGTCGACGCGGCGATCGCACTGATGTCGGCGACCCTCGGCGTCGGGGGCGCCGTCGGCATGCCCGTGAGCGCGCTCATCACCGAGACGAGCGACTGGCACGTGCTGTTCTGGATGTCGGCGGGCCTGGGCGCGATCGTGCTCGTGCTGGTCGTGCTCGTCGTTCCCCCGAGCGTGCTGCGGACGCCGGGGCGCTTCGACCTCATCGGGGCGATCGGCCTCGCGGTCGGTCTGACCGGAGTGCTCCTCGCGGTCTCGCGCGGGAACACTTGGGGCTGGACCTCGGCGGCGACCCTCGCGTGCGGCCTCGGCGGCATCCTCGTCCTGCTGGTGTGGGGCCGGTTCGAGCTGCGCATCGCCGACCCGTTGCTCGACCTGCGCGTCGCCGCCCGCCCGGCCGTGCTGCTGACCAACCTCGCGTCGATCGCGATCGGCTTCTCGCTCTTCGCCTCGAACGTGTCGTACCCGCAGATGCTCGAGCTTCCCGAGACGGTCGGCGGCTTCGGGCTGACGCTGCTGCAGGCGAGCCTCATCATCATGCCGGCGGGTCTGGTGATGATGATCCTCTCGCCGTTCTCGGGGCGGCTGGCCCGAACGGTGGGGCCGCGCCTGCTGCTCGTCCTCGGCTCGATCGCCCTGATCCTCGCCTACGGCTTCTCGTTGCTGTGGGCCTCCGAGGTCTGGCACCTGCTCGTGGCGAACCTCCTCATCGGCGTCGGCATCGGATTCGGCTACGCCGGCATGCCGATGCTCATCATGCGCTCGGTCCCGCCGACCGAGACCGGCGCGTCGAACGGCCTGAACGCCCTCTTCCGCTCCCTCGGGACGAGCACCGCGGCCGCTCTCGTCGGCGCCGTGCTGGCTGCCCTGTCGATCGAGCGCGACGGCGTCGCCGTGCCGACACCGGCCGCGTTCCAGGTCTCGTTCGCCCTCGGCCTGGGCGCCGCCGTGATCGCCCTGGCCGTGGCGCTGTGCATACCGCAGCGCCGCGATCCGCACGAGTCGCGCCCGTCGCTGCCCTGAGCGGCGTATCGTCGGCATCCATGAGCCACGAGGACGCAGACACCACCGCATCCCGCCCCCACTCCCCCGACGACAGCCGGAACGACCGCCGCTTCTTCGGGCAGCCGTGGGCGCTCACACATATCTTCGGTGTCGAGCTGTGGGAGCGGTTCAGCTTCTACGGCATGCAGATCGTCCTGGTCTACTACCTCTACTTCTCGGTCTCGGAGGGCGGGGCGGGCCTGCCCGAGGCCACAGCCGTCGGCATCGTCGGCGCCTACGGCGGAGCGGTCTACCTCTCCACGATCCTCGGAGCCTGGATCGCCGATCGCCTGCTCGGCTCCGAGCGCATGCTCTTCTTCAGCGCGATCATCATCGTCGCGGGCCACGTCGCGCTCGCCGTGCTCCCGGGGCTGCTGTCTGTCGCGGTCGGACTCGTGCTGGTCGCGCTCGGCTCGGGCGGGCTGAAGGCGAACGCCACGGCGGTCGTCGGATCCCTCTACTCGGAGCACGACCCCCGCCGCGACGCCGGATTCTCGCTGTTCTACCTCGGCATCAACCTCGGCGCCTTCGCGGGGCCGCTGCTCACCGGCTTCCTGCGCACGAGCCTCGGTTTCCACTGGGCGTTCGGAGCCGCGGCGGTCGGCATGACCATCGGCCTGATCCAGTACGCGATCGGACGCCGGTCGCTGCCCGAGGCCGCACGTCGCGTTCCCAACCCGCTGCCCCGGTCGCGCTACCCGCTGGTCATCGGCATCGCGGTCGCAGCCGTCGCGGCCATCGCGCTCCTGATCACCCTCGGCGTCATCCGGGCCGACAACCTGTCGCTCGTCGTCGTCATCGTCGTCATCGCCGCGACGATCGCCTACTTCACCGTGATCATCTCGAGCTCCCGGATCACCTCGACCGAGCGGTCGCGCGTGTACGGCTTCATCCCGCTGTTCATCGTCAGCGTCGCCTTCTGGTCGCTGTATCAGCAGCAGTTCACCGTCATCCCGATCTACGCCGAGAAGCGGCTGGACCGGAACGTCCTCGGGTGGGAGATGCCGCCGGACTGGGTCAATTCCATCAACCCCGTGTTCATCATCATCCTCTCGGGGGTCTTCGCGGCCCTGTGGACGAAGCTCGGAACACGTCAGCCCTCGACGCCGATCAAATTCGCCGCGGGCGTCATCGTCATGGGACTGGCGTTCCTGCTCTTCCTGCCATTCGCCGGCGGCGGCCCGGCCGCGACACCGCTGCTCGGCATCGTCGGCATTCTGTTCGTCTTCACCGTCGCCGAGCTGCTGATCTCGCCCGTCGGGCTGTCGGCCGCGACGAAGCTCGCGCCGGCGAGGTTCCAGACGCAGATGGTCGCGCTGTTCTTCCTCTCGGTCTCGCTGGGAACGGCGATCTCGGGACTGCTCGCGCCGCTCTACAATCCCGAGAACGAGGTGCCCTACTTCTCGATCCTCGCCGCCATCGCGATCGTCCTCGGCCTCGCGCTCGCAGCGGCCCGCAAGCCCGTGCTCGCTCTCATGCGCGACGTCCGCTGACACACGCGAGAGGATGGACACATGTCCTCTTCCGTCGCGCGTCGTTCCAACCCCACCGCCTGGGCCGCCTTCTGGGTCGGCCTCCTCGGGCTCATCCTCATGCCGATCCCGCTGTTCATCGGCTTCGTGCTCGGGGGCGGTCTCTCGCTCGTGGCCGCCGTGCTGGTGGTGATCGCCCTGCTCAAGGGCCTCGCGCGCAGCGGCGCCGGTATCGCTCCGGTCGTCTTCGCGGGCATCTTCGTGCTGCTCACCTGGGGCGGCATCTCGCTCGGCGGCGGCATCGTCTGGTGACCCACCCCCGCGGGCTGTCGGGCCGCGATGCACCCGCGACCGCGGGCGCCCAGCTGATTCGGCTAGCGTGAATGGTCGCAGGACACCGCGAGAGGGAGCCATGACCGACACACAGCCGCAGATCTTCGAGCCCGAGGGCCGCGCCATCCCCTACGTCGAGGATGCCGGCAGCGAGCCGGTCCTGGTGCTGATCCCGGGCTACAGCAACGTCGCGGCGCTCGGAACGCTCGCCCACGTGCTGGCCGAGGAGGACTTCCGCATCCTGCGGGTCGGCTACCGCACGGCGCAGACCGAGGGCGTCACGCTGCACGACCTGGCACAGGATGTCGTCGACGTCATGGACCACGTCGGACTCGGCGACGCCTGGGTCGGCGGTCACGCCTTCGGCGGCGCCGTCGCGCGCACCGTCTCGATCGACCACACCGACCGCGTCGACGGCGTGCTGCTGCTCGGCGCCGAGGGCGACGAGCCCCGCACCGACCTCGAGCCGCTGCAGGCGGCGGCCGCGGCATCCGTGTCGGCCGAGGAGTGGCGCGCGCTCGCCCCGACGGTTCCCGTCATGCTCATTCAGGGCGCCGACGACGAGGTGCTGCCGCCCGCGAACGGCGAGCGCCTGCAGGCCGCCGCTCCCGGCCTCGTCAGCCTCGTGACCCTCGAGGGTGGCGGGCACCTCTTCCCGGCGACGCACGCCGGCGAGGCCGCCTTCGTCATCGAGGACTACCTCGACGTCGACTGAGCCGGGTGCCGAACCGGGGGCTGGGACAGGGCAGAATCGAAGGATGACCGATTCGTCGACTGCGCTCCACCCCGCCCACGCCTGCCTCATCGTGCACGGGCAGGACCAGCCGGGCATCATCGCCGCCCTGTCGGCGATGGTCACCCGCGTGGGCGGCAACATCGTCGCGTTCGACCAGTACTCCGACGACCCGACCGGTGGCGCCTACTTCTGCCGCGTGGTCTTCCACCGCCCGAACTTCGCCGTCGACCGCCCGTCGATCGAAGCCGAGATCGGCGAGACGCTCGCCGGGTTCGATCTGCAGTGGTCGCTGACCGACCAGTCGGTGCCCAAGCGCATGGCGATCCTGTCGTCGAAGCAGGACCACTGCCTGCTCGACCTGCTGTGGCGCCACCGCCGCGGCGATCTGCCCGTGACGGTGCCGATGGTCGTGTCGAACCACACCACCTCGGCCGAGGACGTCCGCTCGTTCAACGTCCCGTTCTTCCACGTCCCGTCGACGCCCGGCCCCGACAAGTCGGCGTCCGAGGCCGAGATCCTGAAGCTGCTCGTCGGCAACGTCGACTTCGTCGTCCTGGCCCGCTACATGCAGATCCTGTCGTCGGACTTCCTCGAGAAGCTCGGCGTGCCCGTCATCAACATCCACCACTCGTTCCTCCCCGCCTTCATCGGCGCCGAGCCCTACAAGAAGGCCAAGGAACGCGGCGTCAAGCTCATCGGCGCGACGAGCCACTACGTCACGACCGACCTCGATGAGGGGCCGATCATCGAGCAGGACACGATCCGGGTCACCCACGCCGAGACGGCGGCCGAGCTCGCCCGCCGCGGCGCCGACGTCGAGCGTCAGGTGCTCTCGCGGGCGGTGCTGTGGCACGCACAGGACCGCGTCATCCGACACGGCAACCACACGATCGTCTTCTGACCGCGGGCCGCGCGAGCTCGCGGGCCGGGTCTCAGCTCGCGGGCTGCACCGGCTCGAAGTCGTCGGGGCCCGTCGCGCCGGTCGGCGACAGGAAGATGCGCGTCGTGTCGCCGGGATCGGCGGGATCGAATACGAGCGGACGCGTGTCACCGATCGCCGGCACCTCGCGCGGCGCGATGAGCACCATGGTCGTGACCCAACGATCCGTGCCCACGGCGTCGGTGAACTTCGCCACCAGCGACGCGGCCATCCGCGACGCGTCATGCGCGGGAAGGGGTGCCTCGACGATCTCCGCGTCGACGCGCGAGCCGGAGGCCAGGAGGCGTGAGATGACCGCGTTGTTGCGGCGGCGCGTCGCGAGGGAGCGCACCCGCGCGATGTAGCTCAGCACGGCGAGGAGCGTGAAGAGCCCGGGCAGCCACCATTGTCCGGCGTACAGGATCCACTCGCCGACACCCCAGGTCTCGTTGCCGCCGAATGTCGGGTCGACGGCGACGCCGACGGCGTCGGGCTCGATCCACATCGTCGTCGCGATCCACGTGCCGATCGCCAGCCCGGCCAGGATCATCGTGAGCGGGCCGATCGCCGCGTAGCCCTTCTCGCGGGCGCTGAACCGGTGGTTCCACTTGCCGTACTGGCCGATGCAGACGATCAGCAGAAGGATGCCGACGGGCAGGCCCCACCCGCGCGCAGCCATGGGGACGCCGGTGTCGCGCGTGCCGAACACACTGTTGATGTTCACGACCCGGAGCTGCTCGAAGATGCCGCCGATAGCGAACCCGACGACCGCCGCAGCGGCGACCGACAGGATGCCCCAGATCAGGCTCGCGGCCAAGGCGGAGGTGGTCCCCCGATACTTGGCCTGTTCACGTCGTGCGGCTTCTCGGGGATCCAGCAAACTCACTCCCCCAGGCTAGCGCTGCCCGCGCCGGCGCTCAGGACACGGGCTGCTGCAGGTCGATGACCCATCGGTCGCCGTCATAGGGCGTCTGCAGGTAGATCTCGCGGCACGCGCCGTCGGATCGCAGTCCGCGCCGCTCCGCCTCGGCGACCAGCGCCTGCCACGCGCTCTGGATGCCAGCGAGATCGTCGGCCTCGTAGCGAAGGGTGAGCGCTCGCGGTTCGGCCGAGACGACCGCCCGCTCGAGGCCGTCGGGCACCGGAGCGTCACCGATCTGCTCGGCCGCGGCGGCGATCATGCCGTCGCCTGTTGTCATGTAGACCGCGACGCCGGGGCCCAGCCGTCGCGCACCGGCGGCATCGATGCTGTCGTTCACGCGTTGGAACATGACGCTGATCTCGTCTTCGATCTGCGCCATCTCGTCGATGCGGACCGACAGCTGAGTCAGAGTCAGCTCGGGCAGTGCGGTCTCGATGAATGTGGACACGGGTATCTCCTTCTCGATCGATCGGAGCCTCGCCTCGACCTCGTGCAGCCGCTGTACGTCCGCGGTGATCTGACCGCTCAGCTCAGCCCTCCGATCCCGCAGGAGCGCGGCCACCGATGCCGACGACATACCGTCGTCGAGCAGCCGGCCGACCTGTTCGAGGGTGAAGCCGAGGTCCTTCAGCGCGATCAGCCGGTTGGCTCGATCGAGCTGCGACGCGGAGTACGAGCGGTAGCCCGAGGCCGGATCGACGCGATGCGGATGCAGCAGACCGAGTTGGTCGTAATGGCGCAGCATCCGCACCGACACGCCGGCCAGCCGGGCGAACTCTCCGATACTCAACATGGTGATCCCACTCGACAGCCTGACACGGTGTGAGAGTCAAGCGAACAGCGGGATCAGATCAGAAGACGTACTCCATGAGATCGAGCCCGAACGCGCGGAACGCCTCATGAGCGCGCAGGCGGTCGCTCATCGACAGGTCGTCGAACCCGACCAGGAGCGCGTACGACACCCCGGCACGGGGGCCGGCGAGCACGCCGGCCTCGGCGCGGATGCCGTCGGCGCGGCCGGTCTTGTTCACGAACAGCAGCTCGTGCTTGTCGTCGTCGTGCGCGAAGGGGTCGAGTCCCGTCACCGAGCCGACGAGCGACAGGTCGTGGTTCAGGCTCAGCCACTCCGACACCTGGGCGCTGACGCCGGGCGAGACGACGTCGGTGTTGACGAGGGCCGCGAACATCGCGGCGAGCTCGCGTGCCGTGCCGAGCGCGTAGTGCGGGGCATCGTCGGGCCCACGGGTGTCACGGAACCGGTCGAGCAGCGCCGTGCGCGGCATCCCCAGGCTCCCGATCCGGGCGCGCACCGCATCGAGACCGACCCGCTCGAGCAGGGCGTTGGCCGCGAGGGCGTCGCCCGTCGAAGCCGCGAGCACGGCGAGGTCGCCGAGCGGGAGGGCCGGTGCCACGAGGTGTCGCCAGAGTCCCGCGACGGCGACGTCGCCCACGGTCGAACGATCGACGATCTCGAGCGGGTCGAGGGTCCCGGCGTCGAACCGCGCGGCCACCTCGATCAGCAGCGGGACGATCCCCATCCCCGCGACGGGCAGCGTGACGAAGTCGTCGCCCGCGAGCACCGGTGTGCCGCGGTCGAGGTCGCTGACCCGCACGGACACCCGTGCTCCTGAAGCCGCCAGCGTGTCGAGCGCCTTCTCGGTCGACGCGAACCCCCGGCGCGGCACGCTCGAGCGACGTCGCGGACGCGCGGCGCCCCGTCGCTCCGCGCGCGAGCGGGCGGTCCCGGAGGAGGACTCGGATCCATCCACCGTCATGTTCTCGTCTCCGTCGGAGTCAGTCTGAGCGATTCGGTTCGGGTGATCACCAGATCGTGACGCGGCGATCAGGGGCGAGCCACAGCTCGTCTCCCTCGGTGACGCCGAATGCGTCGTAGAACGCATCGATGTTACGGACGATCTGGTTGCAACGGAACTCGTTCGGAGCGTGAGGGTCGATCGTGAGCAGTCGAATGGTCTCGGCGTCGCGGCCCTTCTGCTGCCAGATCTGACCCCAGCTCAGGAGCAGCCGCTGCACACCCGTGAAGCCGTCGATCACGGGACCGTCGGGCGCTTCGGCCAGCTCCTCCGGCGACATCGTCGCGGCGAGGTGGAGCCGGTAGGCCTTGAGGGCGATGCCGAGGCCGCCGAGGTCGCCGATGTTCTCGCCGATGGTCAGGGCGCCGTTCACGGTGTGCTCGTCGCCGAGGCCCCGCGGCACGAGGGCGTTGTACTGCTCGATCAGGGCGCCCGTGCGCTCCTCGAAGGCAGCACGATCAGCGTCGGTCCACCAGTCGTTGAGCGCGCCGGTGCCGTCGTAGGCGCTGCCCTGGTCGTCGAACCCGTGACCGATCTCGTGACCGATGACCGCCCCGATGCCGCCGTAGTTCGCCGCGGCATCGCGCTCGGACGAGAAGAAGGGCAGCTGCAGGATCGCCGCGGGGAACACGATCTCGTTCATCAGCGGGTTGTAGTACGCGTTGACCGTCTGGGGCGTCATGTGCCACTCGTCGCGGTCGATCGGCTGACCGAGCTTCGCCAGCTGACGCTCGTACTCCCACTCGGTGGAACGCAGCACGTTGCCCAGGAGGTCGGTGGGGTCGATCTCGAGCGCGGAGTAGTCCTTCCAGCGGTCGGGGTAGCCGATCTTCGGGGTGAAGGCAGCGAGCTTCTCGAGAGCGCGCTCGCGGGTGGCCGGCGTCATCCACTCGAGCCCCGTGATCGACTGCCGGTACGCCTCGATGAGGTTGTCGACGAGGGCATCCATCTCGACCTTGGCCTGCGGCGGGAAATGGCGCTCGACGTAGATCTCGCCGACAGCCTCGCCGAGCGCCGCCTGCACGATGCTCACGCCGCGCTTCCAGCGCTCGCGGTTGACGGGCACGCCGGTGAGCTGGGTGCCGTAGAAGTCGAAGTTCTCGGCGACGAAAGCCTCGGGCAGGAACGGCGCTGAGGCGCGAACGACCTGCAAGCGCAGCCAGGCCTTCCAGTCCTCGAGGTGCTCGTCGGTCAAGAGCGTGCCGAGCCCGGAGAGGAAGCTCGGCTGATTGACGTTGATCTCGGCGAAACCGTCACGGTGCCGCGGCGCGAGCCCCTCCAGCCACGGGTCGAGGTCGACGCCGGCGAGGGCCGTCACCTCGTCCCACGTGTGCAGGTTGTAGGTCGCGACGGCGTCGCGGTTTCGCACGTTGTCCCAGTGGTGCGCGGCGAGCTCCGTCTCGAGCCGTGCGATGCGCTCGGCCTGCTCCGCGGCGTCTGCGACCCCGGCGAGCTTGAGCATGCGCTCGGCGTATCCGCGGAAGGCCGTGCGCGTCGGGGCGAAGCCGTCGAGGCGGTAGTAGCTCTCGTCGGGGAGCGACAGCCCGCCCTGCACGAAGAACACGACGTAGCGCTCGGGATTGCCCGGGTCGGGCTCGATGAAGGTGCCGATCATGCCGCCGATGCCCTCGCGCTCGAGCTCGCCGACGGTGCGCAGCAGCGCCGGGATCGAGTCGACCGCATCGACGCGCGCCAGCTGCGGTCGGAGCGGCTCGGCACCGAGCTCGTCGATGCGAGCCGTGTCCATGAAGCTCGTGAACAGGTCGCCGATCTTCCGCTGCACCGTGCCCGGCTCGGCGGTCGTCGCCTCGTCGATGATGGCGCGGACGTCGCTCTCGGCCTGCTCGGCGATGACGTGGAACGATCCCCAGCGGGCCTTGTCGTCGGGGATCTCGGTGCGCTCGAGCCAGCTGCCGTTGACGTGCCGGAACAGGTCGTCCTGCGGTCGGATCTCGGGACTCAGCTCGGCGATGTCGATGCCGGAGGGAAGGACGGGGTCGGTCATGGCACCCATGCTAGGCCGACCGGACGACACGAACTTCTGAGACCATTCAGCGTTCCGTGGTGGTACACCCCTCGGCAACCGGGATGCCGGCGAAACGATCCCTCGTCCAGTCGAACAGCTCGTCGATGAGGGGCGACGGTCGCTCGACGACCCCCGCATGCTCGAACCCCGCGTACGTGCGGAAGTCGACGTCCTGACCGGCCGCGCACATGCGGTCGACGAATGCGGCCTGGGTCTGCACCGGGATGACGCTGTCGGCCCCGCCGTGCGCCAGCAGCACGGGCGCGGTGGAGCGCAGCGGCGCCGTGTTCTCGCGCAGGTGCCGCCCGAGCACTCCGGATGCCGGCGACCGCGAGAACAGCGCCGGGTCGCGGCTCATCCCGAGAGCCGCGGCGACGGAGAGCACGATCGTCGGGTCGGACAGGCACCGCTCCGACATCTGCCGCAGCACGGTCTCCGCGCCGGGACGCACATAGTCGCGGTACTCGATCTCGGGATAGATCGACGAGAACGAGGCGAAGGCGTAGGACGCGAAGATGCTGCCGCCGGTGACACTCGAGATGCCCTGCACGAGAGCTGCGGGGTCGCTCGCCGGCGCGAGGGCGGCGACGCCCTGCACCCAGACCTCGGGAGCGTACTCACGGGCGACCGCGCCCGTCCACAGCGCCGCCGCACCGCCCTGCGAATGCCCCCACACGACGGTGCGGGCGCCGAGGTCGGCCTCCTCGAGCTCGCGCGCAGCCCGAACGGCGTCGAGCGAGGCGTGGGCGCTCGGCAGCCCGACGAGATAGGGATGCGGCCCCTCGGTGCCGAGTCCGATGTAGTCGGTGCCGACGACGGCCCAGCCCTCTTTGATGGCTCGCGGCAGCATGTAGAAGGCGCCCGCCCACAGTCCGCGCGGCTGCAGCGACGGGGCGCAGTGCTGCGCGAACCCGGTGGTCCCGTGGTTCCAGTCGATCACCGGCCATTGCCCGTCGCCCTCGCGCGGCACCGCGACGATGGCGCTCGCGACGCGGACATCTCCGTCGAGGCCGGTCGTCGTGTAGAGGATCCGCCACCCTTCCGCGCTGGCCGGGATGCCGGCGTCGAACGGCTCCGCCCGCACGAGACGTCCGGGCTCGTCGGGCAGGTCACGCGGCGCCGCATAGAAGTCGTCGACGACGGTCGAGCCGTCGCGCAACGGCGCTGTCACGATCGTCGTGGTCACGGCCAGCGCGACGGAGGCGATGGCGACCACCGTCCGTCCCCAGCGCCGGCGAGGCCTGCCGTCCGGCCCCACGCGTTCGGCCACGCGGTCGTCGCGACGGCGGCGGAGCCGCGTCCAGAGGTCGACGACGCCGCTCATGATCAGCCGGGCGCCGAAGACGACGGCGGTCACGAGCAGGGTGATGTCGGGCCAGAACAGTGCGAGCGCGCCGAAGATGACGCCCGACGCGCCGAAAGCGGCGTCGGCGATGCGCGCGTCCCAGGTACGGCCACGCCCGAAGGCCGCGATGACGCCGAGGATGCCGCCACCGAGGAGAAGGATGCCGACGACGACCGCGACGACACGCACCGTCAGTCCCGGCGCGAGGAGGACGATCGCGCCGCCGAGAAGCCAGGCGACCCCCGTTGCCGTGCGCCAGCGCGGGCGGTGCGCCTCGCCCTCGCGCCCGGTGAGCTCGAGGAGGCCTGTCAGCGCCATTCCGCCGCCGATCAACCAGGCGAGGACGTCGAGAGCCGTCGTGGGACGGATGACGATGACGACGCCGAGCACGACGGCCGCTGCGGCCACGACGACGCGGACCCACGTCGGCAGCCGAGCGTGCAGGCGCGCAATCGCCAGGCGTTCGAGCAGCCGCATCCGGCGTCCTCTCCCTCGGTCGATGATCCACGGTAGCCGTCGTTGCGGTGGCGTTCCGCGCGCTCGACAGCGACCCGGCGGTCGTGCAAAGGCGGGTCCGCCGGCGTCACGCCTCTAGGCTCGAGTCATGGCGCCCACGCTCAACCGCGAGATCCTGCGGCTGGCCGTTCCCGCCCTCGGCGCCCTCATCGCCGAGCCGATGTTCCTCATCGTCGACGCCGCGCTCATCGGCCACCTCGGCGTCGTGCCGCTCGCGGCGCTCGGCATCGCCGGCGCCGTGCTGCAGACGATCGTGGGGCTGATGGTGTTCCTCGCCTACGCCACGACCCCGGCGGTGGCCCGTCGCTTCGGAGCGGGCGATTCGACCAGCGCCGTCAGCGCGGGGATCGACGGGCTGTGGCTCGCGCTCGGCCTCGGCGCCGTGCTCGCGGCCGCGGGCTCGCTCGCCACGCCGCTGCTGGTCGGCATGTTCGGAGCCGGCGAGGCCGTCGCGACGGATGCCGAGACCTACCTCCGCCTGTCGATGTGGGGTCTTCCGGCGATGCTCATCGTCTTCGCCGCGACCGGGCTGCTGCGCGGCATGCAGGACACCGTCACCCCGCTGTGGATCGCCGGCCTCGGCTTCGGCGCCAACGCGGTGCTGAACGTCCTCTTCATCTACGGGTTCGGCTGGGGCATCGCCGGGTCGGCGATGGGCACCGTGATCGCCCAGTGGGGCATGGTCGGAGCCTACGTGGTCGTGATCGGCCGCCTCGCTCGCCGGCACTCGGCGTCGCTCCGGCCCCGCGCCGACGGCATGCGCGGGTCGGCGCGTCTCGGCGGCTGGCTGTTCCTCCGGACGGTCTCGCTGCGCGCGGCGCTGCTCGCGACCGTCGCCGTCGCGACCGGCCTGGGCACGAGCGAACTCGCCGGCTGGCAGGTCGCCTTCACGATCTTCTCCACCGCGGCCTTCGCGCTCGACGCGCTCGCGATCGCCGCGCAGGCGCTCATCGGGCGTGGCCTGGGTGCCGGCGACGAGGCCTTCGTCCAGCGCGTCCTCGGTCGCACCGTCGCCTGGGGCGCCTGGTTCGGCGTACTCGTCGGGGGCGTCATCGCCGCGACGTCGGGGGCCATCGGGTTGCTGTTCACCGGCGACCCGGCCGTGGCCGCCCTGATCCAGCCGGCGCTGCTCGTCCTCGCGATCGCGCAGCCCGTCTGCGGCATCGTCTTCGTCCTCGACGGGGTGCTGATGGGCGCCGGCGACGCGCGCTATCTCGCGATCGCCGGAGGCCTGAACCTCATCCCCTTCATCCCCGCTCTCCTGGTGATCGGAGCGCTGCACCCGGGCGGCGCGGCAGGCCTCGCCTGGCTCGCGGTGGCGTTCTTCGGCGTCTACATGATCGCCCGGCTGGTCACGCTGGGGTGGCGCGTCCGGCGCGGCGCGTGGGTGCGCATCGCCGTCTGAACCCCGGAGACGCGAAGCCGAACTGTGATCGGGTCGAAACCCCATTCACGTGCGAACCTCAGACTCCGCGCTTAGCGTGGCGGCATGCCGAAGCTCACCTCTGCCGCCGCCGCCGGTGCCGCCGTGCTCGTGGTCGGGATGCTCGCCTCCGGCTGCGCGCAGGAGACAGCGCCGGTCGAGATCCCGACGCGCTCCGACGACCCCCGGACGCTGCCCCGCCCCACCGCCGACGACGCCCGGCAGTGGGCTGACACCGTCATCCCCGAGAACGGGCTCGGCGGGGCGACCTGGACCCAGCGCGAGGCCGGTGTCCTCGAGCCCGGCAGAGAGCCGATCATCTCCGTCACCGCCGGCGAAGCGCCCGCCGTCGTGACGATCGCCTGCGTCACCGGATCGGGAAGCGAGCTGGCCTACACCGTCACCGCCGACGGCACGACCATCGAAAGCGGAAAGGTGCCGTGCGCCGCCGTCGACGGCAACTCCGAGCCGCACGGCATCCGGGACGTCCCGGCCGACGCGACGGTCGAACTCAGCGCGTCGGCGACGGGTCTGTTCGTCTACGCCGTCACCCCGGACCGCCACCCGGATCGGTGACCTCTCGCCGGTCGGTCCTCATCGAGCCCAGCGACGGCACCACTCGTACATGACCACGGCGCCGGCGGCCGATGCGTTGATGGAACGCGTCGAGCCGTACTGCGTGATCTCGACGACGACGGATGCCGCAGCCACGGCCTCGGGCGACAGCCCCGGCCCCTCCTGACCGAACATCAGGACGGCCCGCTCGGGCAGGTCGGCGCGGTCCACCGGAACCGACCCCGGGACGTTGTCGACCGCGACGATCGGGAGGTCGTTCTCACGTGCCCACGCCGCGAAGGAGGCCACATCCTCGTGGTGGCGGACGTGCTGGTAGCGATCGGTCACCATCGCGCCCCGACGGTTCCACCGCCGCCGTCCCACGATGTGGACCTCCGCCGCGCCGAAGGCGTTCGCGCTGCGCACGATCGAGCCGATGTTCATGTCGTGCTGCCAGTTCTCGATCGCGACGTGGAAGGGATGCCGGTGCTCGTCGAGGTCGGCCACGATCGCCTCGAGCCGCCAATAGCGGTAGTGGTCGACGACGTTCCGGCGGTCACCGTCGGCCAGCAGCTGCGGGTCGTACCGGGGGTCGTCAGGCCACGCGTCCGGACCGCCCGGCCACGGCCCCACGCCGACCGGCAGCTGCGGTTCCGCGTCGACGCCGTCGCGGTCGCCGCTCGCGTCGGCGGGGTCGGGGCGGGTCACCGGGACAGGCTATCCCGCCGCCGCGGATAATCTGGAGTGTGCCCTCCCCCGCCGTCGACGACTACCTGAAGACGATCTACCACCACACCGAGTGGCAGCCGGCGCCGATCACCCCCTCGCAGCTCGCGGCGACGCTCGGGCTCGCGCCGTCGACGGTCACGGAGATGGTCCGCAAGCTCGCCGCTCAGGACCTCGTGTCGCATCGCCCGTACGGACCGGTGGCCCTGACCGAAGCCGGCCGGCGGCGTGCGGCATCCATCATCCGGCGTCACCGCCTCATCGAGACCTGGCTCGTCCGCGAGTTCGGCTACGCCTGGGACGAGGTCCACGACGAGGCCGAGGTGCTCGAGCACACCATCAGCGACCGGCTGCTCTCGGGCATCGCCGAACGGCTCGGCGATCCCCGGTTCGATCCGCACGGCGACGCGATCCCGGACGCCGACGGCGAGGTCCATCGCGAACCGTTCGTGCTGCTCGCCGAAGCGGCGATCGGCCACGAGGGCCGCATCCTCCGCGTGAGCGACCGTGATCCCGCCCTGTTGCGCACGCTCGAGGGCCACGGCGTCGACGTGGGCCACACCCTGACGGTCAGCGGACGCGACAGCGTGCGGCTCGATGGCGGCGGTTCCGTCGTGCTGCCACCCGGTGCCGCCGCGGCCATCTGGGTCACCGCCTGAGCGCGATCAGCTCCTGGCGCGCGTCCGGCTCGCCTTCAGATACGGCCACGGCGTGCGCGTCGTGTGCTCGCAGTACGACCACAGGCGCGCGGCGATGTCCGGATCGCGCGTGATCGCCGCGGGCGTCGCGACGCGCGGCTCGCCCCGGAGCACACCGGCCGGCCCGTAATACTCGCCGCCCGCGGCATCCGGGTCGACGAGAGCGCGCACGAGCGCCCACGCCCCCCGTTCCTTGGACTGCGTCACGGCGACCTGCAGGTTGTCGGTGAAACGCGTCATCCGCGACGGCTCGTTGATGCCGGCGATGCCGCGGGTGCGCCCGCTCGTGGAATAGCCGGGGTGGGCGACCAGGCTCGAGACCGGCACGCTCGCCGCCCGCAGGCGCTCGTCGGCCTCGAGGCCGAGTGACGTCGTGGCGACCTTCGACTGCACGTATGCGCGCCAGGGCGAGTAGTCGCTCTCGAGCTCGATGTCGGTCGGGTCGTACTTCCAGATCGATGTCGACACCGAGCCGACCCAGACCATGCGGCCGCGGCCGGCGGCGAGCGCGATGAGCAGCTCCCCCGCGAGCGCGTAGTGGCCGAGGACGTTGGTGGCGAACACCAGCTCGTGACCGTCGGGCGTCGTGCGGCGCTGACGGGGCGGATGCACCACCCCGGCGTTCAGGAGCAGGCCGTGGAGGGGCTTTCGGCCGCGGGCGGTCGCCGCCGCTGCCCGCACGGAGCCCAGGTTGCTCGTATCGAGCAGCAGCGTCTCGACCGATCCCACCCCGTCGGGCAGGGCTCGCACGACCGAGGCACGCGCCGTCGCGAGCCGCTGCGGGCTGCGGCCGGTCATGATGACGTGGGCCCCGGCCGAAGCGAGCTGCAGACTGGCGAAATACCCGAGTCCCGCGTTGGAGCCCGTGACGAGATACCGCTTGCCCGACAGGTCGGGCAGCTTGCGGGGATTCCAGTCGTCGTGGGCCACGAGTGAAGACTACGGCCGGATCGCCACAGCTAGGCTGGGGCCATGCGGACACGCGCCGATATCGAGTGCTGGCTCACGGACATGGACGGCGTTCTCGTCCACGAGAACCACCCCATCCCGGGGGCGGCGGAACTGCTCGCGCAGTGGCGCGAGACGGGCACGCCGTTCCTCGTGCTGACCAACAACCCCTTCTTCACGCCCCGAGACCTCAGCGCGCGTCTCGCGCGGTCGGGGCTGGAGGTGCCGGAGGACCGTATCTGGACGTCGGCGCTCGCGACGGCGGACTTCCTGCGTTCGCAGCATCCGGGCGGCTCGGCGTTCGTGATCGGCGAGGCGGGCCTCACCACCGCCCTCCACGAGGCCGGCTACATCATGACCGAGACCGACCCCGACTACGTCGTGGTGGGCGAGACGCGCAACTACTCCTTCGACGCCATCACGAAGGCGATCCGGTTCATCAACGCCGGCGCGCGGTTCATCATCACCAACCCGGATGCCACGGGCCCGACCCCGGAGGGCGTCGTTCCGGCGACCGGTTCGTTCGCGGCCCTGATCTCGCACGCGACCGGGAAGAGCCCGTACGTCGTCGGCAAGCCGAACCCCATGATGTTCCGTTCGGCGATGAACCGCATCGGAGCGCACTCCGAGAACACCGGCATGATCGGCGACCGCATGGACACCGACGTCGTGGCGGGCATCGAAGCGGGTCTGCACACCGTGCTCGTGCGCACCGGCATCTCGGACGACGCCGAGATCGAGCGGTACCCGTTCCGCCCCGACGAGATCCTCGACTCCGTCGCCGATCTGCTCGAGACGGAGCCGTACGAGACCGAGGATCCGGGCATCCTGTGAACGAGTTCGAGCAGAACCTCCTGCTGATCAGCGTCGCGCTCATGCTCACGACGACCCTCGTGGTCGTCGTCGTGCAGTTCGTCCGGCGCCGCCGCGACGGGGACGACGACTGATGTCGATCGTCCTCGCGCTCACCGGGCTCGCGATCCTGCTGATCGCGCTGATCATCTTCGTGCGCAACCAGCAGATCGGCACCGACGGCACCAATCGCGGGTCGACCCGTCGCGGCATCATCCTGCTCATGTTCTTCGGCCTGCTGCTCGGCCTCGCGTCGCAGCTGCCCGTCTTCCAGAGCTGAGCCCGGGCGCGGGCGGGGGCGTCTCGTACACTCGGGGCGATGAGTCCCATCCGATTCGACTCCGTGCTCCGACGAGCCGACACCGCAGAGGTCGTCGCGGCCGTCGGCGAACTCGAGCAGCCGCGGAGCCTGGCGGGACGTGGGATCGCGCAGTCGTCGGATGGGCTTGTTCAGTTCGCCTTCGCCGTGGACCAGACCGACGACTGGTGGGAGCTGACATGCGAGGACGGTCGACATGAGGACTACCGCGAGGGCACGTACTCGTACCGAAGCTCGCGCAATCACGAGCACGTGGCCGCCGAGTTCTTCCGCCCGATGCCGCAGGCGCTCCAGATGCTGTGGCCCACCCGTCTGCTGACCTGGGCGAATCCGCACGGCAGCTTCTATCCGGTGCTGGCACAGTCTCTCGGCCGGCACGCCATACTCTTCACCTTCGAGCACGTCGACGATCCGGCGTACCGACAGACGCTCGTCATGGACGCACGCTCCGGCATCGCGACCCGGCTGATCGGACTGGACCACGCTCTGATCATCACGAGCATTGAGCCCCTCGCACGGTGGGACCATGCCGCGACGCCCGCCTTCGAACCTCTCACCGGACCGCCTGAGCCCGACTACTGACGTCCGGGCCGCCTGAGTCGCAGCGAGGGAATGCTGCTCGGATGCCGCGACGGTCGTGCCGTCGACAGGCTGAGGAGCTTCGCGCAGCGTTCCGGGCCTGGCCGGCATCGCGTCGTCCTGCCGACGGGACGAAGACCACGGGCAGAGTGGCGCCCGGACCGGAATCCGACGCGAGGTCGATGCCGGAGCGGAACCGCAGGTCGACCGTCCCGCGCGCAGGAACGGACGGGACGGGCCTGCGGGCGCTCAGACCGCGCCGGCGGGCACCTCGTCGAGGAACGGGTAGTCGATGTAGCCCTCGGCGGTCGAGCCGTAGAAGAATTCGGGGCGCGCCTCGTTGAGCTCCGCCCGCTGCTGCCACCGGGCCGCCAGATCGGGGTTGGCGATCACGGGGCGACCGACGGCGACGGCATCCGCCCAGTCCGACGTCACGAGCGTCTCGGCCTCCTCGCGGGTCGTGGGCGACCCGAAGCCCGAGTTGAGGATGAAGGGGGCGGCGGCCGTGCGACGGATGTGCTGCACGAGCTCGCCCGTCGGGTCGGCGCTGAGCACATCGACGAACGCGAGCCCGAGGGGGGCGAGCCCCTCGGCGACAGCCGTGTAGGTCGCGCGGGCGTCGGCGTCGTCGTGCTCGAGCACACCCTGGATGTTGTGCTGCGGCGAGAGCCGGATGCCGGTGCGGTCGGCGCCCACGGCAGCGGCTACGGCCCGGGTGACCTCGACCGCGAAGCGCGCGCGGTTCGCGGGCGATCCGCCGTACTCGTCGTCGCGCACGTTCGAGACGGGCGAGAGGAACTCGTGCACGAGGTATCCGTTCGCGCCGTGGACCTCGACGCCGTCGAGCCCCGCCGCGAGCGCGTTGCGCGCGGCCTGCGCGAACTGCTCGACGACCTCGGGCACCTCCGCCGCGGTCAGCGCGTGCGCGATCGGCATGTCGGCCTTGCCCTTCGGGGTGCGGGTCTGCCCGGGCGCGGCCAGCGCGCTCGGGCCCACGACTCGGTCGGCACCGGTGATGTCGGGGTGCGACACGCGTCCGCCGTGCATCAGCTGCATGACGATGGTGCCGCCGGCCTCATGGACGGCGTCGGCGATGCGTCGCCAGCCCGCGATCTGTTCCTCGGTCTGGATGCCGGGCTGCCCGGGGTACGACTTGCCCTCCACGACAGGCCACGTGCCCTCGGTGATGATGAGGCCCTGCCCCGCGCGCTGGCGGTAGTACTCGACCATGACGTCGGTGGGAACACCGTCCTCGCCCGCGCGGGTGCGCGTGAGCGGCGCCATGACGACGCGGTTCGACAGGTTCAGGGCACCGAAGACGGCGGGCTCGTACAGGCTCATACTGAACCGCAACCGCCCAGGCCCCGCGCGCTATTCCTCGGCGGCTGCGGTTCACCTGGCAGTTCATGCCCCCTCACGCAGCCCGAAGCGGCGGATGCTGCCAGGTGAAGCGCCTTACTGCGGGGCGAGGCCCAGGTCGTCGAGGTCGATCGCGGCGAGCCACTGCAGCCCGGCCTCCTCGACCGCTGCCTGGGCGCCGGTCTTGCGGTCGACGATGACGGCCACCGCGACGGGCTCGGCGCCCTCGCGCCGCAGCGCCTCGACGGCCTTGAGTGCGGACTGGCCGGTGGTCGAGGTGTCCTCGACGACGACGACGCGCTTGCCTGCGACATCCGCGCCCTCGACCTGCCGACCGCGGCCGTGGTCCTTGGGCTCCTTGCGCACGACGAACGCATCGAGGGGGCGGCCCGCGCGCACCGACTCGTGCATGACGGCGTTCGCGATCGGGTCGGCGCCGAGGGTGAGGCCGCCGACCGCGACGACGCCGTCGACGTCCGAGATGAGGTCGAGCATGATGCGGCCGATCGCCGGCGCGGCGCGGTGGTCGAGCGTCAGCCGACGCATGTCGACGTAGTACGTCGCCTTCTTGCCGCTCGAGAGGGTGAAGTCGCCGTGGAACACCGCCTCGTCCTGGATCAGCCGGATGAGATCCTGGCGGTCGGCTTCGAGCTCGGGCGTGCCTGCGACGGTCATGACCCCGATTCTACGAGCGGGTGGCCCCGGCCCGACGCCGTCGCTCAGACCACGACGAGGTCGACATCGCGCAGCTCGCCCGCGTCGACCGTGAGCGTGAGGAACGTCTTGTGAGGCTGGCGACGCCGGTCGGTGGGCGAGCCCGGGTTGAGCAGCCGGAGTCCGCGCGGGGTCGTCGTGTCCCACGGGATGTGGCTGTGGCCGAAGACGAGCACGTCGTCATCGGGGTAGACGGCGTCCATCCGTCGCTCGCGCCCCGCCGCGGCGCCGGTCTCGTGCACGACGGCGAACCGCACCCCCTCGATCGTTCGACGCGCCACCTCGGGCAGTCGCGACCGCAGGTCGGCTCCGTCGTTGTTGCCCCACACCCCCAGCACCTCGCCGTGCCGCTCGAGCTCGTCGAGGACGGATGCCGCGACCCAGTCCCCCGCGTGCACGATGAGGTCGGCCGCGTCGGCCGCGGCGAGCACGGCATCCGGCAGGGCCCGCGCCCGCCCGGGGACATGCGTATCGGCGATGAGCAGCAATGTCGTGGCCATCCCCCGACGGTATCCGGATGCCGCGCAGCGGGCGAGGTCCGAGCCGCCGAATAGGCTGGGGGCATGCGTCTTGCCACCTGGAACGTGAACTCGATCCGCGCTCGCGTCGACCGGATCGTCGGCTTCGCGGTGAACGAAGACATCGACGTCCTGGCGATGCAGGAGATCAAGTGCAAGCCCGAGCAGTTCCCGATGGAGCAGTTCGAGGCGGCCGGCTACCACGTCGAGCTCCACGGCCTGAACCAGTGGAACGGCGTCGCGATCGCCAGCCGCGAGCCGATGACCGACGTGCAGATCGGGTTTCCCGGGATGCCGGGATTCCTCAAGGGCCACGAGGGCCCCGACGCGCCGCAGGAGGCGCGGGCCATCGCCGCGACCGTCGGCGGCGTCCGCGTCTGGAGCCTCTACGTCCCGAACGGCCGGTCGCTCGATGACCCGCACTACGTCTACAAGCTCCACTGGCTGCAGGCGCTCGAGCAGTACACGCGCGACACCCTGGCCGCATCCCCCGGCCTCGCCCTGGCGCTCACCGGCGACTTCAACATCTGCCCCACCCCCGAGGATGTCGGCGACCCGACCCTCGTCGAGGGCGTGACGACCCACGTCTCGCCGCCCGAGCGCGCCGCGTTCCAGGCGCTGCTCGACGCCGGCCTCTCCGACACCGTGCGCCCGCTGGTGCCGACCGGCTTCACCTACTGGGACTACAAGCAGCTGCGGTTCCCCCGCAACGAGGGCCTGCGCATCGACTTCATCCTCGGCTCGTCCGCGTTCGCCGATGCCGTCACCGGCGCCGCCATCCACCGCGATCAGCGCAAGGGCGAAGCGCCGAGCGATCACGTCCCCGTCGTCGTCGACCTCGACCTCGACGGCGACGACGATGACGACCGTCCGATGATCTTCTGATCGTCGCGACGGCCGTCCGGCTCCCCCGCTCGGGGGATGTCGCACCCCTGCGCGCACCGTAGCGTGGAGGTCATGTCCGTGGCCTCCCCCGTACCCGACGAGCGTCTCGCCGCGACCCCCGAGCAACTGCGCAACGACCTGTGGCTCGCCGCCGCGCTGCTCGTGAGCGCGATCCTCAGCACCTGGCTCGGCAGTGTCGCGCAGGTCTGGGGCGACGACTCACCGCACCTCGGCTGGGGCCTGCTCTACAGCGTGGCGCTGACGGCACCGCTCGCGCTGCGTCGCCGCATCCCCGAGGTCGCGCTGATCGTCGTCGCTGTCGTCTACTTCGTCGGCATGTCGGCGCACATCCCCGAGATGTACGTCGGCAGCATCGCCCTCTTCATCGCGATGTACTCGGTCGGCGCGTGGGTGGTCGACCGGCGGCGGGCCCTGATCGTCCGCGTCGTGGTCATCATCGGCATGTTCTTCTGGCTGCTCGCGGCGATGTTCCAGGCGGCCAGCGAACAGGGCAGCGACAGCGCCGCGGAGTTCTCGCTGTTCTCCCCCGTCGCGGCGATGATGATGCTGCAGTTCCTCTTCAACGTCGTCTTCTTCGCCGGCGCCTTCGCGTTCGGCGAGCGCGCCTACGCGGGCGCGCTCAGCCGCGAGGAGCTCGAACAGCGCACGCGTGAGCTCGAGCACGAGCGCGAGATCACCGCGGCGCAGGCGGTGGCGCTCGACCGCGTCCGCATCGCACGCGAGCTCCATGACGTCGTGGCGCACCACGTCTCGGCGATGGGCGTGCAGGCCGGCGCCGCGCGCACGGTGCTCGATCGCGATCCCGAGGCGGCGCGACGCGCGCTCACCGTGGTCGAGGAATCGGCACGGGCGTCGCTGACGGAGCTCCGCCAGCTGCTCGAGACGCTGCGGACCCCGGATGCCGCAGCACCGCACGATTCGACGCTGCGGCTCGAGGCGATCGCCGAGCTGGTCCGGTACTCGGAGGAGAACGGGATGCCGACCACCTTCACCGTCGTGGGCGAACCGGTCACGGCGTCCGAGGTCGCTCAGGTGAACCTCTACCGCATCGCCCAGGAGGCGCTCACGAACGCGCGCCGCCATGGCGGGCCCGACGCGCGCGCCGACGTGCGGCTGCGCTTCGACGGCGACGAGATCGAGCTCGAGATCGCCAATGACGGCCGCGTGCGCTTCGGGGCGACGCCGGGCCTCGGCCTCGTGGGCATGCGGGAGCGCGCGGCGGCATCGGGCGGCTGGCTCGAGGCGGCACCCCGTCCTCGCGGCGGCTTCCTCGTCCGGGCCCGTGTTCCCGCGAGCGCGCGGTCGTCCCAGCCGAGCACCCAGGGGGTTCTCGCATGAGCACGACCACCACGCCCTCGCCCACCACGCCCACGTCGGTGGTGCTCGTCGACGACCATGCCGTCATGCGGGCCGGTTTCCGCATGATCCTCGAGGCGAGCGGCGACATCGCCGTCGTGGGCGAGGCCGGCGACGGCGCGGAGGCCGTCGAGACGGTCGCACGCCTGCAACCGGACGTCGTCTTCATGGATGTCCAGATGCCCGTCCTCGACGGACTCGAGGCGACCCGCCGCATCGTCGCCGACCCTCGCAATTCCAGCGCGGTCGTCGTCGTGACGACCTTCGACCGCGACGACTACCTGTTCCAGGCGTTGCAGGCCGGAGCCAGCGGCTTCCTGCTGAAGAACGCCGGGCCCGAGGAGCTCGCCGCCGCCGTGCGGGTGGCCGCCGCCGGTGACGCCCTCCTCGCTCCGGAGGTCACCCGACGGGTCATCGAGCGCTTCGCCGGCGGCCCACCCGACGCGACCTCCGCGACCACCGAAGCACCCGCCGCGCCGCAGGCGTCGACTCCCGCCGATCACGGCCTCACCGAGCGGGAGGCGGAGGTGCTGCGCCTCCTCGCGCGGGCGCTCAGCAACGCCGAGATCGCGCGAGAGCTCTTCATCGGCGACGCCACGGTGAAGACGCACGTGTCGAACATCCTCATCAAGCTCGGCGCACGCGACCGCGTGGCCGCCGTCGTCCTGGCCCACCGCAACGGCTGGGCCTGACCAGCCGCGAGCTCAGGCCGGGTCGGAGACGGGCGAGAGCGAGGGGCGCGGCACGGGCATCGAGAGGGGCCGCACCGCGCGCGGCATCGCGATGCGCCAGAGCGCCTGGATGCTCCAGATGAACAGTGCGACCAGGAGCACGTTCCGGGCGAGAAGCAGGCTCGCCGCGAACGGGTCGGCGTGCACGAGCGGCATGTAGAAGATCGGGAAGACGAGCGTCGTCAGGAAGCTCGTCACCGCCATCCACTTCGCGGGCGTCCGCCACCGCTCGGGGTCGATGAGCAGCCCCACGACGACGATCGGGGCGAGCCACAGCATGTACTGCGGAGAGCCGACCTTGTTGAAGACGATCAGCGCGGCGGTGAGGGCGAAGGCGCCCAGCACCATGAGGCGGCCCTCCGCGCGCTCGACGCGCTGGGCGCCGGCGACCCAGGTCATCCGGGCTCGCACGAGCAGCAACGCGATCGCGGCGAACGCGGCGATCATGAGCCAGCCGACGACCTCGCCGGCAGCCATCGCCCCGTGCCCGATCACCTCGCGGGTGGCGAGCTCGTAATTCTGCTGGATGCGCGCTCCGGGCAGCTCCCAGATCGTCGCCCACACCCACGGCGTCGCGACGGGCGCTTCGAGCTGCGGGGCACGAGTCCCTTGGATCGTGAGGAAGCTGAAGAGGTTCGATGCGCCCCCGGCGAGAACCACCGCGATCATGATGACGACGCTCGCCACGCCACCGCCCACGGCGACCCACCAGCGGCTCCGGCACACCGCGATCACCGCAGCCGCGATGGCGGCCGGCCACACCTTGATCCAGGTGGCGAGCGCGATGAGCGCTCCGGCGACGACGGGGCGCCGCGAGACCCAGACGAGTCCCGCGATGGCGAGCGGAGCAGCGAACCCCTCCAGGCGCAGCATCGACACGGGGGCGAGGAGCAGGATGCTGAGCAGCCAGTACCAGGCGGCCGGATAGGCCGAGCGACGTTGCAGCCGCGCGCCGGCGATCGCGGCGAGGGCGAGCCAGTTGGCGCCGGCGAGCATGAGCAGCCAGACGAGCTGGTACAGGTAGGGGCCCAGCGCGATCGGCGCGACGATCGGCAGCAGCGCGCCCGCCGGGTACACCCACTCGAAGTCGATGATGGGCCAGGTTCCCTGCACGGCATCCTGCGCCCACTGCCGGTACAGCGGGAGGTCGCCCTCCGTGCCGCCCGCGATGATCAGCGGCAGGAGGGCGAGGATGTAGGCCGCGTGGAAGGCCACGAAACCGGTGACGAGACCCCGACGGGTTCGGCCGAATGCCGCCAGTCGCTGGCGGCGCGTCGGGCGGCGGGGGGATGCCGGAAGAGACGTCACCCGGGCATCATAGGCCCCGCGCATATCTGCCCGATGAACGCCGAGGTGGGCGCTGTGGCGTACCGCCGGCCGGCTCAGCGCCGGTGCGCCGCGCGCCCGCCGTGCCCCGCCAGCGCATCGGCTGCGCCCACCAGCGCGAGGTGCGACAGCGCCTGCGGCGTGTTTCCCGCCTGGCGCCCGTCGGTGACGTCGTACTCCTCCGACAGGAGCCCGACGTCGTTGGCGAGTCCGCACAAGCGGTCCATGAGCCGGGTGGCGTCGTCGATGCGTCCGGTCGACGCGTACTGCTCGACGAGCCAGAACGAGCAGGCGAGGAAGGGATGCTCGGTGCCGGCGAGACCGTCGACGCCGGCCTCGGTGCGGTAGCGCATCACCAGGCCCTCGCGCAGCAGCGTGCTCTCGATGCGCGCGACGGTCGCGAGCATGCGCGGATCGTCGGGAGCGCAGAACCCGACGGCCGGAAGCAGCAGCAGCGACGCGTCGACCTCGTCGGTGCGGAAGTGCTGCGTGAAGTGCCCGCCCGCGGCATCCACGCCCTGCTCGTCGATCTCGGCGCGGACGCGGTCGCGCAGGGCCCGCCAGCGATCGGGATCGCCGCTCAACCCGTGCTCCTCGACGGCGCGGACGCCCCGATCGAGGGCGGCCCAGATCATCGCCCGCGAGTGGGTGAACATCTGCGGTTCACCCCGGATCTCCCAGATACCGTGATCGGGCCGGTCGAGCCAGGCGACGACCTGATCGAGCAGTGCCCGCTGCAACGCCCACGAGAACGAGGTCTCGGTGACGCCGGCGAGCCGGGCGGCCTCGAGGGCGACCATCACCTCGCCGATGACGTCGGCCTGATACTGGTCGACCGCGCCGTTGCCGACGCGCACCGGCGCGGACCCCGCGTAGCCGGGCAGGCTCTCCAGCTCGCGCTCGGGCAGGTCGCGCTCGCCCGCGATGCCGTACATGATCTGCACGTCGGCGGGATCGCCCGCAACCGCCCGCAGCAGCCAGTCGCGCCAGCGCGCGGCCGCCTCGAGATAGCCGTGCGAGATGTAGGCCTCGAGAGTCAGGGCAGCGTCACGCAGCCATACGTACCGGTAGTCCCAGTTGCGCGAACCACCGAAATCCTCCGGCAGAGAGGTTGTCGCGGCGGCGACGATGCCGCCCGTCTCGGCGTGGGTGAGCGCCCGCAGCACGAGCATGGAACGCAGCACCCGGTCGCCCCACCGCCCGCCGTCGCGGATGCGCCGCGCCCAGGTCGTCCACCACCCGCGCGTGCGCTCGAGGGCGCCGTCGACGTCGAAGGGCTGCGGGATGTCGCGGTACGAGGCCTCCCAGCGCAGCACCGAGTCGACGGTGCGCCCCGCCTCGACACGGAACTCGCCTCGGTGCATCGTGTCCCGGGCGACGAGCCGGGGCCCGCGCAGCGTGACGGCATCCGGTCCGGCCACCGCGAGCAGGACGCCCATCGGGCGGGCATCCGACGTGTCGGCCGCACCGATCTGCCGCACCCAGGGCACCGCCCGCGCATAGTCGAACCGCAGCCGCACCTCGCTCACGAAGTCGACTTCGCCCGCGACACCGACGACGCGCCGGACGACCGCATCGACCCCGTCGAGGACCGGCATGAACTCGTGCACCTCGGCGACACCGGCGGCACACTCCCACCGGGTCACGAGCACGAACGTGTCGCCGTCGTAGCGCCGCGTCGCGGTCGCGTCCGGGTCGCGTGGCCGCAGGCTCCAGCATCCGTGCGAGCTGTCGCCGAGCAGGGCGCCGAAGATGGAGCCGGAGTCATAGCGGGGAAGGCACAGCCAGTCGAGGTCGCCCCGGTCGGACACGAGCGCCGCACTGCGGCAGTTGCTGAGGAGGGCGTAGCGCTCGATCGGTGCGGGCATGCTCGCATCATCGCGGTCGGGGGTCGGATCCGCCAATACAGCGATTCGCGGATGCTGGTTAGGCGAGGCTATCCTTCTGCGGTGCGTCATCGTCTCCTCGCCAGTCTCGCCATCGTCCCGCTGGCCGCTCTCGCTCTCGCGGGGTGCGGCGCATCGGAGGTCGTCCCGGCCGGCACGGCCGCCCCGGCCGGCAACGGGGAGACGTCCTACCCCCTGACGATCGAGAACTGCGGCCGCTCCGTCACGGTGGATGCGGCGCCCCAGCGCATCGTCTCGCTGGACCAGAACTCCACCGAGATCCTGCTCTCGCTCGGGCTGGAGGACCGCATCGTGGGCACGGCGTCGTGGACCGACCCGATCCTTCCCTCGCTCGCCGAGGCGAACCAGAACGTGCCCCGCCTTGCCGACAACGCCCCCACCTACGAGGTCACGCTCGGCGCCGACCCCGACTTCGTCACTGCCTCGTTCGGACGACACTTCACGCAGGGCGGCGTCGCGACGCGCGACCGGTTCGACGAGACCGGGATCGGCAGCTACCTCTCGCCGACCGACTGCGACAACGGCGTCAGCATCAACGGCGGTGGCACCCGCACCACCCCGCTCACCGTCGACGCGCTCTATCGGGATATCACCGAGCTGGGTCAGATCTTCGACGTCTCCGATCGGGCCGAGAAGCTCGTCGACGATCTGCGCTCCCGCGCTGCGGCCGCGACGGAGGGCATCGACGCCTCGGGCGCCACCGTCGCCTTCTGGTTCGCCGACACCAAGACCCCGTACGTCGCCGGCGGGCTCGGCTCGGCTGCGCTGCTCGCGGCGACCACCGGGTTCACCAACGTGTACGCCGATGCCGCGGACGACTGGCCCGCGACGACCTGGGAGGACCTCGTCGACCGCGATCCGCAGGTTCTCGTCCTCGGCGATCTGCAACGCGATCGCTTCCCCGGCGACCGGCTCGACGACAAGATCGCGTTCCTCGAGTCGGATCCCGTAACGCGCACGATCGATGCCGTGCGCAACAAGCGCTACATCGCGCTGCACGGCGCCGAGCTCAACCCCTCGATCCGCTTCGTCGACGGGCTCGAGAAGATCGAGAGCTGGATGGACGAGCACCGGGACGAGCTCTGAGCGTGCGGACCCGCGGCCCTGTCGCCACGGCCGGGTTGCTCGGGGGCGGCATCCTGCTGCTCGTCGTGTCGGTCGGCGTCGCGATCACCCTCGGCCCGGCCGACATCCTGCTCGTCAACGTCCGCGACATCGTCACCAACCACCTGGGCCTCACCGACATCCCCGTCAAGACCGCGAAAGACGCGATCGTCTGGGAGGAGCGACTGCCCCGCGCGCTGGTCGCCGCGGCGTGCGGTGCGGGGCTCGGGCTCTGCGGCGTCATCATGCAGTCGCTGCTGCGGAACCCCCTCGCCGAGCCGTTCATCCTCGGCATCTCGTCCGGCGCCTCGACCGGTGCCGTCGCGATCGGCGTGCTCGGCCTCGGCGGCGCCGCGCTCGGCCTCTCCGGCGGGGCCTTCATCGGAGCGCTCGTCGCTTTCGCGGTGGTGCTGCTGCTCGCACGCCTCGCCGGGGGCGGGGACGACCGTGTCGTCCTGGCCGGAGTCGCGAGCACGCAGCTGTTCTCGGCACTCACCTCTCTCGTGATCTTCGCGTTCGCCGACGCCGATGAGACGCGCGGGGTCATGTTCTGGCTCCTCGGCTCGCTCGAGGGCATCCGCTGGGACGACGTCGTGCTGTGCACCGTCGTCGTGGCGCTGGGCTCCCTGCTGTGCCTGCGCTACGCCTCGGCCCTCGACGCCTTCGTCTTCGGCGATGAGGTCGCGGCCTCCCTGGGCATCCACATCGCACGCACGCGCGGCATCCTGCTCGTCACGACCGCGCTGATCACGGCCACCCTCGTGAGCGTCGCCGGCGCGATCGGCTTCGTCGGCCTCGTCCTCCCCCACATGGCACGCCTGCTCGTTGGGTCGCGCCACGGGCGCCTCATCCCCACCACGATCGTCGCCGGGGCGATCTTCATGGTGTGGGTGGATGCCGGCTCGCGCGTCGCCTTCTCGCCCACGCCGCTGCCCGTCGGCGTCGGAACCGCCCTGGTCGGCGTGCCCGTCTTCATCGTTCTGCTCGCCCGCCGGAGGAACCGCGCATGACCCTCGCCGCACGCGACGTGTCGTGGACGCGCTCGGGCACGCTCGTCGTCGACGGCGTGAGCGTGCGCCCCGAGCCGGGGCAGACCCTGGGCCTGCTCGGGCCCAACGGATCGGGCAAGTCGTCGCTTCTCCGGCTCCTGCACGGGCTCGTCCGCCCGACCGCGGGACTCGTGACCCTCGACGACGAAGACCTCGCCTCCCTCAGCCGGCGTCGAGTAGCGCGCGCCGTCGCCGCCGTCACGCAGCACGCCGACACGGAGGTTGACATCACCGTGCGCGAGGTCGTGCGCCTCGGCCGCATCCCGCACCGCACCGCCTTCGGCGGCGACCCGGCGGCGGACGAGGCCGCGATCGACCGCGCCCTGGCACACGTCGGTCTCACCGATCGGGCCGACCGGCTCTGGCACACCCTTTCGGGCGGCGAGCGCCAGCGCGCGCAGATCGCCCGCGCGCTGGCGCAGGAGCCCCGCGAACTGCTGCTCGACGAGCCCACCAACCACCTCGACATCCGTCATCAGCTCGACCTGCTCGAACTCGTCTGCGACCTGCCGGTGACGTGCATCGTCGCGATCCACGATCTGAACCTCGCCGCGATGTACTGCGATGCCGTGATGGTGCTGCGGTCGGGCCGGGTCGTCGCCGCGGGCGCCCCCGCCGAGGTGCTGACCGCCGAGCTCATCGCCGACGTCTACGGCGTGACCGCCGAGGTCACCGCCGACGCCCGGGACGGACACCCCGTCATCACCTTCCTGCGCCGCTGACGCGGTCCGCGCCCGCCCCCGCTCCCCCGCGCGGCTCCCCCGCTGGGCGGGGCGGAACCCGGCACGATCCGCCGTACGGGGGATCCGCCTGCCCCCGCCCGGTCCCTAGCGTGGAGACATCGGCTAAGGAGGCGGAATGCTCGAACTGAGCGGCATCACCAAGAACTACGGCACGCACCGCGTGCTCGACGACGTGGGGTTCCGAGTGCCCGACGGGCGCCTGACCGGTTTCGTCGGCGGCAATGGGGCGGGCAAGACCACCACGATGCGCATCATGCTCGGCGTGCTCTCGCGCGACCGGGGCGAGGTCACCCTCGACGGGTCGCCGGTGACCGCTGCCGACCGCCGCCGCTTCGGGTACATGCCCGAGGAACGCGGGCTGTATCCCAAGATGAAGGTGCTCGAGCAGATCGTCTACCTCGCCCGGCTGCACGGCTTCTCGAAGCCGGAGGCCACGTCGCGCGCCCGCGCCCTTCTCGAAGAGCTCGGTCTCGGCGAGCGCCTGAACGACAACATCGAGACGCTGTCGCTCGGCAACCAGCAGCGCGCGCAGATCGCCGCCGCTCTCGTGCACGACCCCGAGGTGCTGATCCTCGACGAGCCGTTCTCGGGGCTCGACCCCCTCGCCGTCGACGTCGTGGCCGGTGTCCTGCAGGCGCGGGCGGCCCAGGGCGTCGGCGTGCTGTTCTCGTCGCACCAGCTCGACGTCGTCGAGCGCCTCTGCGACGACCTCGTCATCATCGCCGGCGGAACCATCCGCGCTGCCGGCACCCGCGACGGGCTCCGCCGCGAGCACCAGGGGCACCGCTACGAGCTCGTCTCGACGGGAGATGCCGGCTGGCTCCGCACAGAGCCGGGCGTCGAGGTCGTCGAGTTCGACGGCGGCTACGCCCTGTTCGACGTCGATGCCGACGAGACGGCTCAGCGTGTGCTGCGCCGGGCCGTCGAGCACGGCGACGTCGCGAGCTTCACGCCGCGGCATCCGTCCCTCGCCCAGATCTTCACCGACGTCATCCAGGAGGTCGCCCCGTGAGCGCCGCATCCCCCTCATTCGCCCAGAGCACCTGGCTCGTCGCCGAACGCGAGATCGGCTCGAAGCTCCGCAGCAAGTCGTTCGTCATCTCGTTCGCCATCCTCTTCCTCGGCGCGCTCGCGCTCGTGATCTGGGGCGGCTTCTCGGCGGGGAACGACAGCGGCTCGCCCGTCGCGGTGACCCCGGACGCGGCCTCGTACGTCCAGAACGCGCCCGGCCTCGACGTGAAGGATGTCGCCGACCGGGCGGCCGCCGAGAGCGCCGTGCGCGACGGCGACGTCGACGCCGCGGTCGTCGCCGACACGACCGCGCCGAGCGGATACGTCGTCATCGGCGACACGTCGGTGTCGAACACCATCCTGCTGTCGCTCGCGCAGCTGCCGAAAGTCGAGCTGCTCGACCCCTCCGGCGACGCCGGCTTCCTCGGCTACATCGTCGCGATCGGGTTCGGCGCGATCTTCTTCATCTCGGCGCAGACCTTCGGTGCGACGATCGCCCAGTCGGTCGTCGAGGAGAAGCAGACGCGCGTCGTCGAGCTGCTGATCTCGGCCGTACCGGTCCGGGCGCTGCTCGCGGGCAAGGTGATCGGCAACACGGTGCTGGCGATGGGGCAGATCCTCATCCTCGCCGCGGTGGCGGTGATCGGGCTGACGGTCACGGATCAGACCGCGCTGCTGACGGGCATCGGCGCCCCCATCGCCTGGTTCGCGGTGTTCTTCCTGTTCGGCTTCGTGCTGCTCGCCGCGCTCTTCGCCGCGGCCGCCGCGATGGTCTCGCGTCAGGAGGACATCGGAGCGACGACGACGCCCCTCATCCTGCTGGTCATGGCGCCGTACTTCCTGGTCATCTTCGCGTGGAACAACCCGCTGATCCTCGGGATCATGTCGTACGTTCCCTTCTCGGCACCGGTCGGCATGCCGATGCGCCTGTTCCTCGGCGACGCACTGTGGTGGGAGCCGCTGCTCTCGCTCGCGATCCTGCTCCTGACCTGCGTCGGGGCGATCCTCGTCGGCGCCAAGATCTACGAGAATTCGCTCCTGCGCATGGGAGCCCGCGTCAAGCTCGGCGAGGCCCTGCGCCGCTGACCCGCCCCCTGCTGGGCCGGCCACCCTCCCGCGGCATCGCCGTCCTCCGGGTTCACGCCCGGAGGGCGGCGATGAGTTTCTCGTGACGGGGAATGTCGGCGAACGCGCCGTCGTTCGCACGTGGCGGGACGATGGAGTCCGACGCTGTCCGCACGAACCCGGGAGAATCCCATGTCCCTCATCGAAGAGCGCGTCGCCGAGACCGACGCCCCCGTCCTCGACATCCTCGCCGCCCGCTGGAGCACGCGCCTGTACGACGAGGTCTCCCCCGTCGACGAGGACGCCCTCGCCAGCGCCCTCGAGGCGGCACGCTGGGCCCCGTCGGCCTTCAACGCGCAGCCCTGGCGCTTCGTCGTCGCTCGTCGCGGCACCCAGACCCACGAGAAGGTCGTGTCGACGCTCGTCGAGTTCAACCAGGCCTGGGCCCGCCCCGCTGGCGCCCTCATCGTCTTCATCGCGCAGACCGAGAACGACGGCAAGCCCGTGCCCACCGCGCTCTACGACCTCGGCCAGGCCGCCGCGCACTTCACCGTCCAGGCCCACGCCGACGGCCTGTACACCCACCAGATGACCGGGTTCGATGCCGCAGCCCTCGCCGAGGAGCTCGGCATCGAGGCCCCGTTCACGCCCGTCACCGTCATGGCCGTCGGCGACCTCGGCGACATCGACGCCGCCCCCGCCGCCGTGCGCGAGCGCGAGCTGTCGCCCCGCACCCGCCGGCCCGTGGCCGAGTCGGTCGTCATCGACGACTGAGCTGCCCGCAGGCATCGCGCGGGGGCGCTCGCACCATAGACGAGGGCTGTGAGGTGCGACACCCCCGCGCCGCGGGGGCCGCGGGCCGGTTATCGTCAAGCATGACCGCCCGCATCCTGTCGATCGGCACCGCCGTGCCGCCGGCCGTGCTTCACCAGAACGCCGTGCGCGACCTCTTCGCCGCGCAGCCCGGCATCGGACGACTGTCGCAGCGTCTGGTCCGTGCGGCGTTCGACGCCTCGGCCATCGAGACCCGGCACACCGTGCTGACCGATTTCGCCGAGGCACTCGATCCCGGTGGCGCGGGATCGGATGCCGCCGGCCCGGCCGCCCTTCCCGTCATCTCCGACGACGAGGCACTGCTCTCGCCCTCGACGGGCACACGCAACGACACCTATATCGCCCTCGCCCCCGAGCTGTCGGCGCGCGCGGCGCGGGAGGCCCTGTCTGCGGCATCCGTCGCGCCGGCGGAGATCACTCACGTCGTGACCGTCTCGTGCACCGGCATGTACGCGCCGGGTCCCGACTACCGGCTCGTCCGAGACCTCGGCCTGCCGACATCCGTCGAGCGCTACCACCTGGGGTTCATCGGCTGCGCGGCCGCCGTCCCGGCACTGCGGGCGGCGGCACGCATGTGCGCCGCCCAGCCCGACGCCGTCGTGCTCGTGGTCTGCGCCGAGCTGTGCACCCTGCACTTCCGGGTTGCCGACGACCCCGACCAGATCCTCGCGGCATCGCTGTTCGCCGACGGCGCCGCGGCGGCGGTCGTCAGCGCCGACCCGGCGCGTCGCGCAGAGCGGTGGCTCGACCTCGATCGGTTCGCGACCGCGGTGACCGACGACGGTGAGCGCGACATGACCTGGACGATCGGGGACGCCGGCTTCGAGATGGTGCTGACGGCGGAGGTGCCGCGCATCATCGGGCGCGAGATCCGCGCCGCGGTGGCCGAGGTGATCGGCGACGGCCGGGTCGACACGTGGGCCGTCCACCCGGGCGGCCGAGCCGTCCTCGACCGCGTCGAATCGGGCCTCGACCTGCCGTCGGATGCCCTCGCGGCATCGCGTGCCGTGCTGCGGGACTACGGGAACATGTCGAGCGCGACGATCCTCTTCATCCTCCGCTCGCTCCTCGACGCAGACACCCTGCGCGACGGCGAGACGATCGCGACGCTCGCGTTCGGCCCCGGACTCACGATGGAGGCCGCGCTCCTCACGGCAGGAGTCGCCGCTGGAGCCGACACCGGCGTTGCGGAGACAGCGTCGACGGATGCCGTGCGGGCGGAACCCGTCGCATCGTGGACCTGAGTCGTCGCGACGTCGAGCTGCGCGAGCTGATGGACGACCCGCACTGCGATCCGGAGGCCCTCGCGCAGACGCTCCGCCGCTTTGACCTCGTCAATCGCGCCGTGAGCGGCTGGGGAACGGTGTGGCGGCGGCATCTGCGGCCCGCCCTGGCTCGCCTGGATCGTCCCGCACGGGTCCTCGACATCGGATCGGGCGGTGGCGACGTCACCGCCCGGCTGGCGCGGCTGGCGCAACGCGACGGCCTCGACGTCGGCTGGGTCGGCATCGACCCGGACCCGCGCGCCCTCGCCGTCGCACGTGAGCGCGGCCGGCCCGATCTCGAGTTCCGCAGCACCGACTCGACCGCACTGCGCGCGAGCGGCGAGCGCTTCGACGCCGTCATCTCGAATCACGTGCTGCACCACCTCGGCGAGCCCGAGCTCGACGCCTTCATTGCCGACTCGCTCGCCCTGTCGCGCGGAATCGTGCTCCACGCCGACATCGAGCGGGGGCGCGCGGCCTACGCGCTCTACGCGGCGGCCATCCTGCCGGTCCAGCACGGGACCTTCCTGCGCACCGACGGGCTGCGCTCGATCCGCCGCAGCTACCGTGCCCGAGAGCTGCGGACGACGCTGGCCGGTCGCGGCGAGTGGCACGTCGTCCGACCGGCACCGTTCCGCGTGCTCGCCGTGGGAGCGGGGCGTGCCTGACGTCATCGTCGTCGGCGCCGGCCCGGTGGGGATGCTGCTGGCGGCCGAGCTTACGCGGCGGGGTGTCGACGTCACGGTGCTCGAGCGCCGCGAACGCAGCGGCGACGGGTCGCGGGCGATCGGGCTGCACGCTCCCGTCCTCGCCGCGCTCGAGGAGGGCGGTGCGACCGACCGCATCCTCGAGGACGCGGTCCGTGTCTCGCGCGGCGAGGCCCGCAGCGACGGAACACTGCTCGGCGTCATCCGATTCGATCGCCTGTCGGTGCGGCATCCGTATGTCGCCACCCTCCCGCAGGCCCTCACCGAGCGCGCTCTCGCGTTCGGTGCACCGTCGCCGCTGCGCGGGGTCGCCGTCAGCCGCGTGACACCGGGGCCGGCCGACGTACGGGTCGAGACGTCCGGTGCTCGCGGGGCCGGCGAACTGTCGGCGCCGCTCGTCGTGGTCGCCGGAGGCGTCGGCGCACGCGAGCTCGTGTTCCGGCCGAACGCCGTGAGACGCACGAGCTATCCCGACCGGTACCTCATGAGCGACGCTGACGTCCCCGGGAGACCCGGTGCCGACGTCGCCGTGGTCCACCTCGCGCGAGCGGGGGTGCTCGAGTCCTTCCCCCTGCCGGGAGGCCGACGCCGCTTCGTCGCCTGGGACGAGCCGCCCGGGCAGGATGACGGCGGGTTCGACGAGCCGGATGCGCGGCTGCGGCGGCTGCGCACCGCGATGCGAGAGCGGGGCGAAACGGATGCCGCAGAGGCACTGACCGACGCAACGGGGTTCCGCGTGCGACGTGTGCTCGCACCGGCCCTGCGTCGCGGCCGGGTGACGGTGATCGGCGACACCGCACACGAGATCAGCCCGATCGGAGGACAGGGGATGAACCTCGGCCTCCTCGACGCGGCGACCCTCGCGCCGCTGCTCGCTGCCTGGGTCCGCAGCGGCACCGAGCCCGCTGCTGCCCTCGCACGATGGGAGCACGATCGGCTGCGTTCGGCCCGCACGGCGGGCCGGCTGGCGGCGGTCAACATGCGTCTCGGCCGCCCGGTGAGTGCGGGCGCGCACGCCGTGCGCACTCGGATGCTCGGGGGCGTCCTCGCCGCGACCGGCTCGCTCGTCCCGAACGCCTATGCGATGGGGCTCGACGCCGCTGCTCGCTGAGCTCTCAGCGCAACGAGCCCGCAGCCACCACCAGCTGCGCGGCGAGCACGAGAGCCGCGGCCATGACGAGGCGGAAGCCGGTGCGGTCAGGACCGCGGAGCCGCATCCGCACCACCACCGCGACCGCGAGCACCAGCACCACGCCGAAGAACAGCCACGGCAGGACTCCCTCGCTCCGCCCGCCGATGAGCACGGCGATCGCGGCGACGACGATTCCGGCGACAGCGATGATGATCGACACCGGCGCCCCGAGGCGATGCGGCAGCCCCCGCACACCGGTGTCGCGGTCGTCGTCGAGGTCGGGCAGGACGTTGGTCAGGTGCACCGCCCCCCCGAGCGCAGCACCCGCCACGGCGGCGAAGGGCGCCGCGAGCGTCGGATCGGGTGACGAGAGCGTCGCCAGCGAGGGGAAGAGACCGAAGCTCACGAGGAAAGGCACGACCGACACCGGCGTCGACTTCAGCCCGAGGTTGTACGACCAGGCCGACACGATCGTCACGGCGTGCGCGAGCAGCATCCCCCATCCGAGCGCCGCCGAGAGAGCGAGCGCGATGACGGCGGAGCCCCCGGCCGCGATCCAGGCCGCACGATTCGAGACCTCACCGCGGACGAGAGGCTTGTCGGTGCGGCCGACGGCGCGGTCGCGTTCACGGTCGATCGCGTCGTTGGAGATGCCGATCGAGAGCTGACCGAAAAGCACGGATGCCACCAGCACCGCGAGCCGCCAGGGCTCGAGCCCGGCCGCGAGTCCGAGCGCCAGAGCCAGAGCCGTCACGACGACCGAGGGCCCCGGGTGTGAGGCGCCCCACAGGGCCCGGATCGCACGCATGCGTCCACACTCTCACGTCAGGGTCATCGGCTCCGACGGGGTTGCGCGCCTCGGCGTCGTGGGCAGGCCGCCGCCGCGATCAGTCGTCGAGCAGCTCGGCCTCGATCACGTCGTCGTCCCCTCCGGCGGCTGCCGGCGCGGCAGGCTCCGCCGCGGGACCGGCACTCGTCAGCACGAGCGCCGAGCCGTCGGCGGCCACGTCGACCCGGACGATGTCGCCGTCGCGCACCCCGCCCGACAGGATGGCCATGGCGAGGCGGTCCTGGATCTCGGACTGGATGAGGCGGCGCAGCGGCCGGGCGCCGAACACCGGGTCGTAACCGCGCTCGGCCAGCCACGCGCGCGCGTCGGGCGTGACGGCGAGCGAGAGGCGGCGGTCCTTCAGGCGCCGCTGCAGTGCGTCGACGGAGAGCTCGACGATCTGCGCCAGGTCGTCCTGGCTCAGCGCCTCGAACATGACGGTGTCATCGAGACGGTTCAGGAACTCGGGCCGGAACGCCTGGCGCAGCAGGATCTGCACCTGCTCGCGCTTCTGCTCGAGGCTCAGCGTCGGGTCGATGAGGATCGGCGATCCGAGGTTCGAGGTGAGGATCAGGATGACGTTGCGGAAGTCGACCGTCCGGCCCTGGCCGTCGGTGAGGCGGCCGTCGTCCATGACCTGCAGCAGCACGTCGAAGACCTCGGGGTGCGCCTTCTCGACCTCGTCGAGCAGCACGACGGAGTACGGGCGGCGGCGCACGGCCTCGGTGAGCTGGCCGCCCTGCTCGTAGCCGATGTACCCGGGAGGGGCACCGACGAGCCGCGACACGGAGTGCTTCTCGCCGTACTCCGACATGTCGATGCGCACCATGGCGTGTTCGTCGTCGAAGAGGAACTCGGCCAAAGCCTTGGCGAGCTCGGTCTTGCCGACACCGGTCGGCCCCAGGAACAGGAACGAGCCCGTGGGCCGGTTCGGGTCGCTGATGCCCGCTCGCGAGCGACGCACGGCATCGGCGACGGCCTTCACGGCGGTCTTCTGCCCGATGAGGCGCTTGCCGAGCTCGGACTCGAGGCGCACGAGCTTCTCGGTCTCCCCCTGCAGCAGGCGCCCGACGGGGATGCCGGTCCAGGCGGCGATCACGGCGGCGATGTCCTCGTCGGTGACCTGTTCGTTGACCATCCGCTCGGGCCCGTCGACGGCGGTCTCGGCGCGCTCCGCTTCGACGACCTCGCGTTCGAGCGCCGGGATCTCGGCGTACAGAAGCCGCGAGGCCTTCTCGAGGTTGCCCTCGCGCTGCGCGCGCTCGGCTTCGACGCGAGCCGCGTCGAGACGCGTCTTGAGGTCACCGACGCGGTTCAGCGACGCCCGCTCGCGCTCCCAGCGCGCCTGCAGCTCGTCGAGCTTCTGCTGCTCGTCCTTCAGCGTCGCGCGCAAGGCGTCGAGACGCTCGCGCGAGGCGGCATCCTTCTCCTTCTTGAGCGCGAGCTCCTCGAGCTTCAGCCGGTCGACGTGTCGGCGCAGCTCGTCGATCTCGAGCGGCGCCGAGTCGATCTCCATGCGCAGGCGCGACGCGGCCTCATCGATCAGGTCGATCGCCTTGTCGGGCAGCTGGCGGGCTGGGATGTAGCGGTTCGAGAGGGATGCCGCGGCCACGAGCGCACCGTCCGAGATGGCGACCTTGTGGTGGGCCTCGTAGCGCTCCTTGAGCCCGCGGAGGATGGCGATGGTGTCCTCGACGCTCGGCTCGCCGACGTAGACCTGCTGGAAGCGGCGCTCGAGCGCGGCATCCTTCTCGATGAACTCGCGGTACTCGTCGAGGGTGGTCGCACCGATGAGGCGGAGCTCACCGCGGGCGAGCATGGGCTTGAGCATGTTGGATGCCGCGACCGAGCCTTCGCCGCCGCCCGCGCCCATGAGCACGTGCAGCTCGTCGATGAAGGTGATGATGCGGCCGTCGGACTCGGTGATCTCCTTGAGCACGCTCTTCAGGCGCTCCTCGAACTGACCGCGGTACATGGCGCCGGCCACGAGCGCGGAGATGTCGAGCGAGACGAGCTCTTTGTTCTTGAGGCTCTCGGCGACGTCGCCCGCGACGATGCGCTGAGCGAGGCCCTCGACGACAGCGGTCTTGCCGACGCCGGGCTCGCCGATGAGGACGGGGTTGTTCTTCGTGCGGCGGGTGAGCACCTGGCTGACGCGGCGGATCTCGCTGTCGCGCCCGATGACCGGGTCGAGCTTGCCCTGCCGGGCACGGTCGGTGAGGTTGATGCCGAACTGCTCGAGGGCGCTCTGCGCCTCCTCCTGTCCGGGCTGCTGTGTGGCGTTCATATCTCTCCTGAAATCTCTCGGCTCAAACTTGAGCCTGTGTGACTCAAGTTTATCACCGTGTCGTTCAGGACGCTACGGCCTCTGCCGCAGCCCCGGCCACCGACGCAGCCTCGGGCGTACAGGCGAAGCGGGCGCGGTACGCCGAGGGGCTGAGCCCGAGGGCTCGCGCGAAGTTCTGCCGCAGGACGGAGGCCGAGCCGAATCCACTGTCTGCCGCGATCTGGTCGAGCCCGAGGTCGGTCCGCTCGAGCAGCCGCTGCGCCCGCAGGATCCGCTGCCGCCCGAGCCACGCCGCCGGGGTCGTCCCGTAATCGGCCTTGAATCGGCGCGCGAACGTCCGCGGCGACATGTGCGCGCGCGACGCGAGCAGATCGACGGACAGATCGAGGTCGAGGTTCGCGATCATCCAGTCGGTGATGGGCGCGAGCGACAGCGATGCCGCCTCGGGGAGCGGACGCGCGATGAACTGGGCCTGCCCACCGTCGCGGAGGGGCGGCACGACCATCCGCCGGGCGATCGTGTTCGCCGCCTCGGCCCCGAGCTCGATGCGCAGCAGGTGCAGGCAGGCGTCGAGCCCCGCCGCTGTGCCCGCAGACGTGATGATCCGGTCCGACTGCACGTACAGCACGTCGGGGTCGACCTCGATGCGCGGGTACATCTGCGCCATGGTCTCGGCGTAGCGCCAGTGCGTCGTGGCGCGCTTGCCGTCGAGCACACCGGATGCCGCGACCACGAAGGCTCCGCTGCAGACGGTGAGCACCCATGCGCCGCGCTCGACCGCACGTCGGACGACCGCTGTGACACGTTCATCCACGGAGTCCCAGGTCTCGCGCGGGATGGGAGTGATCACGACCAGATCGGCCTCGTCGGCGAACCCGAGTCCCGCGTCGACGTTGAGCGAGAACGGGAGATTGGCGGGGACCACCCCGGGATCGGGTGCCACCACCCGGAAGTCCAAGTTCGGGATGCCCTCGTCACTGCGGTCGAGACCGAACGCCTCGCACGCGAGACCGAACTCGAAGGGCGCGAACCCGGGCTGGACGACGCAAGCGACCGTGTGCATGGCAGGATTCCTCCGAATACCGTCTCATCCGCCAGCATCGGCAGGATAACGCTCATCGTAGCGTTTCTGCCATGCCTTCCGACATCCTTCTTCTCGCACTCGTCCTCCTCGTGATCGCCGCCGTGACAGGCACGCTCGCGGTGGTCGCACGCGACGGCTACCGCCGCGTCCCCACCGATGCGACACGCGTGCCGCCGGCGGAGGAATCGGCGCCCACACACCGCGAGCGCGAGCGGTCACCGCGCCGGAGCGCGGTCGCCGTCAGCGGTCGCGGCGCGCGCGGGCGCGACGGGATGCCGCGAGCAGTCGCGACGCCGATTCCGCCCAGGTGAATCGGGAGATGTGCGCACGACCCGCCGCGACGAGCGCCGCTCGGGCGGCATCGTCATCGAGTGACTCGACGGCCGCGGCGAAGGCTCGCGGGTCGCGCGGCGGCACGTAGAGCGCGCCGTCGCCGCCGACCTCATGGAAGATCGCCATGTCGCTGACCACCGCGGGCACCCCGAGCGCCAGGGCTTCCGCGATCGGCAGCCCGTACCCCTCGTCGAGACTGAGCGTCGCGAGCATTCCCGCATCGGCGAGGAGCGCGGCGTACTCGGCATCCGTCACTCCGCCGTGGAAGATGATGCGGGCACCGGCGGGCGCGAGCTCCTCGAGCTCGGCGCGTCGACCGTCGGAGATCCGACTCAGCAGGTGCAGCGTGCGGCCGGGCAGCCACTGCATCGCGCGGACGAGCGTCTCGACGTTCTTGTAGGGCATGAACGAGCCCATGTAGACGATGTTCTGCGGCTTCGCAGCCCCGGGCATGGCCGTCGCGGGCGCCAGCTCGGCGAGACGCTGCGGAGCGTTGGGCAGCACCACCACCTCGCGCTTGGTCAGCTTGACGTCGGCGAACTGACGCTTGCTCGTCTCGCTGACCGTCGCGACGACGTCTGCGGCGTTCAGCGTCGCCCGCTGCGGCGCATACGAGAGGTGGAAGAGCCGCCAGCCCAAGCGCACGAACCACGGCAGATCGCGGGGCGGTGTGCGGTGCCGGTAGTAGATCGTGTCGTGCAGCGTGAGGATCAGCGCGAACCGCCGACCGAGGGCCCCGATCGTCTGCATCGGCGAGTAGACGACGTCGGGTCGGTGCCGGTTCAGCCGCAGCGCCGCGAACGGCTCGAGCATGGAGGTCGGCGCGTGCAGCGTGACGTGCGGCGCCCCTGCCGGGAGGAACGGCAGCTGCGCGGGGTCGTGCACGATGAACGTGACCTCGACACCCTCGGCGGGCGCCGCCGCGAACAGCGCGTGGGCGAGCTCATGGGAGAAGCGGCTGATGCCGTCGTGGAAATCGGTGCGGATGTAGCGCGCGTCGAAGAAGAGCCGCATCGTCAGGCGTCGAGCGGCTCGCCGCGGTAGAGCTTCTCGAAGGTGTCGAGAGTGCGCTCGATGTCGTGGATCTCGACGCCGTCGAGTGAGGCCTGCTGCATCCGCAGGTACTCCTCGGGAGAGGCGGTCAGCACGCGCCGCAGCTTGTCGGCGAGGTCGTCGACGTTGCCGGGCTCGAAGAGGTATCCGTTCACACCCGATTGGACGAGGTGCGGAAGGGCGACGGCATCCGCCGCCACGACGGGCAGGCCCGAGGCCATGGCCTCCATCGTCGCGATCGACTGCAGCTCGGCGATCGAGGCGATCGCGAAGACGTCGGCCCGCGTGTATGCCGCGCGGAGGTCGGCCTCGTCGGTGCGCCCATAGAACGTGACGCGGTCGGTGATGCCGAGCTGCTGCGCGGTCTGCTCGAGATTCCGACGCTGGTCGCCGCCGCCGACGATGTCGAAATGGACGTCCAGCTCGGGGGCGAGCTTGGCGACGGCCTTCAGGGTGACCTCGACGTGCTTCTCGGTCGTGAGGCGCCCGACGAACAGGATGCGGCGGTGCTCGCGCGGAGTCAGGTCGGGGGTGTAGTTGCGCTTGTCGATGCCGCAGCTGATCGGGATGACGCCCGAGATGTCGATTGTGTCCTCGAGGAACTGCGCGGCCTTGCGCGTCGGGGTGGTCACGGCGCGCGACATCAGGAACGTGCGCTTGGCGTCGTCCCAGCAGAGCTTGATGATGATCTTGTCGAGGAACGGCGGCAGCGTCGTGAAGTCGATGACGTTCTCGGCCATGACGTGGTTGGTCGCGACGACGGGGATGCCGCGCTTCTTCGCCTCGCGCGTGAGTCCGCGGCCGATGACGATGTGCGACTGGCTGTGGACGACGTCGGGCTTGACCGAGTCGAGCACGCGCCGGGCGTAGTGCTTCGAGCGCCAGGGCAGCACGAAACGCAGCCAGTCGTGCGGGTACCAGCGCCACCCGGGGAGGCGGTGGACGGTGAGGTCGGCGCCCTCGATGTTCTCGGTGAAGACTCCCGACTGCGAGTGCTTCACGCTGGGCGTCACGACGTGCACGTCGTGACCGCGGGCGGCGAGGCCGGCGGAGAGGCGTTCGGCGAAACGGGCGGCTCCGTTGACATCGGGGGCGAAGGTGTCGGCGCCCATCACGATGGTCAGGGGCGCGCGAGAACTCTCGGCGGGAACACCCTCGGTCGTCGTGGATTCGGTCACGGGTCAGGCCCAATCTGTACGGCGGCGTGCCGCCGGCTGTGGCCGACGCGGCGGCCCCGAGCTTACCCGAGCGGTATAGGGGCTCCCGGGAGGCGGCACGGCGTTGGGGGAAACCGGCTCGGGCCGCGTCGGGTGCTGCACGCGACGCCCCGCGCGCACCCAGGCGGCATCCCTAGGCTGGGGTCATGGCCCGACTCGAAGCCGATGCCGATCCCGCCCGCTGGGTTGCCGTCACCGAATCGTTCGGATTCTCCGGACGCAGCGCTCGCAAGCGCGCGATCGGGATGCTGCTGAGCCAGGCGAATGCCGCGACAGGAGCGGCGCCCCGCCCCGGTGGACGCTTCGCCGCGTGGGCCGCGAGCCAGGCGGTGCCGATGCTCATGCGGCGCGCGAACGGTCGGGTGCGGGCCTGGATGTGGAAGGCCGACCCCGAGCTGCTCGTCGTCCTCGCGCAGATTCAGGAGGCGACCCCGCAGGTGCGCACCGCGCGAGCGATGATGCCGATGGAGTACGACGACACCGAGGACTTCCGCTCCCCCTACCTCGGGGCGGGCGAGAAGCTCGTCATGACGCTGCCGCCTGACCCGCGGACTCCCCCGTTCGTCTCGTACACCTGGGACACGGGAACCCATCTCGTCACGCTGTCGGCCGTGTGCAGCGACCGCGAGCGCGTGGGGACGGTTCTGGAGGAGCTCGATCACCTCGCCCGCTCGCTCCGCGTCGTCGACGACCTGACCCTCGACGAGTCCGCCAACACGCTCCGCCTCCCCCCCGCCTGATCGCCGACCCGACGCAAAGCGTCGCCGATCACCGGCCGGAGCGACCTTTCGTGTCGGTTGGGCTCAGAGTTGCGGAGGGCGGGGGTCAGCGGGCCAACGCCTCGCGCGCGCGGAGGAGAATGGCTCGCCGCCGCGCACCGCGGTGGGTCCTGTTCACCCGGATGACGCGCCAGCCGAGGCGAGCGAGGTCGTCGAGGCGGTCGACGTCGCGGCCGTACTGCGCGTCGTCGAGCCGGTGCTGCTGACCGTCGTACTCCAGGAGCACGCGCCGCTCGACGTCGACGAGGTCGCCATAGGCCACGAAGCGCCCGGCCTCATCGCGGATGACCGCGTTGACCTCGAAGGTGGTCATTCCGAGGTCTTCGGCGTCAAGACGCAGCTCCGTCTCCGCAACCGAGTCGGTGCGTTCCCGGCAACGTTCGTACGCGAGTCGGAGCGCGCGTACGCCGCGCCGACCGGACCACTTCGTCACCGCTCCACGGAGCTGCTCGATCGACAAGACAGGATCATGCCTGCGCATGAGGGAGTCTGCCGCGATGACGAGCTCGCGTTCGTCCATGAGCTCGGCCGATTGGCACCAGGCGACGGCCGGGTGCGCGATCGGAACGGGTCCGAATCGCCACAGACTCGCCGCGGCAGCTTCGTGCCCGCGCACCCCGGCACCACGGGCACGCCCGAGCGGTCGCGGCGCTGCGACATCCACCTGCGCGCGCAGCCGCTCGGGGATCCAGCCGCCGACGAGAGCCACTGCCGTGGCATGACTGATGTGCTCGCCCGCGCGCAGTTTCGGCAGATAAGCGGTCACCAGCGCGCGCACGTCCGTCACGGGCGCACGCGAGCGGATGCTGTGGAAGGGCGCGGCCAGGTCGGCTGAACGGAGTCTGCCGCGCGTCACGCCGGTCGCGCGCGCCGTCCCGACCGAGAAGGCACCCGGCAGCGCCTCGGGGAGTTCAGCAGGAGTGCGTGCCACCCGTCCAGGCTGTCGGCCCCCCGCACCCACCCCGAGCTCTCCCCAGCCCGTTCGACATCCGATCTCCGTCGCCCCGCCTGTGCAGGACCCCCTGCGCACATCCCCGCCACACGCGCGAACCGACCCGAATGGTCGGTCCGCGCGTCGGATAACGCCCCTTTGCGTCGGGTCGGCTACGGCTGCGCGGACGCGGGCGGGTCGGACGGGCGGCGGTAGAGCACGACCTCGGTGGCCCGGCGCACGCGCGCACCGTGACGCAGGGTCACGACGGCACCCGTGGCGCCGGCGGCGAACACCCGCGCGCCGGGGCGCTGCTGCATCTCGTCGCGCAGACGCTGCTCGAGGTCCCGCACCTCGCGGCGGAGTCCCGCGACCTCGTTCTCGAGCTCCAGGATGCGTGCGATGGCAGGCAGGCTGATGCCTTCCGCCGACATCCGCGCCACTTCTCGCAGCTGCCGAATGTGGCGCAGCGAGTATCGACGCGACCCTCCCTGCGTGCGCCCGGGCACCACGAGGCCCAGCCGGTCGTACTGCCGGAGGGTCTGCGCGTGCATGGCCGCGAGCTCCGCCGCGGCCGCGATCGCGAAGATCGGGGCGTCCTCGTCGATGTCGTCTTCGGCCATGGTTGGTCACCTCCTGGGCGTCGTGAGTGTCACCCCGCGACCCGCCGCGTCCGCCCGTAGAAGGCCGGATGCGGCGGGTCGACACGGGTGTGTCAGCCGCGCGCCTTGTTCATCAGGTCGGCGCGGGGATTCTCGCGGGGCTCGACCTCCGCGAATCGTTCGAGGGCCGCTCGGGCCTCCTCGTCGAGGTGCGCGGGAACGGCGACCTGGACCTCGGCCAGCAGATCGCCCGTGCCCTTCGACGTGCTCACGCCGCGCCCCTTGACCCGCAGGACGCGGCCCGACGGGGTGCCGGGCGCGACCCGGAGCTTGACGGGGTCGCCGCCCAGCGTCGGCACCTCGATCGTGGCGCCGAGGGCGGCCTCGGTGAAGGTCACCGGGACCACCACGCGCAGGTTGAGTCCGTCTCGCGTGAAGACCGGGTGCGGCCGGACCGTGACGCTCACGACGATGTCACCCGATTCACCGCCGTCCGGCGACGGACGCCCGCGACCGCGGAGCCGGATCTTCTGCCCGTCCTTCACGCCCGCCGGAATCTTCACCTTGAACGGCTTGCCGTCCTCGCCCTGGAGCGTGACGGTGTCACCGCGGACCGCGGTGGCGAAGTCGAGCGTCGTCCGTGCGGTGACGTCCGCACCGCGCTGCGGGCCGCCGAAGCCCTGGAAGCCCCCGGTCGAGCGGCCGAAGCCGCCCGACCCGAAGCGGCTCGACCGCCCCGTCTGCTGGTTGAACATCGCGAAGATGTCGTCGAAGTCCGCGCCGCGGGCTCCGGCACCGCCTCGCGCACCCTGGTTGAAGGCGCTGAAGACGTCCTCGAAGCCACCGGCGCCCTGGCCACCCGCGGTGAAGCGGGCACTGCCCGACCCCATCGCCCGGATCTGGTCGTACTCCGCGCGCTGCTCCTTGTCGGAGAGCACGGAGTACGCCTCGCTGATCTCCTTGAACTTCGCCTCGGCCGCGGGGTCTCCCTGCGTCGAGTCGGGGTGGTACTTGCGCGCGAGCTTGCGGTAGGTCTTCTTCAGGTCGGTGTCGGAGACGTCTTTGGAGACGCCCAGCACCTTGTAGAAGTCCTTGTCGAACCAGTCCTGACTGGCCATGTCGTTGCCTCCTATTCGGCCGGCACGGCGACGACGACCTTCGCCGGACGCAGCTCGATGCTGCCGAGGCGGTAGCCGACCTCGACGACCTCGAGGATCGTCGGCTCGGCCGTGCCCGGGGTGGGCGCCTGGAAGATCGCCTCGTGCTGCTGCGGGTCGAACGCGTCGCCGGCGGCGCCGTAGGACTCGACGCCCAGTCGCGCCACCACCCCGCGGAGCTTGTCCGCGATCACCGCGAGCGGCGATCCCTCGACGAGGTCGCCGTGCTTGTCGGCACGGTCAAGGTCGTCGAGCACGGGCAGCAGGCCCTTCGCGACCGAGCCCTTGGCGCGCTCGATCTCAGCCTCGCGCTGGTCCTCGGTACGCCGACGGTAGTTGGCGTACTCGGCCTGCACCCGCTTGAGGTCGAGCAGCAGGTCGTGCTCTTCGGCGGGTGCTTCCGCGACGGCGGCCTCGTCGGACTGGGTCGCGCCGAGGATGTCGTCGATGGTCAGTTCGTCGTCCGCAGCCGCGGCATCCGATGCTCCGGGGGCCCCGTGCGCGTCGGGGCCGGACGCCTGGGCGTCCGACCCCTCCTCGCCGAGGACCTCGTCATCGCCGTGCGGCTCTTCGAAGTCCTTGTCGGTCATGATTACTTCTTGTCTTCCTCGTCTTCGACGACCTCGGCGTCGACGACGTCCTCATCGGATGCCGTCGCGCCGGCGTCGCCGGTCGGAGCGTCGGCCGGGGCGCCCTGCGCCTGGTCGGCCTGACCCTGCGCGTAGATGGCCTCGCCGAGCTTGCCCTGCGATGCGTTGAGCTTGTCGAACGCGGTCTTCACCGCGTCGTCGTCGTCGCCCGCGAGTGCGGTCTTCAGCGCGTCGACATCGCCCTGGACCTCGGACTTGACGTCCTCCGGGAGCTTGTCGGCGTTGTCGGCGATCAGCTTCTCGATCGAGTACGAGAGGGTCTCGGCCTGGTTGCGGACCTCGGCGGCCTCGCGGCGCTTCTTGTCCTCGGCCGCGTGCTCCTCGGCCTCGCGCACCATGCGCTCGATGTCGTCCTTGGGCAGCGACGAGCCGCCGGTGATCGTCATCGACTGCTCCTTGCCGGTGCCCTTGTCCTTCGCCGAGACGTGCACGATGCCGTTCGCGTCGATGTCGAAGGTGACCTCGACCTGCGGGATGCCGCGGGGCGCCGGTGCGATGCCGGTGAGCTCGAACGTGCCGAGCGGCTTGTTGTCGCGCGTGAAGTCGCGCTCACCCTGGAAGACCTGGATCGCGACCGACGGCTGGTTGTCGTCGGCGGTCGTGAAGGTCTCGCTGCGCTTGGTCGGGATGGCGGTGTTGCGCTCGATGAGCTTCGTCATGATGCCGCCCTTGGTCTCGATGCCGAGGCTCAGGGGGGTGACGTCGATGAGGAGGACATCCTTGCGCTCGCCCTTGAGGACACCGGCCTGCAGGGCGGCGCCGACGGCGACGACCTCGTCCGGGTTCACGCCCTTGTTGGGCTCCTTGCCGGCTTCCTTCTTCACGAGCTCCGAGACGGCGGGCATGCGGGTGGAACCACCCACGAGCACGACGTGGTCGATGTCGCCGACCTTGATGCCGGCCTCACGGATAACGTCCTCGAAGGGCTTCTTCGTGCGGTCGAGCAGGTCCTTGGTGAGGTCCTCGAACTTGGCACGCGAGAGCGTCTCGGACAGCGAGACGGGGCCCGAGTCGGTCAGCGAGAGGTACGGCAGGTTGATCGACGTCGACTGCGAGCTCGAGAGCTCCTTCTTCGCCTGCTCCGCAGCCTCCTTGAGGCGCTGCAGGGCGATCTTGTCGCCGGAGACGTCGACACCGGTCGTGTCCTTGAACTGCTTGATCAGGTACTCGACGATGCGCTGGTCCCAGTCGTCACCGCCGAGGCGGTTGTCACCGGCGGTGGCGCGCACCTGGATGGTCGAGAAGTCGTCGTCCTTGCCCACTTCGAGGAGCGAGACGTCGAAGGTTCCGCCACCGAGGTCGAAGACGAGGATGAGCTCGTCCTCCTTGCCCTTGTCGAGCCCGTAGGCCAGGGCGGCCGCAGTGGGCTCGTTGATGATGCGCAGGACGTTCAGGCCCGCGATCTCGCCGGCCTCCTTCGTCGCCTGACGCTCGGCGTCGTTGAAGTACGCGGGGACCGTGATGACGGCGTCGGTCACCGTGTCGCCGAGGTACTGCTCGGCGTCGCGCTTGAGCTTCTGGAGGATACGGGCCGAGATCTCCTGCGGCGTATACGCCTTGCCGTCGATCGCCTGGGTCTTCCAGTCGGTGCCCATGTGACGCTTGACCGAGGTCAGCGTGCGGTCGACGTTGGTGACGGCCTGCCGCTTGGCGGTCTCACCGACGAGTACCTCGCCGTCCTTGGTGAACGCGACGACCGAGGGGGTCGTACGGAGCCCTTCGGCGTTGGCGATGACCTTGGGCTCGCCGCCCTCGAGGACGGCCACGACGGAGTTCGTCGTGCCCAGGTCGATACCCACTGCACGTGCCATGAGTTGTCTCCTTACTTGCGGTTCTGATGGATCTGAAGTCTGCGGCGGCCCAACCTGAGCCGCGATGACTCAACTGTACTCCCGGCCCAAAATGGTGTCAAGCGAACTTGAGTCAAGGCGTATCAAGTTGCGTGTCGCGCCTCGCTGCACGATTTCGTGCGCCTGAGCCAAACCTGAGAAAGACTGAGGCGCGATCATCGGTTCCTCCCAGGGGCGCGCTATATGTTGAGTCCACCCATGACAAGAAGCGTGATCCCGAACTCGCCTCTCGTCGACCTCGGACCCGCAATGGGCGGTCGTCGAGCGTTGCGTCGCGCCCGGAGACGACCATGACCCGCACCGCTGTCGTGATCGAGGATGACGACGACCTCCGTAGCCTGCTCACCCAGACCCTCGAGCAGCACGGCTTCGCCGTACACGCTTTCGCAGACGGGCATGCCGGCGTCAACGCGGTGCGCGCCGTGCGTCCAGACCTGACCACCGTCGACGTCAAGCTCGACGGCATCGACGGGTTCGAGGCGGTCCGCCGCATCCGCGCCTTCTACGACGGATACGTGCTGATCATCAGTGCCGTCGACGACGAGACGGCGACCGTCGAGGGATTCCGCAGCGGCGCCGACGACTACGTCATCAAGCCCTGGCGCCCCTACGAGCTCCGGGCCCGCATCGACGCCCTCATGCGACGCCCGCGGACGCTCCAGGCGAACGAGGCGGCACCGGGCGCATGGCTCGAAGCCGGCGGCCTGCGACTGAGCCCCGGCTCGCGCCGCGTCGAGCTCGACGGACGCTCCCTCGATCTGACGCGTTCCGAGTTCGATGTCCTGCAGGCCCTGATGCAGCGTCCCGGTGACGTCGTCGAGAAAGCGTGGATCGCGCTCATGCTCCGACGGCAGAGCGGCGCGCACGGCGAGCACGTCAGCCCCCACGACCTTCACGCGGTCGAGGTCCACCTGATGAACCTGCGCCGCAAGCTCGGCGACGACGGCCGGACCGGCCGCTGGATCGAGACGGTGCGCGGCATCGGCTATCGGTTCGCGCGTCGCGACTGAAAAGGGCGTCGACCCCCTTCCCGACGGATACGCTGGCCCCGTCGCGATGACGCGACGTGACGCCGCCGGCCGGCGGCACCGAGTGTTCACGGAGAGGTTCTAGCGTGCCCGGCATGTCACCCGAGACCGATCCGCCCCGTGGGCCCAGCTCCCCGATGTCTTCCGCGCGCGGCGTGCCCGCGCCGCCGACCGCAGCCGACACGCAGGCGCTCGGACGCATCGCCGCCATGCAGGGTCGCGATGTCGACGAGCAGCCGGTCCCCCGGAAGGCCGTCGTCTCGTGGGCGCTGTGGGACTGGGCGACGCAGCCGTTCAACTCCGTCATCCTCACGTTCGTGTTCGCGTCGCTGTTCCTCGTGTCGGACTCGTTCCTTCCCGCCGACATCGCGGCACTGCCCGACACCGACCCGGTCAAGGAGGCGGCACTCGCCGAACTGGCGAGCGGGTACGGCGTCGCCTCGACGGCCGCCGGCATCCTCATCCTGCTCCTCGCCCCGGTGCTCGGCCAGACCGCCGACCGGTCGGGACGGAAGAAGCGCTGGCTCGGGGTCTTCACCGTGGTGCTCGCACTGCTGCAGTTCGCGCTGTTCTTCACCTTCGCCGACCCGGCCTTCTTCTGGTACGGCGCGATCGTCCTCTCGCTCGGCGCCGTCGTCTCCGAGATCGCGGGCGTCAACTACAACGCCATGCTCGTGGAGGTCTCGACACCTCGCACGATCGGCCGGGTCAGCGGCCTGGGCTGGGGGCTCGGATACATCGGCGGCATCATCGCGCTCGCGCTGGTGGTCGTGCTCACCTTCGCCGACTGGTTCGGGATGGACACGAGCAACGGCCTCGCCTACCGGCTCATCGCCGTGGGCTGCGGCGTGTGGACCATCGTCTTCGCCATCCCCCTGCTGCTGAACGTGCCCGAACGAACGGCGCCGCACGACACCGAGAAGATCGGCTTCTTCGCCGCCTACGCCCACCTCGTCACGGACATCGTCCGCCTCTATCGCACCGAACGCCCGACGTTCTGGTTCTTGCTCGCGAGCGCCGTCTACCGCGACGGGCTCGCGGGCGTCTTCGCGTTCGGCGGGGTGCTCGCCGCACGCGCCTTCGGGTTCTCGGCGACCGAGGTCATGATCTTCGGCATCGCCGCGAACCTCGTGGCCGGTGCCTCGACGATCGTCGCGGGGCGATTCGATGATCGCTTCGGCGCGCGCTCCGTGATTGTGGCCACCCTGTCGGGTCTCATCGCCGTCGCGGTGCTGCTGTTCGTCCTGCGAGACGCCGGCTCGATCGTCTTCTGGATCGCCGGGCTCATCCTCTCGGGCTGCGTGGGGCCGGCTCAGGCCGCGAGCCGCTCGCTGCTCGCCCGGGTGACGCCCCCGGGGATGCAGGGCGAGATCTTCGGCCTCTACGCCACGACGGGACGCGTCGCGAGCTTCCTCTCGCCCGCCATGTGGTCGTTGTTCATCGCCTGGTTCGGCAGCATCATCTGGGGCGTGCTGGGCATCGCCGTCGTGTTGCTCTTCGGGCTGGTGCTGCTGCTCTTCGTTCGACTGCCGAAGCAGGCCGGCATCCGCTGACCGGGCTCAGGCGGAGCGGCGCATGGGGACGTGCGGGATGTCGTCCTCGGAAAACTCGGGCCCGCTGATCGCGAAGCCGAACCGGCCGTACCAGTCGGCCAGGTGCTTCTGCGCGTCGAGGTCGATCGCGGCGCCGGGCCACCGCTCGCCGGCGCGCTCGACCGCCGCACGCATGAGCTGGGCAGACAGACCGCGGCCTCGCGCGTCGGCCGCGGTCGCCACTCGGCCGATGCGGGCGTTTCCCGAGACGTCGCGAAGCAGCCGGAGCGTCGCGAGCACGCGTCCGCCGTCTTCGATCCAGAAGAGTTCGGTGTCGGGCTCGAGGTCGCGGCCGTCGAGCTCGGGGTAGGCCGCGGCCTGCTCGACGACGAAGACGCTCACGCGCAGCCAGAGGAGGCGGTAGAGCGTCTCGGCGGAGACATCGGTCAGACGGGCGGAAGACACCGGAGGCATCCGCCCAGCGTACGACGAAGGCGCCGAGCGGTCGGCCCGGCGCCTTCGAGGTGGGTCGCTTCCCGCGCGTCAGCCGCGCTTGCCGCCGATCCAGGGGAAGCGCACTCCCCGTTCGTTCGGCTCTTCGACCTCGAGCCCGTAGTGGTCGCCGATCCGCTCGATGAACTGCGCCCGCTCCGCGCGGGCGTACGCACGACGTTCGCGCTGGAAGGCCAGAACCGTCGACCAGCACATCAGCAGCATCACGATCGAGAACGGCAGGGCGATGAGGATCGCCGCCGTCTGCAGCGCCTGCAGGCCTCCGGCCAGCAGGAGCGCGCTCGCGAGGGCGGCGGTGATGACGACGAAGAAGGTGCGCACCCAGCGCGGCGGCTCGGGGTTTCCGCCCGTCGCGATCATGCCCATCACGAGCGCGCCCGAGTCGGCCGAGGTGATGAAGAACACGGCGATCAGGACGATGGCACCGATCGTCAGCACGCCGCCCGCCGGCAGCCCCTCGAGCAGCTGGAACAGGGCGCCCTGCAGATTCACCGACCCATCGGCGGCGAGCATCGAGCCCGGCTGCTCGAGCTCACGGTAGAGCGCCGAGCCACCGAGGACGGCGAACCACAGGATGCCGATCAGCGTCGGCACCAGCAGCACGCCGGCGACGAACTGACGCACCGTGCGTCCCTTGCTCACGCGAGCGATGAAGATGCCGACGAAGGGCGCCCACGAGATCCACCAGCCCCAGTAGAACGAGGTCCACTGCGCCTGCCACGCCTCGCCCGCCGTGCCCTGCAGGGCGCTGACGGTGAAGGACAGCCCGACGAAGTCCTGGATGTATGCGCCGATCGACTGCACCCACTCGCGCAGCAGGAACTGCGTCGGGCCGACGAAGAGCAGGAACAGCAGCAGCAAGCCGGCGACGATGAGGTTGAAGTTGGACAGCCACTTCATGCCCTTCGTCACTCCCGACAGCACGGAGAACAGCACGAAGACGGAGACGATCGCGATGAGCCCGATGAGCATCGCGTCGTTCATGGGCGGGAGGCCGATGAACTCGAGCCCGGATCCCATCTGCATGACACCGAGCCCGAGCGAGGTCGCGACGCCGAACAGGGTGCCGACGAGGGCGACCGCGTCGATGACGTTGCCCGCAGCACCGCGAACCCGATTCCCCAGCAGCGGCTCGAGCGCCCAACGGATCGAGATCGGGCGGCGGCGGCGATGGATCGCGTAGGCGAGGGCAAGGCCGACGACGACGTACATCGCCCAGGCGTGCACGCCCCAGTGCAGGTAGGTCTGGGTCAGAGCGCTCTGCGCCAGCTGCTGCTCGGTGCCGGTGACACCGGGACGCGGGTCCACGAAGTGGCTAAGCGGCTCGCTCACGCCGTAGAAGACGAGACCGATGCCCATGCCCGCTGCGAAGAGCAGGGAGAACCACGATCCCGTCGAGAACTCGGGCTCGTCGTCGTCGCGTCCGAGCTTGATGTCGCCGAAGCGGCTGAAGCCGACGAAGATCGCGAAGCCGACGAAGAAGGCGGCGATGAGGACGTAGTACCAGTTGAACGAGTCGACGATCGACGTCTGGATGGCGCCGAAGAACGACTCGGCTGTGGTGGGGAAGATGATCGCGAAGGCGCTGAACCCGACGATGACGACCGCGGCCGGCCAGAACACCCAGCGGGCGATCGTGCCCGGGGTGGACACCGCGGCTATGCGTTCTGCGGGAGAGGGCTGATTCTCGGTGCTCACCGAACCAGGGTCGCAGGCTACCGGCGCAACGCAAAGCGGGGAAGGGTTGTTGCCTGCCGCGATGACACCGGGTATAGCTCAGCCGCGCGGCCAGGCGTCGGCGAGTTTGGTGAGCAGCCGAGCCAGCTCGGCCCGCTCGTCGACGGTGAACCCGTCCAGCGCGCTGCCGAGGGCCGCCCGACGCTCGCCCCGCACGCTCTGTGCGAAGCTGCGCCCCTCGTCGGTCAGCGCGATGCGCGTGCGGCGGGCGTCGTCGGGGTCGGCCTCCCGACGCGCCAGGTCGAGCTCGACCGCCTGCTGCACCAGCCGCGAGGCGCGCGGCTGATCGACACCGATCGCCTCGCCGATCTCGCTGACGCTGAGCGGATGGGATGCCGCGGCGAGCGCCTCGAGCATGCGCAGGCGGGCGAGCCCCGCCATCCTGCCGCGTCCCTCGGCGAACGGGCCGCCGTGATGGCCGTGCGGGCCGTGCCCGCCGTGAACGCCGTGCCCGCCGAACGGTCCGCGCGCCTGCGGTCCGCGCTCGACGCCCGGCGCGGGCCGCCGCAGTCCGCGCAGGCGCCCCAGGGCGTCCGCGATGGCATCGATCCGCGGGTCGTCGTCGGCCGTCATGCTTCGAGAATACATGCGACTTGACATGCACTCGTGGTGCATGTCATAGTGCATACACATGACAGATGACATGCACCAGAGGCCGGATACGCCGGCCCACGAAGGGAACACCATGAACAATCACGACAACACCCCCGAGACGCCGGACACCCGCACACGATCGCTCGGCTTCTGGATGCGCGCGGCCGGAACGGCACTGGCCGCCGAGATGAATCGGACGCTGGCCGCCGAAGGGCTCGACCGCCGGGACTGGGCCGTGCTCGATGTCCTCGCAGGCGAACGCGACATCCCCGGTCTCGTCGAGCGCGTGCAGCGTGGCGGCAAGCGCGTCCGGTCCTTGGCGGCTCGCGGCTGGGCCGCCGAGCGAGACGGTGCCTGGACGATCACCGACGAGGGTCGTCGCGAGCGCGACCGCATTCATGAGCTCGTGAGGGGAGTCCGCGATCGCACGCGCGGCGCCGTGACGGACGAGGACTTCGCGACGACCGTCGCCTCTCTCGAGGCGATCGCCCGCGAGCTCGGCTGGCACGAGAGCTCACCGCGCCGATTCGGCCCCCGCGGCCGACACGGCCTCGGGCGCGGCTTCGGCCACGGTCACGGTTGCGGCCCTCGCTTCGGCGAGCACCCGCGCCACGGCGAGCACCCGCACCGCGGCGAGCGCGCCTTCGAGCGCGGCTTCACCGCCGGCTTCGCGGCCGGACGCGACGCCGCCTGACCCGCGACACCCCGAACGACGGCCCCGAGGTTCTGAGCCTCGGGGCCGTCGTGCGTCGCGAAACGGACGTCAGGCGCCGCGCGACCCGGCGTCGATGGTGCCGACGTCGGTGCGGTGGAAGTTCTGGAAGGAGCGGGATGCCGTCGGCCCGCGCTGCCCCTGGTAGCGATTGCCGTAGGGACCCGACCCGTAGGAGTTCTCGCTCGGCGAGCTGAGCTGGAAGAAGCAGAGCTGCCCGATCTTCATGCCCGGCCACAGCTTGATGGGCAGAGTCGCCACATTGGCGAGTTCGAGCGTCACGTGACCCGAGAACCCCGGGTCGATGAAGCCGGCCGTCGAGTGGGTGATCAGGCCGAGACGTCCGAGCGAGGACTTGCCCTCCAGCCGCGCCGCGACGTCGTCGCCGAGGCGTACCTGCTCGAAGGTCGACCCGAGCGCGAACTCGCCGGGATGCAGGATGAACGGCTGATCCGGCTCAACCTCGATCAGACGGGTCAGTTCGGGCTGATCCTGAGCGGGGTCGATGAAGGGGTACTTGTGGTTGTCGAACAGCCGGAAGTACCGGTCGAGGCGCACGTCGACGCTCGAGGGCTGCACCATCGAGGCATCCCAGGGGTCGAGGCCGATGCGGCCCTGATCGATTCCGGCACGGATGTCGCGATCACTCAGCAGCACGGACACAGCCTAGAGCGCGACGCCGCCGCTGCCGGCATCCGCGCGACAGCGTCATCCGGCCCGACGCCCCGCGGGCGGTGCCGTGGTCTGCCGGGCGACCAGCTTCGTCGGAAGCCGCAGGTGCGTGGCCGGCGGCGTCTCGCCGCGCATGAGGGCCAGCAGCATCTGGACCGCGGCCGCCCCCAACCGCCCCATCGGCTGGCGCACCGTCGTGAGGGGGACCGGGAGCCGCGTCGCCTCGGGGATGTCGTCGAACCCGACGATCGACAGATCGCGCGGCACCTCGAGCCCGAGCTCGGCGGCGACCTGCAGGATCGCGATGGCCGACACGTCGTTCGCCGCGAACACCGCGGTGGGGCGATTGTCAGCCGAGAGCATCTCGATCGCGACCTCGCGCACCGTCGCCTCGCGATACCGGCCGGCACCGACGTAGGTCGCATCGAACGGGATGCCGGCGTCGGCGAGCGCTCGGCGGTATCCGGCGTCCCGCGCGATCGACGATCGCAGGTCGGCGCGCCCCGCGATGTAGCCGATGCGCGTGTGGCCCATGCCGATGAGATAGGCCGTCGCCTCGCGGGCGCCGCCGTAGCTGTCGCTCTCGACGATCGGCACGTCGGCCGGCCCCGTGTGCGGGTCGATCGCGACGAGCGGTACGTCGGCGCTCGCCCTGACGACGGTCGGGGTGACCATGATGGCGCCGTCGATGAGCGTTCCGCTCAGCCGGGAGAGCGATCGGCGCTCCCACCCCTCTTCGTCACCGCGCGAGCCCGAGTACGCGAGCAGGTCGTAGCTGGTGTCACGCAACGCCTCCCCCACGCCCTTCAGGATCTCGGCGCTGAACGGCTCGAAGTCGGCGACGAGCACACCGATGACACCCGTCGAGCGCGAACGCATGCTGCTGGCGATGAGACTCGACTCGTAGCCGAGCTCGGCGACGGCCGCCATGACGGCATCCACGGTCGCCGTAGCGACGCCGTAACGCCCGTTGACGGCCTTCGACACGGTCGACACGGAGACGCCGGCACGCTCCGCGACGTCGTGGATGGTGGGTCGTCGTCGGTCCATGACCGCATGCTAGCCCGAAATGGAAACCGTTTTCGAAAACGTTTGACACCTCTTTGTTGCCCGCGCAAACTTTCGGTGTCCGACAGCACCAGCGAATGTCCGACGACTCCGAGCATCGCCGCTCGGCGGTTCGAGCAGCCCAGCCCGGGCCCGAAGCGGCGCGCTCGGCAGATGTCCACTCAACGAAGAGAGAAGGAATCACATGGCACGCACCATCACGGCTCGCCGCAAGGCTGCCGTCACGGCTGCCGTCCTGGCGGTGGGGGCGCTCGCGCTCACCTCCTGCAGCGGCAACGGCGACGGAGGCAGCGCCGACGGCACCGTCGAGATGACCCTGTGGCAGAACTCGACGACCGGCCCCGGCCAGGAGTTCTGGAAGGACGCGATCGCCGCGTTCGAGGCCGAGAACGAGAACGTGAAGATCTCGATGCAGTCCGTGCAGAACGAAGACATGGACGGCAAGCTCCAGACGGCGCTCAACGCGGGCGACCCGCCGGACATATTCCTGCAGCGCGGTGGCGGCAAGATGGCCGCCATGGTGCAGGCCGGGCAGCTGATGGACCTCACCGACCTCATCGGCGACACCGCCAAGGAAGAGATCTCCGAGGGCTCGTTCAAGGCCGAGACCTATCAGGACAAGGTGTGGGCGATGCCGCTCGCGGTGCTCCCCAGCGGGTTCTGGTACAGCTCCGACCTGTTCACCCAGGCCGGCATCACCGAGGCCCCCGCGACGGTCGAGGATCTCGAGGGCGTCGTCGACCAGCTCAAGGCCGCCGGCATCGCGCCCATCGCGCTCGGCGCGAAGGACGCCTGGCCCGCCGCGCACTGGTTCTACAACTTCGCCCTGCGCGAGTGCAGCCCGGAGACGATCGAGAAGACCGGCGACTCGAAGGATTTCAGCGATGAGTGCTGGCTGAAGTCCGCCGAGGACCTCGCCGACTTCGCCGAGCTGCAGCCGTTCAACGAGGGCTACCTCACGACCTCCGCGCAGCAGGGCGCGGGCAGCAGCGCAGGCCTCATCGCGAACCACCAGGCCGGCATGGAGCTCATGGGCGCGTGGAACCCGGGCGTCATCGCCTCGCTCACGCCGGACGAGCAGCCTCTCCCCGACCTGGCGTGGTTCCCCTTCCCCGAGTTGTCGGGTGGCGAGGGTGAGCCCGGCTCGATCATGGGCGGCGTCGACGGATACTCCTGCTCGGCGAAGGCCCCGAAGGAGTGCGCCGACTTCCTGAACTTCCTCGCCAGCGCCGAGCAGCAGGAGGCCTACTACAAGGCCTTCAACGCGCCGCCGGTGAACTCGGTCGCGCAGGAGGCGGTCGAGGAGGAGTACCTCCAGGAGGTTCTCGCCGCATACAACAAGGCGCCCTTCGTCTCGCAGTGGCTCGACACCGTCCTCGGACAGAACGTCGGCAACGCGCTGAACGTCGCCGTCGTCGATCTGCTGGCGGGCAAGAGCACGCCCGAGCAGATGATCAAGTCGGTCTCCGACGCAGCGAAGAAGGGCTGATCCGCATCATGTCGCTCAGCGAGACAGCCGTGGCGGACTCCGCCGGCGGCGTGGATCTCGCGGCCCGGGGCGAGGGCGTCACCACGACGCCCTCGCCCTCCCGGCGCCGCCGAGGCCTGGGCTGGTCGGGTCGCCTCGAGATCGCGGTGCTCGTCGGCCCCGCCCTGGTGATGTTCGTCGGGTTCGTCATCTTCCCCGTCGTGATGGCGGCCTATTACGGCTTCTTCCGGTGGCAGGGCTACGGGCCGCCCACCGAGTTCGTCGGCCTGCAGAACTACATCACGATCCTCACCGATCCGACGTTCGTCGAGGCCCTCAGCCACAACGCGATCATCGTCGTGGCATCCCTCGTCCTCCAGGGGCCGGTCGCGGTTCTCCTGGCTCTGCTGCTCAACCGCCGCATGCGGGGACAGTCGGTCATCCGCGTGCTGATCTTCGTGCCCTACGTCATCGCCGAGGTCGTCGTCGGCACGGGCTTCGGGCTCATGCTGCAGACGCAGGGCGCCCTCAACGGGGCCCTCGAGCAGCTCGGGCTGGGCGCGCTCACGCGCGACTGGATCGCCGATCCCTCGATCGCGATCTGGACGCTCATGGCCATCCTGACCTGGAAGTACGTCGGCTTCGCCGTCATCCTCTTTCTCGCGGGCCTCCAGGGAATCCCCGACGAGCTCTACGAGGCCGCCGCCCTCGACGGCGCGGGCTACTGGCAGATGCACTGGCGGATCACCCTGCCGCTGCTCGCCCCCACCCTGCGCATCTGGGCGTTCCTGTCGATCATCGGCGCACTGCAGCTGTTCGACCTCGTCTACATCATCTGGGGCCAGTACGTCGCATCGACAGCGGGCACCTCGACGATGGCCACCTACATGGTCGTCAACGGCCGCAACGCCGGCAGCTACGGCTTTGGAAACGCCGTCGCCGTCGTGATCTTCCTCATCTCCCTCGTCGTCGCGATCGTCTACCAGCGCTACGTGCTGCGCCGCGACACCGCGGGGGCCATCACCGAAGGGAAGCAGGAGCGATGACCGCCCTCACCTCCCCCGCAACTCGTGCGATCGTCGCGCCGGCACCCACCGGTCGTCGCGGCCGCCGCAAGGAGCGCCTGCCCTGGGGCAGCCCCGTCGTGTATTTCGTCGCCCTCGTGGTGATCGCGCTGATGCTCGCACCGGTGCTGTACATCATCATCGGAGGCTTCCGCAGCAACGCCCAGATCACCGTGGACCCGGCCGGCTGGCCGTCGCCGTGGAACATCGAGAACTACCTGGCGGTGCTCACCGGCTCGCAGTTCTGGCAGCAGGTGCTCAACTCCACCATCGCCGCCGGCGCGACGACGATCGGCGCCGTGCTGCTGGGCCTCATGGCGAGCTACATCCTCGCCCGGTATCGGTTCCGCGGCCGCGGGGTGCTGTACGCCGTCTTCGCCTCGGGCCTGATGTTCCCCATCACCGTTGCGATCACACCGCTGTACATCGTCATCCGCGACCTCGGCCTGATGAACTCGCTCGCGGGCATCATCCTGCCGCAGATCGCCTTCGCGCTGCCGATGACGATCATCATCCTGGTGCCATTCCTGCGGGCGATCCCCGACGAGATCCAGGAGGCGGCGTTCATCGACGGATGCGGGCGCCTGTCGTTCTTCTGGCGGATGGTGCTGCCCCTGTCGGTGCCCGGCGTCATCACGGTCGGCATCCTGGCCTTCATCGGCAGCTGGAACAGCTACCTGCTTCCGCTGTTCATCCTCAACAACGAGGCGACCTTCACCCTGCCGCTCGGCGTGCAGGCGTTCTCGTCGCAGTACTCGGTCGACACGGCGAAGGTGCTCGCCTTCACATCCCTGTCGATGCTTCCCGCCCTGGCGTTCTTCAGCCTGTTCGAGCGCCGCATCGTCGGCGGTCTGACCGGCGCCGTCAAGGGCTGATCCCCCGTAGAGAAAGCACGAACTGTGACCCTCACCGATATCTCCGTCTCGACGCGCGTCTCCGACCTGATCGCGCGCATGACCCTCGACGAGAAGCTCGCCCAGCTGGTCGGCTTCTGGGTCGACCAGGGCGATGAGGTCGTCGCGCCGATGGCCGGCGAGATGGCGTCGTCGACCGCGTACGCCGATGCGACCGTCCACGGCCTGGGGCAGCTGACCCGCGTCTACGGCACGCGGCCCGTCGACCCGATCGAGCGGGCGGCATGGCTGTGGGAGGAGCAGCGCCGACTCATCCGCGAGACGCGCCTGGGCATCCCCGCCCTCGTGCACGAGGAGTGCCTGACCGGCCTGGCGGCGTGGCAGGCGGCGACCTTCCCCACTCCCCTCGCGTGGGGCGCGGCGTTCGACCCGGAGCTCGTCGCGGAGATGGGTGCGCTGATCGGCGAGTCGATGCGCGAGCTCGGCATCCACCAGGGGCTCGCGCCGGTGCTCGACGTCATCCGCGACCCCCGCTGGGGACGCGTCGACGAGTGCATCGCCGAGGACCCGTACGTCGTGGGCGTCATCGGCACCGCGTATGTGCGGGGCCTGCAGAGCACGGGTGTCCACGCGACACTGAAGCACTTCGTCGGGTACTCGGGCTCGCAGGCGGGCCGCAACCACGCGCCGGTCCACGCGGGACCGCGCGAGATCGCCGACGTGTTCCTGCCGCCGTTCGAGATGGCCGTCCGCGACGGCGGCGTGCGGTCGGTGATGAACTCGTACGCCGAGATCGACGGGATGCCGGTCGCGGCGACCCCCGCCTACCTCACCGACCTGCTGCGCGAGACGTGGGGGTTCGACGGCACCGTCGTGTCGGACTACTTCGCCGTCGCCTTCCTCCACACGATGCACGCCGTCGCCCGCGACCGCGGCGAGGCCGCGCAGCTCGCCCTCGAGGCGGGCATCGACGTCGAGCTGCCCACGGGCGACGCCTACGTCGGGCCGCTCGCCGAGCGCGTGCGCGCGGGACAGGTCGACGAGGCGCTCATCGACCGCGCCGTGCGCCGCGTGCTGATCCAGAAGGAGGAGCTGGGGCTCCTCGACGAGACCTTCGAGGAGCCGCCGACGAGCATCGACCTCGACTCGCCCGCGCACCGCGCGGTCGCCCGGCGCCTGGCCGAGGAATCGGTCGTGCTGCTGACCAACGACGGCGTGCTGCCGCTCGCATCGCCCCGCCGCGTCGCCGTGATCGGACCGAACGGTGACAGCTCGGAAGCCCTCATGGGCTGCTACTCGTTCGCCAACCACGTGCTCGCCCACCACCCGGGCGTGCCGATGGGATTCGAGATCCCGACGCTCGCGGCATCCCTCGTCGACGCCATGCCTGACGCCGAGGTCACCGTCGTGCGCGGCTGCGAGGCGGAGGGCGACGACCGGTCGGGCTTCGCCGAGGCGGAGGATGCCGCACGCGCGGCCGACGTCGCGATCGTCGCCGTCGGCGACCGGGCCGGCCTGTTCGGCCGGGGCACCGTCGGCGAGGGGAACGACGCCGACTCGCTCGAGCTGCCGGGGGTGCAGCGCGAGCTCGTCGAGCGTCTCGTTGCGACGGGGACGCCGGTCGTGCTCGTCGTCCTGTCGGGGCGACCGTACGCGATCGACTGGGCGCTCTCGGGCGAGGGGGCCGTCGCGGCAGCGCTGCAGACGTTCTTCCCGGGCGAAGAGGGCGGACCGGCGATCGCGGCGGTTCTGTGCGGCGAGGTCTCGCCGTCGGGCCACCTGCCCGTCTCGCTCCCCCGGTCGTCGGGCTCGCAGCCCTACAGCTACCTGCATCCGATTCTCGGCGGACCGAACGAGATCACGAGTGCCGACAGCACCCCCGCGCTGCCTTTCGGGCACGGGCTCAGCTACACGTCGTTCGAGCGCTCCGGCCTGTCGGTGACCGCGTCGGTGGCGACGGGCGGCTCCTTCACGGCGAGCGTGCGGGTGCGGAACACCGGCGAGCGCGCCGGCACCGATCTCGTGCAGCTCTACGCCCGCGACGTGCACGCGAGCGTCACCCGCCCCGTCGCGCAGCTGCTCGGCTTCGCCCGCGTGCAGCTGGATGCCGGAGCCGAGGCGACCGTCTCGTTCGACGTGCCGACCGCGCGGCTGGCCTTCACCGGGCGCGAGGGGGTGCGCATCGTCGAGCCCGGCGACATCGAGCTGTGGGTCGGACCCTCGTGCGCGGAGCGCGAGACCGAGGCGGCGACCGAGATCGTCGGCGACGTGCACCGCATCAGGGCATCCGACCGGCGGATCGTAGAGGTCTCGATCGAGCGGTGATCGGGGGTCGTGCGCGGAGGGCGCGAGCGATAGTGTGCGGGCCATGTACAACGACTACGCAGGGCCCGCGGCGGCCTTCGGCATCGGCTTCGTCGTCCTCGGTATCGCGATCTACCTCGGGACGATCGCACTCGTCCTCTGGGTGAGCTACCTGCTGATGCGCACGGCGGTGAAGAACGGGATGCTGCTCGCGATGCGCGAGAGCGGCGGGCAGTTCCCGGGTGGGGGTGTCGGTGGTTATGGTGCCGGTCCGCGTCCGGCGGCGCCGCCGTACCCGCAGGCTCCGCCCGCGCCGGGCGGGCACGGGCCGGGCGGGCCGGGCGGGCCGGGCACCCACGGTGGGCCGGCTGCTCCTGGTGCACCGGGCGGTCCGGCCTCGGGCGGTCCGGGCCCCGTGGGGTAAGCTGACCGAGCACCTGCGGGTGCGTGGGGCTGTAGTTCAATGGCAGAACATCTGCTTCCCAAGCAGATAGCGCGGGTTCGATTCCCGTCAGCCCCTCCACAGCCCCGACGGGCGGCCACCGGCCGCGCGGCGGGGCTTTCCCGATGTTGCCGTCGGAATCACCCCGCCCCGCCCGCGCCGCGATGCAAGGGTTCTGGCCCGACACCCCGCTCAGCGGCATCCGGCCCGGGGTGTCGTGTCGGATCCCTTGCATCCCGGTCCACGCCGCCCGAGGCTGCGCAGAAGAGGCGCACCCGTCATCCGGGTGCGCCTCTGAGCTGATGCCGCGATTACTCCTGGATGAAGGCCAGCAGGTCGGGGTTGATGACGTCCGCGTGAGTGGTCAGCATGCCGTGCGGGTAGCCGGCGTAGATCTTCAGCTCGGAGTTCTGCAGCAGCTCGTGCTGCAGCAACGCGGCGGCCTTGTAGGGGACGACCTGGTCGTCGTCGCCCTGCATGACGAGGACGGGAACCGTGATGGCCTTGAGGTCCTCGGTCTGGTCGGTCTCAGAGAACGCCTTGATGCCCTCGTAGTGGGCGAGGGCGCTGCCCGTCATGCCCTGACGCCACCAGTTGGCGACGACCGGCTCGGACACCTCGACACCGTCACGGTTGAAGCCGTAGAACGGCCCCGAGGCGACCGCCTGGAAGAACTCGGCGCGGTTGGCGGCGAGAGCGGAGCGGAAGCCGTCGAAGACCTCGATGGGCGTTCCCTCGGGGTTGCTGTCGGACTTGAGCATGATCGGCGGAACCGACGAGACCAGGACGGCCTTCGCGACGCGCCCCTGCGGCTGACCGTACCGAGCGACGTAGCGGGCGACCTGGCCACCGCCGGTGGAGTGGCCGATGTGGATCGCGTTCTTCAGGTCGAGGTGCTCGACGACCGCGTTCACGTCGCTGGCGTAGTGGTCCATGTCGTGGCCGGTGCTGATCTGCGAGGAGCGACCGTGGCCGCGCCGGTCGCTGGCGACGACACGAAAGCCCTTGGCGAGGAAATACAGCATCTGCGCGTCCCAGTCGTCGGACGACAGCGGCCATCCGTGGTGGAACACGATGGGCTGGGCGTCCTCGTCACCCCAGTCCTTGAAGTAGATCTCGGCGCCGTCTTCAGTGGTGATGTATCCCATGATGAGTCCTTTGTCATGTCGTCGAACGAGTGGGCCCGACCGACGGGTGAATGGTGCGCGCCTCGACGATGTGGCGACGGGAATCACGGTAACTTCCGGGTCTGCGCGACGCCTCCGACAATTGCCGACTCCCGTTGCTACGTCTATCCAAGCCGGGTACGTCGCCGCGAAGAGGGGATACGGATCCCCCGGAGAGGTGATGTGAGCACACCCTCGTTCTCCTTACGGTGAAGTCTCTCCCCCGGCTCGGCACGAGTCGGGAGGACGGTTCGTGACAGTCAGGGAGCTCGGTGAGCGATAACAAGAGTGTTCTCGGGAGCTTTCTGCGTGCGCGGCGCTCGCGCGTCCGCCCGACGGACGTCGGCCTCCGTCCGACTGACGGCAGACGGGTCTCCGGGCTGAAGCGCGACGAAGTCGCGATGCTCGCAGGCATCAGCATCGAGTACTACACCCGGCTCGAGCAGGGACGGGGAGCCGACCCCTCCACCACGGTGGTCCGCGCTCTCGCGCGCGCCCTGAATCTGGACGACGTGAGCGTCGAGTACGTCAACCGTCTCACCGGAAGAGTCGACGCGCAGCGACGCATGATCCCGCCCGAGAAGAGCTACATCATGCGCGAACTGCTCGACACGTGGGCGCACATTCCGGCATACATCACCAATGGCAACCTCGACATCGTCGCGGTCAACGAACTCATGCATTCCCTGAGCTCCGGCACCATCCGCCCCGGCGCCAACGCCCTCGTCGCGCACTTCGCGGCCGGGAACAAGCGCCAGATCGTGAACTGGGAGGAACTGGCGGCACGCGGTGTCGCGACCCTGCGGTTCCTCGGCGATCGAATGTCCACGCGGTACGACGAGATCGTCCGTGAATTGTCCAGGGATCAGGGCTTCGTGAGGCTGTGGGAGCTGCACGAAGTCGCTCGCCCGTCGGACTTCGACTCTCACCTGCTGTTGGACGGGATCGGCGAGATCCAGATGCGGGTACATAATTTCGAGGTCCCCTCCCTGCCGTTCCACACGTTGACGACCCAGTCCCCGAAACCCGGGTTCACCGCTCTCGCCGACACCCCCGTCAGCCGCGAAACGAGCTTCGCCTGAGCCCTCGAACGAAAGGCCGCCCATGCCGAGCATCCGCATCAAGCGCGCATATGACGCAGCTGCCGCAGACGACGGTTACCGGATCCTCGTGGACCGCCTCTGGCCACGGGGCGTGTCGAAAGAACGCGCTGCTGTCGACGAGTGGTTGAAGGACATCGCGCCCTCGCCCGATCTGCGCACCTGGTGGGACCATGACTCCGCGCGAATGACGGAATTCACCCATCGGTACGAGGCGGAATTGGAAGCGAATCCCACGGCCGTTCAGCACCTGCTCGAGGTCGCCCACGCGCAGGGCACGGTCACCTTGATCTACGCGGCGCACGACCCGGCGGTGAATCATGCCGTGGTCCTCCAGCGTTTCGTCCAAGAGCGGCTCGCCCGCATCGGGTCATAGCGGCAACTGCTCGCCGAGCCTCACCCCGTAACGCGCGATGCTCGTCGCCACCGGGAGCCGCTGCTCGTCGTACGAGGCGAGGGCTGCGTCCACGGTCGACGAACGCAGGAGGCGGGCGAGAGCGAGCGCGTCGCCCGCCGCTTTCGCGGCCCCCATCGCGGTGTGCGGACGGACCACCGCTGCCGCATCCCCGAGGAGCAGTGCGCGCGTCCGGGTGAGCCGAGGGGCGACGTAGTCGAGCACACCCTGGAGGAATGGCCGAGGCTCCATCGCGATCACGTCGGCGAACGGGGGCGGGAGGCGATGCTGGGCCGCCTCGATCAGGTGCGTCCTGACGTCCTCCGGCGTCTGCCCGGGCGCGAGGGACGTCGACAGGGGGAGGCGTCCCGCGGCGGTCATCAGCGCCGACAGGTCGCCGGAGCTCATCGACCGGTACCAGACCCAGTTGTATCGCCGACGCCCCGGCTGGGTCTGTCCGTTCGCCCCGGGGACGAGATAGCCGAGCGCGTGCTCCCCCGGTCCCGTGAAGAAGGTCATCCGACGAAACAGGGTGTCGGCGGATGCCCCGGGGACGAGGTCTTCGGGGATGAGGCCGCGCCAGATGGCGTAACCGGCGTAGCCGGGTTCGCCGCCGTCGGGTGCGACGAAGCGGCGCACGTGCGAGTGGGCTCCATCCGCTCCCACGAGGAGCGAAGCCTCCTCTCGTTCCTCGCCCGCAGTGAAGGAGAGGACGCCGGCTCGCGCGTCGACATCGGTGACCGGACTGTTCACGACATATCGAGAGTCGGGGATCGCATCGCGGAGACCGTCGTACAGGCGGTCCCACGACAACTGCGTCTGCTCGGCCCGCTCTCGGTAGCGAACGGCACCTCGCAGGTCGAGCGCGATCCGCTCGACGGATGTCACCCCGGGGGCAGCGCCCGCCGGGACTCCGGCGACATCGAGTGCGGCGAAGACCTCGTCCTGGGCGACCAAGCCGGCGCCGCGCGCTCGGAGACCGTGCACCGACTTCTCGTACACCGTGACGTCATGCCCCAGCCGGTGCAGCATGGCCGCCGCGAACAGCCCGCCGATGGAACCGCCGGCCACCGCGATGCGGTGCGCGGACGACGCGAAGCCGCTCATGCGGTCAGCGGCACGGCGTTGGCAGCGTCGACGATGAAACGTGCGATGTCGCCGGGGTGCGTGTGCAGGACGAGGTGCGGGCCCGGCAGCTCGAGCACCATGCGGGCCGAGGCTCGCTCGAGACCGAAACGGACGGCGTCCGGGTTCACGATCTGATCCGCCGTGGCGACGATTCCCCAGGTCGGGCGGGTATGCCACGCTGCGTGCGTGGCTCGGTCGCTGAGCACCGCGGCGTCCAGCGGGCGCTGGGTGACGGCGATGACGGCCGCCTCGTCGGAGGGAATCCCCAGGGCGGCGAGGAACGGGAATTCGTCGATGGCGACGGATACCTCCTGCCGGGTCGCGCCGTCGGCGGTGGCGTATCGCCGGTAGTCGAAGTAGTCGGCGGCGTCGGATGCGGGGAAGCGCTGACTCAGGTCGTCTGCACTCTCGTCCACGTCGAGCACGAATCCCGCCACGAAGACGAGCCCGCGAACGTTCTGCGCCGTTCCTGCACCGGAGGCCACGGTGGCTCCATAGGAGTGGCCGACCAGGAGCACCGGTCCGTCGATGTTCTCGACGAACGATCGCACATACGCGACATCCTCCGCGAGACTTCGATTGGAGATGGCGGGAACGCGCACCTCGATACCCGCACCCATCACGCGCATCGCCACCGGTGACCAGCTCGCTCCATCAGAGAACGCGCCGTGCACCATCACAACGGTCGGCGTCTCGCGCATATCCCACTCCCTCGTTCCCGGAGATGACCCGGCCACGTCTCACGGTAGGAGCAGTGTCCGCGCCCTCCCTCCGAAGGTTGTCGCTACCTGACTGGACGGATGTCGGAAACCGCGTTCGCATCGAGGAACACTCGGACGACCTCGTTGAACGCCTCCGGATTCTCCAGGAACGGGAAATGCGAGCTGGCGACATCGCGCGGGAAGATGTGCACGAGCGCTCCGGGGATGCGCGAGGCGACGTAGCGTTGCGACTCGGCCGACACATGGCTGCCGTCGCACCCCAGCACGAGGGTGGGCTTGGCGATGGTCGGCAGGAGTTCCCGCCAGTCCTGCGCGCCGTGGTCGAACAGCAATGGCGCGGCGACACGGCGCGGTGTCTGAGCGACCTCCGATGACACGAACGACCAGAGGCCGTCGTCGACGGGCCCGGTGAACATGCTCCGCACGAAGGCGCGCACCGTGGCGTCTCCGCCGGCATCGTCGGCGATGGCGTTCGCGAGGGTACCGAGCCCATCCGCGGGCAGGATGCAGCCTGCGGACTGCTGCTCGATCGCACTCATCCACAGCTGCGCGGCGACCGCGGCGGGCTGGTCCACCAGCACGAGGCTTCGCACTCTCCTGTCGCCGAAGAGTTCGAGATAGGACCAGATGACCGAGACCCCCATCGACCAGCCGAGGAGATGGACATCCCGGATGTCGAGATCAACCAGGATGTCGCGGACGTCGGCTGCGAGACGAGCGATGCGGTAGCCCCGCCCGGGCTTCTCCGACCTGCCATGTCCACGCATGTCGTACGTGATGACACGGCGTTCTCCGAGTCCGTCACGCTGGTGCCGGAACATCTCCTGCGATTGCGACCACCCATGGAGCATCAGGACCGGGGCGCCGTTCCCGCCCGTGTCGTACACCTCGAGGGTTACGCCGTCGCTGGTCTGGACCTGCCGGCTTCGCGCCCTCATTGGATGTGTCCCGCGTTCTCCCAGTACGAGGCGAGTTTCAAACCGAGGTGCAGTGCACTGCGCTTCATCCCGTCATCCATCGCGTCTTTGACCACCTGTGGCATGTTTTCCAATCGGTAGTACAGCGTCGTGCGGTGAATGTGCAGTTCTTCGCATACGACTTTGATCTGGTGGGCATGGTCGAGGAGGGTCTCGATGGTCTGGCGGCGCAGCGGGTCCGCATCGTGGATCAGGGCGTATGCGGCGGGTGAGTACCACTGCAGTCGGTTCGGATCCGAGACGACGTCGGCGATGAGCAACCACGGGCCGACGTCTTCGGCGCGCAGGCTCGTGCCCAGATCCGGCAAGAGCTCCGCGACCGCTGCCGTCGCGACAGCTCGCTCGGCGACCGGCCGCACGTCGATGTCGGTTCCGGTGAGATAGGCGGACCCGATTGCGCGCAGCGGCACACCCGCGCGCGCCGCCGTGGCCGCGATGAGGTCATCCGTTCGCGTGTTCTCATGTGAACGCTCCAGGAACAGCAAGGCAGCTCCGATCTCGCCCATGAACGTGAACGTCGCTGTGGCCAGGCTCTCCACAGCCCGACCGAGCGAAGCGCGCTGGACCACGGAGGTGTCGTGCCCGACGGCCACGGCGCGAACGACGGTCGCCGAGCTGCGAGACACGCCGTAGGCGCGGACAGCAGTGCTCAGCGCATCCCGTCTGACGATCGGATCCGGGGCGAGGAGTCCTCGGAGGACCATGTCGCGCGTCGATCGGCCCGGTATCTCGTCCTGCGCGGCGGCGAGATACTCGCGTGCGATCTCCACCGCGGCGTCGACTGCACGAAACTGCGATGACGTCAGCGGGGGGAGCCCGCCCGTGATCAGCCACAGGACCCCGAGCAATGCGTCACGGGAGCGGATCGGCACCGCCAGGCGTTCCCGTGCGCCGAATTGATCGAGGTTCACGGTCTGCGGTCGTTTGGCGGAGGACAGGTGGATGCTCTCCAGATACGCGCGCTCCCGCGGAGGTGTCGCGCGTCCCAACAGTCCACGGGCGCGGAGCTCATCGATCTCCTCGCCCTGTGCGCTGGAAACGATGGGGCGGTACTGGGCGTCGTTGATGACGACGGAACGGCCGAGGTCTTCCGCGAGGTCATCCACGAGTGTCTGCAGGTTCATCCCCGTCCGCTCCCTTCTCGGCCGCACCCGCGCCCTCGGCTTGAGCGTAAGAACGGCCCTCCCGGGCGAGGAGGCCCAACTTGTACTACTCAGGCGGCGGCGACCTCCGCGGCATACGTCGCCGCGGAATAATGAGGGGATGCACGACCGGCACTCCGGCTTCGCCGTTGCGTCAGACCGCGCCTTCCTGGCCGGGTCTTCCACCGCTGCCAGCACCCCCCTGCGCGGGCGCGGCGACATCATCTCGTCCCTCACCGCGTCCATCGAACGCTCTCTCTCGGGCGAGCCCACGCCTGCGCTCATCCGCGGGCGCGCGGGCATGGGGAAGACCCGCCTGCTCGCGGAGGTTCTCGCCGTCGCCGAGCAACGGGGCTGGCCCACCCTCACCATCACCCCGGACGTCGACTCCGGAGCAGTCCCCTTGGGGGCATTGACCGAAGCGATGCTGCGCGGTGCACCGCGCCTGGTGACGGAGGAGGAGCTGCGGCCGGCCCTGGGCGCGGGAGAACCGCAGTACTGGACCGCGCGCCTCCTGACCGACAGATTGGAGTCGACGGCTGCAACGGCGGGCGATGCCATCGTCGTCGTCGACGACCTGCAGTGGTTGGACGCCGCGTCCGTCGGGATCTTGTTACGGTCGGCGACCGCCCTGGCGGATCAGCCTGTCGCCTGGGTGCTTGCCAGCCGTTCCGGACAGTTCCGGGCGGCGCACGCTCGAGTCGCCGAGTATATCGAGCGCATCGGCACGGTCCTCGATCTCGAGCCCGTCGCGGCCGGTGCTGCGCTCGAGATCGCGGCAGACCTCACCGGCGCCACCCTCGGACCCAAGCTCGAGGCGGCCCTCGAGCAGACCTCGCACATCCCGCTGCTCATCGTCGAACTCGTGCGCGGGCTGCAGGAAGAAGCGCTCCTGGCGGCCCATGGTGGCGTCTTCGACGCCATCGGCTCTGCCGTTCCCGCCAGATTCGGGGCGGCATCGCGACAGCGGGTGGCGCACCTCTCCGACGACGCACTGACCTTCGCACAGGTTGCGAGCTTGTTCGGCAGGCGGTTCCGCCTCTCCGACGTCTTGACCACGACCGGCGGCACCGCGGTGGCCTCGATGACCGCGGTGCGCGAGCTCCTCGGTGCCGATTTCCTGATCGAGGACGGGGCAACCCTCGCCTTCGTCCACGACACGATCCGGGAAGCGGTGGAAGCGTCGATCCCGGCATCCGTCCGTAAGGCGATGCTGCGCGAAGTCGCACAGCTGCGCCTCGCCTCCGGCGAACCAGCCTCCGCCGTCGCCGCGGCACTCGTGGAGGCTGCCGAACCCGGCGATCAGCAATCGTTCGCACTGATCCGCGACGCCGCGCAGCAGTTGGCTGCGTCCGACACATCGCAGGCCGCGGACCTCGCCGCAGCGGCACTGCGCCTCGCGAACAACGTTCCGGCTCTGGCGGAGGCCAGTACCGAGCTCCTTCCGTACCTCTGGGCCGACGGGCGCGACACCGAGGCGGACAACGCGACCCAGGCACTCGCGCCCTATCTCTCACCGGAGTCGCGGGCACGTGTCCTCCTCGGTGCCGCCCGTCGCCAGACCGAATCCTCCTTCGATCGCGCCATCGCCACCTGTGATCAGGCGCTCGCGCTCGCAGGCATCGAACGCGCGACGCGAGCGGACCTGCTCGCCGTACGCGCCCTGAACTGTGCGAACAAGGCGGACTTCGTCGAGCTGACCCGCACCCTGGCGCTCGCACGCGAGGTCGCCGACCCCGATGCGGACCACGAGGCGCTCGCCACCGTGGACGCGACAGAGTCGGTGTACGCGTTCAACAGCAACCGGTTCGACGACGCGGTCGCCCTCATGGAATCCGCGTCGAGACGCGCCGCTCTCGCGGGGCTGGATCCGGCGCGATGGGTGCCGGAAGGATTGTGGGACGCATTCCTCCACAACTCGAAGGGCGACGTCACGCGAGCTCTCGAGCTGGTGGACGAGGGGCTGAGCTCGGCGATCGCATCCCGGGCCGCTGTCGCCGAGGCGTATTGGATGATGGTCCGCGCCCGCGTTCTGCATGACCTCGGCCGGCTGGATGACGCGAGGCTGCAAGCGGAGTCGGTGCTCGCTCTTGCTGATGAACTCGGACTCGGCGATTTCGCGAATGCGACCGCCGGCATCGTATTGTTCCGAATCGCTCTTCGCACCGGTGACACCGCTCTCCGAAAGCAGACCGAACCGCTCGTCGAGACTCTCGCGTCCGGCGGCGGTGTCGTCCGAGCGGGTCAGTGGATGCTCGTGCTGCGAGCGCTCAACGACGGAAAAGTGGATGACGCTGTGGCGCACAGCGTCCTCGCACGGGAATCACTCCATGACCCGATCCCCGCGATGACGACACCCTCGGACTTCGCCGACGACCTTCTGCTCATGGAGGTCGCGATCCGCTCCGAGGATGACGAACTCGCTCGTGAGGTCATCACGCGAGCCCGCATCCGATACGACGCCAATCCTGAGAATGCCTACTGCCGGGCCATTCTGCGGACCGCGGAGGGCTGCCACGGACGTGATGCGGACACGCTGACTGAGGCCGCGATGATCCTCCGGCAGTCGGATCGCCCGCTCATCCTCGCTCTCGTCCTCGAGTTCCTGGGCGTTGTGGCGCCCGACGCGGAACGCTCGGTCCCGGCGCTCGACGAGGCGCTCGCCATCTATGAGACCGCGGGCGCGCATCGCGATGTCAACCGTGTGCTGCAGTCTCTCCGACACCGCGGAGTTCGCCGTCGCGCGCACGCGCAGGGCGATCCGCAGATGCTCTCACCGCGTGAGCAGCAAGTGCTCGAGCGCGTCGCCGCCGGCGCGACGACGCAGCAGATCGCGGACGCGCTGTTCATGTCGCCCCACACCGTCGTGTCCCACATTCGCCACATCTACGCGAAGTCGGGACTCAATTCGCGAAAGGACCTGCGCGAGTGGCACGGAAAGCGCGCGGCGCGCGCCCCGTCACAGCTCACGCGTGAATCTGGTTCCATGCGCTGATCTGGGCGCCCGCGACGCGGAAGCTCGCGAACCCCATCACCTCGACCGTCGACGTGCCGGGGAGCCTCAGCCGCAGCCGCTGCTCGGTCAGCACCGTGTCGCCGCAGACCGCCAGGGACTCGAGGTGCGTGGTCCACTGGTCGAACTCCTCGTGCAGCTCGGCGATCATCCGTGTCACGGCGGGTCGCCCCCACACGCGCTTGTTCGCAGACGGACGATAGACGACATTTTCAGCGAGGAACGGATGCAGTTCGGCATGCGCGCGGTCGTTGAGGAGCGCGATGAAGTCGCGCACGACGAGTTCGCGCTCGAGTTGGTGGATCCCGGTGAGTGCCTCGCGGCCGATGGCGTCCATGGTGTCTCCGTCCAGGTCAGGTGGCACTCACGGTATGGCGGGTCGCGACCAGCGCTGTGCGACTTCCGTCCAGTCCGCGAAGGACACTTCGTGCAGATCGGCGACCCCGATCACCGGGCGATGCACTCGTCGCACGCAGTCTCGTCACGTGTCGGAAGCACATCGCTCCGGATAACGCGATGGTGGTGCCGTCAGACGAATGCGAGAGCGAGCGGACACCGGATGAACAACGTCGAGACAGGACCGACACAGGCACCAGGAGCACCTCTCACCGCGAATGCGGTGTTCCTGGTCGTGACCATCGCGCCAGGCGGCGTCGACATCGTGCGCGACGTTCTCGCCGATCTCTCCGATTCGATGAAAGCCATCACCTTCCGATTTCCGGAGGCGGCGTTGACGTGCACGGTGGGAGTCGGCAGCCGCGTGTGGGCGTCGCTCATGCAGAGCGCTCCCCCCGCGCAGCTCCGCCCCTTCACGCCGGTCGTCGGGGCGAGGCATACGGCACCCGCGACACCGGGGGATCTGCTGTTCCACATCCGCGCGGAACGCACGGACGTCTGCTTCTTCTTCGAGAAGCGCCTGCTGAGTGATCTCGGTGCGGCGGTGCACGTCGTCGATGAGACGGTGGGCTTCCGCTCTTTCGATCGTCGCGACCTGTTGGGTTTCGTCGATGGAACGGCGAATCCGGTTGGACCGGCCATCGATGCCACCGTCCTCGTCGCCGACGAGGACCCCGTACACACCGGAGGCACCTATGTCGTGACGCAGAAGTACGTGCACGCGATGGCCGAGTGGGATTCGCTGCCCGTCGAGACACAGGAGCGGATCCTCGGACGCACGAAGGTCGATGGGATCGAGCTGGATGACGCCGCCAGCGGCCAGCAGTCACACAAGTCCCTGGCGACCATCGAGGACGAGCACGGTGTCGAGCACGACATCGTCCGCGACAACATGCCGTTCGGCAGGCCCGGAGCGGGAGAGTTCGGCACCTACTTCCTCGGGTACAGCCGCAACCTCTGGGTCATTCAGCAGATGATCGAGCGGATGTTCATCGGACATCCTCCGGGGATGCACGACCGGCTGCTCGACTTTTCCACCGCGCTGACCGGCACCGTGTTCTTCGCCCCATCCGCTGCCGAGCTCGACGCGCTCGGCAGCGGATGAGCAGGCGCGTCTGGCGTCAGCTGTTCGCCCTCCGACCGGCTCCGCGCCAGTGGCCGGCCGCACTGCAGGCTGCTCTGGCCGTCGCCGTTCCCCCGCTGCTCGGACTCGTCATCGGCGAACCACGTTGGGGGTCGGTCGGTTCCCTCGGCGCTCTCATCGTCCTGCACCTCCCCGACCGGTCGCGCAGAGAACGTGCTGTCGCGCTACCGATCATCGCCGGCGCTCTTCTGGTGGCCGCGTGTGTCGGTGCGGCGCTGGGTACAGCGCTCATTCCCGGCCTCGTGGCCATGTCCGTCATCGCCGTCGGCGGGTCGTTCCTCGCGCAGGCGCTGGCGGTCGGTCCGCCCGGGGCGCTCTTCCTCGTCCTCATCACCGGCTCCGCCGGCCAGCTCGTGGCCCCCGCGGCTGCCGGCGGTGCCGGCATGAGCTGTCTCGAGGTCGTGGCTTCACTCGCCGGCGGTGCGCTCCTGGGGTATCTGATCGTGGTGCTGCCGCTGCTCGCGCCCACAATCCGAGCCCGCGACCGGATGATATTCGCGCAGCGAACGCCCTGGCGCTTCGCAGTCCCCGCATCGGCTCGCCTGATCGTCGCTCGGATCGCCGCGGCCGCGGTGCTCGCCGTACCGGTCAGCGCGGCCCTCGGCCTGCATCATGCGGCGTGGGTCATGTTGGCGTGCCTCGGCATCCTTCAGAAAGACGCGGACGTCTATTCAGCAGTCCTGCGGGGTATGCAGCGCCTCATCGGCACCGGACTCGCCATCATCCTCGTGATCGTCCTGGCAGCCATCGATCCCCGGGGGTGGGAGCGCATCGCCTGGGCGGCCGGGTTGATCTTCCTCTTCGAGCTCCTGCTTCGACGGAACCTGACCTGGGCTCTCGCCGTCGTCACACCGATGGCGGTGCTCCTGGCCTCAGCCGCAGGGCAATCCATCAGCGAGGTCGCGGCCGAGCGCGTGGTCGACACGGTCGCTGGCGCGGCGATCGCGGGAATCGTTCTTCTCGCCGCCGCGACAGGGGAGCGCCGGCGCAGCACGACCGGTTCGACACATGTCGGATGACCTTCGAACGCGCGGCCTACGGGAGCCCCATCCCACCCGAGCACAGTGAGAGTACACACAGAAAGGGCCGATCATGCCAGACATCCTGCAACCGGGGAACCATGCGCCGCACTTCACTCTCCGGGTGACCGCCGACCAGTCGCTGAGTTCAGACGAGCTCCTCGGCAGCCCCGTTGTCCTCGCGTTCTACCCCGCCGACTGGAGTCCCGTCTGCGGCGACCAGCTGTCCGTCATCAACGAGGCTCTGCCGCTGATCCGCGCCCGGGGCGCGCAGGTGGTCGCCGTGTCCGTCGACAACGTGTGGTCGCACGAGGCGTTCACGGCAGCTCACTCACTGCACTTCCCGCTGCTCAGCGATTTCGAGCCGAAGGGGGCGGTCGCACGACTCTTCGGTGCGTACGACGACGCCGTGGGCGAAGCGCGCCGAGCGCTCTTCGTCATCGACCCCGCCGGCGTCATCGCTTGGAGCTACCTCGCGCCCGTCGCCGTCAACCCCGGCGTCGACGGCGTACTCGATGCCCTCGACACCCTCACCCACAACTGAAAGGAGAGGACCATGTCCTCACTTCGCGTTCCCGTCTCCTCACACGACCACAGCTCGGGTCCCGCCGACGCGGCGGTGGTTCTCGTCGAGTACGGCGACTATCAGTGCCCCTATTGCGGTGCCGCGTATCCCGTCGTCGCGAAGCTGCTCGCCGCATACGAGGGGCAGGTGCGTTTCGTCTTCCGGAACTTCCCGCTCGCCGAACTGCACCCCGAGGCGGTCGATGCAGCGTTCGTCGCCGAGTTCGCGGCCGAACACGGCAAGTTCTGGGAGGCTCACGACCTGCTGTTCGAACACCAACGACAGCTGGGCCCCGACCTCTATGCGACGATCTGCGAGCGCCTCGGCCTGCCGATGGACGAGCTCCGCGCGGCGGTGGCCGAGGGACGCTACCTGTCGCGAATCCGCGCCGACGAAGAAGGCGGCATCCGCAGCGGCGTCAACGGGACGCCGACGTTCTTCCTCAACGGCCATCGCGTCGACTCCGGTACGGACGGCCTCGCCGACGCCCTCGCGGATGTGATTCGTCGCTCTGCGTGAGCCATGGCGATAGCGAAGGGCCGCCGGGAGCATCCCGGCGGCCCTTCGCTGTTGCTCAGCGCGCGGCGCGACGCATCCGCAGTGCCGCAGTCACCGTCACGACGCCCACCAGGACGACGAACGCCAGAAGCACGGTGGTCTGGGGCAGCACGGTCAACGCTCCCCCGATAGCGAGCACCGGAAGCGCCAGACCGCAATACGCGACGAGGAACATCGCGGCGAGCGTCTCACCTGTGCGACCCGGTTCCGCGATCTCCGAGGCGGTGGCCAGCGCACATCGGAACAGGGCGCCGACGCCCGCTCCGCCGACGATCCCGCCGAACAGGAACAGAGCGAGCGACGGCGCGAGAGCCCCGCCGGCGATCACGAGCAGACCGACTCCACAGGCGATGGCGGCGAACAGCAGCTGGGTGCGATACGCGACACGGGCCAGAAGCACCTGAGCGGCGGCGGCGGACCCGAAGACGAGGAAGACCGTGATCCCGGCCACGAGGTGGCCGTGCTCGTCGAAGATGCCGACGAGGATCGACGGGGCCAGAGAGGTGAACAGCCCGAAGAGCGCGAAACCTGCGAAAGCCGCGAAGGCGGCAGCCACGAAGCGGTCGCGGGACGCCGCGGGGACCGCGACCTTCTGCGGACGATACGTGCGCCGAGCCGCGGTGACGGTCTCCGGAACAAGCGCGACGGCGATGGCCAGGAGGATGAGGACCACGGCGAACACGGTGTGCGGAAGGTGCAGCGGGTCGGGCAGGAAGTCGGCGAAGAGCCCGCCGATGAGCGGGCCGAGGGCGAGACCGCCGAGGTTCGCTCCCCCGGCGACGGATGCCGCGACGATGGCGTTCTCGTCCGGTCGCGCCCGAGCCCTCAACTCGCCGAGGTGCGCAGTTGCGGTCGCCGTGAGCACGCCGATACTGACGCCGTTGACGATTCGGGCGATCAGCAGCCCCGGGACGTCGGTGAATACCGTGAACAGCATCGCGGACAACGCCGAGATGAGGATGGCGATGACGAGCATCCGTCGTCGGCCCATCCAGTCGCTGACGTGCCCGAGCAGGAACAGGCTCGCAACCACCCCGGCCGCATATGCCGCGAACACGACGGTGACGACGGAGACGGGGAACCCGTCGAGCTGCTGATAGAGCGGGTACAGGGGTGTGGGGACGGTGGAGTACGCCATCACCAGGAGGAACGCGACCGCGACCACCCAGAACGGCGTGGTGCGGCGTGTGACGTGTGAGTGTGTGGGGGCCAACGCGTGCAGCTTTCTCGGGGAGCGTGCCGTTCATCGCCTCGGGCATGAACCCGAGGCGATGTCGCGGCTCATCGCAGCGGTGTGATGCCCTGCGAGCCGCGCGGGAAGGTCGCGAGGACCGCAGGGTCGATGTTGAGGTGCGCCGAGACGAGCTGCGGCGGCACGTGGGACAGCCAGTTGGCGAGGGAGATCTCCTCGTACTTGTCGGTGCGGAACACCTCGAGGAACTGCAGCACGTCGTCACCGGTGTTCTCGATGTAATGGCCGAAGTTCTTGCGGACCACGCCCACGTCGCCGGCACGGAAGTCCGTGGTGTTCGCATGCGGTCCGGTGTTGAACACCGTCATGCGGGCAGAGCCGCGAAGGTAGTACTGCCACTCATCGGCATTCGGGTGCCAATGCAGCTCTCGCATGGAGCCCGGCTCGACGGTGACGAGGGCCGCGGCGACCGTTGACGAGTACGTGTAGTTGGTCGAGTCGGCGATCTGGATGGAACCGCCCGTGTTCTCGTAGAGCGGTTTCGATCGCGAGAGGCGGAAGATGACCGGCTCCATGCCCCACTCGACGCCGGCCGCGGCCTGGTCGGCCTCGAGCGCCGGCGGCTCGTCACCGGGGAAGATCCACAGGTTGTGCAGAGGGATGTCGGAGAAGACCTCCTGGGCAACGCCGAAGTTCTTCGCCAGGACCTCCGGCGGCGTGTGGGCGAACCAGTCGGTGAGGAGCAACGTGTTCGACTCGGACTGGTCGCCGTCATCGAAGGCGAGGACGAACTCGGCCCCGTCGGGTCCGAGACCCTGGAGCGAGTGCGGGGTACCGGCGGGGAAGAACCACAGATCGCCCTCCTCCACGTCCTCCACGGCGGGAAGACCGGAGCGGCTGAGGGTCGTGACGCGCGCTTTGCCCCGGGTCATGACGGCCCACTCGGCAGTCTGGTGCCAGTGCAGCTCACGGATGCCGCCGGGCTCGAGGTACATGTTGACGCCGGCGATCTCGTCGGAGATGTGGAAGTCCTGCTTCGTCAGCTCCCGCGCCCAGCCGCCCCGCTGCACGCGGCGCGGCGAAATGTTGAACGAGGACCAGAAGAACGGCTGGGTGCTGATGTCGGTCGCCGGCGCATGAATCTGGTTGGGGAACTGCGAGGCGATAGCCGTATTCTGCGGGCCGGTCATCGTGTTGCTCTGCGGGCGATCGGCGGTGTTGACCTCGCCCTCCTGCGGCAAGTCGGGGTTGCCCAGGGTGGGAACCTCGTGCCCGACGGGGACGTTCTCAGACGAATCCATGGCTTGCTCCTTCGTGACGGATTCGGACGGTATTCAGGAGTCTGGCGATGGCCGACGATGCGCCACAGGGATAGCTGACGAGCAGGTATTCGACACTCGTCGGACGCCGTCGATCGCTTCGTTCGCTTGGGTGGAAGGCCCAGGGAGGTTCCATGTCGCTCGCCCACGCCTCATCGATTCGTCGCTACCCGCTCCTGGAGACGGTGTGGGCGTCGGCGTCTCTCGCGTTCGTCTCCGGACTGCTCGACGCATGGACGTTCGGCCAGGTCGGCACGTTCGCGACCGTGCAATCCGGCAATCTCATCTCGCTGGGCTACGCCACCGCGGAGGGAGACGTCGACCGCGCGTTCCTTGCGGCCAGTTCCGTTCTCGTCTTCGCGGCCGGAGCCTTCGCGTGCAGCATCCTCATCCTCGGGCTCGCTCGCCGGGGGAAGTCGTACTCGGCGCCCGTCCTTCTCGGCGAGGTCGTGATCGTCACGGTCCTCGCCGTGCTGAGCGTCACCCGCGGATCGGAACCGATGTGGATCGCCGGGGCCGTCAGCTTCGTCGCCGGCGTTCAGGGCAACGCCTTTCACCGCGAGGCGGGGATGCTCTATGGCAACATCGCCGTCACCTCGGTCATCCAGATGGCCGCCGGCCTGCTGGGACGCGCGGTCGGACGCCCCATCGCCGACGACGGTGAACAGCACCTCCGCCCCGCAGGGGCGTACGTGGCCGTACTCGTCGCATTCGCTGCGGGAGGCGGGCTCGGCTTCAGCGCGAACGCGGTCCGGTCCGGCTTCTCGTTGATTCTCGCCGCTGCGGTTCTCCTCGGGCTGTGGACGTGTGCCGTCCGCGGACGCGGGGCCGTCGACCCGGCGCAGAACGCGCCGACGCCGTAGAAGCTCCCGCCGCCGACATCCCGGCTCAGCCCTCGAGCACCAACCCCGTACCGCGCTGCAAGGCGCCGCGACCGACACCCCGGCTCAGCGGCATCCGTCCCGGGGTGTCGTGTCGGATCCCTTGCATCCCGGCCCAGCACAGCCGGATGCCGCCACCCGGTTCAGCCCTCGACGACGACCTCGTCGCCCACCCGCACCACTCCCCCGCCGTCGGCGGGGAGGAGCAGGATGCCGAGGGTCGGCTCGGCCTGATCGAACTCGGTCGTCAGCACGCGCAGCAGCCGCGCGTCGCGCTCGCCCGTGTCGGGGTTGGCCATGATCGCGGCGCACCGGCCGATGGGGCGCTGCACGTCGAACGCGACCTCACCGATGCGGGCGCGGCCGCTCCAGCCGAGTTCGTCCCACGCACCGACACCCGAAACGACGATGTTCGAGCGGAACCGGCGGCTGTCGACGGGCGCGGCCACCGCAGCATCCACGTCCTCGACCGAGGCGGCACCGTGCAGCGAGACGTAACCGCGGGCGCGGTCCTGGAAGCGCGAGGTCGCGCCGTCGCCGACGAGCCGCAGCGGCAGCACGCCGTCGCGGTCGAGGCGTCGCGCGTCGCCCGAGCCCCGCACGAATGCGGTGATCGCGTCCTCGAGCTCGCGCCGCCCGGCGTCGTCGAGCCCCGCGTCCGCGAGCACCGCGCCATCGACGCTCAGCCGCAGCCGCCGCGCGTCGGCGTCGAAGTCCAGCGCCACGCGCGCGAGCGCCGGGAAGTCCATGAGCGCGAGGCCGCGGCTCTTCGGCCATGACTCGAGGCCGTCGGCGTCCTCCGGCTCCACCGCGTCGGCGAAGCGGAACGCGAGCACCCGGTCGCCGGCGATCCGTCCGTCGGGCTGGACGACGAGCTCGTCGCGCGCTTCGGGAGTGAACCCCTTGACGGGATAGCGGTACAGGGCGGAGACGACGGGCACACCGCTACTCTGCACCACCCCGCCCGAATCGCCACCAGCGCGCCCGCGATCTCACAATCGCCGACGGCCCGAAGAGAGAAAGAGGTAACGGAACGGACGATCAGCGAGACCGCCGGGGAAACACCCCGCCTCTAGCGTCGAGCACCATACCCACCGGCTCTCGACCGAAGGAGGACGCGATGTCCTACGTCAAGCCCACCGAGCTCGTTCAGACCGTCATCGACGCGGGCGCGTCGAAGGTCATGCTCTCGACCCGCGACACGCTCATCCGCTCCATCATGGGCGGCGCCGTCCTCACGATCGCCGCCGCCTTCGCCGTGACCATCACCGTGACGACGGGGATGCCGCTGCTCGGCGCCGTGCTCTTCCCGATCGGCTTCATCATGCTGTACCTGCTCGGCTACGACCTGCTGACCGGCGTCTTCGTGCTCGCGCCGCTCGCCTGGCTCGACCGGCGGCCGGGGGTGACGCTCGGCGGCATCCTGCGCAACTGGGGGCTGGTGTTCCTCGGCAACTTCATCGGCGCCTTCACCGTCGCCGTGCTGATGGCGATCGTCGTCACGTACGGCTTCTCGACGCCGCCGAACGAGGTGGGTCAGGCGATCGGCCACATCGGCGAGGGCCGCACGGTGGGCTACGCCGAGCACGGCGCGGCGGGCATGCTCACGCTCTTCGTCCGCGGCGTCCTGTGCAACTGGATGGTCGCGACGGGCGTCGTGCTGGCGATGATCTCGAAGGATGTCATCGGCAAGATCTTCGCGATGTGGATGCCGATCATGCTCTTCTTCTTCATGGGATTCGAGCACTCGATCGTGAACATGTTCCTGTTCCCCTCGGGACTCCTCCTCGGCGGCGACTTCACGATCATGGACTACCTGATCTGGAACGAGATCCCCACCGTGCTCGGCAACCTCGTCGGCGGCCTCGTCTTCGTCGCGATCCCGCTCTACTTCACCTACGGCCGGCCGACTTCGCCGCGCCGCGTGCGCGCGCCGAAGCGAACCCGCGCGACCGGGACCGCCGAGCCTGTAGCCGTCGAGCCCGCGACCGCCCGGGTGTGACCCATGGTCCGCACCGTAAACAGCCGGAAACACGCCGCTGACGGCGCCGCAACCTCGCCCGCGTACGGTCACGACATGAGCTCCACCGGCCCCACCCGACACGTCGTCGTGGTGGGTGCCGGGATGGTCGCCCACCGTTTCGTCGAGAGCCTGCTGAGCCGCGCAGACGACACCTGGCGGGTGACGGTCGTCGGCGACGAGCCCCGCCACCCGTACGACCGGGTCGGGCTGACGTCGTTCTTCGCCGGCGCCTCCACCGAAGACCTCGAGCTCGACCGGTCGCCGTTCGACGACGAGCGCGTGCGGTTCCTCCGCGGGCGCACCGTCACCGGCATCGACCGCGACGCCGGCGAGGTGCTCGTCGACACCGGCGAGCGCATCGCTTACGACCGGCTCGTGCTGGCGACGGGCTCGTACGCGGCCCGGCTCGCCGTGGACGGATACGACCACGAGGGCTGCTTCGTCTACCGCACCCTCGACGACGTCGAAGCCCTCGAGGCGTTCGTGCAGCGCCGGTCGGCCGAGCTCGGCCGGCCGCTCACCGGAACCGTCATCGGCGGCGGCCTGCTCGGCCTCGAAGCGGCGGGCGCGCTGCAGGGACTCGACGTCGACTGCACGGTCGTGCAGTCCTCCGACAGGCTGATGTCGGCTCAGCTCGACCTTCCGGCCGGAGATGCCCTGCGCCGCCTGATCACGGCACGGGGAATCGCGGTGCGCACCTCGGTGCTGACCACCCGGCTCGACGCCGATCGCACCGGCCAGGTGGTCGGGCTCGAGTTCCGCGACGGCACGTGGGAGCGCACCGACGTCGTCGTCTTCACCGTCGGCGTCCGGCCCCGCGATGAGCTCGCGCGCGCAGCGGGCCTCGCTGTCGACCCGCGCGGCGGCGTCGTGATCGACGAGGGGTGCGACACCTCGGATGCCCGAATCCTGGCGATCGGCGAGGTCGCCAGCTTCGACGGGCAGTGCGTCGGTCTCGTTGCTCCCGGCTACGCGATGGCCGAGGTCGCCGCGACGCGCCTGCTCGGGCTCGAGGCCAGCTTCGGCGGCTTCGACGTGTCGACGAAGCTGAAGCTGTCGGGCGTGGATGTCGCGAGCTTCGGTGACGCGTTCGCCGAGACGCCCGGGGCGCTCGACGTCGTGTACGCCGACCCGGTGGCCGGGGTCTACAAGAAGCTCGTGCTCTCCGACGACGCGAAGACACTGCTCGGCGGCATCCTCGTCGGAGACGCGTCGGCCTACGGATCGCTCCGCCCGCTCGTCGGCGGCGCGCTCGGCGGCGACCCGGTCGCCTACCTGATGCCGGACGGCGGCGTCGCGGCCCCGACCGGCGAGCTGCCCGATGCGGCCCTCGTCTGCTCGTGCAACAGCGTGACGGCGGGCGGCATCCGTTCGGCCGTCCACGACGAGGGATGCACGGATGTCGCCGCCGTCAAGGCCTGCACGAAGGCCGGAGCCGCGTGCGGCTCGTGCGTCCCCATGATCAAGAAGCTGGTCGGCGCCGAGCTCGCGAAGTCGGGGGCGACCGTCAGCAACGCCCTCTGCGAGCACTTCGACCTGTCGCGCCGGCAGCTCTTCGACGCGGTGCGGGTGTCGGGCCTGACGACGTTCAGCGCCGTGATCGAGCGCTTCGGCGCGGGGCGCGGATGCGACATCTGCAAGCCCGCGCTCGCCAGCATCCTGTCGACCCTCACCGGCCGTCACGTGCTCGACGGCGAGAACGCGACGCTGCAGGACACGAACGATCACGTCATGGCGAACATGCAGAAGGACGGCAGCTACTCCGTCGTCCCGCGCATCCCCGGCGGCGAGATCACCCCGGCGAAGCTGCTCGTGATCGCGCAGGTCGCCCAGGACTTCAACCTGTACACGAAGATCACCGGCGGCCAGCGGATCGACCTCTTCGGGGCCCGGCTCGAACAGCTGCCGGCGATCTGGGGGCGACTCGTCGAGGCCGGCTTCGAGTCGGGTCACGCGTACGGCAAGTCGCTGCGCACCGTGAAGTCGTGCGTGGGGTCGACCTGGTGCCGGTACGGGGTGCAGGACTCCGTCGGCATGGCGGTGCGCCTCGAGCTGCGGTACCGGGGCCTGCGCGCTCCGCACAAGTTCAAGCTCGGGGTCTCGGGATGCGCCCGCGAATGCGCCGAGGCCCGCGGGAAGGACGTGGGGGTGATCGCGACCGAGACCGGGTGGAACGTCTACGTCGGCGGAAACGGCGGGTTCACTCCGCGTCACGCGGTGCTGCTGGCCGAGAACCTCGACGACGACGCCCTCCTGACGACGATCGACCGCTTCCTGATGTACTACATCTCGACGGCCGACCGGCTGCAGCGCACCGCTCCGTGGTTCGAAGACCTCGAGGGCGGGATCGACGGTCTGCGCGCCGTCATCTTCGACGACGCGCTCGGGATCTGCGCCGATCTGGATGCCGCGATGGCGCGCCACATCGACGCCTACGAGGACGAGTGGGCGGCGACCCTCGCCGACCCCGAGAAGCTGCGGCGGTTCGCGTCGTTCGTCAACGCGCCGACGACGCCGGACCCGTCGCTGGCGTACACCGTCGAGCGAGGTCAGCCGCGGCCCGCGACCGCCGACGAACGCACGGACGACCGCGTGCTCATCGCCGGCACGACCCTGGAGGTGCGGTCATGACCCTGGTGGACGACACGGTGAGCGAGACCGGCAGCGCACCCCGCGCGCGGAGCCGCAGCTCGGCATGGACGGCGGTGTGCCGGCTCGACGACCTCGAAGTCGAGCGCGGCCGTGCGGCGCTGCTCGGAGACCGGCAGATCGCCCTGTTCCTCCTGCACGACGGTCGTGTCCACGCGACGGCCAACCTCGACCCGTACAGCGGCGCGCACGTCATGTCGCGCGGGATCGTCGGCACTCGCGGCGACGCACCCACCGTCGCGTCCCCCATGTACAAGCAGGTCTTCGACCTGCGGACGGGCGCGTGCCTCGACACCCAGGGCAAGGACCCACGGATGCTGCCGGTCTGGCCGGTGGCCGTCGACGGCGAGGGCACCGTGTTCATCCGCGACGGAGGTGCGGCATGACCACGATGCTCGGGCTCTCGCTCACCGGCCGCCGCGTCGTCTTCGTCGGCGGCGGCGCCGTCGCCGCGCGGCGGATCGGCCGTTTCCTCGACGAAGGAGCGGACGTCCGGGTCGTGTCCCCCGCCCTCGGCGACGCCATGCGGGATGTCGTGACCGCGCACGGCCTCACCTGGCTGCCGCGCGACGTGCGGCGCGACGACATCGCCGACGCCTGGCTCGTGCACACGGCCACCGGCATCCCTCGCGTGGATGCCGCGGTCGCGGCCTGGTGCGAATCCGAACGGGTCTTTTGCGTCAACACGTCCGACGGCGCGCACGGCACCGCGCGACTGACGGCCGAGACCCGCAGCGGCGATGTCATCGTGGGGGTCGCCTCCGATGCCGGTGTCGACCCGCGGCGGGCCGTGCGCCTGCGCGACGCGATCGCCGCCGCGCTCCGCGCCGGCACGCTGCCGCTGCGCCGCCGTCGCCGCGGCGGGGGCCGGGTCGATCTCGTGGGCGGCGGGCCGGGTCCCGCCGATCTCATGACCGTGCGGGGCCGGCGCCTGCTCGCCGAAGCGGATGTCGTCATCGCCGACCGCCTCGGCCCCACCGACGTCCTGCACGAGCTCGAACCCGGCGTCGAGGTCATCGACGTCGGCAAACAACCCGGTCACCACCCGGTCACGCAAGGCGAGATCAACGCGCTGCTGGTCGCTCACGCCCGTGCCGGCAACCGCGTCGTTCGGCTCAAGGGTGGCGACCCGTTCGTGTTCGGGCGGGGCGGCGAGGAGGTCGCGGCCTGCCACGCGGCCGGCATCCCGGTCGAAGTGGTGCCGGGGCTGACGAGCATCGTGTCGGTGCCGCAGGCCGCCGGCATCCCCGTCACCCACCGCGGGGTCTCCGCCGGCCTCCACGTCGCCAACGGCCAGGGGCCGATCACGTCGTCGACACGGGCGGCGCTCGGCGATGACGCGATCACGACCGTCTTCCTGATGGGCGTCGCCGCGCTGCCGCGCATCGTCGAGGCCGCGCGGGCCGCGGGCGCTCCTCTCGAGTGTCCTGTCGCCATCGTCGAGCGGGGACACACGCCGCAGCAGCGCACGACCCGATCGACGCTCGCGACGGTGCTCGCGGATGCCGCAGCCGCCGGTGTCACGAATCCCGCCGTCATCGTGATCGGCGAGGTCGCCCGAGCGGGCCTGCTGCTCGCGCCGGCTGAGGAGCGGGAGCACGTCATCCGGTGAACCAGTCCGTCCGTCCCGCGCTCTCGGCCGCCCTCGGCGGCTGCACGATCGTCATCGCCGTCGATCGGCGATCGAACGAGCTCGCGACGGCGCTCGAGAGACACGGAGCGACCGTGCGCCATGCCCCGGCGCTGAGCATCGTGCCCCACATCGACGACGAGGCACTCATCTCGGCGACGCGCTCGCTCATCGCCGATCCGCCGGATGTCGTCGTCGTGACGACGGGCGTGGGATTCCGGGGCTGGATGGAGGCTGCCGACGAAGCGGGACTCCTCGACGATCTGCACGACGCCTTCGCGGGTGCCCAGATCGTCGCCCGCGGGCCCAAGGCGCGCGGCGCGATCCAGCAAGCGGGTCTGCTGGCGGACTGGGTCGCCGAGTCGGAGACCTCGGGTGAGCTCGGCGAGTTCCTGCTCGCCGAAGGCGTGCGCGGTCGCCGCGTCGCGGTGCAGCATCACGGCTCGGGAGCCGATGGCCTCGACGAACTGTTCACGGGGGCGGGCGCGGAGGTCGTCAGCCTCACCGTGTACCGGTGGGGGCCGCCGCCGGATCCGGCCGCCGTCGCGCGCTCGGTCGTCGCGACCGCGCAGGGTGAGGTCGACGCGGTGCTGTTCACGTCCGCTCCGGGCGCAGCGGAATGGATCGCGACGGCCCGGCGGGAGGGTGTCATCGACGAGATCGTCCGGCGGGCGCGGGGCCGGCGGCTGCTTCTCGCGGCGGTCGGGCCGATCACGGCGGCTCCGCTCCGCGGTGCCGGAGCGGAACCTCTCATCGCCGAGCGCGGGCGGTTGGGCTCGCTCGTCCGTGCCGTGGTCACCCACTTCGGCGGCGGGCACGCACCCTCGCTTCCGACGCCGGCGGGGCTGCTGGAGCTGCGCAGCTCGGCCGCCGTTCTCGACGGCCGCGTCATCCCGCTCTCGCCGACCTCGGCCCTCATCCTCGAAGCGCTGTTCACCGCGGCGGGTGGCGTCGTGAGTCGCGCCGATCTGCAGCGGTCGCTTCCGCGTTCGAACGCCGGCGATCACGCTCTCGACGTCGCGATCGCCCGCACGCGCGAAGCGCTCGCGTGCTCCGGCCTCATCCGGACGGTCGTCAAGCGCGGCTACCGCCTCGACCTCACGACGACGGGAGCGACACCATGACGCCGGTCCTCATCGCCTGCTCCCACGGCACGAGCTCCCTCGAGGGGCGCGCCGCGATCGCCGGTGTCGTGACGCGAGTCCGACAGATGCTCCCCGGAGTGCAGGTCGAAGAGGCGTTCGTCGACGTGCAGGAACCCGAGATCGACGCCGTCGTGGCGGGCGTGCCCGCGGGGGCGGCATCCGTCGTGGTGCCTCTCCTGCTCTCCACCGGCTTCCACACGCGGGTCGACATCGCACGCGCGGTCGCGGCGGCTCCCGGCCCGTGCGTCGCGACTCCCGCGCTCGGTCCGCACGACCTGCTGGCCGGTCTGCTCGCCGAGCGGCTGCGCGCCGCCGGCCTGGGCGCAGCCGACGCGCCGCCCGGCGCCGAGGCCGTCGTGCTCGCGGCGGCGGGATCGTCCGATCCGGCGGCCGAGGTCGACGTCGCGGCGATGGCCGACCTGCTGGCCGCCCGCCTGGGGATGCCGGTGTCGGTGGGTTTCGCCGCGGGCGCCGGCATCCGCATCGACGCGGCGGTCGCGGCCGCGCGCTCCGCCGGAGCGACACGCGTCTTCGCCGCGAGCTATGTCCTCGCGCCCGGGCACTTCGCGGGCGTGATCGCGGGCGCCGGCGCCGACGACGTGACCGACCCCCTCGCGCCCGACGAGGCGGTGGCAGCCGTCGTCGTCGAGAGGTACCGCGCCGCGCTTCGCTGACGCGTCGGGTACCGCTGGCACGCGATTCAGCTGCCGGCGACCGCCCAGGCCGCGAGGGCGGCGACGAGAGTGCGATGGCCCGAGGCCTCGAAGGCTTGCGCGTCGTGGCCGAGCACGTCGACCGCGATGCGCCCGCCGCCGTACTCCCGCACCCACGCCGCGGCCTCCTTCGCGCCGTCGCCCTCGTGCCACGCCACGACGGTGCGCTGCCCGAGCCGCTGCAGCGCGCAGTAGCGCTCGTCGTGGGTGTGGAAGGTGGTCGGCACCTCGGCGGGCACGGCATCCGGCTCGACCTGGACCGTCATCTCGCCCGCCTCCGGGTGGAACGACAGCTCGGGCAGCCAGATCGCGCCGAGCGCCGGCGCCCACTCCGGGTAGTCACGCAGCGATGAGACCGCCGAGTGCACGGCCAGGACGCCGATGCCGCGCTCGAGCGCCGCGGCGAATCCGGCCACGGACGACGGCGGCGCACCCCGCGTCAGGCTGGTGCCGCTGCGCCACGGGTCGCCCGCGCAGACCGCGACGAGGTCGTATCCGTCGAGGTTCGCCATGCCCTGGTCGACGTCGTCCGAGACGGCGACATCCCAGTCGCGGTGGCGAAGGATGTCGGCGACCTGCGCCCCGACCTCAGCGAAGGGGTGCCACGGATCGGCGTACCGACCCGATCCGGTCAGGACGAGTGCTCGATGTGCCATGGCGGTGTCCCCCTCGCTTGTGTGCTCCCCACCGTAGGGCGACCACCGGAGACGTCGCAGACGGGTTGAGATTGGACGCCGCCTGTGACAGCGACGTGGTCACGCGGCCGTGAGCTCCCCGGGCCGGAGTCCGAGCATCGCCTCGACGGCGGTCGACATGAGGCGGATGCGCGCATCGGCGTCGCGCCACGAGACGAGAGCGTGGGCGTTGAGCCCGTCGATCATCCCGAGCACCTGAGCCGCGACCGCAGCGGGGTCGTCGACCCGGAACGACCCCGTGCGAACGCCGTCGCGGATGATGCCTTCGAGCAAGGCCGTCCAGGCATCCATCTGCGCGCGCACGCGCTCGGCGAGCGCTTCGTTCCGGCGACCGAGCGCCCACGACTGCACCCACACGAGGGTGACGTCGGAACGGGTGCCGTCGAGGAGCGTGCGCAGCAGCTCGCGGACGAGGGCGACGGCATCGGGACTGCCCGCCCGCAGGTGCTCGAGGTCGCACAGCTCCGCCGCGACGATCGTCTCGAAGGCGGCGGCGACGACGTCGTCCATGCTCGGGGCGTGGTGCGCGACGAGCGCTGGCCCGACGCCGACGGCCGTCGCGACGGCACGGAGGGTCACCGCGCTCAGTCCCTGCTCACGGGCGACGCGCTCGGCGGCGGCGGCGATCTGCGCGCGGCGCTGTTCTCCGCTCAGCCGCGCTCGCCCCGCGGAATCCTTTGACGCCATGCCCGCCAGTCTGTACGCTTCCCAGCAATTGATCAACTGATCAACTAGATCCGGAGGAACGCGATGCCCTGGAGGATGCCGGCCGAGACCGCGCCGCACGAGCGCACCTGGATGGCGTTCCCGCGCGTCGGGTTCACCCTCGGAGACACCGATGCCGACCGGGCCGACGGATACGCCGCCTGGACGGCCGTCGCCCGGGCCGTCGCCGAGTTCGAGCCGGTCTCGATGCTGGTCGACCCGACCGAGACCGCACGGGCGCGCGATCTGCTGGGCAGCGGGATCGAGCAGCACGAGACGCCGGTCGACGAGTTCTGGATGCGCGACCACGGGCCGACCTTCGTGCTCGATGACGAGCGGCCGGGCGTTCTCGGCGCGGTCGACTGGATCTTCAACGGGTGGGGTGCCCCCGACTGGGCGGACTGGCGTCTCTCCGCCGAGCACGCCCGTATCGTCGCGGCTCATGTCGGCGCGGAGCTCGTCAGCTCGCTGCTCGTCAACGAGGGCGGCGGCATCCACGTCGACGGATCGGGCACGGTGCTGCTGACCGAGACCGTCCAGCTCGATCCGCGACGCAATCCCTTCGCCGATCGGGCGCGCATCGAGGCCGAGATGCTGCGCACGATCGGCGCCGACACGGCCATCTGGCTGCCGCGCGGGCTCACGCGCGACTACGACGAGTTCGGCACGAACGGCCACGTCGACATCGTCGCGACCTTCGCCGCGCCCGGACGGGTGCTCCTGCACGCGCAGCCCGACCCCGCGCACCCCGACCACGCCGTGATGCCCGAGATCCGCGCTGCCCTCGAGGCCGCGACGGATGCCGCGGGCCGGCACCTCGAGATCGTCGACCTGCCCGGCCCCGCGCAGCTGCGCGACGCCGAGGGCTTCGTCGACTTCAGCTACGTCAATCACCTCGTCGTCAACGGCGGGGTCATCGCGTGCGGCTTCGGCGACCCCGTGGCCGACGACCGCGCCCGCGGCATCCTCGCCGACGCCTACCCCGGCCGACGCGTCGTGACCGTCGACGCCCGGCCGCTCTTCGCCCGCGGCGGCGGCATCCACTGCATCACGCAGCAGCAGCCCGCCCCCGCTCCTTTCCCGTCCCCTTCCGCCTCCCCCGTCGACTCGCCACATTCTGCGGATGCCCGCCGCGTCGGATCTGCACTTCCTGGCGACTCGACGGTGGGCGCGACGGGGACAGAGCGGTGATCGAGGTCTGCGAGGCCTCCATCGGCGAGCTCAGGGCGGCGCTCGCGAGTGGCGAGGCCACGGCGGTCGGGCTCGTCGAGGCGTACCTCGCGCGCATCGACGCTTACGATGGCCCCGATACCGCCACCGCACTGAACGCGATCGTGGTCCGAAACCCCGATGCCCTCGCCGAAGCCCGCGCGTCGGATGAGCGTCGCGCGCGCGGCGAGAGCCGGGGCCCGCTCGACGGCATCCCCTACACCGCCAAGGACAGCTACCTCGTGCGCGGCCTCACCGCGGCCGCCGGAAGCCCCGCGTTCGCCGACCTCGTCGCGCGACGCGACGCCTTCACGATCGAGCGGCTGCGGGATGCCGGGGCCATCTGCCTCGGGCTGACCAACATGCCCCCGATGGCCAACGGCGGCATGCAGCGCGGTCTCTACGGGCGGGCCGAGAGCCCGTACAACGCCGATTATCTGACCGCCCCGTTCGCATCGGGATCGTCGAACGGCTCGGGGACGGCCACCGCAGCGAGCTTCGCCGCGTTCGGGCTCGGCGAAGAGACGTGGTCGAGCGGGCGCGGCCCGGCCTCGCACAACGCCCTCTGCGCCTACACCCCGTCGCGCGGCGTGATCTCGGTGCGCGGCAACTGGCCACTGGTGCCGACGATGGATGTCGTCGTCCCCCACACCCGCACCATGGCCGATCTGCTCGCCGTGCTCGACGTCGTCGTCGCCGACGATCCCGACAGTCGTGGCGACTTCTGGCGGATGCAGCCCTGGGTCGAGATCCCGGCCGCCTCGGCCGTCCGCCCGCAGAGCTACCGCGACCTCGCGGTCACGGGCCCCGCCGACGCCCGCGCCGTGCTGGCCGGCCGGCGCATCGGCATCCCGCGCATGTATATCGGCGCCGATCCGGATGCCGGCACCGCCGACTCACCCGGCATCGGCGGGCCGACCGGGCAGCGCATCGAGACGCGGCCGGGCGTGATCGCGCTGTGGCGGTCGCTTCGCGCCGAGCTCGAAGCCGCCGGAGCCGAAATCGTCGAGACCGACTTCCCCGTCGTGTCGCGCTACGAGAACGACCGGCCCGGCGCGGGGTCCGTCGCGACGAACGGACGCGTGAGCCCCGAGTACCTGCGCCGCGAGATCGTCGACCTGTCGGCGTGGGCCTGGGACGACTTCCTCCGGGCCAACGGCGACCCCGCCTTCCCCGGTCTCGCAGGCGTCGACGGAGCGCGGATCTTCCCGCAGCCCGACGGAGCCCTGCCCGACCGCTACGACGGCTTCGACGACGACATCGCCGAGTACCCCGGCTGGGTCCGCGCGCACCCGGGCATCGCGCTCACCGACATCCCGCATCTCGAGGCCGGGCTCCGCGGTCTCGAGGAGACCCGGCGCGTCGACCTCGAGGAGTGGATGGATGCCGCGGGCCTCGACGCCGTCGTCTTCCCCGCCGTCGCCGATGTCGCTCCCGCTGACATGGACGTGAATCCCGCTTCGGCCGACATCGGGTGGCGCAACGGCACGTGGATCGCCAACGGCAACCTCGCCATCCGCCACCTCGGCATCCCGACCGTGACGGTTCCGATGGGACTCCTGCCCGACATCGGGATGCCGGTCGGCCTGACGATCGCCGGACGCGCGTACGACGACAGCGCGCTGCTGCGGCTCGGGGCGGCCGTCGAGGCACTCGCTCCTCGCCGGATCGCACCACCGCGCACGCCGCCGCTGACCTGACTTGACCCCGCCTGGGGTCCCCGCCCCTGCCCCGCCCGAACTACCCTCGACGCAAGGAGGACCCATGACCGAGCGCTTCCCCGCCCGCATGCACGACGTCACCGATGAGACGCGCGCGATCGTCGATCTCGTGCTCGAGTACTCGCGCGGCCGGCTCCTCGCCGAAGACACACCGCTCGACAAGCCCCTGCCGCCGTCCGAACTGCGCCGGCTGGCCGGGCGGACGATCGACGCGGACGGCATCGGAGCCCGCAAGGCCATCGGCGTCTTCGAGCACATCCTCGCGCCGTCGTGCATCTCGACCGACGACCCCCGCTACCTCTCCTTCATCCCGAGTGCCCCGTCGAAGGCCGCGGCTGCGTTCGATCTCGTCGTCTCGGCGAGCGCGCTCTACGGCGGGTCGTGGCTCGAGGGCGCCGGCGCGGTGCACGCCGAGAACGAGGTGCTTCGCTGGCTCGCCGACGAGTTCGGGCTGCCCGCGAGCGCCGGTGGTGTCTTTGTGCAGGGCGGCACGCTTGGCAACCTCTCGGCGCTCGTCGCCGCTCGCGAGACCGCTCGCGCGCGCGGCATCCGTCCCGACCGCTGGCGCGTGGTGTGCAGCGCGGAGGCCCATTCGTCGATCGCGTCGGCCGCTCGGGTCATGGATGTCGAGGTCGTGGCGGTGCCCGTCGCGGATGACGGCGTGCTGCGCGGCGACGCGGTGCGGGCTGCGCTGGCGGAGCACGGCGAGAGCGTGTTCGCGGTCGTCGCGACCGCCGGGTCGACCAACTTCGGTATCGTCGACGACATCGCCTCGGTGTCGGCGGTCACGCGCGAGCACGGCGTCTGGCTCCACGTCGACGGGGCGTACGGTCTCGCGGCGATGCTCTCCCCGGTTGCGCGCCACCACTTCGCCGGTGTCGAGAACGCCGACTCGGTCATCGTCGACCCGCACAAGTGGCTGTTCGCGCCGTTCGACGCCTGCGCGCTGCTCTACCGCGACCCCGAGCTCGGACGACAGGCGCACACGCAGCACGCCGAGTACCTCGACACGCTGACCGAGACCTCCGACTGGAGCCCGTCGGACTACGCCGTGCACCTCACGCGCCGGCCGCGCGGTCTTCCCTTGTGGTTCTCGCTCGCGACCTACGGCACCGACGTGTACCGCGACGCCATCACCCGGTCGATCGAGCTCGCCGAGCGCATCGCCGCCGAGATCGAACGCCGCCCGGAGCTGACGCTGGTGCGCCGCCCGCAGCTCGGCGTCGTCGTCTTCGAGCGCGTCGGGTGGGAGCGGTCCGACTATGCGCGCTGGTCCTCGGATCTGCTCGAGCGTCAGCACGCGTTCGTCACCCCGAGCAGTCACGCCGGTCGGACGAACGCCCGCTTCGCGATCCTCAACCCGCGGACGACGTACGACGACCTGACCGGCATCCTCGACACGATGGCCTGAGCGGCACGCGGGCGCTGACGGCCGCTGGGGCCGGCGTCAGCCGATGATGGAGATCCGCTGCTCGTCGCCCGCGGGCGACACCAGCAGGATCTCGCCCGGACGAGCGTCGTCCGACGCTCCCTCGACCGTGAGCACACTCAGCCGGGGCGCGTAGTCCATCGTGCAGACCTGGTCGGCGGCGGGCGTCGCCTCGGTGGCGCGCACCGCGTCGCCGTCGAGGGCGACGGTCTCGAACACGGGCGGGCAGCTCGACGAGCCCCAGGTGAGCAGAACGAGGCCCGCGTCGTCGAACCAGCCGGCGCTCGGCACCATGTCGCCGATCAGCTCGCCCGTGGTGGCCCTGAGCCCGGCGACCCCGTCGAGCTCCGCGTCACCGGTGTATCCGCCGGTCACGACGATGTCGACGTCCTGCGTGGGGTCGACGCCCGCCGGCAGCCCAACATACGACGCTCGCGGCACGTAGTCACGCGTGCAGGCGGTGCCCTCGGGGTCGGTGAGCTCGACGGTGACCGTCTGTCCCGACGCCGTCACCTCGCCGACGTCGGGCTGGCACGACGAGCTGCCGTAGGTCACGAGGCCGACAGCACGGCCGCCGTCGAGCCATGCCGCCTCGATGTCGGCGTCGCGCGACGGCGCCGCGGAGCCGGCATCCGACCCGCTCGACCCCGTGTTCCCGGGTGTGGTCCCGCCGGGAGTCGTCGCGCAGCCGGCGAGCGCGAGCGCCGAGATGAGCAGCAGTGCGGATGCCGCGGTCGTGCGTGTCGTCGTCATGGTCTCATCCTTCCGTCATCCCGTGAGTGTCGCGTCACCGCGCATCGTCTCAGAACGGTTCACTGCAGGGCCGAGGTCAGGCGCGCGAGGTTGTCGAGCACCGTCGACCGGAGGGGCTGCTTCATCCACTCCTCGAGCGTGAGCTCACGCGAGAGCGACCGGTACTGGTCTTCGACCTGGCGCAGCTGGGCGATGAACTCCTCGCCGCGCACGAGCATCGAGATCTCCAGGTTCAGACCGAACGACCGCATGTCCATGTTGCTCGAGCCGATGATGGCGACGTCGTCGTCGATCGTCAGGCTCTTCGTGTGCAGGATGTAGGGCTTCCGGTACATCCAGATCTTCACGCCCGCCCGCAGCAGCGCCTCGTAGTAGCTGCGCTGGGCGTGGTAGACCATCGCCTGATCGCCCTCCTCCGAGACGAACAGCTCGACCTGGAGTCCGCGCTGGCAGGCCGTCTGCACCGCCAGCAGCAGCCCCTCGTCGGGCACGAAGTACGGGCTGACGATGATCACGCGCTTCTGCGCGGCGAACAGGAGCGCGGTGAAGAGCTTGAGGTTGTTCTGGAACTCGAACCCGGGTCCGGACGGGACGATCTGGCAGTCCAGGTCGCCCGGCCCGCTCTCGAGCTCGAACAGGCCCACGTCTTCGGAGGGGGCCGAGCCGGTCTCGCTGTACCAGTCGGAGAGGAAAACCGCGTCGATGCTCGCCACCACGGGACCCTGCACCCGCACCATCAGGTCGACCCAGTGCAGGCCGCGCTTGATGTTCTTCTTCAGGTTGTAGGTCGAGTCGGTCATGTTCTGCGACCCGGTGAACGCCACCCGGCCGTCCACGACGATGAGCTTGCGGTGGTTGCGGAGGTCGGGGCGCTGGTACTTCCCCCGCAACGGCTGCACCGGGAGCATGTGGTGCCAGTCCGCGCCCATCGCCGTGAGGCGCTTCACCGTGGCTCGATAGTTCGGCTTGCCGCGGTTGGCCCAGTAGTCCAGGAGGACGCGCACAGTCACGCCGCGGGCGGCGACCTCCTCGAGCGCCGCGAAGAAGACGTCGGTCGTCTTGTCGGACTGGAGGATGTAGAACTCGACGTGCACATATCGCTCGGCCGCGCGCACCTCTTCCGCCATCCGGCGGATGCTCTCCTCGTAGTCGGAGATGATCTCCGCGCCGTTGTCGCCCGCGAGCGGCATCGCGCCCAGATTGCGGTTGAGCGTGACGACCGAGGTGAACCACGCGGGGGCATCGGGACGCAGGGTGCCGAAGTCGAGTCCCTCGCTGGTCTCGCGGATGTACTGGTTGATCTCCCGCTGCATCCTGCGACGCTTCCGCGGCAGACGCGGGTTGCCGATGAGGAGGAACAGCAGCACACCGACGAACGGGATGAAGTAGATCGCGAGCAGCCAGGCCATGGCCGCCGTGGGCCTCCGGTTGCGCGGGACGACGATCACCGCGGTGATGCGGATGATGAGGTCGGCGATGAACACCAGGACGAGCCACCAACCGGGGAACTCGAACGCGGTGAACTCGATCGTCACGCCGCCCCTCCGATCTCCTCGGAATCAGCGTATCGGGCGCGACCGCTCATCCCACGGGTTCAGGGGGTCGAGCTGTCGGGCGTGGGAGCGGCGAGCCCACGGGCCGCACGCTCCTCCGCCTCGATCTTCGCGTACGCCCGGCGCTCGGTGCGATCCATGCGCAGGATGCCGCGGAGGACGAAGACGAAGAGCACCGAGACCACGAGGGTCGGCAGCAGCGACCAGATGACCGCGCTCACGTATTCGTCCATGCCCCCTATCGTACGGGTCCCCGCTGATGAAAGGCCCAGTCGGGCAGGTGACCGATCTGCGCGAACGACAGCAGGATCTCGGCGAGCCCGTGATCGGGATCGATCTCGAGGGCGCGCTCGGCGTACGACGCGGCGTGCGTGGATCGTCCCAGCGCCCAGGCGAGCCACGCGCACAGCGCAAGCGGTCCGGGCCGCAATCGACGCGGAGCCAGCGCGGCGACCTCGCGTACGACCGCGAGCGCGGCGAGCAGGCGCTCGGGATCGGGCCGGTCGCCGTCGCCCCACATGATCCGGCCGAGCCGCTCGGGATACTCCTCGCCCTCCTCCCACCGCCGCTGCGCATCGAGGGCATCGTCGCCGCGGCCGGCATCGGTCGCCCACTGCACGAGGGCCACATCGCGCAGCGAAGGACGCGAGAGGCACCACACCAGCAGCGCCACGACGAAGGGCTCGAGCTCGGCGGGATCGCCGTCGAGGACCCGTTCGAACAGTCGCGGCGGGTCGTCGAGTTCGCAAGCCGCCTCGAGCGCGGCGGGGTCGACGCCGCTCCCTCCCTCTGCCCCCGCGTCTCGCGTTCGCCGCCGGCCGCCGCCCACCCGTGGGATGCCGCACAGCACCGCGAGGGCCGTCTCGAGCGAGCGGAGCGCACCGCCCACCACGCGGCGCTCTGCGGCGCTGCGCCGCGGCAGCTCGGCGCCCGACGTGTGATCGCGATCGATCGCCGGCCCCGGGCCCGGATCGCCGTGGCGCGCGGCGGCCTGTTCGATCTCGCTGAGCGGCCTCCCGCCCGCCGGGCACGACGCGTCGAGGTGCGATCCCCAGCCGTCCGTCGCGACGGTCAGCAGATCGACGACCCGCACGCCGCAGACGTCGGCCGCCCGGCTGACCGCCGCCAGGACGGCAACCGCCGGCAGCCCGTCAGCCGCGGACTCCGGAGCGTACGCGATCGCCGTCAGGGCATCGGCATCCGGAATGCGACACACCATTCCCACGATGGTCGCGGCGGCGCTGTCGAGGTCACCGAGCGCGCCGGTCGGCAGGTCGACGCGCATCGCCCCGAGGCTCCGTGACCCCGCGAAGGGCACCACAACGAGGCTGCGGCTCGGAGCGAAGCCGAGCAGATGAGGAACGAGAGAGAGGAAGTGCGCGGCATCCGCGGCGCGAACAGTCGTGGTCATGCAGACCAGGCTGGCGCCGGACGAAGCCGTGCGAAGCGCGGGTGGGACGGGATGTTGAAACCCCGACGCCCCCCTGGCCCTCGCAGGAATCGGCGGTTACTTGACCAGCGGGAAGAGGATCGTCTCGCGGATGCCGAGCCCCGTGATCGCCATGAGCAGGCGGTCGATGCCCATGCCCATGCCGCCGGTGGGCGGCATGCCGTGCTCGAGGGCGCGCAGGAACTCCTCGTCGACGCGCATCGCCTCGTCGTCGCCGCGCGCGCCGAGCTTGGCCTGCTCGACGAAACGCTCGCGCTGGATGACGGGGTCGACGAGCTCGGAGTAGCCGGTCGCCAGCTCGAAGCCGCGGACGTAGAGGTCCCACTTCTCCACGACGCCCGCGATCGAGCGGTGCTCGCGGACGAGCGGCGACGTGTCGACCGGGAAGTCCATGACGAAGGTGGGGCGCTCGAGCCCGCCCTTGACGAAGTGCTCCCAGAGCTCTTCGACGAGCTTGCCGTGCGTCGCGACCTTCTCAGGCACGACGACGCCCACCTCGGCGGCGAGGGTCTGAAGCTCCTCGAGCGAGGTGGCGGGCGTGATATCGCGCCCCGCGGCGGCCGAGAGCGAGTCGTACATCGAGATGCGGTCCCAGTCGCCGCCGAGATCGAACTCGGTGCCGTCGGCCCACGTGACGGTCGTCGATCCCGCGACGGCGATCGCCGCGTTCTGGATGAGCTCCTGCGTCAGATCGGCGATGCCGTTGTAGTCGCTGTACGCCTGGTAGGCCTCGAGCATCGCGAACTCGGGGCTGTGGGTCGAGTCGGCGCCCTCGTTGCGGAAGTTCCGGTTGATCTCGAACACGCGGTCGATCCCGCCCACGACGGCGCGTTTGAGGAACAGCTCGGGCGCGATGCGCAGGAACAGCTCGGTGTCAAAGGCGTTCGAGTGCGTGATGAACGGGCGCGCGGCGGCACCACCGTGCTGCACCTGCAGCATCGGGGTCTCGACCTCGAGGAAGCCGTGCTCGTCGAACGTGCGGCGAAGCGAAGCGTTGACCTTGGCGCGGGCCACGACGGTCTCGCGTGCGGTATCGCGCACGATGAGGTCGAGGAAGCGCGAGCGCACGCGGCTCTCCTCGCTCAGCTCGGAGTGGAGGTTCGGCAGCGGCAGCAGCGCCTTCGACGCGATCTGCCAGGCGGACACCATGATCGACAGCTCACCGCGGCGGCTGGAGATGACCTGGCCCGTGACCGAGACGTGGTCGCCCAGGTCGACGAGCTCCTTCCACGCCTGCAGCGACTCGTCGCCGACCTCGGCGAGCGAGACCATGGCCTGGATGCGGCTGCCGTCGCCCGACTGCAGCGACGCGAAGCAGAGCTTGCCGGTGTTGCGGCTGAACACGACGCGCCCCGCGACCGAGGCGGTCACACCGGTCTCGGCACCGGCCTCGAGGTCGGCGTAGCGCTCGCGCAGCGCCGGGATGGTGTCGGAGACGGCCACGGCGACGGGATAGGCGCCGCCCGCGGCATCCTCTCGCTCGCTCAGCAGCCGCTCGCGCTTGGCGAGGCGCACGGCCTTCTGTTCGATGACGTCGTCGGCGTCGTCGACGGGGGGCACGGGCGCGTCGCTCATGGCAGAAGAACTCCTCGGGATTCGACGTGCCAGTCTACCGAGCGTGCCGCGGGCGCTTGACGATACAGCCGTCGGACCGCCGGTGCTGGTGTCGCCTCGGCGGCGTCGCGGCAATACGCCAGCACCGGCGGTCCGACGAGTGTGCACCCACCGGCCACCCGACGACCCCGAATCGGGCCGCTAAGCGACGGCGCCGCGGGCGACGCGCAGGCCGATGTCGTCGTGAGCGCTGTCGGGGCGCGCCCCGCGGCGCGTTCCCGCCCGCACGGATGTCGCGGCATCGGCGAACCCGCCGCCCCGGAACACCCGGTCGCGCGACCCGGCGTCGGGGGCGAAGAGGTCCCAGCACCACTCCGAGACGTTGCCGAGCATGTCGAAGAGGCCGAAGAGGTTCGGATGCCGCCCGCCCACGTTCTGCGGCGACGAGAGGTTGTCGGCGGCGGTCCAGGCGATCTCGGCGAGCGGTCCGTACTGCGCGGCCCGCGAGCCCGCACGGCACGCGTACTCCCACTCGCGCTCGGTCGGCAACCGGTACCCGTCGGAGTCGTCGTACCAACGCACCTCGTCGCCGTCGACCGCGTAGGCGGGGTCGAGCCCCTCCCATTCCGACAGCGCGTTGCAGAACCGCACGGCTCTCAGCCACGACAGCCGCACCGCCGGACGCCGCGGGTGCGCGGCGGTCACCCCGAGCACCTCGCCGAGCTGCTCCTCGGTGACGGGATACACGCCGACCTCGAAGGACTCGACCCGCGGGCCACAGCCCGCGCCCGCGACGGGCAGCTCTCCGGCCGGGATGCGGGCCAGCTCGACGTCGCTCACAGCAGTTCGTCGTCGGGGGTCGCGCCGCGGCCCGCCTCGGTCAGCGCCCGCTCGACGGTCGAGTGCACAAGGGTCGAAAGGAAGCGACCCGGGGTCGGCACTCCGGCGTCCTCGAGCAACGCGGCCGACTGCTGCACGATCGACGCGGCGAACTGCGTCGCGGTCTCGATCGCCTCGCCGTAGGCCGGCCGGTCGGCGTCGGCGACGACGACGGGCTCGCAGCCCAGCTCGACGGCGAGCGCCTGCCCGATCGGCAGGACGGCTGCCGGCGCGGTCACCGCGGCGTAGGCGCCCGTGAGCTGGCGGAGGTCGAGGGTCGACCCGGTGAACGCGATCGCCGGGTGCACGGCGAGCGGGATGGCTCCTCGTGCGGCGGCCGGCGCCAGCACATCGAGCCCGTGCCCGGGGTCGGTGTGCAGCACGAGCTGCCCGACCTGCCAGGCGCCGAGCTCGGCGAGACCGCTGACCAGCGGGCCGAGCTCGTCGTGCGGCACCGCGATCACGACCAGTTCGCTGCGACGCACGACCTCGTCGGCGTCGAGCACCGGCACCCCCGGGATCACCGCGTCGACCCGTTCCCGATCGGATCCCGCCGTGACTCCGGTCAGCGCGTGGCCGGCGCCGGCGAGCGCCGCTCCGATGACGGGTCCGACCCGGCCGGCGCCGATGATGCCGACGCCCAGGCGCGAGCTCGCGGTCATCGGCCCTCCTCCGTCGCGCCGTCGGGGCGGGGCGGCACGTACGGCGGCGGGGGCACGGCGCCGGGCGGAAGCTCAGTCGCGGCGCCGGCCGGCGGCGGCACCGGCACCGGCGTCGCGGGGACGCTCTCTCGGGTCGGCTCCGGGCGCGGGACGGAAAGCACCGGCTCAGCGGCATCCGCCACCTCGGCCCAGCGGTGCGAGCGGTCGGATGCCGCAGCCGAGACGGCCACGTGGGCGACCCGCTCGAACGCTGCGATCACGTCGTCGCGGTCGATGCCCGCGACCGCGGTGAGCACCGGGCCCGACACGGTATGAGCGCGCAGCGTCGCGACGCGCAGCGCGCGCGACACCGGCCCCTGGTGCAGCGCGACGGACTGCAGCCGGGCGAGGGGAAGCACCGCGAGCATGCGCCAGATCAGCCCGCGCCGCAGCATCAGCAGGTCACCCTCGATCGCGAGGCCGTTCCGCCGCCACGACAGCGGTCGCACGATGCGTGCCCGCCGCGGTGTCGTGACGTATCCCCCCGCGGACGAGCCGCCGAGCACGCCGTCTCGCACGATCGCGGCGCGCTCCTCCTCGCTGACCGACGGGAGGATGAGGCCGAGCACCCGCTCGACCTCGGCGAGCGTCCCGACGGGAAGGACCGTGGTGAACTGATCGGTCGTCGTGTCGGACGCGCTGCGGCCGGTCATGCGGTTGATCCGAATCGTCCACCACCCGAACCCGCGCCAGAGGATGGATTGCGTAATCTCCACCGCGTGGATGCGTCCGGGAGGCAGGATCTCCGACACGGTCGTGAGCAGACCGAACGTCACGCGGACGCCGTCACGCGTCGGCGCGATGGAGTAGCGCAGCGACTTCACGATCGTGCGCACCCAATAAGCGCCGAAACCGAGCAGCGCCGGGAAGTAGGCGAAGAGCACCCAGTACACGCCCTGCGACAGGGCGATCGCGAGCGCGGTCGCGCCGGCCAGGATCACGACGGTGCCCCAGCTGGCGAGCTGCGACCCGATGAGCCGCCCGGGTGGAATCCGGACGACCGACTCGGGCTCGGCGGCATCCGCGTCGTCGCCCTCGATGAGGCCGGTGATCCCGCGGGCGACGGTGTCGGCGACGGCGACGCGCGACCCGCCGGCCGCGGCCTCGGCGGCCCGCTGCTCGGCGAGCCGCTGCCCGGAGGCCAGCCGCAGGATGTCGGCGCGGATCGTCTCGGCATTGCCGGTGGAGAGGTACTCGAGCTTGACGTTCGCGTCGGCACCCGCGCCCACGATCTCGAGCTTCGCCGCTCCCAGCAGTCGCGCGACCGCGGGCCGGGTGAGGTTGACGCCCTGCACCCGGTCGAGCGGTGCGCGACGATGCGTGCGCGAGAGGATGCCGCTGCGCACCTCGACGTCGTCGTCGGTGATGCGGAAGGTGTGGAAGCGCCACGACAGGTAGAACGCGCCGATGATGAGCGCGAGCACGCCGACGGTGACGAGCAGGGCGATGAGGAGGAGGTTGTTCGCCAGCACCCACCCGATCGGGTCGCCGGCGGCCTCGAACTCCTCCCAGTCGTCGATGGGCGCGTCGGGGGCGAAGGCGGGCACGAAGATGCTGATGAGCCGGTCGCGCATGTTCGCGACGACGATGCCGAGCACGACGAGCAGCGCCAGCCCGCCGCGCAGCAGCGGCGTGAGCGGATGCAGCCGGTGCCATTCACCGTCGCTCAGGGGTGAGCGGACGAGCTCGGCCGGCGGAGCGGAGACGGTCGCGTCGGCCGGGGGCGGGGTCGGTACGGGGTCGGTCACAGCCCGGTCCGCCGCGATTCAGCCACCGACATCAGGTGGTCGCGCAGCGCCTCGGCAGCCTGCTGCGTGAGGCCCGGGATCACGACGCCCGTCGCTGCCGCGGCCGTGACGAACTTCAGCTGCGCGATGCCGAACCCGCGATCCATCGGCCCGTGCGTGATGTCGACGAGCTGCATCCGGCCGTACGGCACGGCGACCATGCGCTGCCACAAGATTCCGCGGCGGAAGACCAGGTCGTCCTCGCGCAGCTGGTAGCCGATCGAGCGCACCTGGCGGGGCAGGATCGCCATGCCCGCCAGGGTCAGCACGATGAGGATGATGCCGGGGATCAGCAGCCAGGGCAGATTGAAGACCAGAAGCGCCACCAGCAGCGCGGCGACGATGATCGCCAGAATGAACCCGTTGCTGATCAGCTGCACGGTGAGGTATTTGCGCGAGATCTGGTGCCAGACGCCCTGCTCGAGAGCCAGACGCCCGGCTCCGCGCGGCTCGCGGATGCGGTCGTACGTGCCGGCGTCGAGGGTGGCGTCGATCGCGCCGGACTCCGCAGCGTCAGTGGTGGGAGGGAGTGGCGTCGGGCTCGGGTGGTCCGGGCTGGTCGTCATCGTCGTCCTTCCGAATGGTGCAGAGCTGTTCTGCGATCACACCGGCCGCCACGAGCACCACGGCTCCGACGATCGCGGCGACGACCGCTCCCGTCGAGCCTACTGACGGCGGGACCGGCCGTGTGAGAAGGAAGAGCAAGAGGCCGACGCCGATACCGCCCACGAGCGCTCCGACGATGCTCGACGCCTTCGCCAGCATCGCGACGCGCACGGCGCGGAACGGGTCGACCCGCGGAGCCTGACCCCGGGTCGCCCGACGGATTGGCAGCGCGAGGGCGATGACCGAGACCGCCAGCAGCACGAAAAGCACCGGGAGCATGACCGACGGGGTGAAGGTCGCGCGCCCCGCCCCCGTGAGCACCTGATCGATGACGAACCCCGCGGCGATGCCGAGCACCGCCGACACGATGAGGGTCGCGGGCGACGTTCGTCTCACGGCGTGCTCCCGGGCAGCGCTGCCAGCAGCGCGTCGACGCGCCCGCGTCCGGGGAGCACGGCGTCGGGGTCGACCGCGAGCCACGGCCGGAGCACGAAGTCGCGCTCGTGCGCACGCGGATGCGGCAGCACGAGCGTCGGGGTGTTGCAGACGACATCGCCGTGCGCGATGAGGTCGAGATCGAGCGTGCGATCCTGCCACCGGACCTGATCGGCCGCGCGCGGCGCACGGCCGTGACGCTCCTCGATCGCGTGGAGATAGCCGAGCAGAACGCTGGGGGCGAGCCGGGTTTCGACGAGGGCCACGGAGTTGAGGTAGGCGGGGGCCGCGGCATCCGGGCCGTCGAGGGTCAGCGCGACCGTCTCGATCGGATCGGCGGCGCGAACGACCCGCGTCAGCGGCAGCCGGTCGAGGTCGTCGATCGCTTGCGCGACCGTGTCGGCGCGGTCGCCCAGGTTCGCCCCGATCGCGACGACGGCTCGCCGCGCGGGCGCGCTGTCGGCAGCGCGGGGCTCGGGCGATTCCTGGGCGAGGCGGCGGCTCATCGGTTCTCCCGTCGACGGGTGAGGGTCACGCTGACGTCGCCGAACGGCACCGCGATGGGCGCCTGCGGCTTGTGCACGGTTACGGTGGCGGCATCCACGCGGTCGAACGCGAGCGCAGCGCGCGCGATGCGGTCGGCGACCGTCTCGATGAGGTCCGCCGGCTCGCCCGCCAGGATCGCGGCAACCTGCTCGGCCAGTTCTCCGTAGTGGACCGTGTCGGCGACATCGTCGCTCGCCGCGGCGTCGGCCAGCGACAGGTCGAGCTCGATGTCGGCGACGAACTCCTGGCCCTCGCGTCGTTCGTGCTCGTAGACGCCGTGATACCCGACGGCCCGGATGCCGCGCACCGTGATCCGATCGCTCATGAGACCTCCCGCCATCGCCCACGCACGGCCAGCGCGTCGCGGGTCGTCGCGACATCGTGCACGCGCACTCCCCACGCTCCCGCGTCGGCAGCCAGCACGCTCGTGACGGCGGTCGCGAGATCGCGCCGGGCGAGGTCGAACCGGCCGGCGTCGGCGATGTCTGCGCCGGGGGCTTCTGCGTCGCGGGGGTCTCCGATGGCCTCGCGCAGGAAGCCCTTGCGGCTCGTGCCGACGAGCACCCGCTTGCCGAGCCCGACGATGCGTTCGAGGTGGCGCAGCACGGTCCAGTTCTGGTCGCCGCGCTTGCCGAAGCCGATGCCCGGGTCGAGGACGATGCGCGAAGGAGCGATGCCGGCCGCCGTCGCCGCGCTGACGCGATCCTGGAGTTCGGCGACCACTTCTGCGACGACGTCCTCGTAGCGGGCGGTGGCGTACATGTCCGTCGAATGCCCGCGCCAGTGCCCGATGACGACCTCCGCGTCGGATGCCGCGACCGCCGCGAGCATGTCGGGATCGGCCAGGCCACCGGAGACATCGTTGACGATGCGGGCCCCCGCGGCGACGGCGGCCGCGGCGGTGCCGGCGTTCATGGTGTCGACGCTCACGACGATGCCGCGCGCCGCGAGCGCCTCGACCACCGGGACGACCCGCTCGCGCTCGACGTCGGGGTCGACGCGCTCGGCGCCCGGACGGGTCGACTCGCCGCCGACATCGACGATGTGCGCACCGGCGCGACGCAGGGCCTCGGCGTGACCGACGGCGGCACCGAGGACGAGGTACCGCCCACCGTCGCTGAACGAGTCGGGCGTGACGTTGAGGATGCCCATGATGGCCGTCATGCCGTACCGCCCGAGATCAGGGCGATCAGCTCGGCCCGCTCGGCCGGCCCGGTGTAGACGCCGCGCGCGGCGACCGTCACGGTCGAGGCATCCGTCTGGCGTCCGCCGCGCATCGTGACGCACTCGTGAGCAGCATCCAGGACGACCAGCACGCCGCGCGCGTCGAGCGCACCCGCGATCGTGTCGGCGATCTGCTCACCGAGGCGTTCCTGCACCTGCGGGCGCGCCGCCAGGGTGTCGACCACACGGGGCAGCGCGCCGAGCCCGACGACCTGCTCGCCCGGCAGGTAAGCGATGTGAGCGTGGCCCGCGAAGGGCAGGAGGTGGTGCTCGCAGAACGAGCGGAACCGGATCCCGCGCACCATGACCGCGCCCGACGGCAGCGTGTCGGGCGCCGGGCCCCGCGCGACCGAGATCGTGTGCGCGAGGGGTTCGGCGGCGTCCGCGCCCACTCCCGAGAAGAACTCCGCGTACGCGTCGGCGACCCGCTGCGGGGTCTGCTTCAGCCCGGGACGGTCGGGGTCCTCCCCGATCGCCTCGAGCAGGTCGCGCACGAGGGCGGCGACGCGTTCGCGATCGACGGCCACGCCCCGAGCCTACGCGGTCGCGGGTCGCGCCTGCCCCGAGGGGCGACGGTGCGGAGCGCGCTCGGCGGCGGTCTCGGCATCCGTCTCGGCGACGGTGGATGCCGCCAGCCCGGCCTCTTCGCGACGCTTGGGGACGTCGATCGGGGGCAGGCTCGAAACCGGACGGTCCTGGCTCGAGAGCCACTGCGGGCGCGGCGGGAGCTTCTTGATGTCCTTGAAGATCTCGGCGAGCTGCAGGTGGTCGAGGGTTTCCTCCTCGAGCAGCGCGAGCGCCAGCTTGTCGAGGATGTCGCGGTTGGCGTTGATGACCTCGTACGCCTCGTTGTGCGCCTGCTCGATCAGCAGCCGCACCTCGGCGTCGACGCGCTCGGCGATGCGCTCGGAGAAGTCACGGCCGTGCCCCATGTCGCGACCCATGAACACCTCGCCCGACGACGACCCGAGCTTCACGGGGCCGACCTCCGTCGTCATCCCGTACTCGGTGACCATCTTGCGGGCGATACCGGTCGCCTTCTCGATGTCGTTGGAGGCACCGGTCGTCGGGTCGTGGAACACGACCTCTTCGGCGACGCGTCCGCCCATCGCGTAGGTGAGCTGGTCCTGGAGCTCGTTGCGGGTGACGGAGTACTTGTCCTCGAGCGGCAGCACCATCGTGTAGCCGAGCGCCTTGCCGCGCGGGAGGATCGTGACCTTCGTGACCGGGTCGGAGTGGTTCATCGCCGCGGCGGCGAGGGCGTGGCCGCCCTCGTGGTACGCCGTGATGAGCTTCTCCTTGTCCTTCATGACGCGCGTGCGGCGCTGGGGACCGGCGATGACGCGGTCGATCGCCTCGTCGAGTGCGCGCATGTCGATCAGCTGCGCGTTCGAGCGCGCGGTCAGCAGCGCGGCCTCGTTCAGCACGTTCGCGAGGTCGGCGCCGGTGAAGCCCGGGGTCTTGCGAGCGATGACGGCCAGGTCGACCGAGGGCGAGAGCGGCTTGCCGCGTCCGTGCACCTCGAGGATCTTCTGGCGGCCCTTGAGGTCGGGCGCGTCGACACCGATCTGGCGGTCGAAGCGGCCCGGACGAAGCAGCGCCGGGTCGAGGATGTCGGGACGGTTGGTCGCCGCGATGACGAGCACCGAGACCTTCGGGTCGAACCCGTCCATCTCGACGAGCATCTGGTTCAGCGTCTGCTCGCGCTCGTCGTGACCGCCGCCCATGCCGGCGCCGCGGTGGCGGCCGACGGCGTCGATCTCGTCGATGAAGATGATGGCGGGCGAGTTCTCCTTCGCCTCCTTGAAGAGGTCGCGCACACGGCTCGCGCCGACACCGACGAACATCTCGACGAAGTCCGAACCCGAGATCGAGTAGAACGGCACACCCGCCTCGCCCGCGACGGCGCGCGCGAGGAGCGTCTTGCCGGTTCCGGGAGGGCCGTACAGCAGCACGCCCTTCGGGATGCGGGCGCCGACGGCCTGGAACTTCGTCGGATCCTTCAGGAAGTCCTTGATCTCCTGCATCTCCTCGATGGCCTCGTCGGACCCGGCCACGTCGCCGAAGGTGACCGTCGGGGTCTCCTTCGTGACGAGCTTGGCCTTCGACTTGCCGAACTGCATGACGCGGCTGCCGCCGCCCTGCGCGCTCGACATCAGGAACCAGAAGAGCAGGCCCAGCAGCACCAGCGGCAGCATGAGCGAGAGGAAGCCGTCGAACCACGTGGCCCGCGGCACGACGTCGTTGTACCCGTCGGCGGGGTTCGCCGCGTCGACGGCCGACACGACCTCGTCGGCACGCGCGGAGGTGTAGTAGAACTGCACCTGTTTCGAGCCCTCGAAGTCTGCGGAGAGCGTCAGATCGACGCGCTGATCGCCGTCCGTGGTCTGCACCTTGGTGACGGTGTCGCCTCGGAGCAGCTCGAAGCCCTGCTGGGTCGTGATCTGCTTCGCGCCGGTGAGGCTGGAGATCAGCATGAAGCCGATCAGCAGCAGCGCGCCGATGAGCAACACGTACATCAGCGGGTTGCGCGTGACTTTCTTGACGTCCATGGTGCGATCAGGCTACCCCGCGCCGACTATGCGGGCTCTGTGCGTTCGTTTTGGGCGTACCGGGAGCCGGCGCGCGAAGCCCGCTCAGCTGTAGACGTGGGGCGCGAGGATCGCGACATCCCGCAGATTGCGGTACTTCTCCGCGTAGTCGAGTCCGTAGCCCACGACGAAGTCGTTCGGGATGTCGAAACCGACGTAGCGGCAGTCGATCTCGACCTTCGCGGCCTCGGGCTTGCGCAGCAGCGCGAGCACCTCGAGCGACTCGGCGCCGCGCGACTGGAAGTTCTCGAGCAGCCAGCTGAGGGTGAGGCCCGAGTCGATGATGTCCTCGACGATGAGGACGTGTTTGCCGTGCAGGTCGGCGTCGAGGTCCTTCCGGATCTGGACGACACCGCTCGACTTCGTGCTGGCGCCGTAGGACGAGACCGCCATCCAGTCCATCGTGATGTCGCGCTTGAGCGCGCGGGCGAAGTCGGCCATGACCATCACGGCGCCCTTGAGGACGCCGACGAGGATGAGCTCCTTGCCCTCGTAGTCGGCCTCGACCCGGGCGGCGAGCTCGGCGAGCTTGGCCTGGATCTCCTCCTCCGTGACGAGGACGTCGGTGAGCTGGTCGGCGATCTCGGCAGCACGCATGCGACGAGTTTAGGCGCCGCTTCCGCCCGCCGAGAACTCGACGAGTCGGCCGACGCGGCGGGCGCGGCATCCGGGAAGGTCGATCGGCCCCTGACCGGTGTAGTCGGTGACGAGCCGAGCGACCTCGAGGGTCTGGCTGCGCGTGAGGCTCTCGTGGAACTCGCTCTGCACGACGTGGCGGATGATGCGGTGTCGCAACGCCGGCGGGTTCGCTGCGAGCGCCGCGACCGAGATCGCGATTCCCGCCTCGGCCGGCTCGACGATGTCTTCGATCGTCTCGCCGATCATGTCGTCGAAGGCCTGCGCGTCCTCACGCAGCTGCTCCGCCGTGCGGGCCAGCGCCTCGGCCACGCCCGGACCGAGCTCGGCCTCGAGGAGGGGAAGGACGCGCTCGCGGACCCGCACCCGGCTGAAGCGGTCGTCGCGGTTGTGCGGATCGAGCCAGGGGTCGAGCCCGGCCGCTGCACACGCGGCGACCGTGGTCTCGCGTCGGACCGCGAGCAGCGGCCGCAGCCAGCGCACGCCGGAATCGTCGTCGGTGCGGTCGGGCGCCATGCCCGCGAGGCTCGTGGCGCCGGAACCTCGAGCGAGCCCGAGCAGGACCGTCTCGGCCTGGTCGTCGAGCGTGTGACCGAGGAGCACGGCGGCGGCGCCCGCGTCGCGCGCGGCATCCCGGAGCACGCCGTAACGCGCGTCGCGCGCCGCGGCCTCGGGGCCGCCCGCAGTGCCGACCTCGACGCGCACGACCAGCGGGTCGAGCCCGAGGCCGGCGGCGGCGCGCGCGGCGGCGAGGGCGACCTCGTCGGAACCCGGCTGCAGCCCGTGGTCGACCGTGACCGAGGCGGCGCGCAGACCGAGTTTCGGGGCTTCGAACGCCGTTGCCGCGGCGAGGGCCAGCGAGTCGGGCCCTCCCGACAGCGCGACGATGCCGATGCTCCCGGACGGCAGTGCCGACAGCGACGCCCGCACAGCACGACGGACCTCGGCGATGGCGGGATTCAGCGACGGCACGCCCCTACGGTATCCGGGCTCGCGCCGTCCGGCGGCCGGCTCGTGCCGCCCGGCGGCCGGGCTCGCGCCGTCCGGCGGCCGGGCTCGTGCCGCGCGGCGGCCGACCCCGTGGCGCCCGGCGGCGGCCCCGTGCCGTCAACAGGCTCAGCGGGTGTCAGAGCCCCCGCGGCAGCCTGAACGCGGCGCTGAGCCTGCGGACGGCACAGCCGGTGACCGACGCCAGCCGCGTGCCGCTCGGCAGCCGGCGCCCGGGCTCGCGCCGTCCGGTAGCCAGGCTCGTGCCGGTAGCCAGGCTCGCGCCGGTAGCCGGGCTCGCGCCGTCCGGTAGCCGGGCCTCTGCCGTCGACAGGATCAACGCGCGTTGCGGCCCCAGCGGCAAGCCTGAAACCCGGGCTGAGCCTGCAGCCGGCACAGCCAGCATGGGGAAGGACACCGGCCGCGACCCCTCGCCCGCCTGGACCCCGGGCTGAGCCTGTATTCGGCATAACCGGTGACCCGGCGGCCGGGCCTGTGCCGTCGACAGGCTCAGCTCGCGTTGCGACCACATTGGCAGCCCGAACCCGGGGCTGAGCCTGCGGACGGCACAGCACGACGCGGGGAGGCGCACCGGCCAACCCCGCCCACCACACGAGGGGCTCTTACCGTCGACAGGTTGAGCGGCCCTGGCAGCTCGGCGTCAGGCACAGAACCCGGGTTCAGCCTGTATGCGGCACGGCAGGCGCCGCGAAGTAGGCTGGACGGCGGCATCCCACCGTCTTATCGAAGGAGCACACGTATGGGCGCGTACGACGCCGTCATCGAAATCCCCCGCGGCAGCCGCGTGAAGTACGAGGTCGACCACGGCACCGGCCGGGTCTTCCTCGACCGCGTGCTGTTCACGCCGATGGGATACCCCAGCAACTACGGCTTCTTCGAGAACACTCTCGGCGAGGACGGCGACCCGCTCGACGTGCTCGTGCTGCTCGACCGCGACATCTACCCCGGCGTGCTGGCGAAGGTCCGCCCCGTCGCCGTGCTGAAGATGAGCGACGAGGCCGGTGGCGACGACAAGGTCGTGGCCGTGCTCGCGAAGGACCCGCGCTGGGCGCACATCCAGGATGTCGGCGACATCGACGACTGGACCAAGAACGAGATCGGCCACTTCTTCGAGCACTACAAGGACCTCGAGCCCAACAAGTGGGTCAAGGTCGACGAGTGGGCCGGCGCCGCTGAGGCCGAGCGTCTCGTCTCCGAGGCGTTCGAGCGCTTCGAGGAGCACGAGGGCCAGACGAAGACGCAGGGTGAGGGCGAAGCGCCCAACTCGCTCTGACGCTCAGACGAACGCGAGGAGGGGCGGATGCTGCGGCATCCGCCCCTCCTTCGTCGTTCCGGGCTCGCGAGCGCTGAGGCTCAGACCGAGATGCCCCGATCGCGCAGGAACGGCGCGGGGTCGATGCGCTCGCCGTTGCGGTAGATCTCGAAGTGCAGGTGGCAGCCCTGCGAGATGCCGGTATTACCGGCATAGGCGATGACCTGTCCGGCCGAGACGCGCTGCCCGTATCCGACGTTGAAGCCGCCGTTCTGGATGTGCGCGTAGCCCGAGATGATGCCGCCGCCGTGGTCGACCTTGATGTAGTTGCCCCAGCTGTTCGTGTACGCCGCGAAGACGACGGTGCCGGATGCCGCGGCATAGATCGGGGCGCTGCATCCGCCGGCGAAGTCGATGCCGCGGTGCCCGCTGGTGCACACACCGCCAGAGCAGATGGTGCCGCGATTGCCATACCAGGAGCTGATGTAGCCGGGACCGGGGCGCACCCAGCCGGAGGGCTGGACCTGTCCGGCGCCGCCACCACCGCCGCCACCGCCGCCGCCGCCACTGTTGCCGCCGCCACCGCCACCGCCGCCACCGCTGTTGCCTGCGGCGGCTGCCGCTGCTGCCGCCTCCTGGCGACGACGCTCTTCCTCGGCGGCACGACGGGCTGCCTCTTCTCGCTCGCGGCGACGACGCTCCTCGTCGCGACGGCGCTGCTCTTCGACTCCGGCCTGGTAACCGGCGACCGTCGTCGCCGTCTCGTCCTTGAGCGCCGCGAGCTGCGCCTCGAGGGTCGCCATGTTCGCGGTCTGTTCTTCGAGGGCCGCCTGAGCCGCCGTCGCAGCCTCCTGCGCGGCGATCATCTTCTGCTCGGCTTCGACCTTGAGGCGGTCGCGCTCGTCGCGAGCGACGCCGGCCTGGTCACTGAGGCTCTGTGCGGTCTCGCGGGCGGCGACGGCATCCGTGTACACGCCTCGGTTCGCCTGCAGCAGCTTGTCCATGGTGCCGAGGCGGGCGAGCAGATCGTCGGCGCTGGCCGCGGAGTCGGAGAAGAAGAGTTTGAGGCTCGTGTCGTCGCCGCCGTTGCGGTAGAGCTGGGCGGCCAGCTTGCCGGCACGGCGCGCGGCCTCGAGGGCGGCGGCGGACTGCGCGTCCGCCTGCTCCTGCAGCGAGGTGGCGCGGGCGCTGGCGTCTTCGAACGCGGCCTGGGCCTGCGCGTACTCCTCGCCCAGGCGCGCGGCCTCGGCCTGCTTGTACGCGACATCTGCGGCGAGGTCGGAGATCAGCTTCTCGATACGCGAGATCTCGGCGGCCTTCGCCGCCTCGTTGCCCTTGGCGCGCTGCACGTCATCCCACGACGGATAGCCCTCGATACCGAAGGCCGACGGGATGCCGGGGGCGAGGAAAGCCGTCGCCGCGACGAAGCCGACGGCGCCGAGGCCGAGGGCGCCACGGCGCGAGATCAGCTGGGAGAGCTTCTTGCTCTCTGCGGGCGTCGGGGCGCAACCGCAGTCTTCCGGGGAGTCGAGGCTCTCGTATCGCACGCGGGTGATCCTCCATATCGCGTGAGCAACTTCGTTCACAGTAGCAACACACGTCACAACACCGGAAGCGTCGTCGACGGCGTCCGGCGCGCGCGAACCCAGCCATTGTGGCCCGGAGACACGCCCGGGCGGCGGACGCCACGCCCCCGATTCGCACATCCGCGTCGGATCGCATATGCTTGTCCCTCGGTAAGCGTGAACGTTTGACTCCCGGGTCTGGGTTCGCTCGGCCCCATCGTTTAGCGGCCTAGGACGCCGCCCTTTCACGGCGGTAGCACGGGTTCGAATCCCGTTGGGGTCACTCCCACAACTTAATAAGCATGGCCCTGTAGCGCAGTTGGTTAGCGTGCCGCCCTGTCACGGCGGAGGTCGCGGGTTCAAGTCCCGTCAGGGTCGCTCTAAAGCGACGGGCCCTTTGGTTTCCAGAGGGCCTTTCGTCTAGGACATGGCATCTCTGACGCCATGCGGCTCTGTAGCTCAGTTGGTAGAGCGCACGACTGAAAATCGTGAGGTCACGGGATCGACGCCCGTCGGAGCCACACGGACCGTCATTACAACGGCCCCAGAAACCCTCGCCTAGCTTCTACATGGCGGGGGTTTTGCTTTGCCCTGGTGTAGCCGCGCGTCGCGCCGACCGGGCCGGCAAGCACCGACGGCCGCTATCGTCTTGGCATGAAGGCATCGCTCCAGCCGCAGAGCCCCCGCACGCAGCGCCTGCGCCGGTGGGCGGTGGCGCTGGCCGCATTCAGTGCCGCCGCGTTCATTGCGTCGATCGTGTTCGCGGGCCTGCTTCCGGATGCCCCGGCACCGGTCTACCCGGCACTGCACTTCGCCGGGCTCGCAACCGCACTCGCCGGATACCTTCTGTGGCAGCGGTCGGACCCCGCGTACGACTACCGGCAGGAGCCGACAGCCGACGAGTGACGTCGCCGGACGGCGCGCCAGCGCCCGCGTCACGACGCCCCCGCACGCCACACGGCACGACAACCGCCACCGGCTAGGCCACCGGGTCCAGCAGCGTCGGGTCGGCGGGATCGACCGTGCGGGAGTTGCTGACCTTGCGGTCGACGACGTGCTCGCGGATCGTCGAGGCGACCTGGCCGGACGTGTGCTCGAGCATCGCCAGCGTCTCGGCCTTGCGGTCACCGGTGAGCTTCTCGGGCGTCAGCCAGGCATCCCAGGTGTCGGGCGTCAGGAACGCCGGCATCCGATCGTGCACCTGTCCGCTCGCGTCCCGCGCCTCGCGGGTGATGACGACGAAGCACCGCGTTCTCTCGCCGGTCGGCAGCTCCATCGACCACGTGAGTCCGGCCGCCGAGAGCAAGCCCTCGCCGTGGAGGAAGTGCGGTGTCTTCGGCGTCTTGTCGCCGGTCCACTCGAAGTAGCCCCGCATCGGAACGATGCAGCGAGCCGCGCTGAATGCCGGCGCCCAGAATCCTTGAGCCAGCTTCTCCATGCGCGCGTTGATGATCGGACCGCCCCGCGGGCGATTCGCCGGCTTCTGCCAGTCCCAGCGGACGAGTTCCAGCTCTCGCCCCTCGCCCCGGTCGCGGACGATCGGAGCATCCTCGGTCGGCGCGATCGAATAGGCGCCGGCCCACGACTTCACCCAATCCTCGGGGTCGCCACCCTCGGCGACGTACTCCCGGATCAGCTCGTCCGTCTTGGCGTCGTTCGCGAATCGCCCGCACATGCCAGCGACCCTACGGCGCGGGGCGCGCGGCGTCGAGCGGATGCCTCTTCACCCAGGACACGGAGGCCCGACAGGCTCAGGCCGGCTCGGTGACGCGGACGAGACCGCAGTTCAGACACGACCACGCCACGAGGAACGCCTCGTCGTCGAGGATCTCGAAGCGCAGCGGATCGCCGCAGGTCGGGCAGACCCACGGTGCCGGCTGCGCGCTCACGCGCCATCCCGATCGGTCACCCGCCGAGCCTAAACGCCGCATCGCACCGTCGGGCGAGAGCGACGGCATCGTGCGGCGCCCTCCCCCGGGCGTCGTTGTCGAAGTACACCCACACGTCACGCGGACGGCCATCGGATGCCGCCGAGCCGTCGGCCCATCCGCGGATGCGGTCCGTCCACTCGTCGAGCTCGGCGTCGGTGTACCCGCTGGCGTACAGGTCGGTCGCACCGTGCAGCCGGACGTACACGTGCCCCGCGGTCGTGACCTCTTCGAACCGGGGAAAGCGCCCGGCGGTGTCGGCCACCACGAGAGCGATGTCGTGCGCACGCAGCAGCGCGAGCGCGGCGTCCGAACCGAACCCGGCCGATCTCGGCTCGAGGGCGTGACGGATCGGACGGTCCTCCTCGATCTCGAGCCACGCCCGTCCGTCGAGGCGTTCGTCGTGCCGCTCGGCGAGCGCGAGGGCCCCGCCCGTCGTCCGCGGCAAGAGGGCGAGGAACTCCTCGAGCACATCGGCGTCGAACTCCTCGCGTTCGGGGAGCTGCCAGAGCACAGGTCCGAGCTGCCGTCCGAGCGCGAGCACTCCCGAGGCGAAGAAGTTCGCCAGCGCCGTCTCGACTCCGCGCAGCCGCAGCATGTGCGTGACATAACGCGAGCCCTTCACGGCGAAGACGAACGACTCGGGCACCTCGCTCCGCCACCGCTGATAGCTCGACGGGCGCTGCAGCGAATAGAACGACCCGTTCAGCTCGGCCGTCGACATCCGCTCCCCGACGTATTCGAGCTCGCGTCGCTGAGCGAGTCCCGCGGGATAGAAGTCGCCGCGCCACCTGGCATACCGCCAACCCGAGATGCCGACGCGCACCCGGCCGACGTCGGCTCCTGCAGGTGGCGCGTTCATGATTCCGCAGTCTCCGCCCGCGAACCGAGGCAGGAGAAGGGGGTTGCCCTCGCCGCCGCATCCCAGAACACCGGCGCGTACCCGCATAGCCGAGCGCCCTAGGATTCGACGGACGCACCGGGCACCACAGGGGGAGTAACGATGGGCGCAACGCGACGTTCGAACGCGGGACGACGGCGCAAGCGCCGGGCGATCGGCATCGGGGCAGCCCTCACCGGGGTTCTGCTCGTCGCAGCGGTCGGGGGCTGGTTCGCCGTCGATGCGATGCAGCGCGCGAGCACGACGCCCGACCCGGCGGCATCCGCGCCCACCCCCGTCCCCACGACCGACGCCGCGACCCCGACGCCCGAACCGCTGTCGCCGGCGGAGCAGCTCATCGCCGATGCGGACGATCCGAACGCGTGCGCCGTGTCGTTCACGGGCGACGCGATCGACATCGCCCCGGTCCTCGAGACGCAGGGGAAGCCCTACGCCTCCCTGCCGATCCCCTCGCGGGAGGGCATGGTGTTCGCCGGCTGGTACGGCACGGCCGAGGATGCCGCGGCGCTGTCGATTCCCGGCCGCCTGAACGGCGCAGATGCCGTCGCCTGCGACGCCCAGCAGCGCACCGTGCACGCCGCATGGATGAGCACCGCCGATAACGACGGCGCGAAGACGCGCGTCCCGATCCTGATGTACCACCAGTTCACGACGAAGCCGGAAGGCGAATCGGGCTGGCTCCGCGGCAACTACGCCTACATCGGCGACTGGGAAGCTCACCTGAAGTACATCTCCGAGCAGCAGTTCTACCTGCCGACATGGCCGGAGCTGAGCGCCTTCATCGACGGCCGGCTCTTCCTGCCCGACCACTCGGTCATCATCACCGACGACGACGCCGACCCGACGTGGCTCGAGCTCGCCGTGCCGCTCGTCGAGAGATACCGCGTGATGACGACATCCTTCGTGATCACCTCCAACGGCGCCGGGCCCGAACTCACCCCCTACGTGCTCAAGCGCTCGCACACCCACGACATGCACTCCGCGGGAGCCGACGGGCAGGGGCGCATCGTCAACTGGACGCACGACGAGATCGTCGCCGACCTCGAGACCTCGGCGAGCGTGCTCGGCGGCGCGAAAGAGGTGATCGCCTACCCGTTCGGCCACCACAACGACGCGGCCAAGCAGGCGGTCGCCGACGCGGGCTTCGAGATGGCGCGCACCATCGAGCCCGGTTACGTGTCGATCGGGACCGACAAGCTGGCCCTGCCTGTGGTCCGCGTCAACTACGGGATGACGGTGGATGACATCAAGAAGGCCATCGGATGAATCTCAGGCGATATCCAAAGAGTCAACGGGTTGTACGCATATGAATCCTCAGTACTGTGTGAACTCCCCCGTCCGTTTCCACTTGCGAGCGATTCATGGATCTGACGATCGTCGTCCCGACCTTCAACGAAGGCCCGAACGTCGTGGAGCTGCTGCGGCGGATCGGTGACGCGGTCGACGACCGGATGATCGAGGTCGTCTTCGTCGACGACTCCACCGACGACACCCCCGCCATCATCGAGCGGGCGGCGAAGATGGCCGACTTCCCGGTGCGACTGATCCACCGCGACGAGCCGGTGGCGGGACTCGGCGGGGCCGTGGTCGACGGCATCCGGGCCGCGAACTCGTCGTGGTGTCTCGTGATGGACGGCGACCTGCAGCATCCTCCTGAGGACATCCCGCGGCTGCTGGCGCGAGCCGACCGCGGCGACGTGGATGTCGTCGTCGCCTCGCGCTACATCGCCGGCGGCGACTCGAAGGGCCTCGCCGACGCCACGCGAACGACCGTCTCGCGCGCGTCGACACTGCTGACCAAGGCGATGTTCCCCCGCAAGCTCGGTGAGTGCAGCGACCCGATGACCGGGTTCTTCCTGGTCGACCGCGACACGATCGACATCGACGCTCTGCGTCCGCGCGGCTTCAAGATCCTGCTCGAGATCCTCGCTCGCCGGCACATGCGCGTCGCCGAGGTACCGTTCGCCTTCGCGCCGCGCTACGCCGGCTCGTCGAAGGCGACCTTCACGCAGGGCATCCGGTTCCTGACCCAGCTGCTGATGCTCCGTTTCGGGCGGATGTCGGCGTTCGCGCTCGTCGGCGGCGTCGGCGCCATCGCGAACCTGGTGATCATGTGGGGCCTCATCCGGCTCGGCATGGACTATCTGCCGGCATCCATCATCGCGAGCGAGATCACGATCATCGGCAACTTCCTGTTGCTGGAATACCTCGTCTTCAGCGATATGCGCTCGGAATCGGGCAGCATGACGCAGCGGTTCGTGAAATCGTTCACTTTCAACAACGCCGAGGCGATCATCCGGATCCCGGTGCTGTGGGTGCTCGTCGAGAACGCACACATCCCGAGCGTCATCGCCGCGGGACTGACCCTCATCGCCGCGTTCGTCGTGCGCTTCGTGTTCCACGCGCTCGTCGTCTACGCACCCAAGAAGCAGCGCGTCGCCCCGGTGCTCGAGGCCGCCCCCGAGCGCGCCCGGGCCGCCGAGTACTGAGCGGACGTACCCTGGAAGCATGACCGCTTCCACCGACACGATCACGATGTTCGGCGCCGACTGGTGCCGCGACTGCCGCCGCACGAAGGCTCAGCTCGACGAGCTCGGCGTCGACTACACCTACATCGACCTCGAGGCGGAGCCCGCCGCGGCCGACGTCGCGCGCGAGATCTCGGGCCGCACCCAGATCCCCGTGGTGGTCTACCCCGATGCGACCCACCACGTCGAGCCGAGCAACGACGACGTGGCAGCCAAGCTGCGCGAGCTCTCGCTCATCTGACCTGCGCGCGTTCCGCACGCTGTGCGCGTGCGCGGATGCAAGACATCCGGTCCGACACCCCGTGACGGATGCCGTCCGGCCGGGGTGTCGGGCCGAATCCCTTGCATCGCGACGCGCGGGCCCCGGCCAGGGACCGGACCGTCATACAGGCGGGCACTGGTAGGCTGGGGGTTCTTGTGGCGCGATCGCGCCGCACGCGTCGTAGAACGCCTTCCGCCCACCGGGTCACGACCGGCATCCCGCGGACTCTTTCGTACGGCGACCCCGCATGCGCACCCGCATCCGGGCCACCGATCAGGGCGCCGACGTGCGCCCGGAGACACACTCCCTCATGACTGACACCACTTTCCGCACGCTCGGCGTGCCCGCTCCCCTCGTCGAAGCGCTCGCGAAGGACGGCAAGACCACCGCCTTCCCGATCCAGGTCGACACCCTGCCCGACACGCTCGCCGGACGCGACGTGCTCGGCCGCGGCAAGACCGGCTCGGGCAAGACTCTGGCCTTCTCGATCCCGATGGCCGCGCGCCTCGGCGGCGAGCTCGCCGGCGGCAGCCGCCGCGCTGCCCGCATCCTGGGCCTCGTCCTCGCGCCGACCCGCGAGCTCGCGACGCAGATCAACGCGACCCTCGAGCCCCTCGCGGCGGCCTACGGCATGAAGACGACCACCATCTTCGGCGGCGTCAACCAGAATCGTCAGGTGCAGGCGCTCAACGCCGGCGTCGACATCGTCGTCGCCTGCCCGGGCCGCCTCGAAGACCTGCTGCAGCAGCGCCACCTGACGCTCGACTCGGTCGAGATCACGGTCATCGACGAGGCCGACCACATGGCCGACCTCGGCTTCCTCCCCGCCGTCACGCGCATCCTCGACAAGACGCCGCGCGACGGACAGCGGATGCTGTTCAGCGCGACCCTCGACAACGGCGTGGACAAGCTCGTCAAGCGCTTCCTGCAGAACGAGGTGCTGCACTCGGTCGACGAGGCGCACTCCCCCGTCGCGGCGATGACGCACCACGTGTTCCACCTCGCCGGCGCCGAGGAGAAGAAGGATGTCGTCAAGGCGCTCGCTTCGGGCATGGGCCGCCGCATCCTCTTCACCCGCACCAAGCACGCGGCGAAGAAGCTCGCCAAGCAGCTGACTTCGCAGGGCATCCCCTCGGTCGACCTGCACGGCAACCTCTCGCAGCCGCAGCGCGACCGCAACCTCGCCGCGTTCTCGTCGGGCGCCGCGAAGGTGCTCGTCGCAACGGATGTCGCCGCGCGCGGTGTGCACGTCGATGACGTCGAGCTGGTCGTTCACGTCGACCCGCCCATGGAGCACAAGGCGTACCTGCACCGCTCGGGCCGCACCGCCCGCGCGGGCGCCGAGGGCGCCGTCGTCACCCTCGTGATGCCGGGCCAGGAGCGCGACGTCAAGGACCTGCTCCGCAAGGCCGCCATCGCGGTCACTCCGGTCACGGTCACGGCCGAGTCGCCCGAGGTCGTCGCCCTCGTCGGAAAGGTCGCGCCCTACGTGACTCCGGCGCCGGTCGAGGTCGCGCCCCGCGGCACGAGCCAGGGCGCCAACGCGCAGCGCAAGCGCGCCGCACGTGATGCTCGCGAGGGCGGTTCGTTGAACGGCGGCGGGCGCTCCGGCGGCGGGCGCGGTCGCGGCGGACGCGGCCAGGGCCAGGCGCAGGGCCAGGGCGCTGCCGGTGGCCGCGACGGCCAGGGCGCACGCTCGGGCGGTCAGCGCGACGCGCAGCAGAGCCGCGGCGGGCAGCAGTCCGCGCGCGGTGGCCAGAGCGCCGACCGCGCACCCCGCGAGTCGCGCGACGCCGCTCCCGCGGGCAACCCGCGCCGCACCGGCCGTCGCGCCTCGTCCAACGGTGCTGCCGCAGGCGGCAAGCTCATGGTCGGCTCGGTCGTGCGCCAGAACAGCGCCGGCCGCCGCGGCGGTCGCTGACCCTCCGCCATCCGGCTCACCCCGGCATCCGGCGCGGGCCATCCCGCCGAGAACGCACGCTCGCCGCGAGAACGCACCCGCAACCGTGCGTTCTCGCGGGAGCGGTGCGTTCTCGGCGCGCGGCGCGCGCGAGGCCTAGGCCGAAAGCGCGAACTCGGCGTCGAGCGCGTCGATCTCGCGGGTGACCTCGACGACGCGCCGGGCCCGGTCCTCAGCGGGCAGCCACGACGCCTCGAACGACGAGATCGCCATCCGGCGAACCTGCTCGCGGGTGGCGCCGATCTGCTCCGTGACGATGCCGTACTCGGCGGCGAGGGTTGTGGGGAACATGCCGGGATCGTCGGAGCACGGGATGACGTTGAGCCCGGCCTCGAGCATCGCGCCGATCGACGCGCGACGCCAGGGCCGCCACGAGCGGCGCGACGTCGTCGAGGCGACGGTGAACGCGACCTGCTCCTCGCGCATCCGCTCGACGACCGCGTCGTCTTCGAGCACGTAGTACCCGTGGTCGATGCGGTCGCAGCCGAGCAGGTCGAGGCAGGTCACCGTGTTGACGGCGGTCGGGGCGTGCTCTGACGAGTGCGCGGTGCGGCCGAGACCGGCCTCGCCGGCCAGCCGGTACGCGTCGACGAAGCGCTCGGGCGGACCGGCGGTCTCGAGGTTGTCGAGGCCGATGCCCGCGACGTACGGGTGCGGGTTGTCGACGACGCGGCGGACGACCTCGAGCGCCTCCTCGCCGCTGCGGCTGCGGTCGATGCCCTGGATCATCAGCCCGGTCATACCGAAGTCGCGCTCCGCCATGCGGATGCCCTCGGCGTACGCCTCGACGGCGCCGAGGTACCCGAGCGACGCGAGGTGCGGCGGCAGCGCATCGAAGAACAGCTCGAGGTGGCGCGTGCCGCTGCGGTGGTGGGCATCCTCGAACGCCTCGTAGACGATGCGGGTGAGGTCGTCGGCATCCCGGAGCACCTCGACCACCCAGTTCGACACCTGGAACAGCGAGTACGACACCTCGGGCTCATCGGCGCCGCGCTGCTGCGGGACCGGGATGCGCGTGTTGCGGTACAGGGCCGGGTCGGGCGGCAGCGAGTTGATGTCGGTGAAGATGCGCTCGGGGTCGGCGGGCAGCGCCAGCGACTCGCGCCGAGCCAGCTCGGCGAACGTGGACGCGCGCACGGTGCCGATCAGGTGGCAGTGCAGGTCGGCCTTCGGCAGGCGCTGCAGGTAGTCGTCGGTGAGGGATGCTGCGGAAGTCATGGTGCCGTTCGTACTCGTGGAGCGGTGCGGTCGAGGAACCGCGAGAAGAAGCCCGACCGCCGAGGATGGGGGGTGCTCGACGGCCGGGCGGTCTGGATCAGCGCGAGGCGACCTCGCGCGCGAACCGCTCGACCCACTGCGCGCGGTTCGGGACGACCTCGGCGGGGTCGAGCGTGGCGTAGCCCGCCGCGATCGGGTCGGCGGCGATGTCACCGACGACCGCGGTGATCTCAGCGGGGATCGTCGCGTCGAGGGCGACGGGCAGGTCGCCGACGATCTCGGCCGATGCCGTCTGCGCCTCGACGGAGAGCAGGTAGTCGATGAAGGCGTACGCGCCCTCGAGGTTCTTCGCGCCGCTGGGGATCATGGCGCGGTTGGTGGCCATGTACCGGCCCTCGGCCGGCGCGGTCCAGGCGACGGGCTCACCCGAGGCGACGAGCGTCGTGGCGAACCCGCTGAGGGCATCGGCGGCGACGATCTCACCCTGGGTGAGAAGGTTGGTGACCTCGGTCGACGACGAGTAGAACTGCAGGATGTTCGGCGCCCATCCGCCGATCGTCGTGTAGGCGGTATCGATGTCGTAGGGGCCGTCGCCGAAGGTCGACGCGACGCCCGAGACGGCGAGCTGCCCGGCCGTCACGGCGATGTCGGGGAAGGCGAGGCGGCCGCTGTAGGCGGAGTCGGCGTAGAGCGACCAGTCGGCTGCCTGCGCGGCATCCAGTTCGTCGGTGTTGTACAGCGTGCCGTTGAGCTGGTAGCTGTAGGCAGGGCCGTCATAGCCGTCCTCGACGGCGAAGTCGGCGATGTTCGCGAGGTTGGGGACGTCGGACTCGTCGAAGTCCTGGAACAGGTCCTTCTCCTGACCGGATGCCGCGAAGGTGTCGGAGATCAGCATGACGTCGATCCCCGCGTCGCCACCGGCGAGCTGCAGCTGCGACAGGCGGTCGGCGTTCGATCCGGTCTCGATCTCGACCGTGATGCCGGTCTTCTCGGTGAAGGGATCGACGATCGCCTCCTGGAACTGCTCGACGCCGAACGGGAAGGCGCTGACGACGATCGAGTCGCTCGAGCCACCGTCACCGGAGTCTCCCGAACCGCCGGAGCAGCCGGTGACGACGAGGGCCGTGGCGGCGACGGCGGCGGATGCCACGAGGACGAGGCTGGTGCGGGTGCGGATCATGCGGGTTCCTCTCGGGGCTCTGCGGGCGGGCCGCAGGGGCGCGGGTGCTGGTGCTGGTGCGGGTGCTGGTGCTGGCGGGACAGGCTGGTGGGACGGGCTGGCGGGACGGCTCAGGCGGCGAGGCGGATGAGCCGGGCGGTGGGGGCGGTGACGGTGACCCGGTCGCCCGGGCGCGCGGCGACGGCCTCGTCGCGAACATCGGCGATGAGACGGACGGCAGCGCCGGTGGCGTCGGCGGTCTCGACGGTCACGAGACGGTCGACTCCGCGGTAGGCGACGTCGAGCACGACACCGTCGAGAGCGAGCCCGGTGCCGTCGGCGGGGCGTCCGAGAGCGAGATGCTCGGGTCGCACGGTCGTCAGTGTCCCGTCAGCGGCGGCGAGGAAGTTCTCGTAGCCGAGGAACTCCGCGACGAAACGGTTCGCGGGAGCGGTGAACACCTCCGACGGCGCACCCTCCTGCATGATGCGGCCGTCGCGCATGAGCACCATCCGGTCGGACATCTCCAGGGCCTCGTCCTGATCGTGCGTGACGAGCACGACGGTCAGGCCGGTCTCGGACTGGATGCGGCGGATCTCGGCGCGCATCTGCACGCGCAGGCGCGCGTCGAGGTTCGACAGCGGCTCGTCGAGCAGGAGCAGGGTCGGACGGATGGCGATGGCGCGCGCCAGAGCCACACGCTGCTGCTGACCACCGGAGAGCTTCTTGGGCCGGCTCGCTGCGAGGTGTCCGAGACCGACGAGGTCGAGCGATTCCTCGACCCGGCGGCGACGCTCGGCCGCCGCGACCTTGCGCAGCTTCAGGCCGTAGCCGACGTTCTCGGCGACGCTCATGTGCGGGAACAGGGCGTACGACTGGAAGACCATGCCGAGTCCGCGCCGCTCCGGCGGGGTGCGGGTGGCGTCCTGACCCGCGATCATGATGCGGCCCGAAGTGGGCTGCGTGTAGCCCGCGAGCATCCGCAGCGAGGTGGTCTTGCCGCATCCGCTCGGGCCGAGCAGCGTGGTGAGCTGCCCCGACGGGATGGCGAGGTCGATGTCGTCGACGGCGGTGAAGTCGCCGAAGCGCTGGGTCACCCCGACGAACTCTGCTGCGGTGGTCATCGGTTGATCCCTCCGAAGATGCGGGCGAAGCCGACCGTGCGCTCGGCGATGACGGCGATGACGACGGTGCCCGCGAGGATGATGGTGCTCGTGGCCGCGACCATCGGGTCGTAGCTCTGCTGGACGTAGTCGAGCATGGTGACGGGGAGCGTGCGGAAGTCGCGGCTCTGCAGCAGCAGCGACAGCGGCACGTTGTTGAACGAGGTGACGAAGCTCAGCAGCCCCGCCGAGAAGATGCCGGGGCGCAGCAAGGGCAGCGTGACCGAGAAGAACGCGCGCAGCGGCGAGGCGCCGAGGCCGCGGGCGGCCTCCTCGATGCCCGGATCGGCGAGCGCGAGCGACGCGCCGGTGACCCGCACCGCATAGGGCAGCATCAGCACGGTGTGGCCGATGAGCAGCACCGGGAAGTTGTCGAGGCGCAGGCCGATCATCAGCTGCTGGTAGAGCGCGAGGCCGACCACCAGCTCGGGAACGATGAGCGGCGAGAGGAAGAGCCCCTCGACGAGACCCTTGCCGGGCAGCTTGCCGCGGTGGATCGCCAGCGTCACGGGAACACCGATCAGCAGCGCGAGCACCGTGGCGATGAGGGCGAGCTGAAGACTCGACAGCAGGGCGCTGATGAACGGGTCGTAGTTCAGCGCCGCCTCGAACCACTGCAGCGAGAAGCCCTCGGGCGGGAAGCGCAGGGTGCGTCCGCCCGTGAACGCCGTGGCGACCACGAAGAGGATCGGCACGATCATGATGATGTAGCCGGCGACGGCGAGGGATGCCGCGACGGGTCGACTCGTCTTCACGCGGTGGCCCCCCGTCGTCCGACGACGGCCGAGATGCCCGACACGGCGAAGACGAGGACCGTCATGATGATGGCCGTCGCGCTCGCCGCCGCCCAGTCGATCGTCACGCTCGAGTACGAGTACAGCTGGGTTGACAGCATCCGCTGGCTCGATCCGCCGAGCAGGTAGGGGGTCGTGTAGGCGGTGACGCTCCCCGCGAAGACGAGGGTCGACGCGACGACCATGCCCGGCGCCGAGAGCGGCACGACGATGCCCCAGAACGTCCGGATACGGCTCGCGCCGAGACCGCGGGCGGCGTCGTCGAGCCCGGGATCGACCTGGGCGACGGCGGAGTAGCAGGAGATGATCGCGAGCGGCAGGAAGAGCTGCGTCAGACCCAGCACGATCGCGAGCTCGGTGTACAGCAGCTGCGGCGCCCGGTCGACGAGGCCGAGCCCCGTGAGCAGCTGGCCGATCGCGCCGTTCGACCCCAGCAGCACGAGCCAGCCGAACGTGCGCACGACGTTGCTCAGCAGCAGCGGGAAGATCGCGAGGGCGAGCAGCACACCCGACCAGCGCGAGGTCGAGCGGGCGAGCAGATAGGCGATCGGGAACCCCAGCACGATGCAGATCACGGTGACGATGAGGCCGAGCCCGACCGTGCGCCCGATGATCGCGAGATCGAACGGGTCGGTCAGCATCCGACCGAGACGCTCGAGGATGTCGACCAGGCTGACGCCGGGAGGGGCGAACAGCATCGCGATCGACGGGATGAGGAACCCCGCCAGCAGGAGCGCGAGCCCGGGGAGGGCCAGCAGTCCGGTGCGGCGTGAAACCACGAGCGAACTCCGTTCGTGCGAGGGGCGCGGGTGCAACCGGTTGCGCAACCGGTTGCTCCTACCGTAGAGCCCGCGTGGGGAGGCGCGCGACCATTCGTGTTAACACCGTGTAAAACCGGTGTTCATCGGCGACGCAACCGGTTGCTCTCGCTCAGTAGGATGAGCGGACCGTCGCGGCATGCGGCGGTCGGATGAAGGGGGCACGGTGACGACACTCGCCGATGTCGCCGCACACGCGGGTGTGTCGAAGTCGACGGCATCCCGGGCGCTCAGCCGCCCCGACCTCGTGGCCCCCGAGACCGTCGCGCGCGTGCGCGCCGCGGCCGAGACGCTGGGCTTCATCCCCAACCGCGCCGCGAGCCACCTCGCCCGGGGACGCAGCGGCATCGTCGCGCTCGTCGTGCCCACCCTCGACAACGCGTTCTTCACCCCGATCATCGCGGGAGCCCAGGAGCGCGCCCGCGCGTCCGACCTGCAGCTCACGGTCGCGGTGCACCGGCTCGACGACGCCGACGGGCTCGATGAGCTCGAGCGCCTCGCCCGGCAGGTCGACGGCTGCATCCTCGTCGCCCCGCGTGGCCCCGACGAGATCGTCCGTGCCGCCGGCGCCTTCGGGCCGACCGTCCTCGTCGACCGCGAGATCGACGGCATGACCTCGATCGTCGCCGACACCGCGAGCGCGTTCGCCGAGCTCGCCACGCGTCTGGCCGACGCCGGTCACCGCGGGATCGTGTACCTCGGCGGGCCGGAGGGATCGTGGCAAGACCGGCAACGCTCGGCCGCGATCGCGGCCGCCGTCGGCGAGCGCGTCGACCTGACCGCGCTCGGCCCGTTCCCGGCGACCTTCGCGGCCGGCGTCGCGACCGCCGACGCGGTCATCGACTCGGGCGCGACGGCGGCTGTGCCCTATGCGACATCCATCGGGCTCGGACTCGTCTTCGCCCTGCGCGCTCGGGGCGTCGCCTCGCCGGGCGAGATCGTCGTCAGCGCGGAACGCCTGGTGGCCGAGGCCATCGGAGCCGACGACGTGCCCGCGATCGACGTCGACGGCGACGAGCTGGGCCGCGAGGCGATGGCCGCGCTCCTCCCGATGCTCGTCGCCCCGCCGTCCGCCCCCACCCGCCGACGCCTCGACGTGTCGGTGCATTGGCCCGGAGCGCGAACCGCCGAGAACGCACTCTCGCCGCGATAACGCACCCTCCTCGGTGCGTTCTCGCGGCGATGGTGCGTTCTCGGCGAAGGCCCGGCAGCCCGCGGCGCGGGTCAGCGAGCGAAGCGGTCGGTTGCGGCGACGAGGGCCGCGGCGATGCCGGGCTCACCCGCCGAGTGGCCGGCGTCGTCGACCATGACGAACTCGGCCTCCGGCCAGGCCCGGTGCAGATCCCACGCAGTCATGGGCGGCGTGCACGCGTCGTAGCGGCCCTGCACGATGACACCCGGGATGCCGCGGAGGCGGCCCGACGCGGCATCCTCGATCAACTGCCCCTCGCGCAGCCACCCGCCGTTGAGGAAGTAGTGGTTCTCGATGCGCGCGAACGCCGTCGCCGATTCGGCCGCGGTCATCGCGGTCACCAGCTCCGGGTCGGGACGAAGGGTCACGGTCGAGGCCTCCCAGCGGGTCCAGGCCTGCGCCGCGGGGACGTGCACCGCCGGATCGGGGTCGGTGAGCAGCCGGTGGTACGCCTCGATCAGCCGGCTCCGCTCGATGACGGGCACCGGGGCGAGGTAGTCCTCCCACAGGTCGGGGAACAGCGCAGCCGCACCGCCCTCGTAGAACCACTCGAGCTCGTGGCGCCGCAGCGTGAAGATCCCGCGCAGCACCAGCTCCGAGACGGCATCCGGGTGCGACTGCGCGTAGGCGAGCGCGAGCGTCGAGCCCCACGAGCCGCCGAAGACCTGCCACCGATCGATGCCGAGATTGCGTCGCAACAGCTCGATGTCGGCGACGAGGTGCCACGTGGTGTTGTAGCGCAGGTCGGCAGCCGGATCACTCGCATGCGGCGTCGACTTCCCGCAGCCGCGCTGGTCGAACAGGATGATGCGATACGCCTCGGGGTCGAAGAAGCGGCGGTGCCACGGCGAGGTTCCGCCGCCGGGGCCGCCGTGCAAGAACACGACCGGCTTGCCCTCGGGGTTGCCCGACTGCTCCCAGTAGACGCGCTGACCGTCGCCGGCGAGCAGGAAGCCCGTCTCGTAGGGTTCGATCTCGGGATACAGGATGCCGGCCAGGGCGGCCGACACGCTCACCGTGCGGCTCCGCGGTCGCGTTCGTTCATGCGCTTTACCGTACCTCCGGCGCGTCGCCCACCGCGTCGCCGCACGGAGACGAGCCGGGATGCGCCGCCTCAGGTCCTTCGTCCGAGACGCCGCTCGCGTCGACCAGCTCGCGGGGATCGCGGATCGACCGCAGCGGCGACAGCACGACCCAGACGACCGTCAGCATGACGCCCGCACCCGCGATGGCCATCCCGGCGCGGGTGCCCACCAGCTCGCCGAGCCCGCCGCCGATCGCCGCGCCGATCGCGACCACCCCGTACGAGACCCAGCGCATCGTCGCGTTCACGCGCCCGAGGACCTCGTTCGGCGTCCGCAGCTGACGCAACGTCACGGCGACGACGCTCGACAGCGACGTGCCGGCTCCGTTCAGCGCGAACGCCGCGGCCAGCACCGCCACCAGTACCGCGGGCGACCAGGATGCGGGCACGAGCGGCAGTATCGACAGCGCGATGCTCTCCGCGACTGCGCACGCGATCAAGACCGACCCCGCCCCGAAGCGGCGCACCGCTGCCGGGGCACTCGCCGCGGCCGCCACGGCACCGACGGCACCGAGCCCGAAGATCAACCCGAGCTGCCCCGCATCCAGCCCGAGCTCGCGAACGGCGTGCACCGTGAACAGCACCGTGATCGCCTGGGCGAACAGGTTGTAGATGGCGGCGAATCCGACGAGGGCGATCAGGAAGCGATCTCGCCGCACGAAACGCAAGCCCTCGCGCAGCTCCGGCAGCGCACCGCGGCCGCTGGGGACGGGGCGGTGTTCCCGGGTGGAGATGCTCGTCAGGGCGAGTGCCGAGACGAGGTACGTGGCCGCGGGAGCGATGAGGGCCCAGGCGGCGGTCAGCGTCTGGACGAGCAGCCCCGCCATCCCGGGGCCGCCGATCTGAGCTACGGCGGCCGTCGCCTGCAGGCGACCGTTCGCGCGCTCGAGGTGAGACCGGCCCGCGACGGTGGGCAGATAGGACTGGTAGCTCACGTCGAACGCCACGGTGAAGGCGCCCAAGAGCAGGACGAGCCCGACGAGAGCGGGCAACGTCAGCACCCCGGCGACGGCGAGGCCGACGACCACGACCGTCAGGAAAGCTCGGGCGAGGTCCGCGACGATCAGGATGCGGCGGCGACGGGACCGATCGACGAGCACGCCGAGCGGCAGCGCGAGGAGCAGGAACGGCATCCATTTCGCCGCGCCCAGCAGCCCCACCTCGCCGGCGCTCGCCCCGAGCACCACGACGGCGAGCAGCGGGAGAGCGAGGTCGCCGACCTGCGCTCCGACAGAGGAGGCCCCCTGCGCGACCCAGAGACGGCGGAAGTCCGCGCCGAGACCGTCCGCGGAGTGTCTAATGGGTGCTCTGACTTTCATGCGTTACACACTCTCAGCCCTGAACTAATGGCACAAGCGGACGACGAGCGTTAGCATTCATTCGTGGCGCAGTCCGACGCAGCGGCGTTCCCCCGGGTCGCGGGGCACCCCGCTCTCGATCTGGTCGACACAGTGCACTGGCGGCTCGACCCCCAACGCGCGATCGACACCCTCCGCGACTTCGACGACGTCGTGTCGTGGTGCCACCAGATGGATGTCGGCGCCGCGACGGACGCCGCGAAAAGCGCGCTGCCCGGGGCCGAATCGGGCGTGGCGGCCCGGGAGCACCGCGCGGTCGTCGCGCTGCGCGAGGCGGTCTACGAAGCGGTGTTCCAGCATTCCTCGGCAGCAGCCGATCTCATCGCCCGCGAGCACGTCGACGCCCTCGCCCGGTCGTCGCTGAGCTTCGACGAGCGCGCCTCGGCGTGGGTGTGGGTGCCGCCCGCCGATCTCTCCGGACCGCGCGCGGCGGTGGCCATGAGCGCCCACGACCTGCTGACATCCGATCTCACCACCGCACGGCAGTGCGCCGACGATGCCTGCGGGTGGGTCTACCTCGACCGCTCGCCTCGACGCAATCGGATCTGGTGCACCGCCGCCGGGTGCGGCAACCGCAACCGTGTGGCCCGGCACCAGGCGAAGCGGAAGGCCTGACCGCGAGGTCGATTCTCCGGTCCGGCACCCCGTGCGGCCGCAGCGGCAGGAATAGGCTCGGCACATGGACGCCACCACCGTCACCGTCACCGGCGCGGCCGGCCAGATCGGCTACGCCCTGCTGTTCCGCATCGCCTCCGGCGAGATGCTCGGCCCCGACCGGCCCGTGAATCTCCGCCTCCTCGAGATCCCCGACGGGGTCCGAGCCGCGGAGGGAACGGCGCTCGAGCTGCAGGACTGCGCGTTCCCGCTGCTGCGCTCGGTCGAGGTCACGGATGACGCGCGCACGGGGTTCGCGGGTGCCAACATCGCGATGCTCGTGGGTGCCCGGCCCCGATCGGCCGGCATGGAGCGCGGCGACCTGCTCGCCGCCAACGCGGGCATCTTCGGCCCGCAGGGCGCGGCCATCGCGGCATCCGCGGCATCCGACGTCCGCGTGCTGGTCGTGGGCAATCCCGCCAACACGAACGCGCTGATCGCGGCGTCGGCGGCCGAAGGCGTACCCGCCGAGCGCTTCAGCGCCATGACCCGCCTCGATCACGAGCGCGCCGTCGCTCAGCTCGCCGCGCGGCTCGAGGTGCCCGTCAACGACATCGAGGGCGTGGTGATCTGGGGCAACCACTCCGCGACGCAGTTCCCCGACATCGCCTCCGCGACCGTCGCCGGGCGCCCCGTGGCCGACGCCCTCGCCGACCGGCTGGGCGGAACGGATGCCGCACGGGCCTGGCTCGACGACGAGTTCGTGCCCCGCGTCGCCAAGCGCGGCGCCGAGATCATCGCGGTGCGCGGGGCGTCATCTGCCGCATCGGCCGCCAACGCGGCACTGCGGCACGTGCGAGACGACGTGCTCGGCACCGACGGTCGGCGCACCTCGGCCGCCGTCGTCTCGCGCGGCGAGTACGGCGTGCCCGAGGGTCTGGTGTGCTCCTTCCCCGTCACGAGCGACGGCTCGGGTTATCGCGTCGTAACCGGGCTCGAACTCGACGAACGCGGCCGAACGCGGCTCGACGCCTCGGTCGCCGAGCTCATCGACGAGCGCGACGCCGTCCGGGCCCTCGGCATCCTCTGACGGGCACCCGGACGCGTGGAACTGCTGCCCGGACTCATCCTCGGTGTCGTCGCGATCGCCGTCTCGACCTCGCTGTCGAAACGTCTCGGTGTCGCGGGGCCGCTGATCCTCGTCGCGGTCGGACTGGCCGCGTCGTGGCTGCCGATCCTCGACGACTTCGAGGTCGACCCCGAGCTGATCCTCGTCGGCGTGCTGCCTCCCCTGCTCTACGCGGCGGCAGTGCGTCTGCCCGCGGTCGAGTTCCGGCGCGATCTGCCGTCGATCTCGGGGCTCGCCGTCGCGCTCGTCGTCATCAGCGCGCTCGCGATCGGCGGCTTCCTCACCCTCGTTCTGCCCCAGCTCGGGTTTCCGCTGGCGGTGGCGCTCGGGGCGGTGCTGAGCCCGAGCGACGCCGTCGCGACCTCGATCGTCAAGCGGCTCGGCATATCCCCGCGGGTCGTGACGATCCTCGAGGGTGAGAGCCTCATCAACGACGCCACCGCCCTCGTTCTGCTGCGCAGCGCGATCGCGGCGGTCGCCGGCGGGTTCGCATTCGCCGACACGGTCGGAACCTTCGTCTGGGGAATCGTCGCCGCCGTGATCGTGGGGGTCGTCGTCGGCGGACTGAACCTGCGCGTCCGGGCGCGCATGAACACGGTCGCCGCCACCGCCCTCGGATTCATCGTCCCGTTCGTGGCGTACCTGCCGACCGAGCACCTCGGCGGCTCTGGGCTCGTCGCCGCCGTCGCGGCGGGCATCACCACGGGTCAAGGTGCCGCACGACGCTTCACCGCCGAGCAGCGAGTCTCCGACGAGATCAACTGGCGCACGGTCGAGCTCGTGCTCGAGGGCGGGGTTTTCCTCGTGATGGGGCTGGAGCTGCGCGGCATCCTCGACGACAACTTCCGGCAGCAGAGCGGTCCCGGAAAGGCGATCCTGCTCGCCCTCGGCTCGCTCGCGATCCTGCTCGCCATCCGCGCCGTCTACGTCGCGGGGCTCATCTTCTTCCAGGGGCGTCGTGCACGCCTGCGCCAGCGCGACCGCCTCGAGCAGATCTCGGAGCGCCTCGACAGCCTGCCGCCTGATTTCGCCGGGCGCGGCCGCAATCCCGGGGCCACGCGCCGGCGTCTGGAGAGCATGCGCACCCGGGTGACCCGGGCGTTCCACGACCTCGACTACTACGAGGCGTCGCCGCTGGGCTGGAAGCACGGCACGATCATCGTGTGGGCCGGGATGCGAGGGGTCGTCACCCTCGCCGCGGCGCAGACCCTTCCCCGTGAGACCCCGGAGCGCGAGCTCCTCATCCTCACCGCGTTCCTGGTCGCCGTCATCAGCTTGCTCCTCCAGGGCCTCACCCTGCCGGCGCTGGTGCGGGCGCTGCGCATCCCGAGCAGCACCGCCGACAGCTCGCTGCTGCGCGAGGAGGAGGAAGCGCTCGACGCCGAGCTGCGCATCGCGGCGATCGACCGGCTGGCCGACCCGACACTCGCCGTCGAAGAAGGCGGCAAGTGGGACGCCCGGACGCTGACGATCGCGCGCCGCCGGCTGGAGCACGCCGCAGACGAGGACGCCGGCGCCCTCGCCCGCGAGCTGCAGCTGCTGCTCATCGGTGCGATGCGCGCGCGACTGCTCGAGCTGTCGAGCGAGGGCGCGTTCTCGTCCGAGGTGCTGCGCGAGTCGCAACGCCGGCTCGACTCGCAGCAGGTGAGCCTCGAGATGCGCCAGAACGACCTCTGACGCGAACTCGTGGTGAAAACCGTTCTCGCGTCGGCGACAATGAGAGGGTGAGCACCCCGACCGACGACGACCGGACCACGCGCCCGGCGGCGGACTACGCCGAGACGCGTACGATCGCGCTGCCCGACTCCCCCGTCGACGAGCTGCCCGACAGCTTCGCGGCCCTGCAGCCGAGCCCGGAGTGGTGGGCTGCCCGCCCTGCCGGCGCTCGCCTCGTCGGTCTGGTCGTCTCGCGCGACGACATGCCGAGCATTGTGACGCAGCGCGACGCCCTGGCCCAGTTCGGAGTTCCGATCGAGGGCTTCCGGCATCCCGCCCCCGAGACCGGAGAAAGCTGGCAGGAGCGCCTGTCGCGACTGTTCGGTCATCTGACGGCGGGCGATGTCGTCGTTGTCTCGGACGTGCACGCGCTCGGCCGCGACGCCGACGAAGAGACCCGAACGATCGCCGAGTTGCGCCGACGTTCCGTGATCGTGAAGGTGCTCGGCTCGCGCCAGGCCTGATCCGCGGCATCCGCCCCGCCCCGCCGCCCGGTGTCAAGACCCTGGCACCCGGCCGGGCGATCTCTACCGTGGAGCCTGGCCGAGCCGTCCCGGGGCACGGTCGCCGGAGGACGCCATGGCCACGAACGAACCGCCGCCCACAGAGGCGATGCTCGACGGTCGCTACCTGCTGGGCGAATGCGTCGGCCAGGGCGGCATGGCCCGCGTCCACCGCGCCGAGGATGTGCTGCTCGGCCGCACCGTCGCCATCAAGCTGCTGCGTCCCGAGCTGGAAGGGGCGACGACATCCTCCCGCGCCCGAAGCGAGATGACCGTGCTCGCCTCGCTCAACCACCCCGCACTGGTGACCCTCTACGACGCGCAACTCGCACCGGGTCGCGCCGAGTACCTGGTCATGGAGTTCGTGGACGGTCCGACGCTCGCCGCCCGTATCGCCGGCGGCCCCCTCCCCGCGGGTGACGTCGCTGCTCTGACCGCCGACCTCGCCGAGGCGCTGCACGTCGTCCACGACGCAGGGATCGTGCACCGCGACATCAAGCCCTCGAACGTCCTTCTGTCGCAGTCGCCGATGCTCGGCAGCTGGTCGGGTGCGAAGCTGGCCGACTTCGGGATCTCCGTCCTCGTGGATGCCGCTCGGCTCACTCAGCCCGGAACCGTCATCGGAACGGCTGCCTACCTTTCCCCGGAGCAGCTCACCGGCGCGCCGCCTGCTCCGCCCGCCGACATCTACGCGCTCGGCCTGGTCGTGCTCGAGGCTCTCACCGGGCAGCGGGGCTTCCCCCGCGCGGAAGGATTCGGCGAGGCGCTTGCACGACTCACGATCGCGCCCGAGATCCCCGACACGCTCGACCCCGCCTGGGCCGCGCTGCTCCGGGGTATGACCGAGATGCGTCCGGAAGACCGGCCGAGCGCGGCCGAGGTGTTCTCGGCCGCGAAGGAGCTCGCGGAACGCCCCGCAGCGCCGGCCCCGCCTCCCGTTCCCGCATCGGTCGCGGCGGCGACGCCCGTTGCCGCAACCGGCACCGCGACGCGTATCCTCCCCGCGGCTGCCGCGGGAACCGCGCGAGCGCCGGCCCGCGAGCGCCGGCGGCCCTCGCGGGGGCGGATAGGACTCATCGGGGGCGTGGCCGCCGCGACTCTCGCGGCCACCGCGCTCGGCGGCATGTGGCTCGCCGGTTCCACCGGCGAGACCGTTCCGAGCACGCCCGCCGATACCGAGCAGTCCGCCGTTCCCGAGCCGACGATCACCGAGACGACCGAGCCGGTCACCGTCGTGGACGAGCAGACCGACGAGTCGGAAGAACAGCCGGCCGCGCCCGCCGAGAACACGACGGAGCAGGACGGACCGGCCTCCGAGGCCGACCGGAAGGCCGCCGAAGAGGCGGCGAAGAAGGCAGAGCGAGAAGCTGAGAAGGCCGCCGACGAGCAGAAGAAGGCCGAGGAGCGCGAGAACAAGCGCGATCAGGACAAGCCTGGCCGCGGCTGACGACCGACGTTAGGGCGTGCAGCCCCGCACGGCATCCCCCGCCCCGCCGTTCGCGCGCACGAGCTGGACTTCGATGCAGGTCCGGCCCGACGGGTCGGCGGGAACGGTGACGGTCTCGTCCTCCACACGCTGGGGCGCGGCGGCGCCGTCGAGCGTGACGGGGTACCAGAGATACGAATCGCCCTCGGCCGGATTCGGATTCGTCCAGGTGAACGTCACGTCGGCACCGGCCGCCGTGCCCGCGAGATCGCCGACGCGCGGCACGAAACCGGCGAGCGGATCCTGAGGGGCGCTGGAGGGAGACTCGCTGGCTTGAGGTTCCGCAGGCGCGGTCGGCTGAAGCATGCTCGCCACCACGACGACGGCGACCACGAGCGCTGCCGCGACGCCGCCGAGGGCGATCCACAGCCCGGAACGCGAACGTCCGGACGAGGTGCTCTCGGCCGGACCCGCGGCCGAATGCCTATCGGTCTCGGCGTGTGCAGCATCCGGGTTCGGCGAGCTCGCGGCGGTACCGTGCGCCGCGGCTGCGCGCTGCACTGTCTGGTCGGCGACCGGCTCGACCGTGCGCGGTCGGCGGACCGTCGAGTCCTGCCCGGCACGCGCCGACGGTCGGAGCATCGTCTCGTCGGGCGCCGACGGCGCGAACGGCGAGCCCGATGCGGACGGGGCGAACGGCGACGACGCCTCCGCGCCGCTCTTGCGACGGGTCGACCCCGCGGGAGGCGCGGTGGTCGGCTCGATGCTCACGATCCCGCGAACGCGAGTCAGCTCGCCGTCGGCATCCTCTTCCTCCTCCGCGTCGGGCGAATCATCGAGGATGTCGATCGGCGTGACCGAATGGGCCAGCTCGATCTGAACGCGCTGCAACGCGCGGGCGAACGACACGGCGCTGTCGAAGCGAGCTGCCGGGCTCTTCGCCATCGCGCGTGCCAGTGCCTGCTGCAGCGAGGGCGGAACGTCGGCACGGTCGAGTGGCGCGAGCGGCGCGGTCTCGATGCGCTGGATCAGGTCTGCGGCGCCGTTGCGGCCACCGGGCTGCTCGAACGGCGAACGACCGGCCAGAAGCGTATAGATGGTGGCGCCGAGCGCATAGACGTCCGACCGCACGCCCGAATCGGGACCGTCGCCGAACGCCTCGGGCGGCGACCACGGAATGGACATCCCGGCGGTCTCGTCGGCCCCCTCCGTCGTCGTCGCGATGCCGAAGTCGGTTAGCGCCGGGCGGTTGTACTCCGTCACCAGGATGTTGGCGGGCTTGATGTCGCGGTGCAGGATGCCGGCGCGATGCGCGGTCTCGACGGCGGCGGCGACTTGAATGCCGACGCGGAGGGCCTCGGCGACCGAGAACGCAGCGGCGCGATACCGCACCTGCAGGTTCGGCCGCGGACAGTTCTCCATGACCAGGTACGGACGCTGGTCATCCGACAGGCCGGCCTGATAGATCGTGACGATCGCCGGATGCGTCGACAGCATCGCCATGACGTTCGCCTCGGCGGTGAACTGCTCCACCGAGCCACCGGCCATCCGCTCGGGAAGCAGCACCTTGACCGCGACCTTGCGCCGGGGCAGGTGCTGCTCGTAGAGGTAGACGTCGGCGAAGCCGCCCGAGCCCAGAAGCTCGAGGTAGGTGAAGCCCGGCAGCTGGGGCGGCGGCGCCGGGGGTCGCTTCGCGCTCACGGGAGATCCTCGAAGGCGATCGTCACACCGTCGCCGATGTCGAGCACGTCGCCCGAGACGACCATCGTCGGCTCGCTCGGATGCAGCCGCACCGGGTCGTTGCCGCCGCGAAGCAGCACCGATCCGTTCGTCGTGTCGAGGTCGACGACGAGGACGTGCTCGCCCTCCGCGCGGATCTCGACGTGGTTGCGCGAGATGTCCTGCTCAGGACTCTCGACGGCGACGAGCGTGGGCAGCATGTCGCCCGTCGAGCGCGGAGAGCGCGGACGCCGACCGATGATCACCGTGTTGTCGAGTTCGACGACCTGCCCGTCCGACACGCGGATGCGTCCCCGCGTGAGACGGCGTGCGGGGACGATCTCCGTCGACTCGTAGACCGCGGGCTCGGTCCGCCGCGCACTGCGGATGTCGGCGACCGCGATGGTCTCGCCGTCGTGATCACCAGCGGGGGCGAGCGGCGACGACACGACGGTGGCGTCGTCGGCGGGGCTGGCTGATGCGGCTGCTTCCGGCTGCTCGACGGAAAGCGTCGGACGCACGACCGTCTCACCCCAGATCATCGCGTGCTCATCGGCGGCTGCCGTGTCGCTGAGCGGGACGAAGGTCTGCGCCCCAGGCGACTCGTCGAACGGGAATTCGCTCTCGTCCTCCGCCGGGGCAGCCGGGGCCGGCGACGCGGGAGCAGCAGCGGTGGGGGGCTCGACGGAGGACGGTGCCGGCGACTCCGGTGCGGGCACGGCCGGTGTGGTCGGCGCCGCGACGAACGGACTCGCGGGGCGGACGCCCGGTCGCGCGCCCGTCAGATCCACCGTAACCGAATCGGCCGCGACGACACCTTCGACGAACGGAAGCGATGCGGCCTCGTCCGCCGCGTCGGCGAAGAGCGCCGACGCGCGCTGCACGCCGGGGATGTGGCGCTCGACCCACGTCGAGACCCCCTGGCCCGAAACCGACAGCGGGCCCGACTCCGTTTCGACGACGAGCTCGACCGGGCCGCGCACGGCGACGCGGAGCCCGTCGCCCTCGACGATCGCCAGGATGAAGTCGGGAATGGCGGCCAGCGACGTGCCGAACGCGCCCGTCAGGGCCTCGATTACCGCCCCGATGCCGCGCTCCTCCAACCGGCGCCACACGGCCTCGACCGTCGGGATCGAGACGTTCGCGGGCAGGGCGACGGCCGCGGCCGGCGCGAGTGCGACGCGCCACTGCTCCGCGCCCGTTGCCGGAACGTAGCGGACCTCGACCATCAGGCTCTCCCCCCTGCGGCCGCTGCGCGCGGCCGGGTGTCTATGTCCGCGTCATCCGGCTGGCCGGACGGCACGGTGTCGTACGCGTCGTCACCGCCGTCTCCCAGCGCATCGACGACGATGACCGTGACGTTGTCGCGACCTCCGTGCAGCAACGCCTCGTGGACGAGCCGCTGCGCGGCTTCCTGCGGCTCGGTCTCCTCGTCGAGGATACGGGCGATCCGCTCGTCGTCGAGCTCGGTCGACAGGCCATCGGAGCAGACGAGGATGCGGTCGCCGCTCTCCGCCGGCAGCATCCAGAAATCGGCCTGGCCGACGCTGCCGGCGCCGAGCGCCCGCGTGATCTCATTGCGCCGAGCGTGGCGCGCGGCGGTCTCGGCGTCCATCTGGCCCGAGTCGACGAGCTCCTGCACGACGGAGTGGTCGACGCTGATCTGCTCGAGGCGTCCGCGCGCCCACCGGTATGTGCGCGAGTCGCCGATGTTCAATGCCAGCCAGTAACCGGCATCTCCGACGCGCGTGAGCACGACACCGGTGAGGGTGGTGCCCGCCGCACGCTGGCCGGTGGCGAGCGCGTCGATGTTCGCGCGGGCTCGCTCGATGGCGGCGCGGACCTCGCCGTTCGACACCACGGCGGCCCCCACCAGGGACTGGAACTCTGCGACGGCCGCGGCACTCGCACGCGCTCCGGCCTCGTGTCCGCCCATGCCGTCGGCGACGACGAAGACGGGCGCTGCGGCGAGATACGAGTCCTCGTTAGCGCGACCGCGCAGGCCGGCGTGAGTCGCCGCCCCGTGCCCCACCCGTACCGACATGGGGCTCACCGCATGACCTCGACGACGAGCCAGCGGTCACCGAGATCGAGCCGGTCACCGCTGTGGAGCACGGTCTCCGCTCCGGGCACGACCGGAACGCCGTCTCGCCCGCGCGTCACGACGACTCCATTGGTCGAGGCCCGATCGATGACGGCGAGGCCTCCGGCGTCGAGGGGCACGAGTTCGAAATGCGTCCGAGAGAGGGTCAGCGTCTCGTCGCGCAGCACGATCGCATCGGCGCCGGCGGCACGCGACGGGTCGCGGCCGAAGACCGTCCGCCCGTAGACGGCCGTGCGGGTGCCGTCATCCCACAGGAGCAGCGCCCGGGTGCCGGTGCGGATGTCGGGGACGCCCGCGAGCGGTTCCGTGTCGAAGATCGTCGCGCTCATGCGTCCCCTCCCCGGGCGCGCCGGGCACGGCCGCGCAGCAAGGAGCGCAGGCTGAGCCGGGCTCGCAGGCGGCGCCACACCGACACCCGGCCGCTCATGCCGACGACGATCGCGTCGACCTCGCGCCAGAAGGCGTCGACGTCCTCGGCCGTGGGCTCTCCCGGTCCGAAGACGCGGGCATCCGCCGACGTCGCGAGGGCGGTCACGTCGGGCTGCTCCATCGTCGCGGCGACGACCTGTGCGCTCTCGGTGCGCGTCGCACCCGAGGCGACGGGCGCGTTGAGGTCGACAGCGCGGTCTATCAGTTCGTCCCAGCCGCCCGAGATGCGGTCGGCGGGCTTGTCGGCGTTGCGCCGCTTCGTCCGTCGAGCGGTCTTCACCGCCCCCATGATGACGAAGGGAGCGAAGATGATCGCGAGGACGCCGATGCCGATGCCCACGGGCGCGAGGATGGCGCCGATCCAGTCGAAACCGGGGTCCTCCTCTTCTTCCTGATCGCGGTCGTTGGCGATCGCGGGCGGCAGCTCGGCCGGCTCCTGAGCCGGGGGCGGCGGCTGCAGCACCTGCGGCTTCGGGTTGGCCCGCGGCGTCGTGGTCTGCTCGTTCGGCTCGTTGTCCTCGTCGGGCGTCGGGTCGAATGGGATCCACCCGTACCCCTCGAACGCGACCTCCACCCACGCGTGAACGTTGTCACCGGTCGCGGTGAACTCGCCGGCGGTGTCGCCCTCTTCCGGGTGCCACCCCATGACGACTCGCGCCGGGATGCCCAGCTGCGCCGACAGCAGTGCCATCGCGACGGCGTACTGCTCGTCGTCGCCGATGATCTCGTCGCCGCCGAAGAAGCTCGTGATGCGGGCCGCGCCGTGACCGGACGGCGAATACGGGTCGTCCTCGAGACCGTGGCTGAAGTATCCGTCGGTCGAGAGCCAGTCCGCCAGCGCCTGCACCTGCTTGATGGGAGTCTCCGCGTCGCCGACGGCATCGGTGGCGATCTGCGACAGCCCGTCGGGGATGCCCTCCTGCTTCGGCATCTTCACCGGCGCGAAGGCGACATCGGCGAGCGCTTCGTTCGTGGGCCGGACGGGGAACACCGTGTCGACGGTGTAGGTCGTTCCCGGTGCGAGACCCGCGGTGACGGCCGCCGTCCCGGTGGCGTCGTTGTAGTGGGCGGTGCGGCGCAGCTCGTCGGCGCGTTCGCCCTCGAACTCGATCGACCGCACGGCACCGGCGTCGGGCAGCCACACGCCGCGCAGCTCGTCGATCTCGAACTCCAACCGACCGGGCACACCTTCGGCGTCCGGCGACATGTTCGAGCGCAACGGCGTGAACGAGCTCGACGAGCCGGCGCCCTCGTCCGAGACGTTGAACACGATGCCGTTGTAGGCGTCCATCGTCGCCAGGCGGATGCGGCCGCCCTCGGGGAGACCCTGCACCGTGAAGAGCGGCGTCTCCGCGTCATCCCGGACGAGTCCGCGGAAGCCCTGCAGCGGGCTCGGGTACTGCTTGACGTCGAAGGGCGGGATGACGATGTCGCGCAGTACGTAGCGCGTCGACGGCGGGCTCGCCACGGCGGCGGTCGCGACGCCGGCGCCCACCGCGACGGCGACCACGGCGGTTCCCGAGATCAGGCGGCGCAGCCGCGTGTGCCGCAGGGTCGCGGCATCCGATGTCGCGGCCGGCTCGATGCGCACGGCGGCGTTGTCGGGATCCCATGCCTGTCGCAGCGCGAGCCACACCGACGCCACGACGGCGAAGACGACGCCCTGCAGCACGGGCACCGCGGGCTCGGTCATCCCGAGCAGGATCTGCGTGACGAGGAAGGCGGTCACCGGGATCAGGGCCCACGCCGCCTGGCGCAGACGAAGGGCGAGCGAGGCGGTGAGCACCGCCGCGACGAGCGTCAGCAGGAACGGAACGATCAGGTGTCCGTCGTACGGCGCCACCGGAGCCACCGTGGTGAGCAGGCGCTTCCACGACTGCACGGAGCCGAGGGCGAGCTGCGTCCAGGTGTCGAGCGTCGGGATGACGCCGAACAGCGCCGTCTGCGGCAGCGCGAGGGCACCCCCGAAGATGAAGTAGGCGGCGACGGTCAGGCCCGCCGTGGGCAGCACGCCCCAGCGACGGCGGGCGCACAGCCAGGCGATGCCGACGCCGATGACCAGTGCGCCGAATCCCGCGAGGAGGTAGGCCGGGCCGTCGAACGTCGGCCCGAAGCCGACGATCGCCACGGCGAGGAGCAGCACGACGGCGGAGAGGTCGAGCACGAGCCGGCGGCGCGCGGGCGACATCACGACAGCACCTTCCGCATCGCGGGGGCGAGCTGATCGAGCGCGCTGATCGAGATGACGTCGGCATCGCCGACGCGGCGCAGCACCGGGACCTCGGCCGATCGATCGGCGACGACGGCGAGCACGCGGACGCCCTGAGGCAGTCGCGAGCACGCGAGCTTGAGCTCGGCCGGGTCGGCGCCCGACCCGCAGAACAGCACGACGATGGCGATGCCGTGGGAGTTCATCGCGATCGTTCCGGCCAGGGCCACGACGCCGCCGTCACGCTGGCGCGAGTGCTCGAGAGCCGACAGGTTGTCCAACAGCCGACGCGGCCCCTGCGTGCGGAGCGGGCCGCGCTGCGTGCGCGCCTCGAGCATGCGGGAGTCGCGCAGCGCGCGCAGGCCGATCGAGCCGGCCGCGGAGATCGCGAGCTCGAACTCGTCGGAGTCGGCGTAGTCGCCGGCGTACGTGGAGAGCCCGAGCACGAAGTGCGACCGACGGGTCTCCTCGTACTGGCGCATCATGAGATTGCCGACGCGTGCGGTGGACTTCCAGTGCACATGACGCAGGTCGTCGCCGGGCTGGTACTCGCGCAGGGCGTGGAACGACACGTCGTCGGGTGCCAGCTGCGTCGAGGGGAGCCCTTCAAGGTCGCGCAGGCGCCCGAGCGAGAGCCCCTCGAGGGGCACGGTGCGCGGGTGCACGTAGAGGTCGACGGCTTGGCGGCGGTCGCTGCTGCGCTCGAAGAGTCCGAGCGGGTCGCCGCGGAGCACGCTGACCGGTCCGACCGCCAGCACTCCGCGGGCGGTCGTGGGGATCGCGAACAGCTCTTCGTGGGCGGCCCCGGGTGCGAGCCGGGGCACGTCGAACTCGCCGCGCCCGGAGCCGACCGGCAGGACGACCCGCGAGGGCAGGATCGGCCGCGACGTGCCGTTGACGAGGGTCAGCCCGCCGATCGCGCGCTCCCCCACGACGACGTGGGTGCGTGTCAGGTCGAGGTCGACGTCGTAGGCGGTGCCGCCGAAGAGGAACGGCACGCTGATGACGACGATCGCGGTGAGGATGACGGCTGCGATGACCATCTCCTGCCAACCGAAGCTGAGTGCGACGACCCACAGCAGCACGGTCGCGAACAGCAGCACCCACCCGAGCGGGCGGATGGTGCGGGTGACGAGGCGGATGCCGCGGCGCGCAACTGCCCACCACGACTCGAGCCGCTCGCGCCAGACGACCAGCCGCGAGGGTGCCTCCGCGTTGACGGGGGCGGCATCGGCCGACAGTGTCGTCGTCCCCACCCGGAGGGTCGCGTCCGCGTCGCGCGTGGTGTCACCGACGGTCCGCGTGTCGGCCGTCGTTCCGGCCGTGCTCTCGGCGACCGCCTCACCGCCGGCAGCACCTCGGCCCCGGCGCGTGCGACGCGTCGGGGTCGGGGCGGCAGGGGGTGTGGCCATCAAGCGTCCGCCCGCGCGAGCGGCGCCTCGACGTCGGCGAGGGCGTTGTTCATGACCGTCTCGGCGGTCGTGCCGGTGAACTCGGCCTCGGGGTCGAGCACGAGGCGGTGGGCCCATACCGGCAGCGCGAGCAGCTTGATGTCGTCGGGCACGACGTAGTGGCGACCCTGCGCGGCGGCGTAGACCTTGGCGATGCGGATCATCGCGATGGCCCCGCGCACCGAGACGCCGAGGCGCGTCGCCGACGCTTCGCGCGTGGCCTCGACGATCTGCGCGGCGTAGCGCGCGACGACCGGATCGATGTGGACGGTTGCGGCCAGGTCGGCCATCTCGCCGACGGCGCGCGTCGTGATCACGGGCTTGAGGTTCGCCGACGGGTTGCGGTCGACGGCGCCGACGAGGATGCGTTCCGAGACCGCGAGGGTCGGGTAGCCGATCGACGTCTTGATCATGAAGCGGTCGAGCTGAGCCTCGGGCAGCTTGTAGGTACCGGCCTGCTCGATCGGGTTCTGGGTCGCGATGACGAGGAACGGACGGCCCACCTCGTGCGCGACGCCGTCGACGGTGACCCGCGACTCCTCCATCACCTCGAGCAGGGCCGACTGCGTCTTCGGCGAGGCGCGGTTGATCTCGTCGGCGAGCACGATCGAGGCGAAGACCGGACCGCGGTGGAACTCGAAGCGCTTGTTCGCCTGGTCGTAGATCGTGACACCGGTCACGTCGGAGGGCAGCAGGTCGGGCGTGAACTGGATGCGCGTCGAGGTGCCCTGCACGCTCGCCGCGATCGCCTTCGCGAGGCTCGTCTTGCCCGTGCCCGGCGCATCCTCCAGCAGCACGTGCCCCTCGGCGATCATCGCCGACAGCACGAGCGCCACGACCTCGCGCTTGCCGAGGAGAGCGGCGTCGACGTTGTCGACCAGGCGCGCGAAGGTGTCGCGGAACCACGCTGCCTGCTCGGGTGTCATGCTCATTCGTTCGTTCTCGTTCCTCGTGGTGAGTGGATGCCGGGGCGGATGCGGGGACTACCAGCGCGTCGTGCCGGTGCGACCCCAGCCGATGATCTCGGCCGAGATGTCGCGTCCATCGGCGCCGATCCAGCAGTCCAGCTGGATCGACCCGTTGGCCGGGACGTTGTACGACGACGGGTAGGTGTTGAACTTCCGGTTTCCGTCGTAGCAGTCGATGCGGTAGTTGCCGGCCGGGAAGTCCTGCGTGTTCAGCTTCAGGTGGAAGCAGCCGTTGACGCAGCCGCCGACCGGCGATCCCTTCTCGACCGAAGCGCGGGGCTGCGGCGGGGGCGGCGGGTTCGGCGTCGTCACGCTCGCCGAGGCTTCACGCGCCTCGCTGCCGGCGGCGCTCACGCGCACCCGGATGGACTGCGTGCTGCTGTAGCCGACGTCTCCCTGCGAGCGCGATCCGCTCGCGTCGACGCGCTGCCAGCCGCCGCCGTTCACGCTGATCTCCGTCGTGATGTCGCGACCGTTGCGGGCGGGCGACGACCACGACAGCGTGACGCGGTTGCCGTCGCGGCTGGCGTTGGCCGACGGGTTGCCGATCTGGCCGTACGGCGCGACCTGGTTGGATGCCGCCGAGGGCTCACCCTCGTACCGCGATCCGTCGGCCGTGGCGACGGCACGAACGCGCACCGTGTAGGTGCCGTTGTTGTTGACCTGACCGTTGCCGATCGTGCCCGATCCGCCGTTGCCGCCCCCGATCCAGTCGTTGCGCCAGCCGCCGTTGTTGACGGAGTACTGGTAGCTGACCTCGCCGGGGTTCGCGCCGTTGAGCGGCCCGGCCGTCCACGAGACGGTGACGCGGTTGTCGCCTTCGCTCGCGCTGATTCCGGTCGGGGCGCCGGGAGGCGTGAAGGCGCGTCGAGGCGCGGATGCCGCACTCCACTCGCCCCAGCCCGCCTTGTTCTGGGCGCGGACGACGAACGTGTAGTCGGTCGTCGAGGTGTCGACGGTCACGGCCTGGCTGGTCTGACCGGCGGGCACGCTGATGGTGTCGACGGTCGCACCGCCGCGGCGGACCTGGAGCTGGTATCCCGCGATCGCGTCGCCGTTGTTCGCCGGCTGGTTCCAGCTCACCTGCATCTGCGAGCGATTGCCCACCGGGTTGAGGCGCTGCGTTGACGGTGCTCCAGGAGCGTCCGGCTTGCCGGCGGGCACCATCGCCTGCGACCAGACGCTCCAGCTCGACGGCTCGGGCGCACGGTTGTGGGCTCGGACGCGCACCTGGTACTGGACGCCGTTCTGCAGCCCGTCCCACGTGATGCGGGTACCGGTCACGCCGGTCTTCTCGGCGACCCCGGACGGCGGTGCGGGCGAGATCTGCAGGCTGTAGCTCTCGACGGGCGAGCCCTCGGTGCGCGGAACCGTCCACGACACGTCGAGGCTGCGGTCGCCGAAGGCCAGGCTCGGCGGGTTCGGCGTGTCGGGCCGCTGATCGGGACGCGCGGTCTCGGACGGCAGCGACGGGTCGGACTCGCCGACGCGGTTGGTCGCGGTGACCACGAAGTTGTACTCGACGTTGTTCGTCAGTCCGTCCAGCGTGCACGTCGTCGAACGGCACTCGCGCGTGTACGAACCGGCCGTCGAGCGCACGGTGTAACCGGTGATGGACGCGCCGTTGTCGACCGGCGGCGACCACGACATCACCACGGTGCGGCTCTCGACGCTCGTGACCGTCGGCTTGCCGGGAGCATCCGGACGCCCCTGCACCGTGATGCGGATCTGGCCCTCGACCTCACGGTCGGGGTCGCCCGTCGCGTCCTGGATCCGGTACCGCACAACGAGGGTTCCCACGAAGTCATCGCGGCTGGTGACCTCCACGCGATCACCGGCGACGGTCGCCGAGGCTCCCGAGGTCTCGGTGAACGCGCCGATGACCTTCAGCGGCGTCTCGGGGAACGGGTTCACGTCGTTGTCGAGCACAGCGACCGAGATGGTCTTACCCTGGTCGGCCTGCTCGATGACATCGGCGTTCGCGGTGGCGAGCGGGCGCGTCGAGGCGGTCACGGTGACCGTGATCGTCGCCGTCACCGGGTCGGATTCGCCGTCGGTGACGCTCACCTGCACGGGCAGTGAGGTCCCCTTGGCGACGTCCGTGCTCGCCTCCACCGAGAGCACCGAGCCGTCGATGCGCGCGGTCAATCCGTCGGGCGAGCCGCCGACGATCGCGAACCGCAGCTTCTCGGCATCGCCGGGATCGGGGTCGGTCGCGAGCGCGGCGAGATCGAGGGTCCGCGCATCCTCGCCCTGCGCGACCTCCATCTGCGCGCCGATCATGCTCGGCGGGCGGTTGTCGGGCGGCGTGACGGTGATCGGGATCATCAGGGTCGCCTTGCGGCCCTCGGGGTCGTCGGGCCCCGAACCGTCGGTGACTTCGAAGGTCAGGGCGTCCTGACCGAAGTAGTCGGCAGCGGAGGTGTACTCGAGCGTCCGCTCGTCCTTGACGAGGGATGCACCGTTGGAGTGGGCCGCCGTGACCTTCTCGGCCTCGGTGATGACGACATCCCGTCCGCCCGAGGCGCGCACGTACTCCGACAGCGGCAGCTCGACGGTCTCACCGCTCTGGACGACGAGAGGCTCGGTCGAGATGAGGCTCGGCGGCAGCTCGGCGAGCGAGGGCACGTGGATGAAGGCGGCCGCGGTGAGCTCGTCCTCGTCGGTGATGAAGTAGGTGATGAGCTGGCGCTCGTCGGTCAGCGGCACCGACACCGTGCCGTTGGGGCGCACGGTGGCGTTCTCGCCGCCGGCGCCGAGGGTCACGCGCAGCGCACTGCGTGTGCCGTCGGGGTCGTCGTCGTTGTCGAGCACCGCGACCTCGGCCACGCCGTTCTCGTCGACGTCCTCGGCGCGCACGCGATCGTCGCGGGCGATCGGGCGCTGCAGCGGCACGTCGGGGTCGACGGTGATCTGCACGGGGGCCGTCGCGGTGAGGCCGCGGGCGTCCTCGATCGTGTACTGGATGCTCGTGTTCATCGGCACGTCGGGTGCAGTGATGACGATCTGCTCGCCCGACACCTCGGCCGCGAGACCGTCGACGTCCGGCACCTCGAGCGCGTCGACAGCGAAGCCGAACTGGTCGCCGTCGGGGTCGGAGTCGTTCTCGAGCACCGAGACCGCCACCTGGCGTCCCGGCCGCATGATGACGGCATCCTTCACGGCGTACGGCGCCTGATTGGTCGTCTCGGGCGGCGCGACGCCGACCTGGATACGCGCCGTGCCCTCCTTGCCGAGGCGGTCGCGCACCCGGTAGGTGAACGAGTCCGAGCCGACGCTCGTGTCGAAGGCCTCGTAGACGAAAGTGTTCGACCCGGTCTCGACGATGCGACCCTTGCTCGGCGAGCTCGCGATGCCGATCAGCTCGACGGAGTCGCCGTCCTCGTCGATGCCGTCGAGGGGCACCGGGATCGTGACTTTCGAGCCGCTCAGGGTGCGCGCGGTGAGGTCGCGGGGGCGCGGCGCGGCGTTGGCGTCGTCCTGTCGGGGCAGGATCTGGATCGTCACGTACGCACCGGCACGCTGACCCGAGCTGTCGACAGCCTCATAGGTGGCGTTGACGGTCTTGGGCTCGTCACCGGCGCGGAACCGGAGTTTGTCCTCCGAGACGAACACCTGGCCGTCAGCCTCGTCGACGAGCGGCGGAACGAGCTCGGGAGACACATGCAGGGTGTCGCCGTTGGGGTGGGTGTCGTTCGCGAGCACGTCGATCGTGACGACATCGCCGACGCGCACGACCGCCGTGTCGTTGTTTGCGACCGGTGGCCGCAGCCGGTCGGGCGCCGGGATCGGGATGACGACGATCTCGCCCGTGGCGGATTGGTCGCCGTTGGAGATCGTGTACGACACCCGGGTCTGCTCGCTGAGCGAGCCCTGGTCGGTGATCCGGACGGTCTCATGGCCGAGCACGGCCGCCGTCACCCCGCCATCGGGGTCGGCCGTCACCGACTGGACGACGAGGATGCCGCCGGCCGGATCGGTGTCGTTGCCCAGGACGTTGACGAGCACGTCGCCGCCCGTCGGCAAGAGCGCGACGTCTCGCACCGCGACGGGCGGAAGATTGGTATCCGCCGCCGGCAGAACGTCAACGCGCACGAGTCCGGGAACGCTGTTGGGTCCCGCCGACACCAGGTAATCGACGTAGTAGGTGTTGACGGCGTCCGCGCTGAAGGTGAAGGTCTGCTCGGCGAAGTCCGGCTGGATCGTCGCGCCCTCGACCTCGTCGACGCGCGTCAGGCGCAGCGGCTCGCGTCCCGCGCTCGTGTCGTTCGTCAGCGGCGACACCGTGACCGACTGACCGACACGGGTCACGACGTGGTCGGCGTTGGTCACGGGCACCGTCGTGCCGGGAGGGCGGACGTCGATCCGGAGCACGCCGGCGCCGTCATCCGTGCCGTCCGAGACGATGATGGGCACGTCCTTTCGGCCCTGCACCGCACCGATCGCGCGATACGTGATCTGGCCGTCGGACGTGAAGTCGGCCTCGTCACCGCCGTCGGGCTGGACCGACTTGAGGAAGATGTCGTCGCCGTCCGGGTCGATCCATTCGCTCAGCACGTTGTACGAGGTGGTGCCGCCGGCCTCGACGGTGACCGGCGTGACGCGCTGCTGGACCGGCGGGGAGTTCTCGTCGTCGCCTCGTACCGACAGCCGGACGGTGGCAGACGCTTCCCCGCCCCGGCCGTCGTCGGCGGTGTAGGTGAACGACGTCGACCCCGAGGCGTCGTCGGGCACGGCGATCTGGAGGGCGCCGCCGTTCTGGATCGGCGAGATCTCACCGAACGCGGGATCACTCGTGGCCTCGGCGACCAGCACGTCGCCGTCGGCGTCGGTGTCGTTGAAGAGGACGGGGAGCACGGTCGTGCGGCCGGGTCGCACGCCGAACGAGTCGTCGACGGCGATCGGCGGCGTGTTCTCGTCGGTGCGCTCGGGCAGAGCGGTCTCGACCGTCTCTTCCGTGGTCTCCTGCTCCTCGTCTCCGGTGCCCTCCGGCGGCGTGATGTCGGTCCAGTTGTCGACGCGCTGCATGTTCTCGCTCGCGAGCCAGGCCGCCCCACCGAACACGTCGTTGAGCACGACGACATCCCGGTTCACGCGGAACTCCAGTTTCGCGGTGGGATCGATGCCCTCGATTTCCTGCACCAGATCGTCGGCGTCGTTCGCACAGTCGCGGACGAAGACTCCCGATCCCGACCACGCGCCATAGGCACAGCCGCCGACGTAGACGGGGTCGGCGGGGGTGCCCTCGGCACCGGCCTCGATCGTCGTCGTCTGCCCGCCCGGCTGCACCCGCAACAGGGCGCTGCGGGTGCTGACGGTGAGGGTCTCGGCGGAGTTGGACGGACGCTGCAGCAGCGCATCGGCGGGAAGATCGGTCTGCGAGCCGTCGCCGCCATAGAGCACATTGGTCTCGCGGTCGAGCACGAACGGCGTCTGCCCGAGTGAGGTGATGGCCAGCTCGTGATCCTCGGCGATGCCCTCGAGGCTCCGCTCGGCGGTCTGCGCGACGGTGCCGTCGCCGATCGGCGCGTAGGCGTACAGCGACGCGCCGGCCGCGGACGCGGCATAGATCGTGCCGTCTGTGCCGACCGTCGCCGTCGCGTTCTCCCCGAGCTCGGCGATCGGCTCGTTGCCTCCGAAGCTGAAGCCGTTCACACCGGCGAACTGGACGGTGCGCAGGTCTCCCGCGGCGTCGAGCACCGAGACGGTGTCGGATCCGAGGGCGATCTGCGCGCCCGGCTGCACCTCAGCGGTTCCCGAAAGCACGACCTTCGCGGGATCGACGGCCGACATCGCCGATCCGTCCGCGTCGACCACGACGACGCGGGGACCGGATTGGAGCACGTCGTACTCGGCGGATGTCGTGCGCAGGCTGCCGTCGAGCACGCGGGACTCGTTGTTGTAGTGCCCCACGAGCAAGCTGGACTGCTTCGTCACCCACACGCCGCCGTCGTGGAGATCGACCTCGGTCGTGGGCTCACCCTCGTAGGCGACCGCGAGGGTTCCGATGGTCAGCGCCGCGACGGTGACGATACCGGCGGAGATGAACGTTCGCGGGCGTGCCCGCAGCCACGAGGTCGACGTCATTGGGCTCGGCTCCCCCCGGGGCGACGGTGATCGGCCCGGCTTCCGGGCTCGCATCGGTTGAACTGCGCAACCACCCTATGTCAGGAGAAGTGCCGGATTTGTCTGTTGACATGGGGAGTTCTCCCCATGTCAACGATCGCGATGGTGTGCATCACCTCTCCGCTCCGGTGCGCGTGCCGACGTAGCGACGGAGATGCTCGGCCGTGAGGGTAGCGCCTGCCGCGACGAGGTCGGCCGGTGTCCCCTCGAACACGACCCGCCCGCCGTCGCGCCCGGCACCCGGTCCGATGTCGATGATGTGATCGGCATGCGCCATGACGGCCTGATGATGCTCGATGACGATGACGGAGTTTCCGGCGTCGACGAGCCGGTCGAGCAACGCGAGCAGATTGTCGACATCCGCGAGATGCAGACCGGTCGTCGGTTCGTCGAGGATGTACACCGAGCCGGAGGTGGCCATCGAGATCGCGAGCTTCAGCCGCTGTCGCTCACCGCCGGAGAGCGTGCTCAGCGCCTGCCCCAGCGTGATGTATCCGAGGCCGACATCGATCAGCCGCGACAGGACTCCGCCCGCCACCCGCGCCGGGAGCGCCTCGGCGGCCTCGGCCGCACTCAGGGCGAGAACCTCGGCGATGGTGCGACCGTCGAGGGTGTACCGGAGCACCTCGGGGCTGAATCCCGACCCCTCGCACACGTCGCACTCCGTCTCGACGGATGCGGTGATGCCGAGCTTCGTGACGATGACGCCCAGCCCCTTGCAGGCCGGGCACGCGCCCTGCGAGTTGGCGCTGAAGAGAGCGGGCTTGACCCCGTTCGCCTTGGCGAACGCCGTGCGGATCGGATCGAGCAGGGCGGTGTACGTCGCGGGACTGCTGCGCCGGTTGCCCCGGATCGGCGACTGATCGACGACGACCACCCCGTCCCGCCCCGCGAGGCTGCCGTGGATGAGCGACGATTTGCCCGAGCCGGCCACACCGGTGACGACGGTGAGAGTCCCGAGCGGGATGTCGACGTCCACCGACTTGAGGTTGTTGGCGGTCGCACCCCGGATCTCGAGGATGCCGGACGCCGTGCGCACCGCCGGTTTCAGCTGTGCCCGGTGGTCGAGGTGCCGTCCGGTCAGCGTGCCGGATGTCCGCAGCTCGGCGACCGATCCCGTGAACTGGATCCTCCCGCCGTTCCGTCCCGCACCGGGTCCGAGGTCGATGACGTGATCGGCGATCTCGATGACCTCGGGCTTGTGCTCGACCACGAGCACCGTGTTGCCCTTGTCGCGAAGCCCGCGCAGCAGATTGTTCATCCGCTGGATGTCGTGCGGGTGAAGACCGGCTGTCGGCTCGTCGAAGACGTACGTGACGTCGGTCAGGCTCGATCCGAGATGCCGGATCATCTTCGTTCGCTGGGCCTCGCCGCCCGACAGCGTTCCCGAGGAGCGGTCGAGCGAGAGATAGCCGAGCCCGATGTCGATGAACGACTGCACGGTGGCACGCAGTCCCGCGAGCAACGGCTCGACGGAGGGGTCGTCGATGGAGCCGAGCCAATCGGCGAGGTCGGTGATCTGCATCGACGCGGTATCGGCGATGTTCACTCCGGCGATTCTCGCTGAACGCGCGCCGTCGTTGAGCCGCGTCCCACCGCATGCCGGGCAGGGCATGAATCTCACCGCCCGCTCGACGAACGCCCGGACGTGAGGCTGCAGCGACTCGCGGTCCTTCTGCAGCATCGACTTCGTGACCCGCGGGACGAGTCCCTCGTAGGTCATGTTGATGCTCTGGATCTTGACCTTCGTGGGCTCTTTGTAGAGGAAGTCCTCGAGCTCGGCATCCGAGTAGTCGGCGATCGACTTGTCGGGATCGAGCAGTCCCGACTCGCTGTACCCGCGCACCATCCAGCCGTCGGCGCTGTAGCCCGGAACCCGGATGGCGCCCTCATTGAGAGACTTCGACCGGTCGACCAGCTCATCGATGTCGATGTCGCTGACCTCGCCGAGTCCTTCGCAGCCGGGGCACATGCCGCCCGTCACCTGGAACGACCGGCGTTCCGCACGGCCTTCCTCGCCTCCGACGGCGATCATGATCTCGCCGGCACCCGACACCGACGGCACGTTGAACGAGAACGCCTGCGGCGACCCGACGAACGGCTCGCCGATACGACTGAACAGCACGCGCAGCATGGCGTGCACATCGGTCGCCGTGCCGACCGTCGAGCGGGCGTTCGCGCCCATCCGCTCCTGGTCGACCATGATCGCCGGGCTGATGTTCTCGAGCGCGTCGACATCGGGGCGCCCGATCTGCGCCATGAACTGCTGGACGAAGGTCGGGTAGGTCTCGTTGATGAGACGCCGCGACTCGGCGGCGATCGTGCCGAAGACGAGCGAGGACTTGCCGGAACCGCTCACGCCCGTGAAGACGGTCAGCCGTCGTTTCGGGATGTCGACGTCGACACCGTTCAGATTGTTCTCACGCGCACCGCGGACGCGGATGACCTCGTGCGAATCGGCGGCGTTCTCAGCGGATGCGGCGGCCATCGGACATCCTCTCGGTACGAACCTCCCCATTGTGGGGCTTCGTGTCGCCGAGGGCGAGAGCTCGGTGGCATCCGACGACGTGGTCGTCGACCATGCCGGACGACTGCATGAGCGCGTACATCGTCGTCGGCCCGACGAACCGGAACCCGCGGCGCCGCAGGGCCTTGCTCATCGCCTCGGATTCCGCCGTCACCGGGGGCACGTCAGCGAGCGTTGCGGGGCGTGGCCGGCCGGCCTCGGGCGCGAACGACCACATGAGCTCGTCGAACTCGCCGTCGGAGAAGCCGAGCAGCAGCCTCGCGTTCGAGATGGTGGCCTCGATCTTCGCCCGATTGCGGATGATGCCGGCATCCGCCATGAGGGCCGCGATCTCGTCGGCGCCGAATGCGGCCACGCGCACCGGCTCGAATCCCGCGAAGACTTCGCGGAAGCGCGGGCGTTTGCGCAGGATCGTGATCCAGCTGAGCCCCGCCTGGAACCCCTCGAGGCTCAGCTTCTCAAACAGGGCGCGGTCGCCGTGGAGCGGGCGCCCCCATTCTTCGTCGTGGTAGCGCCGGTACTCGACGTCATCGCCCACCCAGCCGCATCGGTCCAGGCCGTCGGGTCCGGTGATGAGGTCGAGCGCCATTGCGCCAGGCTAGCGAGCGCCGCCGACATGCCGCGGTTCGCCACCGCCGCAGCCGGTCTCAGGAGCCGCGCTTGCCCGACTTCGCGAGCGTCTTCTCCGAGACGGGCGCGGTGCCCGACGCGGCGAGGTCGGCGAAGTACTCGCGTGCCTCGCGCTGCCGCTCCGCCTCCGCGCCCGACGCGATGGGCGCGCGGACGTGCTCGGGCGCGAAGCCGAAGGCGTCGACGAGGTCCTGGGCATGCGGGCGCAGCCGCGCGCACAGCCGGTCGATGTAGCTCGTGACGGCCGCCGCGCGCTGGGTCGAGAGGCGACCGTTGATGAGGTACCACGCGAGGTGCCGCTCGATGAGGGTCAGGCCGAACAGGTCGCGCAGCCACACGAGCACCTGGCGGGTGCCCTCGTCTTCGATGCGCTCGACACCCTGTGCGAACGCTTCCCACTGCAGGAGCTCACCGTGAGCGCGGGCGGCCTCGATCAGCTCCGACTGGTGCTGGTTGAAGACGGCAGCGGCATCCTGCTGCGACATCTTCGACGCGGGCCGCAGCGCGGCGGCGATGTCGGCGATCATCTGCTCGACCCGGCCCGTCAGCAGCTCGTGCTGCTGCTCTGCCCGCAGCCCGAGCTGCACCGATCGTGCCGTCTGCCCGAAGTCGGCGACCGACTGACCGAGCCGACGCAGCCCGGCACCGTGGAACACGCGCTCGGCGGTGGAGACGGCGGCGAACTTCGCGAGCGCCTTCGCGTCGGCTCCCTTGAACTGCTTCGCGTAGTCGCTGAGCAGACGCTTGCCCACCAGCTGCAGGAGCACGTTGTTGTCGCCCTCGAAGGTGGCGAAGACATCGAGGTCGTGGTGCAGGTCGACCATGCGGTTCTCGGCGAGGAAGCCCTGGCCTCCGCACGCCTCACGGCACTCCTGGATCGTGTCGAGCGCATGCCACGTCGACAGCGGCTTGAGGGCGGCGGCGAGCGTCTCGAGGTTCTCGCGCCCCTCCGGGGTGTCGGTGCGCCCCGCGAACACGCCGTCGAAGGACTGCAGCAGCTCGTCGTGCGAGAAGAACTGCGCGTAGGTCTGCGCGATGCGCGGCAGCAGGCGGCGCTGATGCCGGCCGTAGTCGAGCAGCGTGACCTCGTCGGTGCCGGCACCGGAGTCGAACTGACGACGCTGGTTGGCGTACGTCACGGCGATGTACTCCGCGAGCGCCGAGGCGGTCGTGGCGGAGCCGTCGAGCGATACACGCCCCTGCACGAGGGCGCCGAGCATCGTGAAGAACCGGCGGCCGGGGCTCGCGATGTCGGAGCTGTAGGTGCCGTCCGCAGCGACGTCGCCGTACCGGTTGAGCAGGTTCGTGCGCGGGATGCGGACGTGATCGAAGTGGAGACGGCCGTTGTCGATGCCGTTGAGCCCGCCCTTGACGCCGTCGTCCTCGCCGCCGACACCGGGCAGGAAGTTGCCCTCGTCGTCGCGGAGCGGCACGAAGAAGCAGTGGACGCCGTAGTTCACGCCGCCCGTGATCAGCTGAGCGAAGAGGGTGGCAGCCTTGCCGTGCACCGCCGCGTTGCCCAGGTAGTCCTTCCACGCACCGCGGAACGGCGTGTGGATAACGAACTCCTCGGTCTCGGGGTCGTACGTGGCGGTCGTGCCGATGGCCGCGACATCCGATCCGTGCCCGGTCTCGGTCATCGCGAACGCGCCCGGCAGGCGCATCTCCATCGCGTCGCGCAGCCAGGCGTCGTGGTGGGGCTTCGTGCCGAGCTGGTGGATGGCCGAGCCGAAGAGGCCCCACTGCACGCCGGACTTGATCTGCAAACTGGGGTCGGCCAGCACGAGCTCCTGGAAGCCGGCGAGGTTCGCGCCGTTGTCGCCGTCGCCGCCGTACTCCTTGGGGTAGCCGCGTCCGGAGGCGCCGCGTTCGACGAGCAGGTGCAGCTGCGTGAGCACGCGTTCGCGGTGCTCGGCCATCGGCTCGCCCGGGATCTGCCAGAACACGGGATCTTTGATCATCTCGCGTGCCTCGCGCCGCGTCGCCGCCCAGGTTCCGAGCAGCATGTCGGTGACCGCGTCGATGTCGATGCGCGCCTCGTGCGCCTCCTCCGCGGTATGGGGCGCGGTCGGGGCGCCCCCGGCGGGGGTGCGGTCTGCGGTTGCGGGCTTGTGGGGACGAACAGCGGCGTCGGTCATCGCGTGCCTTTCGACGTCGGAAGGATCGGAGTCAGTATTCACGGTAGGACTTCCACAACGCCTCGCCAAGCGAGTTGGTCGGTCAGCACAACCGGATGCCGGTACGTCGGCGACCCGCATTGTGCGAGGGTGACATCCGGTGCGTACATCCGGTGCGTCAGTGGGATGCCACGACGGCGAGCACCGCGTCGCCGTAGGCCTCGCGCTTCTTGGCTCCGATGCCGGTGATGCCCTCGAGGTCGGCCGAGGTGCGCGGCCGGCGATCGGCGAGCGCGCGCAGCGTCGCGTCACCGAAGACGATGTAGGCCGGAACGCCCTGCTCGCGCGCCTGTTCGGCACGCCAGGCACGCAGCGCCTCGAACAGGTCGCGATCGCTCTCGGCGACCTGCTCGACCGCGGCCGACTTGCGCACGCGAGAGCCGCCGCTGTTCTGGCCCCGCCCGAGCACGTCGCGGCGCAGGGGGACGTTAGCCTCGCCCTTGAGCACCGGCGCTCCGGCCTCGCCGACCGCGAGCACGCCGTACTCGCCGCGAGCGACGAGGATGCCGCGGGCGAGCAGCTGCCGGATGACACTGCGCCAGTCCTGGTCGGACAGATCGGAGCCGAGGCCGTACGTCGCGAGTTCGTCATGACGCTGCTGCCGGATGCGCTCGGTCGACGCTCCGCGCAGGATGTCGACGAGGTGGCCGGCGCCGAACGACTGGTTGCGCTCGCGCTGCAGCCGCACGATCGTCGAGAGCAGCTTCTGCGCCGGGATCAGGCCGTCCCACGTGTCGGGCGGCGTGAGGCAGGTGTCGCAGTTGCCGCAGGGCTCGGAGTCCTGGCCGAAGTAGCCGAGCAGGTTCTGCCGACGGCACGCGACGGTCTCGCAGAGGGCGAGCATCGCGTCGAGGTGCTGCCCCATGCGCATCTTGAACGTGCGGTCGCCGGGGCTCTGATCGATGAGGCGCCGCTGCTGCACGACATCCCCCAGGCCGTAGGCCATCCAGGCGATCGACGCTTCGCCGTCGCGTCCGGCGCGCCCGGTCTCCTGGTAGTACCCCTCGACAGACTTCGGCAGATCGATGTGGGCCACGAACCGGACGTCGGGCTTGTCGATGCCCATGCCGAACGCGATCGTGGCGACCATGACGACACCGTCTTCGCGGAGGAACCGCGACTGGTGCTTGGCGCGCATCTCGGCCGGAAGACCCGCGTGGTACGGCAGGGCGTCGAGACCCTGTGCGGCGAGGTAGTCGGCGGTCTGCTCGACCGACTTGCGGCTGAGCGCGTACACGATGCCGGCGGATCCCTCGGGCATCGAGCGGATGAAGGTGACGAGCTGCCGCCGCGGATCGACCTTCGGCTCGATGCGGTACTGGATGTTGGGTCGGTCGAAGCTCGCGACGAAGTGCCGCGCCTGCGGCAGGCGCAGCCGCTCGGTGAGCTCCTGGTGCGTCGCGCGGGTCGCAGTGGCGGTGAGCGCCATCCGCGGCACCCCGGGGAACCGCTCGTCGAGGTCGCCGAGGGCGAGGTAATCGGGACGGAAATCGTGGCCCCACTGCGAGACGCAGTGCGCCTCGTCGATCGCGATGACGCTCAGGGCGCCCCGCTGGAGCAGCTGCGTCGTCTGCGGCACGCTCAGACGCTCGGGGGCGACGTAGAGCAGGTCGAGCTGACCCGCGAGGTACGCCTGCTCGACACCGGCGCGCTCACCCGGAGACTGTGTGGAGTTGAGGTAGGCCGCCCGCACGCCGTTGGCGATCAGCGCATCGACCTGGTCGTGCATGAGCGCGATGAGCGGGCTGACGACGAGTCCCGTTCCCGGGCGCACGAGCGCGGGCACCTGGTAGGTGATCGACTTGCCGCCGCCGGTGGGCATGAGCACGACGGCATCCCCGCCGCCGATGACGTGCGAGACGATGTCGCCCTGGTCGCCGCGGAAGTCGTCGTAGCCGAAGACCTCCTTGAGCACGGCGCGCGGGTCGGCGCCGGTGAAATCGCGACGCTCGAGCGAGAGGACGGCGGCGGGGGCCGCGTTCGGCACGGCACGCGGCGGCGCGGCACGCGGCGGCGCGGCGCCGGCGGATGCGCGGTCGCGGGTGGCGCGAGCGACGGCAGCGCCGTATCCGTCGAACTCGGGCGGCGGCGGCGCGTCGAAATCCTCGGGCGGTGCGAACTCGTCGGGGTTCCAGTCGAGGTCGGCGTAGGGATCGGCATCCCAGGACTGCTGCTCTCGACTCACTCGATTCACGATAGCCGCGGCATCCGACAGCCCGCTCCGTGCGTTCACAGGCGGGGTCGCCTCCCGCCTCGTCAGCACCACCGTTCGGCGAGCGTCATGACGACGTTGAGGTTGCGGTTGGTCGCGATGCCGAGGACCTTCGCCGCGCCCAGGGGATCGACCGTCCCGTCCTGATACCCGGGTTGCAGGAGAGCGTGGACCGCGCGGCCGCGGACCAGCATGCGGCCCGCGGCGGTCGCGAGCGCTTCGACCCGGGCGGCCGTGTCGGCGTCGAGCTCGTCCTTGAGCAGGTAGACGTAATGGCGGGCCAGGCCGGGGTTCGCCTCGCTCAGGGCGAGTGCCTCGGCGGCGAGCGCGGCGAACTCGTCGGCGCGGAACGTGATCGCCGGAACCTCGAACCCTCGATCGGCCGCGTATGCCCGCTCGAGCGTCTGCTCGATCTTCGCGCGGGAGCGCATGCGAGTGTCGAAGCGGATGTTGCCGGTGTTGATGTGCGTCGCGACGTCCTCGAAGCCGACGGCCTCGGTCACGCGGCGGATGTCGTCCTTCGGGAAGACGCGCGTCGCGCCGAGGTTGATCGCCCGCAGGAACCCGAGATGTGTGGCCACCGGCTCATCCTGCCCCAGGCCCGCGACATCCGGCATGGCCCGGCCATTCACGTCCCGGAGTCAGAGGCGGACGACCTCGGTCACGCGCACAACCGCCGTGCCTGCCTCGACGGACTGCTCCAGGTCGACCTCGGCCCGGATGCGCCAGTCGTGGTCTCCGGCGGGGTCGTCGATGACCTGCTCGACGCGCCAGAGTCCGTCGCGGGCCGCGGACTCGTCGATCACGCAGAGCGACGGCGAGCGCGCGGCGCCCCCGGTGAGGACCTCGTCGTGGTCGTCGTAGTAGCGGTCGAGGACCTCCGGCCAGTCGACCTCGGGGTCGAGGGCTTCGAGCGCTTCGTCGTCCTGCAGCGCGGCGAGCTGTACCCGGCGGAACATCTCGTTGCGCACCAGCACCGTGAACGCGCGCCGGTTCGCCAGCACCGACGGCGGCGCGGGCGGAACGACGGGAGCGTCGGGGTCGTCGGTGGGGTGCGCGAGCGACTCCCATTCGTCGACGAGGCTCGAGTCGACCTGGCGCACGAGCTCGCCGAGCCACTCGATGAGGTCCATGAGGTCGTCGGTGCGGGCCTCGGCGGGCACCGTCTGGCGGATCGCCCGGTACGCGTCGCTGAGGTAGCGCAGCACGAGGCCCTCGCTGCGACCCAGTTGGTAGAACGACACGAACTCGCCGAACGACATCGCCCGCTCGAACATGTCGCGCACGACCGACTTCGGCGACAGCTCGAAGTCGCGCACCCACGGCTGGCTCGACGCGAAGGTCTCGAACGCCTGGGCGAGCAGGTCGGCGAGGGGCTTGGGCCAGGTGATCTCCTCGAGCAGCGCCATCCGCTCGTCGTACTCGATGCCGTCGCGCTTCATCGCGCCGACCGCCTCGCCGCGCGCCTTGTACTCCTGCTGCGACAGGATCGCGCGCGGGTCGTCGAGCGTCGCCTCGATCACGCTCACGACGTCGAGCGCGTAGTGCCCGGTGCCGGTCTCGGCATCATCGGGCGACAGCAGCTCGATCGCCGCGAGGGCGAACGGCGACAGCGGCTGGTTGAGCGCGAAGTTCGGCTGCAGATCGACGGTGAGCCTGATCGTCGACTCGGCCGGAGAAGCAGAAGACGCGGGGCGCACGACCTCGACGATGCCGGCGGCGACCAGGGTGCGGAAGATCGCGAGGGCCCGGCGGGCGAGGGCATACTGACGGGCGCGAGGCTCGTGGTTGTCGAAGACGAGCGAGCGGACGTTGCCGAACACGTCACCTCCGCGGCCGATGACGTTGAGCAGCATCGCGGCCGACAGCTGCAGCTGCGGTGTGAGGGGCTCGGGCTGCGCCTCGACGAGCCGCTCGAACGACCCCTCGCCCCAGTTGACGACGCCGGTGGGCGCTTTCTTGCGCACGATCTTCTTGCGCTTGGCGGGGTCATCTCCGGCCTTCGCGAGCGCGACGGCGTTCTCGATCTCCCACTCCGGCGCCATGACCACGACGTTGCCGTGCGGGTCGAACCCGGCGCGACCCGCACGGCCCGCGACCTGGTGGAACTCGCGGGCCGTGAGCTGCCGCATCCGGGTCCCGTCGTACTTCGACAGCGCGGTGATGACGACCGTGCGGATCGGGACGTTGATGCCCACCCCGAGCGTGTCGGTGCCGCAGATGACCTTGAGCAGCCCGCGCTGTGCGAGCGTCTCGACGAGGCGCCGGTAGCGCGGCAGCATTCCGGCGTGGTGCACGCCGATGCCCGCCCGCACGAGGCGCGAGAGGGTCTTGCCGAAGCCGGTCGTGAATCGGAATCCGCCGATCGCCTCGGCGATGGCATCCCGCTGCTCGCGCGTCGTGATCTTCACGCTCGACAGCGCCTGCGCACGCTCGAGCGCGGCGGCCTGCGAGAAATGCACGATGTACACCGGGGTCTCGCGCTCCTCGAGCAGCCGCTCGAGCACGTCGTGCACGGGGCGCCGCTCGTACGAGAAGTGCAGCGGCACCGGCCGCTCGACGCCGGTGACAAGAGCGGTCCGCCGGCCCGTACGACGTGAGAGGTCGTCGGCGAGGTCGGTCACGTCGCCGAGCGTGGCCGACATCAGCAGGAACTGCGCGCGCGGCAGCGTGAGCAGCGGCACCTGCCACGCCCAGCCGCGATCGGGGTCGCCGTAGAAGTGGAACTCGTCCATGACGACCTGGTCGACGTCGGCGTCGGCTCCCTCGCGCAGCGCGAGGTTGGCGAGGATCTCGGCCGTGCAGCAGATGATCGGCGCCTCGGGGTTGACCGACGAGTCGCCCGTCACCATGCCGACTCGCTCGGCCCCGAAGATCTCGACGAGCGCGAAGAACTTCTCGCTCACGAGCGCCTTGATCGGAGCCGTGTAGTACGTGCGCCCGCCGCGGGAGACGGATGCCGCGTGCGCGGCGACCGCGACGAGCGACTTGCCCGTGCCGGTGGGGGTGGCCAGCACCACGTTCGCCCCCGACACGAGCTCCATGACCGCCTCGTCCTGCGCCGGGTAGAGCGTGAGCCCGCGTCCCTCCGCCCAGGTGGTGAAGGCGTCGTAGATCGCGTCGTCGGAGGGTTCCGGGCCGATGAGGTCGAGCAGCGGCGCGGAGGTCATCCCTCGAGTCTGCCCTACGCCCGCGGAGCGGCGGCCGCCGCGTCGACCTGGCGCACCGAGGCCCGGACGCGCAGAGGCATGGGCAGCAGCGACGGTGCGACGGCCCCGTCGGCCGCACCGGTGCCGTCCTTCGACGCCTCGACGCGGTCGATGAGCAGCTCGACGGCCCGCTTGCCCATCGCCCGGTGGGGCAGCGCGAAGGTGGTGAGCCCCGGCCGCAGCCATTGCGCGAACGAGACGTCGTCGAACGAGACGACGGACACGTCGTCGGGCACCGCGAGGCCGCGCTCGCCGAGCGCCTGGTAGGCGCCCATCGCCAGGCGGTCGTTGAAACAGATGAGGGCCTGCGGCACGACTCCTCCGTCGAGCAGCTGGGAGGTCAGCCGGAAGCCCTCGGGCGGCAGCCACTGGATGACCGGGCTCCCGGATGCCGGCTCGAGCCCGGCATCCGTCAGCGCGTCGAGGATGCCGTGCAGTCGCTGCTGCGCACCGAGCGAGAACGGCGGCACGTCGTCCTCGGTGGGGCCGGCGCCGATGAGGTGGATGTCGCGGTGCCCGCGCTCGAGCAGGTGCCCGACCGCCTCGCGACCGGCCGCGTACTCGTCGGGAAGCACCCGCGGAACCTCCGTCGCGCCGTCGACCTCGAGGTTGAGCAGGACGGCCGGGCTGCGCGTCGCCTCCGGCGGCAGCGTACGGCGGTGCGTGATCATCGACGCCAGGACGAGGCCGTCGACCTGCCGATCGAACATGGCGTTGAGCAGCTGCCGTTCGAGCTGGACGTCGCCACCGGTCTCGCCGACGAAGACGAGGAAACCCCGGGCACGGGCCGCGTCGATGGCGCCCTTGATCATCTCGCCGGCCAGTCGCGACGAGGCGACGGAGTCGGAGATGAAGGCAAGCGTGCGGGTGCTGCCCGTGCGGAGCCCGACCGAGACGGCGTTGGGTCGGTAGCCGAGCCGCTCGGCTGCTGCGCGCACCCGCTCCTGCAGGGCCTGCGACAGACGCAGCTCGCTGCCGCGCCCGGCGAGGACGAGGGATGCCGTCGATGCCGCTACCCCTGCCTCCGCGGCGACCTGCGCCAGCGTCACGCGCTTGCGGTTCATCTCTCCCCCTCTCGCTCCGGTGCAGCTTCAGTATGCCGCGATTGCGAAGAACCGCCACTGGCTAGTACGTTTTAGCCCAGGTGCTATTTCGTGTTAGCAGCACCTGGCCCTCCACCACCCACAGAAGGTAGACGATGATGTCGACACGAATTCGACGACGTGTTCTCACCACCGCGGCGACCGGCTTCGCCGTCGCGGTCACCCTTTCGGCCTGCGCTCCGCCGAGCGCCGCACCCGCCGGCGAAGGCGCGGCATCCGGCGGTCCGATCCAGACGACCTGCGGAACGGATGACGTCACCCTCGACGCCTACGTCGAGACGGGCTTCCCGGTCTTCAGCGACCTCGCCACCGAGTTCGAGAAGCAGTTCCCGAACGTCACCGTGAACCTGCGCGAAGACCAGTTCGCCGTCATCACCCAGAACGCTCCCCGCGTGCTGGTCGACTCGCCGCCGGACATCATGCGCCTCCCCACGATCGTCGACCTGGTCGACAGCGACCTGCTCTACGACCTCGATCCTTACGCCGAGGCCTACGGCTGGGACCAGTGGCCCTCGTCGCAGCTCGAACAGCTGCGCGTCGACGAGAACGGACAGCGCGGCGACGGCCCGCTGTACGGCATGGGCATCAACTACTCGGTGACAGGCGTCTTCTACAACAAGACCCTCGCTGCGCAGGCCGGCATGACCGAGCCGCCCGCGACGCTCGCCGAGCTCGACGGTTACCTGCAGGCGGCGAAGGATGCCGGGCTCACGCCCGTCGCGCAGTTCAACGGCGGCGCGACCGGAGGCCTCGCCTTCCCGCTGCAGGCGCTCATGGCCTCGTACGGTGAGCCCAGCAAGATCAACGACTGGATCTTCCTCAAGGACGACGCCACGATCGACACTCCTGAGAACCTCGAGGCGGCCGAGCACCTGAAGGGCTGGATCGACGCCGGCTACTTCGCTCCCGACATCAACTCGATGGACTACTCGCAGATGATGAGCCGCTTCATCGGTGGCGAGAGCGTCTTCATCTTCAACGGCGACTGGGAGTCGGGCAACCTCGACGCGCAGATGCCCGACAATGTCGGCTTCTTCCTGATGCCCCCGGTCGAGGCCGGCGGTCAGGTCGGCGCGATGTCAGCGCCGACGACGTACGGTGTCTCGGCCTACGCCGACCAGCCCGACTGCGCGGCGTTCTTCTTCGACTGGGTCGCGACCAACGAGACGGCACGCACCATCGCCGTCGAGTCCGGCGGTTCGCACCCCATGGGCCCGGCCGACGCCTTCATGCCCGAGATCGCCGAGGGCAGCGTCACCGCCGAGACCCTCGCCGCCGGCGCCGACCTCTCGGCGAACAACGGCTCGATGGACTTCATCGCCAACGCGACCGGATCGATCTACGCCAAGACGCTGACGCCGAACCTCCAGGAGCTCTTCGCCGGCAAGCAGACTGCGGACGGCCTGCTGAGCAAGGTGCAGTCCGACTACCTCAGCCAGAAGAAGGAGTAGGCCGCACCGATGACCGTCACCGGACAGCTCGGCGACCGCCGGGCATCCCGGGACTCATCGGCCTCTCGGCCGCGCAGGCGCCGCGTCTCCCCGCGGCGCCTGCGCGAGAGGTCGATCGGTCTCGCCCTGATCGCCCCCGCGCTCATCGCCTACGCGATGTTCGTGCTCATCCCGCTCAGCTCGACCGTCCAGTACTCGTTCTACGACTGGGACGGCATCACCACCGCGACGTGGGCGGGCTTCGACAACTACATCCGGATCTTCACCGACTCGGCGCTGCTCGTCCCGATCCTCAATGCGCTGAAGCTCATCCTGTACTTCTCGATCGTGCCGGTGATCCTCGGTCTGGTCTCGGCCGCCCTCATCCGCAAGCTCGGCGGCAGCCGTCTCGCCGGCGTCTCCCGCACCGTGCTGTTCCTGCCGCAGGTGATCCCCCTCGTCGCCGCCGGCATCATGTGGACGTGGCTGCTCGCCGCCGACGGCCTGGTGAACCAGGCCCTGCGCCTGGTGGGACTCGGTGGCGTCACGCGCGCGTGGCTCGGCGACTTCGACACCGCCCTCCCCGCCGTGGGCGTCATCGGGGCGTGGGTCTCGCTCGGCCTCTGCATGCTGCTCATGCTCTCGGGCATGACCAAGATCGACCCGGCGCTCTACGAGGCCGTCCGCATCGACGGAGCGGGTCCGATCCGCGAGTTCTTCACCGTGACGCTGCCGGCGGTGCGTCAGGAGCTCGGCGTCGCGATCCTCATCACGGTGATCAACGCACTCCGCAGCTTCGACATCATCTACATCTCCACGCAGGGCGGTCCCGGCGGCTCGACCACGGTGCCCGGTCTCGAGATCTACTACCTCGCGTTCTTCCAGCGCGAGGTCGGGCAGGCGTCGGCCCTCGCCGTCGTGCTGACGGTGCTCGTGCTGGTGATCGTCCTGCCCCTGAACCGCATCACGCGCGGAAGCGAGAAAGACGCATGAGAACCTCCGCCGTCGAGGCCTGGACGGGCCGCATCGTCCTGATCGTGGTGATGGTGTTCACGATCATCCCGTTCATCACGCTCTTCGTCACCGCGCTCCACGAGCCCGGCACGTATCCGAAGGGCCTGTCGTGGCCGGAGACCCCGCACTGGGACAACTTCGCGCTCGCCTTCCAGTCGGCCGACATGCTCAAGATGCTCGGATCGAGCGCCCTCATCGAGCTCGGCGTCGTGCCGATCTCGCTCGTCATCGCGACACTGGCGGGCTTCGCACTGGGCCACCTGCGCGTGCCGTTCGCCCGTGCGATCTTCGTGCTGTTCGTGCTCGGCCTGACGCTGCCCTTCGAGGGCATCATCGTGCCGATCTACTACCAGATGAAGGGATACGGCCTCCTCAACACACAGCTGGCGATCGTCCTGCCGCTGATCGGCCTGTTCATGCCGTTTGCCGTGATGTGGATGCGGGCGCACTTCGTGAACATGCCTCACGAGCTGACCGAAGCGGCACGCATCGACGGCGCGACCACATGGCAGCTGTTCTGGCGCATCCACGTGCCGCTGTCGGGCCCGGCGATCTCGTCGCTCGCGATCCTGCTGTTCCTGTGGACCTGGAACCAGTTCCTGCTCGCGATCGTCCTCGTCGACGACCCGACCAAGCGGACCATGGCCGGAGCGCTCGGCGCGTTCCAGGGCCAGTGGGGCACCGACATCCCGCTGCTGTGCGCCGGGTCGATCCTGATCCTGCTGCCGACGCTCCTGGTGTTCCTGATCTTCCAGCGTCAGTTCGTGGCGGCTCTGCTGCAGGGGGCGGTGAAGGGATGACGGATCTCGCCCGGCCTCCCTTCGACAACGCCGTCGCCCGTGCTCTCGCCGAGTTCGACGACCTCGTGGTCGTGTCGATGAGCAGCGACGAGATCCCGCGCGTGCGCGCGTCCGGGGTCGCGGCTCCGCTCGCCGAGCTCACCGCGCACGGCGCCTTCGAGCGCGACGAGCTGCTCGTCCCCGGATGGCGCGAAGACGACCCGCCGGTCGGCGTCGTCGTCTACACGCCCGCCGTCGTGCACCGGCCCGTCCCCGTCATCCTGCACCTGCACGGGGGCGGGCTGATCGCCGGCACCGCCGACTCGGACATGCCCGCTACGGCCGAGCTGGCTGAGCGCACCGGGTGCGCGGTCGTCTCGGTGGAGTACCGGCTCGCCCCCGAGCACCCGTACCCTGCAGCCCTCGAGGATGCCGCTGCCGCTCTCCGCTGGCTGGCCGGGCCCGACGCCCCCGCCGCCCTGGACGGCGACCGCATCATCGTCGCGGGGGTCAGCGCCGGGGGCGGTCTCGCCGCGGCCACGGCCCTGTTCGCCCGCGATCGGGGCGGTCCGCGCATCGCGGGCCTCGTGCTGCTGTGCCCCATGCTCGACCACCGCTCCGACTCGGACTCGGCACGGCAGATGGCGGGTCACGGCTCGTGGGACCGCGACGCCAACGCGACCGCCTGGGCCGCCTACCTCGCCGATGTCGAGGGCGAGATCCCGCCGTACGCGTCACCCGCCGTGGCCGAAACGCTCGCGGGGCTGCCGCCGACCTTCATCGACGTGGGCTCGGCGGAGACGTTCCGCGACGAGTGCGTCGCCTTCGCCCGCCGGATGTGGGCCGATGGCGGCGACGCCGAGCTGCACGTCTGGCCCGGCGGAGCGCACGCCTTCGACTTCCTCGCGCCGTGGACCGTCCTCGCGCGCGACGCGCGACGCGCCCGTCAAGAGTGGCTGCGCCGCCTGCTCCACCGCATCTGACCCCCTCGGAAGAACTCTCAGGACCCATGAACCCCGATTCCCCCCAGCTCATCACCTACGTCGACCGCCTCGGCGGCACCGTCACCGGCATCCGCGATCTGCTCGCCACCCGGCTCTCCGGCGCCTTCGGCGGCGTGCACCTGCTGCCCTACTTCACCCCGTTCGACGGCGCGGACGCCGGCTTCGACCCGGTCGACCACGCCTCGATCGATCCGCGACTGGGCACGTGGGACGACGTCCGCGCGCTGAGCGAGACCCACACGGTCATGAGCGACCTCATCGTCAACCACGTCTCCGCCGACTCAGCGGCCTTCGCCGACGTCCGCCGTCGCGGCGACGGCTCGCCGTTCGCACCGATGTTCCTCACGCTCGACTCCGTCTTCCCGGGCGGCGTCACCGAGGCCGACCTCACCCGCATCTACCGCCCGCGCCCGGGCCTCCCGTTCACCGCCATGGTGCTCGGCGACCGGCTGCGGCTGGTGTGGACCACGTTCACCTCCGAGCAGATCGACATCGACCTCCGCACCGACGCGGCCTGGGAGTACCTGACCGAGGTCATCGACGCGCTTGTCGCGGGCGGCACCTCGATGCTCCGGCTCGACGCCGTCGGCTACACGGGCAAGGAAGCCGGCACCAGCTGCTTCATGACGGCCGCGACCGAGCGCTACACGCAGCGCATCCTCCAGCTCGCCCACGACCGGGGCGCCCAGGTGCTGCTCGAGATCCACGGGCACCACACGCAGCAGATCGCGATCGCGCAGACGGTCGACTACGTCTACGACTTCGCACTGCCGCCCCTCGTGCTGCACGCGCTCCACGCGCGCGACGCGCGCCCGCTCGAGCGCTGGCTCGAGATCCGCCCTGCGAACTCCATCACGGTCCTCGACACCCACGACGGCATCGGCATCATCGACGTCGGCGTGAGCGACCTCGCCCCCGGCGAACCGGGCCTGCTCGAGCCCGAGCAGATCGACGCACTCGTCGAGGCGATCCACGACGCCAGCGGCGGCACCAGCCGGCAGGCCACCGGGGCTGCGGCATCCAACCTCGACCTGTACCAGGTCAACTGCACGTTCTACGACGCCCTCGGCCGCGACGACCGGCGGTACGCGCTCGCCCGGCTGCTGCAGATCATGACCCCGGGCATCCCGCAGGTGTACTACGTCGGGCTGCTCGCTGGCGAGAACGACATGGATCTGCTGAAGGCCACCGGCGTCGGTCGCGACGTGAACCGGCACCACTACACACCCGACGAGATCGACGCCGCACTGGCGCGACCGGTCGTCGGGCTCCAGCTCGACGCGCTCCGCCTGCGCGCCACCCACCCCGCTTTCACCGGAGCGTTCTCGCACGACCTGCGGGGCACTCACGGTGAGCTGCGGTGGGATGCCGCCGACGCGTCGGTCACGCTCGGCTTCGACCTCGGCGACGCCTCGTTCCAGCTGACGGCGACCGACGGCTCGGCGACGAGCACCTGGTCGCACGCGCGTCTCGTCGAAGACTGAGCCGAGGCGGGTGGGGCGGGCGACCGCCTCACCCGCAGCATCAGTCGGCCGTGCCGGCATCCTTCGCCTCGAGCACCCGGCCGCACGACTCGTCGACCCGCGCGGCGAACGCCGGATCGGACTGCGCCCGGGCAAGCACCGCGTCGTACATCGCGGGGAGCACCGTCGGATCGGCCGACGCCAGCACGATGTCGACCCCGGCCGACAGCGCCTCGACGGCCCGATCGCCGGGGGCGACGATCTCCGCTGCCGCCGCGGCCGAGAGGTCATCGGTGATCACGACGCCGTCGAAACCGACGCGATCGCGCAGCAGGCCGAGCACCGCCGGAGAGAACGCGGCCGGGTGATCCGGATCGATGTGCTGATACCGCGCCGTGCCGACCATGACGAGCGACGGACCGGATGCCGTGAGCTCGCGGTACACGTCGACATCCGGCGAGTCCGCCGAGACCACGCTGTCGAGCACTTCGGCGGTGTAGTCGGTGTTGGCATCCACCCGGCCGAGCCCGGGGAAGTGCTTGAACGTCGGCAGCACGCCCGATGCGCGCATTCCGTCTGCAAATGCGCCGGCGCCCGCGGCGACGGCCTGTTCGTCGTAGCCGTACTGCCGCCCGAGCGCGCCGATCGGCGGGTTGTTCAAGCGCGTCTCGGCGCTCGTGACGATGTCGGCCACGGGGGCGAGATTGACGTCGATGCCCGCGGCGGCCAGCTGCCCGCCCCAGGCGGTGGCGGCCGTGCGGAGCGCGTCGGGGCCGAGGTCGGCCTGCCGGATAGCGTAGGGAATCTCGTCGAACCCGGGTCCGCTCAGCACCTGCACCTCGCCGCCCTCCTGGTCGGTCGCGACCCAGAGCTCCGGTGATCCGTCGATGGCGAGGTCGCGGAACTGCGCGACGAGAGCCGCCGTGGCCTCGACGCCCGAGCTCGAGCGGCCGTGGAGGAAGAGGCCGCCCACGCCGCGGTCGCGGATCGCGGCTGCGGCATCCGGCGAGACCGTGTCGACCGGCGTGCCCACCATGAGCACCTGACCGACGCACCCTTCGAGCCCGAGGGCCGCGGCGGGGTCGGGTGAGGCTGTGGGAGTCGGGGGTGCCGGAGCCGTCGCGGTCGGGCTCGGGGCGGACGTCGTCGGGTCGGCCGGTTCGGGCTCGGGGGCGCAGCCGACGGCGAGCGCCAGCACCCCGACCAGGGCGGCGGCGAACGCGGAACGGGCGGCGCGCGAGGAGGAGGGAGTGCGGGTCACCCCTCCATGGTCACCCGGTCAGCAGCAGCGCGCACCCGGGTTGCGGTCCTGGTCGTCCATGCGCTGGCGCCAGAACTGCCGCTCGGTGAGGGGCGGGGTGTCCGGGTGCGTCCGGCGCTGGTGGGCGAGGTACGTCGCGTACGCGTTGTCGCCCATGAGCGAGGTGACGTACCAGTGCAGCGCACGCGCGGCGCGGAGGACGGCCCGACCGGCACTCTGCACCATCGGTCAGTGCCCCCGGCGGGCGGTCTCGGCCCGCTCCTCGGCGAGCAGCGGCTCCCACTCCTTCTCGAGCTCGCGCTCGGGGGCGGTGGGGATGAATCCGGCAGGCGCGAAGCGGCGAGACGGGACGGCGGGGTCTTCGGTCTCCTCTCCCCCGCCCCGCACGATCGCGCGCACGGCGACCACGACGGCCGAGACGATCACGATGATCGCGAGGACGACGAAGACGATCGACAGGGTGCCCTGCACCCCCGTGTTGCGGATGACCGCCTCGACGGTGGCGACCGGGCCGAGGCTCTCGTCTCCCGAGGCGAGGGCGTCGCGGTAGCGGAAGTGGTTCGCCCAGTAGCCGATCGCCGGCACCGGCGAGAAGATCTTGTACGCCGAGGCCGTGATCGTCACGACCGCGGTGAAGGCCAGCGGCACGGCGATGATCCAGATCCACTTCACGTACGAGCGCCCGCGCTTCGCGACGATCGCGAGCACGACGGCGAGCGCGATCGCCGCGAGCAGCTGATTGGCGATGCCGAACAGCGGGAAGAAGGTGTTGATGCCGCCGAGCGGGTCGGTGACGCCGAGGATCAGGATGGCGCCCCAGCCGGCGACCATGATGGCCGTGGTGATCCAGACACCCGGACGCCACGACACGTCGCGGAACTTCGGGATCCACGCGCCGATGGAGTCCTGCAGCATGAAGCGGGCGACGCGGGTTCCGGCATCCACCGCGGTGAGGATGAACAGCGCCTCGAACATGATCGCGAAGTGGTACCAGAACGACATCATCGCCTGGCCGCCGAGGGCCTGCTGCATGATGTGCGCGAGCCCGAGCGCGAGAGTCGGCGCGCCGCCGGTGCGCGAGACGATCGACTCCTCGCCGACGTCGGCCGCCGTCGAGATCAGCAGGTCGGGCGTGATCTCGACCCCGGTGAGACCGAGCGAGTTGACGAAGGCGACCGCGCCTTCGACGGTGCCGCCGGTCGCCGCCGACGGAGCGTTCATCGCGAAGTAGATGCCCTGGTCGATCGAGATCGCGGCGACGAGCGCCATGATCGCGACGAAGGACTCCATCAGCATGCCGCCGTAGCCGATGAAGCGCGTCTGGCGCTCCTTCTCGACGAGCTTCGGCGTCGTCCCCGAGGCGATGAGCGCATGGAACCCGGACAGCGCACCACAGGCGATCGTGACGAACAGGAACGGGAAGAGCGGACCCGCGAACACCGGGCCGAGCCCGTTCTCACCGAAGATCGTGACCGCCGGCACCGAGATCTCGGGGCGGACGAGCACGATCGCCCCGGCGAGCATGACGATGACGCCGATCTTCATGAACGTCGAGAGGTAGTCGCGCGGAGCGAGCAGCAGCCACACCGGCAGCACCGCGGCGATGAAGCCGTAGATGATGATGCCCCACGCGATGACCGTGCGGTCGAGGTGGAAGATCTCCTGCCCCCAGGTGGTGTCGGCGACCCATCCGCCCGCGATGATCGCGCCCATCAGCAGCACGAACCCGATGATCGACACCTCGGTGACCTTGCCGGGCCGGAGGTAGCGCAGGTAGACGCCCATGAAGAGCGCGATCGGGATCGTCATCGACACCGAGAAGACGCCCCACGGGCTCTCGCCGAGCGCGTTCACCACGACGAGCGCGAGGATCGCGACGATGATCAGCATGATGAGCAGGGATGCCACGATCGCGGCGGTTCCGCCGATGCGCCCGAGCTCCTGACGGGCCATCTGCCCGATCGTCCGGCCGCCCCGGCGCATCGAGAAGAAGAGCACGGTGTAGTCCTGCACGGCGCCCGCGACGACGACGCCGACGATGATCCAGATCGTCCCGGGCAGGAACCCCATCTGCGCCGCGAGCACCGGGCCGACGAGCGGACCGGCGCCGGCGATGGCCGCGAAGTGGTGGCCGTAGAGCACGCGGCGGTCGGTCGGCACGTAGTCCTTGCCGTCCTGCTTGACCTCGGCGGGCGTGGCCCGACGGTCGTCGGGACGCAGCAGGTAGCGCTCGATGACCTTCGAGTAGAACCGGTAGCCGATCAGGTACGTGCAGACGGCCGCGAAGACGAACCAGATCGCATTGACCGTCTCGCCGCGAACCACGGCGAGCATGACCCACGCGAGTCCACCGAGCAACGCGACCGCGATCCAGATCACGACCTTGAGCGGTGTCCAACGGGCGGCGGCGCGATGCTGGTCGTCGGAGACCGCGACCGGCGGCAGTTTCGGATCGGTGACGATGTCGGACGAGGATCGAGGCATCGGTTCTCCTGGGGGAAGGCGCTTCATTGCGTTTTCTCAGCTTAGGCGGACGCACTGCGGCAATCCCGGTATTCGGTCGTAATGGTCTCGGACGGCCTTACCGTGGAGGTGATCGAGAGGAGATCACCATGACCGACGAGACCCCCACCGTGATCCGCAACGACGAGCAGGACCGCTACGACCTCCACGTCGGCGACGTGGCCGCCGGTTTCGCCGCCTTCCGGCGCGACGACGAGGGGCGCCTGGTGTTCGATCACACCGAGGTCGACAAGGCCTTCGGCGGGCGCGGCCTCGGCAAGGCGCTGGCCGCCGATGCGCTCGCCGACGTCGCGCGCCGTGGCGAGACCGTCGTTCCCGAGTGCCCGTTCATCGTGAAGTTCCTTCGTGAGAACGAGGTTCCCGGCCTGAAGATCGAGTGGCGCGACGAGGATGCCGCCGACGCCGCTGCCCCGGCGGAACCGTCGGCGTGACCCGCTTCGACGCCGAGACGGCGCCCGTCGACGAAGACGCGGGGACGGGTTCTCCCGGTCCGCGACGGGCGTTGCTCGAGGCGCGCGAGGTGCCGCTCGGCGGCGTGCGGGCGATGTCGGTGTACCGCTTTCTGCCACAGCGCGATCTGCCGCTCGTCGGCGCCTGGTGCTTTCTCGACCGCTTCGGCCCGCAGCGCACGCGGATGCGCGTTGAGCCGCATCCGCACATCGGACTGCAGACCGTCACCTGGCCGCTCGCCGGCGAGGTGCACCACCGTGACACGCTCGGCAGCGATGTCGTCATCGAGCGCGGCGCACTGAACATCATGACCAGCGGTGCCGGCATCGCCCACTCCGAGTATTCGGTCGGCGATGAGCCGATCCCGCTCGATGCCCTGCAGCTGTGGGTCGCACTCCCCGAGGAGCGCCGCCATGGCGCCCCCGATTTCGAGCGTCACGTCGACCTGCCCGAGCACGACCTCGGCGGCGGCGCCAGGGCGACCGTCGTCGTCGGCGAACTCGCCGGAAGCGTCTCGCCCGCGACGATGCACACGCCGATCGTCGGCGCCGAGCTGCGGCTGCCCGCCGGGGCGGTCGTCGACCTGCCCCTCGAGACCGCGTGGGAGTACGCCGTCGTGCCGGTCTTCGGCTCCGTCCGGGTGAATGGGGCGGAGGATGCGGTCGCGCCCGGTGCCCTGCTCTACCTCGGCGACGGCCGTGACAGCGTTCGCCTGACAACCGGCGACGAGGAGGCGACGGTCTTCCTCCTGGGCGGCGAGCCGTTCGGCGACGAGATCGTCATGTGGTGGAACTTCGTCGGCCGCAGCCACGATGAGATCGAGCTCGCCCGCGAGGAGTGGGAAGCGGCATCCGATCGGTTCGGCCACGTCGTCGGTCACGGCGACGAGCGCATCCCCGCCCCGCCGCTCCCGCACGTGCGGCTGACGCCCCGCCGCCGGCGGCTCTGACTCATCCCCTCATGGATGTGTTGGCTGGTTCAGGTCGCGCGGGTCAGGTATCGCTGTGGGTGGCGTGAGGCCAATGGTGAGCATGCTGACACCGCTACGAATGATGAGTGCCCCCGTCTTCATGCTCGGACTGTAGCGGTCTGAGTTCTCGCGAGGGGCTACCGAAGCACTTTTCCGCCTTCCACCAGACGCGGCCCGTCAGACGCGTTCGGTGTGCAGGAGCGTCTGCAGGATCGACCTCGCCCTCGCGTGTCGGCTGCGCACCGTGGCGGCGTTCATTCCCAGGTGCCGCGCGGCCTCCACCAGCGTGAATCCATCCCAGTAGACGAGGCGGATGATCTCCTGATCGACCGCCTGGAGCTTGGTGACCGCGGCGCGCACATCGGCGGAATGATCCTGCTCCTCGACCGGCGCCAACTCTGCGAGGTGTCGTGCGAGCTTGTTCGTGAGCGCATGCCGACGTGCACGCGACCGCCAGCCTTGGGAAAGAACGCGGCGAGCGATACCGAACATCCACATCCGCGCCTCGACGGCATCGGACGGAACCGACCGCGCCTTGCGCCACACGACAACGAGGGTTTCACCCAGGAGGTCTGCGGCATCTTCGCGATCGGGCACACGCCGGACGAAGTAGTCCAGGAGTGCACCGGCGTGATCCTTCACGAGCCGGGCGACGCGCTCGTCGTTGGTCACGGCGGGCTCAGGTGCCCCCGTCAATGCAGCTGTCCCGTGCAGTCGGTGTCGGTGCCGACACCACCGTCGCCGGGCAGGATGTGAACGTCAGCCCCGGCGAAGACCACATCCTGCGCCGCCCCGAAGAACGGCGCGAAGTCACCGGCCGCGTCGCGCTTGAGGGCCTCCTCGTAGATCCGCTGTCCCACACCCTCCCAGTTCTGAGCCGCGATGTACTCGACGGCCTTCGTGTTGGTCTCGACGTGGTCGAGCTCGCCGTTGAAGAGCTCGATGGAGCAAGAGATCTGCAGACCGGTGTCGGTGACGTAAGAGACGGGAATCTCGAAGTCTGGGATCATTCGCGGGTCGGTGCCGGCTGTAGACGCGAGCGCGATTCCCGGCAAGGCGAGCACCGGCACAGCGACCCACGACAGCCGGCGGACGCGCCGCCGACGCGCGGCATGAATGCGCGCTGCGATCCCGACGCGTTCTACTTCAGCTGCGACCATTCCGTCCGTTGATACGCGGCGCGGGGCACTTGCCCGCAACAGGTCATCAATCGATGTGTCCATGGATTCCTCCTCGGTGCTCACCACGTACATGGCCGGACCTCGGTCGAACGTTGCACGGCAGAGAGAAGTCGTCGCCGACAGCTTTCGGCCGCGCGCCAGGAGAAGTGAATGGTCTAGCGGACGGCGGCGAGGACCTCCTGCTCCTCGTCCACCGTCAGCCCGGAGCGCCGAGGCCGGTCGAGGCCGCGCGAGATCTCGTCCGTGAGCACCCGGGTCAGGGTGTCAGCGAGCGGTCGCGACCGACCTCCTGTGGCAACGAAGGCGCTTCCAGCTCGCTGAGCGAAGCCCACGGTCTCGATCGGCAGCCACAACGGGAGAGACCGAGGGCCGGCCCAATAGTGCACGTCGAGAGCGAGGAGCTCTTCGTCGTCAACCGTGATGAGTTCGCCCTCGAACCCGGCGACGGACCCCGCGGCGCGCAAGAAGTCATCCATCGTGTGAACCTCGCCGACGGCGTTGACGGCTCCGGTGAGCCCGGCGGCGCCCGCGCCGACGATCCACGCAGCGAGGTCGTCGACGTCGATGAACTGGACGAATCGGTGACCCGTCGTCGGAGCGAGCACGTCGCCACCGCGGTGCAGCCGCGCCGGCCAGTAGCCGAGACGATCGCTCGGATCACCCGGACCCGCGATCAGGCCGGGTCGAGCGATGAGCAGGCGGTCACCGACCGCGGCAGCGGAGGCGCGCTCGGCGGCCACTTTCGCGTCGGGATACTCGGCGAGGTTCTGCGGTTCGACCAGCGGCGCCGTCTCGTCGGCGCCGGGCGTGCTGTTGTCGGCGTACACCGAAACGGTCGACACGAGAGTCCAGTGCGCCGCGCGGTCCGCGAGCGCGTCCAGAGCGGACTCCACGAGCTGCGGCTCGGAGGCGAGCTCGATCACCTCATCCCATGCGCCCCCGACGCCGTCATAGGCACCCAGACGTGAGCGGTCGGTCCGCACAAACTCCACCCCGTCCGGCACCGATCCCGATTCGCCGCGCGCGACGCAGACCACCTCGGCCCCGCTGTCGCGCGCCTGCCGGGCGATCTCGCGCCCGAGCCATCCGGTCCCACCCAGCACGAGAATCCGTCTCATGCCCGCCAGTCAACCGGCATCGACCGGCGCGGACGAATCACCTTCGCTGTCGGCGCAACCCGCGCGCCGCGACGTCATCCGCAAGATGGACGACGCTCATCCGGCCGAGCGACGACGCCGGCCGCGGCGGTTCGTAGCGTCGATGTCATGACCAAGCCACGTCTCCCCCGCGACCTTCCGCCCGGCGCCGCCGCCCTCGGCATGGCGGCCATCCTGCTGACCCTGTCGGGTTGCGCCGCCGTCGACTCCGTCGCGTACGGCAGAGCCGAAAGCACCTACGCGACGGCGAACGATCTCGCGCAGGCCCACGACGAGGCACCTGCCTGGATGCCGGCCGACGCACGCGACATCACACGCGTCGTGTCGACCCGCGCCCAGGCGGAATCCCTGATGTTCTCGAGCACCGACGGACTGGCGGGGTGCGAAGACGTCGAGCGACTCTCCGCCCCCACCATGGAGATCGCCTCGGCCCCCGATGTCTACGCGATCGATCGCGTCGCCGTCTGCGACGAGTGGGCGGTGGCGAAAAGCGACGGCACCTACTACGCCTGGACCCCGGCCACGGAAGCCGAGTAGCCCCTGACCGGTCGGTCCATAGACTTGCTTCGATGGACGTCACCCTGCGCCCCGCGGCCCCCGCCGACATCGAGTGGCTCGTCGAGCTGCGCGCCGACGTGCTGCGCGACGACCTCGAGCGCCTCGGCCGCTTCGACGAGCATCGGGTGCGCGAGCGGATGCGGGCGGGCTTCCGCCCCGAGTGGACCCGCATCATCGTCGTCGACGGAACGGATGCCGGTTGCATCACGACACGTCCCGACGACACCACGCGCTGGATCGAGCACTTCTACGTGCCCGGGTCTTTGCAGGGGCGGGGCATCGGCAGCGCCGTTCTGCAGTGGGTGATCGCCGAGCCGCACGACGGACCCACGCGCCTCAACGTCCTGCAGGGCAGCGCAGCGCGGCGCTTGTACGAGCGACACGGCTTCGCCCTCGACAGCGAGGACGCCGTCGACGTGTGGCTGACCCTGCGGCCCTCGGTCTGATCAGACCACGGCTGGTCCCGCGGGCACGGCGTACTTGAAGCCGACGTGCGAGTCGATGAAGCCGAGCCGGCGGTAGAAGCGGTGCGCGTCGACGCGCGCGGCATCCGATGTGAGCTGCACGAGGGATGCGCCGAGCTCGACCGCCGCGGCATCCACCACCCACCGCATGAGCGCGGTGCCGATGCCGGACGAGCGTTCCGCGCTCGCCACCCGGACGGCCTCGACGAGCAGGCGTGTGCTCCCCTGTCGCGCCATCCCCGGGATGAGCGTCAGCTGCAGGGTCGCCACGACCTGCCCGGTCTCGCCGACTGCGATCAGCAGCTCGTTGGCGGGATCCGCGACGATCCGATTCAGCGCGTTCGCGTACGCGTCGCGATCCTCCTCACCCGCGACGTCACCGCGCCCCGCACTGATCGGGTCGTCCGACAGCAGCCGCACGATCGAGTCGAGATCGTCGGGCGTCGCACGGCGAATGACGACATCCGCTGTGCGTGCGGAAAGGGATGCCGGGAGGTTCAGGCCGTCGATCACGGTCTCTATTCTCCGATCTGCTCCGGTGCCGCTCAGCGGCGCGTGAGGTTGCCGTCGGCCCATTCCCCGAGCTGGCTCAGGATCGGCACCAGGCGCTAGCCGGCATCCGTCAGCGCGTAGGTGACCGCGACGGGCGGCCCTGCGGAAACTACGAGGCCGGCAGCCCCAAGGAGGGCTAGGACCACTCGACCGGGTGGCTTCGGCGCGTCTTCGAAGACGTGTGGGGACTCGACCTCACGATCGTCCACCGCCCCTTCACGCTCGTCGGCGTGAACCCGGCACTCGACGCCTTCGCCGAGGCTGCGGCCGAGCTGCGCGCGAACGCGGAACGGGACGCCGTCACAGCCGGGCGCACCCTCGCGGCATCCCGCACCGCCTGAGTCACGACCGGACGGAAGCCGAGGTTCGAGGGACGGGACACCCCGCCGGCGCTCCGCCCCTCGTACGCTCAGCTCACGACATCGGAGTGCCGTTCCGGAGGTACTCCACCGCCTCAGCGGCGTTGTCGCTGGTGGCGAGCGAGCCGTGCGTCGAGTCGTCGACGATGCTCAGGTTTCCCCCGAGCAGCGTGTGCGCGAGCGAACCCCACGACGCGGGGGTCACGGTCTCGGATGCGTGCGCGACGATCTGCAGCTTGTCTCCCGCGTCACCGGGGCTCAGGTCCAGCGCGTGTTCCTGGATCGGCCAGCCCGCGCATGCGGACGTTCCCGCGATGCCGCCGCTGAGCGGATGCTGCGCGCGAACCTGCGGGTCGCTGCCGATGGCCTCGCTTCGGGCGAGGTGAGCAGACCAGACGGCGACGGGGTCGGTCGCGCCGGTGTAGGCGTTGCACGTCAGCGCGGTTCGCGTCGTGATGTTCGCGGCCACGTAGACGTCGGACGACGCCAAGCCGTCGATCACGACGTCGTCTGGGGCATCCCCGCCGTCATCGGTACCGAAAGCGACGTCGGCGGCGACCAGGTCGTCCAGAGTCGCCGCGGCGTCATGCCGCAGGTCGACCATGCTGTCGAGCAGCATGTGAAGCACGCGGTCGGGATACTCGGCGAGATAGGCGGCGCCGAGCTCGGTTCCCCACGACACACCGAGGTAGTCGACCTGGTCGGCGCCGATCGCGGCACGGACTCGGTCCATGTCACGAGCCACGTTGGCCGTGGTCAGTTGCGAGAAGTACGCGCGATCCTGCGCCACGCACGCCTCGTTGGCCGCGGCGACAGCGGCCGAGTACTCCGACGCCACGCGCTCGTCCACGACGCCCTCCGGCAGCGGGACGTCGAGCGTCTCATCGCAGTCAATGCTCGTCGAGCCGCCCGTGCCGCGGATGTCGATGCCCACGAGCGTGTGATCCGTCGCGAGATCGCCCATCCCGGATGCCGCGAGCAGGGCCGGCATCGTCCTGCCCTCGAGGCCGGGCCCGCCGGGGTTCGTCAGAATCATGCCTTCGCTTCGACCTTCCGGCTCGAGCCGACTGACGGCGATGTCGAGCTGACGCCCGTCGGGGTCGTCATAGTCGAGGGGAACGGCGACGTTCGCGCACTGCATCCGGTGGCCCCACCCCTCGAGCGGCGACGGAGTTCCCAGCACGTCGTAGACGGCGGCGACCCGCGAGACGAGACCGTCGCACGAGTCCCACGCGATGGCGTCCGCCTGGGGCGATGTCGGTGCCGACGGGGCGACACTGCACGCGCTGAGCAGTCCACCGAGGGCGAGCAGCGTCGCAGGAAGCAGAATCGAGGAACGAGGTGAGTGTTGCATGACGCCAGCCAAACAGCCGAGGGCGGGCGATCGCGTCCGTCGCCGGATGCTTCCGGGGCATCCTCGCGAACGATATCGAGGCCTCCTTCGGCTGTATGCGACGAGGCGCCCGGACCGAAGTCCGAGCGCCCCGCCCCTCCGCGCCGCAGCGCGTCAGCCGGTCATCACCACAGTACGAGGAAGCCGCTGAGCCCCAGCGATCCCTCGACCGTGTCACTGCCGTTGTAGGTGGCGACGACGACCTTCAGCCCGCGCGACTGCCGGGGCAGTTCGACACGCGCCGTGCCGTCGACGACATCCGCGCTGTACCGGGTCGAGTTCACCCAGATGTCGACGGTGCCCGTCGCGGGGGCGCCGCCGGTCGGCGTCACCTTCACCGAGACCACGTAGGGCTGCGAGGCCGTTCCGACGTAACGGTTGAGCGAAACGCTCGTCGCCGAGGCGAACTTCACGAACACCTCGTTCGACACCGCGGTTCCGACCTGGGGGTTGCCCTCCGCCGTCGCGGCGACCCGCACCGAAAGGGCAGTGCCGACATCGGCGCGCGTCACCTTGTACGACGCCGAGGTGGCACCCTCGATGGGCTCACCACCGCGAAGCCACTGGTACGCGACGCTGACCTCGGCGGGATCCCACTCACCGGCGGTCGCCTTCAGCGTGCCGCCAACCTTCGCCGAACCCGACACCTCGGGAGCGACGACGGCGACCGGGGCTCCCTGACCCGACTCGACCTCGACGATCGTCCGGATGGACGAGTCGCCGTAGCGGACCACACCGAGGTACGACGTCTCGGGCTCGAGGCCCGCCCACGACAGGCTGTAGGTCGCCTTCTCGCCCTGCACCGTCGGCAGCGGGTCGGGGGTGGCGGTGAACTCGCCGCCCGATGCCCCCGCTGCGACGACCGCAGTGGTGAGGTCGTAGGTGAAGGGCTCGCTGAACGAGTACCGGTTCACCTTGACCAGGTACGTGCCCGCGGTGGGCGCGGTGAGCGAGACGGCCTCGTTGGCGGATGCCGTCGCCGACGACCACTGCTCGTAGTAGCGCAGGTCGTCGGGGCTGACCACGCGATACACGGTCATGTCGAGGTCGGTCGTCTCGGTCGCCTCGGTCTCGACGGCGAAGCGCGCGTACTCCGTGCCCTCCGGGACGTCGACGATCTCATAGGTGTTGAAGCCGGCCTCACCCTCGTCGTAGAACGAGTCCTGGTCACCGGAGTGTCCGGGCACCTCGGGGAAGTCCGGGTTCACGCGGAGCTCCTGCGGCACGAGGCCCGAGAGACCGAGGTCGATCTCACCCGTCAGCGACGGCGCCACCGTGACGTCGACCGAGCCGGTGGTACCGGTGCCCGACACGGACTCCGGGGCATCGACCGGCACCGGGAACACCGCGATCGGCGAGCGCACGTCGTTCGCGCCGCCGGTCCAGGTGAGGAAGCCGGTGGCCCACTCGCCCATCGGAGCGTCGACGCGCGACAGCGTGATCTCGACCGTGGCCGACTCGCCCGCCCCGAGCGTCACCGACGAGGGCGACACCTGCACGTCGACGCCGGGGACGGATGCCTGCGCCTGGTACGTCCCGGGCTCGGTGGCCGTGATCGTGCGGGTCACCGTCTGCGGTGCGCCGAGCGCACCGACGCCGATGGACGGCAGGTTGAGGTCGCTCGGGTCGACGGGGTCGACGCCGAAGTCGCGCAGCCCCAGCCCCTGCAGGTACGCAGCCCAGTCGGCCGGACCGTTCAGGTAGAGCAGGCCCGGTTCGAAGTACTTCGTCGGGTCGGTGTGACCGGCGCCCTGCGTGAACGGGTCGGTGACGGCGTCGCCGGCGGCATCAACGGTGTTGTATGCGGTCGTCATCATCGCCGACTTCACCTCGGCGGGCGTCGCCTGCGGGTGCTCGCCGAGGTACAGCGCGGCGAGCCCGGCGACGTGGGGCGACGACATCGAGGTGCCCGAGAGGATGCCGAAGGTCGGGTCCTCGTCGATTCCGTTCTCGGTGGCCGCGAGGATCGCGACACCGGGAGCGGTGATGTCGGGCTTGATGACGTCGCTGCCATCGGCGAGCATCGGTCCGCGGCTCGAGAAGCCCGCGACCTGCGGGACCGGGGTCTCGGTGCCCGTGACGTTCTCGCCGATGAGGGTGACGACGCGGTCGGTGCCACCCTGGACGTACTCGAGCACCGCCGGGCGCGCGGTGTCGGAGACGTGCACCGTGGGAACCGAGTGGAAGTCGTTGTCGAGCGAGGCGGGCGTGACGTTGGTCAGGATCATGCCGATGCCGCCGGCCTCTTCGACCGCCTGCGACTTCTCGACACGAGCGTTCGATCCACGGTCGCAGACGACGATCTTGCCGGTGACCTTGGCCGGATCGAGCGAGCCGAGCAGGCAGAGCTCGGGCGTCGCAGCACCGGCCAGGCCGGCGTCGCCCGCGAAGACCGACGGGCCCGAGATCGTGTCGCCGAAGCCGACCGACACCGACGCGCCGGGGAACTGCGCGGCAGACGTGTCGCCCTCCTCTCCGAGCCGGACGGTGCCCTCCCAGGTCGGGATGGTGGATGCCGCGACCGTGGCGTACCACGGTGACGCGTGGTCGGCCGTAACCGGGTCGGGGCCGGAGTTGCCGGCGCTCGTCGCGACGAAGACACCGGCCGCAGCCGCGTTGAAGAACGAGATGTCTTCCGGCGCGAGCACGGTCGTGGCCGAGCCGCCGCCGATCGAGTAGTTGATGACGTCGACGCCGTCGGCGACGGCCTGGTCGATCGCCGCGAGCAGGTCGCTCAGGGCGCAGATGTCGTCAGTGGTGACGAGCGGGTCGGGCCCGACGTAGCAGGCCTTGTACGACGCGACCTTGGCAGCCGGTGCGACGCCGGAGATCGAGCCGAAGTCGACTCCCTCGACGGACGCCTCGACGCCGTTGTTGCCCGCCGCCGTGCTCGCGGTGTGCGAGCCGTGGCCGTCGCCGTCGCGGGGCGACAGGTGGTCGTCGGCGAACGAGAAGCCGTTGGCCGCTGCGCCGTCGCTGAAGTAGTGGGCTGCGACGAGCTTGGTGTTCAGGAGCGACGGGTCCCAGGCATCCTTCGTGCCGGCGCCCTGATCGACGACCGTGCTGCGGAACTCGCCGCCGTCGGCCTTCGTGAACACGACCTCGTCGCCGTCGCGGTAGGGCTGGTCGCCCGCCGAGGCGCCGAGCGCGTCGCCGGCGAACGCGGGGTTCTCGGGCGCGATGCCGGTGTCGACGACGCCGACGACGACGCCCTCGCCCGCAGCATCGATGCCGCCGACCTTCTCCCAGACACCGCCGGCACCCTCGAGGCCGAGGAACTCGGTCGACGGCACGGCGTCGACGTGACGGATCTCGTCGGGGAAGACACCGAGCACACCTTTCTTGGCGGCGAGCTTGCCCGCCTGATCGGCGGTCAGCTGAGCCGCGAACCCGTTGAGGGTGGTCTGGTACGTCGCATCGGGAGTCGCGCCGACCTCGCTCGCGACCTCTTCTTGACGCTGCTCGAGGAAGCCGGAGTAGTCGGTCACGGCGCGCGACTGGGCGTCGAGACGCTCGCCCTCGTCGGGCTTGGTCGGTGCGAGACCGGCCTCGCCGCCCTCGTAGGTCGCGACGGGAGCCTCGTCGAGCAGGACGATGTAGCGCCCGCTCTCGCTCTCGATCGGAACCGGGATGTTCACCCCCTCTCCCGTTGCAGCAAAGGATGCCGTTGCGGCAGAGCTTGTGAACAGGGCGGCCAGGGATACAGCCGCGACTGTTCGCAGGGTGGTGCGAACCATGTGCGCTCCAGTGGGGGGATGGATGAGCAGTCCGCGCGGCGTCATCGGCGCGCGGTGAAGTCAACCTAGCTCACAGTTCCGACACAAGGAACCCTCGGCTTTCATTCAGGGTCACGGGAGCATTGCCCCCACCGCCGCATTTCTCACGGCCTGGGAGGGAGCCGCCGTGCGCGCGTCCCATAGGCTGGGCGGGTGGCCCCGGCATCCCGCCTTTCGACGCGCGTTCTGCTCGTCTGCGCTGCCGTCGGGGTCGCCACGGGCCTGCTGGGCGGCATCGAGGGCTGGCTCGCCGTCCCCGTCATCACGGGGCTGCCGATCGTCTACGGCTTCCTCCTCGGCATCCATGTGCTGCCGGGAATCGTCGCGCAGGAGACTCTGCGCCTCCCCTGGGTCGCGCTCATCACGCACCTGATCGCGGCGCTCGCGTCTTCGGCCGTCGCGCCGCCGTACACGTTCCAGTTCCTGGGGACCGCCGTGCTGTTCGGGGGCCTGCAGGAGGGCGTTGCCGCTCTCGTCCGCTATCGCTCGTGGGCGCCCTGGCGGTTCTTCGTCTCGGGTCTCGTGATCGGTGTCGTCGTCGCCCTCGCGGTGTTCTTCGCCGCTCATCTCAGCGCTCTCCCGCTGTGGGCTCAGGTCACCTACCTCACCCTGGCCGTACTCGGGCCCGTCGCCTGGACGGCCATCGGCCTGTGGATCGGCGTCGGTCTGCGCCGCGCCGGCGTCGCCCGTCGCTGAGCACCCTCGGCGGCCTTTCCGGGCCAAGTTAGGGTCGGCTAAGCTAAGCGCATCCGATCCGATCCGAGGACGCCCGTGACATCCGCCGCATCCGGTGCCGCCACGGCGGGGACGCCGGTCGCCGCGACCGCGTCCGCGCCGTTGCTCGCCGTGCGCGATCTCGCGGTGACCTACGAGGGATCGGATGCCGCAGCTACCCGCGGCGCCTCGTTCTCCGTCACCCCCGGTGAGGTCGTGCTGCTCCTCGGGCCGAGCGGTTCGGGCAAGTCGACGGTCGCACTGACGCTCAACGGGCTGATCCCGCAGTCGATCCCGGCGACGACCGAGGGCGCGGTACTCGTGTCGGGCGAGGATGCTGCGACCACCCCGATCCCCCGGCTCACCACGCGCGTCGGCATGGTCTTCCAGGACCCCGACGCGCAGCTGGTCACCGGCACCCTGCTCGACGAGGTGGCCTTCGGCCCCGAGAACCTGCGGCTGCCCGTCGACGATGTCCTCGCGCGGAGCGAGCGGGCGCTGCGCCGGATGGGGCTCTGGGAGCGGCGGCACGAGAACCCCGACCGCCTCTCGGGCGGCGGACGCCAGCGCCTCGCGATCGCGTGCGCGCTCGCGATGGAGTCGCCCCTGCTCGTGCTCGACGAGCCCACCGCGAACCTCGACCCCGAGGGCATCGAAGACGTCTACGCCGCCCTGGGCGAGATCGCTGCCGCGGGCGACCGGGCGATCCTGCTCGTCGAGCACAATCTCGACGCGGCGATCGGCTTCACCGACCGTGTCGTCGTGCTCGACCATGGCGGTCGCACCATCGCCGACGGTCCGATCGACGCGGTGCTGCGCGAACGGGCGGCCGAGCTGCACGCGATCGGCGTGTGGCTGCCGGTGTCGACCATCGCGGCGCTGCGGCTGCGCGAAGCGGGCTATCCGTTCGACCCACTCCCCCTGACGCCGGACGAGCTGCGCGCGGGGCTCGAGGCCGCGGCATCCGGTAGCGAGAATCGGAACATCGCGGCATCGTCGGGGGCAACCTCCGATTCGGTCCGAGTCTCGCGCGATTCTCCGGCACAGGCGCCGGCGCACGCGCCGACTCCGGCGGTTTCGGTGCGCGATCTGACGCTGCGTCGAGGTCGGACGACAGTGCTCCACGACGTGGACCTCGAGGTCGCGACCGGCGAGTTCGTCGCGATCGTCGGCGCGAACGGTGCGGGCAAGACGAGCCTCATCCAGGCGATCGCCGGCGTCGTCCGCGGTCCGCGCGGGCGCATCGACGTGGGCGGGCTCGACCCGAGTCGGGCGGACCCTCGTGCGGTCGCCGAGCGCGTCGGGTTCGTCTTCCAGAACCCCGAGCACCAGTTCGTCGCACCCACGGTCTTCGACGAGCTCGCCCATGGCCTGCGCCGCCAGCGGACGCCCGAGGACGAGGTGCGTGAGCGCGTCGACGGGATGCTGCGCCGCTTCGGCCTCGAGGCGCACGCCGACCGGCATCCGTTCCTGCTCTCCGGCGGTCAGAAGCGCCGACTGTCGGTTGGCACGGCCCTCATCGCCGGCGCACCCGTGCTCGCCCTCGACGAGCCGACGTTCGGCCAGGACCGCGCCCGCGCCGACGAGCTGCTGCACGTGCTGCGCGACCTCAACCGCGACGGCACGACGATCCTCGTCGTCACCCACGACATGCAGCTGGTGAGCGAATACGCCCGGCGCTGCATCGTCGTCGGAGATGGCCGCATCGTCGCCGACGGAGCGACCGCCGACATCCTCGGCGACGACGAGCTGCTGCGCTCCGCCGCCCTGCGGATGCCGCCGCTGCGCAGCGCCCTGCACGGGCTCGACGGGTACCCCGAGCTGTCGGGCATCGCCCGCCTCCGCGATCTGCCGGGGAGCGATCGATGAGCGCGACGGCGAGCATCGCGCTCGATCCCTACGCGGCCGCGCCGCCCTCCCGTCGGCTGCTGTTCCGGCTCAACCCGCTGGCGAAGCTCGCGGCCCCCGTCCCCGCGATGGTCGCTCTCATCTTCACGCGCGATCTCGTCACGCCGCTCGCTCTGCTCGCACTCGCGTACGGCGTGCTCATCGTCGGGGCGCGTTGGACGCTGCGTACCGTTCTCTTGCTCGCGGTCGCCGTGCCCATCGGCATCCTGATGGTGGGGGCCGGGATGTCGCTGTGGGTCGATGCGGCGCGGGTGGCCGACACCCCGGTGCTGCTTCAGCTCGGCGCCTGGAGTCTGCACGCAGGGGCGCTGCAGATCGGGATGGCGACCGGATTGCGGCTCGGAGCGATCGCCGCGCTGGCGTTCATCGCCGGACTCACCACGACGGGGCCGGACCTCGTGCGGGCGACCGTCCAGCAGCTGCGGGTGCCCTACCGCGTCGGCTACACGGCGCTCGCCGCGTTCCGGTTCGTGCCGCGGTTCGGCTACGAGCTCGACCTCATCCGACAAGCGCATCGGGTGCGCGGTGCGCACGGCGGGCGGGGACCGTTCTCGGCGATCGCACGGTGGGGCGGTTACGTCGTTCCGCTGCTGGCCGGCGCCATCCGCCATGCCGAGCGGGTCGCGCTCGCGATGGACGCGCGCGCCTTCGGGGCCCATCGCGACCGCACCGAGCGGCACCTGGTGCCGTTCCGGCGGCGCGATGTCGCCTTCGTCGCGCTCTTCTGGCTCGCCTCCGCCGCGATCCTCATCCCCCTCTTCCCCTGGACCCCCTGATGCCGACCGCACCCCGGCGAGCCCGGAAAGGATGCTGCGCATGACCCGCAACATCGTGAAGCCCATGACGCCCGGTCTCGTGCGTCTGGAGGTGCTGCGTGCAGAGCGCCTCGCCCCGCACTGGATGCGGGTCACCTTGGGGCGCGGCGACATCGACCGGTTCGTACCGCTGGGCTACGACCAGTGGTTCCGCCTTTTCCTGCCGCTCGGCGGCGATGAGGCCCTCGACCGCATCCCGGCCAAGGCAAACAAGCTGTTCGGCTACCTGAAGTACCTCCGCATCCCCGAGGGCGAACGGCCGGTCATGCGCAACTACTCGGTGAGGCGTATCGGTCGTCGGGGCCGGCGGGCGGTGCCGAGATCGACGTCGACTTCGTGCTGCACGGCTCGGGGCCGACCGCCGGACCCGCCTCCCGCTGGGCGTCGCAGGCCCATGCGGGCGAGAGCGTCGTCATCATCGACGAGGGGCTGCGATTCAACCCCGAGCGAGGCGTCGATCATGTGCTCCTCGTCGCCGACGAGACGGGGGCACCGGCCGTCGCCTCCATCTGCGCTTCGCTGCCGGCAACGGCATCCGGAACCGCGTTCATCGAGGCCCCGTCGAGCGACGACATGCTCGAGATCGATGCACCCCCGGGGGTCGAGGTCCGCTGGCTCGTCCGGGCGCCCGACGCGAAGCCGGGGTCAGCCGCCCTCGCAGCGCTGAGCGGATTGGCGCCCGGCGCGTTGCCCGCGCAGCCCCTCCACGCGTTCATCGTCGGCGAGCAGTCGCTGCCGACCACCGCCCGGCGGATGCTCGTCGCCGACCACGGCATCCCGAAGGAACAGATCAGCTTCGTCGGGTACTGGCGCGAGGGCGCGAGCTCGCCGACCCCGAAGCCCCAGGCGGCATCCGAGCACGCGCCGGATGATGAACGCCGAGCCACGATGGAGCGGGAGACGCGAGCATGACCGCGGCACCCCGGTCGCGCGCCGCGCGTGTCTCGACGGCATACCTGTTGACGTGCGCCGCGATCGGCGTCGCGGCGAGCGCGTTGCTCGCGCCCGCGTGGGTCGCGTCGACGACCCTGTTCCTCACGGTGCCGTTCGCAACGGTGGCGATCGCCGGGCTGTGGGTTCTGCCCGCCGTCATCGCCCTCAGGCTGCTGCAACGCCCGGGAGCGGGGCTGCTCGTGGGGCTGATCTCAGGACTCGTGCTTGCCCCGTTCTTCACGATCGGATCGGTCGCGACGATGCTCTACTGGTCGTTCTTCCCCGAACTGCCGTTCCTCGCGACGCTCTACCGGCGCTGGAACACATGGCTGCACTATGCAGGCGCCGCGATCATCGGCGCGACGTATCCCGTGTTCGCAGCGCAGTCGTTCGATCTGTGGAGCATGACCGCGCCCGTGCTGATCGGATTCGTCGCCCTCTGCATCGTCAGCTGCGTCGGAGCGACGTGGCTCGGCATCCTGATCGGCGATCGCCTGCGTGCCGCGGGCGTCGCGACCCTGGCCCGGCGCCGCACCCCCGCCTGACCCCTCTCCCCCTTCCCTCCCCCGTCGACTCGCCGAGAAATGCGGATGCGCCCGGTGCGGGATCCGCAGAACCTGGCGAGTCGACGGGCCGGGCGCCGGGGGCAGGGCGGTGTCAGCCGACGTAGGTCGGGGCCGGCGGCATCCCGAAGAAGTCTTCGAGAGTGCGGTAGCCGCCCTCGGCGTAGAGCGCGGCGAGGTCAGGGCCGATGTACCGCAGGTGCCAGGGCTCGTACTCGTACCCGGTCGTCTCGGTGAAGCCGTCGGGGTAGCGGATGATGAACCCGAAGCGATGCGCGTTGGCGGCGACCCAGTCTGACTGCGCCGTGCCGCCGAACTGTTCGATCGCCCCGCACCCGCCGTCGCATGCGACCACATCGACGGCGAGACCGGTCTGATGCTCGCTGTGCCCGGGGCGGGCGCTCGTGAGGTCGGCGTTGCCCTGGCCGAGCTGTCCGACGTAGTTGCGGTACGTCGACACTTGGAAGTCGTACGACCGGAACCCGCTGTTCACTCCGATTGTGCCCGCGCCCTCAGCCTGCGCGGCGGCCGCGAGCTGCGAGAGGGCGGACGCGACGTCCGCGCGCATGTGTCCCCCACTCGTCCGCTCGACGCCCTCGGCGCGCGCTTGCGGCTCGGGCCAGTAGTCGATCGGATCGAGCGCGTTCAGCTTGTTCACGACGACCCACGTGCGGCCGGCCGTGTGCAGATCGATGCACGGGGCCGCACCGCCCGCGATCGCGGCCCGGAAAGGCTCGGCTCCCCCGGCCGCGGCGATGACGTCGGCGTCAGAGCCCGACGCGAGCGCCTGCTGGAATCCGGGATCACCGCAGATGTCACCCGCGGCCGCGGCATCCGTCGTCGCGTCGTCGGCCGGCTGGGCGGCGGCAGCATCGCCGGACTGCGCGGGCGCAGGAATGGACGAGGCGTTGGGCGCGCCCGCCGCGGCGTCACCGACGAGCGCGGCGACGGGGTCGACGGGAGCCTCATCCGGTCCGCTGAGTGCCGACGTGAAGCCGGCGGTACCGGCGACGACGAGGCCGACGAGTGCGAGTGCAGCCGTGGCCGCAACGGCGCGGCGGCGGACGTAGACGGATGCCGGCAGACGCACGGATGCCGTCAGGGCGGCGGCATCCGGTGATCGGCCCTCCGCCGACGAAGCCGAAGCGACCTCCTCACCCGCACCGCTTGCCGCGGAACCGGAAGCGCCGGCCCGCTCACGCAGCTCGCGCCGCGAGGGGAGAGGGCGCGCCTCCGCCGATCGCTCACGTCGCGAGCGACGTGTCTCGGGCTCGGTCGGGTGCACCACGACCCCATTCTGCCCTGCGGGCCCGGTTGAGTTCCCGTTCGCAGCGCGGTTCACCCGCGACCCGGGCTGGTCCCCTCGCCGAACACGGCATCGGGTCCGGCGGGCGATGCCCCCGGGCTCACACTGCCCGCGCGCCCTTCCGCGGCCGCCGGAGCGAGCAACTCTCGCGCGATCACCTTCACGGCGGGGAACGCGTCGAGCTCGTCGATCTCGATGCTCGAGAACCAGCCCGCGTCGTGGACCTCTCTGGCCGCGGGCGTCAGGGCGCCGCGCTCCGAAGTGTGCAGCACGAAGGCCATGTCCATATGGATGTGCGCGGGTTCGCCGGGGCGCTCGGGGATGAGCTGATAGCTCATGCTGATCGGGAGGTCGAGCTGAGCTTCGGTGCGACCGTCCGCGGCGAGGTCGACGCCCGCGTGCGGGCGCAGCACGGCTGCCACGCCGGTCTCCTCGAACACTTCTCTCACGACCACCGCCTGGGGCGTCTCGTCCTCGTCGACATGACCGCCCGGCGGAAGCCACTTCGCGAGCTTCTTGTGATGGATGAGGAGGATTCGGTCCTCCGCGGGATTGAGCACGTAGCCGCTGACGGTGAACTGTTTGGCGTACGACGCGGTTCGATCGATGATCGTCATCGTGCGGCACCGTTCACACCGGCACCGACAGCGCGGCGGATTTCATCCATTCGGACGAGCCGGGGGCGCACCCTCGTCGTCGGCGGGCGGGTGCGATCCGGCTCGCAGAAACCGACCACGTCGGCTACCCCGGCGTATCTCACCCTCTCCCCAGCTGACGTCAATGTCACAGCGCACTCCCCCATCCGCTCGCAGCGTCCTCGATCCCCGGTGAAACGATCTGCCTGTCACCTCACCGGCACCCGAGCATACGAGGGTTCGCGCTTTCATGTTTGACAACACTTCGAATTTCTGTTCGAATCTTCTCATGCGATGGCAGGGGCAGCAGATGGGCGTGGCGGATGCCGCTGCGTTGCCCGGCCTCGAGACACTCAACGGCCTCGTGCGCTCGGTGACGACGCCGGAGTTCGCAGGAGTGACCTTCCACGAGGTCATGTCGCGCTCGGCGCTCAACCGGGTCCCGGGCCCCTCGGCGATGCCCTTCGACTGGACGGTCAATCCCTACCGGGGATGCACGCATGCCTGCGTCTACTGCTTCGCCCGCGGCACGCACGAGTACCTCGACATGGACGCGGGGGCCGACTTCGACTCGCAGATCGTCGTCAAGCTGAACGTCGCCGACGTGCTGCGCCGCGAGCTCTCGAAACCGACCTGGGCGCGCGAGCAGGTGGCGCTCGGCACGAACACCGACCCCTACCAGCGTGCGGAGGGCCGCTATCGGCTGATGCCCGGCATCATCACGGCGCTGGTCGACAGCGGCACGCCGTTCTCGGTGCTGACGAAAGGCACCCTGCTTCGCCGCGACCTGCCGATGCTTGCCGAGGCGGCACGTTCGGTGCCCGTCGACCTCGCGATGTCGATCGCGGTACTCGACGAGCCGCTGCGGCAGCTGCTCGAACCCGGCGCGCCGACATTCGCCGCTCGCCTCGACACGGTGCGAGCGGCAAGCGCCGCGGGGTTCCGGGTGACGGTGTTCCTAATGCCGATCGTGCCGCACCTCACCGATTCGACCGAGGTACTCGACGATGCCCTGAGCCGGATCGCGGATGCCGGCGCCGCCCGCGTCGTCTACGGCGCGATGCACCTGCGACCGGGCGTCAAACCCTGGTTCCAGCAGTGGCTCGCGCGTGAACGCCCCGACCTCGTGCCGGTGTACCGCGGCCTGTACCCCGGGGCCTCGGTGCAGGCACCGCAGGGCTACCGGCGCATGCTCGCGACGCGCGTTCGACCTCTGCTCGCGCGGCATCGCCTTCGGGGAGGGCTCGAAGAGGAAGAGGCCCAGCCCGCCACGCGACGATTCCGCGCCGGACCGGTGGTCACGACTTCGCGCGGCCGCGCCGCCGCAGCGGCATCCGTTCCCACGCTCTTCTGACGCCGTGCTCGGCGTATTTCAGGGTGGGCGTCGGGCTACGGCTTACGAGCGGATCGCCGCGAGCATCGCGGGGACGTAGTCGCGGTCGAACGACTCCACCGCACTGTTTCCCACGAACGCGATCCATAACGACTCATCGAAGAGGTAACCGACGGTCCGAGACGCGACCTCGCCATCCTCCACACGGGTGAACGTCGCCGCCCCCTCGACATCACCTTCGCTGAAGACCGCGGTATCGCGGAGCTCGGCGACGAGGGCATCGCGCGCATCGGGGGTGAGAGTCAGACCGTAGACATCGACGCCGCCGTCGGAGCCACCGGGAAAGGCCCAGGCGCACGCGATGTCGTCGCCCGCAGCCTCGGCAGCGAGGCGCGCCGGTTCGTCAGGCAGCGCAGCAGCAGCGTCGCGCCACGGGTCGCTGGGCACAGCCCCCTGCGTGAAGTTGGCATCGACGATCGCGCTCGGGACGAGTTCGTCGCAGCTCACGCCGTCGAGCGACGGCGCCATAGCATCCGACGTCGGGGCGTCGGCGCTCTGCGACGGTGTCGGGGGCGGGGTCGACGCGCTCGACTTGGTCGACGTCGCCGGGCTCGGTGATGATGCCGGATCGGTCGCGGCCGAGCAGCCCGTCATCACGAGCGCCACTGCCGCGGCGAGACCCCAATACCCCACGAGCTGTTTGCGTCCCATTGCACGAGCCTCGCAGGTTCCGCTCGCCTCCGCGGAGCGGAACGCGCCGCGGATCAGGCCGTCAACAGGCTCAAGGCCCGGTTTGGGGTCGGCACGTCCAACGGAAGCGCCCCGCCGAACGCCACGACCGTCGGGTCACAGCGTGCGGCGGGGCGTCAGAGCGGCGTCGGGTCAGGCGTCGACGTTCGCGAGCTGTCGGCCCGAGACCTCCTCGAGGATGTCGTCGCCGGGGCGGACATCGTCGAAGGGGGCGTCGATCTCGGCACGCTCGAGCATCTCGGTCATGCGACGGCGACGCTGACGCGTGATGAGAGTGACGACCGAGCCCGAGCGACCGGCACGGCCGGTGCGCCCTGCGCGGTGCAGGTAGGTCTTGTACTCGTCGGGAGCGTCGGCCTGGATGACCAGGTCGATGTCGTCGACGTGGATGCCACGGGCTGCGACATCCGTCGCGACCAGCACCCGCACCTTGCCGTCGGTCAGGCGCTGCAGGTTACGCGTGCGCTTGCCCTGGTTGAGGTCGCCGTGGAGCGCGACCGCGGCGATCCCGGCATCCTCGAACTGCTCGGCGAGCATCTCGGTGTAGGCGCGGGTGCGGGCGAAGACGAGCGTCTTGCCGTCGCGGTCGACGAGGGAGTTGAGGATCTCGGCCTTGTCACGGTGGTCGAGGACGAGCACACGGTGATCGATCGTCGAGGTGTCCTGGCTCTCGCCCGCGACCTCGTAGACGGCCGGCTCGACGAGGAACTCGTCGACCAGAGCGGCGACCTCGCGGTCGAGCGTCGCCGAGAACAACAGCTTCTGCGCGCCGTCCTGCACGAGGCGGAGAATGCGCTGCATGGGCTCGAGGAACCCGAGCTCGCTCATGTGGTCGGCCTCGTCGAGCACGACGATCCCCACCTCGGAGAGGTCGAGCTTTCCCTGGTTCTGCAGGTCTTCGATGCGGCCGGGGGTGCCGATGATGATGTCGACGCCCTTCTTGAGCGCACCGACCTGACGCGCCTGCGGCACTCCGCCGTAGATCTGCGTCGTGAAGAGCCCGACGCTGCGCGCGATCGCCTGGACGGTGCGGTCGATCTGCAGCGCGAGCTCGCGCGTCGGAGCGAGGATCAGCGCCTTAGGTGAACGCCCGAACTCGCGACGCTTGCCGGCCTGGCTGCGCAGGATCGATTCGACGAGCGGAGCGCCGAACGCGATGGTCTTGCCCGAGCCGGTGCGGCCGCGGGCGAGGACGTCCTTGCCCTCGAGGATCGGCGGAATGGTGGCCGCCTGGATCGGGAACGGGGATGCCGCACCCAGGGCGTCGAGCTGACGGACGATGTTGTCACCGAGGCCGAGGTCGGCGAACGACGACTGGGCGACGGATGCCGCATCCACGGCCTCCGCCTGCAGGCGCTCGTGGACGGTGTCGACGTGGTCCTGGTGGGCCTTCGACTTCGTCTCGGCGTTCCAGTCCGAACGGTTCGGACGGTCGCCGAAGTCACGGCGCGGGCGGTCATCGAACGAACGCGCCGGGCGGTCATCGCGACGCGGACGGTCCGAGAAGTCGCGACGCGGACGGTCATCGCGGTTCGGGCGGTCGCCGAAATCACGACGAGGCCGGTCATCGAACGAACGCGCCGGGCGGTCATCGCGACGCGGACGGTCCGAGAAGTCGCGACGCGGACGGTCATCGCGGTTCGGGCGATCGCCGAAATCACGACGAGGGCGGTCATCGAACGAACGCGCCGGACGGTCATCACGACGCGGACGGTCGTCACGGTTCGGGCGGTCGCCGAAGTCACGACGGGGACGGTCATCGAACGAACGAGCGGGGCGGTCGTCGCGGCGGGGCCGGTCGCCGAAGTCACGACGCGGCCGGTCATCGAACGAACGCGCGGGGCGATCGTCACGACGCGGACGGTCGTCACGGTTCGGACGGTCGCCGAAGTCACGACGCGGACGATCGTCACGGAAGGAGGGACGCGCATCACCGAAGGTGCGGCGATCGTCGCGAGGCTGGGCCTCGTAGGGGCGGCGGCCGCCGGCATCCGATCGGCGGTCGTTCCCGTAGCCGCGCTGCTCGCGCTGACCGCGGTCGTCGCGGGCCTGCGAACGGATGCCGCGCGCTTCGTCACGACCGGCACGGTCCTGCGAGGACCAGCGGTTCTTGCGACCGGTGTCTTCGCTCTCGGCACGGTAGCCGCGGTGACCGGGGCTCTTGCTGCCGGGGGTTCCGGCCGAGGACTGACCGGGGCGACGCTTCGCGTCCTGGTACGAGGTCTTCTTGCCGTAGCGGGGCTCGAAGTTCTGCGCGCGGCCGCCGGCCGGCTTCTTGTTCTTGGGCATGGTGTGTCCTTCTGGGTTCACTGCACGAGAACAGCGCCCGCGCGCACGCGGGCAAACCCGGACATCCGTCGGCCGGGGGCCATTCACATGATGGTCATGCGCGCCGATCGGCGCTCACCATCGGCCCCATGGACTCACAAAACCTGTCGCGATCACGCGCTGCCCAGAGCCGACCCGGCCACGATACGGCATCCGCCTGAGAAATCGCCCGCCGCGGCGCCGAGGCCCGGGTGCGAGGGCCGGGCTCGAGGGCCGGGGCGGGGGCAACGCATGCTGCGATGCAAGGGTTCCGGCGCAACACCCCGGCGCCTCGCTCCCGGCCACGGCGCGCCGCGGGCAATCCCTTGCATCGCGGCAAGCCGGCAGCCCGGCGCGAGCCCGCCGCGAGCCCGGCGCGTGCCGCGATCAGGCCAGGCGGCGGCGACGGGGTCCGCGAGAAGGCCCGGGAATTCGCTGAGCCTGTCGACGGGACAACCCGGCCTCCGGTTCACCGGAATCCACCGGCCGTCCAGCACCAGCATGGGCGTCGCCGACCTCGTGGTCATCGGGCGCGACCGGGATGACCAGGTGCGTGGGGGCATCGGGTGAACCGTCCACAGGCACGACGAGGTGGGTCGGCTCGGCTGTGGCTGCCTCCGCGAGGCGCCGCTCGCGCCGGGTCATCGGCGCAGCAGACACCCCGTCTCCCGCGGAACCGGCTGTCGAACCAGCATCCGCACCCGCACCCGCACCCGCACCGGCACCGACGTCACCGCGCCGCCGCGCCGCGCGGCGCTCGCGCGCTCCCTCGACGAGGTTGTAGAGGGTCGGCAGCACGAGCAGGGTCAGCAGGGTCGACGAGATGAGCCCGCCGATGACGACGATCGCCAGCGGCTGCGAGATGAACCCGCCGTGGCCGGTGATCCCGAGCCCCATGGGCGTCAGCGCGAAGATCGTCGCGAGCGCGGTCATGAGGATCGGTCGCAGACGGCGCGATCCTCCGGCGATCGTCGCGTCGTGGGCAGACAGCCCCTTCTCGCGGTACTGGTTCACGAGGTCGATGAGCACGATCGCGTTCGTCACGACGATGCCGATGAGCATCAGCACACCGATGAGCGAGGCGACGCCGAGCGGCACGCCCGTCGCGATCTGCAACAGGATCGCTCCCGTCGCCGCGAACGGCACCGAGATGAGCAGCAGCAGCGGCTGCCGCAGCGACTTGAAGGTCGCGACCATCACGATGTAGACGATGAGGATGGCGGCGAGCGCGGCGAGCCCGAGCTGCGCGAAGGCGTCCTGCTGCTGCGTGAGCACGCCGCCGATCTCGGCATCCGCGCCCTGAGGCAGCTCGACCTCGTCGAGCGCATCCCGGACGATCCCGGATGCCGCGTTGAGGTCGTCGCCCGCGGGCGTCACGGTGACCGTCGCGGTGCGCTGACCGCGCTGCGTCGTGATGGAGGTCGGCCCCTCGCTCTGCTCGACGGTCGCGACGTCCTGCAGCGGGATGGGACCGCCGGCCGTCGGGATGGTCAGCTGCCGCAGCTCGTCGATCGACGCGGGCGCCTGCGACGCCGCGAGGTAGACGGTGAGCGAGGTGTCGTCGATCTCGACGGTGCCGATCGACTGGGGCTGCATCGTGCCCGAGACGATGCCGCCCACCGCGACCTCCGACAGGCCGCGGGATGCCGCGGCGTCGCGATCGACGGTCACGGCGATGTACGGCAGCGAGGCCGAGAGGTTCGACGTGACCTGGCTCACGCCGTCGGCGTCCTGCAGCGAGGCGACGACCGCGTCGGTCGCCTCGCGGAGCGCGGTCTGGTCGGGCGCGGTGACATCGATCTCGATGTCGCTCGACCCGAATCCACCGCCACCGGCGGCGATCTGGATGTCGCCGACGCCCTCGAGGTCAGCGACGGCGCGCTGCACGCGATCGCGCACGTCGAGCTGATCGGCCGAGCTGTCGGTCGTGATCGAGTAGGTCACCCCGCCGCCCCCGCCTGAGAAGGCGTCGCGCAGCTGCGATCCGGACGAGCCGATCGAAACCTGCACGGCGTCGATTCCCTCGAGGCCGGTGACTGCGTCCTCGACGCGCTGGGCGGCGGCATCCTCCGCCTCGAGGGATGCCGCAGGCCCGAGCGTCTGCGTCATGGTGAAGGTGTTCTGACCGGAGTCGCCGAGGAAGTTCGTCTTCATCAGCGGCACGGCCGCGAGGGTGCCGCCGAGCACGAGCACCGCCAGCACCAGCGTGACGGCGGAGTGGCGCAGGGTCCAGCGCAGGACCGGCAGGTAGGCCTTCTGCAGTCGCGACGGCGGCGCCTCGGGGTCTTCGGGGTCGATGCGCCGGCCGTCGGGCGTCACGACGGGCTTACCCGGCCGCAGGAACCAGTACGCGAGCACCGGGACGATCGTGAGCGAGACGAACAGCGAGGCCGACATCGCGATGGTGACCGTCAGGGCGAAGGGACGGAACAGCTCGCCGGTCAGGTCTCCGACGAAGGCGATCGGCAGGAACACGGCAACGGTCGTGATCGTCGACGCCGTGATGGCGGCGGCCACCTCGCGAACGGCCAGGGTGATGGCCGCGAGCTTGTCGGCTCCCTCGACGTAGTGCCGCTTGATGTTCTCGATGACGACGATCGAGTCGTCGACGACTCGGCCGATCGCGATCGTGAGGGCACCGAGGGTCAGGATGTTGAGCGAGTAGCCGAACGCCTGGATACCGACGAAGGTGATGAGCACGCTCGTGGGGATCGAGATCGCGGTGACGATGGTCGAGCGGACCGAGAGCAGGAACACGAGGATCACGAGCACCGCGAACACGAGGCCGAGCAGGCCCTCCTGGGCGAGGGCCTCGATCGACTGCTCGATGAACGGCGCCTGGTCGAAGACGACCGTGAACTGAGCCTCGCCGCCGAGGTCGTCTTCGAGCGCGGGCAGGGCGTCGAGCACGCCGCGCGAGACGTCGACGGTGTTGGCGGCGGGCAGCTTCGTGACCGCGATGGTCAGGGCCGGCTCGCCGTCGACACGCGAGATGGAGGTGACCGGTGACGGTTCCTGCGCGACGGTGGCGACGTCGCCGATCGTGGTCGTGCCGCCGGTGAGCTGAGCGGCATCCGTCGGCACGAGCGGCAACGCCGACAACTCGTCGACCGAGGCGATCTTCGCGCCGGCCTGCACGGTCAGCGACTGGTCGCCCTCGGTGATCTCGCCGCCGGGGAACAGGACGCCGTTCTGATCGAGCGCGTCGCGGATGGCCTGCTGCGTGTACCCGGCCTCGGCGAGCGCGGTCTGGTCGGGGGTGATCGTGATGCGCTCGACGCGGCCTCCGACGACCTGGGCGGCGTTGACGCCGTCGACGTCTTCGAGGTCGGGGATGACCGTGCCCTCGAGCCGGGCCTGCACCGATTCGGCGTCGTCGTAGCCGGTCACGGCCAGCTGGATCACAGGAAGGTCGTCGAGCGAGAAGCTCAGCACGTTCGGGCTGACGCCGTCGGGGAGCTGGCTGTCGATGCGGTTGATGGCCTGCAGGATCTTCTGCTCCGCGGTCGCCAGATCGGTGCCGTAGGTGAACGACGCCTGGATGATCGAGGCGTTCGTCGAGCTCGTCGCCGTCGTCGACTCGAGCCCGGGCACGCCCTGGATCGCGGTCTCGATCGGGGTCGAGACGTCGGTGTTGACGACCTCGGGCGAGGCACCGGGGTAGGTCGTGACCACCGAGAGCTGAGGCAGCTCGATCGAGGGAATGAGCTCCTGCTTGAGGTTCGTGAGCGCGAGGCCACCGAACACCGCGGCGACGATCGTGATGAGCGCGATGAGAGCGCGGTTCTTCAGGCTCAGGACGGCGAGTTTCGACACGGGTTCCCTCGGGCGCACCGGACCGGCGCAGGTAGGTGTGATGCAGGCGAACGGGATGCGCTCGTCGATACATGGATGTATCGACTTCAGTATCCCACGCGGTCGCCGCGGAGGCGTGGGCTCAGCCTGGGAGCAATCCCCCGATGACGATGCCGATCGCCGCGGCGATGACGGCCATGGCGAAGGTGCCGACGAGGTTGACGATCGCCCAGTCGCGCCGGCCGCGCCGCATCAGCTGGATCGTGTCGACCGACACCGTGCTGAACGTCGTGTATCCGCCCAGCAAGCCGATGCCGAGGACAGCCAGCCAGTCGGCCGCGACGAGCGTGCCGAGTCCGGTCAGGAGCCCCAGCAGCCCGGAACCGGTGACGTTGATCACCAGGATGCCGACGGGGAAGGCATCGCGGCGCCCCTGCATGAGGAGGACATCGAGGACGTACCGGATGCCGGCGCCCGCCCCGCCCGCGACCACCAGGGCAACGAGCATCCCGGCACTCACCCCGTTCATGCGGCATCCCCGTCGCGGCGGATGCCGAGGGCGAGCCCGAGTGCCGCGGCGACGGCACCGCCGGCGAGGCTGATGGCAATGAGCGCGAGCCCGACGATCGGCGCGGCGGTGGCGACCTGGATCGATTGCACGGCGAAGGCGCTGTACGTCGTGAAGCCGCCGAGCACGCCGGTGCCGGCGAATGCGCGGAGCCGGGGCCGGCTGACCGCCCAGCGACCGACGACGATGCCGAGCAGGAAGGACCCGAGCAGATTGCACCCGAGCGTGAGCGCGGGCACCGCGAGGGGGTGGGTCCATCCCGTGAACGGAAGAGTGAGCGCGGCTCGCACGGCGACGCCGGCCGCACCGCCGATCACGACGAGGACCAGCGTGAGCGGCGAGATGCGCGCCCGCTCGACCACGTCGCCACCGTAGACCCCGGGACGGGTCGGCGGATGCCGCCACTCCGGGCACCCGCCGAGCATCACCCCCGAAGGAGACTCACCCCGCTACGCGAGAGCGACGCCGCTGCACCCACAGAAGGAGCGCAACCCCAAGACCAGCTGCGCCAGCCCCGACGAAGATCGCAAACGTGCCGGTGCCTCCGGTGAGCGGCAACTGCGGAACCTCCGACTGCACATTCTCGATGGGGACCTCGAACGCCGTGTCACCGCGCACGGTGATCTGACGCGGAGTGTCGTCGAGAACATACCCGGCAGGGGCGCGCGTCTCCGTCAGGACATAGTCCCCGGCAGTGAGCCCGGAAATCGTGAACTTTCCTGCTTCCGGATTCACATCGGTGCCACGGCACTCGGCGGCCGCGGCTGCGGTGCAATCCGTCACCGCGATCGCGGAGCCGATCGGGCTGCCCTGCGCGTCGAGTCGCACCAACGACCACTCGGACCCAGCGAGATGCTCAGTCGTGTCTCCCGCGTTCACCTTCTCCCACGAGAGCGTCGACGTCGTGACGATGATCCCTGCGGGATCGCAGGATTCGTCGACGTTCGTGTCTGCGGGAATGGCGCATGCGTTGTTGATCAGCTGCCCGCCCGCGGCTTCGTCACCCAGCACGATCGAGTACTCGATCGTGACCGCGTTGTCTTCGCCCGGAAGCAGCTCCGGGATCACTGCCCCGGCGGTGAGGCCGTCTGGCAGGGGGTTCAGCGCGGCGAGGTCGACTCGGTCGTCCGTGATCCGCACATCGGTGAGCGCTTGGTCGCCCGTGTTGGTCACGACCAGGCGGTACCGCACCGTCTCCCCGGCGTAGTGCGTGGGATAGTCGTCCACGTTCTGCGCGTCGTGCCATTCCCCGGCGGAGTCCTGCACGTACTTCTTCAGGGCAACGGAATTGACTGCCGCGATCTCGAACCTGCTCGAGGTGCGCATCGGGAGTTTGGTCCTCTCGGCACGAGCCTCTGCGACATTCACATAGACGTCTTCGGCTGCTGCCCCCGTGGTGATGACGGGAATGGTGAACTGCTGCTGTGCGGACGGTGCCAGCGAGGGCCCGATCACCCGCACTGCCGTCGCGTCGGGCATGAACGTGGTACTCCACCCCACCGTGTTCCCGCTCGGGTTGTTCACTGCCCCATTCGCGGGGTCCGCAGGGTCGGCTTTCAGCGTTGCGGGGTCAGCCCTGGTGTAGTAAACCGTCGCGCCGGCGACCGCCTGAACCGGCCCGCTCAACTGGTAGCCACCGGAGAAACGGGTTCCCCGGCCGTCGCCGTTGTAGGGCAGCACATCGATCGTGTCCGTGAACGCTTGCGGCTTGACGTCGGCTGAGGTGATTCGCACGGTCCACGAGTCTCGTGCGACGCCGTCTTCGTGCGGGACCTTCGCATTCTCCGCCGTTTTGGTGAGCAGAGTCAGCCCGCCGTCGCGAATCGTGGTCGTGGCGTTCGCTGTCGCCCGGTTCTGGCCGATGCTCGACGAAGCCGTGTTCACGAACGTCGCTCCGGGAGCAGCGGTGCTCGGGATCGTCGCCTGGAAAGTGATGAAGTAGTCCGTATTCGTGTTGACGGTTGCGAAGTCCCAGGTGAGGGTCTGCCCGTTCACCGAGGTCGGGGCCACTGAGGCACTGCCGGGCACCACGCTCATCCCCGCCGGGAGGGTATCGACCACCTTGTAGCCGGGCACGGCGATGTTCGCCGCCCCTTCGGCACGGTAGCGCAGCGTGTAGGTGACCGTTGCGCCAGGGATCGTCTCGCTCGGATCCACCTGCTTCACGATGGTGGGCTGGGCCACGATCACCCGCATCACGTCCCGAAACGCCCCGGTGAACGGGTAGCGAGAGTTCGGTGTGGCCGTTCCGTAGGCGGGCTTCTTGGCCGGGTCCATCTCTCGGTTATCGTTCATCCAGTTGCCCGCACCGTACTTGTACGATCCCCACTCCCAGATGTCTTGCCCGTCTCGGACCCCTGCTTTGATCGTCGAGTCGACATACAGCATCACCATCTGGCGATTGGTCATGTCGAAGCCGCTCTGATTCCCGATAGCGGCACGGACGGCCTTCACCCGGCTTCGATCTGCGGGCGGGGTAGAGACCCAGTCGCTGCTTCCCCAGCCGGTATCGCAATTGAATGCGTTCGGATTGTAGGAGGTGCTATTGGGATTCACCAGCGGGTCGGCGCCCACGTAGTACCACTCGGTGACGTTCGGATCGGGTGTGATCGTCCCGCCACTGACGGGCCGACCCACGGCAGCCTGCGTGAACTCCACGTACCTCGTGTCGAGGATGCTGCAGACCTGGTTGGTGGTGGTGTCCGTCGTCGGAACGACTGCAACGCCCTGACGGACCGGACCGCCCGTGAACTGCCGGAACGTGTCATCCCAGTAGCTCCCGATCGGGCGCGGACTCATGGTCTGCGGCTGCCATCCGCCGGTCTGGGTGCCACGCGTGTAGGCCACGGAGTGAGAGTTGTTGTTGGGGTCGTCAGCGGAGGTGGCACCGGAACTCGGGGCGGTGTATGTCGGCGCGCTTGCGGTCACCGTGAGATTTCCCGGGGCCGTGTACGGGAAGTACATGCTGATCTTTCCCGATGCGATGACATTCCATCCCGAAGGCAGGTCGACCCCGGCACCGTCCTGCGTCGGATAGGACGATTGCGCATAATTCAGTCCGCTCAGCGTGAGCGTGAAGTTGTTCTTCGAGACGCGCGTGATCGTGCATGACGGGAATGCGGCCCGTTGGCTCGCAGGAGCGACACTATCGGATCTCGGATACCCGGAGAAAACAAGGTTCAACGCCTGGCAGGCCGCACCCGAGAAGAGCTGGACATCCTGATTAAGCGAGTCGGTGACCTGGATCCGGTACGAAACGGAGGCCGGGCCTGCGGGTCCATTGGGCCCGTGGCGGAGCGACCACGGCAGCTCGAACTCTTGGAATGTGCCGTTCTGGCTGGGGTAACTCCTCGCCGTGCCGTCGAACTTCAGGTCCATCGCGAACGCATTCTTCACGGTCAGGAGAGGCAAGGCTGCAGAGACGCCACCCACACTCCCGGAAACGGTGACGCGTTCGCCGTCCTTCGCCTGCACCGTCATCCCGGTGATGACGAGTTCGGCGGTGCCCTGGTCTCGCGTTCCGACGTTGCACGTCATCGTCTTGCCGTCTGCAGAGATCGACGAGGCCGGACTGACGCCCTCGACCTTGCATACGCTGGGAAGAGTGGTGAACACCGCCCCCTGAGCGGCGAAGGTGAGGGTGACGTTGTCGACCGGATCGTTCGTGGGTGCGGGACCGTCGTCGTTGACGTTGTAACGCCACGTCGTGCTGACCACGTCACCGGTCTTGACCGTGGTCGGAGTGTTCGCTCCCCATGCCCCCTCGATCTGGTAGACGGTGGCGGCCTGAGCCGGCGCGGGGGCCTGCGCGGCGGCGAGGCCACTCAGAACCACCACTGCCAGAGAAGCCGCACTGAGCTTCCTCAACCGCGTTCGCAGGCGTGACGGATGCGAACGTGCCGGTTCCTGCGGCACCGCTCTGACACGGGATGTGACCATAGTTCTGTTCCTCGGGGTTGTTCGAAGCTTGGTGCGGCGACGAATCGCGTGTCTTGTCAGGCGTCCAGGTCCTGCCGGCGGCCATTCGCCAGCACGACTCCCGCGGCGATAGCCACCACTGCGCCGCTGGTGGGCGGTAGACCGGCCCCACCTGTCTCGATGCTAATCACGGCCTCTCCTGAGGGCACGACGTTTTCGTTATACATAATGTCTTTTTTGTTTTCGTGATACAGAAGGGATGCGCGAGCTAATGCAGAAACGTCGCGCGGCTGGAATCTGATGTCGAGCTAAAACTGCTCATATTCTTTCGCTCAGGTGGGCTTCCCCAGCGCGTCCACCCGCCGCATCACGGCGTCGGGGACGGTCGAGACGCCGACGCGTCGCATCGAAGAGCACCGGCGCCGGCTTCGGCGGATGCCGCGGCTTCGGGTCGCGACCCGGCGCGTTTCCTATAGGATCGACGAAAGGTTCGCTCCCCCATCGCAGAGGAGAACGCAATGACGCGTCTGTTCAATGACCCCGACGAGTTCGTCGAGGACTCCGTCGCCGGTTTCGTCGCGGCCTCCGGCCGGTGGGTCCGCCCCGTCACGGGAGGTGTCGTCCGCTCGACCCGCGGCGCGGAGCCCACGGTCGCTGTCGTCGTGGGGGGCGGCAGCGGCCACTACCCCGCCTTCGCCGGGCTCGTCGGTCCCGGGCTCGCGCATGGCGCCGTGATGGGCAATCTGTTCGCGTCGCCGTCGGCCCACCAGGTGCGATCTGTGGCGAAGGCCGCGCACGAGGGTCGCGGAGTGCTCCTCAGCTACGGCAACTATGCCGGCGACGTCCTGCACTTCACCCAGGCTCAGGACCGTCTCCGCGAGGCGGGCATCGACTGCCGCACCGTGACGGTGACCGACGACATCTCCAGCGCTCCCCCGCACGAGCGTGAGAAGCGCCGCGGCATCGCCGGCGACCTCGTCGTCTTCAAGATCGCCGGCGCGGCCGCGGAGGAGGGCCACGACCTCGACGACGTCGAGCGCCTGGCGCGGCTCGCCAACGACCGCACCCGCTCTCTCGGTGTCGCCTTCGGCGGCTGCACCCTCCCGGGCGCGACCGAGCCGCTCTTCACCGTGCCGCAGGGACGCATGGCCGTAGGCCTCGGCATCCACGGTGAACCCGGCATCGACGAGGTCGACATCCCCACTGCGGCCGAGCTCGCGCAGCTGCTCGTCGAGCGGCTGCTCGCTGAGCGGCCCGACGACACCGCCCCGACCGGTCGCGTGGTGCCGATCCTGAACGGACTCGGCTCGGTGAAGTACGAGGAGCTCTACGTCGTTTACGGCGCCGTCGATCGGTTGCTGACCGAAGCGGGAGTCGAGGTCGTTTCGCCCGAAGTCGGCGAGTTCTGCACGAGCTTCGACATGGCCGGCGTCTCGCTCACCCTCCTCTGGCTCGACGACGAGCTCGACCGGCTGTGGCACGCGTCGTGCGATACCCCCGCATTCCGTCGAGGCTCGGTCGACGGCCGCGTCGTGGTGACGACCGTCGCCGACGACGATGATGAGACCGAGACGATCGGGCCGGCCGGGGAAGAGTCGCGACGCGCGGCCGCCGTCGTCGCTCACGCGCTCGACGCCGTCGCGGCGATGCTCGATGACCAGGCCGACGAGCTCGGACGCATCGACCGCATCGCGGGCGACGGCGACCACGGCATCGGCATGCAGCGCGGCAGTCGCGCGGCCGCGGCCGCCGCCTCACGTGCCGTCACCGCCGGCGCGGGCGCGCGAACGGCACTGCAGCACGCAGGCGACGCGTGGGCTGACAAGGGCGGCGGCACGTCGGGCGCGATCTGGGGCGAGATGCTCGTCGACCTCGGCGCCGCCCTCGGCGATGACGACGCAGTCGACGCCTCGGCCCTGTCCGCGGGCGTGGGACGCATGAAGGATGCCGTGATGTCGTTCGGCAAGGCCACGGTCGGCGACAAGACGATGATCGACGCGATCGTTCCCTTCGCCGACACGCTCCGCGACCGACTCGCTCAGGGCGATGCCCTGCTCGACGCGTGGGCGACGGCCGCCGACGCCGCACAGGCCGCCGCCGAGGCGACCGCCCAGCTCACCGCCCGACTCGGCCGCGCCCGTACGCACGGCGACCGCAGTCTCGGCACCCCCGATCCCGGCGCGGTCTCGTTCGCGCTGGTCACCCGCACGGTTCTCGATGTCCTGAAGGAGGACGCCTGACATGGCACTGCGACTGATCGTCGGCTCGGATGACGCCGGCTACGAGTACAAGGAACGCATCAAGGCCGACCTGGAGGCGAACCCCCTCGTCGCCGAGGTCATCGACGTCGGCGACGACGCCGACAGCCACACCAACTATCCGGCAGTCGCGACCGCCGCCGCGGAGCGTGTGCGCGACGGCGAGGCCGATCGCGCGATCCTCATCTGCGGCACGGGGCTCGGCGTCGCGATCGCGGCGAACAAGGTCACCGGCATCCGCGCCGTCACGGCGCACGACTCGTACTCGGTCGAGCGGTCGATCCTGTCGAACGACGCCCAGGTGCTGTGCATGGGCCAGCGCGTCGTGGGGATCGAGCTGGCACGGCGCCTCGCGGCGGAATGGCTCACCTACACCTTCGACACCTCGAGCGCCTCGGCCGAGAAGGTGCGCGAGATCTGCGCATACGAAGAGGGGTGAGGTCCGCCCGATGATCATCGGCGCGAGCCTCAAGACCTATTTCTCGCACGCCCGCACGCTGACCTGGGTCTCGGAGGTCGCGGCGATCCTCGACGAGCACCCCGCACGCAATCGCGTCGCGGCTTTCGTCGCGCCCCAGTTCCCCTCGATCCCCGGCGCGCTCGAGCGCGCGGGGCGGCTCGTGGTCGGGGCGCAGGACCTCGCCGTGCATGACACCGGCGCCTACACCGGCGAGGTCTCGGGCGCGGTCCTGGCCGAGCTCGGATGCCGCTACGCCGAGGTCGGGCATGCCGAGCGTCGTCGCCTGTTCGGCGAGACCGAGAGCGTGGTGTCCGCGAAGACTCATGCGGCGCTGCGGAACGGTCTCACCCCGGTCGTCTGCGTCGGCGAGGAGGACGAGGCGGGGATCGACGCTGCGATCGCTACCTGCGCGCAGCAGGTGCGCAGCGCCCTCGCCGATGCCGACGAGGCGGGCGCGAGCGGCGCGGTGGTCATCGCCTACGAGCCGCTCTGGGCGATCGGGGCGCCGGCGCCCGCGACATCCGAACACATCCGGTCGGTCTGCTCGGGACTGAGATCTCGAATCGACGACGCCGACCGCGAGGTCTCGATCATCTACGGCGGCAGTGCGGGGCCCGGTCTGCTCTCCACCATCTCCGACGCCGTCGACGGCCTGTTCCTCGGCCGGTTCGCGCACGACCCGCGCGCAGTTCGTGACATCCTCGATGAGGTGGAGGCCCTCTCGGGGTGAGGCGCGCTCCGTGCGAACCGGAAGAGGGACGATGACCGCATCACGGGATGGCAACCTGCGGGGACTCGATGCGACGATCGAGCGGCGGGGCCTGCGCGACCACGTCTACGAGCGCATCCTCCAGCTGCTGCTCAGCGGCGAGGCGGTTCCCGGCCGCCGCCTGTCGATCGACACGATCGCGCGTCAGCTGGACGTGTCGCAGACCCCGGTGCGCGAAGCGCTCGTGCAGCTCGAGCGCACGGGTCTCGTCACGCGCGAGGCGCTGCGCGGCTACCGAGTCGCCCCGCCCCTCGGACTCGATCAGCTGCGCGAGCTCTTCGACGCCCGCATCATGCTCGAGACGCATGCCACGCGTCTCGCGACGCCCGCCTCGCCCGAGATGATCGACGAGTTGCGCGCCGCGGAGGAGGAGCACCGCAGCATCGGCAAGCGTGTCATCGAGGCTCTGAACGCCGGCGCGGCCGACCTCGAGCTGACCGCGGCCTACTTCGTCGCGGACGCCGCGTTCCATCGGGTCGTGTTCGACCACTGCGGCAACCGGTATCTCACCGAGATGTCCGAGACCCTCGGAGCCCAGCTGCACCGGATGCGGCAGTCGGTCCGACACGGTGTGACCGACGTGCGCGAGGCGATCGCCGAGCACGAGGCTCTCGTCGACGCGTTCGCAACGGGCGACCCCGACGCTCCCGAGCGGTCGATGCTGCACCACCTCGAGCAGGTGCGCCAGCGATCGCTCGGACTCGAACAGGCCTGACCCCCCGCCTCGAACTCCCTCTTGCAGCGTTCTCTATTTCCTATAGGATCTACGGGAGTCCTCGTCTGACACGCTCGCCAATGGAGTCGTCATGAACGCAACGTCGCACCCGTCCGCCCCTACGCCCGGCCCGATCGCGGTCTGCATGCACGGCTTCTCCCCCGTCGCCGCGGATGGGACCCGCCTGCACGACGCCGACGCCGAGACCTGGGACGGCGTGTTCTCGCAGGTCGAGCGGCTCGGCTTCACAGCGATCGAGATCGCGGACAGCCACATCCGCCCGTCTGAGCTGACCGCGTCCCGCCGGGCCGAGCTGAAGTCCATCGCGACGAGCCACGGGGTCGAGCTCGTCTCGGTGCACGTGCAGCGACAGAGCGTCATCCAGTCGGGCAAGGGCGAGGAGAACCTCGCGTACGCGCACCGCGCGATCGACGCGGCGGCCGAACTCGGCATGAGCGTGTTCTCGACCGGACTCCATCAGCCCTTCAGCGAGGCCCAGCGCGCCGCTCTGTGGTTCTGGACCGCGCCGGGCCCGGTCGACCCCGATGACGCCGACACCCGCGCACTCGCGGTCCGACGCCTGCGCGAACTGGGCGAGCATGCGGCATCCGTCGGCCTGCCGATGTCGCTGGAGATGTATGAGGACACCTACCTCGGCACCGCCGACAGCGCGGTGCGCCTCATCGAGGAGATCGGGCTCGACAACGTGGGCCTCAACCCCGACATCGGCAACCTCGTGCGCCTGCACCGTCCCATCGAGGACTGGCGCGAGATGCACGAGAAGACCCTCCCCTACGCGAACTACTGGCACATGAAGAACTACGCGCGCGACGAGGCGGCCGACGGCAGCTGGCAGACCTCGACGCCGACGAGCATGGAGCTCGGCCTCATCAACTACCGGGCGATGGTCGCCCGCGCGCTCGAGCTCGGGTTCCGCGGCCCGTTCCTCATGGAGCAGTACGGCGGCGACAGCCTCGGGGTGTGCGCCCGCAACCGCGACTACCTGACCTCCCTGCTTCCGGCGACCGCCGGAGCCTGACCGACACCGACGAGGAGAACGTCATGACCGAGAACGAACGCCCCGTGTACGCGGTGGTGGGCAGCGGCTACATGGGCGGCGGCATCGCGCAGTCGCTCGCCCTGTCGGGCGCCGACGTGCGCATCGCCGACGTCGACATCGAGGTCGCCCGCGGCAACCGCGACCGCCTCATCGCCGAGGCCGCGCAGTTCGCCGCCGACGGCCTGTTCCCCGCCGACGCCAGCGCCGTCATCGCCGAGCGCATCACGGCGATGACGATCGAGGATGCCGTCGCCGCCGCCTCCTTCATCGAGGAGGCCGTGCCCGAGAAGATCGAGATCAAGCACGCGACCCTCCGCCGCATCTCGGCTGCGGCCGCGCCCGACGCGATCATCGGCAGCAACACCTCGACGATCCTCATCGGCCGCCTGGCTGAGGCCGTGATTGAGCCGAGCCGGTTCCTCGGCGTGCACTTCTCGAACCCCGCCCCCTTCATTCCCGGCGTCGAGCTGATCCCGCACGCCGGCACCGACGAGTCGGTCCTCCCCGTCGTCGAGGCCATCGTCGCCGCGACGGGCAAGGAGACCGCACGCGTGAAGGATGCGACCGGGTTCGTGCTCAACCGCCTGCAGTACGCGCTCTTCCACGAGGCGACGCAGCTGGTCGAGGAGGGCGTCGCCACTCCGGAGGACATCGACACCATCGTGCGCACGACCTTCGGCTTCCGCCTGCCCTTCTTCGGGCCGTTCGCGATCGCCGACATGGCCGGACTCGACGTGTACGCCTTCTGCTACGCGTCGCTGCAGACGGAGTTCCCCGAGCGGTTCGCGACACCGCCCATCCTCGACCAGCTCGTCTCGGCCGGGAAGCTCGGCACGAAATCCGGCGCGGGGTTCCTCGACGTCCCCGCCGAGCGCACGCCCGAGCTCATCGCCTACCGCAACAAGGCGTACGTGGCAATGAAGAAGCTCATCGACGAGCTCGGCCCCGCCCCCATCCACCCCGCACAGGACTGAGAGAACACGCCATGGCATCCGTCTTCCCCGCTGAGCGCACCGTCATCCTGACCGGCGCCGCGAGCCCCCGGGGCATCGGCCGCACGACCGCCTTCCACCTGGCCGAGCGCGGCTGGCACATCGGCATCGTCGACGTCGACGCCGCGGCCGCCGAGCGCACCGCCGCCGAGGTCGCCGAGGCCCACGGCGTGCGGGCCGTCGGCGTCGGCGCGAACGTCGCCGACCGCGAGCAGGCCGTCGCCGCGATCGACGCTCTTGAGGCCTCGCTGCCCCAGATCGTCGCCCTCGTGAACTTCGCCGGCGTCTCCTCCCCGATCCCCTACCTCGAGGTCACCCCCGAGGAATGGCACCGTGTCGAGTCGATCAACCTCGACGGCGTGCACTGGGTCACGCAGCGCGTCGCCCGGACGCTCGTCGCGAACGGCGTGGGCCGCCTTGTGGGCATCTCGTCGGTGTCGGCGCAGCGAGGAGGCGGCACCTTCTCGAAGACGCCTTACTCGGCGGCGAAGGCGGGCGTGATCGGTCTGATGCGCTCCGTCGCGCGGGAGCTCGGGCCGCTCGGCATCACGGCGAACGTCATCTCGCCCGGCCCGATCGACACCGACATCATGGGCGGAACGCTGACGGAGGAGCGCAAGACGGCGATGGCCGCCGACGGCGTCCTGCCGCGCATCGGCACCCCCACCGACATCGCCGCGGCGGTGGCGTACCTGATCAGCGAGGACGCCGGATTCGTGACGGGCCAGACCCTGAACGTCGACGGTGGCCTCTACATGCACTGAGGCTCCCGTGAACCGCAACTGGTCCCGCGGACGCCTCGGGTTCCTGGCCATCGGGGTGATCTGCGTGGTCGTCGGCCTCGTCCTGATCATTCCCTCACTCGGCGGCTGAGCCGCTACCTCGTCACCCCGTAACACCTCACACGAACTCGAAGGAGAGTCACTGTGTCCTCATCGGACTACGGTCCCGCGACGCGGGCCAACGTCACGGTCGCGAATGAGCTGCTGAGCAGCCCGCACCTGGCGAGCGGCATCAAGAAGGCCACCTACCGGCTCATGCCGATGCTGATCATCCTGTACTTCGTCGCGTTCCTCGACCGCACGAACGTCGGGTTCGCCGAGTCCGCCCTCGAGGTCGACCGAGGCATCTCGGCGGGTGCCTACGCCCTCGGAGCCGGCATCTTCTTCATCGGATACGCCCTCTTCGAGATCCCCTCGAACCTGCTGCTCGACAAGTTCGGCGCGCGCTTCTGGCTCGCCCGGATCGCCGTCACCTGGGGCATCGTCGCCTCGCTGTTCGCCTTCGTCAACGGCGAGACGATGTTCATCGTGCTGCGCTTCCTCCTGGGCGTGACGGAGGCCGGCCTGTTCCCCGGCGTGATCATGTTCCTCGCGCAGTGGTTCCCCAACAAGCGCCGCGTGCAGATGTTCGCGCTGTTCTACCTCGCGCAGCCCTTCTCGCAGATGCTCGGCGCCCCGCTGTCGGGCGGCCTGATCAGCATCGGCGACCAGGTCACCCCCTGGGCCGGCTGGCAGGTGATGTTCTTCGTCGAGGGCATGATGGCGGTCGTCGCCGGTATCGCGGCCCTGTTCTTCCTCGTCGATTCGCCGCAGAAGGCGAAGTTCCTCGACGACGACGAGAAGGCCGCACTGAAGGCGGTGATGGAGCACGAAGACACGGTGAAGGAATCCGATGGGCCCCGCGGCATCGGCGCGGCGCTCATCAGCTGGAAGGTCTGGTACTTCACGGTCATCTACTTCTGCCTGCAGATCGCCGTCTACGGCACGACGTTCTACCTGCCGCAGCAGGTGTCGAACCTCATCGGAGAATCGGTCGGCTGGCAGGTGGGCCTCGTGTCCGCCATACCGTGGGCGGTCGGCCTGTTCGCCTGCTACTACGTCGGCAAGCACGCCGACACGGTTCGCCGGCGTCGCGTCTGGGGTGCGCTGTTCTTCCTCGTGACGGGCTCGGCCATCCTGGTCTCGGCGTGGGCCGGGGCCAACGGACAGGGCCTGCTCGGCATCATCGCGATCACCGTGGCGGTCGCGGCGTTCCTCTCGACGGGCCCCATCACGTGGTCGTTCCCGACCTCGTTCCTCACCGGGGCGGCCGCTGCGGCCGGTATCGGTCTCATCAACTCCCTCGGCAACCTGGGCGGATTCGTCGCCCCGATCATGCGCACGGGGATCAACGAGGCCGTCCCGACCGAGAGCGGCGCCTGGGGCGTGGTGTCGCTGGGCCTGTTCGCGTTCCTCGCCGCCGTCATGATGTGGGCGACCCGGTTCTTCAGCTCGAAGGCCGACGCCCTCCTCACCTCGGGCGAGAGCAAGCGCCGCTGACGCATCGCCCGCTCTCGAACGGCCCGGTGTCGCCTCGCGCGGCCCGGGCCGTTTCGGCGTTGCGGTCGGATGTTGCGGTTCGGCGTGCTCGCGCGAGCCGCGCGTCAGCCGAGGACGAGCGAACGGATGGCCGTCTCGGGCGAGACCGTCGTGTCGAGCAGCATCCCCGAGCGATATCGTTCGAACACGCGCGGGTCGATGTACGAGCTGCGCGCGACCGCGGGGGTGTTCCCCAGCGCCGTCGCGGCGGCGCGCACGGCTTCGACCTCCGCCTGATGCACTGCCCGGGCCGTCTCAGCGATGCCGATGCGTGCGAGGGCGTCCGCCGCGATGACGGTGCCGCGAAGAGTGCGGAAGTCCTTGGCGGTGAACGGGCCGCCCGTCAGCGCACGCACGTAGGCGTTGACGTCGTTCGGGGTGAGTGGAACCCGCCGGCGCTGCCGCTGCCACGCGAGCAGCGGCGACGAGGGGCGCCCCTCGATCAGGAGCATGATGGCCGTGGCGAGGTCCGGGTCGGGGATCTCGAGCGCCTGGCGCTGTCCGCTCTTGCCCGAGAAAGCCAGGCTCACGACGGTGTCGGCCACGGAGGCGTCGCGACGTCTCAGCGTCGTCAGCCCGCGGCTGCCGTGCTGCAGCAGGTAGCGCTGCGAACCGATGCGCAGCGCCGACCGGTCGAGCAGCCGGAATGCCGCGGCGAGGACGCGCTCGCGATCGAGGTCGGCGCGTCGCAACGAGGCGGTCGCACGCGAGCGGGCACGTGGCAGGGATTCGGCGAGCTGCAGCGCTCGGGCGTACTTGCCCTTGTCACGACTGCGCGTCCAATCGGGGTGGTAGATGTACTGTCGACGACCCGCATCGTCGGTTCCGACGACCTGGATGTGCCCCTGCGGATCCGCGCAGATCCAGACGTCCTTCCAGGCGGGCGGGATGACGATGCTGCGGATGCGGGCGAGGTCGCGCCGCCCGACCGCCCCGCCGTCGGCATCCGTGTACCGGAAGCCCTTGCCTGAGCGGATGCGCCGGATGCCGGCATCGACATCGGGCCGGACCCGGACGAGTCGGGCCACCTCAGTGGTTGCGCAGCATCGAGATGATCTGCGCCTTCTTCTTGCCGGAGTACCCGGAGATGCCGAGTTCCTTGGCGCGCTTCTTCAGCTCGTCGACGGTCCAGTCCTCGTAGTCGCCCGACTGTCCACCGCGGCTGCCGACCTTCTTGCGGCCGTCGCGGGCGGCGGCGTTCGAGATGCGGGCGGCCTTCTCTTTCGAGGCGCCGTCCTCGCGCAGCTCCTCGTAGAGCTCGGGGTCTTTGAGACTGTTCGATCCGCGTCCCTGTGGCATGGCGGTCTCCCCTCTTCGTCAGGCTGACGCTACGACCGTCGCGAGGGTCGCCGCAGGTGCTTGACAGGCGTTCGCGAGAGGCCCTAACCCCACCCCACCCCACCCGCCGTCCGACCGTGACCCGTCACAAAGGGCGCCTTCCTCGCCGCCGAGACGACCATGTGCGTCGGGTCGGCGCCTAGTGGAATACCACCACGGCGAATCCGTCGTCAAGGCCTCGGCACTCACGCTCGGCATTCTCTAACGTTGCGGTCAGCCCTTCACGGGGTCGGAACGTCTCGCAGTGGGACGGACATTGGGAGACAGACAAGGAGCCCCCATGAACATCTTCCTCATCATCATCATCGTCGTTGCGATCGTGCTCGCGATCGTCAGTGGCCTGAACAGCGCACTGAGCTGGCTGCTCTGGGTCGCCCTGATCGTCGGTGTGATCGCGCTCATCGCGTTCCTCTTCCGAGTGATCAGCGGCAACAAGCGCGTCTGACCGCCGCGCTGCGCGAACGCCTCCGCCTTCGGGTGGGGGCGTTCTGCATTTCCCGAAGCAGCGAACGAACGGCCCATCGACTCTAGACGAGTCGCGATATATCGTGTTACCGTCAGCAGACGCGATATATCGCGATCATGCGCGACGACCGTCGCCAGAGGAGAGGGAACGCCATGACACTGCAGAAATGGATCGTCCACCCGGAGGAGACCCGGGTGATCGACATCGACGACATTCGGAAGCTCAAGGTGAGCATGGTCGGGGGCCAGATCGACATCGTCGCCCACGACGAGCCCGGCGTCCGCATCGAGGTGCACGCCGTCACCGGTAAGGACCTGCGCATCGAGGCGACCGGCGACGTCGTGGAGATCGACCACCCGCAGTTGCGCTGGGACAACTTCACGCAGGTGTTCCGCAACTTCGGCTCCTCCGGCCCGAAGGCCGAGATCAGCGTCGCCGTCCCCCGCGGCACGGACCTCACGCTCGGCGTCGTCAGCGCGAGCGCGCTCGTGTCGGGCCTCACGGCCGATGCGCGGGTCAACACCGTCTCGGGCGACATCATCATCGACGGGATCACGGGTGATGTGAACGCGAACGCGGTCTCGGGCGACGTGCAGGCCCGCGAGCTGACCGGTGCGCTCACCGCGAAGTCCGTGTCGGGCGACGTGTCGGCTATCGGCACCCTGCGCGCGGCCGACATCGACACGGTGTCGGGCGCCATGCTCGTCGACTCGTCCGGCCCGATCCAGTCGATCACGCTCCACACCGTGGGTGGCGACGCGACGGTTCGCCTCGACGAGAGCCTGCCCGCGAACTACCAGGTGCGCAGCGTCAGCGGACGCGTGCTCATCGACGGCGTCGTGCGCTCCGGACAGGGCGCCGGCCCGCTCACGAGCTTCACCGGTTCGACCGGCGAGCTCAGCGGCTCCTTCGTAGACGTCCGCACCAACTCGGTCTCGGGCGACCTCACCGTCCTGCGGCGCTCCGCCCCCGCGGCCACCGACGTCGCCGGCAGCAGCACGCCCGAGGTCGCAAGCGAGGCAGCACCCGAGGCCGCCCCGGTCGAGGACGCCGCGGACCGTCGCGAGGATCACTGACCATGCCGCCCGTCTTCTCACACGGCGACCTGCGTCTTTACCTGTTGTCGCTGCTCGACGAGTCGCCGCGGCACGGGTACGACCTCATGCAGGCTCTCACCGAGCGCACCGGCGGCACCTACTCGCCCAGCGCCGGCACGATCTACCCCCGCCTCGCCAAACTCGAGGACGAGGGACTCGTGACCAAGACCGTCGACGGTCGCAAGACGGTCTACGAGATCACGGATGCCGGTCGCGACGAGCTCTCGGCCCGCCGCCATGACCTCGACGGCATCCAGGCCGGCTTGGCGGACAGCATCCGCCTCATCGCCGACGAGGTCCGGGGCAGTGTGCGTGCGGCGATGAAGAGCCTCCAGGCCGACCTCGCCGCCGCCGCGAACGTCGACCACGAGACCGCCACGCGTCCGTCGCCGCCCGAGAACCCACGCGCAGAGGCCCGCGCGCAGGCGCAACGAGCGGATGCCGCGATCGCCGAGTTCCGCGCGAACGTGAAGGCCGACCTGCGGTCGCACATCGCGCGCGACGGAGACGTACCGGCATCCGTCGTCGACGACCTCGTCGCCGCGCTCGCCCGGACCCGCGACGAGATGCTGCGGGCCCTGCGGGGCTGACGACGCACGGTGGCGCGCCGCGCCGCACCGCGCCGAGGACCTCTGCTCCGGGCCGCTCAGGGCTCGGGCCAGAGGTCCTCGTCGTCCGCGGCGGTCTCACCCTGCGGCACGACGAGGATGGGCCGCCGCTGCCGATGCGCCAGCCGCGCCGCTACCGACCCCGTGAAGAACTCACGGATCGACTCGCCGATGCCCCGGCGACGCGTGCCGACCACGAGCAGCTTCGCGTCCAGCCGGTCGGCGAGGTGCTTGATGGCGAGCGCGGGATCCCCGACCAGCTGATGGACGGTCCACTCGACGGTCGACGACGCGAGCGCCTCAGCGGCGGCGGCGCGGATCTGCTCGAGCTGCGCCGCGCTCGAGACCGCCCCGAGGTCGATGGGAGCGGTGTGGACGTAGCCGTCGGGGTCCTCGTAGGTCACGAATCGCGTGACATCGACGTGCACCACGATGAGTCCGACACCGAGCATCGACGCATACCGGGCCGCCTCGACCACGACGCGGGGCGACTGCCCGGGGATGACTCCCGCGATGACGGGCGTCGACGGAAGACGACTTTCGTCGCCTGCGGAGTGCTGATCGGCCATGGTCGCCCCCTGTCTCAGCGGCGGCACCGGCGATGGCTCGGGGCCCCCGTGTTATTCTTGATGCTACTCTTCCCCGGCCCAGCGCCGGATCGTGAAATGCTCCGGGCACCGCTGAACAGCCCGTGACTCAGAAATGAGGGGGTCTCGCATGGGGCGTGGCCGTCAAAAGGCGAAGCACACCAAGATCGCGCGTGAGCTGAAGTACGACACCTACAATGTCAACTTCTCCTCGCTCGAGAAGGAGCTCGCTCATTCCGACGACGATCAGTACGTCGACAAGTGGGCTGACCAGTACTCCGACGAGTACGAGGACGAGAAGGCCTGACCGGGCTCATCACCATGCGCCGTGGCGCTGCTCCCACTCGTCTTCGATCGTGTGGGGGCGTGTGACGACGATCCCCGCGGGGATCGCGGCGAGCATCAGCACGCCGACCATGATGAGCGGGGCCGTCCATTCCCCCGTCGCCTCGTGCAGCAGCGCGAACGAGATGGGGAAGACCGCAGCAACGGCGTAGCCGACGCTCTGCGCGAATCCGCTGAGCGCGACCGTGCCCTCGTGCGTCCTCGTCTTGCGCTGGATGAACACCAGCGCAGCCGGGAACAGCATCTGCGGCGTGCCCAGCAGCACGACCCACAGCACGACGGCCGACCCGGGCGCGATGAGCAGTCCCGCGACGGCGACGAGCCCGGCCGACGCCGCGACGGCGTAGATCACGCCGAGCCGCTGCCAGCGCGTGATGACGAGCGGCACGATGATCGACCACGGCAACCCCATCGCGCCGAACAGCGCGAGGAGCGAACCGGCGGCGGCATGGGATACGCCCGCGAGGTCGACGAGGATGATCGGCAGCCACGCGAACGACGCGTAGACGCTGGATGCCGACACCGCGAAGGTGACGGCGACGGCCCACGCCATCGGCAGGCGCACGAGGCGGCTGAGCACGTTCGGCGACGGGGTCGGGGCGATGACGGCATCCGCCGTGGCCGCCGCGATGCGCGACCGGCGCAGCGTCACGAGCCAGGGGATGACCGCGAGCACGGCGAACACCGACCACAGCCCGAGAGAGAACCGCCATCCCGCGGTGTCGGCGATCGGCACCGCGACGAGCGGCGGCACGAAGGCCGCCACAGCGAGCATCGTCGAGTAGACCGCCGTCATGGTCCCGACGCGGTCGGGGAAGTACGTCTTGATCAGCGGCGGCAGCACGACATTGCCGATGCTGATCGCGGCGAAGAGCACGGTCGTGGCGATGAGCAGGATGCCGGCATCCGGCGCGAGCGCTCGACCCAGCAGGGCAGCCGCAGCGACGACCATCGCGGCGACCGCGAGTCGCTGCAGGCCGAACCGCCGCTCGAGAATCGGAGTGATGACGCCGAAGACCGCGAAGCACACCGGCGGCGCCGCGCCGATGAGGCCGGCCACCCACGACGGCACGCCGAGGTCCGCGTCGATCTCGGTGAGGATCGGCGACAGCGACGCGACGGCCGAGCGCAGTGAGAAGGCGACGAGGATGACGCCGAGGAACGCGAGGACGCGTCCTCGCCAGAGCGAAGTCACGACTGCTGGGTGCCCTCGACCCAGTTCAGATACTCCTCGCTGACCGTCCCGGTGACGTAGCGCCCGTCGAAGCAGCTCATGTCGAGGTCGACGATGTCGGTGCCCTCGACGATCGCCGCCTTCAGGTCGTCGATCTCCTGGTACACGAGATAGTCGCAGCCAAGCTCCTCGGCGATCTCGGGGATCGTCCGATCGTGGGCGATGAGCTCGTGACGCGAGGGCATGTTGATGCCGTAGACGTGCGGGTAGCGCACCGGCGGCGCGGCGGACGCGAACGTGACGCTCTTGGCACCGGCATCCCGGGCCATCTGGATGATCTCCTTCGACGTCGTGCCGCGCACGATCGAGTCGTCGATGAGGAGGACGTTCTTGCCCTTGAACTCGCTCGACATCGCGTTGAGCTTCTGGCGCACGCTCTTCTTGCGCACGGCCTGGCCCGGCATGATGAAGGTCCGGCCGACGTAACGGTTCTTGTAGAAGCCCTCGCGGTACTCGATGCCGAGCTTGCGCGCGACCTGCATCGCCGCCGGACGCGATGAGTCGGGGATCGGCATGACGACATCGATCGCACCCTGAGGGGTGTACTTGGCGATCGTGTCGGCGAGACGCTCGCCCATGCGCAGGCGAGCCTCGTAGACCGAGATGCCGTTCATGATCGAGTCGGGACGGGCGAGGTAGACGTACTCGAACGAGCACGGCGCGAGCTGCGTCTGCTGCGCGCACTGACGCGTGTGCAGAGTGCCGTCGGCGTCGATGAAGACCGCTTCGCCGGGCTCGACGTCGCGCACGACCTCGAAGCCGCCGTTCTCGAGCACGAGCGACTCGGATGCGACGGTCCACTCGTCGCGGCCGTTCTCGGCCCGGCGCGTGCCGAGGATGAGGGGACGGATGCCGAACGGGTCGCGGAATGCGAGCAGACCGTGGCCGGCGATGAGCGCGATCGCGGCGTACGAGCCCTCGACGCGCTCGTGGACGCGCTCGACGGCCTGGAACACCTGATCGGGGTCGAGGTCGAGACCCGAGATGGTGGCCTGCAGCTCGTTGGCGAGCACGTTCACCAGCAGCTCGGTGTCGGAGCTGGTGTTCAGGTGACGGCGGTCCTTGCTGAACAGCTCGTCGGTCAGCTCGCGCGTGTTGGTCAGGTTGCCGTTGTGCACGAGCACGATGCCGTAGGGAGCGTTGACGTAGAAGGGCTGCGCCTCCTCTTCGCTCGACGCCGTGCCCTTGGTGGCGTAGCGGACGTGGCCGAGTCCGATGTTGCCGAGGAGCGAACGCATGTCACGCGTGCGGACCGCCTCGCGCACCTGGCCGTTGGCCTTGAAGATGTGGAAGACGCCGCTGTTCTCAGCGGTCGCGATTCCGGTCGAGTCCTGGCCGCGGTGCTGCAGCAGCAGGAGGGCGTCGTAGATCTCCTGGTTCGCCGGGGACTGCCCGACGATTCCGACGATTCCGCACATGGGGTGTCAGTTCGCTCCTGCTTCGCGGTAACCGCCGACGAGACGCACTGCTCCGCCGTCGACGCCCTTGGCGCCCTGTTCGTAGTCGCCCGCGGGACGCGGACCCGTCGAGACGACACCGACCTGCCAGGTGTCGATGCCATCCGCGCTGAGCGCCGCGATCGCGGCATCCGCTGCGGCCGGCGACACGACGGCGAAGAAGCCGATGCCGAGGTTCCAGGTGCCTTCGGTGCGCTCGAGCTCGAGGCCGCCGAGGTCGGCGAGGACGCGGAAGACCGGCGACGGCGACCAGGTCGCGCGATCGACGTCGACCCAGGTGTCCTTCGGCAGGACGCGCGCGAGGTTCGCCGCGATACCGCCGCCCGTGACGTGGCTGAGGGAGTGGATGCCGTCGCCGAGCTCGGCGATCAGGCGCAGCAGCGGCGAGGTGTACAGGCGCGTCGGCTCGAGCAGCTGCTCGCCCCAGGTGCGGCCGAAGTCGGCGGCCTGGTCGCCGTAGCCGATGCCCGCACCGGTGATGATGTGACGGATCAGCGAGTAGCCGTTGGAGTGCGGGCCGCTCGAGGCGAGCGCGAGCACGACGTCGCCGTCCCGCACCCGGTCGGCGCCCAGCACCTGCTCGGACTCCACGACACCGGTCGCGGCACCCGCGACGTCGTAGTCGTTCACGCCCAGCAGACCCGGGTGCTCGGCCGTCTCGCCGCCGACGAGCGCGGTGCCCGTCGCAGAGCAGCCGTCGGCGATGCCGCGGACGATGTCGGCGATGCGCTCGGGCACGACCTTGCCGCACGCGATGTAGTCGGTCATGAAGAGCGGCTTCGCGCCGACCACGACGATGTCGTCGACGACCATGCCGACCAGGTCCTGCCCGATCGTGTCGTGCTTGTCGATGGCCTGCGCGATCGCGACCTTCGTGCCGACGCCGTCGGTCGAGGTCGCCAGCAGCGGCTTCGTGTAGCCGAGCAGCGCGCTCGCGTCGAAGAGGCCGGCGAAGCCGCCGACACCCCCGAGGACTTCGTCGCCGTGGGTTCGCCGGACCGCCGACTTCATCAGTTCGACGGCGAGGTCTCCCGCCGCGGTGTCGACGCCGGCTTGGGTATAGGGATCAGTGGGACTCGAGGCCACGGCATCCAGAGTACCGGCCCGTGGAGCGACCGAGCGCCGGGCGTGTCTCGGCGGCCCGAATCGGTCGTGATTCCATCGCGACACGGACCGGGCGTCAGATGCCCTGCCAGGCGGGCTTGTTCGCCCACGCGTGCCGGTAGTAGGGCGTCTGAGTCAGGGCGCTCGCGGCGGCCTCGTCGACGACGACCGTGACATGGGGATGCAGTTGCACGGCCGAGCCCGGCGCCGAGGTGCTGACCGGTCCCTCGACAGCGGCGGCGACGGCATCCGCCTTCGCCTCGCCGAAGGCCAGGAGCACGAGGTGCCGAGCGCGCAGGATGGTGCCGATGCCCTGGGTGATGCAGTGCATCGGAACATCATCGGGCGAATCGAAGAAGCGGGCGTTGTCGGCCCGAGTCTCCTCGGTGAGCGTCTTGACGCGCGTCAGCGAGGCGAGCGAGCTGCCCGGCTCGTTGAAGCCGATGTGCCCGGTGCGGCCGATGCCAAGGATCTGCAGGTCGACCCCGCCCGCGGCGCGGATCGCGGCCTCGTACTGCTCCCCCGCGGTCTCGATGCCGTCGAGGTCACCGTGCGGAACCTCGATGCGGGCCGGGTCGAACCCGACGGGCTCGACGACCTCTCGCTCGATGACGCTGCGGTAGCTCTCCGGGTGGCCGGCGGGCAGCCCGACGTACTCGTCGAGCGCGAAGCCGCGCACGCGCGACACGTCGATGTCCTCGCCGCGCACGCGCTCGGCGAGGTGCCGGTAGACTGCGAGCGGGGTCGACCCGGTCGCCAGTCCGAGCACGGCATCGGGGCGCCGCTGGATGAGGTCGACGATCGCGTCGCCGACGAGACGGCCCGCCTCCTGCTCGCTGGGGACGATGACGACTTCGGCCATGACTCTTCCTTCTTTCGGTTCGGTCGGGAGGGCGGATGCCGGGGCTCGGCTCAGGCGAGCCCGAGGGTCTCCGACAGCACGAGGGCTGCGGCTCCCCGCAGTCGGAGGTCGCCGTGGGTCTCGGCGAGGCGCACGGTCAGGTCGTCGAAGAGGATCGGCAGCACGCGAGCTGCGATGGCTTCGCTCGCGGCGTCGATGAGCGCCCCCTCGATCAGCTCGGCCGGTCCGCTCAGCACGACGTCCGTCAGCCCGAGCGTCGCGACGAGCGGTGACAGCGCGATGCCGAGGCACCGCCCCGCCTCGCGGCGAACGTGCAGAGCGGCCTCGGCGTCGGGCGCCGCTGCGAGCCGAGCCTCGAGCTTCGGCACCGACAGCCAGGCCTCGAGGCATCCGGTGCGGCCGCACGCGCAGACGGGGCCCTCGCCCTCCGTCACGACGACGTGGCCGATCTCGCCCGCGGCCCAGTTGCGTCCGTGGACGACCGCGCCGTTCACGATCGCGGCGGCTCCGACGCCGGCGCCGATCCGGACGAGCAGCAGATCGTGATCGACCTTGCCGAAGCTCAGCTCGCCCATGCCCGCGGCGTTGAGCCCGTTGGTGACCGAGACCGGCAGACCGGTGCGGTCGAACAGGATGCCGCGGAGCGCGACGTCGTGCCAGTCCAGATGCGACGACTCGCGGACGACGCCCGCGCCGTCGACGACGCCCGGTGTCGAGACGCCGATCCCGAGGATCGGGGCCTCAGCCGTGCGGACCAGCCGGTCGATGAGGTCACCGAGCACGGCGAGCGCCTCGGCGCCGGTCGACCCGCCGCGCTCGACGACCTCGCGCGCGATGACGGTTCCACCGAGGTCGACGACGGCGCCCTCGATCGTGTCGCCGCTCGAGATCGACACGGCGACCACGTTGCGCGACGACCTCGCCAGCGCGAGGGCCCGGGAGGGCGCGCCAGGCCCCGACCGGTGTCCGCGGCCGCTCTCGACGACGAGCTGCTCGTCGACGAGCTCACCGACCAGATCGGAGATCGTCACGCGCGAGAGTCCGGTCGCACGCGCGATGTCGGCGCGCGACAGCCCTTCCTCTCGGTGGAGCGCCTGCAGGACGAGGCGACGGTTGTTGCTGCGCGCGTCCTCGGGACGGATGCGGCGGCCGCGCGCCCTCGGCGAAGCAGCGCCTTCCGCTGACGTCGTAGTCATACGTTCCCCGATCGAGTACAGTTCCCGAGAAATAATTCGGAAACGTTCTTAACCAATACTGTCAGAACCCCGTTCCCCCGCGCACATCGGAGTGACCCGTGAAATTCTTCCAACGACTCGGCCGGTCGATCATGCTGCCGGTCGCCGTGCTTCCCGTCGCCGCCATCCTCGTCGGGATCAGCTACTGGATCGCCTCTGCCGCAGGCCCCAACATCATCGCGACGTTCCTCGCCGCCGCGGGCGGCGCACTGATCGACAACATGGCCCTGCTCTTCGCGATCGGCATCTCGATCGGCATGGCCAACAAGTCTGACGGGACCTCAGCGCTGGCCGGGCTCGTGTCGTGGCTCACGATCACGACCCTCCTGAGCCCCGCGACCGTCGCCGGCTTCCTCGGCATCGAGGATGTCGCCGAGGTCGACCCCGCCTTCGGCAAGGTGCAGAACGTCTTCATCGGCATCATCTGCGGCCTCATCGGCGCGTGGGCCTACAACCGGTTCAAGGACGTCAGGCTCCCGGACGCGCTGTCCTTCTTCTCGGGAAAGCGCTCCGTGGCGATCGTCACGGCCGGCATCTCGCTCGTCGTCGCCGCGGTGCTGTTCTTCGTCTGGCCCATCGTCTACACGGGCCTGGTCATCTTCGGCGAGTGGATCTCGACCCTCGGCCCCGTCGGCGCAGGGCTCTACGGCTTCTTCAACCGCCTCCTGATCCCGCTCGGGCTGCACCACGCTCTGAACTCGGTCTTCTGGTTCGACGTCGCCGGCATTAACGACCTCAACAACTTCCTCGCCGGCTCCAACGGCGACGGCGTCTTCGGGGTGACCGGTCAGTACATGACCGGCTTCTTCCCGATCATGATGTTCGGTCTGCCCGGCGCCGCCCTGGCGATGTACGTCACCGCCAAGACCAAGCGCAAGAAGATGGTGTCGGGCATCCTCCTCTCAGCCGCCGTCGCCTCGTTCTTCGTCGGCGTCACCGAACCGCTCGAGTTCACCTTCATGTTCCTCGCGCCGTGGCTGTACCTCGTCCACGCCGTCTTCACCGGCATCTCGGTCTTCATCGCCGCGCTGCTCCCGACCCGCATGGGCTTCGGCTTCTCGGCGGGCTTCATCGACCTGGTGCTCGGCTGGATGAACCCGCTGGCTCAGAACCCCTGGATGATCCCGATCATGGGCCTGTTCTGGTTCGCGGTCTACTTCGTGGTGTTCCGGTTCCTCATCCTGAAGTTCCGGCTGAAGACGCCGGGCCGTGAAGACGACGACGAGCTTGCAGCCGACATCGGCCCGGGAATCAACCGCGACGCGGGCTACGGCCCCACCGCGGAGAAGATGATCGCGGGCCTCGGCGGCAAGGACAACATCGTCCAGCTCGACAACTGCGCGACCCGCCTCCGCCTCGAGGTGGCCGACACGTCGCGCGTCGACAGCGACGCGCTCAAGCGCGCCGGCGCCGCGGGCACCATGATCTCCGGCGCCAAGTCGGTGCAGGTGGTCTACGGACTCAACGTGCAGTTCGTGAAGGATGCGATGGACGACGTGCTCGCCGGCCGCGAGGTCGAGCCGCCCGCGGCATCCCCGGCGCCGCAAGGCGCGGGCGCCGTGACGACCACCGCTCCCGCGATCGTCCGACTGCGTCAGCCCGTCGCGGGCAGGGTCGTGCCGCTCGCGGAGGTTCCCGACCCGATGTTCTCGCAGGGGACGATGGGCCCGGGCCTCGCGATCGATCCGGCCGGCGACACCGTCGTCGCGCCCGCCGACGGGACCGTGACCACGGTGTTCCCCACGGGGCACGCCGTGGGGATGACCCTCGACGACGGCACCGAGCTGCTGATCCACGTGGGCATCGACACCGTCGACCTCAAGGGCCGTGGGTTCCAGGCGCTCGTCCAGCAGGGTGAGGGCGTGCACGCGGGACATCCGTTGCTCCGCATCGACACGGGCGTCATCCGCGGCGCGGGCTACTCCCCCATCACGCCGGTCATCGTGCTGAACAACGAACACGCGTCGATCGAGTTCGAGTGACGCCTCGGCCGGTGCCGAGCGTGATCTCCTCCGCACCGGCCGCACCCCACCACCCCCGCTCTAAACTGGCGCCATGAGCGCGGCGAAGACTCCCGAATGGGTGGTGCGGGAGGATGCCGCGCCCTCGGTCATCGTCGCGCTGTACCTGCGTCAGGTGCTCGGCATCCGCACTCCGGATGAGCTGCCCCACCTGCGTGGGATCGAGCCGACACCCGTCGAGCGCGACCCCGAGACGCAGGCCGAGCTCGAGCGGCAGTGGCGAGCGTACTGGGAGATGACGGTCGAGCCGCTCGCGCATCCCTCCCCCGTGCCGCTCGACCTGGTCGAGGGTTTCGACACGCTCGTCGCGTTGCCCACCGAGGGATTGGAACAGCTCGAGCACGCCATGCGTCCGCATGCGGCCGAGGCGGTCGCCTTCGCGCGTGACGTGCACGCCCGGTACACGGCGCGCTCTTCGGGCGCCGGCGCCGTCGCCTACCGCGCGTACGCCGGGGCGCTCGCCCAGCACGAGCGCCGCATCGGCCGGCGGGCGCACTCGTTCGAGCTGAACGTGCAGGTGCTGCCGTTGAGCCAGCGCGGCGTGTGGTGGATCGGCGCGCTCACGATCGCCGTCACCGACGGTCTGCGCAGCGACGTCGTGGCCTTCGACGCCGCGATCGCGCCGATCATCGCCGAGATCGCCTGACCTCGCGCGATCCCGCATCCGTGGTGCGCGGCGCGTGGAGCGCACTTGCGTGAATGAGGCGCCGTTCGAACTGCGGCCGACGTGCGAAAGTGCGCCTTACCCGGGTCAGGCGTTGTCGACGGTGCGGACGCGCTCGTGCAGGATACGCACCTCGCGCGTGCGCCGACGCGCGGCGCGGTCAAGCACGAGGGCGATGACGCCCGCGATCGCCATGCACGCCGGGATGGCGCCGAGCGCGATGAAGCCGAAGACCTGACCCGCGGAGTACTGCAGGCCGGTGTTGGTGCTGACGCCCTCGTCCGGGATGCCGAACGTCAGGGCCAGCGCGACGATGATGCCCGCGGCGGCGCCGAGCAGGAGGAACACGCTGTACTTGGGCACACGACGCACGCGCGCCGACTCGACCCGTTCGGTGATCTCCTCAGCCATGACTCCATTGTCGCACCGCCCGAGCAATGCCCGGGCGGTGCGACGCGAGGGCTCAGCGAGTCGTCAGAGCGCGCTGCGACGGCGACGCGTGAACGACACGGCGAGCGCGCCGATCAGCAGCATCCCGGCACCCAGCCACAGGGTGTCGACGGGCGCCTGTCCACCGGTCGCGGCGAGGGTCGCGTCGGTCGATGCGTCGCACGGCACCTCGGCGCCGAGCGGGAACGTGATGCTCACCGGGTCGAGCGCCTCACCCGCCGAGTAGAAGCCGGCGAAGGCCTCGGCCCCCGCGGCCGTCAGCGTGGCCGATGCGCCTGTCCAGCTGATCCGATTCGCCGTCGTCGTGACGGCGGGCAGCGAGAGCGTCGCGAAGACGACGCCGTTCGCGTTCACGTCGGGCGACCCGTTGTATCCCTTGGACTGCACGTTCACGATCAGCGAGGCGGTGTTCGCGCCGGTGATCTGCACGCGCGGGTTCGACAGGGTCATGTCGAGCAGACCGCTGTGGCCGGTGTAGTGCACCGAGCCGCCGAAGCTGACACGACCGCGATCGTTCTCGGGGCTGTACGCACCCGAGCCGGTGCCCCAGCCGCCGGAGATCTCTCCCTTGGCGATCGGGCCCGTGATGTACGAGCGGTACGACTCCTTCACACCCCAGTCGATCGTCGCTCCCGAGACCGACCGGGCGACGCACGACGGTGCGGCCGGCGACTCGACGGCTGCGGCGACAGCGGCAGCCGTGACCCGGAAGGGCGCGGATGCCGCGACGACGCCGCCAACGCTGAGCTCGAGCGTGTGGTCGCCCGTCGCGAAGCCGGTGGGAACCGCCCACGAGAACGACACGCGTCCGCCGGCATCCGCCGTCGCCGTGCCGATGGTGACCGGCTCGGAGTGCGCGACGGCCGTCACGACGTCACCGGGCGCGAAGCCGCCGCCGGTGAACACGAGCACGCCACCCTGGGCGACCGTAGCCGAGCCCGCGAACGCGACGAACGGGGCCGTCGGCTGCGCGACGGTGACGTCGGCGAAGGCGTCGAGCGTCCGGTCGGTCATCGACAGCTCGTGCGCCGCGGATGTGGCGACGTGGTAGCTCTTCGTCGGGTCGAGCGAGCCCGCGGGAATCGTCAGCTCGACGGTGAAGGCACCACCGACGATCGAGCCCGGGCGCACCCAGGCCAGCTGCACCCAGCCCTCGGCGGGCAGGGGCCCTGCCCCGGCCCAGAGCGACTTCTCGCCGAAGCCGACGTACGCGCCGTTGACGGCGCTGTCGCCGACGAAACCGCTGCCCGCGACCGTGAGCGTGTTGGCCACGGCCGGGTCGAGGTCGGCGTTCGGGGTGACCGTGATTCTCGGGCTCTTCGTCGGCTCGGGCTGCGGCGCGACCTCGGCCCACGTCACCGGGACGAAGAGCTCGTTGTCGGGCTGCAGACCCTGCGACTTCTCGTTGCCGAAGGTGAAGACGCCGAGGCGGTAGTCGTCGCCGGGGCGCTTCTCGTTCGCGGACTTCTCATCGACCCGGACGGTCCACGTGAAGTCGACCGTGCCGTCGGCGTTCTCGGTCCACGGGAGGTTGGCGGCGCCGGTCGGATCGCCCGACACGCGGACGTATGAGACCGACGGGCGCGCGGCATCCGCGGCACCGTCGGTGGGCTTCCAGGTCTCGGCGACCCAGCCGAAGCGCAGCGCGAATCCGGCTCCCACCTCGCTCTGGCGGTAGTTGCGTCCCTCAACGGTCAGCGTGGCACCGCTCGGGTCGACATCCGTGTTCGGCGTAACCGTGAGGGTGGGGGCGGGGAGCGGCTCGGCCGGCGTCGTCCCGAACGACACGACCACCTTCGCGTCCTGGGTGCGGTTGGTCATGCCGCTGTGATTGGCGATCGTGTAGACCGCCGTCGTCTCGCCCTTCGGCGCGACCGTCAGCGTGGTCTCGAACGAACCGTCCTCGGTGAAGCTCACCATCGTCGGGGTGAGGGGAGTCGACGTGACGACCTTCGCGCCGTTCGTGCACCCCGCTGCGATGAAGGCGAAGTCGACCTCTGCGAGCGGGCGGTCGGTGCAGGTCGTGAGGTAGATCGGCTGGGCGGGGTCGTAGCCCGTGCCCCTGACGGTGATCTCCTCGCCCGCGGGGTCGAGCCCTGTCGACTTCGACAGCGTGAGGGTGGGCACCCGCGCCGGGGTCTCGGGCTCGGTCGCCTTCGCGGTGACCGCGTAGCTCAGCGCCGGCGCGGTCGAGGCGGAGTAGGCCGTGGCGTCGGCCGGGGTGAACGCGGCCGCGATGCTGTGCGTGCCGACGGCGAGCGACGAGGTGACGATGCTCGCGACGCCCCCGTCGACCGGAGCCGAGCCGAGCGATGCGTCACCGGCCGTGAACGAGACGGAGCCGGATGCCGCAGGCGAGACCGTCGCCGTCAGGGTGACGTCGGCGCCCTCGACGGCCGTTCCGTCGGGCGAGACCGACAGGGTCGTCGTGGTCGACTCGGCGACGGGCGGGAAGAGCGCGTCCCAGTCGATCGAGACGTCGGCGCGGGCGAGGAGATTCGCCCCGGTGGGGAACGAACGAGACGGCCACGAGATGACCTCGTAGGCCTTCGTGCGATCGAGCTCGCTCGCGATCTGCTCGAGGCTTCCGGAGATCTCGCCCGCAGCGGAGACGTCCAACGAGGTGTTGGGCGTGGTCGCCTGGTCGACCGTCAGGTCGCCCTTCTCGACGAGGGCGACGTAGGCGTGCCGGCTCGGCTGGCCCGGGTACTGGGGGGCGACCTCGAAACCCGTGCCGGAGACGGCCACGGTGATCTTCTCGTTCGCGACGACGGTGGTCGACGTCGTCAGAACGGGGCCGGCGGCCGACGCCGGTGCGGCGACGCCGACGACGGCGGCCATGGCCATGAGCGCGCCGGTCAGCACGCTCGCGAGCGGACGCTGCAGCGCCGCCCTCCTGGTTCTCAGCATGGGAACCCTCCGAATCTCGATGCAGGTGAAGCTCGCGCGTCGGGCACGCGACGTCAGTTAGCTTAGCCTTACCTAATCCAATTTTGTGAGGAGGCTGATAGTCAGCGCTCGGCGTGACGGCGAGGGAGGATGACCGGGCGGCCGGTATCCGGATCGTCGAGCACGCGCACCTCGGTGCCGTAGACGGCCGTGACCCGCTCCGCCATGAGCACCTCTCGCGTGCTGCCCCGGGCGACGAGCCGGCCGCCGTCGATCATCGCGACCTCGTCGGCGTACGCCGCAGCGAGCGACAGGTCGTGCAGCACGACGACCACCGCGCACCCGTCACGGGCGAGGTCGCGTGCGACGCCGAGGACGTCCTCCTGGTGCCGGAGGTCGAGCGCCGCCGTCGGCTCGTCGAGCAGCACGACGGGGGTGTCCTGCGCGAGCACGCGGGCGAGCGAGACGCGTGCCTTCTCGCCGCCCGAGAGTGACGGGTAGGCGCGATGCAGCAAGTGCGCGACATCCGCCCGTTCGACCGCTTCGGCGATACGCGCATCGTCGAGGGCCGCCTGCTCGGTCCCGATCCAAGGCGTCCGCCCCATCGCGACGACCTGCCCCGCCGTAAACGAGAACGCCACCTGGTTCGACTGAAGCAGCACGGACCGCCGCCGCGACAGGTTGGGGGCCGACCACTCGCTCACCCGGCGTCCGTCGAGACGGACATCCCCCGAGGTGGGTGCACGGTCGCCCGTCAGCAGCGACAGCAGGCTCGACTTGCCGGCGCCGTTGGGCCCGACGAGGGCGAGCAGCCGACCGTAGCCGACATCCATCGTCACGTCGTCGAGGATCGTCGCATCGCCCAGCCGCAGGCTGGCGTGCTGCACCTCGGCGGCGACCCCGGTCACGTCCAGCCCCCGGCGGTGCGGCGCGTGCGGCGGATGAGCCAGAAGAAGAACGGCCCGCCGACGAGCGACGTCAGGATGCCGATCGGGAGGTCCGCCGAGACGACGATGGTCCGCGCGAGGAGGTCGGCGTAGACGAGCACGACCCCGCCGGCGAGCGCTGACAGCGAGATGAGCCCGCGGTGCGCCGGCCCAACCAGCATGCGGATGATGTGGGGCACGACGAGACCGACGAACGCGATGATGCCGACGAACGCGACCGCAACGCCGGTGAGCAGCGCGACGAGGACGATCGACCCGACCCGCAGCGCCTCGACGCGCACACCGAGGTGCGCGGCGGTGCGATCACCGAGCGCGAGAAGGTCGAATAGGCGTGCGAGACCGAGGGATGCCGCTGTGCCGAGCGCTCCGACGAGCGCGACGATCGCCACCTCCGACCAGCGCGAACCGTTCATCGAGCCGAGCTGCCAGAACACGATCTGCTCGCGTGACGCGGTGTCGCCGACGAACATCAGCAGTGCCAGCGCGGCACCCGCGAACGCGTTGACGGCGATGCCCGTCAGAATGAGCGTGATCGACTCGGTACGCCCGTGCGCGCGTGCGGCGGCGTAGACCACGAGGGTCGCGACGAGGCCGCCCGCGAACGCGCAGACCGCGATCGACCACGGGCCGAGGAACGAGACGCCGAGCGTGATCGCGGCGGCCGCGCCGACGGCCGCGCCCGACGAGACGCCGACGACGCCCGGCTCGGCGAGCGGGTTGGCGAAGATCGCCTGGATGACGGCACCGGCGACCGCCAGCAGCGCGCCGACGAGCAGCGACATCGCGACACGGGGGAACCGGATCTGCCACAGCGTCTGCTCGATCAGCGGCTCGGTCGGCGCCCACGGATTGGACAGGCCGATCGCCCGGAGCAGCGAGCCGACAACCTCGGCAGGACCGACGGGCAGCTGGCCGAGGCCGGCCGACAGCACGACGCCCACCGCGAGCAACGCCGCGGTCACGGACCCGACGAGGACTGCGCGGCGCCCTGCGGCGAGCGGGGTCACGAGGCGGGATCGGGCGCGTAGACAGCGCGTGCCAGCGCGTCGAGCACCCCCGCGCTGCGCGGCCCGAACGACAGGATCTGCCCGTCCGCCATGTCGACGAAGCGGCGATGCTGGCCGGCTGCGGTCAGCGCGATCGCGGGCTTGTCGGCGAGCAGGCCATCGACGCCGCCGACCGATTCGAGCCCGGCGGTCATCACGAGGATGAGGTCGGGGTCGGCGGCGACCATGGCTTCGTCGTTGAGGGGCTGCATCCCGCTCCAGCCGAGCTCGCCGGCGACGTCGACCCCGCCGAGGGCGGTGATGAGCTGGTCGGCACCGGACTCGGACCCGAACAGGTAGTAGACACCCGCGGTGCCGCGCAGGTAGAGGAAGACCATTCGCAGACGCTCGCTCGCGGCCTCCGGTGCGAGCGCGGCGATCTGCGCACGCGTCTCGTCGACCTCGCTCACGATCCGCTGAGCGAGCTGCTCTCCCGCCTCGGCGACGCCGAGCACCTCGCCGACCGAGCGCGCCAGGTCGGCGGCGCCGTCGAACGACGCCGAACGCTCGACGAAGAGGACCGTGATGCCGACATCCCGCAGCTGCCGCACGACGTCGACCGGCCCGATGCTGCCGTCGGTGATGACCAGCGTGGGAGCGAGGCCGATGATCGACTCGGCGTTGACGGTGTGGCCGCTGCCCGTGACAACCGGCAGGTCCGCCGCACCGGGGAACGTCGTCGAGACGTCGCGGCCCACGAGGTGGTCCCCGAGCCCCAGGCCCCAGACGGTGGCGGCGAGCGATCCGGAGAGGTCCATCGCGATGATGCGGGCGGTGTCGGAGACCGTCACCTCGACGTCGCCCGTGAGGTCGTGAGAGGTCACGGTGACCGGCAGGCTCTGGGTGGGATCCGTCAGGACCGGCTCGACCGCGGCATCAGCGAGCACCGCGGTCGACGGGCCTTCGAGCGAGCGCGGATCGGCCACGCGCGCGAGTTCGCTCAATGGAGGCCGGTCGATCGCGACCTGCGCCGCAGCCTCGCCGTGAGACGTCGCCGCCGGAGCGCACGCACTGAGCGACAGGGCCGCGGCGGCGAGCGCAGCGACGACGAGCCGCCGCATCCTCACGCCGACGACCCGTCGGCGGACGCCTCGCGGCGCTTGCGGCGCGCGGCCACGATCGCGGCGGCGGTTCCGCCGACTGTCGCGACGAGCGCGCCGCCGATCGCGGCGATGAGCGCGACGGGGAGGGCACCGCTCGATCCGCTCTCGTCGTCGCCCGCCTCTGCGGCATCCGCGGCGGGAGACGCGTCGACGACGGGTGACGGCTCGGCCGTCGGGGTAGCAGCCGCGCACACCCCGCTCGCGGTGAACGAGAGCGGGTCGAAGGCGGTGCCCGTCTCGTAGTTGCCGAAGGCGGCGTACCCCTTGTCGGTGATCGCGGTGGCGGCATCCGTCGCGGCGAGGGTGAGGGCATCTCCCGAGACCGTGCTCTCCAGACCCGCCAGGTCGAGGGTCACGAGCGGAACCTGGGGCGTCGTGACGACGGTGTCGTCGCCGGCGAGCGCGCTCTCCATCGACACCCCGGCGAGGTCGACGAGAACGCGCCCCGCCGCCGGCGCGAGCTCGAGCGTGGCGTTCTGCACGGTCGAGTCGAGCAGGCCGCCGTGCCCCGTGAATCGGATGCCGCCGGGGAAGGCGATCGACCCGGCGCCGGTCGCGGGGTCGTAGCTGCCCGTGCCGCCGGTCCAGGTGAACGCGGGCGTCTCGTAACCGACGCCGCCGAACGGCTCCCACGCTCCCTTCGCGATGGAGCCGGAGATGTACGAGCGGAACGACTCCTTGAAGCCCCACGTGATGGTCGCGTCGGTGATGTCGCACGCGGGCGGCGAGCTCGCCGCGGCGGGGTCGGGACCGCCGACCGCAGAGGCGGGGGCGGCGATGCCGAGGAGGATCGACGCGGCGGCGAGCGCCCCGAGAGACGCTCGAGGCAGAAGGGAAGAGCGCACAGCAGACTCCAGAGGTAAGCTCAGGCTTGCCTAACCTTACCGGAGTCGGCGTCAGGGCCGCAGCGGCAGCAGCGCTCCGAGGTCGGCGCGGGTGCCCGACGCTCTGAGCCGGCCCGCGGTGGCGGCATCCGCCCAGGCCAGCTGGCCGAGGGCGAGGGCGATCCAGGTCGCGGCATCCGTCTCGACGACGTTGGGGGGAGTGCCGCGCGTGTGTCGCGGACCCTCGACGACCTGCACGGCACCGAAGGGCGGCACGCGCATCTCGACCGAGTTGCCGGGCGCCTTCTCGACGAGCAGCTGCAACAGGTAGCGCACGGCCGTCGCCAGGTCGGTGCGCGCAGGTTTCTCGCCGGAGGCGTCGGCGGCGGCGACCGCGGCGAGCGCGGCGCGGCCATCGGCGGTGAGGATGCTGCGGGCCATGGGTTCCACGCTAGCCCGGTCGGTAGGCTGGCCGGGTGAAGATCCTGGTCCTCGGCTCGGGCGCGCGCGAGCACGCCATCATCCTCGCTCTCGCCGCGGAAGGCGCAGGTCACGACCTGCTCGCGGCCCCCGGCAACGCCGGCATCGCGCGCGATGCCGAGATCGTCCCGGGCCTCGACCAGAACGACCCGGTCGCGGTGACCGAGTTCGCCGGCAGCGCCAACGTCGACCTCGTCATCGTCGGCCCGGAGGCCCCGCTCATCGCCGGTGTCGCCGATGCGCTGCGGGAACGCGGCATCCCCGTCTTCGGGCCCGGAAAGGTCGCCGCGCAGCTCGAGGGGTCGAAGGCCTTCGCGAAGCGCGTCATGGACGAGGCCGGCGTGCCCACCGGGCGGGCGGTGCGCGCGCGGAGCCGCGCCGAGGTCGAGGCCGCGCTCGACGAGCTCGGCGCGCCCCACGTGGTCAAGGCCGACGGTCTCGCCGCCGGCAAGGGCGTCATCGTCACCGATGACCGTGACGCGGCGCTCGCCCACGCCGACACCTACCTCGCGAGCGGCCCGGTGCTGATCGAGGAGTTCCTCGCCGGCCCCGAGGTGTCGCTCTTCTTCGTCTCGGACGGCGACACCGTCCGAGCCCTGAGCCCCGCGCAGGACTACAAGCGCGCCTACGACGGCGACGCCGGCCCGAACACCGGGGGCATGGGCGCCTACTCGCCGCTCCCTTGGCTCGCCGACCGGTTCGGCAGCGAGGCCGCGTTCGTCGCCGAGGTCACGCGCGACGTGGCCGAGCCCGTCATCCGCCATCTCGACGCCGAGGGCACGCCGTTCATCGGCCTCCTCTACGCGGGCCTCATCCTCACCGAGTCGGGCATCAAGGTCATCGAGTTCAACGCGCGGTTCGGCGACCCCGAGACGCAGGTCGTGCTCGCGCGGCTGACGTCGCCGCTCTCGGAGCTGCTGATGGCCGCGGCGAGCGGGCGCCTCGAGTCCGAGCCCGAGCCGACGTTCTCGAGCGATGCCGCCGTCACGGTCGTGCTCGCGAGCAAGGGCTACCCCGAGAACCCGGTGACCGGCCGGGCGCTCACGGGGCTCGACGCCGCGGCATCCGTCGAGGGCGTGCACCTCGCGCATGCCGCGACCGCCGAGACGGTCGACGGGCTCGTCGCCACCGGCGGGCGCGTGCTGAACGTCGTCGCGCGCGGCACCGACTTCACCGAGGCCCGTGACCGCGCCTATCGCGCGCTGTCCGAGATCAGCCTCGACGGCTCGCACCACCGCACCGACATCGCCGCCCGCGTCGCGGACTGAATCCACGACGCGGGCGGTTTCGTTCGGTCGCGGCCGGTTCAGCGCTGCGCGAGGTGCGCGGGGCGCTTGAGGAAGATCACGACGATCACGGCGACCCCGATGACGATCGCCGGCAGGATCATGGCCTGCGCCATCGCGGCGGAGAAGCCCTCGGCGATCGCGGGAGGCATCGCGCCGCCGCCGCCGAAGTCGCCGCCCGCGGCATCCCCGGCACCCGGCAGGTTCGCCGTCAGCCGCGACTGCATGTAGGCCGCGATCGCCGCCGAGCCGATCACCGAGCCGACCGTGCGGGTCGTGTTGTAGATGCCCGAGCCGGCCCCTGCCTGACGCGGCGGCAGGTTGCGGGTCGCCGTCGTGGCGAGCGGACCCCACATGCCGGCGTTGGCGACGCCGATGATCGCCGCGGGGATGAGCAGCAGCAGGACGGGCGCCTCGGTGTTCATGAGCAGCGCGTAGCCGACGAGGCCCAGGACCATCAGCGTCAGGCCGGGGACGAGCAGCAGGCGCGGGTCGACGCGGTCGAGGATGCGGCCGGCCAGCGGTGCGAGCGCGCCCGAGAGAACCGCCATCGGCACGAGCAGCAGCGCCGACTGCGTCGGGGTGAGCCCGCGCGCGAGCTGCGTGAAGAACGCCATCGGCAGCGCCATGCTCGTCACGGTGAAGCCCACCGCGGCGATCGCGAGGTTCGAGATCGCGAAGTTGCGGTCGCGGAAGAGCTCGAGCGGCACGAGGGGCTCGCTCTTCGTCCGTCCCTGCGTCCAGACGAACACCGCCATGACGACGACACCGGCCGCGATCATCGCCCAGATGCCGGCGGCCCACTCGTAGTGCTCGCCCTCCTGCAGGCCGAACACGATGAGGAAGAGCCCGATCGCGCTCAGCACGACGCCCACGACGTCGAAGCGGTGGGGGTGGGTCTCGAGCTGCGGCACCAGGCGCCACGCCAGCACGAACGCCACGACGCCGACGGGGATGTTGACGAAGAAGATCCACTCCCACCCGAAGCCGTCGACGAGAAGGCCGCCCGCGAGCGGTCCGACGAGGGTCGCGACACCGGCGGTCGCACCCCACAGGCCCATGGCCGCGCCCCGGCGCTCGGCGGGGAAGGTGCGGGTGATGACGGCCATCGTCTGCGGGGTCATGAGGGCGGCGCCGAGACCCTGCACGGCGCGCGCGATCACGAGCACGGCGAGCGAGCCTGAGAGCCCGCAGGCGAGCGAGGCGATCGTGAAGATCGCGAGCCCGATCAGATAGATGTTCTTCGGCCCGAACCGGTCGCCGAGGCGGCCCGTGACCAGCAGGGGCACTGCGTAGGCGAGCAGGTACGACGAGGTGACCCACACCACGTTGTCGAGGTTGCCGGTCGACGGGTCGAGCGCGGCCTTGATCGCCGGGTTCGCGACCGAGACGATCGTGGTGTCGACGAGGATCATGAAGAACCCGATGACCATCGCCCACAGGGCGGGCCACGGGTTGACGGCGGGGGCGGCGCCTTCGGGGGCGCGGACGGTGCTGGTTCTCTCGCTCATGCGCGGGCGGCTTCTCTCTGTGCCAGGTAGCGGTCGGTCGGGGCAAGGTCGGTGACCCCCCACACGGTGTCGGGACGACGGATGTACTCGACCGCTTCGTCGAGCCAGGCGACATCCGCCGACAGCAAAGCCGTCTCGCGGTGCACCTCGATCCAGAACTGGGGATACGAGCCGCGCTCGATCGCATGGTCGCGCGCCTGGCGGTGCGCGTCGAGGGATGCCGCCAGGGCGTCCCTCCGCTCGCTGAGGAGCGCCACCACTTCGGCGCGCTCGAGGTTGTGCGATTCGGCCAGCGCGACGCGGAAACGCTCGGGGCGGTCGACGGCGGGGAGCTCGCGCCGCACCCACGCGGTCATCATGTCGGCGCCGGCGTCCGTGAGCGTGTACGTCGTCCGCTCCGGACGGTTGCCGTCGCGATCGGTGCCGACGTCATCGATGAGGCCCTGCCGCTCGAGACGCGCGACGGTGTGGTAGATCGTCCCGTGCGTCAGGGCGACGAGGCGGTCGGCCTTCCGTTCGCGCAGCAGGCGGACCATCTCATACGCGTGCATGTCGTCCTCGTGCAGCAGCGCGAGCAGCATCAGCCCCAGCGGGGTGAGCCGATCGACGGCATCCGGCATGGCATCCCCCTCTCGATTAGTCCATGTGGACTATACGCCCTTTTTCACAGTCGGCGCGGCGTTCCCCGCTCCGGGATAATGGCCGGGTGAGCGCCCTCGATCTGCCCGGCTGGAAGCACGTCTACTCCGGCAAGGTCCGCGACCTGTACCGCCCGGCGGACGGCCCGGCCGACCGGATGCTCGTCGTGGCGAGCGACCGCGTGAGCGCGTTCGACCAGGTGCTCGATCCCGGCATCCCCGGCAAGGGCGAGCTGCTCACGCGGCTGAGCCTGTGGTGGTTCGCCCAACTCGCCGGTCGCGACGGCGGCCGCCCGATCCCGAATCACGTGCTGGGGCTTCAGCCCCCGGCGGCGGTGGCCGCGCGGGCGATGGTCGTGCGCGAACTCGACATGCAGCCGATCGAGTGCATCGTGCGCGGGTACCTGACCGGCACGGGCTGGGCCGAGTACTCCGAGAACGGCACGGTGTGCGGCATACCCCTCCCGACCGGCCTGCAGAACGGCGACCGCCTGCCCGAGCCGATCTACACGCCGGCCTACAAGGCGCCCCTCGGCGAGCACGACGAGAACATCTCGTTCGAGCGTTCCGTCGAACTCGTTGGCGCCGAGACCGCCGCCGCACTACGCGACGCGTCGCTCGAGATCTACCGACGGGCCGCCGCCCTCGCCGAGAGCAAGGGGCTCATCCTCGCCGACACGAAGTTCGAGTTCGGCCTCGACGCCGACGGCGTGCTGACCCTCGCCGACGAGGTGCTCACGAGCGACTCGTCGCGCTACTGGGATGCCGAGGCCTGGCGCACCGGCACGACGCCCGCCGAGCGCATGGCCAGCTACGACAAGCAGATCGTGCGCGACTGGCTCGCGGCGGCCTGGGACAAGACCGGCACTCCCCCGGCTCTCCCCGACGACATCGTCGAGCGCACCGCCGCGAAGTATCGCGAGCTGCTCGAGACGCTCGCGGGCTGAGGGCGGGCCGTACGCGCGCTCCGCGGAGCGCCGACGCGGCATGCAGGGATCTCACAGGTAGGGTAGGGCCGCTCTCGCGCTCCATCCCGAATCGTTCATCCTTTCCGAGGAGTCCCATGCCCATCTGGTCCCTCCACGGCGACGGTCGCACCGTCGCGCGCGGCGCTGTCGTCAAGCCCGGCGAGCGCTTGAACTGGCCCGGCACCATCGCGATCGGCGCGCAGCACGTCGTCGCCATGTTCGGTGCGACGTTCCTCGTGCCGATCATCACCGGCTTCCCGGTCTCGACGACCCTGCTCTTCTCGGGTCTCGGCACCCTCGTCTTCCTGCTGATCACGCGCAACAAGCTGCCGAGCTACCTGGGCTCGTCGTTCGCTTTCATCGCCCCCATCACGGCGCTCAACGGCGGCAACCGCCTCGAGACCGCCGAGCAGATCACTCAGGCGCTCCTCGGCGTCGTCGTCGCGGGCCTCCTGCTCGCGGCGGTCGGCTTCATCGTGCAGGCCTTCGGCACGGGCTGGATCGAGAAGCTCATGCCGCCCGTGGTCGCCGGTGCGATCGTCGCGCTCATCGGGTTCAACCTCGCACCCGCCGCCTGGAACAACTTCCAGCTGCAGCCCGAGATCGCCACGGTGACCCTGTGCGCCGTCATCCTGTTCAGCGTGCTGTTCCGCGGGTTCCTCGGTCGCATCTCGATCTTCCTCGGCGTGATCGTCGGCTACGTCGTGGCCGCTGTCACCGGGCAGGTCGAGTTCGAGGCCGTCGAGGCCGCCGCCTGGTTCGGTCTGCCCGACTTCCACCTCGTGGCGATCGGGGATGCCGCGGCCTGGTCCATCGTGCCGATGTTCCTCCCCGTGGTGCTCGTGCTGATCGCTGAGAACGTCGGCCACGTGCGCGGCGTCGCGACCATGACCGACGACCCCTCGATCAACAAGCACACCGGCCGCGCGCTCATCGCCGACGGTGTCGCGACCACCCTCGCGGGCGGCTTCGGCGGCTCGGGCACCACGACCTACGGCGAGAACATCGGCGTCATGGCCGCGACCCGCGTCTACTCGACCGCCGCGTACTGGGTGGCCGGCATCGTGGCGATCCTGCTCGCCTTCTCGCCCAAGGTCGGGGCCGTGTTCAACACGATCCCCGCGGGCGTGCTCGGCGGCGTCACGACGGCCCTCTACGGCCTGATCGGCGTGATCGGCATCAAGATCTGGGTCGACAACCGCGTGGACTTCTCGCGTCCCGTCAACCAGTACACCGTCGCGGTGTCGTTCGTCATCGCGATCGCCGGGTTCGCGATGAACTTCGGTTCACTGCAGTTCGGCGCGATCGTCCTCGGCACCATCGCCGCCCTCGTGATCTACCACGCCGGCAACGCGATCGCCCGCTGGCGCAAGACCGGCGCCGACGACGGCGGCCCCATCCCCGCCGTGGGCCCGCTGGGAGGAGACCCCCAGTAAGCGCAGCGCGCCCGAGTGCACGGCATCCCGTCGACTGAACGACTTTCAGACCCGAGGATGCCGTGCACTCGGCGCTTCGCCGTGCACTCGGCGTCGCTCCGGGGGGGGGAATGACATGGGGGGTGTGAGGGGTTGTGTATGTGTGTGAATGAGAAGCTCGCAGGTGCCACGACGATGGGCGCCGTCACCCTGCTGGTCGGCGACCTCGACGGGATGACGCGTTACTACCGCGATGTCGTCACGCTGCAGGTGCTCGCCGCCGAGGGCGACACCGTCACGCTCGGGCGCGCCGGTCGGCCGATCGTGATCCTGCGCCACGAACCCGCGCTCCGCCATGCGGCCGCCGGGTCGGCGGGCCTCTTCCACACCGCGATCCTGTTTGAGACGCAGTCAGCCCTCGCCGCAGCGCTCCTCAGCGTCGCCCGACACGCCCCCGCGACGTTCACCGGCAGCGCCGACCACCTCGTCAGCCAGGCGTTCTACGTCACCGACCCCGAGGGCAACGGCATCGAGCTCTACTGGGACCGCGACCGCAGCGCCTGGTCGTGGACCCATGGGCAGGTCGAGATGGACACCCTCTACCTCGACCCCAACGCCTTCCTGCGCGAGCACCTCGACGCCGCGATGCTCGACGGCTCGACCGCACCCGACTCCCCGGCGTCCGACCCCGCCCGGGTCGGGCACGTGCACCTCTCGGTCGGCGATGTGGCGACGGCGAGGGCGTTCTACATCGACGTTCTCGGCTTCGATACAACCGCGGCACTGGGCAACCAGGCCCTCTTCGTCAGCGCGGGCGGCTACCACCACCACATGGCGATGAACGTGTGGAACTCCCGCGGCGCGGGCCCGCGCATGCCGGCGCTCGGCCTCGGCCGCGTCGACCTCGCCCTGCCGACATCCGACGATCTCGGGTCGCTCACCGAACGCCTGCGTCATCACGGCATCGCGGTGCGCGACGACGGGCAGACGCTCGCGTTCGACGACCCCTGGAACAACACGCTCCGGGCCGCCGTGGCCTGAGCACGACGCGCCCTGACCCGAGCGTCAGGCCCGCGTCAGGCCGAGCCGCGGACGATGAGCTCGGTGTCGAGGATCGTCACCTCGGGGGGCGACATCCCCGCGAGCCGCGCGAGCAGGACATCGGCCATGCACTCGCCCTGCATGAATGACGGCTGCCGCATGGTCGTCAGCTGCGGCTCGGTGGTCAGCGCGACCGGCGAATCGTCGAAGCCCACGACCGCGACCTCGTCGGGAATCCGGATGCCTTCCGACGCGAGCACCTGCATCGCACCGCGCGCCATGAGGTCGCTCGCCACGAAGAGGCCGTCGAGCGGCTCACCCGCCGCGAGGATGGCACGCATCGCCACAGCGCCGGACTCGGTCGTGAAGTCGCCCTGCACGACGGGCGCCGGCGTGAGGCCCGACTCCGCCAGCGCCACGCGGTAGCCCTCGGCACGGTCGACACCGGCGGGCATGGACGGCGGGCCGGTGATCGCGCCGATGTGGCGGCATCCGCGGCCGATGAGGTAGGCCGTGGCATCCCGCGCACCGGCGACGTTATCGACGTCGATGTAGTAGTCGCCCATCCGCGATCGCACCGGTCGACCGCCGTAGACGACGGGAATCGCGGCCGCGATGCGCTCGATGAAGGTGTCGCTCGTGTGGTGCGACACGATGATCGCGCCGTCGACGGCCCCGCTGCGCACGTACTGGGCCGTCTTGTCGCCGGGGTCGGCGCTGGCCATGATCAGGTTCAGCACATAGTCGCTGCGGCTGATGCGCGAGTTGATGCCCGACACGACCGCTGCGAAGAACGGGTCGCCGAACACCCGGTTGGTGTCTTCGGGCACGACGAGCGCGATCGCCATCGTCGACCGGCTGGCGAGCGAACGCGCCGCGCGGTTGGGAACGTAGTTGAGCTCGGCGATCGCGCGGCGCACCGACTCGAGGGCGGCGGGGCTGACGGCGGTCGAGCCGTTGACGACGCGCGACACCGTCGAGCGCGATACACCGGCGACGGCCGCGACCTCTTCGATGGTCACGGCCGTCCGGTTCTGGTCGGAGATCACAGGTGGGCTACCTCGGGACAGCGGTCCGGGCGGCGTCCGCCGGAGCGGGAACGTCGATCGCACGATCTGCGATGACCCGACGATACTCCTTCGCGCTGTCCTTCAACGTCCGCTCCTGCGTGTGGTAATCAACGTGCACGATGCCGAAGCGCTTCTCGTAGCCCCAGGCCCATTCGAAGTTGTCGAGCAGCGACCAGTAGAAGTAGCCGCGGACGTCGACACCGGCCTCCTGGGCGTCGAGGATGGCGCCCAGGTGCACCCGCAGGAACTCGGTGCGCTCGGCGTCCGGCACCGACTTCTCGCCGTCGACCTCGACGAGCTCGTCGTCGTAGGCGGCGCCGTTCTCGGTGACGTAGAGGATCGTGCCGACGGGCTGGGCGTACTCGGTCCACACGCGCTCGAGCAGCTGGGTCAGCCCCGCGGGCTGCACCTCCCAGTGCATCGACGTGCGGGGCAGACCCCGCTCGTGCCAGTAGATGTCGTGACCGGCGGGCCACGGCGAGCCGGTCTTGCGATCGGTGGGTGCGTCTCCCGGGGTCGGCGGGTTGGGGTCGGGACGACCGCCCACGAACTCGCCGTGGTAGTAGTTCACCCCGAGGGCGTCGAGCGGCTGCGCGATGATCGTCTCGTCGCCCGGGCGCACAGCATCGCGCCAGCGCTCGACCGCCGCGGCATCCACTCGCTCGATGTCGGCGACGATGTCGCCGGGGTAGGCGGCCCGGAAGATCGGGTCGAGGAACCAGCGGTTGAACTGGCCGTCGATGCGCCGCGCCGCGTCGACGTCGGCGGCGTCGGTCGGATCCGCGGGATCGGCCACCGTCAGGTTCAGCGTGATGCCGAGCGACAGCGACGCGTCGCGCTCGCGCAGCGCCGCGACGGTCTGGCCGTGGCCGAGCAGCAGGTGGTGCGCGGCGAGCATCCCGTCGCCGATGTCGAACCGTCCGGGAGCGTGGATGCCCGCGGTGTAGCTGAGGAACGACGAGCACCACGGCTCGTTGAGCGTCGTCCAGTGGTGCACCCGGTCGCCGAGGGCGTCGTGCATGTCGAGGGCGTACTCGGTGAAACGATCGGCGGTCTCGCGAAGGGTCCAGCCGCCCCGGTCCTCGATGGCCTGCGGCAGATCCCAGTGGTAGAGGGTCAGCCACGGGATGATCCCGGCACCGAGGAGCTCGTCGACGAGCCGCTCGTAGAAGTCGACGCCCTTCGGGTTGAGCGCGCCGCCGTCGGGACGTACGCGCGACCACGAGGTGGAGAACCGGTACGTGTCGAGACCGAGCTCCTTCATGAGCGCGACGTCGTCGCGGTAGCGGTGGTAGTGATCGCACGCGACGTCGCCGTTGTCGGCGTTGATCACGGCACCGGGAACACGGGCGAACGCATCCCAGATCGACGCGGTACGACCATCTTCGAAGGCCGCGCCCTCGATCTGGTACGCCGCGGTGGCTGCTCCGAAGAGGAAGCCGGTGGGGAAGCTGCGCGAAGCGTTCATGTTCTCCTGCTGAGTGCGGTCGAGGTTCAGGGTCATCCCTTCACCGCCCCGGCCATGATGCCACTGACGAGCTGCTTGCCCGCGAAGATGAACAGCAGTAGCAGCGGGATGGTGGCGAGGATGACGCCCGCGAGCACGACCGAGTAGTCGACGAAGTAGTTCGACTGCAGCAGCGACAGCGCCACGGGAAGCGTCGGGTTCTGCCGGTCGAGCACGATGAACGGCCAGAAGAAGTTGTTCCAGGCTCCGACGAACGTGAAGAGGAACAGCATCGCCGCGGCCGGACGGGCCGCGGTCATGCCGACGGTCCAGAACGTGCGGATCATCGAGGCTCCGTCGACGCGCGCCGCCTCGATCAGCTCGTCGGGCACCGCCTGACGCAGGTACTGCGTCATCCAGAACACGCCGAAGGCGCTGGTGAGCGCCGGGATGATGATGGCGCCGATCTGCCCCGTCCAGCCGAGCTCGGAGAACAGGATGTAGAGCGGCACGACGCCGAGCTGCTGCGGCACGGCCATCGTCGCCACGACGAAGACCAGCAGCCCGGGTCCGCCGTGGAAGCGCAGCTTCGCGAAGGCCCAGCCGGCGAGCGTCGAGGTGATCACGACGGCGGCGGCGATGAGGAACGAGCTGTAGATGGAGTTCCACAGCGCCGGCCAGAAGTTGACGGCCGGGTTGGAGATGACCGACAGGGCGTTCTCGATGAAGTTGCCGCCGGGGATCCATGGGAAGGGCTTGCGGAGCGTGGACGAGTCGCCCGAGCCGATCACGAACGACCAGTAGAGGGGGAACACGGCCGAGAGGAACACGGCGCCGAGGATGGCGTAGGTCCAGAACCCGGGACGGCTGCCGCGGATGCGCCGAGCGCGGCCACCCCGGCGCTGCTTGCGCGCGTTCGGGATGCCCTCTTCCACCGTGGCGAGGGGGACGGGAGTGCCGATGGTGCTCATGCCTGGTTCTCCTTCAGCGCGCGCTGCGCCTGCTTGGACTGCTTCTTCTGCTCCCGTTTGCTGAGCTCACGGCGAAGTCCTTCGTCGCGGACGAGGGTGCGCGTCACCACGAGGTTCACGAGTCCGATCAGCACGATGATGATGAACAGGATCCACGCCATCGCCGCGGCGCGGCCGAAGTTCCACTGTCCCCAGCCGACGTCGTAGAGGTAGAGGGTGATGGTCAGCCACTGCTGGGCGGATCCACCACGGCCGAACTGATCGAACACCCGCGGCTCGTCGAAGATCTGCAGACCGCCGATCGTGGCCGTGATGACGACGAAGATGAGCGTGGGCTTGAGCGAGGGCAGCGTGATCGAGAAGAACTGGCGCACGGGGCCGGCGCCGTCGACGGTGGCGGCCTCGTAGAAGTCGCGGTTCACGGCCTGCATGGCCGCGAGCAGGATGAGGGTGTTGTAGCCCATCCAGCGGTAGTTCACCATCGTCGCGATCGCGACGTGGCTCCAGAACGGCTCGACGTGCCAGGGGATGGCGCCGATGCCGATCGACTGGAGGATGCCGTTGATGAAGCCCGACTGGTCGGCGAACATCGCGTTGAAGATGAGGCCGACGGCGATGGGCGCGACGACGTAGGGGACGAGCACCGCCATGCGCCAGAAGGTCTTTGCGCGGATGTTGCGGTCGAGCACGGCCGCAATGAAGATCGCGAGCACGAGCTGCGGAACGCTCGAGAGCAGGAAGATGCTGAAGGTGTTGCGCAGCGCGGTCCAGAAATGCGGCTGAGAAAGGATCCAGATGTACTGGTCGAATCCGATGAACTCACCCTCGCCGCGGATGAGGTCCCAGTCCATGAACGAGATCACCGCGGTGTACGCGATGGGGAAGAGCCCCACGATCGCGAACATGATGAAGAAGGGTGAGATGTAGAGGTACGGCGAGAAGCGGATGTCCCACTTGCTGAGCTTCTGCGAGAAAGAGATGACTCGCGGAGGACGACCGCCGTCGTCGTTTCGGGGGGCGCGCGTCGCCGGGCGCTGCTGAGTCGTGGTCAAGATCGTCCTTCGGGTGCGAGAGGGGGACGCCGGGGCGCACCGATGATCCGATGCGCCCCGACGGGGTGGGTCAGAAGGCTCCGACCTCGGTCACCCAGGTCTTCCAGGAGGTCTCCTTGTCCTCGATGCCGTCGAAGACACGCGTGATCGCGTTACCCAGGGCGTCGTGGAACTGGAAGTACTTCGGGCCCTTGAAGGTCGTGACGGTGATCGCGTTGGCGCGGTCGATGCCGATCTGTCCTGAAGGAGCGTTGTTGAAGTATTCGTTAACCGACCCGGTCAGGTCGGGGCTCGACTGCGCCTCGGGCTGGCTCGGGAAGGTGCCGGCGTTGTTGAACGCCTTGATCTGCGTCTCGGGCGAGGTCAGCCAGTCGGCGAGCTTCTGCGCGTTGGTGAGGTTCTTGCCGTTCGCGGGGACGACGAGGTACGAACCGCCCCAGTTGCCGCCGCCCTCGGGGAAGGCGTTGGCGATGTCCCAGCCCGCGATGTCGGGGGCTTCACCCTCGATGATGCCGAGCATCCACGGCGGGCACAGCATCGCGGCGAACTGACCGCTGGCCATCGACGCGTACCAGTCGTCGGACCACTGACCGGCGTAGGCCGAGATCGGGATCGCCTTGTCGACGACGGTGTCGTAGGCCTCGCGGATGTCGGGGTTCTCGGTCGCGATGACCGTACCGTCCGGCTCCTCGTAGGCGACGTCGAGCTGATTCACGACGCCCTGCAGGACGGAGTTCGCCGAGTCGATGAAGGGCTGGCCCGTCTTGGCGACGTAGTCGCTGCCGACCTGGAAGAAGGCGTCCCACGTCGGGAAGAGCTTGGCGACCTCTTCACGGTCGGTGGGCAGACCAGCGGCCTCGAACAGGTCGGAGCGGTAGCAGACGGCCTGCGGCCCGACGTCGGTGCCGTATGCGACGAGGTTGCCCTCGGCGTCGGTCGCCGCCTTCTCCTTCCAGTCGAGCCAGCGGCCGGCGAGCTCGTCCGGAACCGGGGCGACGAGGTCGGAGTACTGCATCATCTCGGGGAACCAGTCGACCTCGACGCCTTCGACGTCGGCGAGGCCGGTCTTGCCGAGCTTCTGGAAGAAGTTGGTGCGTGCGTCGTTCGACGTCGCGGCCTTGGTGTGGACGACCTTGATGCCGGTCTCCTCGGTGAACTCGGCGAGCAGCTCGTCGGTGTAGCCGAAGTCGTTGAACGTCGCGAGGGTGACGGTGTCGGAGTCACCACCGGATGCGGCCTGGTCACCTCCGCCCGAGCATCCGGCGAGGACGATGGCCGAGGTGGTTGCGACGCCGGCCACGAGGCCGATCCGCCGCAGTGCGCGTGAATTCACGTGTCACTCCTTCGTGATTGCGGTATCTGGTGCGCGGCGGTTCGCACCCGACTATGGGAGCGCTCTCACCGATTGACCATGACCATACGGGAGCGCTCCCAGGAACTCAAGAGAGCGCTCCCGAAGTGGATGGTCACGATCAGGTCACGACACCGGCCGGATGCGGCGGACGAGCGGCGCCTTCCCACCCGTAGACTGGTCGCGCACCCATCCCGCGACCTCCGGAGCGAGCAATGCCCACCATCGTCGTCGACGTCATGCCCAAGGCCGAGCTCCTGGATCCGCAGGGCAAGGCGGTGTCGGGAGCTCTCGCCCGTCTCGGCGTGGCCGGCTTCTCCGACGTCCGCATCGGCAAGCGCTTCGAGCTCACCGTCGACCGCGCCGACGACGCGACCCTCGAGACCGCTCGCCGCATCGCCGACGAGATCCTCTCGAACTCGGTCATCGAGGACGTCGTGAACATCGAGGTCGTGGAGTGACCGCGCGCATCGGTGTCATCACCTTCCCGGGCTCGCTCGACGACCGCGACGCGCAGCGCGCCGTCCGTCTCGCGGGCGCCGAGCCCGTCGCGCTGTGGCACGGCTCGCACGACCTCGACGGTGTCGACGCGCTCGTGCTGCCCGGCGGCTTCAGTTACGGCGACTACCTCCGCGCCGGCGCGATCGCGGCGCTCGCGCCGATCATGGCCGAGGTGAAGGATGCCGCAGACAAGGGCATGCCGATCCTCGGCATCTGCAACGGCTTCCAGATGCTCGTCGAGGCGCACCTGCTGCCCGGCGGCCTGATCCGCAACGCCCACCAGCAGTTCATCCGCCGCGACCAGCGCCTCGTCGTCGAGAACGCCGACACCGCCTGGACGAGCGGCTTCGAGACCGGCCAGGAGATCGTCATCCCGCTGAAGAACGCCGACGGCGGCTTCACGTGCTCGGCCGAGACGCTGAAGCGGATCGAGGGCGAGGGTCTCGTGGCCTTCCGCTACCGCGGCGTGAACCCCAACGGCTCGCTCGACGACATCGCCGGTCTCACGAATGAGCGCGGCAACGTGGTCGGGCTCATGCCCCACCCCGAGCACGCCGTCGAGCCCGGATTCGGCCCGAACACCACCGACGCGATGCGCTCGGGCACCGACGGGCTCACGTTCTTCACGTCGGCCGTCGCGGCGGTGCTCGCCCGCGTCTGAGCACCGGGTCGGTAGCGTGGGGGCATGAGCGAATCCCCCCGCCCCATCGTCGTCAGCGTGCCCACCGACGAGCTGGCAGCCGACATCGGCGCCGTGCCCGAGGGGGTCGACCTCGTGGTGTGGGACCTGCGGTCCCCCGCGCCCCGAGACGCGTTCGACATGGTCGTTCCGCCGTACATGTCGGGCAAGCGACTCCTCTCGGCTCTCGAGAACATCAGCGTCGGAATACTGCAGAGCCAGTCGATCGGCTATGAGGGCATGGGGCGTTACCTTCCCGAGGGCACGAAGCTGGCGAATGCGTCGAGCGTCCACGAGACGGCGACCGCCGAGATCGCGGTGGGCCTCGCGATCGCGGCGCAGCGCGACCTCGCCGACTACGTGCGCAACCAGGAGTCCGCGCGCTGGGCACCGCAGTTCAGCCGCAGCGTCGCCGATCGCACGGTGCTCGTCCTCGGCTACGGCGGCGTGGGCAAGGCCGTGGCATCCCGGCTGCTGCCGTTCGAGACGACGATCGTCCCGGTGGCGTCCCGAGCCCGGGACGAGGACGGCGTCCACGTGCACGGCATCGACGAGCTCGACGAGCTGCTGCCGCGCACCGACATCCTCATGATCACGCTGCCCGGTGGCGAGACGACGAAGGGCCTCATCGGCGCCCGTGAGCTCGCGCTGCTGCCCGACGGCGCGCTCGTCGTCAACGTCGGACGCGGCACGGTGCTCGACACCGACGCCCTCGTCTCCGAGCTGCAGTCCGAGCGCCTGCGCGCCGCCCTCGACGTCGTCGATCCCGAGCCGCTGCCCGAGGACCACCCGCTCTGGGGCGCTCCGGGCGCGCTCGTCGTGCCGCACGTGGGCGGCGCGGCCGACGCCATGCGTCCGCGGATCGCGAAGCTCGTCCGCACGCAGATCGAGCGCCTCGCCGCCGGCGAGGAGCCGCTCAACATCGTCGAGCCCTGAGCCGTCGAACCCCGATGGGGCCCGCCGGGGTCAGACGCGGAAGATCGTGTGGACCGGGCCGCAGACGTCCTGGCCGCCGAGCTCGACGAGCTCCATGAGAACGGCGGTGCCGACCGTCCGGTGCCCGAGGCCTTCGAGCAGGCGCTGGGCCGCGCGCAGCGTGCCGCCGGTCGCGAGCACGTCGTCGACGAGGAGCACGCGCGTACCGCGTGGCAGATCGTCCGCCATCTCGATGGTCGCCTGACCGTACTCGAGGTCGTACGAGACGGATGCCGCCGGGCGCGGCAGTTTGCCCGCCTTGCGGATCGGCACCATGCCGACACCGCTCGCTGCCGCGACAGCGCCGGCGATGAGGAATCCGCGCGCCTCGACGCCGGCGACGACGTCGAACTCACGCGCGAAGGGCGCAACGATCGCATCGACGACGGTGCGCAGCGCGGTCGCGTCGGCAAGCAGCGGCGAGATGTCGCGGAAGAGGATGCCCGGTTCGGGGAAGTCCGGGATGAGCGCGATGAGCGACTCAGCGTGCTCGAGGGGGTCGGAAGTCACCGAACCACCCTAGGCCCGTTTTGATGCTCCCCCGACGGCGAGGTCGCGACTGCAAGCGCTTGCACTAGAGTGAGCGCCATGACCTCCTCTTCCGTGGACACGGCGGCATCCACCCTCGCCCCGATCGGGATCTCCCGGCCCGGCGCCGAGTGGTGGCGCACCGCCGTCATCTATCAGATCTATCCCCGCTCGTTCGCCGACGCCTCGGGAGACGGCATCGGCGACCTCGCCGGCATCACCTCGCGCCTGGGCGACCTCGCCGACCTCGGCGTCGATGCCGTCTGGCTGAGCCCCTTCTTCCGGTCGCCGCAGAAGGATGCCGGCTACGACGTCTCCGACTACTGCGACGTCGACCCTCTCTTCGGCACCCTCGCCGACTTCGACACGATGCTCGACGAGGCGCACGCCCGCGGCATCCGGGTCATCGTCGACCTCGTCCCGAACCACTCGTCCGATCAGCACGCCTGGTTCCAGGAAGCGCTCGCGGCGGAGCCGGGCAGCGCCGAGCGCGCGCGCTACATCTTCCGCGACGGCAAGGGCGAAACCGGCGACGAGGCGCCCAACAATTGGGAGTCGGTCTTCGGCGGCCCCGCCTGGACGCGCACGACGAACCCCGACGGCACGCCGGGCCAGTGGTACCTGCACCTGTTCGACTCGACGCAGCCCGACTTCGACTGGGCCAACCCCGAGGTGGGCGACGAGTTCGAGCGCATCCTGCGGTTCTGGCTCGACCGCGGCGTCGACGGATTCCGCGTCGACGTCGCCCACGGCCTGGTCAAGTCGGACGGCCTGCCCGACTTCGTGCCGGCCGAGGACGCTGGATCGATGGGCGGCGACAGCCTCGACGTGCCCTACTGGGGCCAGGAGGGCGTGCACGACATCTACCGCCGCTGGAACCGCATCCTCGCCGAGTACGAGGGCGACCGGGCCCTGTGCGCCGAGGCGTGGCTGCCCACCGTCGATGAGACCGCCCTGTGGGTGCGCCAGGACGAGATGCACCAGGCGTTCAACTTCCCCTACCTGCAGACCGAGTGGGACGCCGACCACCTCACCGAGGTGATCTCCGAGTCGCTGCGCGCCTTCCCCGCGGTCGGCGCGCCCGCGACCTGGGTGCTGTCGAACCACGACGTCGTCCGCCACGCCTCACGCCTGGCGCTGACCGCGGAGAACCCGCAGGGCCACGGTCTCGGCCCCGACTCCCCCGGTCAGCCGGACGCCGTCGTGGGCCTGGCCCGCGCCCGCGCCGCGACGACCCTGATGCTCGCCCTGCCCGGCTCGGCCTACCTCTACCAGGGCGAGGAGCTCGGGCTGCCCGAGGTCGTGCACCTGCCCGATGACGCCCGTCAGGACCCGACCTGGTTCCGCACCGACGGTGAGCGCTACGGCCGCGACGGATGCCGCGTGCCGATTCCGTGGGAGCCCGACGCCCCCGGATACGGGTTCAGCCCGACCGGGGCCTCGTGGCTGCCGCAGCCCGAGGAGTGGCACGGCCTCGCGCGTTCGGTGCAGGACGGCGACCCCGCCTCGACCCTGACGCTCTACCGCGAGCTGCTCGCCGCACGTCGCCGGCACGACCTCGGCGCCGGATCGCTCGAGTGGGTCGACCTGCAGCTCGGTGACGACGTCGTGGCGTTCCGCAACGGCGACGTGCTCGTCGTCGCCAACACCGGCACGGATGCGGTCGCACTGCCCGCCGGTGAGATCCTGGTCTCGAGCGTCGCCGATCTCGCCGAGAGCGCCGGTGACGTGGCCGAGCTGCCCGTCGACGCGGCGGTCTGGATCCGCGTGAGCTGACGAGAGGAGCGGGAGATGGTCGGCATCGACGACGTCGCGCGACGCGCCGAGGTCTCGACGGCGACCGTCTCCCGCACCCTGAGCGGCCGGGGTCCGGTGTCGCCCACGACGCGCGAACGCGTGCTGCGGGCGGCATCCGATCTCGGCTACGTCGTCTCGTCGGCGGCCTCGAGCCTCGCGTCCGGACGCACCCGCAACATCGGCGTGCTCGTGCCGATCCTTGACCGCTGGTTCTTCTCGCGCGTGCTCACGGGCATCGCCGCGACCCTGCAGCGCGACGGCTACGACGTCGCGCTGTACGCCCTCACCGCCGAGGCCGACGAACGCCGCCGGGTGTTCGCGACCTCGCTGCGACGGCAGCGCGTCGACGGCGTCATCGTCGTGTCGATGGCACTCGCAAGCGACGAGATCGCGCAGCTCGGCGACCTGGGCCTGCCGGTCATCGCGATGGGCGGGCAGCTCGCGGGCCTGCGGTCGCTCACCGTCGACGAGATCGAGGTGGCCCGGACGGCGACCGAGCACCTGCTCGACCTCGGGCACCGCGACATCGCCCACATCGGCCTGCACCCGCAGTTCGAGGGCGACTTCCACATCCCCACGCAGCGTCGCCGGGGCTTCGAGGCCGCCCTGTCCGAGGCCGGCGTCGCCCCGCGGACAGACCGCTTCGCGGCGGCGGACTTCACGATGGCCGGCGGGCATGATGCCGCGACACGGTTGCTCCGCGACGCCGAGACCCGCCCCACCGCGATCTTCGCGGCCTCGGACGAGATGGCGATCGGGGCGATGCTGGCGGCGCGCGAGCTCGGGCTGCGCGTTCCGGAGGACGTGTCGATCATCGGGGTCGACGGCCACGACCTCGGCGAGTTCTTCGGCCTCACGACGGTCGACCAGTTCCCGGGCCGACAGGGCGAGCGCGTGGCCTCGGCCATGATCGCGGCGCTTCGCGGGATGGCGTCCGAGCCCCCAGCCGACCTCGACTTCGCGCTCGTCGAGCGGTCGAGCACGGCCCCGCCGGCCTGAAACCGGCGCAGCGACCCCCGGGCAGCGCGCAGGCGCCCTCCCGTAGGCTCGGAGCATGGCCTTGGACCTCGACGCCCTCTACACCGACCTGCACCGGCACCCGGAACTGTCGTTCCAGGAGACGCGGACGGCCGCCGTCATCGCGGCTCGGCTCAGCGAGCTCGGTCTCGCGTACGAGGAGGGCATCGGCCGCACCGGTGTCGTCACCGCGATCCGCAACGGAGACGGTCCCGTCGTGTGGCTGCGCGCCGACATGGACGGCCTCCCGGTACCCGAGCAGACCGGCCTCGAGTACGCCTCGACGGCCCGCGGCGTCGACCCCGCGGGCAACGACGTGCCCGTCATGCATGCCTGCGGCCACGACATGCACGTCACCGCGCTGCTCGGCGCCCTCGAGCAGCTCATCGCCACGCAGCACGAGTGGTCGGGAACCGTGGTCGCCGTCTTCCAGCCCGCTGAAGAGTACGGCGCGGGCTCCCAGGCGATGATCGCCGACGGCGTGCTCGACCGCTTCCCGAAGCCCGACATCGTGCTGGGCCAGCACGTCACGCCCCTCCCCGCCGGCGTCATCGGCGTGCGACCGGGCACCCAGATGGCGGCATCCGACGGCCTCAGCGTCGTGCTGCACGGTCGCGGTGGCCACGGCTCGCGCCCGCACTCCACCATCGATCCCGTCGTGATGGCGGCGGCGACGGTCATGCGCCTGCAGACGGTCGTCTCGCGCGAGGTCGACCCGCGCGACGTCGCCGTCGTGACGGTCGGCTCGATCCACGCCGGCCTGAAGAACAACATCATCCCCGCCGAGGCGAAGCTCGAGCTCAGCCTGCGCTACCCCGACGACGCCGCGCGCGAGCGCGTCATGGCGAAGGTGGAACGCATCGTGCGCGCCGAAGCCGCCGCATCCGGTGCCGAGACCGAGCCCACGATCACCGTCGACCACACCCTGCCCCCGACGATCAACGACCACACCGCGACCGCCCGTCTGACCGCCGCATTCGAGCGCGCCTTCGGCGAGGGCAGCGTCGTCGACCCCGGCATGTTCACCGGCAGCGAGGACGTCTCGTGGTTCGCCCGCGAGGCCGGCGTCCCCCTCGTGTTCTGGTTCTGGGGCGGCGTCGACCCGCAGAAGTTCGCGGATGCCGTCGCGGCCGGCACCGTCGAGCGCGACATCCCCACTAACCACTCCCCGTTCTTCGCGCCGGTCATGCATCCGACGATCGAGCGCGGTGTCGAGAACCTCGTCGTGGCAGCCAAGGAGTTCCTCGCATGAGCGACCCCAACGACCCGTTCGCCGATTTCGAGCCCTACGAGCCGCCGGCCAAGCCCGAGCGCGCGAAGCGCGAGAAGGCGCCGCGTGAACCGCGTGAACCGCGTCAGCCGCGCGAGCCTCGCGAGAAGAAGCCCCGCGCGTCGCGTGAGCCCGGACCCAAGCGCGAGAAGGCGTCGGGGATGCCGTCCGTCATGGCGGACTGGCCCGACGAGCCCCTCGCGCCGCGTCTTGCCGAGCGGAGCGACGACGGCGGCGGCGGCGGCGATCGTCGCCTGCTCGTCATCCTGTCGAGCATCGCCGGCTTGCTCGTGGTCGCCGTCATCGTGGTGTTCGCGATCTATCTGACGCAGCAGTCGCAGCGGCAGGAGCCCGCGGCCGGCCCGGTGCCGACGGCTCCGGCGACGCAGTCGATCCCGCAGCCGTCCGGCACTCCGCAGCCTTCGGAGAGCCCGAGCGCCCCGGCCGCGGCAGCGGGCGTCGCGGTGACCGCGGACGGGTTCACGATCACCGATGCCGGCGGATCGACGACCTTCACCCACGCGTGGGCGGATGACGCGGCTCCGGCCGTGGCGGCACTCACCGAACTCTTCGGCGCGGCGCCGACGGAGGACTTCCAGAACGGCGACGCCGAGAACTACGCGTATCGGATCTACGCGTGGGAGGGCTTCCGGCTCTACGACGTCTACCTCAGCGAGAGCAACCGCCCGCGAGCCGAGGTTCCCGCACCGACCTACGTCTCCTACGACTCGGACATCGACGTACCCGTGACGGACGACTTCGGGGTCGAGCTCGACATGTCGGCCGACGAGGTCGCGGCGCTCGGTCCCGACTCCGGCCAGGGCGGTTCGTTCGTGTTCGGCTCGGACCGCAACACCTTCTACCAGGACGGTCAGCGCCGCTTCGGCGCAGCCGTGAGGGTCGAGGGCAGCAAGGTCACGGTCACCTACACCTTCCGCGCCGGGCGCTGAGAGGGTCTCCGTACCCGGCCGGGGTGCCGCCGGCGGTGACTCCCCTGCCAGGATGGCGGGTATGACCACAGCGACATCGCGGCGGCCCCTCATCGTGCTCTCGATCGTGGCGGGGGTGCTGCTGATCGTGGCGGCGGTGGTCGTGTTCCTGCTCGCGCAGCGCGATGCCGCACCCGCGGCTGCGCCGTCGTCCCCGGCCCCGACTCAGACCAGCGCGGCATCGGGGCCGACCCCGACGCCCACGCCGACACCCACACCGGCAGATGCCGCACCCGTCGCAGCCGAGGTGGTCATGGCGGCGACCGGCTTCACGATCGTCGCCGACGACGGGTCGGCACTGCTCGAGTTCCGCTGGCGCGACGACGTCGGGCCCGCGGTCGCCGCCCTGACCGAGGCGTTCGGCGCGGAGCCCGAACTCGGGGTCCAACCCGGAGACGGCACCCACTTCCCCGACTACACGATCTACGACTGGCGCGGTTTCACGCTCTACGACATGATCGAGGTCCCCGGCGACAAGCCGCGCGCTGAGTACAGCATCCCAACGTGGGTCAGCATCCGGGCGAACGACGTGCAGGCGCTGCCCATAACGCCCGAGTTCGCGCTCGCCATCGGCTTGAGCGCAGATGCCGTGCGCTCGAGCGCTCCCGATGACGAATGGCCGATGCCTGGGGACGGCGAACTGCGCTTTGTCTTCGACATCGACCGAACTGATTTCCTCTCTCCCGACGGTCCGGTGCGAGACCTGTCGTACAGCGTCTTCGTGGACGCGACCGACGGCCTCGGCGTCACCGACATCCTGTACCGCCCCTACAGCGGGCTCTGAACCGAACGCAGAAACCACGGTTCGACGACGCTCTGGTGACGCTCGGCGCGGCGAGATTGCGCAGGATGCCGCGCCAGGCGTAGTGTCGCCCGCCGTGACCACTGACAGTCGCGAACCGGGCGAAGAAACCACGCCGATCGCGAAGCGCATCCTCATCGGCGACCCGCTCGACTCCGAGAAGCTCGACGACCAGCTGCTGCCCAAGCGCCGGGCCCTGCCGATCTTCGCCTCCGACGCCCTGTCGTCGGTCGCCTATGCGCCCCAGGAACTGCTGATGATCCTCGCGATCGGCGGCACGGCGATGCTCGCTTTCAGCCCGTGGGTCGCGTTGGCGGTGGTGGCCCTGCTCATCGTCGTCGTGCTGAGCTACCGGCAGCTGATCAAGGCCTATCCCTCGGGCGGCGGCGACTACGAGGTCGCGCGAACCAACCTGGGCGAGAAGGCCGGGGTCGTCGTGGCCGCGGCGCTGCTCGTCGACTACATCCTGACGGTGGCCGTGTCGGTGGCATCCGGTGTCGACAACATCATCTCGGCGCTGCCCGCGCTCGCCCCCTGGCGGGTCGAGCTGGCGGTGGGGTTCGTCGTCCTCATCATCATCGTGAACCTCCGCGGGGTGCGCGAGGCCTCGTCGGCATTCGCGGTGCCGACCTACATCTTCATCGGCTCGGTCGGCGTCATGGTGGCGACCGGGCTGATCCGCACGCTGCTCGGCGACGCCCCCGTCGCCTCGAGCGCCCAGTTCGCGATGGAGGCCGAGAGCCTCAGCCAGGTCGCGCTCATCCTGCTGATCCTGCGCGCGTTCTCGAGCGGCTGCTCGGCCCTGACCGGCGTCGAGGCTGTCTCGAACGGTGTGCCGGCCTTCCGCGCCCCGAAGATCGCGAACGCGCAGAAGACCCTCGTCATGATGGGCACGATCGCCATCCTGCTGTTCTCGGGCCTGACGGCGCTCGGCCTCATCGCCGGCGTCCACTACGCCGAAGATCCCTGCGCCCTCGTCGGCTTCGACTGCGTCAACCAGCCGCAGCCGAGCCTCATGGCGCAGATCGCCGCCGCGACGTTCGGCATGGGGTCGATCCCGTTCTTCATCATCCAGGCCGCGACCGCCTGCGTGCTGCTGCTCGCCGCTAACACGGCGTTCAACGGGTTTCCGCTGCTGGGCGCCGTGCTCGCCCGCGACGGGTACGCGCCGAAGTCGCTGAACACCCGCGGTGACCGGCTCGTCTTCTCCAACGGCATGATCATCCTGGGGCTCGCCGCGATCCTCGTGCTCGTCGTGTTCCAAGCCGACCTGACCACCCTCATCCAGCTGTACATCATCGGCGTGTTCGTGTCGTTCTCGCTCGGTCAGGTCGGGATGGTCAAGCACTGGCGGCGTGAGCTGCGGCTGCTGCATCCGACCGCCGCCGCCGACCGCGCGGAGGCCCGCCGCGGACTGATCATCAACGGGATCGGGGCGACCTTCACCGTGGCGGTGCTGCTGATCGTCACCGTGACGAAGTTCACCCACGGCGCCTGGCTCGTGTTCATCGCGATCCCGATCCTGGCGTTCCTCATGGTCGGGGTGAGCCGCTACTACCGCGACGTCGAGCACGAGATCGCGATGGATGACGGCGTGCACTACGGCTCGACGGGCGACGTCGCCCTCGTCCTCGTGAACCGCCTGCAGAAGCCCGTCGCGAAGGCCGTCGACTACGCCCTCTCGGCGAAGCACGACAAGACCATCGCCGTGCACGTGGCGGTGTCGAAGGAGTCGGCGCAGGATGTGCAGACCGACTGGGAGGTGCACCGGATGCCGGTGCCGCTCGTGATCATCGAGTCGCCCTACCGCCAATATGCGGCTCCCCTCGCGGCGTTCATCCGCAAGTACCGCGAGAAGCACGGCTCATCCGTCGTCACGGTGTACCTGCCGCAGTACATCGTCGGACACTGGTGGGAGACCTTCCTGCACAACCGACGCGCCCGCCGCATCGCTCAGCAGCTGATGATGGTGCACGGCGTGCAGATCACCCTCGTGCCGTGGCTGCTCGACTCGTCCGAGATCGTCTACGGCCGCCGCTCCCGCCCGATGCCCGGCGACGACCGCGCCGGCCGGGCCTCCGCGACCTACGGCCTGGTGGCCCACACCGATTCGCCCGACGAGCGCTGAGCCCGGCGCGCCCGGCGCCCGGCGCGCGCGAGAACGCGCCCTCTCGGCGAGGGCGCACCTTTCACGGTGCCTTCTCGCGGCAGCGGTACGCCCTCGCGCGGCGGATCAGGGGTTCAGGGGGCGAGGAGGAGGCGCTCGCGGCGGGAGAGGAGATCGGCGGTGCGCGCGGATACGGCATCCGCTCGCTGGGCGAGATAGTCGTTCAGCCCGCGCAGGCGCAGATCGAGGTCGGATGCCGCGGCCTGCGCGTCGGCGATGCGCTGACGCACCATGAAGTCGGAGATCACGTTGTCGAACAGCACGTCGAAGACGGCGAGCGACTCCGAGATCTGCACACCCGCGACCGGCGGCGCGTCGATGTCGGCGAGCTCGGTGGCGAGCGTCTCGAGGGCGCGGTTGACGGCCGCGAAAGCACGCGCGGAGCGTCCGATCCGGTCGTGCTTCATCCAGTCGGCGATCATGCCGCCGCCGAAGAACGTGTCGTAGGTCGACCAGCCTCCCGCGGCATCGAGGTCGCGCTGGGCGACGGCGAGCGCCTCCTGCGCCTGGCCGAGCGCGACCTGCGCCTCGGTGATCTCATGCGACTCGGCGCTGAGCTCGCCGGCCTTGGCGTCGAGTCGGGTGAGCTCGGCCGCGGCCTCCCGGCCGGCCACGCGCAGCTCTTCCTCACGCCGTCCGAGAGCAGCGGAGTAGGCGGCGTCCACGTCTCCCAGCGCGCCGATCTCGCCCTCGATGCGGGCGAGGTCAGCCCGGGCGTGCGCGAGTCGCTCGGTCGCGCCGTCGACGGCGTGCTCGGCCGCCTGCTGCTCCGCGCGTTCGACGGCGAGCTTGTCGTCGATGTCACCGCGGAGGAGGCCCCACACCTGCGCGGGCGAGAAGCGCTCGAGTCGACGGACGTCCGCTGTCTCGACCCGCAGCTTCTGCTGCAGATCGACGAGCTCGGTCTCGCGTTGCTCGACGAGGCGGCGCGCGGCGTCGGCGTGCACGGCCAGCTGGTCCCGCCGGGTGCGGTCGCGCGCCGCATCGTGCAGTCCGTTCGGGTCGGGAGTCGTGTCGCTCATGCCCCCATCGTGCCAGCGCTCCCCGTCCGGCGCCCCGGCCCTGCCGATGCCCCGGCTCTGCCGGCGCCCCGGCTCGAGTGCGCCCCGTCGCGGCGAGCGCGTACCCCGCACGGTGCGTTCTGGTGGCGGCGGTACGTTCTCGCCGCCAGACGGCCACCCGCGCCCGAGCTCGGGCCGGCGCGCGGGCGTAGCCTAGAGGGGTGAGCTCTCCCGTCGTTCCCGCCGCTTCGCCGCGCGTCAGTCCGCTCGACGCGGTGTCGTTGCGCGCCGACTTCCCGATCCTCTCGGAAAAGGTCAACGGGCACCGGCTGGTCTACCTCGACTCCGCCGCGACGAGCCAGAAGCCCACGGTGGTCCTCGACGCCGAACGCGACTTCCTCACGCACGCCAACTCCGCCGTTCACCGCGGCGCGCACACGCTCGCCGCAGAGGCGACCGATCTCTTCGAGGACGCCCGCGCCGCCGTGGCCGGGTTCGTCGGTGCCCAGCCCGAGCAGCTCGTCTGGACCAGCGGCGCGACGGCCGGCCTCAACCTCGTCGCCTACGCGATCGGCAACGCGACGCTCGGCCGCGGCGCGCCCGCATCCGCACCGTACGCGCTGGCACCCGGTGACGAGATCGTCACGACGGCGATCGAGCACCACGCCAACCTCATCCCGTGGCAGGAGCTCGCCGCCCGCACCGGCGCAGTGCTCCGCCACATCCCCGCACGCGCAGATGGCACGCTCGACCTGGATGCCGCGGCATCCATCATCGATGAACGCACCCGGATCGTCGCCTTCACCCACGTCTCGAACGTGCTCGGCATCGTCAACCCGGTCGCCGAGATCGTCGCCCTCGCGCAGGCGGTCGGCGCTACGACCGTGCTCGACGCGTGCCAGTCGGCCCCGCACCTGCCGCTCGACCTGCCGGCGCTCGGCGTCGACCTCGCTGTCTTCAGCGGTCACAAGATGCTCGGCCCCTACGCGATCGGCGGGCTCTACGGCCGCGCCGAGGTGCTCGACGCGCTGCCGCCGTTCCTCACCGGCGGATCGATGATCACCACCGTGACGCTCGACCACGCCGAGTACTTGCCGGCTCCCCAGAAGTTCGAGGCCGGAACGCAGGCGGTCGGACCCGCGATCGGTCTCGCCGCGGCCGTGCGCTACCTGCAGGACGTCGGACCCGAGAACATCCACGCGCACGAGGTCGCCCTGGCCGAGCGCATGGGCGCGGGCCTCCGCGAGATCGCCGGCGTCCGCCTGCTGGGCGACGCCCCGGGCGCGGAGCGCGTCGGCCTGTGGTCGTTCGACGTCGCCGGCGTGCACGCGCACGACGCGGGCCAGTTCCTCGATGCTCAGGGCATCGCGGTGCGGGTCGGCCACCACTGCGCCGCTCCGCTGCACCGGCAGTTCGGGATGACGGCATCCGTCCGCGCCTCGACGGCGCTGTACAACACCGAGGACGACGTCGACCTGTTCCTCGACGCGGTGCGCGGCATCCGCGGCTTCTTCGGCGTCAGCGATCAGGCCGAAGGGGCGCACGCATGACCGGGCTCGACTCCCTGTACCAGGAGCTCATCCTCGACCACTCGAAGCACCCGGTCGGCAACCCCCTCCACGACGTCGGCGATGCGGCGCACGCCGACTCGCACCAGAAGAACCCCGTGTGCGGCGACGAGATCACGCTGCGCGTCGCCGTCGACGGCGACCGCATCACCGAGGTGTCGTGGGAGGGCACGGGCTGCTCGATCTCGCAGGCCTCGGCCTCGATGCTCGCCTCGCTGGTCGAGGAAGAGGTCGAGGGCGACGGGATGACGCGGGCCGACGCGGCCGCCCTCATCGAACGCTTCCGCGAGGCGCTGCGCTCGCGCGGCAGCATCCCCCTGGACGAGGAGACGTTCGGCGATGCCGCGGCACTGTCGGGCGTCTCGAAGTTCTCGGCGCGCGTCAAGTGCGCGATGCTCGCCTGGGTCGCCCTCGAAGACGGGCTCGGCCGGGCCTGAGCCCCGGCTCACCGCGGATCGGCCGCAGAGGTCGGTCAGGCCGAGGGCCGAGCGCCGGTCAGGCCGAGGGCCAGGCGACGGATGCCGCGGGCCAGTCCGATCGCTGCAGTTCCGCGAGCGTCTCGCGCTGGCGCTGCACCGACTCGAGCGAATCCGTGCGGAACGCCGTCGCGATGACGACCTCGCGCCAGTACTCGTCGCGACCCTGGTACGTGGTGAACGCGCGCGTCGCCAACGGCTCGAGCAGCGCCCACGCCTCGTCGGCGGTCAGGTACCCCGCGACGTAGGCGTAGCGGACGCCGCCGATCGCGCGCTCGATGTCGGCCGCCAGCAGCAGCCGGGGCGCACGTCCCTCGTCTCCGCGAGCGAGATCGTGGATGTCGAAGACCGGCAGGTCGGTGAGCGCGGCGATGCGCGACATCATGTGCTCGGCCGCATCGCTCTGCGCGACCTCCGCGAATCGCGTCGAGAGCACGCCGCGGGCGAGCGTATCCGCGACGAGAAGCTCGGCGTCGGAGCGCGAGACGATCTTGAACTGCTCGTCGAGCGCAGCGCGGAGCTGCTGCATGCCCGGCAGCGGCATCGCGAACCAGGGTGATCCGTCGGCGCCGTCACGGTGCTTGGCGCGCAGGTCCTGCGGCAGCTCGGCGAACGTCGGCGTGAATGCGAGCGACGAGTTCCACCCGCGCATCGCGAAGTCGCTCGCGGCGTCGAGCGCCAGGATCTGCTGCTGCCGCGGCGTGAGCGGACTCCGCGCCGCGAGCGCGAGGTACTGCCGCTGCGCGTTGCGCGGAGCGCGGGCGTCGCGCACAGCGAGGACGATCGACGCGACGAGCAGGCCCGCGCACATCCCGAGGAAGAGACCGAACAGGTTGTTCCCGAAATCCTCGCTGCCCACCCACACGTACGACAGCACGAAGCCCAGGATGCCGATCGGCACCGCGATCGCCGTCACGGGGAGGGCCCGCTTGCGCATGGCGGTGGGGTCGGCCTTGCGCCGCGCGTCCAGCATCCGTGTGTACCGCCGCCGAGGGCGGACGGGGAACTCCACGTCGCCGGGATGGTTCTGGAGGGCGATCACGGGTTCCGTCACCCCATCATTTTGACAGCACCTCCGCCTCGAGGCGGGCGTAGGAGTCCTCCATGCCGTCGGCCATGCCGGTGGCGAGGACCGTGTCGCGCGTCTCCTTGTCGGGATACTCGATGAGGAGCGTGAGCAGGGTGGCGCCGTCCTCTTCGTAGAGCTGGAGGTCGTTGACCGTGCCGGGCCCCTCGACTCCCGACATCCGCTCGGTCGTGACCTCGCGGCGCGGCGCGTCGAGCTGCAGCAATTCGCCCTCGAACCCGAACGCCGTCTCGGGGGCGCCCTCCTGCTCCCACGCGTACCGGAACGTCCCGCCCACCTCGGTGGCGGGCTCGGCGACCGTCATCGACCAGCCGTCGGGACCCAGCATCCACTTCTTCAGCAGCTCGGTCTCATGGTGCGCGCGCCAGACGAGCTCACGCGGACCGTCGATGAACCGGGTGATGCGCACATGCGTGTCGTCGAGCAGTTCGACGCGCGTGCCCTGCCCCTGCGCGTACGCGCGGAGGTCTTGCACGACCGCGTCGAGCTGGCCCATGGCGAGGCGCGAGCCCTCGATGGCGCCCATCGCGATGACCTGCTCGAGCCCCTCAGCGGACGTGAAGTAGGTGACGTTCGTCAGGCGCGAGCCGGTCTCGGTCGTCTCGAACGAGAACAGCATGCGCATCGCGGGGAACTGCTCCATCGGCTCGCCGTTCTCGTCGGCGAACGCGTCGAGCACCTCGAAGCTGCGGCCCTCGTCGATCGCGATGAACTCCCACGTGCCGCGCGACTTCTCGCCCTGCGGGCTCGACATGGCGTACTGCGCGCGTCCGCCCGGCGTGAAGTCGAACCGCGTGAAGGTCGCGGGCCAGCCGGGAGGGCCCCAGAAGCGCTCGAGCTGCGCGGGCTGCGTGAACGCGCGCCAGAGGCGGTCGACGGGCGCGGCGACATCCGCCACGAGCGTCATCGTGAGGTTCTCGGCATCGGTGGTGATGTCGGTGACGGGCATCGGATTCTCCTTCGAACGGATGGTGCGCGTGGGGTGGGTGTGCGGGTCTGCGGGGGTCAGTCTTCGGGCTCGGCGAGCAGGGCGTCGAGGCGATCGACGCGGGCACGCCAGAGGTCTTCGTAGCGGGCGAGCAGGGCCCGCGCGCGGGCGATCATGGCGGGGTCGGCGCGGACGAGGCGCTCGCGCCCCTCCGCCCGCTTGACGATGAGGCCGGCCGTCTCGAGGACGCCGACGTGCTTCTGCACCGCGGCGAACGACATGTCGTAGTCGGCCGCGAGCGCCGACACCGACTGCTCGTGCTCGATCGTGCGGCGGAGGATGTCGCGACGCGTCGCCGTCGCGAGCGCGTGGAAGAGACGGTCGATGTCGTCATCGCTCAGCTCGCTCCGCTCACTCGCCCGGGGATCGTTTCGTGCAACCATTTGGTTGTACGTTAGGGCTCGGGGCGGTGGGTGTCAACACCCGCGGCGGAACGAATCTCGGAGATCGGCGCGAAACCCGGACCGGGATGCCGCATCCGCCCGAATCTCGCGCGATTCTCCGAGGTTCGGCCGGATGCGGGCGGCGTGAACAGCTACGGGCGCGGCTAGCGCGAAGCGCAGGCGACGCACATCGTCGCGTGGGGGCGGACCTCGAGGCGCTCGACCGGGATGTCGCGGCCGCAGCTTGCGCACACACCGTAGGTGCCTGCGGCGACGCGGGCGAGGGAGACCTCGACCTCGGCGAGCTCTGCCCGCGCGGCTCGACGTAGAGCCTCAACCCGCTGCCACTCCCCCGACAGCGTCGACCCCTCGGGGTCGTGCTCGTCGTCGGCGGTGGCGTCGGCGCGGTCGTGACGAAGGCTGTCGTCGTCGGCATCCAGCCGGTCGAGCTGCACGGTGAGCTCACGCTTGCGCTCGTGCAGTCGCGCTTCCGGGTCCATCCCGCGACCCTACGCCCGCAGCAGGTCGTCGTGGCGACGCGGCTCGCGCCCCCTGTCTCTCACGACGAGACCGGCCAGGATAACGGTCACAGCGAGCGCATGGAGGGCGATGATCGACGGCCCGAAACTCGGCGCAACGAACACCGACTCCCCGGTGGGGGCCGTGTAGCGGCATCCGACGCCGAGGGGGAAGAGCTGCCACGCGCCGTGGACCCCGATGGACTCGGGAATGACGGACGGGTCGAAAACCACGCGTTCATCCCGAGCATCGACGCAGGCGCCGCTCGGCCCGTCATTGATGCCGGCGGGAATCGCGGCCAGCAGGGCCCCAGCCCACATCACCGCGGCCACGAAGGCGAACAACAGCTTCAGCGCGCGGGTGCCGGTCCGGGTCGTCATGCGGGAACCCTACCGATGGACCCCGCGCGGTACGGGCCCGGCCCCTTCGGCCACACGAGTCGCTACGTCAAGCCGGTGACATGGTCGGCCGGATCGGCGCACGCTGGGAGTGGAAGGGAGAACGACATGACCGAACACCACGACAACGAGGCCGAGCACGCCGACGACGGCGCCCAGCACGCCCCCGACGAGAACCCCTCGACGGAGGAGCTCGAAGAGCCCAGCGTCGCGAAGGAGCCGGGCGAAGAGCCCAAGGCTCCGGAGCAGAAGGACGAGGAGCCGAGCCACCACGCCGTCGGCATTGGGGTCATCGACGACGAGTCCTCGCCGCTCGCACCCTGACCCCCGCCCCCTGGTCCGGCCGGGAGGCCCGGGCTTGCGATACATCTGCAGGACCGGTGGTGCTGGTGTCGTCTTGGCGCACGTCGGAGGCGACACCAGCACCGGCCGTCCGACGGATGTATCGCCACCGGGCGCCGAGCCGGCGTCGAACCGGCGCCGAACCGGCACCAAAACCGTGAGGGCGGCGTGAGGAGCGGGCGCGGGGCCGTATGGATTCCGTGAGGACAGCGGGCGCGGCATCCGGCGGGGTGTTGCATCGGATCTCGTGCTCGACCTCATCTATCTCGCCGCGATCCTCGCGCTCTTCGCCGTCGCCGGCCTCATCGCCCGGGGGGTCGAGAAGCTGTGATGGTCTTCTCGCTCCTCGCGGCGGTGCTGGCCGTCGCCGCCATCGTCTACCTCGTCGTCGCCCTCGTGCGGCCCGAACGGTTCTGACGTGGATGCCGCGCAGATCGGGTTCGCGTCGCTGCAGATCGCGACCCTCGTCCTCATCCTCGTCCTGCTGTACCGGCCCGTCGGCGACTACATCGCCCGCGTCTACACGTCGCCGCGCGACCTCGCCGCCGAACGGGGCGTCTACCGCCTGATCGGCGTCGATCCACGCGCCGAGCAGACCTGGCAGGCCTACGCCCGCGGCGTGCTGCTGTTCTCGCTCGTCGGCGTCGTGATCGTCTACGGACTGCAGCGCCTCCAGCCGATCCTGCCGTTCAGCCTTGACCTGCCCGCACCGAGCGAGCACCTCGCATTCAACACCGCCATCTCGTTCGTGGCCAACACGAACTGGCAGTCGTACTCCCCCGACACGACGCTCGGCTACACCGTGCAGTTCGCGGGTCTGGCCGTGCAGAACTTCGTCTCGGCCGCGGTCGGCATGGCCGTCGCCATCGCCCTCGTCCGCGGCTTCGCGTATCGCCGCTCGGGGACGATCGGCAACTTCTGGGTCGACCTCGTGCGCGGGCTCGGCCGCATCCTCCTCCCGATGGCGATCGTCGCGGCCGTCGTGCTGCTCGCGGGCGGCGTGATCCAGAACTTCGCGGGCTTCACCGACGTGCAGACGATCGCCGGCGGGGCGCAGTCGATCCCCGGCGGACCGGTCGCCAGCCAGGAGGCCATCAAGCTGCTCGGCACGAACGGCGGCGGGTTCTTCAACGCGAACTCCGCCCACCCGTTCGAGAACCCGACGCCGTGGACCAACCTGTTCGAGACACTGCTGCTGCTCGTCATCCCGTTCGCCATGCCGCGCGCCTTCGGCCGGATCGTCGGCGACGATCGCCAGGGCTACGCGATCGTCGCGGTCATGGGCGGGATCTTCCTCGCCTCGATCGCCCTCGGCTCGTGGGCCGAGGCGTCCGGCGGCGGCACGGCGACGCAGCTCGCCGGCGCTGCGATGGAGGGCAAGGAGACCCGGTTCGGCGTCGCCGCGTCGGCGCTGTTCGGCGGCGCTTCGACGCTCACCTCGACCGGCGCGGTCAACGCGATGCACGACAGCTTCACACCGCTCGGCGGCATGATGCCGATGCTCAACATGATGCTCGGCGAGATCGCTCCCGGCGGCGTCGGTTCAGGGCTGTACGGGATGCTGGTGCTCGCGATCCTCGCCGTTTTCGTCGGCGGCCTGCTGATCGGACGCACGCCCGAATACCTCGGCAAGAAGATCGGGCCGCGCGAGATCAAGCTCGCGAGCCTGTACATCCTCGTGACGCCGACGCTCGTGCTCGCGGGAACGGCGCTGAGCTTCGCGATCCCGGCCGTGCGCGCCGACGTCGAGGGCACCTCGATCTGGAACCCGGGCGTCCACGGCCTGAGCGAAGTGCTCTACGCGTTCACCTCCGCGGCGAACAACAACGGCTCGGCCTTCGCCGGCCTCACCGCCAACACTCCGTGGCTCAACACGGCACTCGGCGTCGCGATGCTGCTCGGCCGGTTCATCCCGATCGTGTTCGTGCTCGCCCTCGCCGGATCGCTCGCCGCTCAAGACACGGTGCCGTCGAGCGCCGGCACGCTCCCGACGCATCGTCCGCAGTTCGCGGGCCTGCTCGCCGGCGTCGTCGTCATCATCACCGCGCTCACCTACTTCCCGGTCCTCACCCTGGGCCCCCTCGCCGAAGGACTCTCCTGATGTCTGCCCCTCTGACCGAAACCCGGCCCTCATCCGGCCCGTCGTCCGCGGACCCGGACGCCAGCCCGGCACCGCGCCGGCGCAGCGCGTTCAGCCTCGAGCAGGTCGGTGCCGCCCTCCCCGGCGCGGTCCGCAAGCTCAACCCCGCCGCCCAGTGGCGGAACCCCGTCATGTTCCTCGTCTGGGTCGGCGCGGCCCTGACGACGGCGATCGCGATCGCGGAGCCGTTCCTCGGCGGTCCCGAGACCTCGGGCGGCACGGCGGTTCCCGCCGGGTTCACCTGGGGCATCGCGGTCTGGCTGTGGCTCACCGTGTTCTTCGCGAACGTGGCGGAGTCCGTCGCCGAGGGCCGCGGCAAGGCGCAGGCCCAGGCGCTGCGCAAGACCCGCACGACGACGACCGCGCGCCGGGTGGTCTCATACGACGAGCGGACGGATGCCGCGGCCCGCGGCTCCGCGACCGAGGAGGTGCCCTCGGCCGACCTGCGGCTCGGGGATGTCGTGCTCGTCGAGGCCGGTGAGCTCATCCCGGGCGACGGCGACATCGTCGACGGCATCGCGACGGTCGACGAGTCGGCCATCACGGGCGAGTCGGCTCCCGTCGTCCGCGAGTCCGGCGGCGACCGCAGCGCCGTCACGGGCGGCACCCGGGTGCTCTCCGACCGCATCGTCGTAAGGATCACGTCGAAGCCCGGCGAGACCTTCGTCGACCGGATGATCGCCCTCGTCGAGGGCGCTGCGCGTCAGCGGACGCCCAACGAGATCGCCCTCAACATCCTGCTCGCGAGCCTGTCGATCGTCTTCGTCGTGGTCGTGCTGGCGATGAACCCCATCGCGTCGTACAGCGCCTCGCCCGTCAGCATCCCGGTGCTCGTCGCGCTGCTCGTCTGCCTGATCCCGACCACGATCGGCGCGCTGCTGTCGGCCATCGGCATCGCGGGCATGGACCGTCTCGTGCAGCGGAACGTCCTGGCCATGTCGGGCCGCGCGGTCGAGGCGGCCGGCGACGTGACGACGCTGCTGCTCGACAAGACCGGCACGATCACCTACGGCAACCGCCGCGCGTCGGAGTTCGTCGCGATGACCGGCGTCGACGGCGCCGAGCTCGCCCGCGCGGCATCCCTGTCGTCGCTGTCCGACCCGACGCCCGAAGGCACCTCGGTCGTCGAGCTCGCCGCCTCGAAGCACGTCGTGGCCGAGCTGCCGCGCGACGCCGTGGCGGTCGCCTTCACGGCGCAGACCCGCATGAGCGGCGTCGACCTGCCCGACGGCACACAGGTGCGCAAGGGCGCGTCGGGGTCGGTGCTCGCCTGGCTCGACGCATCGGCGCGACCGGTCTCGGCCGAGGCCCGCGCCGAGCTGCTGCACCACGCCGACGCGATCGCGCAGTCCGGCGGCACGCCGCTCGCCGTCGCGACCCTCGACCCATCCGGTGCCGGGACGCTGCTCGGGGTCATCCACCTGAAGGATGTCGTCAAGGACGGGCTGCGCGAGCGCTTCGACGAGCTGCGCTCGATGGGCATCCGCACCGTCATGATCACCGGCGACAACGCGCTGACCGCTGCCGCGATCGCGAGAGAGGCGGGTGTCGACGACTTCCTCGCCGAGGCGACGCCCGAAGACAAGCTCGCCCTGATCCGCAAGGAGCAGGAGGGGGGTCACCTCGTCGCGATGACCGGCGACGGCACGAACGACGCTCCCGCCCTGGCGCAGGCCGACGTCGGCGTGGCGATGAACACGGGCACGTCGGCGGCGAAGGAGGCCGGCAACATGGTCGACCTCGACTCGGACCCGACGAAGCTCATCGACATCGTCCGCATCGGAAAGCAGCTGCTCATCACGCGCGGCGCCCTGACGACGTTCTCGCTCGCGAACGACATCGCCAAGTACTTCGCGATCATCCCCGCGATGTTCATGGGGGTGTTCCCGGGGCTCGCGGCGCTCAACGTCATGCAGCTGTCGTCGCCGGCCTCCGCTGTCACGAGCGCGATCGTGTTCAACGCGATCGTCATCATCGTGCTCATCCCGCTCGCGCTGCGCGGCGTGAAGTATCGCGCGGCGAGCGCCTCGTCGATCCTGAGCCGCAACCTCGTCGTGTACGGGCTCGGCGGCGTCATCGCACCCTTCGTCGGCATCAAGCTGATCGACCTCGTCGTCAGCCTCATCCCGGGCTTCTGAGCCCCCTCCTGGAGACCTGTCATGTCCACCGCCCGCGCCTCGCTGCGCACCTCCGCCGTCGCCGTCCGCGCGATGAGCGTCCTCACCCTCGTCCTCGGAGTCGGATACACCCTGCTGATCTCGCTCGTCGGCCTCGCGCTGCCGGCGCAGGCGAACGGCTCACTGTTGCGCGACGCCGAGGGCCAGCTCGTCGGCTCGTCGCTCATCGGCCAGTCGTTCACGGATGCCGACGGCGCAGCGCTGCCGCAGTACTTCCAGTCACGCCCCTCGGCGGCCGGCGACGGCTACGACGCGGCCGCCTCGAGCGGGTCGAACCTCGGGCCGAACAACGCGGACCTCGTCGCCGCGATCGAGGAGCGGCGCACGGCGATCGCCGATCGCGAGGGCGTCGACGTCTCGAATGTCCCCGCTGACGCCGTCACCGCCTCGGCGTCGGGCCTCGACCCGCACATCTCGCCGGCGTACGCCGAGCTGCAGGTCGCCCGCGTCGCCGCGGAACGCGGGCTGTCGGATGTCGAGGTGCGCGATCTCGTCGCCGCGCACACGGCCGGCCGCGACCTCGGGTTCCTCGGCGAGCCACGGGTGAACGTCGTCGAGCTGAACCTGGCACTGGACGGTCTCGCGCGATGACCTTCGCCCGGACACGGATGCAAGGGATGCGGGGCGGCGCGCCGAGGCAAGACGCCTTTCGGCGGGGTGTCGGGCCCAATCCCTTGCATCGCGGCCCGCAGGAGCGGGCGGGCCGGGCGGGGAGAACTAGGGTGATGCCGTGAAGCGGGGACGGCTGCGGGTGCTGCTGGGTGCGGCGCCGGGCGTGGGCAAGACCTACGAGATGCTCGAGGAGGGCCGCCGGCTTCAGGATGCCGGGGTCGACGTCGTCGTCGCGATCGTCGAGACCCACGGCCGCGCCGCGACCGCCGCGATGACCGCGGGCCTGCCGATCGTTCCGCGCCGCCGCCTCGAGCACCGCGGCGTCACGCTCGACGAGATGGACCTCGAGGCCGTGCTCGCCCGCGCCCCGCGCGTCGCCCTCGTCGACGAGCTCGCCCACACCAACGTCGGCGGGTCACGCAACGAGAAGCGCTGGCAGGACGTCGAGGAGCTCCGAGATGCCGGCATCGACGTCATCACGACCGTCAACGTCCAGCACATCGAATCGCTCGGCGACGTCGTCGAGCAGATCACCGGCGTCGCGCAGCGCGAGACGGTGCCGGATGCCGTCGTGCGCTCGGCCGACCCGATCGAGCTGGTCGACCTCGCGCCGCCGTCGCTGCGTGACCGCCTCGCTGCCGGCCTCGTCTACCCCGCAGAGCGCATCGACGCCGCCCTGTCGAACTACTTCCGGCTCGGCAACCTGACCGCGCTCCGCGAACTGGCACTGCTCTGGCTCGCGGACGAGGTCGACAGCGCCCTGCAGGACTACCGCGCCGAGCACGGCATCCGGGGCACGTGGCAGGCGCGCGAGCGCGTCGTGGTCGCGCTGACCGGCGGACCCGAGGGCGAGACGCTCATCCGGCGCGGGGCCCGCATCGTCGACCGGTCGGCCGGCGGCGAGCTGCTGGCCGTCCACGTGTCGGGCCAGGACGGGCTGCGCACCGCCGACCCGGCGGCCCTCGCCGCTCAGCGAGCTCTCGTCGAATCGCTCGGCGGCAGCTACCACCAGGTCGTCGGCGACGACATCCCCGCCGCCCTCGTCGAGTTCGCGCGGTCGGTCAACGCGTCGCAGCTCGTCGTCGGCGTCAGCCGTCGCGGCCGGCTCGCTGCGGCCCTCAGCGGTCCGGGCATCGGCGCCACCGTCATCCGCGAGTCGGGCGATATCGACGTGCACGTCGTGACGCACGCCGCCGCCGGCGGCCGCTTCACCCTGCCCCGTGTCGCCGGCGGCGCTCTCAGCGTGCGGCGCCGGATCCTCGGTTTCGTCGTCGCGCTGACCGGCGGTCCGCTGCTCACGTGGCTGCTCGTCGCGCTGCGGAGCCCCGAGTCGATCACGAGCGACGTGCTCGCGTACCAGCTGCTCGTCGTCGTGGTCGCGCTCGTCGGCGGACTGTGGCCGGCCGTCTTCGCCGCGGTGATGTCCGGGGTGACGCTCGACTTCTTCTTCGTGGCTCCGCTGTACACCGTCACGGTCTCCGATCCGCTGCACGCGTGGGCGCTGATCCTGTACGTCGTCATCGCGCTCCTCGTGAGCGTCATCGTCGACCGCGCCGCCCGGGGCACGCGGTCGGCCCGGCGAGCAGCCGCCGAGGCCGAGCTGCTTGCGGCGGTCGCCGGCAGCGTGCTGCGGGGCGATGGCTCGATTCCGGCCCTCGTCGCGCGGGCGCGCGAGGCCTTCGGGATGTCGGGTGCGCGCTTGGTCGCGTCGGACGGGACCGTGATCGCCGCCGACGGCGAGCCCGTGCGCGACGACCGCCACCTGCGCGTCGACGTCGGACGCGAGGCCGTGCTCGAGCTCCACGGCAGCGAGTCGGAGCAGCTCGACGGCTCGGAACGCCGGCTGCTGGATGTCGTCGTCGCGCAGCTCGCCGCCGCGCTCGAGCAGGCCGACCTGCAGCGGGCGGCGAGCTCGGCGTCGGTGCTCGCCGAGACCGACCGGGTACGCAGCGCCCTCCTCTCGGCGGCGAGCCATGACCTGCGGCGACCTCTCGCCGCCGCCGTTGCGGCGCTCGGGGGACTCCGCGCGGCCGGCCCCGCACTCGACGACGCCGACCGCGACGAGCTGCTCGCGACCGCCGACGAAAGCCTCGGCACGCTGACCTCGCTCGTGACCGACCTGCTCGATGTGAGCCGCATCGAGGCCGGCGCCCTCGCCGTCGCCCTGCGACCGGTCGACACCGCCGATGCCGTGCTCGCCGCCGTCGACGAGCTCGGTCTCGGGCCCGCTGCGGTCGAGCTGGCGCTGGACGAGGCGATCGAGCCGGTGCTCGCCGATCCGGTGCTGTTGCAGCGGGTGCTGGTCAACGTGCTGGCCAACGCCCACCGCCATTCGCCTGCCGGAACGCCGGTGCGCATCAGCACGAGCTCGCTGGGCGGGCAGGCCCAGGTCCGCGTGATCGACCACGGACCCGGCATCCCGCCCGAGCGTCACGGCGACGTGTTCACGCCCTTTCAGCGGCTCGGCGACACCGACAACACGACCGGACTCGGGCTCGGGCTCGCGCTGTCGAAGGGTTTCACCGAGGGGATGCGGGGCCAGCTCGTGCCCGAGCAGACCCCCGGCGGCGGCCTCACCATGGTGATCGAGCTGCCCCTGGCATCGGCGGCGGCGCAAGAGGGCAGGATCGAGGGGTGAAGGTCCTCCTCGCCGACGACGACCCGCAGCTCGTGCGGGCGCTGCGCATCACGCTCGCGGCCCACGGGTACGACGTCGTGGCGGCCGCCGACGGGGCGGCGGCGATCGCCGCGGCCGCGTCCGAGCATCCCGATGTGATCGTGCTCGACCTGGGGATGCCGCGCCTCGACGGCGTCGCCGTGATCGAGGCCGTGAGGGGATGGAGCGCCGTGCCGATCATCGTCGTCTCGGGGCGCACCGGGTCGGCAGACAAGGTGGCGGCGCTCGACGCCGGGGCTGACGACTACGTCACCAAGCCCTTCCAGATCGACGAGCTGCTCGCGAGACTGCGCGCGCTGACCCGGCGGGCCGGCGGTGCCGCATCCGTCGCCGTCGTGCGGTTCGCCGATGTCGAGATCGACCGGGCCGCCAAGACCGTGACGCGCGGCGGCGAGCGCGTGCACCTCACGCCGACGGAGTGGCGGATGCTCGACTTCCTCGCCCGAACCCCCGGGGCACTCGTGACCCGGCAGGACCTGCTGAAGGAGCTGTGGGGCACCGAGCAGGTCAACGACACCGGGTACCTGCGCCTCTACGTCTCGCAGCTGCGGAAGAAGCTCGAGGCCGATCCCGCGCATCCCGAGCACCTGCTCACCGAATCCGGCATGGGCTACCGGCTCATCGTCGACTGAACGCCGCTCGATACGATCGGGCCGTGCCGCTCGACATCCGCCAGCCCAGCCCCGGCGAGCTGGACCTCCTCGAAGACATCGAGAACGACGCCGACGCGCTGCTGCGTGATCTGCTCGACCCGCCCACCTGGTGGCCGGCGCCGACCGGGGCGTCACGCGCTGCAGAACCGGGATTCCTGCTCGTCGCCCACGTCGGTGACGGGGTGGTCGCGGGGTTCGTCCATGTGCTCGAGCTCGAGGGTCATGCCCACCTCGAACAGCTATCGGTGTCGCCCGAGCACGCTCGCCGCGGGTACGGCCGCAAGCTCGTCGAGGCGGCGATGGCGTACGCGCGCGACCGCGGCCACGATCGGATGTCGCTCCGCACCTTCGCCGACGTGCCCTGGAACGCCCCGTTCTACGAGCGCCTCGGCTTCGCGGTGACCGACCCGCGTTCGGAGTTCGAGCTCATGCTCGTCGAGACTGAGGAGCGCATCGGCCTCGACGCCCTTGGCCCGCGCGTGCAGATGAACGCGAAGCTGTAGATCGCTTCTGTATGAGACTGGGAGCCATGGCAGGTTTCCATCACGTCGAGCTCTGGGTCAGCGACATCGAGAGCGCACGCTCCGACTGGGGCTGGCTGCTCCGGCGGGTCGGCTTCGACCTCGAGAGCACGTGGCCGCAGGGCGAGTCGTGGGCGGGGGGCGGGGCCTACTTGACGCTCACCACCTCGCCGAACACGGTCGGCACCGAGCACGACCGTCGGCGCCCGGGGCTGAACCACTTGGCCTTCCACGGCGGCTCCCCCGCCGAGGTCGACGCGATCATGGCCGACGCCCCGACCGCAGGCTGGATGCCGCTGTACCAGGAGCGGTACCCGCACGCCGGCGGCCCGCAGCACTACGCGGGCTGGCTCGAGAACGCGGCGGGCTTCAAGGTCGAGGTCGTCGCGACAGGGACCAGCTTCGTCGCGGAGATGAACCAGCACGCAGGCATCTCCTCGTCGCTGTGACCACGCCAGCCTGATCGGGGCTGCCCGGCGGGCACTGCCCGAGGGATGCCGCCGTGTCAAGCCACTGGGGAACCGCTTCTCACCTCTTCTAGCTTCGGCCCCACAGGACGGCATCCATCAGGTCCTGCGGGTTCGAGGCCTGGAGGACGACATAAGCAGTACCGCTCGCGCGCGACCGACGACGGTCGGCGCCACACGGCCGGGGCGCATCCGGCAGAAGTACAACAAGCGCGAAGCGCTCGCGGGCTACCTCTTCCTGACGCCGTGGATCATCGGATTCCTCGTCTTCACCGTCGGGGCGATGATCTACAGCCTGTACATCTCGTTCAGCAGCTACAACCTCGCCACGAACTCGTCACGCCCCATCGGCTTCGACAACTACGCCCGGCTCTTCGAAGACCCACGTGTGGCCGTATCGCTGGCCAACACGCTGTTCTACGCCGTCATGGCCGTGCCGCTCGAGATCATGGACGCACAGGATGCCGCCATGCGGGCGTACGAGAACGCCACAGCGGCGCGCTGAGAAGTACGCAGCCACCGCTCCGAAGAAATATCGACGTATCGCGTCACGTTCCGCGTCGAACGGCGTCTCACATGCATGACCACCATGATGATCGCCGACGAACCGAAACGCGGACGCCCCACCCGCGGCGCATCGCCCAGCACGCCCGTGACCGTGCGCCTCACGCGTGAGGAGCGCGACGCCGCCGTTCGCCGTGGTTGGGAAGAGGGGATGGTTCTGTCCGAGACGATCCGCGCGGCTCTCCTGTACTGGATGTCAGCACCCCGCGACGAGCCTCGCCCCTGACCCCATGCACACGACACCGTCGGACGAACCGAGACGCGGACGCCCCAGACGTGGCGATTCGGCGAGCATCCCGGTCACCGTGCGTCTGACACCCGAGGAACGGGATGCCGTCGTCACGCGCGGCTGGCAGGAGGGCCTGGTTCTGTCGGAAGCGATCCGCTCAGCACTTCTCCACTGGGTCTCCTCGCCTCCCTCGGACAAGCCGTAGCCTCGCACGATAATGGGCGGATGGAGCCGTGGGAGATGCACGCCTGGTACGCCGATTACCTGGAAGCCTGCAACCGCCACGACCTCGACGCCATTCGCTCGTTCATCGACCCGAACGTCCGGCGAGCGCACCTGCCGGGCGGAGCCGACGCCTGGATGACCGACGTCGTCGAGGTGCTCGATGCCTTTCCCGATTGGCAGGTGCGCCGCATCCAGCTCGTCGTGGAGGACGACCGCATCGCCGCGCATGTGCGCGCCAGCGGCACGCACACCGGCCCGTTCCGCGGTATCCGGCCCACCCGACGCCACGTCAATGTCGCGGAGTTCGGATTCCTGCGGCTGACGGGAGGGCGAATCACCGATTTCGCCGGCACCACCGACCACGCCGCCCTGCTGGCCCAGCTGCGCGACTGACCCGAGAGGAATCGCATGACCGACATCGACTGGTCCGCGGGCTCGTGGACGAACGAGCCCGCCGAGACGGTGCTCGACGGCGACGACCTGTTCGTCACGGCACGCGAGGGGAGCGATGCCTGGCGCGTGACGTCGTATGGGTTCGTCCACGACGACGAACACGCTCTGCTCGCTCCGATGCAGCCCGACACCGCCGTCGAAGTCGCATTCGTGCTCGACTTCGCCGCGCAGTTCGATCAGGCGGGCGTCTTCCTGCGCGTCGACGACGAGACGTGGATCAAGGCCGGGATCGAGCACAGCGACGGCGCCGACAGTCTGGGCGCGGTGGTGACCCGCGGGATGTCGGACTGGTCGCTCTCCCCCGTTGCCGACTGGGCTGGTCGCGTCGTCACCGTGCGCGCGAGCAGGTCGGGCGACGCCGTCACGATCAGGGCCCGCGTCGACGAGGAGGACTGGCGGCTCGTCCGGGTGGCGCCGCTCGATCCTCGGGCGGAGGTCACCGCCGGACCGTTCTGCTGCGCGCCCACGCGCGCCGGGCTCACGGTTCGGTTCGTGTCATGGCGGAGCGTGGCCGCCGACGCGTCGCTGCATCCCGACCACTGAACCGCCGACGCGCCCACCGGTCGACGCCCGCCGCCGCCCACACCGCGGCCAACCCTCCGACGACGACGATGCCCTGCATCGCCAGCGCGTAGCCGCCGCTCGTGACGTTCGCCTCGACCAGCCGCGGACCGACGATGGGCGGCACGAGCGAGACGACGACGACGACCCACGACAGCGGATGCCGCCCCCGCGCGATCACCCAGCCGCCCACCCCGGCGAGCAGCGCGATGAACCCCTGGTTGAGCACGACCTCCCACAGCGGGTCGAGGTGTGCGAGGTGGCCCGCACCGCGCAGCAACCCGAAGGTGGCCCACAGGAACAGCGCGACGCACGCGACGGTCACGCCGCCCACGCGACGCATGGCCGAGGTGGGCAGCAGGGCGAACGCGACGACGAGGGTCGCGACCACGAGCACGAACTGGAGCGTGTCGACGTACGGCATGTCGTTGGTGATGGTGCCGGCGTACATCTCGGCTTGCACGATCGCGGAGAAGTCGGAAGCGACGGCGAGGTAGGTCGCGAACATCGCCGCGACGATCGCGGCACCGTACCGGGCTCCTCGATCGAAACGCAGGCCGTCGTCCATGGTGTGAGAGTAGCCTGATCGCCGAGGACCGAGGGAGGGGACCCATGGCCGACGCGGATGGCGATGAGACCGACGCCTCCTGGGCCAGCCGACGCCCGTCGCGCCGCGACTTCCTCCGCCGCGCGGGCCTGGGAGCCGCGGGCCTCGCGATCGGGGGCTCAGCCGGTGCCGCGGTGACGGCGGCGATGACCGCGCACCCGCCCGAGTTCGCGCCCCTCGCGGCGCGCAGCGTTGCCGGGTTCGACCACGTCGTGGTGCTCATGTTCGAGAACCGCAGCTTCGACAACCTGCTCGGCCACCTCTACACGGCCGATGAGAAGAGCGCGGCCGAGTTCGACGGCATCCTGCAGGGCGACTACGCCAACACCGCACCCGACGGCACGGCCGTGCCCGCGCACGTATACACGGGCGCGACCGACCACATCATGCAGCAGCCGCAGCCCGACCCCGGCGAGACCTACCCCCATGTCAACACCCAGCTGTTCGGGACGATCGACCCGCCCGCCAACGCCGACATAGCCCGCAACGGACTGCAGCCGCCGTACAACGCGCCCCGCGCGGGGAGCGCGCCGCGCAACGACGGGTTCGTGCACGACTACATCGTCAACTACCGCCTCGCGAAGAAGCGCGAGCCCACGGCCGACGAGTACGCCACCGCGATGGGCGGCTTCTCGCCCGAGATGCTGCCGGTGGTGTCGACCCTCGCCCGCGAGTTCGCGGTCTACGACCGCTGGTTCGCCGGGGTGCCGTCGCAGACGTTCTGCAACCGCAGCTTCTTCCACGCCTCGACCTCGCACGGCTACGTCGTCAACCACACCGGCGACAACTACGACAAGTGGATCGACGCCCCCGCGGCACCCACGATCTTCAACCGGCTCGAAGACGCCGGCCTGTCGTGGCGCGTCTACTACGACGCGACGCAGCTCGTCTCGCTCACCGGCATGCTCCACGCGCCTGTGCTCGAGCGCTACTGGAAGACGAACTTCCGCGTCATGGAGCAGTTCTACGAGGATGCCGCGAACGGCGAGCTGCCCGACTACGCGTTCATCGAGCCGCGCATGGTCTTCAACCACAACGACATGCATCCGCCGTGGGGCGCGACCCGCGAGGGTGAGCTCGAGCTGCCCGACGGCAGCCGCATCCGCATCGCCAACAGCGCCGACAGCGATGTCCGCGCCGGCGACAAGCTCGCGCAGGACGTCTACGACGCGATCCGCACGAGTGCGTCGACCTCCGGCTCGAACGCCATGAACACCGCGCTCGTCATCACCTTCGACGAGCACGGCGGCACCTTCGATCACGTCGCCCCACCGTCGGCAGCGCCGCCCGACGCGAGCGGTCCCGGCGAGATGGGATTCACCTTCGACCGCCTCGGTCTGCGGGTGCCGGCCATCGTGGTGAGCGCGTACACCGCGGCCGGAACCGTGATCCACGACGAGATGCACCACGGCTCGGTGACCAACACCCTGTGCCGGCTGCACGGAGTGCGGCCGCTCAACGTCCGCGACGAGACCGCCAACCCGATCTTCAACGCGGTCAACCTCACGACGCCGCGCCAGCCCTACACCTGGCCTCAACCGCAGTCGCTGTACGTGCCGCCCAATCCCGAGAAGGGCACGGCCAAGGCCCCCGACGAGAAGCACCACAAGCGCCCGCTCACCCCGCCGGCGCGCGGGCTGCTCGGGCTCCTGGCCGCCCGATTCGATCCCGGCAGCACCTTGCCCTCCACATACGGCGAGGCCTACGACGCCCTGGTCGAGCACGGCACCGGCCTCTTCGGCGCGTACAACGCGCCCTCCTGAGCGTCGACTCGCCAGAAAGCGCGGGTACCGGACCGCCCGCATCCGCATTTCCGGGCGACTCGACGGTTCCTCCCGCCAACTAGACTGATCGCGTCCGGCATCCCGAGTCCTGGAGTCCAGCCGCGTGAGCACCCCTGTCGCAGATACCGTCGAGAACGCCACCGCCACTCCGGAGCGTGAGCAGCCCTACGGAGCCCTGGGCCTCAAGCCCGACGAATACGCGAAGATCCGCGAGATCCTCGGCCGCCGCCCCACCTCGGGCGAGCTGGCGATGTACTCGGTCATGTGGAGCGAGCACTGCTCCTATAAGTCGAGCAAGAACTACCTGCGCCGCTTCGGCCAGAAGGTCTCCGACGAGATGAAGACCCGCCTCATGGTGGGCATGGGCCAGAACGCGGGCGTCGTCGACGTCGGCGAGGGCTGGGCGGTGACCTTCAAGGTCGAGTCGCACAACCACCCGAGCTACATCGAGCCGTTCCAGGGCGCCGCGACCGGTGTCGGCGGCATCGTCCGCGACATCATCTCGATGGGCGCGCGTCCCGTCGCCGTCATGGACCAGCTGCGCTTCGGCGCCATCGACCACCCCGACACCGCTCGCGTGGTGCACGGCGTCGTGAGCGGCATCTCGTTCTACGGCAACTGCCTGGGCCTGCCGAACATCGGCGGCGAGACGGTCTTCGACTCGGTCTACCAGGGCAACCCGCTCGTCAACGCCCTCGCGGTGGGCGTCATGCGCCACGAGGACATCAAGCTGGCCAACGCCACCGGCGCCGGCAACAAGGTCGTGCTGTTCGGCGCGCGCACGGGCGGCGACGGCATCGGCGGCGCCTCGATCCTGGCCTCCGACACCTTCGCCGACGGCGGACCCACCAAGCGCCCCGCCGTGCAGGTCGGTGACCCGTTCGCCGAGAAGGTGCTGATCGAGTGCTGCCTCGAGCTGTACGCGGGCGAACTCGTCGAGGCGATCCAGGACCTCGGCGCCGCGGGCATCTCGTGCGCCACGAGCGAGCTCGCCGCGAACGGCGGCTCGGGTATGCGCGTCGACCTCGAGAACGTGCTGCTGCGCGACCCCTCGCTCACGCCCGAGGAGATCCTCATGAGCGAGAGCCAGGAGCGCATGATGGCGATCGTCGCCCCCGACAAGCTCGATGCGTTCCTCGCCGTCGTCGGCAAGTGGGATGTCGAGACGAGCGTGCTCGGCGAGGTGACCGGCGACGGCCGCCTGCAGATCTTCTGGCACGGCGAGCAGATCGTCGACGTCGACCCCTCGACCGTCGCGGTCGACGGCCCGGTCTACGACCGCCCGGTCGCCTACCCGACCTGGATCGACGACCTGCAGGCCGACTCGGCGGCATCCCTGCCCCGCGCCACCGACGGCGACGCGCTGCGCGAACAGTTCCTCCAGCTCGTGGCGAGCCCGAACCTCGCCGACACGTCGTGGATCACCAACCAGTACGACTACTACGTGCTGGGCAACACCGCCCTGAGCTTCCCCGACGACGCCGGCATGATCCGCGTCGACGAAGAGTCGGGCCTCGGCTTCGCGATCGCGACCGACTGCAACGGCCGCTACTGCCAGCTCGACCCGTACGCCGGCGCCCAGCTCGCCCTCGCCGAGGCGTACCGCAACGTCGCCGTCACCGGCGCGAACCCCACCGCCGTCACCGACTGCCTCAACTTCGGCAGCCCCGAGAACCCCGAGGTGATGTGGCAGTTCGGTCAGGCCGTCGACGGCCTCTCCGACGCCTGCCTCGAGCTCGGCGTGCCCGTCACGGGCGGCAACGTCTCGTTCTACAACCAGACCGGCGACCAGCCGATCTTCCCGACCCCGGTGGTCGGTGTGCTCGGCATCGTCGACGATGTCGCCCGCCGCATCCCGTCGGGCTGGCAGGACGCCGGCGAGAACATCTACCTGCTCGGCACGACCGCCGAGGAGCTCGACGGCTCGGCGTGGGCCGACACCGTCCACGGCCACCTCGGCGGACGGCCCCCGAAGGTCGACCTCGCCGCCGAGAAGCGTCTGGCCGGCCTCATCCAGGCCGCCTCGCAGCAGGGACTCATCTCGGCCGCGCACGACCTGTCGGCCGGTGGCCTCGGCCAAGCCCTCGCCGAAGCGACGACCCGCTTCGGCGTCGGCGCGCGCGTCTGGCTCAGCGAGATCGTCGAGCGCGACGGCGTCGACGTCGTGACCGCGCTGTTCAGCGAGTCGACCGGCCGCGTGATCGTGTCGGTGCCACGCGAGGAGGACGTCAAGTTCCGCGGGCTCTGCGAGGGCCGCAACTACCCCGTCATCCGCATCGGCGTGACGGATGCCGCCGAGGGCGTCGAGTCCGTGCTCGACGTCCAGGGTCTGTTCTCGGTGCCCGTCGCCGAGATCCGCGCCACGTCGCGCGCGACGCTGCCCGCCGCCTTCGGCGAGATCGTCGACGAGGTGCCGACGTCATGAGCGCGTCATGAGCGCGCGCGACCTGACGCCGCAGGGCGAAGACGACGAGTACGCCGGTTTCGCCAGGGGACGATCGCGTCGCATGCGCGTGACCGCGTGGGTCGCGATCATCTCGCTCATCCTCGTCGGCGGCGGCTCGACCGTCTTCGCGCTCCTCTTCGGCTGATACATCCGCAGGACTTGTGGGGCTGGTCTGGCCTCACAGCCGGTTCGACCGCGCACCAGCACCACCGATCCGACAGGTGTATCCCCAGCCGGCACGAAGACTGGACGTGGCGATGTGCGTAGGCTGAAGGGGTGGATCCGATCCTCATGCTCGCGGCCGAGTGGTGGTGGATCGCGCCGGCGGGAGCCAGCGCGGGCGCCCTCGGCTGGGCCGGCCTGCGCCGGGGACGACCGTCGCAGCGTCGCCTCGAGCTCGATGCCGCGCAGCTCGACCTGCGCCGGGCGCAACAGGCTGTGACGCACGCTCGCGCGCAGCTGAAGGTGGCCCGCGCGGAACTGATGCGCGCCCAGGCCGAGAAGGCCACGCCGCGCGCCACCGCCGGAGCAGTGCCCGAGGCCCGACGCCGCCTGCACATCGCCGAGCGTCAGGCACGGGCCGCCGTGGCCGAGCTGAAGGCGCGGCGTGCGGGCGTGCAGGCGGCGCGTGCGATGATGCCGAGCTCGCGCAAGGAGATCGAACGGATGCCGCTGGTCCGGCTGATGGCCGAGCACGACGCACTCCTGGCACGGTGGATGGACTACGAGACCGACGCCGCGAAGGCGATCGGCTTTCCGATGATGCTCGATGCCCGCTGGCCGCCGATGGACCTCTTCCTTCGCGAGCACCAGCAGGCGTCGTGGCTTCGACCGGCTTCGCGCGACGTTCGCATGGCCCCGGCCGATTACAGCGCCTATCGCGAGGCGGTCCGCCGCGCGACTCACGCCTTCGACGCGGCAGAGCGCGCCGCCCGGCAGGGCACGCCGCGCGAGCTACCCGAGCCCGACGACCGTCCGGCCGATTGGGCGGAGGTCGCGCAGGACCTTCTCGACAACGCCCAGCGCGCCATCACCCGGTCGACCGAGATGTGGAACCGGATGCGGCGCGATCGCCCCGACCGCCCCCGGCGTCCCTCATCACCCGAGTGACACAGCGCCCCGGGGCTAGCATGGCGGTGTGGATGGATTCTGGTCCGGACTGTGGCAGTTCGCCGGCAACTACTGGTGGCTGATCTTCATCATCGGACCCGCAGCCGGCGGCGCGGCGAAGGCTCTCGAACAGTCCGCGCGGCGACGGCACAAGCGCCGTCTCGAGATCATCCGCGCCAAGGCCGAGGCGAAGAGCATCATGCGCTCCGGTGCCGTCCGAGCCGGCGACGCGTCGCCGGTCGCCGCGGATGACGAACAGCTGAGCACCGGCGCTCGCCTGCAACAGCTCTTCGACGCCCATGACGACCTGACGCACCGCTGGCTCGAGTACGAACTCGATGTCGCGAAGCTCATCGCCTTCCCGGCCATGAGCGACGGACGGCAACCGCTCACCGCCGCGTTCCTGCGCGCGAAGAAGGTCGCTGACGGCCTGCGCCCACCGACGACGTCGGCGCGCATCGGTTCCGCCGACCTGACGGCCTACCGCGATGCGCTCACCGACGCCGAGGTCGCCTTCGACGTCGCGGAACGCGACGCCCGCCGTCAGCGCGATCGGGCCTTCAGCGAGCCGGAGCGCCGCCGACTCGACACGGCCAAGCGTCTGCTCAACGTCGCGGTGGACGAAGCTGCCACGCCCGCCGAGCGCCGAACGGCGTACGAGCGCGTGCGAGCCGAGCTCGACGGGCTCATCGCGGTGTCGGATGCCGCGATGGAGCGTCTGGCCGAGAAAGCTGCCCTGCAGCTGCCGCCGACGGCATCCTGACGCACGAAACCCCCGGGGAGGCCCCGGGGGTTTCGTTGTCCGTCAGACGGGATCAGCTGGTCTGCAGACCGTCGACCTTGCTGCCGTACTCCTCGAGCCAGGCGGTGATCGCCTCGGCTTCCTTGCCCTCGCCGTACTGGTTGACGACCATGTCCTCGAGCGCTGCGTACTGCTCGTCGTCCAGCTTGATCTTTCCGATCAGCTCGGCCGCCTCGGGGTGCTCGTCGGCGAAGCCGGACGTGGCGAGGAAGTGCAGCGCCTCGGTGTTGCCCATCGCACCGCGCGGGTCTTCGAGGTCCTTGAGGCCGTAGCGCTCGTTGGCCCAGAACGGACGCCACGAGGTCACGACGATGTCGCGCTGCGCCGCGATCGCGGTATCGAGCTCGGTGAGCATCGCCGCGGTCGACGAGGTGACGAGCTCGTACGTGCCGTCGAGGCCGTACTCGGGGATCATCGACTCCTGCGTCTGCTTGGTCAGACCCGCGCCCGGCTCGATGCCGTAGATCTGGCCGCCGAAGCGGTCGGCGTTGGCGGCGAGGTCCTCGATCGAGGTGATGTCGACGTACTCGGGCACCGCGATCGTGAGCTTGGCGTTGTCGTAGTACGCGCCGAGGTCGTCGATCTGGTCGCCGTAGCGCTCCATGTACGAGGCGTGGGTGAGCTCGGGCCAGGCCGACGGGTAGATGTCGACGTCGCCCTGCGCGAGACCGGCGTAGAGCGGGCCCGCCTCGGTGAGCTCCTGCATCTCGACGGTGTAGCCGAGCTGCTCGAGCTGGTTCTCGAGCAGGTACGCGGTGCTGAGGCCGTCGGTCCACGAGGGCAGGTAGCCCAGCGTGATGGTTCCCTTGCTGTCGCCGTTCTCGCCAGAGCCGCCTTCGGCCTGGTTACCGCTCGCGCAGCCGGCCAGGGCGAGGGATGCCGCGGCGCCGAGCGCCACGATCCCGGTGAGGTGTCGCTTGTTCATCGTGTGCCTTCCGTATGGATTCATTTCGTTCCGTATGGGTGGTGCAGGGAGGATACGTTCGGATGCCGCGGGGTCAGGCGGCGGGGGCGAGCTCGCGCTTCTCCGCGGCGGTGGCGGCGGCCGCGGCTGTCCGGCGACGGCCGATCACGCCGAGGATCGACCCCTTCTGGCCCTTCATGTCGCCGAGGGCGGAGGTCAGGCGATCGAGGTAGATCGCGAGGATGACGACGCTGAGGCCCGCCTCGACACCGGTGCCGATGTTGACGGTCGACATCGCCTGGACGATCTCCTTGCCGAGCCCGGGCGCACCGGCGATACCGGCGATGACGGCCATCGAGAGCGCGAGCATGATCACCTGGTTGACACCGGTCATGATCGTCGGCATGGCGAGCGGCAGCTGCACGCCGCGCAGGATCTGCCCCGGTGTGGCGCCGAATGCGTGCCCGGCCTCGACCGTCTCGGAATCGACGCTGCGGATACCGAGCTCGGTCAGGCGCACGCCCGGGGGAAGCGCGAAGATCACGGTCGCGACCAGACCCGGTACGAAGCCGATGCTGAAGAACACGATCGCGGGGATCAGGTACACGAACCCGGGCATCGCCTGCATGAGGTCGAGCACGGGCTTGATCACCGCGCTGAAGCGGTCGCTGCGGGCGGCGAGGATGCCGAGCGGCACAGCGATGACGACGGCGATGACCGTCGCGATGACGACGAGCGCGAGCGTCTGCATCGCGGTGACCCACTGTCCGACGCCGAGGATGATCGCGAACGAGATCGCGGTGCCGATCGCGAACTTCCACGACCGCAGGAACCAGCCGAGCAGTGCCGCGACGACGATGACGACGACGATCGGGGCGCTCAGCAGCAGGTCGGCGAGCGAGCCGACGAGCCAGCCGACGGCGGTGGAGATCGCGCCGAGCAGCCACGAGACGTTGTCGCGGATCCAGTCGACCGCGACCTCGGCCCACTGGCCGAGCGGAATGCGGAAACCATCCATCAGCGCACCTCCCCGTTCTGGAGAGCGGCGCCGTCGACGGCGGTCGCCTCCGCGAGCACCTCGTCGATCGCGGCCTGCGGCATCGGCTGCAGCGGGATCGTGATCTCCTCCGTCGCGCCGGGGCCAGGGCCGAGGGCGGCGAGCAGGGTGATGCGGGGGATGACGCCGACGAGGCGCCCGTCCGCATCGGTGACGGCGAGCGGCAGCGGCGACTCGACGGCCGGGACGAAGAGGTTCATGAGAACCTCGTCCTGGCTCACGGTCTGCGGCGCGGGCTTGATGACCGACGACAGCGCCGACTCGCCGCGGCGGACGAGCTTGACGGCGTCGCGGTCGGTGACGACACCCAGCAGCTTGCGGTCGCGGCCCACGACGTAGGCGGCCGACATGAAGGCGTCCCGCATCTGCTTGAGGGCGACGCGCGGTCCGGCGGACTCGGCGACGACGGGACGCGGCCGCTCCATGACGTTCGCGGCCGTGAGCACACGGGCACGGTCGACGTCCTGCACGAACTGCTCGACGTAGTCGTTGGCCGGGTCGGTGAGGATGTCTTCGGGCGTGCCGATCTGCACGATGCGGCCGTCGCGCATGACGGCGATGCGGTCACCGAGGAACATGGCCTCGTTGAGGTCGTGCGTGATGAAGATGATCGTCTTCTGAAGCTTCTGCTGCAGTTCGAGCAGCTGCTCCTGCATCTCGCGGCGGATGAGCGGGTCGAGTGCGCTGAACGCCTCGTCCATGAGCAGGATGTCGCTGTCGGCGGCGAGCGCGCGAGCGATGCCGACACGCTGCTGCATCCCGCCGGAGAGGGCGGAGGGGAGCTTGTCGCCCCAGCCCTCGAGTCCGACGAGGGAGAGGATCTCCTCGGCCTTCGCGAGGCGCTCGGTCTTCCCGACGCCGCGCAGCTCGAGCGGGTAGGCGACGTTCGCGGCGACGCTGCGATGGGGAAGCAGTGCGAAGTGCTGGAAGACCATCGCGATGCGCTCTCGACGGATGCTGCGCAGGCGAGCGGGGGCGACGTCGGTGATCGAGTCGCCCTTCACCGTGATCGTTCCGGCGGTGGCGTCGTGCAGCCCGTTGAGCATGCGGATCAGAGTCGACTTGCCCGAGCCGGAGAGGCCCATGATGACGAAGATCTCACCGGGCTGGACGGTGAAGGAGGCATCGATGACGGCGGCGGTCCCGGCGTCGGCGATCTCGTTGCGCTGGGCTCCGGCCCGGAGCTTCTCGACGACGGACTTCGGGTTGCGCCCGAAGACCTTGTACAGATTCTTGGCTTCCAGAGCGGGGGAAGTCGCTTCCCCCGGAGAAGACGGACTGGTCACAGGTCACCTCGGCAGCCGGTGCAGGCTGCATCGGTTACGCCCGGGTGGCGACCTCCTGGCGCGCGTCTCGCGACGGCGTCTCGGCTGCGGATGTCGGATCCACGAGCACAGGCCGCCGACCATACGTTCGCCGGTCTGGCACCCCCAGGGTTGCCACCAGCGACCGCGGACTGGTCGGGTAGTGGCCCGCGGCGGGCCTCATCCAACGTTTCACGTTCGGGGGTAGGTCGCAAATCGGATTCGGGATTTGACCTCTGATCGGCCATTCCGATATCACGCGCGCGGGCGCTGCGACTTCTGCGCCGACTCACAGCAAACTGTTTCTGCAGTAGACATACAGTTACTCCATGACTCGCACGACGCTCACACAGGTCACTCCGGTCACGCGCGGGGAGATCGACGCGGCCGCAGAACTCCTGACGCTCGCGTTCGCCGACGACGCCCCGACGCGGGCACTGCTGCAGGAGCGGGGTGATGACGTGCGGGCGCGTCATCGACTGTTCCGGGCCGTGCTCCTGGGCGGACCGTTGCAGAACGGGACGGTCGACGGCGTGCGCGATCTCGATACCGGAAGGCTCCTCGGCGTGGCGGTGTGGTCGGGCCCGGGTGAGACCGGGATGCGCACGGCGGCGATTCCGGAATACGTCCGCGCGATCGGCATCGGCGGCCTGTCCCGCGCTCTGCGCGTCTCGGACGCGATCGACGCCCACCGGCCCGCCGTGCCGCACTGGTACCTGAAGGCGGTCGGTGTCGCCCCGGATGCGGTCGGCGGCGGCATCGGGGGAACCCTGCTGGCCTCGCGGCTCGAGCTCATCGACACGACCGGCTCGCCCGCGTATCTGGAATCGTCGAACGACCGCACCACGGCGCTGTATCGCCGACACGGCTTCGTGCCGCTCACGCGACTGCCCTGGCCCGACGGCGCCGGCCCGACCGCCATGTGGCGCGCCGGCGGCACGGCGTCAGGCGAGGCTCGTCATGCGGCCGAGTAACCGCGAGCTCATCCTCGACGCGGCCGTCGCGCTGTTCGCGGACTCCGGTGCCGACTCGGTCACCTACGACGACCTCGCCGCACGGACCGGGCTCACCAAGAGCGGCATCGTCTACCACTTCGCCACCCGGCAGCTGATCCTCGAGGCGGTAGCGGGTCGCCTCATCGACGGCTGGGCCGGGTCAGCGGCATCCCACCTTGCCGGACAACCCGACGATCCCCCGCACCGGCTCGCAGCCTTCGTGGCGGGCCTGCTCGAAGGAGACGCCACGCCGGCTGAACTCCGGCTCGCGGTGGAAACGCTCGGCGGCCGGCGGATGCACGACGAGTGGGAGGGCATCCGCGCGTACTGGCTGCAGCCGGAGGATGCGACGCCCGCGCAGCTGACGGCCGTGGCGGCGGCACTGGGATTGTGGATGAGCCGGGCGACGGGCTTCCTCGACCTCGACGAGGATCAGCGCGCCGCGGTCGAGCGTTCGATCCGGCAGCTCGCGGCTCCCGGCGACTGAGAGTCAGTCCGCGATGTCCTCGGCCGCGATGCGGTGATGCCGGATGACCTCGGCGACGACGAACCCGAACCACTTCTGGGCGAACTCGGGGTCGAGGTCGGCCTCTTCTGCGAGACGCCGCAGGCGAGCGATCTGCCGCTCCTCCCGGCCGGGGTCGGAGGCGGGCATGCCGTGAGTCGCCTTGAGCTCACCGACCTGCTTCGTGCAGCGGAACCGCTCGGCCAGCATGAAGACGAGCGCGGCGTCGATGTTGTCGATGCTCGCCCGCAGTCGGTGGAGTTCGGTCGTGGCGTCGGTCATGGTGGCTCCTTCCCTCGCCGACCCTATCTTCTCGGCATGAGCTGGCGACCCCACCGCGAGCCGTGAACCCCGCGCCTAGAGTGTGACCATGACGAAGCCTCGCTCGAACAGCTCAGCTCCCGCGGCGCCCTCCGCTCCGGTGGCCGGGCCGGCCACGCGTGATCAGCCCATCTGGGGCGCGCTGTCCCGGCCGTTCGCGGCCGGCTTCTTCCTGGCGCTGGGAGCCCTCGCGGCGATCGTCCTGGGGCTGGCGGTCTCCAGCCTGTCGACGGTTCTCATCTACGTCGCGATCGCACTGTTCGTCGCCCTGGCGCTCGACCCCGTGGTGCGGTTCCTCGTGCGGCGCGGCATCCCGCGCGCCTGGGGCATCGTCATCACGTTCGCCGCGCTCGCGCTCATCATCGCCGGCATCCTGTGGGTCGTCCTGCCGCCGGTCGTCCGCCAGGTCGAACAGTTCGCGAAGGACGTGCCGTCGATCGTCAACGACATGTTGCGCAGCGACACCGTGCGCTGGCTGGAGAGCACCTTCGGCGACAGCCTGAGCGACGTGCTCAACGAGGTGCAGAGCTTCGTGACCAACCCGTCGAACATCGCGGCGATCGGCGGGGGCCTGCTGCAGGTCGGCGTGAACGTCGTCACGGCCATCTCGGGTTCGATCATCGTGCTGGTGCTGAGCCTGTACTTCCTCGCATCGCTGCCCCGCATGAAGAACGCGCTCGTTCGCATCTCGCCCGCGCGCTCGCGTGCGACCGTCGCCGACATGACCCGGCAGATCACCGAGTCGATCGGAGGCTATCTCTCGGGCATGGTGGTGCTGGCGCTCATGAACGCGACCTTCGCGTTCATCCTGCTGACGATCCTCGGGGTTCCGTTCGCGGCGCTGATGGCCGTGCTCGCATTCGCGATCACACTCATCCCGCTCGTCGGAACCGTCATCTTCTGGGTGGGCGCGTCGGTCATCACGCTGCTGACGAACCCGACCGCCCCGCTGCCGGCGATCATCTTCGCCGCGGCCTACCTGCTCTACATGCAGGTCGAGGCATACGTCCTGACGCCGCGTGTCATGAACCGGACGGTGTCGGTGCCGGGGTCGCTCGTGGTCATCGGAGCGCTCGTCGGCGGCACCCTGCTAGGCCTGCTGGGCGCGCTCGTCGCGATCCCGGTCACGGCGTCGATCCTGCTCATCATCAATCAGATCGTCATCCCGCGTCAGGACGCGAAGAAGCTGCCGCACTGAGCCCCGCGGTGGGGGCGCGCGATCACGCGACCGGCAGGATGCAGGTCGGGCTCGGGGCCGCTACACGATGGCGCACGCGGCCGGGAACCCCGGTGCGCGGGTCGCGCGTCATCGAGACCACCTCGCTCGAGAGCTGTCCCGCGACGAGCAGGGTGTCGCGCACGACCACGTGGTGGCGCGGCCAATCGACGCCCGCATCGACGAGCGCGAGCTGCTCGAGCCGATCACCGGCACCGCGGACGCGGAGCACCCCGAGGGTGTTGCTGCCGCGGACGCCCGCATAAACGGTCTCGCCGTCGGGTGTCATGGCGATCTCGGCCGCCGTGTCGTCGTCGAGGGCCCCGAGGAGCCCGGTCGCCGACAGCATCCGCCATTCGCCGGCGCGATCGGCGCCGAGCACGAACACCTCGCGCGAGAGCTCCGTGAGCACGTACAGGTGACCGCTGGGATGCCAGAGGGTGTGACGCGGGCCGCTGCCGAGCGGCAGTGCGACCTGCTGGACGAGCCGGAGCCCCCGCGGGCTGTCACGCCAGAACCGCACGAGGTCGAGACCCATGTCGGTCGTCACGATCAGACCGCCCGGAAGGTGTCGCGCCTGGTGCGAGCGCGAGGGGCGTGCGGCCTCGGCATCCTGATCGGGACCGGGATGCGGCGGCGCCGGCACGTCTGAGCCGGGCACCAGATGCGCGAACTCGGGTCCGGCGGCCTCTCGAAGCGCCCGCGCGGCGGCGGCGAGGTCGAGGTCTTCCGCGGCCGGCTCGGCGAAGGCGTCGGGTCCGTACGGGTCGACGGCCGCCGGCGCGATCACCGGAGCCGACGGGATGCCGGCGTCGTCGAGGCTCATGCGGACGACACGTCCGTCGCTCCAGCAGCTCGCGATGAGCGATGCTCCGTCGGGCGCGACGGCCACGTGGCACACGGCCTCGCCGGCCGGGACGGGACGCCCGAGCGGCGCCCACGCGTCGAGGCCGGTGCGCCGGTAGGCCTGCACCTCGCCGCGGAACTCGAGCGCGGCGTAGACGACATCCCGGCGCGGATGGCGGGCCACCCACGACGGTGACGACGCGGCGACGACCTCGGGCCGCAGCGAGAGCTGACCGTCGGCGGTGGCGCCGTCGGGATCGCCGGGGTGCAGGAGGCCGATGCCCGCGGCCTCGCCGCCCATGTCGGCGGTGTAGCCGCCGAGCAGCAGCCGCACGTCAGTCGACGAGGTCGTGGCGGACGATCACGGCGTCGCGGGCGGGCCCGACGCCGATCACCGAGATGCGCGTGCCGCTCATCTTCTCGAGCGCCAGGACGTACTCCTGGGCCGCGGTGGGAAGATCGTCGAACGTGCGAGCCGTCGAGATGTCCTCCTTCCACCCGGGGAAGTACTCGAGGACCGGCTTGGCGTGGTGGAAGTCGGACTGGTTGACCGGCACCTCGTCGAATCGCTGGCCGTCGACGTCGTAGGCGACGCAGACCGGAATCCGGTCGAGCCCCGTGAGGATGTCGAGCTTCGTGAGCACCAGGTCGGTGATGCCGTTGATGCGCGTCGCGTACCGCGTGATCGGGGCGTCGTACCAGCCGACGCGGCGGGGGCGGCCGGTCGTCGTGCCGAACTCGAAGCCACGCGAGCGGAGGAAGTCGCCGTTCTCATCGAACAGCTCGGTCGGGAACGGACCGGAGCCGACGCGCGTCGTGTACGCCTTGACGATGCCGACGATGCGGTCGAGGCGATTGGGGCCGACGCCCGATCCGGTCGCGGCGCCACCGGCGGTGGCCGACGACGAGGTGACGAAGGGGTACGTGCCGTGGTCGACGTCGAGCATGGTGGCCTGCCCGCCCTCGAATACGACCACGTCGCCGTTGTCGAGCGCCTCGCTCAGCAGCAGGCCGGTGTCGCAGACCATCGGGCGCAGGCGTTCGGCGTACGAGAGCAGGTCTTCGACGATCTCGTCGGCGGTGATCGCGCGACGGTTGAAGACCTTGACCAGCAGGTGGTTCTTCTGGTCGAGGGCGCCCTCGACCTTCTGCCGCAGGATGTTCTCGTCGAACAGGTCCTGCACGCGGATGCCGACGCGGTTGATCTTGTCGGCGTAGGCCGGCCCGATGCCGCGGCCGGTGGTGCCGATCTGACGCTTGCCGAGGAAGCGCTCGGTCACCTTGTCGAGCGTGCGGTGATACTGCGTGATGAGGTGCGCGTTGGCGCTCACCTTGAGCCGGGAGATGTCGAGCCCGCGCGCCGACAGCGCCTCGAGCTCGGCGAACAGTACCTCGAGGTCGACGACGACGCCGTTGCCGATGACGGCGTTGACGCCCGGCGAGAGGATGCCGCTCGGCAGCAGGTGCAGGGCATACTTCTCGTCACCGATGACGACGGTGTGCCCGGCGTTGTTGCCGCCGTTGAACTTGACGACCCAGTCGGTGCGGTCGCCCAACAGGTCGGTGGCCTTGCCCTTGCCCTCGTCGCCCCACTGGACGCCGACGATGACGATTCCCGGCATGCGGATCTCCCTTTCTGTCGAGGAGGGATTGCACCCCATCCTATCGACACGGACGCAACCCCCTTACGGAGATCGCGGCGCGCGCGCCAGGGTGTTGGCGCAGATCGGATGTATCGATCGAACGCGCAAGGAGGAGGGTCTCATGCACCACCGGCTCGCCGCAGCGGTCGGCGCGGTCCTGTTGCTGCTGACATCGTCGTTCGCGCTCACGGGGTGCGGGCTGTCGATCCCCACCGACCCGTCGGGCACGCTCGCCACGGTCGAGGGCGGCACACTGCGGGCCGGGGTCTCCCCCGACGGTGAATGGGTGCAGGTCGACGGCGACGAACCGCAGGGCAGCGAGCCCGATGCGATCCGAGCGTTCGCCGACTCGCTCGACGCCGACGTGGAATGGACGGTCGGCTCGGAGGAGGCACTGGTGCGCGAACTCGAGCACGGCGGTCTGGACCTCATCGCGGGCGGCATCACCGACCAGACGCCCTGGACCGACAAGGCGGGAGTCACGCGCCCGTATGCCGAGGCCACGGCGAAGGACGGCAGCACGCTCAAGGTCGTCATGCTCGTGCCGCTCGGCGAGAACGCGTTCCTCTCGCGCCTCGAGACCTTCCTCTCGGAGCGGGCGAAGGCGGGCGAGCTGTGAACCGGTCGGAGGTGCGATTCGGGCAGACGGAGCTGCCGCAGCGTCAGGTCGAGGTGCTGCGTCGCGCCGTGCGGCTCGAATGGGTCACGATCGGATTCCTCGCGGTGACGGTGACCCTCGTCTTCCTCGTGCTCGGCAATTCCCAGGCGATGAAGGCGGCGTGGATCGAGGATCTGCTGTCGTTCATCCCGCCGCTGGCTTTCCTCATCGCGATCCGGGTCAACCGGCGCCGGCCGACGCTCAAGCATCCGTACGGCTTTCATCGCTCGGTCGGGGTCGGTCATCTGGTGGCCGCCGTCGCCCTCACCACGATGGGCACCTACCTGATCGTCGAGTCGGCGATCGGGCTGCTGAGCGGCGAGCACCCGACGATCGGGACGGTCGAGCTGTTCGGCGCGTCGATCTGGCTCGGGTGGCTCATGATCGGCGTCATGGCGATGACCGCCGTGCCGCCCGTCCTCCTCGGGCGCGCGAAGCTCAAGCTGGCGCGCGAGCTGCACAACAAGGTGCTCTACGCAGATGCCGACATGAACAAGGCCGACTGGATGACGGCCGTCGGCTCGATCGTCGGCGTCACCGGCATCGGTCTCGGCCTCTGGTGGCTCGACGCGGCGGCGGCGCTGTTCATCGCGGCGGGCATTCTGCGCGACGGGCTGAAGAACCTGCGGGCCGCGATCGTCGACCTCATGGATGCGCGGGCGACGACGTTCGACGACGCCGAGCCGCATCCTCTCGCGGGCGAGATCGACGCGTACCTCGCCGGCCGGCCGTGGGTGTCGGCCGCGGGCAGCCGGGTGCGCGACGAAGGCCACGTGTTCCACGTCGAGTCGTTCGTCGTCCCGCGGGACGGGCGGATGCCGAGCCTCGATGAGCTGGAAGCGGCGCGCGAAGGCTGCGTCGAGCTCGACTGGAAGGTGCAGGACATCGTGCTCGTGCCGGTCCGCGAACTGCCGATCGTCGTGCCGGTCAGCGAGTGACGAGGTCGCGCAGCGCCGCGACGACATCCGGTCCGCCGACGATGAGCAGGTCGCCGTCTGCAGAGGTCCAGGATGCCGCACCCGCCTCCGTCGCGATGAGCGCGCCGCCGACGAGGTCCCAGATCTCGTTGCGATAGGCGACGAACGCGCCGAGGCCACCGGTGACCAGCAGCGCCCAGTCGGACGATGGAGCCCAGCTGCGCAGCACCCGCTTCGTGCTGCCCTCGAGGCGGTCGAACAGCGCGTTGCGCCGCGGGTCGTCGTGGCCGACCTCGTAGCCCTGGGTGAAAGCGACGGTCGCGCGAGAGAGCTCGTCCGCCGCGTCGATGACGAGGCGGGATGCCACGGCTCCGGCTTCCGGGGAAGCGTCGGCGGCGACGCTAGCGGGTGCCACCGATGACGAGAACCCGCCAAAGGTGGCCGAGAACACCCGTGGCCCATTGAGCGCATATCCCGACGCCGGTAAATTCCCGCACCACGGGGCGCAAAATGTGCGTCTTATTCCGGAAACTCCGAGGCCGGATATCGGCAGAAAGGAGCGAGCATGGATGCCATCGCTGACCTCATCGAAGCGCGACACCTGGATCAGCTGAAGCAGGTCCACATGGACTGCTGCGCAGTGATCGACGAACCGAAGTGATCGTGCTGGGCGGCGGGTCGCACCGAGATGCGGGCACCCGCCGCCCTCCGCGAGGCAGGAGAGGAGAGGGAATCCGTGCTCACGAGGGATTATATCGAGACGGTTCGGAGCCGCGTCGCCGAAAAAGGAGTCGTCTGCACCGACCGGCATATTATCGAGTGCCTGAAATACCTCGCCATCATGTCGGGCACCAGCGGACGACGAATAGTCGTCACCCCGGATGTGGACGAGGTCTGGCACGAGCTGATCGTGCAGACGAGTCTCTACTTCAGCCTGTGCGAATCGTTGCCGGGTGGCAGGTACATTCACCACGCCTCGATCACGCCGGATGCATACGCCGCGCGGACGGGAGAGCGGGAGTTCGTCGCCGAGTTCCTCCGCTGGGTCCCGGACTACGTGCACAGCTTCGGGCCCTTCGATTCGGAGCGCGCGGAGCACTGGACAGTGGTCGGGTTCCTGCGCTCCGAGCTCGGGATGACGCTCGACGAGATCAACGCAGTCGCGGCATCTGCTCAGCCCGAGGCGGCACTGCCGCCGGAGTCGCCATGGCGCATCCTCGCGCACGACGATCTCGAGATGCTCCTGGCCGCGTGAATCCGGACTACGCGCTGCGCCCGCCTTCGCGGGTGTCGTTCGCCACGCACGATCGAGATGTCGATGCCGCCTGGAAGGCCGAGGTCCTCGAGCGGGTGCGCCTCTCGCGCTGGAACGCCTACGTCGGCCTCGACGGACGGCAAGCAGCCCGAGACTTCGCGGAGCGTCTCAGGCTCGACCCCGGGGGCGACCGGCGCGGGTCGCTCCACCGCGGCGCGGAAGCCGCGCTGAAATGCCTGATCGAGCACCGGGCGCCCGAACGACTGTGGGTCCCGGCGCACGGGTACCCGGGATTCGCTCGCGTCGCGTCATCCTGCCGCATCCCTCTCCTCACGTACGCCGACCTCGACGATCTCGCGGGGTCGCGCCGCGGTGACCTCGTCGTCATCACGACGCCGTCGTCGCCGATCGCGACGGCGGATGCCGGCGATCTCCTCCGGGAGCTGGCGGGCACGGGCGCCCAAGCCGTTGTCGACGCGACATTCTCGCTTCTCGACTCCGACGGCGTCGCCGGGCTCGCACCCCTGCTGCGCCTGTCCGACGCGCCGGTGATCGTCAGCGCGTCGAAATCGCTGGGCCTGGCCGGCATCCGTCTCGGCGTTCTGCTCGATGGCGGACCCGGGCCGCACGTCATGCCGAACCCGATGGAGCTCGATGTGTTCCAGTGCGCCGTCTGGGACGCATTCATGGATGGCGACAACCTTCGTCGTCGCGCCCACGATGTGGGTACACGCCAGCGCAAGCTGCACCATCGGCTGCGACGCGCAATCGAGCGTCTCGAGGCGGAAGTGATGTACGCGTCGAACAGTTTCGCGATCACAGTCCGGCGGGGCTCAGTTCCCGTGTCCGCGCTCGGGGACCACGGCTGGAAGGAGTACCCGCCCCTCCACGCCCTGCGTCTCGACGCCTCGGATCGGGTGGCCGCCTCGATCGAGGCGTGGACAGGAGCCCCCTGATGAGGCGCGACTATCTGGGGCGGGCCACGCTGGCGGCATCCGCGATGTTCCTGCCGGGGATCGGCAGCGTCGTCATCCTGCTGATCATGGCGACGGCCTACTCCGACGACGTGCAGGCGGCGATCGGGCTGGGCGGCTCGACCGCCGCGATCGTGACGGTCGTGGCATCCGGTTTCGTTGTCACCACCATTCGTGCACGCACGGCGGGACGCTCCCTCGAGGGCGAGCTGACGGGGGCCGTCGGGACAGCGATGCTCCTGCTGCTCGCATCGATCGCGATCGCGCTGCTCAGCCCGGTGCTCTCCCGCTCGGACGCGGGCGGGTTCTTCGCCGTCTACTGGATCGCCACCATCCCGGCGACGGTGCTCACCCCAATCGGCTTCGTTTTCAACGGAGCGTTCCAGGCGCTGCGCCGCGACGGCACGAACCTGATCACCGCGGTCACCGGAACGCTCGTGAAAGCGGCCGTCGCGGCGGTCGTCGTCCTGCTCGGCGTCTCACCGCTTGCTGCCGTCGCGGCCGTGGGGGCCACGACATCGGTCGCGTCGATCCTGGGAGCGCTGGTACGAGGATCCCAGCTCGCGCGGGCGGACATGATCTCGTGGCCCATGTTCGCGGCAGCGACGCGAGAAGCTCTCGCGCACCCCGTCGTGGTGGTCCGCTCGCTCGGCGAGCGTGCCGCGGCGTCGGTCGACGGGCTGGTCTTCCTGGTGACCTTCACCGCGGCGATCCTGGTGGCCACAGCGCACTCCCCCGCAGACGGTGCTGTCGTCGCGCTCTCGGTGGCCGTGATGCGCTCGGTCATCGTCCCGTTGAAGCAGTTCGGCGTGGTCGGGGCGCGATTCGTCATCGCCGAGCGCCGAGGTAGCGGGCGCGACCGGGCCGACGCCATGCGCCTGTCGACGGTCCAGGTGAACTGCTTCGTCCTGCTCGCGGCGATCGCGGTGGCGCTGACCGTCACGCGGCTCGCCCTCCCCGTCTTCGACCAGCTCGGCTGGCTGGTCGTCGCGATGATGGCCGGCCAGCTGCTCATCGAACCGTGGGCCGGCGTTCTGTACTCCTACCGCAAGATCGCGCTGTCGACGGCGGCCGGGCTGCCCGCCCTCGGGATCGCCTACGGGGCGGTGGCCGGCCCCGGGTTGACGCTGCTCGCCGTCACGCGTTCCGGCTCGGCGGAGGCCATCTGGGCGGTTCTGCTCGCGACGCGCGTCGTCTTCGCCGTGCTTTTGGCCTGGACTCCTCGCATATCGATGCCCGCAGGTTCAGACTGGCGTCGCGGCGTCATCCGCCGCAGGCGGGATGCGACATGAGACCTCTCCGGTATTCGATCAATGTGACGCTCGACGGCTGCTGCCACCACGAGGCGGGCCTGCCGCCCGACGAAGAATCGATGGATTTCTGGAGGGCGCAGATGGCCGGCGTCGACGCGCTGCTGCTCGGGCGGGTGACGTACGAGATGATGGCGGCGGCCTGGCGGCGGCCGCCTTCGGGCGAGTGGCCCGACTGGATGGATGACGCCGAGGTCAGGTTCGCCGAGGCCATCGACGGCGCGCGGAAGTACGTCGTGTCGTCGACCCTCGCGGACGCCGACTGGAACGCCGAGCTGATCTCGGGCGACCTCGAGACAGCCGTTCGCGCGTTGAAGGCCGAGCCGGGCACCGGCCTCTGGGTCGGCGGCGTCACCCTACCGAGCGCCCTGGCGAACCTCGGCCTCATCGACGAATTCGAGTTCCTCGTGCAGCCGGTCGTCGCGGGGCGTGGACCGACCCTGCTCGCCGGCTTGGACCGGCAGATCCAACTCGACCCCGTCGACCGTACGGCGTTCCGGTCCGGCGCCGTGGCGACGCGATATCGGGCCCGGAACCCGTAAGGCGCGCGCCGACGCGAACCCCTGTTACGACAGGTGTCGCCGGATGACGCGCGGCCTTGGCACCGCTCGGGGCGAGGTCGACAGTGGGCTCATGTCTCACCGCATCCATCTCGCCGTCGCTCTCGAGCGGGCCGGCTGGCACCCCGCCGCGTGGCGGGCGTCCGCCCTCTCGCCGCGGGAGTTCGCCACACCGCGTCACTGGGCCGACCAGGTGCGGCTGCTCGACCGGGCCGGCGTCACGTTCGCGACCATCGAGGACGCCCTCTCGCTGACCGACCGCTTCGAGGACGCGAACGACCCCGACCCCGGGCGTCTGCACGGGCGGATCGACGCGGTGCTGCTGGCCTCGGCCCTCGCGCCGCTCACGCACCGGATCGGCCTGATCCCGACCGTCACGACGACGCACACCGAGCCGTTCCACGTCGCCACCGGCATCCAGACGCTCGACATCGCCAGTCGCGGACGCGCCGGCGTGCGGCTCGTCGTCGGCGGGTCGGCCGCCGAGCGCGCGAACTTCGGGCGGCGCGACGAGATCGATCTCGAGACCGGGTTCCGCGAGGCGGGCGAGGTCGCCGACGCGATCGGGCGCCTGTGGGACTCGTGGGAGGACGACGCGATCATCCGGGATGCCGCGAGCGGGCGCTTCGTCGACGCCGACCGCATCCACAACATCGACTTCGCGGGCGAGTTCTTCTCGATCACCGGCGCGTCGATCGTGCCCCGCTCGCCCCAGGGCCGCCCGATCATCTCGGTGCTCGCGCACCAGACCGTGCCGTTCCGCCTTGCGGCCGAGCACGCCGATGTCGTGTTCATCACACCCCACGATGCGGCCGCGGCGACCGGCATCCTCGCCGAGCTCGACGGAGCAGCCGCCGAGCTGCGCCGCGCTCGCGAGCGGCTGCGAGTGTTAGCCGACGTGATCGTGCTGATCGAGGAAACCTCGACCGCCGCCCGCGAGGCCCTCGCGCGGCTCGACGACCTGGCCGGGGCCGAGTTCCGCTCCGACGCGCGCATCGTCGCCGGCACGCCGACCGAGGTCGCCGAGCACCTCCGCGCCCTCGCCGAGACCGGCGTCGACGGCGTGCGGCTGCGTCCCGCACGTCAGCCCGACGACGTCGTCGCGATCGCGGAACGGCTCGCTCCGCTGCTGCGCGCGACCCGCGTGCTGCGCGACGACGATGCGGCCACCCTGCGCGGCCGGCTCGGCCTGCCGCGGCCCGCCAGCCGGTACGCCGCCCCGACGCACGATTCTGCCCCCGAGTCCACCCCGACACGAGAGAAGGTCGCCCTGTGAGCCGTTCGCCCCGTCAGATCCACCTGGCTGCACACTTCCCTGGCGTGAACAGCACGACGGTCTGGACCGACCCCGCCTCGGGAAGCCAGATCGACTTCGCGGCATTCGAGTACTTCGCCCGCACGGCCGAGCGCGGCTTCTTCGACTATGTCTTCCTCGCTGAGGGCCTGCGGCTGCGCGAGCACAAGGGCCGCGTGCACGAGCTCGACGTGCTCGGACGGCCCAACACCCTCGCGATCCTCGCCGCGCTCACCGCGGTCACCGATCACGTGGGTCTCGTCGGCACGCTGAGCACGACGTTCAATGAGCCGTACGAGCTCGCCCGCCAGCTCGCGACGCTTGACCACCTGTCCGGTGGCCGCGCCGGCTGGAACGCCGTGACGAGCTCCGACGCCTTCCATGGCGCGAACTTCCGCCGCGGCGGGTTCCTCGACCACGCCGATCGGTACGAGCGCGCGAAGGAGTTCGCCGCGCTGTCGAAGAAGCTCTGGGACTCGTGGGACGAGGGCGATGCGCTGCCGCGCCGCATCCGTCATTCCGGCCCGCAGTTCGACGTCGACGCCCTCTTCGATGTACCCCGCTCGCCGCAGGGGCGCCCGGTGATCGTGCAGGCCGGCGACTCGGCCGACGGGCGCGACTTCGGGGCCGAGCACGCGGAGGTCATCTTCTCGCTGCACCAGGACTTCGACGCCGCCCGGGTGTTCTACGACGACGTCAAGGGGCGCCTCACCGCCTGGGGTCGCGACGAGGACTCGCTGAAGATCCTGCCCGCCGCGACCTTCGTCATCGGCGACACGGATGCCGAGGCACGCGAGCGGTCGCGTGAGATCGCTCTGCAGCAGGTGCGGCCCGAGCAGGCGCTGACCTACCTCGAGCAGGTGTGGGGTCGCGACCTCAGCGACTACGACCCCGACGGTCCGCTGCCCGACGTCGAGCCCGACACCGGCTCGGAGACCGCGCGCGGCTGGGCGAATCGCCACAGAGCCGTGCAAGCGCGCATCGCGTCGCTGCGGGAGCTCTCCGAGGCCGAGGGGCTGAGCGTGCGCGAGCTCGTCATCCGGCTGACGGCGAAGCACACGTTCGTGGGCACGCCCGAGCACATCGCGGGCGAGATCGACCGCTACGTGCAGGAGCGGGCGACCGACGGCTTCACCGTCGTCGGCCACCTGACCCCCCACGGCCTCGACGAGTTCGCCACGCGCGTGGTGCCGCTGCTGCAGGAACGTGGGTCGTACCGCGACGCGTACGACGAGGGCGCGACGCTTCGCGATCTGCTGGGGCTGCCGGCCACCGTGCCCACGGCCCCGGCGTCCGTGCCGGCGTGAGCGTGCATCGGCTCGTCTTCGTCGGCGCCGGCCCGCGCGCGATCATGCTCCTCGAGCGGATCATCGCGCGGTTCGGTGCCGCGACGGGCACGGCGGATGCGCGCGCGGTCGGTGCTCCGCGCCTGCACGTCGAGCTGATCGACCCGCATCCGCCGGGAGCCGGCCGCATCTGGCGGCGAGCGCAATCGCCGCTGCTGAAGCTCAACTCCATGGCGCGCGACGTGACGGTCTTCACCGATGACAGCTGCGTCATCGACGGGCCGATCCGTCCGGGCCCCTCGCTCATCGAATGGGCCGAGCTCTGGCGCAGCGGTGAGCTGGCGGCGTCCGGCCGGGGCATCGACATCGACGACGAGGTGGCCGCGGCCGAGGCGCGCGGGCTGCGCGGCGACAGTTTTCCCACCCGACGACTGCACAGCTACTACCTGGAGTGGTTCTTCCGGCGCACGGTCGCCGAGGCACCGGCCGGCGTCACGGTGCGCTGGCGCCGCGACACGGTGGTGAGCGTGAGTCCGGAGAACCGGGTGGCCCTGGCGAGCGGGCTCGAGCTCGACGCCGACGACGTGGTCTTCGCGCTCGGTCACACCGGTCGCGAACCGGATGCCGCCACCGCCGGCCTCATCGCCGGAGCGCGCCGCGAGCGGCTGCATTACGTACCGCCCGCCTTCACGGCCGACGCCGACCTCTCGCAGCTCGGGGCAGGTGACGACGTCATCGTGCGCGGGATGGGTCTGGCCGCAGTCGACCTCGTCGTGCTGCTCACGCAGGGGCGTGGCGGACGCTTCGTCGACGACGGCGACGGGCTGCGGTACGTGCCGTCGGGGCGCGAGCCCAGCCTGCATCTCGGGTCGCGCCGGGGTGTGCCCTACCGTTCCAAGGTGTCGTCGACCGTACAGGGAGACGCGCCGCAGCGCGAGGTGCTGACGCCCGCGGCGATCGCCGAGCTGGTGGCCCGCCCCGGTCTCATCGACTTCGAGGCGGATGTCTGGCCGCTCATCGCGGGCGAGCTACTCCACGGCCACTACCGCGAGCTGTTCACCGGGCATCCCGACCGCGTCGTCGGCGACTGGGAGACGTTCCGCTCGGTGCTGCAGTCGCACGCGTGGGACGACCCCGCCCTCCTCGCCGCGATCGCGGCGAGGGTGCCCGACCCGCTCGACCGGTTCGACGTCGCGTCACTCGACCGTCCGCTGGCCGCGGCGACCTTCACCGAGCGCGACGACGCGCACGAACGGGTGCGCGAGCACATCGTCACGGACCTGCATCTGCGCACGTCGCCGAAGCGCAGCGCCGCGCAGGGCGTCTTCCTCGCGGCGTTGTTATCGTTCCTCGCGCTTGCCGAAATCCCCGCCGATCGGTGGAACGAGCACTCGCGCACGCAGTCGTTGCCGGGCCGGTGGCACACCTTCTTCAGCTACGTCGCGAGCGGCCCGCCCGCGCATCGCCTCGAGGAGCTCCTCGCCCTCGCCGATGCCGGGGTCGTCCGCTTCCTCGGACCCGAGATCGATGTCCGCATCGATCCCGAGCGCGGCTTCGTCGCCTCCAGCCGCCGAGTCCCGGGCGAGACCGTCGCGCGCAGCCTCGTCGACGCGTGGCTGCCCGGGCCGGGAGCTGCCGTGAGCGAGAACCCCGTGCTGCGGGCGCTGGCCCGTCAGCAGGGGTCGGAGGTACGGGTGCTGACCGATGCCGACGGCCGTGTGCTGCAGCCGGACGGTTCGCCGACGGCATCCGTCTTCGCGCTCGGCCCCTTCACGTCGCTGCCCGAGAGCGGCGCCTTCACCCGTCCGGCGTCGAACGCGCTCTCGATCCGTCAGACAGATCGCACGGCCGGAGCGATCGTCGACGCCGTCCTCGGCGCGGCTACGCCGCTCGCCCGCCTGGCCTAGCCCCCGCATCCCCCTCCCCGTCCGTCGACTCGCCACGAATGGCGAGTGCGGGTGGGGGGCCGGTCCGGTCAGGCCGAGACCGTCACCAGAACGCGCTGCCAGCCGCTCGAGCCGTCGGGGGCGATCGGAGCGCGCTCCTCGATCTGCGTGTCACCGTCCTTGTTGACCGCGCGCACCTCGACGTAGTGGGTTCCCGCCTCGGCCTGCCACTCGAGCATCCACTGCACCCAGGTGTCGGCGTTGATCGGGGTCGAGAGCGTCGCTGCCTGCCAGTCGCCGTCGTCGATGCGGACCTCGACACGTTCGATGCCCACGGTCTGAGCCCAGGCCATTCCCGCGATCGCGACGGTTCCCGCGGCCACCGGGGTGCCCGTGCGCGGCGTGTCGATGCGGGAAGAGAACTTGATCGGCGCTTCGGCCGCGTAGCCGCGCGGGGTCCAGTACGCCTCATCGGCCTCGAACGTCGTGACCTTGAGCTCGGTGACCCACTTCGTCGCGGAGACGTAGCCGTACAAGCCGGGAACGACCATGCGCACGGGGAACCCGTGCTCGAGCGGAAGCGGCTCGCCGTTCATCTTCACGGCGAAGATCGCGTCGCGCGCATCGTCGGTCAAAGCTTCCAGCGGGGTGGATGCCGTGTAGCCGTCGACGCTCTTCGAGAGCACCATGTCGGCGCCCGACTGCGGGCCCGCCATGCGCAGGATGTCGCGGATCGGGACGCCCTGCCAGATGGCGTTGCCCACCAGCCCGCCGCCGACCTCGTTCGAGACGCAGGTGAGCGTGACCGCATACTCGTCGAGGCCCATGCCGACGAGGTCCTCGAAGCTCAGCTCGACGCGCTGATCGACCATGCCGTCGATGACGAGGCGCCACGTGTTCGGGTCGACCGACGGCACGGTGAGCGCCGTGTCGACGCGGTAGAAGTCCGCGTTCGGGGTGATGAGCGGTGAGATGCCCTCGACCTCGAGCTCGGCGCCGTCGGGAATCGTGACCGTCGACCGGGGTTCGGGGATGCGCAACTCACGGCGGAGGGCGTCGACCGAGGCCGTCGTCGCATTGAGCAGGCGGGCTCCGACGCCGACGATGACGGCTGCGAGGCCCACGCCTCCCGTCGCGACGAGGAACGATCGACGACCGAGGCCGCGCTGCTCGGGCGCCGGGGCGGCGGGAGTGTCGGCGTCCGCGGCATCCGTGGCGCCGACCCAGCGCCGCAGGCGCGTGATGAGGAGGACGAGGACGAATACCCCGACCAGCGTTCCGATCACGGGCGGAACGAAGGCCAGGGGGCTGGCTCCGGTGCGGGTGATGATGGCGGCGGTCGAGATCACCCCGGCGAGGGCGATGACGATGACGCCGAACGGCCGCACGAAGAACTGCAGGATGCCGGCGATCGCGGCGGCGATCACGACGGCGAGCGCGAGGCTGCCGAGCAGGACGATCTTGTCGGCCGAGCCGAAGGTCGCGATCGCGAACTCCTTGAGCGGCTGCGGCACGATGTCGATGACGAAGGCGCCCACCGCGAGGATCGGGCTGCTCTCGCGCGCGACGAGGAGCGCGATCAGCTCGGCGACGGCGAGGAAGGCGGCCGCGCTGACGATGCCCGCGAGGGCGCTCCACAGGCCCCAGACCCAGCGCCGGCTTTTCGCCTGGTTCGCGGATGCGGTCGATTTCGCCATCGCTGTCGCCTCTCGATCGGCAGATCACTCGTACCGTGCATAGTTCTTCGTCGCCGAGCCCGCAATGGATGGAAATCCGGCGGAAACGGTACGTGCTCGGCGCCGGGGGTGGGCGGGGGTGGGGCTACAGGAGTTTCGCGAAGCAGCGGGAGAACGCGTACTCGGTGTACGGGGAGTAGATCGGGATCGGCGTGTAGCCGAGACGCTCGTACAGCTCGACGGCGTCATGCTGGCGGTCGCCGGTCTGCAGGATGACGCGGCGAGCGCCTCGGTCGCGGGCGACGCGCTCGAGCTCCGCGACCAGGGCGCGGCTCGCGCCGAGACCGCGCGCCCGGGGATGGACGTACACGCGTTTGATCTCGAGATCGCGGATGCCGTCGTGCTCGAGGTCGCGCAGCGCGCCGTGGCCGACGGCTTCGCCCGCGGCATCCGTCACGAGCACCGTCGCCACGATCGTCGCGGGGTCGAGGGCGAAGGCTCGGGCCGAGCGGGCGGCGGCCTCGGGGTCGGCGTCGTCGAACCGGTCGGCGTACCGAGGACCGACCTCGCGGTCCATCTCGGCGCGCAGCGCCTCGCCACGCGGGTCACCGTAATCGATGTGCTCGAAGAGCCACGTCGCGGCCGAACCGCCGGCCGAGGCTCGGGCCGACGTAGACGGCTCCGGCGCGAGGTCGTATCCGAACGCGAGCAGGTCGACGAAACGGCCCGGCTCGACCTCGATCCGCCCCTCCCGCTCGGGCAGGCGCGTGAAGCCGAGCTTGGCGTACAGGGCGTGGGCGGCCGTCATCTCGGGCCCGCTGTTCATGACGACGCGATGCGATCCGCGCTGCCGGGCGAGTTCGATGACGTGCCGGGTGAGCGCCTCGCCGACACCGCGACCCCGGGCCTCGGGGGCGACGGCGAGCTGGCGGAAGTCCGTCTCACCGGGTCGCGCGACGCCGGCGAGCGGACGGTTGGGCCGAGCGACCCAGACGGTTCCGAGGATCCCGCCGTCATCCACCGCCACCCACACATCTCCGATCCGCACGCGGGCGGCGACGTCCCTCAGCGAGTCGAGGTACTGCTCCGAGAGCCGGTCGTAGCTGTGCTGGTAGGCGCGCGCGGTCAGCTCGCCCGCCCGAGCGAATTCCTCGGTGCGGACGAGCCGGATGGTGAGCGCTGTCGCGGTCGATGTCACGAGGCGACGCTACCTTTCACCGCGACCTGTTCACGACGCATACCCGTTCACGACGCGGGGAGTCCGGGCGGATTGATCTCGCTCTCCTCGATGCGCTCCGACTCGAGGCCCCACGTCTCGAGGACCTCGTCGTACTGGCCGCCCTCGATGATGGCGTTGATCGCGATCGACACCGGCTCGATCAGGCCGTTGTCCTTGGCGGTCGCCGCGGCGATGTTGGCGGTCTGCGGCCAGCCGCCGGGCACGAGGCCGACGAGCTTGGTGTCGCCGGTCTCCCGGGCCGACCAGGCCGAGGTTGCGTTGGGGCCGAAGGTCGCGTCGACGCGGCCGGACTGCAGTGCGAGGACGGCGGCGGCGTTGTCGTCGTAGTACTGCAGCTCGGCGGGAGCCTCGCCGGCAGCTTCGAGCTCCTCGTTCCAGGCGAGCAGCACCTGCTCCTGGTTGGTGCCCGAGCCGACGACGATCTTCAGACCGGAGATGTCGGCGGCCTCTTCGATCTTGTCGATGTCGCTGTCGGCGCGGACGTAGAAGCCGAGCAGGTCCTCGCGGTAGCTCGCGAAGTCGTAGAGCTCCTTGCGCTCTTCCGTGACGGTGACGTTCGAGGTGATGAGGTCGTATTTGCCCGACTGGATGCCGAGGGGCCAGTCGGCCCATGCGACGACCACCGGGTTGTACTCGAGGCCGAGCGCTTCGGCGATGAGCGAGCCGATGTTCGGCTCGGTGCCGGCGGCCTGTGTCTCGCCCTCGGGGATGTAGCCGAGCGGCGGCAGGTAAGCGGAGTGCGCGACCGTCAGCTTCCCCTCTTCGACGGGCTCGAACCCGCTCGCCTCGAGGGCGGCGACGGCCTCGGCGACGGGTTCGTCGAGGTGCACCCAGTGGATGTCGTCGGTCGCGACGTTAGCCGTGGCGGGTGCGGGCGCCGCGGCCTCGGCTTCGGCGGGTCGGTTGAGGTTCACGGCGGCGACGATGCCGCCGACGATCGCCGCGACCGCGACGACGCCGAGTCCGGCGGCGATGCCCTGCTTCTTACTGATGGCCATGCTGTTGGGTCTCTCTCGAAAAGTGGGGTGCGGGTGGAGGGGTGGGATGGGATGGGATGTCAGGCGAGGACCTTGGCGAGGAACTCCTGCACGCGGGGGTGCTTCGGCGCGACGAGCACCTCGGCGGGCGGGCCCTGCTCGATGATCCGGCCGCCGTCGAGGAAGACGACGCGGTCGGCGACCTCGCGGGCGAAGCCGATCTCGTGGGTCACGATGATGAGCGTCGTCCCGAGCTGCGCCAGGTCGCGGATGACGTCGAGCACCTCGCCGACGAGTTCGGGGTCCAGCGCGCTCGTCGGCTCGTCGAACAGGATCACCTTGGGCTTCAGAGCCAGCGCTCGCGCGATGGCAACGCGCTGCTGCTGCCCGCCGGAGAGCTGGCGGGGGTAGTGACCGGCCTTGTCGCCGAGCCCGACGCGGTCGAGCAGTCCGAGCGCGAGCTCGCGGGCGTCGTCCTTCGAGAGGCGCCCGAGCGCGATCGGCGCCTCGGTGACGTTCTCGAGGGCGGTGAGGTGGGGGAAGAGGTTGAAGTTCTGGAAGACGATCCCGATCTGGGTGCGGCGTTCGAGCACGGCCTTCTCGCGCAGCTCGTAGAGCTTGCCGTTCCGCTGCTCGTAGCCGATGAACTCGCCGTCGACCGTGACCGATCCGCGGTCGACCGTCTCGAGGTGGTTGATGGTGCGCAGCAGCGTCGACTTGCCCGAGCCGCTCGCGCCGAGCATCGCGACGACCTCGCCCGGCTGGACCGTGAGGTCGATGCCGCCGAGCACCTCGACTCCGGCGTAGCTCTTGTGGACGTTGTGGATCTCGACGAGACCGATGGTCATGACTTTCCTCCGGGTGCGAGGGGGCGGGGTGCCGGCGCGTCGTCGCCGAGGCGGGCCCACTGCGTAGCGATCCAGCGGCGCGCGCGCTGGACGGGCGTGGGTGGCAGAACCCGCACGGATCCCCGCGCGTAGTGACGCTCGATGTAGTACTGCAGGATGCTGAGCACCGTGGTGATGATCGTGTACCAGACCACCGCGACGAGCAGCAGCGGGATGACGCGGCTGTTGCGGTTGTAGATCACCTGCACCGCGTAGAACAGCTCGGGGATCGCGATCACGAACAGCACCGAGGTGCCCTTGACGAGGCCGATCACCTCGTTCGTGGCGTTGGGGATGATCGATCGCATGGCCTGCGGCAGCACGATGCGGCTGAGTCGGCGACGCGGCGGGATGCCGAGGGCCGCGGCCGCCTCGAGCTGGCCCTGGTCGACCGAGAGCAGGCCGCCGCGGATGATCTCGGCGGAGTAGGCCGCCTGGTGCAGGCTCAGGCCGAGCACGCCCGCCGCGAACGCGCTGATGAGCTGCACCGTCGGGAACTCGACGATCCAGAAGTCGGTCGTGAAGGGGGTGCCCAGCCCGAGCGTCGGATACAGGTAGCCGAGGTTGTACCAGACGACCAGCTGTACGACGAGGGGGACCGAGCGGAAGAACCAGATGAAGCTCCACGCCGCGGCGTTCAGCAGCGGCGACTTGGCGAGCCGAGCCAGCGCCAGCACCGTCCCGAGCAGGAATCCGATCGTCGCCGACACCGCCGTGTAGACGAGGGTGAGGCCGAGTCCCTGCAGCACCGGGTCGGAGAAGAAGTACTGCGCGAAGTAGCCCCACTCGTAGTTCTCGTTCGTCACGAGCGACCACAGGAACTGTGCGACGACGAACACGATGATCGCGGCGATCGCCCACCGGAACCAGTGCCGCGTGCGGACGACGGGGATGTCGCCGAGGTCGACGCGCTGCGCGGTCGGCGCAGTGTCGCCGACGCTGCGGTCGACGCGCGAGACGGTGTCGGTCATGCGGATCTCCTCGAAACGGCGCGGATGCAGCGGATGCTGCGGATCGCCCGACAGTAGAGCGGCGCGGGCGCCGCTGTCGCGGCGCCGCCACACACGGCGACACGCACGGAGACATGGCGTAATACAGGCGACTCCTCGGGCCGATAGCGTTCGTTCGTGATCCCGTTCGAGAACCTGCTGGCGTTCCTCCTCGCGGCTGTCGTCATCATCGTGATCCCAGGCCCCGGTGTGCTGTTCGTCATCGGCCGATCGATCGCCCTCGGGCGTCGCGCCGGCGTGCTGAGCGTGCTCGGAAACGCGCTCGGGAACGTCCCTGCCCTGCTCGCGGTGGCGTTCGGGGTCGGCGCGATCGTCGCGTCGTCGGTCGCCGCTTTCACGGTCATCAAGATCGTCGGCGCCGCGTATCTCGTGTGGCTCGGGGTGCAGGCGATCCGCCACCGTCACGCGCACGTGCGCACGCCCTCGAATGTGCGTACGTCGCCGATGCGCCTGCTTGCTCAGGGGTTCGTCGTCGGTGTGTCGAACCCGAAGACGATCGCGTTCTTCGTGGCTGCTCTCCCGCAGTTCGTCGCCCCCGACGCTGGTCCGATCTGGATGCAGCTCCTCGCGCTCGGCCTGATCTTCCAGGTGCTCGCCGTGGTGAGCGACAGCCTGTGGGCGCTCGCGGCGGGAACGGCCCGCGCGTGGTTCGCCACCTCACCGCGCCGCATGGCGACGCTCGCAAGCGCGGGAGGCGTGATGATGATCGGGCTTGGCGGAACTCTCGCGTTCGCGGGCGCGAAGGGCTGACGACGTCGCGCACCGCGCGAGCGTGGGACTCGGGCTGTGCGCCGGCACGCCATCGAGGGCGCGCGGCTGGCGTCAGAAGGGTGCTGCTTCACCCGGCGGTGGTCCGCCGCGTGTCGCATCCGGTGGCGGATCCGCGGTGTCGATGGTGAAGCACACCGCGGGTATGGGAGCGTCTTCGCGGTAGACCCGGCCGAGGGGTGAGGTCCATTCGAGGACCCCGCCGCCGATCTGTCTGACTTCCCATTTCGTGAATTGCTTCATTGAGTGGTGTCGTTGGCAGAGGTGGGCGAGGTTGAAGATGTGGGTGTGCCCGCCGAGGGCATGGTCGATGGTGTGGTCGAGTTCGCAGCGGATCGCGGCTCGGCGGCATCCCGGGAATCGGCAGTGCTGGTCCCGGGCCATCAGGAGCTTCTTCATCGACGCGGTCGGCCGGTACATGTCGATCTCAACCGGCGTCCGGGTGACGGGGTCGATGAACAGCCGGTCCCACTCGGACACCTGCCCGGCGAGCTCGCGTGCCGTGTCGGCATCGATCAGCGCACCCCCGACGGCTTCGGCGGGGCTCTCGTCACGCCCCATCAGCGTCTCCGCCGTGACCGCGACCTGAACGCGCGCCCGGATCGCGCCGAGCCCACCGGCCCGGTCGGTCCCATACGTCGGATCGACGACCGGCGCCCCGCCGAGGACGAGGTCACCGAGGATGTCGGCGCGCAGCTGATCCATCGTTCGCGTATCGGCCGGCTCGCGTGCGCCGGCGGCATCCGCCCGGGCGTCCTTGACGGACTGTCCCATCTGCGTGAGCCGGTCGAGCATGCCCACCGCGATCACTGTCGGGACGGTCGCGATGACATCCGACATCCCGTCCGTCCCGTGTGAGACCCGCACACACCGCCCGGCGGCGGCTTCGCGGTGCCGGTCGGTGAACGTGCGCTCGTGCAGCCTCTCAGCCAGGGACCGCAGCGCCGGTTTCACCCGGGTGGCGATGTCGCGCTCGCACACCGCGATCGCCGCGACCTCGAACTCGCCCCGCACCTCATCGGGCAGCCCGGTCCCCGCTGTGACGACCGCGTCGACATGGTCGCGGGTGATCCGCCGCTCCTGCCACGCTGAGAACACGGTCGGGTAGTCGTCGACGACCGTCAGCGCATGGTCGATGTCGGCCTGCAGGCGCCTGTCGGTCCGCCGGGCAAGCCCCGCGGCTTCGGCCGCGACCGACCGCAGCTCCATGTCCGACGCCATCCCGCGAACCCCGTCACGACGCGCCTCACGCAACGCGGACCGGCCCAGCTCGGCCAGAGCCCGCACCGAAGCGACATCCGCGTCATGCACCAGCGCGAGCGCCTCGCCGTAAGCCGCGATCGCGGGGCCGTGCGGCGAGACCTCGATCTCGTCCGAGCCGCAACCCCTGTTCGCTGACATGTTCCCATTGTGGCAGTGGGGTCAGACATTCACATCGAACAAATGTACGAAGCGCGAAACTCGTCAGAGCGCACCACTGGGGAGGAATCGCTGAAGGGGAACCGCCGGTCAGGGCACGCGCACGCCCGTGAAGTTCGTCCGCTGCCGCAGCTCGAATCCGAGCTTCTCATAGCCGGCGATCGCGTTCACGTTCGACGCCGCGGCGTGCATCATCGCTCGGCCACCCCGCTGCTGGATGTGGAACGCGACATCCAGCACCAGCCGCGACGCCAGCCCCTGCCGCCGGTACGCCTCGTCGGTTGCGACCGCGCTGATCTCGGTCCATTCGCCCGGCTGCAGTCGCTCGCCCGCCATGGCGATCAGCCGGCCATCGCGCCGGATGCCGATGTACCGGCCGAGCAGGTGGGTGCGCGGCCGGAAGGGACCGGGCCGATTCCGATCGACGAGAGCAAGCATGTCGGCGACATCCGCTTGCCCCAGCTCGACTGCCTCCTCATCCGGTCGCGGCCGGAGGCGGTCCGTCTCGACCAGCTGCACTCCCGCACCACCGAACGTGCGCACCCACCCGTCGGGCAGCGCCGGCCCAGCACCATCACTACCGCCAGCATCCGCGCGCACGGGCCTACTGATGCTGAACTCATTGCCCGAACCCACCACGGTCGTGAGCGAGTCCCACACCGCGGGATCCTCCCACGTGCGCACGCCCACGAAGCCGGCCACGTCGTCGGGATACCGGCGGACGAGGTCGTCGCCGATGGCGAGGTGCGCGTGCGCCCCGGTCAGCGAATGCCATGCGGCGTTATCGCGGACGTCGGAGCCGCCCAGAACAGGAGGGGTGGTGATGGTCATCGGGTTCGTCCTCTCGCGCGCCGCGTGCTGCCTTCGCCGCGGTCGCCGTCGGACCCAACGCGTCGATGCGCCGATCCATGCCCGCGGATGCCGCATCGCGACGCTATCCGTGACCGGACGCGACATCCCGGACCGCCGCCACATGCGTTCACGTACGGCAGTCGAGCGATAGTGTGCCCACGTGCAGAGCTCGAGGCAGGCGACGGTGTGGGCGCTCCTGCGGCTGGCGATGGCCGTCGTCATCCTCGCCGCCGTCATCACCCAGCTGACCGTGTCACTGACGCGAACCGCCGCGTCCGGCGGCGACGTCGCGACCGTGTTCGCGAACTTCTTCAGCTTCTTCACGATCCTCTCGAACGTCATCGCAGCAGTGGTTCTCGCGACGGCGGGCGTCCGGGTACTGATCGGCCGCGCCGGGCCGGAATCATCGCTCGGGCTCTCCGCCGCGCTCACCTGCGCCACGGCGTACATGGTCATCACCGGAGTCGTCTACAACGCACTCCTGCGCGGGATCACGCTCCCGCAGGGATCCGAGCCGGTGCCGTGGTCGAACGAGGTGCTGCACCTGATCGGCCCGATCTTCCTCGTGCTCGACCTGCTGATCGGCGCCCGGCGCCGCGCCCTTCGCTGGCAGGTCGTATGGGTCGTGGTGACGTTCCCGCTGCTGTGGGTGGCCTACACGCTCGTCCGAGGCCCGCTCGTCACGAACCCCACGACGGGCGAGCCGTACTGGTACCCCTACCCGTTCCTGAATCCGAACGGCCCTGGCGGATGGGGGTCGGTCGCGGCGTACGTCGTCGTCATCGCGATCGGCTTCGTCGCCGTCGGCTTCGGAGCAGTGTGGGTCACCCGCCGCCGCGCCCGCGTCCTGCCGACGGAGATCACCGCGGCAGGGTGAGAATCTCGGCCGCTCCGTCGGTGATGGCGATCGTGTGCTCGGTGTGGGCGGTGAGGCATCCGGTCGAGCTGCGGAGCGTCCACCCGTCGGCGTCGGTCACGAGCACGTTCGTGTCTTCCATGACCCACGGCTCGATCGCGATGAGCAGCCCCGGCCGCAGGATGTAGCCCCGCCCCGGCCGCCCGGTATTGGGGATGTGCAGGTCGCCGTGCATCACCGACCCGATGCTGTGCCCGCCGAACTCGGTGTTGATGGAGTATCCGGCACCGGAGAGCACATTGCCGATCGCGCGCGAGATATCGCCCACCCGGTTGCCCGCGCGTGCGACCTCGATGCCGGCGGCGAGGGCGCGTTCGGTCGCGTCGATGAGGGCTGCCGCTCCCTCCGGGCGCCGATTCCCGACGACGAAGCTGATCGCGGCGTCGGCCGCAAGGCCGCCCTTCGTGACGGCGAGGTCGAGCGTGAGGAGGTCCCCGTCGGCGAGGCGGTAGTCGTGCGGCATCCCGTGCAGCACGGCGTCGTTGACCGCCGTGCAGATGTAGTGCCCGAAGGGGCCCCGCCCGAACGACGGCGCGTAGTCGACATAACAGGACGTCGCACCGTTGTCGTCGATGAGCTCGCGCGTCCACTCGTCGATCTCGAGAAGGTTGGTGCCCACCTGCACCCGCGAGCGGATATCGCGGAGGATGCCGCCGACGATGGCCCCCGTCTCGCGGGCGCGATCGACCTCGCGCGGTGTGAAGATCTCGATCATGGTGCGCTCCTCCGGTATATAAATACCGGTCAAACTATACCGCTACGATGAGCGCATGATGGTTCGTCGCGCGCTCACGCCCGAAGCCGTCGAGCGCGGCCGTCGCCTGGGCGCCCAGCTCCGGCGAGCGCGGGGAGACCGGTCGATCACGGAGGTCGCCGCGGCCGCCGGCGTATCACCCGAGACGCTGCGCAAGATCGAGACCGGCCGGCTGGCGACCCCGTCGTTCGCGACCGTCGCCGCCGTCGCCGCGAGCCTCGGCCTGTCGCTCGACGCGCTGGCCGCCGAGGCGCTGCTCACGGACATCGCCTCGACGACGACCTGATCAGCGAGACCGCCGGCGCCCGGCCCCGCCTCGCTGAGGAGAAGCCGGATGCCGGGTGCGGGGCGGCTCAGGCGCCGTCGCGCAGATCGCGGAAGAACGCGTCGACGTTGGCCCGCAGCGTCGCGATGCGGCGATCGCGCGCCGCTGCCGCGTCGAACCCGAGGTAGGGCGGCGGGTCGAGGCGCCGGACGTTCCGCGAGCACTCGAACCCCGAGCACAGGAGCGTCCCGACGGTGTTTCCGGCACGACCGGCCTTGCCCGCCCGCTTCGCGGCGAAGAAGACGACCTCGTTGGGGAGGGTGACATCGCAGCACCACGAGCATTGCGGGCGGGTGCGCGTGGCCTGATCTGCCTGACGCAGCTGCAGGCCGACGGCCTCGCCGTCGACCTCGGCGACGATGAACCCGAGCAGCGGAGTCTTGGGGTCGCGCCACCCGTAGTAGTCACGGGTAGACCAGTCGACGTCCCCGAGGTCGGCGGGGACGACGAGCGAATTGCGCTCGCGGAGCGAGACGTTGATGAACGAGGAGCGGATGGCTTTCGCGGTGAGGGCGAACATGGAAAGGGTCCTGTCTGAGTACGCGTTCGCGCACCACCGTCGCGCCGGCGCCCGGAACGGGCTGCGAGCAGACGGTCGTGAGCGGATCATCCCGGAACGACGGAGTCGTCGCCCGGGACCGGGAGAGCGCGTCGCGGACATGGGTCGACGCGACGCGCGCCGGATCAACCGGCGAGGAGGACGAAGGATGCCGCGACTGTGCCACCGGCGCTGAGCGCGCCGGAGACCCCCTCACGCCCAGAGGGCATCGGCAGACGGACGGTACTCACGCGTCCAGGCTACTCCCTGCACACCGGCCGGTCACCGGCGATAGCATCCACCCGTGACGACGAACGATCGGGGTCGACGGCTCGTCGAACGCGCCAGCGCCCGCCTCGAGGAGCATCATCCCTCCTTCGTGACCTCCCACCCCACGGCCCTCGGCCTGCTGTGGATGATCATCGTGGTCGCCCTGCTCGTCATCTGCGATCTGCTCGGCGGCCCGCACTGGCTGCGCGCGACGCTCACCCTCACGGCAGCACTGCCTCCGCTCGTGGCGACGCTCATCGTCCTGTCACAGACGCCGAGGTCGCACTTGGAGTACGAGCCGTCGATCCTGACCCATTTCTTCGCGCGGTTCCTCGCGCTCTTCAGCGCCTTCGTGTTCTGGCTGGGCTCGGTCGTGATCGGCGGCGCGATCGCGGTGCAGCTCGCCGACGAGAGCGGCACCGACATCGAGACGGCCTGGATCGCCGCCGGTGACCTCTTCGCCCGCATCGTGCCTCCGGTCACCGTGCTGCTCTACTGCGTGCTGATCATCCGCTACGCGAGCTACCTGGTGCGACTGCGCGGATGGTCGGCCGTGCCCACGCGCCACCGCATCCCGGAGCACTTCCTCGCCGACGCGCCGCGCACACGTCAGATCGTGATCGGCCTCGCGCATCCGGGTCTGCTCCTCGCCTCGGGACTGCTGTCGACACTCGTCGCGATCGCACTGACCCTGCGGGCAGAGGCGCTGCTCTCCTGAACGAGGAATACACCTCGGGGAGGATGCGCGTGCGCCTGAGAGCGGATGCCGCGCAGCGGCACGCTTCCTAGCGTTGCTGGGGTGAGCACCGCCATCCCCCGATCGTCGATACTCCCCGTGTCCGCTGTCGCCGTCATCGCGGCGGCCGCACTGCTCATCCCCTGGTGGGGCGTCAGTCTCAGCGTCCTGGCGACGCGCGGGGCGATGACCGCGGGCCTCGCGCTTCCGGCTACCGCGTACCTCTCGGACCTGTTCCTGTCGCTGCTCGCCGTCGGCACGGTCGTCGCGTTGGCCGTCGCGCTGCGAGGCGGGTCACGGCACCGCATCCTCTCGATCGCCGCAGCGGGCGGAGTCGTCATCGCCTACGCGACCAGCGAGATGGTCAAGGTGGCCCTCATGCAGGCACGCCCGTGCACCCGCTGGGCAGCGCTGTCCGCCTGCGACGCCACCGACTACTCCCTCCCCTCGAACCACGCCGTCCTCGCGATGGGCGCGGTCTGGGTCATCGCCGTGGCGGCGCGCCGGACGTGGGCGACGTGGGCGGCCGTGGGCGCAGCGCTCATCGTGCTTTCGGGCCGACTCTTCGAGGGCGCGCACTACCTGCACGACGTCGCCGCCGGCGCTCTGCTGGGTCTCGCCGTGCCCGCGCTGCTGACGATCGTCGGGGTCGCCGTCACCCGAGAACCCCGGGTTTCGCTGCCAGCGCCGGAGATCAGTCGACGGCGGCGCGGACCAGCTCCCGCACGCGACTCTCGACCTGGGGAGTGACCTCGACGATCGCGAACGACGTCGGCCACATCGGCCCGTCGTCGAGCGTCGCCGTCTCGTCGAAGTTGAGCGTCGGGTAGCGAGTGTCGAACTTCGACTTCGGCTGCACGAAGATCACGACCTTCCCGGCGCGCGCGTAGGCGGGGAACCCGTAGAACGTCTTCGGGTCGAGGTCGGATGCCTCCTCCGACACGATCCGGTGGACCATGCGGGCGACCTCGCCGTCGATCCCCTCGAGCGCGTCGATCGCGTCCATGCAGGCCTCGAGCTCCTTCGCGAGCTTCGCGGCGCCCTTCAGACCCTTCGTCGAGCGGAGCTCCTCGGCCCGCTGCTTCATCGCCGCCTTCTCCTCGTCGGAGAACCCGGCACCGCCCGCCGTGCTGTCAGCCATCGCCACCCCTTCCGCGGCCCGCGGCGCGGGCATCACGGACCGATCGTGCCACTCGCGGCGCGTGCTGACCAGGTTCCGGCATCCGGCTTCGCTCGCGACGGCGAACCGCGTCGATCCGGGTACCCGGCCGGCGGCATCCGAGACCGTAGGCTCTGAACATGCGTGCTCGTCTCGGTTCCGCCCTTCTCGTCCTGTCGGCTCTCGCTCTCGCCGGATGCGCATCGTCGCCCACGCCCGCCGAGCCCGACACCATGCCGACCGCCGAGACCGTTCCGGAGGGCGCCTGCGCCTACGTCGAGGCTCCCGGCGGCGTGCGCGACGTCGAGCTCCCGCCGGCCGAGTCCGAGGTGACGGGCCAGGTCTCGGCCGTGCTGCAGACGTCGGCCGGCGACATCCCCATGACCCTCGACGCCGACCGCACGCCGTGCACGATCGGCAGCTTCGTCTCGCTCGCCGAGCAGGGCTACTACAACGACTCGCCCTGCCACCGCCTCACCACCTCGGGCATCTTCGTGCTGCAGTGCGGCGACCCGTCGGGAACCGGACGCGGCGGCCCCGGGTACAACTACGCCGACGAGCTCGACGGCAGCGAGACTTACCCGGCCGGAACGGTCGCGATGGCCAACGCCGGCCCGAACACGAACGGCTCGCAGTTCTTCCTCGTGTACGAGGACACCCCGCTGCCCGCGAAGTACACCGTCTTCGGCACGCTCGACGAAGCGGGCCTCGCCATCGTGCGCGAGGTCGCTGCCGCCGGCGCCGAGGGCGGTGCCCCCGACGGCGCCCCCGCGACGCCCGTCACGATCACCGGCGTCTCGCTGGGCTGAGCCCGGGGCGTCGGCCCGCCGAGAACGCACCCTCTCGGCGAGAACGCACCATGCCGGGTGCGTTCTCGCGGCGAGCGTGCGTTCTCGGCGCGAGGCCGCGGCTCAGTAGGATTGTCCCCATGTCGAAGGTCCTCCAGTCCCTGCCCGTCGGCGAGCGCGTCGGCATCGCCTTCTCGGGGGGTCTCGACACCTCCGTCGCGGTCGCGTGGATGCGCGACAAGGGTGCCGTCCCCTTCACCTACACCGGCGACCTCGGTCAGTACGACGAAGACGACATCGCGTCGATCCCGGGCCGCGCGCTGCAGTACGGCGCTGAGGGCTCACGCCTGATCGACTGCAAGCCGATGATGGTCGAAGAGGGCCTCGTCGCCCTCGCCTGCGGCGCCTTCCACATCCGCTCGGGCGGTCGCACCTACTTCAACACGACGCCGATCGGCCGTGCCGTCACCGGCACGATGCTCGTCCGCGCCATGAAGGAGGACGGCGTCGACATCTGGGGCGACGGCTCGACCTACAAGGGCAACGACATCGAGCGGTTCTACCGCTACGGCCTGCTCGCCAACCCGGCGCTGCGCATCTACAAGCCGTGGCTCGACGCCGACTTCGTCACCGAGCTGGGCGGCCGCACCGAGATGAGCGAGTGGCTCGTCGCGCACGGGTTCCCGTACCGCGACTCCGTCGAGAAGGCCTACTCGACCGACGCCAACATCTGGGGCGCGACCCACGAGGCCAAGACCCTCGAGCACCTCGACGTCTCGCTCGAGATCGTCGAGCCCATCATGGGCGTGCGCTTCTGGGATCCTGCGGTCGAGATCGAGACCGAGGACGTCTCGGTCACGTTCGAAGCGGGACGCCCCGTCGCCATCAACGGCGTCGAGTACTCCGACATCGTCAAGCTCGTGATGGAGGCGAACGCGATCGGCGGCCGCCACGGTCTCGGTATGAGCGACCAGATCGAGAACCGCATCATCGAGGCCAAGAGCCGCGGCATCTACGAGGCACCGGGCATGGCGCTGCTGTTCATCGCGTACGAGCGCCTCGTCAACGGCATCCTGAACGAGGACACCCTCGCGACCTACCACGAGCAGGGTCGCCGCCTCGGGCGCCTCATGTACGAGGGCCGCTGGCTCGAGCCGCAGTCGTTCATGCTGCGCGAGTCGATCCAGCGCTGGGTGGGTTCTGCCATCAGCGGCACCGTCACGCTGCGTCTGCGGCGCGGCGAGGACTACACGATCCTGAACACCGAGAGCCGCAACCTGTCGTACTCGCCCGAGAAGCTCTCGATGGAGCGTGTCGGCGACTCGGCCTTCGGTCCGACCGACCGCATCGGCCAGCTCACGATGCGCAACCTCGACATCGCCGACTCGCGCTCGCGCCTCGAGCACTACGCCGGCATCGGCCTCATCGGCGGCCCGACGGCCGAGCTCGTGGGCGACCTCGAGCGCGGCGGGGCGGCCGAGATCACCGGCAACGTCGAATCGACCGATCAGGATCTCGCCGAGCGGGTGGATGCCGCGGGCGAGTCCGCGTCGTTCGACTTCGGCGCCGACTGACGTCGGGCACGCGCGCATCAATAACTTGCACATACCTGTGCAGGTTCGTATCATCGACGGGTGACCGACACCGTCTCCCCCCGTCGTCCGCGGAAGGATGCCGCCGCCAATCGCGCCGGCCTGCTCTCCGCCGCCGCGCGCACGCTCGCGCTCGACCCGAGCGCGTCCGTCGACGCGATCGCCCGCGCCGCCGGGCTCAGCCGCCGCGCGCTGTACGGCCACTTCGACGACCGTGACGCGCTCGTGCGCGAGCTCGTGGCGTCGGGCGCCCAGCGTTTCAACGCCATCGCCACAGATCCCGAGCTGCGACTCGACACCGAGCCGGTTCCGGTCGCGCTGGCCCGCCTGACCGGTCGGCTCTGGGGCGAGGCATCCCACGTGCAGGTGGCCGCCGCCGTCGCCCTCGATGAGCGGCACGTCGAAGACTCCGCCGCCGCGCTCGCCCCGCTTCGCCGCGCACTGATGAACCTGGTGCGCCGCGGGCAGGACGAGGGCGCGCTGCGGACGGACGTCGCCGCGCCGACTCTCGCTCGTCTCATCGAGGAGACCGCGCGCACCGTCATCGTCCGGCTCGACGCGTCCTCACCCGAGGCGCGGTCGCTCGTCGTGCGCGCGGTCCTCTCGATCGCGGGGCTCTCGTGGCGCGACGCCGCCGCACTCATCGACTCGCACCCCGACGTCGTGGGGGCGGTCTCCTGATGCGCGTCGAGCTGCGTGCCGTGGCGAAGGGCCGCAAAGACCTCGCTCTGCCGCCCACGACCCTGTCGTTCCGCACCGGCCGTGCCACCCTCGCGATCGCCGAGACGGAGCAGCGCCCGACCGTCCTGGGCCTCATCGCGAGCGGACGGATGCGGCCCGACGGCGGCACCGTCCTACTCGACGGCGCCCGCGCCTCGCGCACGCTGCGGCACAAGACCGCACTGATCGACGCGCCGGACGTGAGCGACCCACCCCCGAACATCTCCACGGTCGGCGTCGTCAGCGAGGAGCTGATGTTCGCGGGCCGCCTCGCCGACCCGATCTCCGCGCGGCGGTGGCTCGACGAGCACGATCTGCGCTCGTACTCGCGCGTCCCCATCGGGGACGTGCCCGCGACCGACCGCATCCGGATGCTGCTCGAGCTGGCGGTCCTACGACCGGGCGTCGAGGGCATCGTGCTCGTCTCCCCCGACCGCCACGGCGGCGATCCGCACGACTGGTGGACCCTCGCCCGGGAGTTCGCGGGACGCGGCCTCGCGGTGCTCGTGATCGCCGGCCAGGCCGCTGCGACGCTGCTCACCGAAACCGATCCCCTCGCGCCGAACCGACGCCTGGTGCCCAGCGGCATCCGGCTGCGCGGCACCCGTCCGAAGGCCTCCCGATGAAGATCCCCGCCCTCATCTCCGCCGAACTACGACGGCTGACGGCCACCCGGATGTCGGTGGTCGCGCTCATCGCGCTCATGCTCGTCCCCGTCCTCTACGGCGGGCTGTATCTGTGGGCAAACCAAGACCCGTACGGGAAGTTCGCCGACATCCCGGTAGCGCTCGTCGACCTCGACTCGGGGGCGCCCAAGAGCGACGGCAACGGCACGGTCAACTACGGGTCCGACGTGACCGACAAGCTCGTCGAGGGCCGGGCCTTCGGCTGGAAGGACATGACCGCCGCCGAGGCTCAAGAAGCCCTGCGCACCGGCGACGTCGACTTCTCGGTGACCATCCCCGAGGACTTCTCGCTCGCCCTGACCAGCGCCGCAGGCGACGAGCCCCGCCAGGCGACGCTCGTGCTCGCCACCAATGACGCGAACAACTACCTCGCTTCGTCGATCGGCTCGCAGGCGGTCGAGCGGATCCGCTCCTCCGTCGCCGAGCTCGTCGGACGCGAGGCGGCATCGCGGCTGCTCACCGGCATCGCCGACATCCGCGTGCAGCTGCAGAACGCCACCGACGGGGCGAACCAGCTCGTCGACGGGGCAGGTCAGGCGCTCGACGGCGCCAACCAGCTCGCCGACGGAACCGGGCGGCTGTCGAGCGGAGCGGTGCAGCTGCGCGACGGTGCGAACCAGCTCGCCGTCGGCGCGTCGCAGCTCGCCGACGGCACCCGCACGCTGGCTCAGGGATCGTCGGACCTGGCGTCCGGTGCGGCCCAGGTCTCCGACGGGACGGCCGAGCTCGCGGGCTACGCCGACCGCGTTCGCGCAGCCGTCGACGACGCCGCGGGTCAGTTGCCGCAGGTACGCACAGACATCGCCGCGCTGCTCGCCGACGGAGGTCTCGATCAGACGCAGATCGCGGAGGTCCTCGCCCGCCTCGATCCCATCGGCGACCGTCTGCAGTCGGGCGCGACGCGCGTCGACGAGGCGACGGGTCAGATCGACCGCCTCGCCGCGGGGGCGGCCCAGGTCAGCTCGGGCGCCGCACAGCTCGCCACCGGTGCCGCGCAGGCCGCCGACGGTGCGGCATCCGTGTCGTCGGGTGCCGGCCAGCTCGCGTCGGCGACGGACGAGGCCGCGACCGGCGCCGCTCAGCTCGACGAGGGCGCCCGTCGGCTCGCCTCGGGACTCGGGACGCTCGACGGCGGGCTCGTCACCCTGCGCGACGGGCTGAGCTCCGGCGTAGCCCAGCTGCCCGTCTCTACTTCCGAGCTGCGCGAGCAGCAGGCGCAGACGATCGCCGACCCGGTGGCGGTCGACTCCGGCAACCTCGCGAAGGCCGGTGACTACGGTGCCGGCCTGGCGCCCTTCTTCGCCGCCCTCGCGGGATGGATCGGCATCTACGCCCTCTTCCTCATCGTGAAGCCGGTCTCGCGCCGGGCGGTGACCGCGCTGCGTTCACCCCTCCGCGTGACCCTCGCCGGCTGGCTCACTCCGGCGATACTCGGCGGAGTGGGCATGATCGTCCTCTTCGGGGTGCTGTCGATCGCGCTCGGATTCAACTTCTCGAGTCCGGTCGGCACCCTCGGGATGCTGATCACCGCATCGTTCACGTACGCCGCGATCATCCTGGCGCTCAACGTGTGGCTGGGATCCGTGGGTCAGTTCATCGGACTCGTGCTGATGGTGCTGCAGCTCGTCACCGCGGGCGGGACCTTCCCCTGGCAGACCCTCCCGGCACCGCTCGCCGCCCTGCACCACGTCCTGCCGATGGGCTACGTCGTCGACGGCATGCGGCAGTGGATGTACGGGGGCGACCTGAGCCGGGTCAGCCTCGACCTCGCGGTGCTGTTCACGTGGATGGCCGGAGCACTCATCCTCGCCGCGATCGGCGTGGCCCGGATGACGCACGGCCGCACGCTGCGCGACCTGCAGCCCAGCCTCATCGGCTGATCGTCGCTAGGCACGCACCCCGTCGACCGGTCGGGCGTGCTCCGGCGGCTGCCCGACCTCGGCGACGCTGTGGCCCTCGCACTCCGCCGCCTTGACGTGCGCACGCTCGACGCGATCGACCGCGAACCACCGCATCGCGTCGCGCAGTCGACACCATCCGATGAGGTACCACCGACCGCCGTTCGACGCGAACAGCACCGGCTCGACGTCGCGCGTGGTGGTGGCTCCGCTCTCGGCTGTGTAGCGGATGCGGACGACGCGCTGCTCGAGCATCGCCTCCTCGAGCGCTGATCGGACGGCTCGCGAAGCCGCGGGCGCCCCGTCGACCCAGACGCGTCCGGCGAGGTCGACCGCGCGCTCCCGCGTCCGGGGGTCGAGCACGTCGACGATTTTGCGCACCGCGGCCGACGCGAGGTCGGCGTAGGGCGCATCCGACGCAGCGGCGACAGCCGCCATCAGCGCCACCGCCTGAGAGGGCGAGAGGCTGATCGGCGGGAGCGAGGACCCGGCGGCGAGCCCGTAGCCGCCGCCCGGACCGGGCCGCGACCAGATCGGCGCACCGCTGCGTTCGAGCGCATCGAGGTCGCGCTTGACCGTGCGGACCGAGACCTCGAACTCACGTGCCAGACGCTCGGCCGACACACCGCGCGTCCCGCTTCGCCGCAGCGTCTCAAACAGGGCGTGCAAGCGCTCCGCGCGCTTCATCGTCGACGCCGCGGTGAATTCATGACATAGATGATGACACACTGCTGTCCCATACCCGGCGGATGCTGGTGTCATGACCGATCAGCTCACCTCTCCCCCGCTCGTCCTCGTCCCCGGCCACTGGCTGGGCGCCTGGGCATGGGACGACGTCGTCGTCCATCTCTCACCCGTCGACGGGCGCGCACGAGCGCTCACCCTGCCGGGCCTCGACGCCGACGACCCCGAGCACGCGACGCGCACGCTCGAAGATCAGGTCGGCGCGATCCGCGACACGCTCGACGAGCTCGGAGCGTCGCGGGACGATCCAGCCGTCCTGGTCGCCCACAGCGGCGCCAACGGTCCGGTGAGCATCATCCTCGACCGGCATCCGGAACTCGTCCGACGTGTGGTGTGGGTGGATTCGGGCCCGATGGCGAGCGGTGCCGCGTTCGCACCGGGACTCCCGGAGGCCGTCTCGGAGCTGCCGTTGCCGCCCTTCGACGAGCTCGCACAGCAGGCGAGCCTCGACGGCATCGAGCCCGAGGGCCTGACGCGGTTCCGAGCCCGGGCGGTCGCCGAGCCGGCATCCGTAGTGAGGGAACCGGTGATCCTCACCGATGGCGCCCGCTACGCCGTGCCGACCACCCTGGTGTGCTGCTCGATCTCCGGCGAGCAGGTCATGCGGATGGCCGAGAGCGGTCATCCCATGTTCGCCGAGGTCACCCGGCTTCGGGACGTCGACGTCGTCGACCTCCCCACGGGCCACTGGCCGATGTGGAGCAGGCCGCGCGAGCTCGCCGACATCATCCGGGCGGAGGTCGCACGAGGCCGCTGACGAGCGCGCGGCATCCCGGTAGTCTCGGGGCACCGTTGCAAGGAGGTCGATCATGCGCAGCGTTCCACGGATCTCATCGGCGCTCGCGGCGGTGCTCGCTCTCGCCTTCGCCGCCGGAGTCGCGCATGCGGCGCCCGCGAGCGCGCACGAGGAGGCGCGCCGCGGCGCCGGACCAGCGGTCGCCCCGACCTCGGGCCCGAATCCGCTCGCTCGGGGTGCCGCGCTGCCGACCCATTCGGCTGCGGCCCAAGCGGCGTCGGACGCGCGAGCTCAGGGACGCACGGCGGTGGCCGATGCCTTCGACGTGATCGCGCGCATGCCCACCGCGACCTGGCTCGGGGAGTGGTACAGCGATGCCGAGCTCGTGCAGGTGCTGCGGGCCGAGACCGCCGCGGCGGCCGCGCAGAACAAGGTGGCGACGTTCGTCATGTACGCGATCCCCGCCCGCGACTGCTCCGCGTACTCGCAAGGCGGGCTGCCGGTCGAACGCTATGGGGAGTGGGCACGGCTGATCGCGCAGACGCTGCGCGGCACCGCATCCGCCGTGATCGTCGAGCCGGACGCCCTGTCGATGCTGGGCGAGTGCGCGGGTCAGGGGCCCCGGACGACGCTGATCCGCGACGCCGTCCGTGCCCTCACCGAGGCCGGCGTCACCGCCTACATCGATGCGGGGAACGCGAACTGGGTGCCGCCCGAGACGATGGCGCAGCGGCTGCGGGAAGCCGGCGTCCTCGACGGCCGCGGGTTCTCCACCAACGTGTCGAACTTCTCGCCGACCGCCGACGAGCAGCGGTACGCGGAGCGCCTGCGAGCATTGCTGGGCGGCAGCCCGCGGTACGTCATCGACACGTCGCGCAACGGTCGCGGGTGGCAGGGCACATGGTGCAACCCGAGCGGCGTGGGCCTGGGGACGCCGCCGAGCGTCGGCGCGGATGGCTCCGGACTCGACGCGCTGCTCTGGATCAAGCGACCCGGCGAGAGCGACGGCACCTGCAACGGCGGTCCCGCGGCGGGCAGCTGGTACGAAGAGGCCGCCCTCGAGTTGGTGCGGAACCGCGCATTCTGAGGCCGACGCCGGCGATCAGGCCGTGCCCCAGGTCACGGCGATGACAGTGGCGTCATCCTCCTGTTCGCTTCCTGCGGCCCGAGCGACGAGTTCGCTGACGACGGTGTCGATATCGGGCCGGCTGCTGACGAAGTCGCGATAGCGGTCGATGGAGTCGAGCGATCCGCCGAACAGATCGAGTACGCCGTCGCTGACGCTGATGACGCTGTCACCGGGGCGCAACGAGAGCTCATCGCTCGTCCAGCTGGTCCCGACGCCGATCGGAAGGTGGCCCGAGCGGAGGAACTCGCTGGTGCCGTCCGCGCGACGGATCACGGTGAGGCCGTGACCCGCATCGACCCACCGCAGCATCCCATCGGGGCTGATGCGCGCGTGGAAGCACGTCGTGAACTGGGCTCCGATCGTGTCGGTCGGACCGGTGTTGAGACCGATCGCGGCGCGGCGGAGTGCGGCGGCGGGGTCGGGATCGTCGACGTTGCTCCGAATGACCGTGCGGACGGCGGCGGCGATCATCCCGGGACCGACCCCCTTGCCCATGACGTCGCCGAGGGTGAAGGCGGTGCCGCCGTCGGGGGTGGCGTACCAGTCGTAGAAGTCGCCGCCCACGGTGCGGGCCGGGACGCACGCGCCGGCCACCCGAAAGCGCGCCGGCAGATCCGACCCGTCGACCGGCTGCAGAGACCGCTGGACGACGGCGGCCTGCGACACCTCGGCCTCGGCCAGACGCCGGTGCCACTGCGACGCCGTGAGCTTCTGCAGCGAGCGGCGCGACAGCTCGTTCACGACGGCGCCCGCTGCGGCGTAGACGAGTACGGCGATGATCAGTCGAACGAGCTCACTCACGGTGAGCACTTGGTCGGGCGCGAGCACCAGCGGCAGCAGCAGCGTGACGCACACACCGACGAGCGGGAGCACGATGCGCCAGCGCCCCGGTCCGGCAGCGATCCAGATGACGGGGAGGACGACGATCGCGAGGAACACCGATTGCGTGTCACCCGTGCCGAACCGCAGCAGGCCGATCGCGACGAAGTCGCCGATCGGGATAACGAGCTCCGCACGCCGCAGCGCCGGCCATCGCGCCATGAGCGCGCCGAGGACGAGGAGCAGGACGGCGAGCGCCGCTCCCTGCCACATCCTCGCCGCATCCGTCACGGGGAGCCACGGCACGGCGGCGCTCGCGATGGCCGCTCCGACGACGAACGCCGCGACGATGGCCTGCCGCGCGAGGTTCTCCCACGACCGGTGCACGGGCACCACGACCGCGGGAGCGGCCTCGACGGATAAGACCCGGGCGTCAGGCGGGGCGTGCGTCATGTCTCCAGTCAATACGACTTCGGGCCTCGGTGGGCGACGAAGGGCGCCGGTTTTAGTAACACGCGCGTGCTAACATCGCTCCATCCGCCGAACCGAGAGGACTCGACCATGATCCTGGCCGCCATCATCGCCTGCGAGGTGGGATTCTGGGTTGCGATCATCGCGGGCCTCGTAGCCCGCTACGCGTTCAACCGACCCCGCCTCGGCGCGATGCTGCTCCTCGCCGCGCCGCTGATCGACCTCGTCCTGCTGCTGCTCGTCGCGATCGACCTGCTCGGCGGCGGGACGGCCTCCTGGCACCACGGGCTGGCGGCGCTCTACATCGGCATCTCCGTCGCCTACGGACACCGGATGATCGCCTGGGCCGATGCGAAGGTCGCCACGCGTTTCCGGGGCGCGGCGCCGCGCCCCGCGCTGTACGGCACCGCATACGCGATCGCCTGCTGGAAGGATGTGCCGCGCACGCTGCTCGCGTCCGCTATCGCGGCTGCGATCCTCGGCGGGCTCATCCTGCTCGTCGGCGACGACGACCGCACCTCCGAGCTGCTCGGGTTCTTCCCGATCCTCGGGGTGATCGTCGGGATCGACCTGCTCTGGGCCATTAGCTACTCCGTGTGGCCCAAGCGTGCTCCGGTCGCTGCGGGATGATGATGACATGCCCCGCCTGATCGACCACGACCACCGCAACGACGAGATCGCCGCGGCCGCGTTCCGAGTGCTCGCCCGCGACGGAGTGGCGGCGCTGTCGGTGCGGCGGGTGGCCGACGAGGCGGGGATCGCGACGGCATCCCTTCGTCGTGCGTTCCCCACGCAGGATGAGCTGCGCCGATTCTGCTTCGAGCGCCTCCAACAGGACGTCACGACCCGTCTGCTCGCCGTGACCGGCCAGGGACGCGAGCGCGCGATGCGCTGGATGCGCGAGCTGCTGCCGCTCGACGATTCGCGGCGCACCGAGCTCCTGGTTCAGCTGCAGCTGAGCCGGCTCGCTCTCACCGACGACGGCCTGCAGGGCCACGCCCGCGAGCTGCACGACGGCGTCCATCGCGTCTGTGCCGCCGTGATCAGCGAGCTCGGGGAGACGGGAGGGCTCGGCGCCGACATCGATCCGGTGCTCGAAGCGGAGCGCCTGCACGCTCTCCTCGACGGGCTGGCGCTGCACCTCATCTGGACGTCGTCGACCGACCCGGCCGTCGATGTCGACCAGGTGCTCGACCGTCACCTCGACTCGCTCGCCGGCTAGCGCGTCGTCGGGTCAGTCGCGGGTGTCGCTCGGAGCCGGGGCGTCGGCGAACTCGTCGACGAAGAGCGACTCACCGTCGAGCGTCTTGTTGCGGTACGCCTGACGTCCGACCATGTGGGCCGACAGCGGCGCCGTCGCGAGCTGGATCAGGGCCACCGGCACGAGGAAGGCCACGACCGGCCACGAGTGCAGCGAAACCCCCACGGCGACGCAGATGAGGATGAAGCCGAGGACCTGGGGCTTCGTGGCGGCGTGCAGACGCGTCGGCACGTCGCGGAAACGCAGCAGCCCGATCGCTGCCGTGAGGCACAGCAGGGCCCCGATGAGGACGAGCACGAGGGCGATGACGTCGGTGATGCTCATGAGGCGTCCGTGTTGTCCTTCCGCGCGACGAAGCGCGCGATCGAGATCGAACCGAACACGCCGACCGCGGCGACGATCAGCAGCACGGGTAGGGTGCGGGTGTGATGGTTGATCGCCATCTCGGCGCCGAGCGCGCAGATCACGAGCGTCAGGAGCACATCGGATGCGACGGCGCGGTCGAGGATCGACGGGCCGACGATGATGCGCCACAGCGTCAGCAGCGCGGACACCGCGAACACGACCGAGATGACGACGACGAGCCAGGTCATGAGCGCTCCCTCCGCAGGTCCGACAGCTGGTGCGCCTGTTCCTTCGATCCGACCGCTCGGACGATGCGCTCCTCCCAGTGCTGGATCTCGCGCCGCTGGTGCTCGAGCTGCTCCTGCGTGCGGATGCCGATGGCGTGCACGTACAGGATTCGGCGGTCGCGGTCGATGTCGATGATCAGCGAGCCGGGGATCAGGGATGCCGTCACCGCGACGTGCGTCATGATCAGGTCGTCATCGGTACGCAGCGGCACGGCGATGATCGCGGCGCCCGGCTGGCGGCGCGGATCGATGACCTGCCAGGCGACCAGCAGCGACCCCTTGACGAGCGAGAACAGGAACTCGAGGAAGAAGACGACACCCCACCAGATGTTGACCCGGCCCGACAGCTCGACGGGCGGCAGGCGGAACACGCGCGTCACGAAGAGCGCCACCACGATCCCGGTCAGCGCCGCGAGCACCGTGAACTGACCCCACAGCAGCATCCACAGCGCGACCAGCCAGACGAAGAACGGCAGCTGTCGCCAGAGCGCGGTGGCCGCGTTGCGCTTGGCCTCGCCCATCATCACTGCACCTCCTGCTCGAGCTGACTGATCGTTACCGGCTGCAGGAGCGATTCTCCGATGGCGGCGCAGAGGTCGTACAGGGGTCCGGCGAACACGGTCAGCGCGACCGTGACGGCGACCATCCCGGCCGTCGCCGTCGTCATGATGCGCGGGATGACGCGCTTCTCGGTCTGGACGTCGGCCCCTTCGGCATCGCCGAGGTAGGCGATGCGCGAGTCGGTCTCGTTCTCGCCCTCGCCGATCTCGTCCTTCTCACGCCAGAACGAGAGGTTCCACGCGCGCATGAGGGCGTAGAGGGTGAGGAGCGAGGTGATGATGCCCGCGACGATCAGCACGTACATCAGAGGGGTGCCCTCGTCGGCGGCCGCGTCGAACAGCGCGTACTTGCCGATGAAGCCGGAGAAGGGCGGGAGACCGCCGAGGTTGATCGCGGGGATGAAGTAGAGGACCGCGAGCAGCGGCGCCGCGCGCATGAGGCCCTTGACCTTCAGGATCGAGGTCGACCCGGCCCGGCGTTCGACGAGACCGACCGCCAGGAAGAGGGTCGTCTGCACGACGATGTGGTGGACGATGTAGTAGATCGTCGCGCCGACGGCCGCCGGCGTGGCTATGGCGAGGCCGAAGATCATGTAGCCGATGTGGCTCACCAGGGTGAACGACAGGATGCGTTTGAGCTCGGCCTGCGCGACGGCGCCGAGCACCCCGACGATCATCGTCGCCAGCGCGACGATCAGCAGCAGCGTGTTGACGCTGTTGTCCTGGAAGATCTCCGTCTCGGTGCGGATGATCGCGTACACGCCGACCTTCGTCAGCAGCCCCGCGAACACCGCGGTGACGGGAGCGGGCGCCGTCGGATACGAGTCGGGCAGCCAGAACGACAGCGGGAAGACGGCGGCCTTGATGCTGAACGCGAGCAGCAGCAGCAGGTGCAGGACGAGCTGCGTCTCCTGCGGCAGCTCCGTCATCCGCTGCGAGAGCTGCACCATGTTCACGGTGCCCAGCGCACCGTAGATCGCGGCGATCGCCGACAGGAACAGGATCGACGACACGAGCGAGACGACGATGTAGACGACGCCCGTGCGGATGCGCGACTCGGTCGACCCGAGCGTGATGAGCACGTACGACGCGACGAGCAGGATCTCGAATCCGACGTACAGGTTGAACAGGTCGCCCGCGATGAAGGCGTTGAAGATGCCCGCCGAGAGGATGAGGTACGACGGGTGGAAGATCGAGACCGGTGTCTCGTCGTCACCGTCTGCGGCGCCCTGGCCGACCGAGAAGAGCAGGACCGCGAGCAGGACGACGCTCGAGACGACGACCAGCAGCGCGGCCAGCCGGTCGACGTAGAGCACGATGCCGAACGGGATCGGCCACCCGCCGACCGAGACTGCGATCGGCACGCCGGTGGCGTTGATGACGTTCAGCAGCACCGCCGCGATCACGAGCGTCGCGGTGAGCGTGACGATCGAGACCCCGACCTGGATGCGGCGGCGGCGACCGAAGATGAGGGCGACCGCGGCCCCCAGCAGGGGCAGCGTCACGAGGAGGGGAACCAGGGCGCTCATCGGTCTCCTCCGGGGCGATCGGTGGGCGCGTCGTCGCGCAGCGCGTCGAAGTCGCGCGAGTGCAGCACGGTGATGGGTGACGTCTGGTCGCCGACGAAGTCGGTCGTCGCGTCGTCGTCTTCGTCGGTGATCTCCTGCTCCATCGCCTCCTCGTCTTCGGCCATGCGATCGCGCACGGCGAGGTCGGCCTCGTCATCCTCGACCGTGTCGGCCTGACCGAGCTGCCAGGAACGGTAGATCAGGGCGAGCAGGAAAGCCGAGACGGCGAAGGTGATGACGATCGCCGTGAGAGTCAGCGCCTGCGGCAGCGGGTCGCTGAACTCGGCAGGGTCATCGGCCGAGCCGTAGAACGGCGCGACACCGGGCGCCCCCATGACGACGAGGAGGAACAGGTTGGCCGCGTTGCCGAGCAGCAGGAAGCCGATCAGCACGCGGGTGAGGCTGCGCTCGAGCATCGCGTAGACGCCGGCGGCGAAGAGCACGCCCATGATGATGATCAGGATCAGTGAGACGTTCATCGGGCGAGCTCCTCTCGCTCCTTGCGCTGCCGGTCGACTTCCGCGCCCAGCGAGCGGAGCACGTCGAGGACGAGCCCGATGACCACGAGGTAGACGCCGACGTCGAAGATCGTCGAGGTGACGAACTCCACGTGGCCGAGAACGGGCAGCTCCGCCTCCCAGAACGTGCTCGTCAGGGCGGGCGCACCGAAGAAGAGGGGCACGACCGCGGTACCGACAGCCAGCGCCATCCCGACGCCCAGCAGTCGCCCGGCATCCGTCGGAGCGGCAGCCCCGAGCTCGTACGGTCCGCCCGCGACGTAGCGCATGACGAGCGCCATCCCCGCGACGAGTCCGCCGGCGAAGCCGCCGCCCGGCAGATTGTGGCCGGCGAAGAGCAGATACAGCGACACGACGATGATCGTGTGGAACAGGATGCGGACGATCACCTCGAGCATGATCGAACGCGTCTCGGGGCGGAGCTTCTGCCCGCCCACGAGCCAAGCCTGCCGCGACGATCCCGATCCGGCGCGGGGCCGCGGCCCCTCTGACGTCTCGACGAGCGGACGGCGCGTGCGCAGCGCGCCGGTGGGCAGCGACGAGATCGCACGAGAGAGCGTGTCGGAGCGATGCGTCACGAACACGAGCGAGGCCACACCCGTCGCCGCCAGGATCAGCACCGACAGCTCGCCCATCGTGTCCCAGCCGCGCAGGTCGACGAGGGTGACGTTGACGACGTTCTTGCCGTGACCGATCTCGTACGCGAGGTCGGGGAACGCGGTCGAGATCGGCTCGGCGACGCGCGCGCTGGTCGCGACGATTGCCACGAGTGCCATCGTCGCGCCGACGCCGATGCCGAGCAGCGCACGCCCGATCGGCCAGACCGAGGCATTGTGGTCGCCCATCCGCGAGGGGATGCGGCGCAGCACCAGCGCGAAGGCGATGAGCGTGACCGTCTCGACCAGAATCTGCGTCAGCGCGAGGTCGGGCGCACCGGCCGACGCGAAGAGCGCGACCATGCCGAGCCCCGTCACCGACACGAGCACGACTCCGGTGTAACGTTTGCGGGCACGCACCGCGATGATGCCCGCGATGATCATGATGGGTGCGACGAAGACCTGCATCGGCGAGTGCCACGCGGCGAGGTCGGCCTGCCAGCCGCCGTGCGCGATGAGCGCCGTGCCCTCGGCCGCGACGAACACGACGAAGATCGTGCCCACGTAGACCGGAAGCGACCCCCGCTGGGTGAGCGACGTCGTCCACACCGAGGTCCGCACGATGGCACGAACCGTCCCGTTGTAGGCGTCGACGGCGGTGAAGGGGAGCCAGCGACGCTGCGTGCCGGGGCGCCGCCCGACGAACCAGAACAGCACGAGACCGGCGAGGATGCTGCCGACCGAGAGGAAAAGCGCGGGTTCGAAACCGTGCCAGAGGGCGAGGTGGTAATCGTAGCCGTCGGCTCCCGCCGCCTCGGGCATCGTGGCGGCGTAGCCCGAGAACGCGGCATCGAGCAACGGTGCGGCGATGCCCCCGACGACGGTGAGGCCGCTCAGCAGCACCGGGGCGGCGAGGAATCCGATCGGCGGATCGGGCCACTCCGTGCGAGGCAGGGTCGCGCCTGCGGCATCCTTCTTCGTGAAGAACGCGCCCCACACGAAGCGTGCGCCGTAAGCCGTGGTGAGCAGCGAGCCGAGCACGATGCCGATCAGCGGTGCGAGGGCGAGCGGATCCGTGCCCCCCTCGAGCAGCGACGAGAGCGCGGCTTCCTTCGCGACGAAGCCGATGGTCGGTGCCACGCCCACCATCGAGGCGATCGCGATGATCGAGAAGACTGCGAGCGTCGGCGCCTGGCGTCCCACTCCCGAGAGCTCACGGATGTCGCGGGTCGACAGCTGTCGGTCGATGACGCCGACCACGAGGAACAGCGACGACTTGAACAGCGCGTGGCCGACGAGCAGCGCCAGGCCGGCCAGGGCGGAGTTGCGCTCGCCATAGCCGAGAACGACCGTCAGCATGCCGAGCTGGCTGACGGTGCCGAAGGCGAGGATGCGCTTGAGGTCGGACTCGCGCAGGGCCTGCAGACCTCCGAGCAGCATCGTGAAGACGCCGAGCCCGATGACCATGGGACGCCACGGGTCCTCGTGCGCGAAGGCGGGCGCGAGACGGGCGATCAGATAGATGCCGGCCTTCACCATCGCCGCAGCGTGGAGGTAGGCACTGACCGGGGTGGGCGCGGCCATGGCGCCGGGCAGCCAGAAGTGGAAGGGGAAGATGGCCGACTTGCTCAGGGCACCGACGAGCGTGAGAGCGATCGCGATGCTGAGGAGCGCACCTTCCGGTGCTGGGGAGGAGACGATCGTGCTCAGGCTCGTGGTGCCGTAGAGCACGACCAGCATGACGACCCCGATCAGCATCACGAGACCGCCGAGGGTGGTGACCAGAAGCGCCTGGAGCGCGGCACGGCGGCTCGCTCCTCGGCCGTTGTAGAACCCGATGAGCAGGTAGGAGAGAACGCTCGTGATCTCCCAGAACATCACCAGCACGACGATGTCGTCGGTGAGAACGAGTCCGTACATGGCGCCGGCGAAGGCGAGCAGCACGGCCGCGAACTGCCCGACGCCGACCTTCTTGCCGTCGAAGTACCAGCGGCAGTAGATCATCACGAGCGCACCGACGCCGGTGACGATGAGCGTCATGATCCACGCGAGGGTGTCCATCCGCATCGACAGAGCGATGTCGAGCTGAGGGATCCAGGCGTATGACTCGAACGGAATGCCGCCGCTCAGAACCTCAGGAGCGCGACGGGCCGCGTCGACGAACGCTGCGATGGGCAGGAGTGCTGCGACGAAGAATGCGCGGGCGCCGATCCGCTTGATCAACCACGGCAGAACCAACGGAAGAACCGCGAACGCACCGAGGAAGATCAGCAACAGGCCTCCTCTGGGCGTGGGGGGTCGTGTCACCCATCTTACCGACAGGATGCCGGTCTACGGTCGACCGGCTAATACTTGACAGCGACCGGCCCCGTCGTGTTCCCCACACGGAACGTACTCGTGAACCACTGCGAGTCGGGCGTGTCTCCGGCCAGGAGCGCTGCCACAGCCTCGCCGGCGGCTCGCCCCTTCTGCCACGCCGGCTGCACGAGTGTGGTCAGTTCGTAGGGCGCGAGACCGTCGACCACGATGCCGTCGAAGCCCGTGATGCTGACATCCTCCGGTACCCGCAGCCCGGCCTCCTCCGCGGCGCGCAGCACACCCACCGCGAGCAGATCGCTCTGCGAGACGACCGCCGTCGGATGCGGGCCGTCGCCCGCGAAGAGGGCGCGTCCGACCGCCGCC